>CAVRER010000001.1:0-12775 GCA_963720085.1 uncultured Actinomycetota bacterium
TCCATCGTGCCCTGCCGACACCGGTCGGGTCTAGGGATCGGGTCACCAGATAGAGGCATTTCATCGCGGCCTGCTCGGAGGGGAAATGCCCGCGCGCCTTGATCGCCCGCCGGTAGCGGGCGTTGAGCGACTCGATGGCATTCGTCGAGCAGATCACCCGGCGGATCTCCACGTCGTAGTCCAGGAACGGGATGAACTCGGCCCAGGCGTTGTCCCAGAGCCGGATCACCGCCGGGTAGCGCTGTCCCCACTTCTCGGTCAGCTCGTCGAACGCCGAGCGGGCCGCGGCGGCGTTGACCGCGGTGTAGATCGGTTTCACGTCGCGTTTGATCTCATCCCAGTACTTGCGGGAGGTGAGCCGAAAAGTGTTGCGGATCAAATGAATGATGCAGGTCTGCACGATGGTGTGTGGCCAGACGTTGCTGACCACCTCGGGCAACCCTTTGAGGCCGTCGCAGACCACGAAGAAGACGTCCTTGACGCCACGGTTGCGCAGGTCGGTGAGCACGCTCATCCAGAACTTGGCGCCCTCACCACCGGTGCCGGCCCACAGTCCCAGGATGTCGCGCTCCCCGGCCAGGCTCACCCCGATCGCGGCATAGAACGGTCGGTTGGCGACCTGGCCGTCGCGGACCTTCACCACGATGGCGTCGATGAAGATCGCCGCGTAGGTCTCATCCAGAGGCCGCACCGCCCAGTCGTTCATCTCCTCGATCACCTTGTCGGTGATCCGGCTGATCGTCTCCCGCGACACCGACGCGCCGTAGATCTCGGCGAAGTGCGCCGAAATCTCGCCGGTGGTCAGACCCTTGGCATACAACGACAGCACCACCTCATCGACGCCAGACAGCCGCCGCTGACGCTTCTTGACGATCTGCGGTTCAAACGTCGCCGCCCGATCCCGCGGCACATCGAGCTCGACGGGGCCGGTGGTGTCGGTCAACACCGTCTTGGCCCGGGTGCCGTTGCGGATATTGCCCGTCCCCGCACCCGCCGGGTCATGTTTCTCATAGCCCAGGTGCTCGGTCATCTCCTCGTTGAGCGCGGTCTCGAGCACCGTCTTGGTCAGCTGCTTGAGCAAGCCCATCGGGTCCGGTCAACGACAGGCCCTGTTCCTGGGCCAACCGCACCAGCTCGGCCGCAGCCTGCTGCTCGGCCGACTGCTCAGCCGGCTTCTTCTTCGTCACGCCATCCAGTGTCGTCATCACGGCACCTTCCTCGCCGAGCATCGCTCAGCGTGTCAGGCCGGAAACACCGTTAAATCCACAGTCCCGGCCGCCACTCCACGATGCGGGTGTCGTGGTCGTTGGTTATTCCGCCGACACTTCACGCCTATTTGTTTCGTGTCGGCGGCAAGGAGCATAGACAGAAAGGACGCTGGCCGAAACGAGTCGGAGTTCCATTCGCGCCGGGGGGCGCCCCCACCCCTCTTGTGGGTCGTCTAGTCGCCGAGGATTCGACTTCGCAGCAGTGGCAGTCCTGGTCCGTCGAGTTGGTCCAGCAGGACAGTACGCCCGGCGACCGCCATCATGAGGGCTGCGGCTGGCCCTTTGACCTCGCGCCCGGTGCGCCAAACCCGGTCGACGTCGGTGGCGTGCAGCGATAGCCCGCGAAGCCGACCCAACGGCACAAACCCGAACGGCCAGGGTCCTGCGAGGAAGTCGAGCGCAAAGGACGTAACCGATGGGTTCGGATCGTAGGAAAGGCCGAGGGGGATCCTGATGTCGCCGCTGTGGACGAGTACGTCAGCAAGCGGGTCACGCGGACCAAAAAGTGGGGGGCTGACCGGACGACTTGCGCTGGCTCGGAGCCGATCAACGAGTTCCGCGGGAAGGTAATTGAGCGTGCTTGGTTGCCCGCTCGTTGATCGCGAGGGCGAGGCTCCCTCGCCGAACTGCGAGGCCGAGGAATACCGGCAAGCCATCAACGATGGTGCTGAGTACGTGCGCGCCAACGGTCTAATGTCCCGAACTCGCGCATAAGCTCGGCGAGGACAACTGCGGGCCGTCGGTTGAGTTCATCCAGAAGTGCAGCGATCGCCAGCCGCTCTTGCTCCACTGCTACGAACACTGCCTGCCGATCTAAACCCACTTCGCAACCCCGAACTCTTAACCGGAACAGATGTTAGGGCTATTCGGCTTAGGTGCCGCTTCCTGACAAGTCAACGCCGAGCCGACCAACCACGGAGAATAGTTCCTCGTAGATGTTGCCAGGGATGGTGAACGGTTCAGTACCCGAGACCTGGGGGAACTGAGCCGCGATGTCGTCTGCCGTGGCTGCGGCCTCGGTGTCGGTGTCGGGTAACCAGCCATCACCTAGCCCGACGAAGACCCGCGCATACCGACCAGCGCAAGCCGAGTAATTCTCGTGGCTGGATTCGCAGGAGCGACTAGCCAGATAGGTCACGATGGGCACGACTTTCTCTGGACCGATCAGGTCCAGAAGCCCCAAGCTCTCAAGCGCGTTCGAGTCCACCGTCTCGGTCACCATGCGCGAGAACCCAAAGGGCAGCACAGTGTTGGAGAGAATGCCGTGGTCGGCTCCCTCAAGGGCAATGACGTTGCTCAGCCCCACCAATCCCGCCTTGGCGGCACCGTAATGCGCCTCGAGGTGCTGCCGAACATTCCGCCGGACGATGAGATGAAGACGAATCTGCCGTATCCCTGTTTCTTCATCACCTTGAAAGCTGGCTGACTCAAATAGAACCCACCGTCCAAGTGAACCGCGAGCATCTGCCGCCACTGAGCCGGCGTCATCTCGTCGAACGCGATGCTGTTGAAGATGCCAGCGTTGCTTATGACTGCGTGGAGCCGTCCGAAGTGCTCGACTGCGGTCTGCACAATCGCCTCACCACCCTCGGGGCTGTCCACCGAGTCGTACGAAGCTACCGCCGTGCCGCCTGCCGACCTGATCTCCGCGACCACCCCGTCTGCAACTTTGGAGTCCGCTCCCTCGCCGCGCATTGTGCCGCCGAGATCATTGACCACAACCGAGGCTCCCCGCCGCGCCAAGTCCAGGGCGTAGAGCCGACCAAGCCCGCGACCCGCACCAGTGACTACCGCCACTTGATCCTTGAAATCAATCACTCAGCCATTCCTTTCGGGGTCGCGTATCACCAACGAACTTCGGTCACGTCGCCCAAGACGTTCGGCCAGTCGGCACTTAATCTAGATCGGACCAATTATTTGGTCAAATGCCGTGGACAGCCGCACCATCGACCGCGGCACCATTGGGCACGGCATCATTGGGCGCGGGACCATTGGGCACGGCACCATTGGGCGCGGCACTGGCCGCCGGCGACGCCGCGTCGCGGTTTGCGCGAGCGTCTGCCTTCAACACGGTGCGCACATCGCTGACCTTGACGCCGGCCAACTCCGCAATCACCGCAACCGTTTCACCGCGCGCCTGCATCCGAGAAACCGCTGCGGCACCGACCTGGCGGTGTTCGTGACGGCGCCGCTCCCCTTCTGCGCGAATCTCTTGGATGCGGCCTTGCTCCCACTCGTCGACCGCCGCCAGGCGACCCAGCTCGACCAGAAACGACGCCGCATCATCCACGTCCTGACGTTCACGTTCCAGCCGAGCCTCGTTCGCCCTAGCCTGCGACTCGCGAACTCTTTTACGCGCTTCGGTTTTCGAGTTGATATTCGCCATGGCCGCACCATACGACGCGGCCGGCCCGCTTATCTACCACCACCCACAACATCACCGTGTCCGCATTTGTCCCCCTCCCACGTTTCCCAGTCCCGCACTCCTCCAACATAACCCGCTCCACACCCACAGCCCGCTAACCAGAGCGCAGCGCCACCAACCGTTTTCGACCAGCCCACGAACCACACACCTCTTGCTCGAAGGCGAAGCCGAAGAAACGGCCTTTGGGTTCTGGCGTGCATGCGACACGACGGAGCAGTTCGTGGATAACTGCGGATATCCACGAATATGATGGGACAATTGGCGTATGACGAGGACGTCCCGCAGGTCCCTTGCTCCCAAGGCCTCGGAATCGGGTTATCCGCAGTGGTTCTCGGTGTTTCTGGCCGATCGCGGCGTACGCAAGCCATCACCGAACACGGCCAAGGCCTACCGGCAGGACTTCGCCGCGATCGCCGAGCTGTTGGCCGACCGACGGCACTGTCACGTTGATTGAAAAGTGTAGTGGCGCAGTTGGGTTTGAAGCAGTCGCGACGGAACACCGTTGGGTCGTTCACATTCAGGCGGCAGCGTCGGGCGCGGTGACCTACGCCAGACCGCGAAGCGGTCGGCCATCTCGGTTCGCCATTCGGTCGCGCTGAGCAGATGCCGTCGCGGCCGGAAGTGTGCGGAGATGCCGCTGAAGGCGGACAGGAACCGTTGCGCATGCCGCGACGATTTGAAGCGTTTCATCGCCCGTTCGCGTTGTCGGGTGGGCTGATGAGAGTTCTCGGCGCGGTTGTTCAGATACCGCGACCGCCGGTGCTCCACCGACGACATGAGCTCGCGGTGGGCGACCTGGTAGCTGCCCAGCTTGTCGGTGACCAGCACGCGCGGCACGTACCGCAGGCCCTTGAGCAGCTTACGGAGGAATCGCTTGGCCGCCACCGCGTTTCGGCGTGACTGGACGAGAACGTCGAGCACGTTGCCGTGCTGGTCGACCGCGCGCCACAGGTACCGCAGCCTGCCGTTGATCCCGACGAACACCTCGTCGAGGTGCCACTTGTCGCCAGGGCGCGCGCGCCGCCGGCGCAGCTGGTTGGCGTAGGCCTGCCCGAACTTGGCGCACCACCGCCGGATCGTCTCCTAACTCACCGCGACACCGCGTACGAGCATCAGCTCCTCGACCTCACGGAAGCTGAGCGGGAACCTGAAGTACAGCCACACGCCGTGGTTGATGATCTCGACCGGGTAGCGGTGGCCCTTGTACGACGGCGTTGCGGTGGTCACCCCACGATCCTCCCAGGTCGCCCACACTCACCAACGTGACAGTGCCACGCCGCGGAGTGCACGACCAGATTTCAGGCTGGACACGTCGTAGCGGGACCGCACCGCGGCCGGCAGCTTCACAAACCGGACGAACTGGGTCGGCACCGTGTATGCGGTTGTCACGGAATGCTTTTCGATCATCCCCAGCGTCTGCCCGGCGTCGAACCGGGCCATGATGGCCAGCGGCTGCCCGACCTTGGCCGCTCCTAGATAGAAGCTCTGGCCGCCTGCATGGTGCATGCCCTCGTGCGGCTGACAGTGCGCTGACAGTGCGGCTGACAGGATTTGAACCTGCGACCACTTGACGCCCATTAAATTGCGGCGCGCGTTCTCGCTGGTCGGCGGTGTCAGGCGGTTTTTGGCGCGGCAAGACGTGCATACACACGCGCAGATCGTTCACCATCGCACATAACGTGTGGTCCCAAAAAGCTGCACGATCGAGAGGGCCCCAGGCCACCGCGCGAGTAACGTGGGCCCGCGTGTGGGTAAGGCATTTCCAATGAACTGGGCGTCTAAGGCGATCGACAAACTCGTCAACCCGCCGCGGCTGTCGGATCCCGACCGGCTGCGCTCGGCGGTGTCGGGCAAGACTGTGTTGGTCACCGGCGCCTCCTACGGGCTTGGCGAGGCCACCGCGCGCAAGCTCGGTGCGGCCGGCGCGACCGTGCTGCTGGTGGCCAGGACGGCAGACAAGCTCGAGGAGCTCGCGGCGTCGATCACCGCGGCGGGCGGCCGGGCGGTCGCCTACCCGGCCGACCTCACCGACGACGTCGCGGTCACCGACCTGGCCAATGCGCTCATCAGCGACAACGGGCCGCCGGACATCGTGATCAGCAACGCGGGCAAGTCGATCCGGCGGGAGCTGCATATGCAGTACGACCGGCCGCACGATTTTGAACGCACCATCGGCATCAATTACCTGGGGCCGATCCGGTTGCTGCTCGGGCTGCTTCCAGCGATGCGGCAACGCGGGAGCGGGCACATCGTGAACATTTCGAGCATCGGTGTCCGCGTTCCGCCCGGTCCACGATGGGGCACCTATCAGGCGTCCAAGGGGGCGTTCGACACCTGGCTGCGCAGCGTCGCACCGGAGTTGCACGCCGACGGCGTGGACGTCACCGCTGTCTACATGGCGTTGATCCACACCCGGATGATCGCGCCCAGCGCGAGCCTGCGCAAACTTCCGGGGCTGCATCCCGACGAGGCCGCCGGGGTCGTGGCGAAAGCGATCATCGAACGGCCCCAAACGATCGCGCCGTGGTGGGCGTGGCCTGTCGAGCTTACCTCGGTGTTACTACGGGGGCCTGTGGATCGCGTGGCGCGGCCGTGGGTCCGGTATACCGATGCCCGCAGCGCGCGGAAGGCCGAGCGGTGACGACCGGAGGCGTGGCGAGCACGGCGGTCGGGCGCTGGTGCGCTCCGGACTGCTAAGCCCGCGTGCGCTGTTGCGGACAATTCGCGAGGTGGCCCGAGGCGGGCCCGCATCCACCACGCTGCTGGCGGTCGCGGCGGCTCGGTGGCCCGACCGGGCGGCGGTGATCGACGACGACGGTACCGCGCGCTATAGCGACTTGACTCAGACAGCTCAACGGCTACACGCTGCAGCCGGGGGTGAGGATTCGCCGACGGTCTTGTTCAGTATCGATGAGGACATCGACCTCAACACCTGGAAGAGCGTTGCGGTCGACTGGTTTCGCGGACTCAACTCTTGTACTGGGCGTGGACCGCACCGGCATCTATGGGCATTCCCCGGGCGTGTCGGTGGGCGATCGAAGACGGCGTAATTGGGCGCTCAAGCACTGCAGGGCACCGGTGGGCGTGGCAGACGAGCGCGTGGTCGCATGGTGAGCGCGAGCCCATGGCGGTGCTTTATCAGGCTGTGGTCAACAGCCCGTCGAACCCGAGTCCCCTCTGCGGTATCCGCGTGGACTTGGACGACGTTCTTGCGACCGATTATGGGCAGTGGGGTCTTCATCGATGATCTGCCGGTTGCGCAGTGTTTTCGCACGCCACTCGTCCATTGTTCTGTTCAGGACCAGAATCCTCGGAGCTGGCGATAGCGTCGGCTCAGCGGCGCTAGGCTGACTGACGTCCGACTCGTGTCCAACGGTATCCGGGAAGTTGAGGTTGATGCAGGACAGCGAGCAGACAGGTGCATCGGCTGCCGCGCCAGACGATGTCGACCATGGGGCAGGTGGGGTTGCAGCGCCGCGGCGCGGTGGTGCCAGTCCGTTGGCGCTGGCGCTGGGGCCGTTCACCCGCACCGGTGGTTTTTACGCCCGGTCCTGGGCGGACTATCTGGATCGTCAGCCCGGTCAGCTTCCCGCGAGACGACCCACCTTCGGGCTCGCGGCGCACGCGTTCGGCGATGAAATCGTGCTGCTCGGCTTTCGCTTCCTGCGATCGGCGCCGGATGCGACGAGAGTCGAACGGATCAATCGCGAGGTGATCGCCGCACTTGATTTCTATCGTGAGAAAGGTTGGCTCGGAAAGCCTGAGGGGTTTTTCGCGGCACCACCGCCGCTGACCGATGTCTCTGTCAGGCCCGTCACCAGCCTGGGGCGCACCTACTCGCGCATGTTTTTCGACAGTGAGTATGAGCCCTGTGCGGGCGAACCGGGCCGGGAAAGGTGGCTGAGCTATACCTCGAATAACCATGAGTACGGCTTGATGTTGCGACACCGCGAGCCGCGCCCATGGCTGGTGTGTGTGCATGGTGCCGAAATGGGACGCGCCGCCCTGGACCTCGCGCTGTTTCGGGCGTGGCATCTGCACCACGATCTCGGCCTCAATGTCGTGCTTCCCGTCCTTCCCATGCACGGCCCGCGTGCACGGGGCCTGCCCAAGGGCGCCGCGTTTCCCAGTGAGGACGTGCTCGACAACGTCCACGGTGTCGCTCAGGCGGTGTGGGATATCCGGCGCCTGCTGTCGTGGATCCGGTCACAGGAGCCTGACTCAATGATCGGGATGAACGGCATCTCCCTCGGCGGTTACCTCACCTCGCTGGTGGCCACCCTTGACGACGACCTCACCTGTGCGATTCTCGGCGTCCCACTTGCTGATCTGCTCGAGCTGGTTGCCCGCCATGCCGGCCTCAGCGCCTACGACGACCTTCGTCAGATGTTGACGTTGGCCAAGCCCATCGGGGCGATGATCTCGCCGCTGGCGCTGCGTCCCCGCGTGCCCTTGGATGGCCGCTTCATCTACGCCGGCATCGCCGACAGGTTGGTGCACCCGCGCGACGAGGCCGCCCGGCTCTGGGAGCACTGGGGCAGACCCGAGATCTGTTGGTATCCGGGCGGCCACACGGGGTTTTTCCGCTCGCGGCCGGCGCAGCGATTTATCGACGATGCGCTGGTGAAGTCGGGGCTTGTGGACCGCGCACGCATCCGACGCAAACGCTGATGGAGCCGGCGGATGTGGCGGGGAACAAGCGGAGAGAACGCATGGATGACGACACCGTCCGGTTGACCGATATCGCCAGCCGGCTGCCTGGTCTGTTCGTCGATGCGCCGGTCATCGTGCGCGGCGTGCTGACCGCTTTCTTGACTCGTCAGTCGTCCAAGACCTCGATCGGTAAGGTTTTCCAGGACCGCGCGGCACGGCACCGCGATCAGGTGTTCATCAGATTCGAAGACGAAACTGTGACCTACGGTCGGGCCAACGAAACCGCCAACCGGTATGCGGCAGTGCTGGCCGCACGCGGCGTCGAGCGCGGCGATGTGGTCGCCATCATGCTGGAGAACTCGCCGCCCACAGTGCTGCTGATGCTGGCGGTGGTGAAATTGGGCGCGATCGCCGGCATGCTGAACCACCACCACCGCGGCAAGGTGCTCGCTCACAGCATCGACCTGCTGAATGCCAAGATCCTGATCGGCGAAGACACGCTGCTCGAGGCCGTCGACGAATCGGGCGCGAAAGTCGCCGACACGATCACCATAGACGAACTTGAGCGGCTGTCCGCCGACGCGTCCACCGACAATCCGGCGGTGATCTCGTCGGTCCTCGCCAAGGATCAGGCCTTCTACATCTTCACCTCGGGCACCACCGGCGCACCCAAGGCCAGTGTGATGACCCATTACCGGTGGCTGCGGGCGCTTGGGGGGTCCGGTGCGATTGGCATGCGGCTAAGGAGCAGCGACACGCTGTACTGCTGCCTGCCGCTGTACCACAACAGCGCGCTCACCGTGGGGGTGTCGGGAGTGCTCAGCGCCGGTGCCGCCCTCGCGCTGGGGCGCTCGTTTTCGGCGTCACGGTTTTGGGACGAGGTCATCCGCTACGACGCCACCGCGTTCCTTTACATCGGCGAAATCTGCCGCTACCTGCTCAACCAGCCCGAGAAGGACACCGATCGCAAACATAGGGTGCGCGTCATCGCCGGCAACGGGCTGCAACCCGACATTTGGGACGAGTTCACCACCCGCTTCAATATCCCGCGGGTCTTCGAGTTCTACGGGGCCAGCGAGGGCAACACCGGGTTCGTCAACGTCTTCAACATCCCCAAGACCGCCGGCATCTGCCCGACCCCGGTCGCCTTCGTCGAGTACGACCCCGAGACCGGCGAACCGGTTCGCGACGACAAGGGGCGGGTGCGCAAGGTGCGCGGCGGCAAGCCGGGGCTGTTACTGAGCAAGGTCACCAGCAAGCAGCCGTTCGAGGGCTACACCGACGCCGAGGCGAGCGCGAAGAAGTTGGTGCGCAACGCTTTCCGGGACGGTGACGTGTGGTTGAACACCGGAGACCTGATGCGTCCACAGGGCTGGCGCCACGCCGCGTTCGTCGACCGGCTCGGCGACACATTCCGGTGGAAGGGCGAGAACGTCGCGACGACCGATGTCGAGGCGGCCGTGTCGGCCGACCCGGCCGTCGAAGCTGTCACCGTCTTCGGCGTGCAGGTGCCCGGCACCGACGGGCGCGCCGGGATGGCGGCTGTGGTGCTGGCAGGCGACACGGACTTCGACGGCGCGTCGCTGGCCAACACGGTCTACGAGCAGCTGCCCAGCTACGCAGTGCCGTTGTTTGTGCGGGTCGTTGATTCGCTGGAGCACACTTCGACGTTCAAGAGGAAAAAGGCTGATCTGCGCGAGCAAGGCTACGGCTCCGACGTCGAGGATCCGCTGTATGTGCTGAAAGGCCGGGAGGAAGGCTATGTGCCCTATTACGACGACTACCCCGATGAGGTGGCGGCCGGCTCCCGGCCGACGGGCTGACGTCGTCCCAAGGATTAGCCGGTCCAGCTGCCAGCCTGGAAGGCGGACAGCCGACATTCTGCCGACGACCGGTGGCAGGTGATCGCGCGGTCGTCATGGCGATCATTGACCGCGACGCCGCCGGGTTCGCGGTGCAGAAGTTCGGCCTGCGGCGTGCTCGAGCTCGCGTAGTGCCGCTTCGATGCCGTCGGCCAGCTCGTCGATGTCGTTCGCGATTTCGGGGGTGGTGATGAAGCCGAAGTCGACCGATCCGCGGTAGCTGAAGCAGGTGACGTTGAGTCCGATGTCCATCACCAGCGGACCGATCGGCACCAGTTTTTCCACGATTGCGCCGGCCATGTACAGCGGGAAGTCGGGTCCAGGCACGTTGGAGACCACCAGGTTGAGCGGGGCGACGTTTCCCCCGAGCCGACTGGCGGTGTAAGCGCGGGCGGCCAATGAAAGCAGCCCGGGCGGGGTCGTTTCGGTCAATCCCATGATCTGGTGTGCGGTCAGCGCTTTCGCCATCGCTTTGGCGCCCTGCGAGCTGTTATGGATGGCTTTCATCCGCTCACTGGGATCGGAGACGTCGGTGGGAAGGCTGACCGTCATCGAGCTGATCTGGTTGCCCACCTCGGTGCCCTCGCTGCGGGTCGATACCGGCACCTGGGCCAGGAGCGGCCGGTCCGGCAGCTCATCCCGATCCTGCAGGTATTGGCGCATCGCCCCACACACCAACGCCAGCACCACATCGTTGACCTTCACTCCGAAGGCGTCTTTGACCGCCTTGACACGCTTGAACGGCACCCGGGCACCGCTGACACGCCGGTGCGCCGTGACCGAGGCATTGAAGCGCGTGGTCGGCGCATCGAAGTAGCGAGGCGGCTTGTTGGCCAGCCCGCGCACCGCCAGCTGCTGGCGTATTGTCTGCTCGACCACGCGTAACATCCGGTAGGGCGTCATCACGGCGATGTTGAAAACGCCGCCGATCGCGCGCAGCTCCAATCGGGGTATGCCGATTCCGACCAGCGATTCCTTCGGCTCATCGGCCGCCGGTCGCGGCTCGGGGGTGACGTCGAGCATGATTTCACTGAGCCCGGCGCCGGAAACGCCGTCGATGAGCGCGTGGTGCATTTTCGTCAGGCAGGCCACCCGACCGTTTTCGACACCCTCGATGAACCACAGCTCCCACAGCGGACGTGAGCGATCCAGCTTGTAGGACATCAACCGCCCGACGAGGTCGTCGAGTTCTTTGCGGCCGCCCGGCGGCGGCACCGCGATACGGCGGATGTGGAAGTCGACGTCGAGCTCGGCGTCCTCGACAAACCAGGGGCGGTGTAGTCCCAGCGGTGCACCGGCCACCCGGTACCGCAGCTGCGGCATCTCGGGCAGCCGGCTGGCCAACAGGTCGTGAACCACGTCGAACGAGAAGTCAGGAGCGTTGGAGGGGTCGCAGATCATCAGGCCGCCGACATGCATGTGCCAGCCCGATGTTTCTGCAAACCAGAACGCCGCATCGACGCTGGAGAGTCGCTTCATACCAACAGCCTAGAAACGACGCGCCGCGTCAACCCAACAATTGCGGTACTGCGTTGTTCGGGCCAGCCGAATTGACCAGCGGCACCGTCGTCGGTAACGATCACCACACGGCCCGCGACCGGAACCAACCCGTCCCATACTGACCGGAAAATACCCAAGGTGAGCAGCAGGGGAACTATCTCCGCCTCCGCCGTCAAAGGCTCGATGCCCGACTCATCGAATCCGATTACCACGCCAGTGTTTTCAGAGTCAGCGCAGGACGCAAACCACAGGGCCGTTGTCACATCACTAGATATGTCGAGAAGGTGCGTCGCCGCTCCATTGTGTTGAAGAAGCGCGAGAAGTTCTAGGTCGCCTGGGATCGGCTGCGTGAGCAAGCACCGCTCACCGCTTCGGTCACGTTGGCCGAGATACGCGAGGCCTTCGATCAGATCGCGGGCGACGACTTCGGCATTTTGGTCGCCGCTCTTGTATGCGGTTGTCACGGAATGCTTTGCGATCATCCCCAGCGTCTGCCCGGCGTCGAACCGGGCCATGATGGCCTGTGCGGGCCTGTCGAGATCGCGAATGTGCTGCCCGCACGGATCGCCCACGCGCCCTCGCTGTCCATGGCAACGTCGAGAATCACGAGCGGGCGGATAAAGGACAGCCCGGTCAGGTACGGGCGGTCCAGGTCGCGGTCGATGGTTCGGTCGACCTGAAAAGCCTCACCTAGGGCAGCTTCGGGGGTCGAGGCCCCGTACCAGACGCCGTGAGCGGGATCCTCGCCTATGGGCAGTGCATGCGGGTCGAACCGCAACAGCGGCCCGAATGTGCGGAAGGCGTTCCACGCCAATACGAACGCGCCCTCGGGGCGGTGGACTCGCCGCCATACCTCGGCCACGTCGATGACACGGGTCTCGTCGGCCTGGATGCCGAGCGATCGCAACCGATATCGCAGGACGAAATCAGCGCGCACGACAGCAAACTGCCGTCGGCATGAAACATAGAGTTCAGACGCTTTAAAACGCCTCTCAGGCAGGCCTGGCCAGTCGAGTTCGTCTACCTGGTACCTGGTGCTGAGCGACCTAGATGCGGCCGACTCGCTG
>CAVRER010000002.1:0-20427 GCA_963720085.1 uncultured Actinomycetota bacterium
CGGCGACCTGCTGATCGGTGACCTTGCTGCCGTTGTTGCTTTGGATCACCAGGGTGAGCTGCTGGGTGCGATAGCCCGGGAACAGCTTGTCGAATTTCTCCTGTGCTACCCGGACCGGGTTGCTCGGTGGCAGGTACTTCTCGCTGAAGCCGCCGAGCTTCAGGTTGCCCAGCGGGATGATCAGCAGGATCATCCCCACCACGATCGGGATGGCGAACACCAGCGGGCGCTTCATCACCCGGTTAACCAGCTTGCCCCAGAACTCCTGCTCGACCTCTTCGCGGGTCTTGGTCTTTTGCAGCAGGTTCGCCAGCCAGTTCAGGTATGCCCGCGACACCTTCCAGTTCGCCAAGAAGGGCACTCGCAACAGGTCTCGCACGCCCAGCGCGTCGACGCGGTGGCCCAAGATACCGAGCACGGCCGGCAGGATGGTGATCGACAAGATCGCCGACAGCATTACCGCCGCGATGACGGCGTAAGTCAGCGACTTCAGGAAGCCCTGCGGGAACACCAACATGCTGGCACCTGACACCGCGATGAGCACCGCCGAGAACGTCACAGTGCGCCCGGCCGTCATCATCGTGCGGCGAACCGCGACCTCGGGGTCGTAGCCCTCGGCGATCTCCTCCCGGAACCGGCTCACCACGAACAGGCCGTAGTCGACGGCGATACCGAGGCCGATCATGGTCACCACGGGTTGGGCGAAGAAGTTCACCGGACTAAACATCGCGATGAATCGCATGATGCCCAGCGCGCCGGCGATCGCCAGACCGCCGACCATCACCGGCAAGCAGGCGGCGACGACCCCGCCGAAAACCAGGAACAACACCACCGCCACCAGCGGCAGCGCCAGAACTTCCATGCGTCGTTGGTCGGTTTCGATAGTGCCGGTCAAGCCGTTGGCCACCGGCTCGAGGCCGGCGACTCCCACCTTGCCGCCGTCGAGCTTTTGCAAGTCGGGCGCGACCGCCTTGTAGTTATTCAGAATCGAGTCGTCGCTGTCTCCCTTGAGCGGGATGGACACGAAGGTGTGCTTCTTGTCCTCGGTCGCCATGCCTTTGACCACTGGGTCGGTCGAATCCGGTGCTGCCAGGTAGCCGACCCAGCCGAGCACCTGGTCGGGGTGGTCGGCTTTGAATTTATTGAGCTGGTCCTTGATCTGCTTCGACCAGGCCGGGTCATCGACCGTCTTGTCCTGCGGAGCCGTGAAGCGTCGCCACGATATGGCTGGTCCGGTCGCGGCCGTAGGTGTCGTCGCCAAGTATCGAGGCCTTGACCGACTGGCTCTGTCGTCGAAGAAACCCGTCTGCGTGACATGCTTGCGAGGCTGATCCCGAAGATGCCGGCGCCGAGGCACAGCGCCACCATGACGCCGATGACGACGTACCGGTAGCGGTACACAGTCGACCCCACCAGGCGAACACGTAACTCCTTACTGGATCTGCGGCGACTCGAGCATTGGTTTTGTGTTTCAGACGCCGAGGTCAGCAACGCCGACAGCGGCCGGAATGGTTGAGCTACGCGCCCTTCTCAGGCAGCGAATCGAGGCCGATTCGCGGCAGCGGCTTCCGGAAAACACTCGCGATGTCCTCAGGTCCACAAACTCCAAGGTATCCGACGTTAGCGCCAACTAGCGTGTTCCGAAATCCGAGCACCTGAACCGGTACCCCGCTGCGGGCGATTTCCTCCAGTGGCTGCCGGAAAGCCTGGCCGTCGCGGACGCCACCACCAGCGCCGCCAGCCCGTCGGCGCTGCGCTGCGCGATGTGGTCCAGCATGTCGCTGTCGACGTCGCTGTTTTCGTCGAGTTTCGGCTTCGCAAAGACGGCGAATCCCACATTAAGCAGCGCATCCACCGACGGCCGGACCACGTCGGCGCTGCCCGGCGCGATGTTGGTGAACACGGTGGCCTCGGGTTCAGCTGCGACGCCCGTGTCGATCGGCTCCGACCTCGGCGGTGCGGGCCAGCAACCAGCGGCCGAGGGCGTCGAAGCGCGGGCGTTCCAGTGCGGTGGGCCGGCGACCAGATCGATCCCAGGCCCATGTCGAGGTTCGGCGCGTCCCACACCAGCAGCACCCGATGAACTGCGGTGGGGCTTCGGGCACGGCGTCTCGGACAGTGCCAACGGTGCGGTCACGGGTGGGGTCGGTTCGGCGGTCGTTTCTTCAGTCAGGCTCGATGGTCGGTTTCTTTCGGAGCGGCTCTCCCACACCAGTTCGGTGACGGTGCTGCCGGCATGCTGCGCCTTGCTCTCGTATTTAGTCGTCGGGCGGACGACCGAGATCGCCAGTTCGCCGCGCCGGATCCACCCGCTTCAGGCGAGGTTCGGCGTCGCCGACCTCGGCGATCTGCTCGGCGTAGCCGGGATGGTCGGTGGCGGCGTGCAGCACACCTCCGGCCCGGAGCCGGTCAGCGATCAGCGCAACCGTGGCGGGCTGAAGCAGCCGGCGTTTGTGATGCCGGGCCTTGGGCCACGGATCGGGAAAGAACACCCGGACCCCGCTCAGCGAGCCCGGCGCGATCAGAGATTCCAGCACGTCGACGGCATCCCCGCGGATCAACCGGATATTGGTGACGTTCTCTCGATCGATGGCGCTGAGCAGTTGCGCCAGCCCGCGCCGATAGACCTCGACGGCGATCACGTCGACTTCTGGCTCTTCTTGCGCCATCGCCAGCGTAGAAGTCCCTGTGCCGCAACCGATTTCGAGTACGAGCGGAGCATCGCGGCCGAACCAGGCGCGGGTATCCAGTGGCTCGTCCGGCGCGTCGGGGCTGTGTTGCGGCGTCGCTATGATGCCCAGTTCGGGCCACAACCGCTCCCAGGTTCGCTGCTGGGCGGGCGACAACGCCGAACGCCGCGACCGGAAGCTGGTGGTCCGGCGATACCGGCCGGCAGTGCGCGCCGCAGGCAGGGCGTCTGGCGGTGGCGGCGGTGTGACCGCTTCCACCGAGGGCTGCGCACGCATCCGTTCATCGTTACCCATGAATCGATGATGTTGCCGCCCGCGGACCAGATTGATACCCAACAGTTGCCTTCGGCTGGTAGCGGGTGGCTCGCGTCGCGGCGACGCAGATGTCACCATTCCAGCAACAGACGCGACTCGCGGCAGCGGTAGGTGCAAGGGGACGAAGGGCTCGGCGACAATGGGGCGATGCTGGAGCAGTACCGGCATTGCCGGGATGGACTAACAGGCGAAACACATGATCGGACAGGGGCATCAGATTTTCGTCGACGAGCTGGCGCGATTTGCCAGCGAGGTCGCTGACTCGCGCTGTGCCGCGATCGCCCATCGGCTCGCCGCACCGCTCCGGGTGGCGGTATCAGGACGGCGTGGCGTAGGCCGCAGCACTGTCGCGCACGCTTTGGCTCGCGCCGGCGACCCGCGGGGAACGATCACCGTGACGACATCACCGGAAGCCGACGTGGACGTCTACGTCGTCGCCGAAGTGGTTAAACCCGAGGATCGTGCGGCGATCACCGCGGCCGGTCGGCCGGTCTTGGCGGTGCTGAACAAGGCGGACCTGATCGCTACGAGCCAGCCGGGCCGCCACCGCGACGGGCCGACCAGCGCGGCGAGAACCCGCTGCGCGCGGCTTTCCGCCCGTACCGGTTTGCCGATCGAGCCGGTGGTGGGGTTGCTCGCGGTCGCCGCGCTCGACGACTTGGTGGACGACGCGCTGTGGGCGGCGCTGCGGGTGCAGGCCACGGGCCGACCTGAGCCGGGACAGCTCCACCGGCGAGCACCCGGTGGCCGCCGAGCTGCGGCGGCGGCTGCTCGACACCCTCGACGTGTTCGGCGTCGAGCAGGCCCTGGCCGCGATCCGGCGCGGCGCGACCCGCGACCAGACCCGCGCCGTGTTGCGCCGGCTGAGCTGCATTGACGATGTCGTCGACACGATCGGGTCGGTCGGCGCACAGGTGCACTACCGCCGCGTGCTGGACGCCGTCGCCGAATTGGAGACGCTGGCCGTCACCGACCGGCGAGTCGGCGAGTTCTTGTCTCGCGACGACACCGTGATCGCCCGGATGACGGCCGCCGTAGACGTCGTCGAGGCGGCCGGCATGCAGGTCGATCGTTGCGACAGCGGCGCGGCGTATCTGCGCCGCGCCGTGGGATGGCAACGCTACAGCCGCGGGCCCGTGGCGGGCCTGCACCGCGCCTGCGGCGCGGACATCGTCAGGGGCTCGCTGCGGCTATGGTCGAAGGTCGGGAGTTCAGCGTGACCGACCAGGCAGGTGGCGACGCAGTCGCCGCAGAAGACGCAGCAGACGCAGTCGATGCAATGGTGGCGGCGATCGGGCCGCGGCTGGGTGCGCCGACCACTCAGCGCCGCGACGTGGTCCTGGTGACCGGGCCGTGGCTGGCCGGGGTCAGTGGCGTGGTCGCGGCGCTGAGCGAACGGCTGCCCGAGCACACGTTCATCGAGTCGACCGACCTGGCGGCCGGCGAAGCGCCGACGGCGGTGGTGTTCGTCGTCTCGGCGGCGGCCGCGTTGACCGAATCCGACTGCGCGCTGCTCGACGCCGCGACCACCGACACCGACGCGGTGATCGGTGTGGTGTCGAAGATCGACGTGCACCGCACCTGGCGCGATGTGCTGGCCGCCGACCGCGACGCGCTGTCGGCGCACGCGCCGCGCTACCGTGACGTGCCCTGGGTCGGCGTGGCTGCCCTGCCCGACCGCGGTGAACCACGCGTCGACGACCTCGTCGTCGCGGTACGCGAACAACTCGCCGACACCGATCTTCCGCGACGAAACAGGTTGCGCGCGTGGGAATCCCGATTGCAGACCGTCGCCGACCGGTACGACCGTGACGCGGACGGCGCGGGTCGGCGAACACGGGTCGAGGCATTACGTGAGCAGCGCAGCGCGATCCTGCGACAGCGACGGCTGTCGAAGTCCGAGCGCACGATCGCACTGCGCAGCCAGACCCAGCAGGCTCGAGTTCAGCTGTCGTACTACGCCCGCAACCGCTGTGCCTCGGTGCGCGCCGAGCTGCAGGAGGATCTGGGAAGTTTGACCCGACGCCAGCTGCCGGAGTTCCTGGCCGATGCCCGCGGCCGGATCGACGAGGTGGTTGTCGAGGTGGACGAGGGCACCACCACGCATTTGGCCGACGTCGCGCAAAGCCTGGGCCTGACGGTCGACCCGCCGGCATCCACGGCACTCCCGAAGATCGAGATACCGGCGCCACAGCTGAAGTCGCGGCGGCTGGAGACCCGGCTGATGATGCTGGTGGGCGTGGGTTTCGGGTTAGGTGTGGCATTGACGCTCAGCCGGTTGCTGGCCGACCTGGCTCCCGGGCTCACCATCGCCGGAGCCGTCGCATGTGCGGCGATCGGGCTTGCGCTTACCGTCTGGGTGGTCGGAACCCGCGGCCTGCTGCGCGATCGCGCGTTGCTCGACCGCTGGGCCGGCGAGGCGACCGCACAGCTGAGGTCCGCACTCGAGCAGCTGGTCGCGACTCGGGTGCTGGGAGCCGAGTCGTCGCTGACCGCGGCCCTGGGCGAGCAAGACGAGGTCGAGAGTGCGCGGGTTACCGAGCAGGTCGGTGTCATCGACACCGAGCTGCGCGAGCACGCCGTAGTCGGGGCGCGGGCGGCGGCGCTGCGAGGCCGGGAGATGCCGACGCTGCAGGCCGCGCTCAAGGCGGTGCGAGCCGAGCTCGGCGAATCCCGTCGAGCTGCAGTCCGAGGACGCCGGGGCCGGCCGACCGAGGACGCGAGTACCCGGATCGAAGATGCCACCACCGCGACTGAGGGCGACACCGATCAAATTGACGAAACCCCGTCGGCAAATATCGCGGATAACGTGTTCTGAATCGTTCTTGTGAGTGATCCAATACACGCCCGACCTGCCGTGGCGAGTTTCCCCGCGATAACCTGTATAAAGGGCCACCGCAAAGCCGCACGGGCGAAATGGCCCGCTCTGAGCCATAGAGCAGCCGCCTACGCATGAGACTGCAGGAGATTTCGATGACTTCAGCGACCGTTCCCGGTCTGGATACCGCGCCGACCAACCACCAGGGACTGCTGTCCTGGGTGGAGGAGGTCGCCGAGCTCACCCAGCCGGATCGGGTGGTGTTCGCTGACGGTTCGGAGGAGGAGTGGCGCCGGCTCTGCGAGCAACTGGTGGAAGCGGGCACCTTCAAGCCGCTGAACCCGGAAAAGCAGCCCAACTCCTACCTGGCGCTGTCGGACCCGTCTGACGTGGCCCGCGTCGAATCGCGGACCTTCATCTGTTCCGAGCGCGAGATCGACGCCGGTCCGACCAACAACTGGATGGAACCGAGCGAGATGCGCTCGACCATGACCGACCTGTACCGCGGTTGCATGCGGGGCCGCACCATGTGGGTGGTGCCGTTCTGCATGGGCCCGCTCGGTGCCGACGACCCCAAGCTAGGTGTGGAGATCACCGACTCGGAATACGTCGTCGTTTCGATGCGCACCATGACCCGCATGGGCAAGGCCGCTTTGGAAAAGATTGGCGACGACGGGTTCTTCGTCAAGGCATTGCACTCCATCGGCGCTCCGTTGGAAGACGGGCAAAAAGACGTCCCGTGGCCGTGCAACGACACCAAGTACATCACCCACTTCCCGGAGACCCGCGAAATCTGGAGTTACGGTTCGGGTTACGGCGGCAATGCGCTGCTGGGCAAGAAGTGCTATTCGCTGCGAATCGCGTCGGCCATGGCTCACGACGAGGGTTGGCTGGCTGAGCACATGTTGATCCTCAAGCTGATTTCCCCCGAGAACAAGGCGTACTACTTCGCGGCGGCATTCCCGTCGGCGTGCGGCAAAACGAACCTCGCAATGCTGCAGCCGACAATTCCCGGCTGGCGGGCCGAAACGCTCGGCGACGACATCGCCTGGATGCGATTCGGAAAGGACGGCCGGCTCTACGCGGTCAATCCGGAGTTCGGTTTCTTCGGCGTTGCGCCGGGCACCAATTGGAAGTCCAACCCGAACGCGATGCGCACCATCGCCCAGGGCAACACGGTCTTCACCAACGTCGCGCTCACTGACGACGACGACGTGTGGTGGGAGGGTCTGGAAGGCGAGCCGGATCACCTGATCGACTGGAAGGGTAACGACTGGGTTCTTCGCGAAACGGAAACCAAAGCGGCCCATCCGAATTCGCGGTACTGCACGCCGATGTCGCAGTGCCCAACCCTGGCTCCCGAGTGGGACGACCCGCAGGGCGTGCCCATTTCCGGCATCCTGTTCGGCGCCCGCCGCAAGACCACCGTGCCGCTGGTGACCCAGGCGCGGGACTGGCAGCACGGCGTCTTCATGGGCGCCACCATGGGCAGCGAGCAGACTGCCGCCGCCGAGGGCAAGGTCGGCACCGTGCGCCGCGACCCGATGGCCATGCTGCCGTTCCTGGGCTACCACGTCGGCGACTACTTCCAGCACTGGATCGACCTGGGCAAGAACTCCGACGAGTCGAAGCTGCCGAAGGTGTTCTTCGTCAACTGGTTCCGCCGAGGCGACGGTGGCAAATTCCTGTGGCCGGGCTTCGGCGAGAACAGCCGGGTGCTGAAGTGGATCGTCGACCGCATCGAGCACAAGGCCGGCGGCCAGGAAACCCCGATCGGTGTCGTGCCGTCCGCCGACGACCTGGACTTGGACGGGCTGGATGTCGATCCCGCCGATGTGAATAAAGCGCTCGTGGTCGATGCGAGCGAATGGCGCCAGGAACTGCCGCTGATTGAGGAGTGGTTCGAGTTCGTCGGCGAGAAGCTCCCGACCGGCGTCAAGGACGAGTTCGAGGCGCTCAAGCAGCGACTGGCCGAAGCCGACTAACCAGCCAAGCGGCACGCACCTGCGACTGCGGCAGGGTAGCCACATCCGAGGTGTCGGCTACCCGAATTATCCTTTACGACCTGGCTGACCAGCAAATTCACGCTACGGCGCTGGATTTATCGGTAGCCGGGCTATGTTGCTGGATTGCCGCTGTGCCGGTATCTTTCGACCTGGGGTGAAGGCAGGCCCTCCCAGCTTCGACGATGCAGGCGATGTCCACATGACGACCACGGCCCCCGGCCCGGTTAGCGCTGCCGTGCTCTCGCGGCCGTTGTTTCGCCCGCTCGCGATCGTCGCCGTCATCATCTGCCCGGCCCTGCTGGTGCGGTTCGTCGGCATCCACCCAACTCCGATCCTGGGCCTGATCACCTACGGAGCCGCCGTCGTTGCGGCCAGCTTCCTGCTGGCGTGGGCTGCAGAAGCTGCCCAGATCGACGTCTCGGGCGGCCTGGCCGTCGCGGTGCTGGGGGTCATCGCCGTCCTGCCCGAGTACGCGGTCGACCTGTATTACGCCTACACCGCGGGACATGTGCCCGAGTACACCCAGTACGCCGCCGCGAACATGACGGGCTCGAATCGGCTGCTGATGGGTCTCGGGTGGCCGGTCGTCGTTTTGATCAGCGTGCTGGTGGCACGTCGGGCCACCGGCCGCAAAGTCGGCGAACTGGATCTCGACGTCAGCAACCGGGTGGAGATCGGCTTCCTGATGCTCGCCGGGGTGGCCGCCTTCCTGGTACCCGCGACCGGCCGCATCCACATTGCCTTCGGGGTGATATTGCTGGGCTGGTTCGGTTACTACCTGTACAAGCTGAGCCGCGGCGAGGTCGAGGAACCCGAACTGGTCGGCACCGCTGCGGCGCTGGGAGCGCTTCCCGACCGAACCCGCCGCATCGTGGTGTCCGCGCTGTTCATCTTCGCCGCGTCGGTAATTGTGACATGCGCAAAGCCGTTCGCCGAGAGCCTGATCGACGCCGGCACGCAGCTGGGCATCGATCGCTTCCTGCTGGTGCAGTGGCTGGCACCGCTGTCCTCGGAGGCACCGGAATTCATCATCGCCACCATCTTCGCGGCCAGAGGCAAGGGCGCGTTCGCGATCGCGACGTTGATCTCGTCGAAGGTCAATCAATGGACCCTGCTCGTCGGGTCTTTGCCGGTGGCATTCGTGCTCGGGGGAGGGGGCTCGTCGATTCAACTGGACGGCCGCCAAATCGAAGAGATGGTGCTTACCGCCGTGCAGACATTGATGGGCGTGGCGCTGATCCTCGGCCTTCGGTTCCGCCGCTGGGCCGCCTGGGCGCTGCTCGGCTTGTTCGTCGTGCAATTCCCGATCACCTCGACCGAGGGCCGGGTTCTGCTCAGCGCTGCCTATGCGGCGGTGGCTGTCATCGCGCTGATAGTTAATCGCCGCCAACTGGCGCCAACGCTGTTGGCGCCGTTCGCCGGTCGCGCCAAGCGTCACGGCGGACACCCGCATCAGCAGGCCGAACAGGCGCCGGTGCGATAACTGTCGGCAGCGACTAACCAGGCCCTTGACACCTGTCAAGTTTGGCGGCGGTACAGTCTGCGCATGCAGATTCGCGAGCACACTTCCGGTCAGGGGAGCGCCAACAAGCCCGCCATCGTCCTCCATCCGTCCGGCACGGTCGTCAGCTTCGACGAGCTGGAAGCCCGCGCCAACCGGCTGGCGCACCACTTTCGCCGCGCCGGTCTGGTGGAAGGCGACGCCGTCGCGATTCTCATGGAGAACAACGAGCACATCCACGCCGTCATGTGGGCAGCCCGGCGCAGTGGCCTTTACTACGTGCCGATCAACACCCACCTGACCGCGCCGGAGGCCGCCTACATCGTCGACAACAGCGCCGCGAAGGCGATCATCGGGTCGAGCGCGCTGCGCAAGACGTGCGAAAACCTCGCCGAGCACCTCCCCGGTGGCCTGCCCGCAATGTTGCTAATCGCCTTGGATGAGGAAGAGGCTGACCTCGACGGTTGGCTGCGCTACCCGGAATGCGTTGCCGATCAACCGGATATGCCGATCGACGATGAATGCGAAGGCGATCTGCTGCAGTACTCGTCAGGAACCACCGGTCGGCCCAAGGGGATCAAGCGCGAACTTCCGCACGTCGCGCCCGCCGAGGCGCCCGGCATGATGTCGGCGCTCGTCGGCTTCTGGATGCACCCGGATGCGGTCTATCTGAGCCCGGCGCCGCTGTACCACACTGCGCCGTCGGTGTGGTCGATGAGCGTCCAGGCCGGCGGCATCACGACGATCGTCATGGAAAAGTTTGACCCCGAAGGCTGCCTTGATGCCATCCAGCGCCACCGGGTCACCCACGGTCAATTCGTGCCGGCAATGTTCACCCGGATGCTGAAACTTTCCTCTACAGTGCGTGATTCGTATGATCTGTCCAGCCTGCAACGGGTGATGCACGCGGCGGCGCCGTGCCCGGTGGAGATCAAGAAGCAGATGATCGACTGGTGGGGGCCGATCGTCGACGAGTACTACGCGTCCTCAGAGGCGATCGGGTCCACGTTGATCAGCGCCGAGGAGTGGCTGGCCCATCCCGGCTCGGTGGGCAAGCCGATGATGTGCCAGATCCACATCCTCGACGAGGACGGCAACGAGTTGCCGCCGGGCCAGGCCGGCGAAATCTATTTCGAGGGCGGCTTTTCCTTCGAATACCTCAACGAGGCGGAAAAGACCGCGGCCTCCCGCGACAAGCACGGCTGGACGACCGTCGGCGACGTCGGCTACGTCGACGAAGACGGCTACCTTTATCTGACCGACCGTCGCCATCACATGATCATCTCCGGCGGCGTGAACATCTATCCGCAGGAAGCCGAGAACCTGCTCGTCACCCATCCGAAAGTGCTCGACGCCGCGGTGTTTGGCATTCCGGACGACGAGATGGGCCAAAGCGTCAAGGCGGCGGTGCAGACCGTCGACCCGGCGGACGCCACCGACAAATTCGCCGACGACCTGCTGGACTGGCTGCGAGACCGCTTGGCGCACTACAAATGTCCGCGGTCGATCTCGTTCGAAGCACAGCTGCCGCGCACCGATACCGGCAAGTTGTACAAAAACGAACTGGTCAAGAAGTATTCGGTGTGACGCTACGCATCGTCGACGTGTCGGAGCCGGTCTCCGACGTCGATGCTGCACCATTCGCGGTCCCGGTGGTGGCCATCGGGTCACTCAGCCAGGCCTCCGAATTCTGGTTGCAGCACGCAACATTCACCCTGACTGAGGACGACACTGTCGACCGTCGGGCAATCACTGTCCCGTCGGTCGATTCGGCGATTGCCGACCTGGTCGCCCGGTTGAACCGCTGGCCGCGGGCTGCGGCCGTCTGCGACGACGTACTGCGCTCGGTGGATACGGCTGGCCCGACGCTGGCCGGCGTGGTAACCGAGTCGCTGGCTTACTCGACATTGCAGGGCGGTCCGGAGTTCGCCTGCTGGCTGGCCGAACGCGGCCCGGCCCGCATGCCCGACATCGCCGATCCGGTGCAGGCCCACCGCGACGGCGACACGCTGCGGATCGCGTTCAACCGGCCGCAACGCCACAACGCGTTTTCCACCGATGCCCGCGGCGCGCTGCTGGAGGCGTTAACCGTGGCGCAACTTGACCCATCGGTAGACGAGGTGGTGCTGACCGGCAACGGGCCGTCGTTCTGCAGCGGCGGCGACCTCGCGGAATTCGGCACCTTCAGCGATCCGGCGAGCGCGCATCTGGCGCGCACCCGGTACAGCCCGGCCCTGGCGCTCGACGCGCTGACCGCCCGACTCGGCCGGGCGTGCCGCGCCGAAGTACACGGTCAAGTGCTGGGCAGCGGGTTAGAGATGGCAGCGTTCTGCGGGCACGTGGTCTCCCGGCCCGACGCGGTATTCGGGCTGCCCGAGCTCAGCCTTGGCCTGATCCCCGGCGCGGGCGGCACCGTCAGCGTGACACGGCGGATAGGCCGTAGGCGCACAGCCTATTTAGTGCTGAGCGGCCAGACCATCGATGTCGATACGGCGTTGACCTGGGGCCTAGTCGACGCGGTCGATATGTGGGCGAGTGGCCAGTTAATACACGCATAGCGCCAAAAACCGTGACTTAACTGGCCACTCGGCCCCCGATTTGCGGCCTAGAGCCCGCCCCGCGACACCAGCTGTGCGGCGATGACGTTGCGCTGGATCTCGTTGGTGCCCTCGCCGACGATCATCAACGGGGCGTCGCGGAAGTAGCGCTCGACATCGTATTCGGTGGAGTAGCCGTAGCCGCCGTGGATGCGCACCGCGTTCAGCGCGATCTCCATCGCGACTTCGGAGGCGAACAGCTTGGCCATCCCCGCCTCCATGTCGCAGCGCTCGCCGCTGTCGTAGCGCTCGGCGGCGTAGCGGGTGAGCTGGCGGGCGGCGGTGAGTTTGGTCGCCATGTCGGCCAGGTAGTTGCCGACCGACTGGTGCTTCCAGATCGGCTGGCCGAAACTCTCGCGCTGCTGGGCGTAGGCCAGCGCGTCCTCCAGCGCCGCGGTGGCCACCCCGAGCGCGCGTGACGCCACTTGAATGCGCCCGGTCTCAAGGCCTTTCATCATCTGCGAAAAACCCTTGCCCGGTTGGCCGCCGAGAATCGCCGACACCGGCACCCGGTAGTTGTCAAACGACAGCTCGCAGGTTTCCACACCCTTGTAGCCCAGCTTGGGCAGATCCCGCGACACCGTCAGCCCGGGGCCGTGCTCCACCAGCAGCACCGAGATGCCTTGGTGGCGCGGCGTGGCGGCCGGATCGGTCTTGCACAGCAGCGCGATCAACCCCGAACGCCGGGCATTGCTGATCCAGGTCTTGGACCCGTTGACCACCAGGTGCTCGGCGCCGTCAGGCAGCGCGGTGGTCGACATGTTCTGGAGATCGCTACCACCGCCCGGCTCGGTCAGCGCCATCGTGGCCCGCAGCTCGCCGCTGGCCATCGCCGGCAAGTAGCGTCGCTTCTGCTCCTCGGTGCCGAACAGGACCAGCAGCTTGGCCACCACGGTGTGCCCGCCCATCGCGCCGGCCAGGCTCATCCAGCCGCGCGCCAGCTCCTGGGTGACCAGCACGTAGCACGGCATCGACACCGGCGCGCCGCCGTACTTCTCGGGGATGGCCAGCCCGTAGATGCCGATGCGCTTCATCTGCTCGATCCACGCTTCGGGATACTCGTTGGCATGCTCTCGCTCGCGGACCGTCGGCTTGACCTCTTTGTCGACAAACTGACGCACCGTCTCGACCAGCATCGCCTCGTCGTCGTTGAGCCCCGTACCCATACGGCAATGTTGGCATGCCGGGAAACCCGGCAACGATGACCGTCGGCCCGTACTTCGACAAACTGCAGACCGGCCAGGTCTTCGCCGGTGCGCCCTCGATGACGCTGACCCACGGGATGGCCGCCGTGCACCAGAGCATCCTCGGCGATCGGTTGCGGTTGCCGCTGGACGCCGAGCTGTCGGCGGCGGTCACCGGGTCAACCGCGCCGCTGGCCCACCCCGGCCTGGTTTGCGACGTCGCGATCGGCCAATCGACCCTGGTGACCCAGCATGTGAAGGCCAACCTGTTCTACCGCGGGTTGGTGTTCTACCGTTTCCCGGCTATCGGCGACACCCTGTTCACCCGCACCGAGGTGGTGGGCTTGAAGAAGAACTCGGCCAAGCCGGACCGGGCGCCCACCGGGCTGGTGGCGTTGCGGATGACCACCATCGACCAGGTCGATCGGCTGATCCTGGACTTCTACCGCTGCGCGATGTTGCCGCTGAGCCCGGATGCTGGCCCGAACGACGCGGATCACGCCGACGACTTGTCGAAAGTCGGTGCCGGTCTGGCCCCGCCGCCGTCAGCTGTCGACCAATGGGACGGCGACGTGTTCCGCAAGCGAATCCCCGGACCGCACTTCGATGCCAATCTGGCAGGCACGGTGCTGCACAGCAGCGCCGATGTGGTCAGCAGTGCGCCAGAATTGGCCCGCCTGACGCTGAATATCGCCTCGGTTCACCATGATTCGCGTATCGGTGGGCGCCGGTTGGTCTACGGCGGGCACACCATCGGGCTGGCGCTGGCGCAGGCCAGTCGGCTGTTGCCCAATCTGGCTACGGTGCTGGGCTGGCAGTCCTGCGACCACACCGCTGCGGTGTATGAGGGCGACACGCTCTACAGCGAGCTACATATCGATTCCGCCGAACCGACCGACAACGGCGGAGTGCTGGGATTGCGGTCGCTGGTGTACGCCGTCAGCAACTCGCACGATGAGCCCCGGCAGGTGCTGGACTGGCGTTTCACCGCGCTCCAGTTCTAAGCCGCTGGCCGGCGGCGCGCACAATGGTGGGCGTGGACCAGGCGGTCAGAAGGGCGGCGGACTGGGCCGACAGCGGGCTGGCGTATCTGACCGGCCCCGCTGACGGGCAGCCGGACTTCTCTCGCGCCGCTGTGCTGACCGAAGCCCGCCGGGTAGCCGCCGATATCGCCCAGCTGTTGGGTGTCGAGATCGATGCCGCCACCATATTGGCGGGCCGGGCGGCGATCCTCGGGCTGAGTCGCCGCGGCCGCGTCTCGGTGGGGGGCGCCACCCGACTGCTGGCCACTGCGGACGGCTGGTGTGCGGTCGCGCTGCCGCGCACGGATGACGTTGCGACGCTGCCGGCGCTGCTGGAAGCCGACGCGGTTCCCGACGACCCCTGGCTTGCCCTTTCTGATTGGGCGGCAACGCGTTCGACCGAGGCTGTGGTTGCCCGCGGCCAGCTACTCGATATCGCAGTAGCCGGTCGGGGGGAAGTCTGCGCGGAGCCACCGGCGGTGCGACGGGGTCGGAGCGGCGTCGGGCCGCGGCGGGTGGACGGCTTGCTGGTGGCCGATCTGTCGTCGTTATGGGCGGGTCCGTTGTGCGCACAGTTGCTCGCTCGCGCCGGCGCCGTCGTCGTCAAGGTGGAAAGCCCGAGCCGACCCGACGGCGCCCGTAGCGGCGAGCCCGCGTTCTTCGATTGGATGAACTTCGGGAAGCTTTCCTACGCAATCGATTTCGACCACGACGGTGATGCGCTGCGCCAGCTGCTATCCACCGCCGACATCGTCATCGAGGGCTCCCGGCCCGCGGCGCTGCGGCGCCGCGAGTTGAGCGCCGACGACGTACCCGGCCGGGCCGGACGAATTTGGTTGCGCATCAGGGGTTATCGTGGCCAGCCGCACCGTTCGGCGTTCGGCGACGACGCCGCGGTGGCGGGTGGGCTGGTCGGTACCGGTACGCAAGGACCGGTGTTCTGCGGCGACGCGATTGCCGACCCGCTGAGCGGACTGGAGGCGGCGCGAGCGGTGGGACAGTCGCTGCGCCGCGGCGGCGGCGAGGTGATCGACGTATCGATGGCGCAGGTCGCAGCGAGGTATGCCGCGCTGCCGCGGGCGTCGTCGACTTCCGCTGTGCCTGTCGCGCCGCCCCAGCCGCCGCCACCCAGCCCGTCAGCCTCGCCGCTGGGCGCCGACAACGGCGCGGTACGCCACATCGTGTCCGAGAGACTCTGTACGCCATGCTGATTCAGCGGGCGACGACGCTGGACGGTGTGGTCGTCGACCTGCGCCTGGGCGCACGCATCCACGGGGTCGCCGACAGGTTGGACCCGCGACCAGGCGAGGACGTGCTCGACGCCGCCGGCGGAACCGTGCTGCCCGGGCTGCACGATCATCACGTGCACCTGCACTCTGCTGCCGCCGCCGCGACCTCGGTTCGGGTCGGGCCGCCGCAGGTACGCGACCGCGTCGCCCTGACTGGCGTGTTGGCGAGCGCCGAGGCAGGCGAGGACGGCTGGATCCGCGCGGTCGGGTACCACGATTCAGTTGCCGGACCGCTGGACCGGGCGGCGCTGGACGCTATGGTCCCAACCGTGCCGCTGCGAGTTCAGCACCGCAGCGGGGTGCTGTGGATGCTCAACTCGGCGGGTCTGGTTCGGGTCGGTCTGGCGGGGCATCCCGACGGCCGGCTGCACAGCGCCGACTCGTGGTCGGACGCGCTGAGCCGCGGCCAAACCAACCTCGCCGACCTGAGTGCTCGGCTGAGCCGCTACGGGGTCACCGGAATCACTGATGCCACACCGGATCTCGACGCCGGCGACATCGTGCGGTTAGCCGAACTGCATCGGCACGGCGAACTGCACCAACAGGTGCACTGCCTGGCCCCCGGCAAGCGCATCCTGCACGACAACGACCTGGACCTCGAGCGGCTCGCTGAGTGGATCGCCGACCGGCACCGCTGCGGCGGCCCGGTCGCCATCCACTGCGTGACGGCAGCCCAGCTGCTGGTGACGATCGCCGCGCTGCGTCAAGCCGGCACCCACCCGCGCGACCGCATCGAACACGCCGCCGTGGCGCCGTCGGAGTGCATTACCGACCTCACCGAACTCGCGGTGACCGTGATAACCCAGCCCAACTTCGTTGCCGAGCGCGGCGATCAGTACCTCGACGACGTTCCCGCCGCCGAGCACGATCAACTGTGGCGGGTGGCGTCGCTGCTGCGGGCCGACGTGCCGGTGGCCTTATCGACCGATATGCCGTTCGGCCAACCTGACCCGTGGGCGGCCATGCGGGCGGCGGTACATCGCACCACACCGAGCGGGGCCGTGCTGGGCGCCGATGAACGGGTTTCGGCGCGAACAGCTTTGAGTATGTTCTTCGGATACCCCGATCAGCCCACCCGGGCGCGTACCGTCCAGCCCGGACAGCCTGGGGACCTCTGCGTGCTGAGCGTGCCGCCGGAAGCGGCGCTGGCCGAGCTGGATGCCGGCATGGTCGCTGCGACGATCGTCGGCGGCCAAATCGCTTATGCGGCCGAATGAATCACGAGATTTCGCCGACGAGGTAGCGCTGCAACGTGGGTGCCACCGCGTCAACCAGGGTGTCGACATCCATGGACTGGATCGGCTCGACACGCACCCCGTAGCGCATGATGCCCAGACCGACCACTTGTGAGGCACACAGCGATGCGCGAAACGTGATCTGATCGGCCCCGAGCGCTTTCAGCAGCGGGTCGAAAACCGGGCCGATGAACATACCCTGCGCGATGTCGACCGTCTTGGCTAGGCCGGCCGTGGCGATCGCGCTGGCGGCGAACGGCCCGCCACCGGTGGCATCCCAGGTGGTGAGCAGCAGGTACAGCATTCGCCGACCCGCTTCGTTTACCCCTCCGCGGATGATTCGGTCGATGAAGTCTGGTGTCCCGAATGGCAGGCGGAGCTTACGTGCCACCGGGTCAAGAATCCCGCGCGACGGCTTCTCGCGACCGGTCATGCTGTCAGGATGAGCGCAGCGCTGTCAAAGTTCAAGCATCGACCCGGGCGCGTCGCGCGCACCGAATCAGTGCGGTAGATCGCGGAAGGGTGTGTTGCGGTACGGCTCAGGCTCTTTCGGCAGGCCCAGCACCCGTTCGCCGACGATATTGCGTTGAATCTGATCGGTCCCACCGCCGATCGAGGTGAAGTAGGCGTTCATAGTCCGGAAGGTCACCGCGTCGCCGACGGGGTTCTCGGGTCCGGCCAACATCGCTTCAGCGCCAACGATTTCAGTTTCGACGCGGGCGGTCTCATGCAGGATCCGTGACATCGCGATCTTCCCGAGCGCCATCAGCGCGGCCGCCTCGCCGCGATCGACCGCGGCCTTTGATCGTTGGGTGTTCCAGCGGTTGACCGTGGCCAGCGCCTCGACGCGGGCGATCTGCTGACGAATGTAGGGGTCGTCCAGCTTGCCCGCTTCGCGCGCCAATTCGATGAGAAGATTAGCCTTTTCGGGTCGGGGTCGCATGCTGTCCTTGGCGGTGCGGGCCAGATCTCCCATGAACCGTCGCTCGTACCCGAGCGCGATCTGCAGCACCGACCACCCAGTGTTCACCTCGCCGACCAAGTTCTCGGCGGGAACGCGGGCATCTTCGATGAAGACCTCGTTGAACTCTGATTCGCCGGTGATCTGGTGGATCGGCCGGATCTCGACGCCGGGCTGACGCATCGGCAACATGAAGAAGCTGATGCCCCGGTGTTTAGGCACGTCCCAGTTGGTCCGCGCCAGCAGCATGCCGTAGTCGGCGGTTTTGGCGAACGACGTCCACACCTTCTGCCCGTTGATCACCCACTCGTCACCGTGGCGCTCGGCTTTGGTGCGCAGGCCGGCCAGATCCGATCCCGCACCGGGCTCGCTGTAGAGCAGGCACCACTTGCTCTCGCCACGTATCGACGGCGGAATCAGCCGTCGCTTCTGCTCGTCGGTTCCGGCGTCGTGCAGCGTGCAGGCGAACAGGTTCGCGCGATCGTGACCGCAGCCGGGCGCGCCGACTGCAGCGAATTCCGCAGCGGCAAGCCGGGATTGGGCGTCCGAGAGGCCGCGGCCATACCACTCGGGTTCCCAGCTGGGCACCGCCCATCCGGCATCGACGACAAGTTGGGCCCAGCTGGTGCGATCGATTCCGGGATTCCAGTTGGCCGCCAACCAATTGCGAACCTCGTCGCGCACTTCGTCGTCCGTCAAGCTCAGGCTCCGATCTGTCGCAGGTAGCGTTCCCGGTGCCACGACGGGCTGCCCAATAGCTGGGCGTCGCTACGGGCCCGCCGTAAGTACAGGTGCGCCGGATGCTCCCAGGTGAATCCGATGCCGCCGTGGACCTGGATGTTGGTCGCCGCGACGAAGACGAACGCATCCGAGCAGTACGCCTGCGCCAGAGCAAGATCCGCGACGCGTGACGGTGCTTGCTCGGCGAATGATCCGGCCACGAAGCGCGCCGCCGACACCGCCGACTCGGCCTCCAGCAGCATGTCGGCGCACATGTGCTTGACCGCTTGGAAGCCGCCGATCGCTCGGCCGAACTGGTAGCGGGTCTTGGCGTACTCGGTGGCCATCTCGACTACCCGCCGCGTACCGCCGGCCTGTTCGCTGACCAAGGCCACGGCCGAGCGGTTCAGCGCCGCGTTGAAGGCCTCGACGCCGGCACCCAGCCGTCCAACCAGCCGCGCCGGAGTATCGACGAATTGCAGGCGGCACTGCTTACGGGTCGGATCCACCGTGGTCAGCGGTGTCACGTCCAGGCCGGCGGCACCGGCGTCGACCGCGAACACGGCGGGCCCCGCGTCGGTTCCGGCCAGCACGTACAGCAGCTCCGCCGATTGTCCGTCCAGTACGAAATGCTTGTAGCCGGTGACGTGCCAGGCGTCGCCGATGGCACCCGCAGACGTGGCGATCGTGGCGGGCAACCGAGCGGAGTCGTCCTCAGCGAAGGCCACGCTGGCGATCAGGTCACCTGCCGCGATCCGAGGCAGCACCACGGCACATTCGGCTGCGTCGCCGGCTTCGGCCAGCAGGCTGGGCACCAGCACCGCCGTCGACAAAAACGGGCTGACCAGCAGCACCCGGCCCATCTCTTCCATCGCGATGCCCATTACTACCGGACCTGCACCGGCGCCGCCGTACTCCTCGGCGATCAGTAATCCGGTCAGCCCCATGGTCGCCAATTCATGCCACACCTGGCGGTCAAGACCGGTGTCGGTCGCCATCAACTCTCGCACCTGCGCTTCGCCGGAGCGTCGCGCCATCAAGTCGGCGACCGCGCTGCGCAGCGCCCGCTGCTCTTCGCTCACCGTGAACGGTGCGCTGGTGTGCATGGCCGCCGATCAGCCCTTCGGAGCAAGGGCGGTGCGCAGGCTCGCGCACTCGCTGGCGAAAAATGCCTGTGACACAGCAGCTTTCGGGACCACCACATCGAAACCGTGGAACGCCCCGGGAACCACCTCGACGTGGCACGGCACTCCGGCCGCGGTGAGACGCTCGGCGTAGGCGAGGTCCTCGTCATGGAACAGGTCGTGGGTGCCGACGCCGATCCACGCCGGGGGCAGCCCGCTCAGGTCGTCGCGGCGCGCCGGAACCGCGATCTGCGGGTCGGCATCACCGAGGTAGGCCGCCCAGCCGAAGCGATTGCTTTTCGGGCTCCACAGCCGGTAGTTCGGATTTTTCGGCCCCGCCCCGCTGCGGTCGTCGAGCATCGGGTAGGCCAGCAGCTGCAGCACCGGCGTGACGTCGCTGCGGTCACGCGCTAGCAGTGCCAGCGCCGCTGCCAGCCCGCCGCCGGCACTGGCCCCGCCGATCGCCACCCGTGCTGGGTCGACCGCCGGTAGGCCTGCCAGCCAAGTCAGCGCCGAATAGCAGTCCTCCAGCGGTGCCGGGTAGGGATGCTCGGGCGCCAGCCGGTGGTCCACCGACGCGACGGTGATACCCAACTCGCGGGTGAAGCGCTGGCACAGCGCGTCGTCCTGCTGGGCGCTACCCATCACATAACCGCCGCCATGGATCCACAGCAGCGCGGGCGCGGGTTGGCTGACACCGACCGGCCGGTGCAGTCGCACGCCGACACCGGAGCCCAAGGTGAGCACCTCGACGCCGTCCGGGGTCTTGCTGCGCTGCAAGCCGCTCAGCGCGCGGATGATCCGCAGACTCCGCGGGCCGACCAGTGCTCGTGGGGCGAGGCGGGCGACTCTGCGGAGATCGGGATGGAAATCGGTGCTCGGCATTGGTCCAGTATCGCCAACGCCAACCGGCCCCACGTTCCGGGCTCCGCCGTTAACGCCAGGTCGGTGGGAGCCGCCGCGGC
>CAVRER010000003.1:0-85739 GCA_963720085.1 uncultured Actinomycetota bacterium
TTCTCATTTCCGCTGTCATATCGCGATCCCTTGAACTGCGGCGATGCAAGTTTTCTCACGTGATGTCATCTGCGGTTTTTCTCAAACTCGTGTCATTTCTTCGGCGCCTTTCATGGCAATCCATTGCGCGCTGCCATCCAGGGTCGCAGCGGGAGCGGCGTTGATGAGACAGCTGGTCTGTGATTCATCACGTGACACCCCGACGGGCCGATCGACGGCTGTACGATTCCGCCCCAGAGGTCTGACGATGTTCAAGCCGTACGTTTCATTCCCATCAACGCGCGGCCGGTAGCGATGTCGATACACCCACCAACTGGGTGACCAGGCAGGGCGCAGTATGACGCAGTGTGCGACTGGGGCATCCCCAATCATGCTGCGCTGCAACGTCAGCAGGTCTGCTGCCGTCGCTGGGGTTCCACTCGCCGTACCAGCCATCGCGAAACGTCCCGGTCAGGTTGTGCGCGTCTGGTTGCCACCACTCGATTCACGCCGAAGCCATTGTTATCGGGCAATCGAATCTCTCGCGTCTCACGATCCCAGGAATTCGAGCGCCTCTGCAACGAACTGCTCGTGGTATTGGAAGATGCCGCCGTGTCCGGCGTCCGGGTAGATCCGGAGCGTCGCATTTGGAAGGCGACGCGCCAGGTCGTACGAATTGGTCGTCGGCACCATGCGATCGTCATCACCGTTGGCCACCAGGACGGGATGGTGGATGCGCGCCAAGTCGGTCGGCTGCTCAAGCCCCCACGCGTGAATCGCTTTGAGGTGCGTCCGGAAGACCGGCAGTGTGACGGCCTTATCCCGATCGTCGGTGCGCTCTTTCAAGCGCTTGATGAACGCTTTGGCCTGTGACTTGCCGTTGGCCGTTCTGGTGAAGAACAGAAGTTCTTCGGGATTCTTACGGGTGGCCAGCGCCTTGAGGTTGTCGAGGTAGCTCAGTCTCGTCACGTTGACGATGCCTGCGCCTCCGGCGGGCCCCGTCCCTGCGAGGATGATTTTTCGCGGCAGCGCGGGCTCGCGTTGTGCGATCACCTGTGTGACGAATCCGCCCATCGAGAAGCCGAGCAGGTCGACCCGGTCGAATCCCAGTGCACGGATGAACGCAACGGCGTCTTGTGCCATCGCCTCGACCGTGTCAGGTGTCTTGCCCTGTGAGGCGCCGACCCCGCGATTGTCGAAGGTGATGACGCGGTGCTTCGCGGCGATGCCGTCGACGACTCTGGGGTCCCAATTGTCGAGGTTCGCGGCCAGGTGATTGAGGAAGATCACCGGTATGCCGGTCTCGACGCCAAGCTCGCGGTAGACGAATCGAGTGCCGCCGACGGAAACCGACTTTGTCGGCGCGTTCTTGTATGACGTGCCACCCCAGCGAGTGTCTTTCATAATTAATTCCTTCCATGCTTGTGCGCGTGCGGTTTTTCTTGAGTTGGGCGGGTTAGTGGATGGGGCCGGGAGCCAGGAATACCTTGCCGTTGTGTGCCACCGACTCGGTCTCGGTTACCGCAGCGCGGATCTGGTCGAGCGGATATTTCGTGCCTGGGGAGGTCGCCAGAACGCCTTGGCGTATCAGGTCGGCGATCTCATCGATGAGCTGCACCATCGCGGGGGCTCCGCTGGGGTAGAAGCCGCTGTCGTCCAGGCGTGGTAGCCAGTAGCCGAGCCAGTACACCTCCAGGGTGCGCCGACCCGACAGCGTGAAGCGGGGGTCTTCTCCGACGCGGATCGCCTCGCGGGAGAGCGATCCGTACACGAGCATTCGGCCGTCCTGGGACAGCGACCGGAAGATCTCCGTCCCGGTCTGCCCGGCGACCGGGTCGATCGCGTAGCCAACTCCTTGTGGCCCCACGATTTTGCGGACTTGCTCATCGATCGGTCCCTCGGTGGAGACGATCACCGCATCGGCGCCAAGCGCTTCCAGTTCGGCGGCCACCTCCTTTCTGCGGACCACGTTGAGGGTGCGGATGCCGTCGCGTTGGGCCAGCCTGATGATCATCCGACCCAGCTCGCCGTCCGCCGCTGACTGCAAAAGCCACTCCCCGCGAGGCACGCCCAGCACGTGGCGCACCATCAGGATTGCGCTGGCCGGGTTGATGAGAAACGACGCCACCTGCTCGTCGGGGATGTCCTCCGGGACCGGGTGCACCTGCCCTGAGGGGACGACGGCATAGTCGGCCCAGTTGCCGCCCTGGGAGTTTCGCACTAAGACACGCTGGCCCACCCCGAGGTTGCGCTCGCCGGGTCCGAGGGCGTCGACCACGCCGACGCCTTCGAAACCCACCGGCGCCGGAAAGGCGGGGGTGACGCCGGAGTAATGGCCGCGAAGGTACAGCAGGTCTGATGGATTGATGGGGCTGAGCAGAATCCGCACGCGGACCTGGTTCGCACGCGGCTCGGGAAGCGGTTGGTCAGCGACTGCCACAACGTCTTTGGGCTCGCCGTAGTGGCCGAACTGTATCTGTTTCATCGAATGACCTTCAAGTCACTATGTGTTGCTGTTGGTATCGGCACCGGATCGGACACGTCGCGCTCGCTCAATTCGCGCCGCCCCAGGCCGCGTTCAACGAGTCCGCGCGCGTCGGCGCTTCTTGAATCCCGACCACGCGCCAGCCCGCCGATCCCCGGGCAACCTCGAAATGCACGGCTAGCCGCTCAATCTCGCTGCCATCGGCACGACAGCGTGACCAAATCACGTCAATCGCCGCCCCGGCGGCGTGATACACGGTCACCTGGCGGTCCGGCACCGCGGTGTACGCGTAGCCCTGCCCGCGCAATCGACTGTGAATGCGCGCCAGCATGCCCACCACGCTGGCGCCGTCCAGCAGCCACTCGCCGCCGTCGGGCGTGCAGTGATGCAGGGGCACACCCCAGTGGTCGAGGATGAACTCCGACCCCCGTGCGATCGCCCCGCTTCCCACCCCCACCCAGGTAGCCAGGTAGTCGTCGAAGAACCAGTGCGTCAGCTCGTCGCGCACCGATGTTCGGGACCTCGCGTCGCTCAACGGATTTCCCTAAGTCGCGGTTGCTCCGGGGGCATCACGACAACAGCCCCAGCGCGCCGTACCAGACCGGTCCCACGTTCAGCCGGTCCGGGTAGAGGTCGATCATCTGGTCGTAGAACTCACGCGGACTGGGTTTATCGGCCAGCAGCCGACGCGCGTCAAGCAGGTAGTCGCGGGTCTGCCCCAGAATCACCGGATCGTCGGGCAGGTCTTTGTTCTTATGGCCGGCGACCACCGCGCGCGGCCGCAACGCGGCGACCTTGTCGATCGCCTTGAGCCACGCCTCAATTCCACCCCCGGCGCTTTCCAGCAGGTACTGGTGCACGCCGTTGTAGGCGACGTCGCCGGCCACGACCAGCCCGATGGACGGCACATGCAACACGGTCGTGTCGTCGGTGTCGGTGTGACCGGTCTCGACCGCCACCAGACGGTGGCCCTCCAACTCGAACCCCTCGGCGGGGATCGGTTGGTAGACCACCGGGCTGTCGGGGATCAGGCCCGGAAAATCGACGTCCCACAGCTCGGCGCGGCCTCCGGTGGCTTGTTGGTGCATCAGCCTGATCGTGCCCTCGGTCGCGTAGGCGATGGCGCCAGTGAAGCGTTGCAGCAGCAGATCGGTGCCGAACCAGTGATCGCCGTGACCGTGGGTCGCGTAGACATAGGCCAGCCGCTTACCGAAGCGATCGACCCAGTCGCCGACCCGCGCCACCTGCTCGCGGGTAAACGGTGGGTCCACCAGCACGGCGTCGTGTTCACCCACGATCAACGTCGACGCCAGCGGCGAGGACACGATCGGACTGCCGTCGGGCAGCCGCTCGACCCGGTTACGGCGCACGCCGTCATGGACCAACACCTCATAGCGCAGGTCGGCCATAACCATATTCCTCTCCGCGACAGGGCTATTGGGGCTCAGCTAGCTGAGATGTTCGGTGAACCAGCCACACGCGGCACCGCTGGAGTCGTCGAACCCTTTCAGATACGCATCGAAGTGGCCCCCTGCAATCGTGACGAGTCTCTTCGGCCGCAGGGCCCGCTCGTAGGCCCCCAACGCCACATCGGTGAGCGTGATCGCATCGTCTAGCCCCACGATCATCAGCAGCGGCGTCGGCGACACCCGCGAAAGCCACATTCCCGGCTCATACATGCGCGCGGCGCGGGTGGAGCGAACCGTGACGATGTTGTCCCAGACGCCCTCGGGCACCGGCTGGTGGTAAAACGCGACGGCATCCGGCGAGCGGTAGGCGGCCGGCACACCGGGGTCTGCGCTGACAACGGCCTGCGTGGCCGGCGGTTCACCACCGAACTGGCGCCGATCATCGTCGATGAAGCTCGCCTCCAAGGCGCACACCTGATCCGGCGCAACCCGGCGCAGGCTCTGCCGATAGCCGCTGATGGTCGGCACCTGGGCGACCACCGCGCGCAGCCGCCGGTCGGTGGCGCCCAGCACGATCGCATGCCCGCCGGCATAACTGGTGCCCCACAACCCGATCCGGTGCGGATCCACCTCCGGGCGGTTCTCCAGATACGACATCGCCCGGCGCCAGTCGGCGATCTGCCGCCACGGGTCGATGTCAAACCGCGGCTCGCCGTCGCTGTGCCCGAAGCCGCGATGGTCGTGCACCAGCACCACAAACCCCGCCTCGGCGAACACCCGGGCGAATCGCTCCAGCCCATGCTCACGCACCCCGGCATAGCCGTGGGCCATCGTGATACCCGGACGCGGACCGGGCCCCTCCGGCACAAACAGCCAGCCGCGCAGCGTCACATCACCCTCCCCGGCGAACTCGACGTCCTCCCGCTTCACAACCACTCCTCCTTGATCACGGCGCCACCCGTCGTCGATGTGGCCCGGCCTCGTTGGATGGGAATGCCTTCGCAGCGACGTTAGATCGGTTCGGGCGCAGTCCGTCCGGCGGCGAACGACTCGTGCACACCGTGCACATCTCTGGGCACGCGGTGAGCAGTTCTACGTTGAAACGCCAGCTCCGTTGGGCGGCTCTGGCCGCACCGGTCTGCGGGGCGGGAAGCGCTTCTGCGGCGCTGTGTGCGCGCCGCCGGTGAGTGTGCCGGTGATGGCAGTTCAGGTTCGCGGTCCGAGCGCGGTGTGGATGGAGCGCACCGCGCTTGCACCCTCGCCGACGGCGGAGGCCACGCGTTTCAGCGAGGTCAGGCGGACGTCCCCGGCGGCGAATACGGTGGGCATGCTGGTTTCAAACGGCAGCGGTGGGCGCCCCAGCGCTGTCCATGTGGCGCCGAGTTCTTCGGGATCCAGCTGGGCGTCGGTACGGATGAACCCCGCCCTGTCAAGGGCAAGGTCGGCAAGCCACTCGGTTTCCGGTCGCGCGCCGATGAAACAGAACAGGCCGGCGCATGGGTGTTCCGCTATGTCACCGGTGGAATTGTTGGTAAGGGTGACGCGCTGCAGTGACGACCCACCGGACAGGCGGGTGACTTCGGTGTCGACTCGGATCGTGACGCGGGGATCGGCGCGCAGCCGTCCCAACAGATACGACGACATGGTGGCGGCCACCTCTGAACCACGCACCGCCACAGTCACTTGGCAGCCCCGCGACGCCAAGAACAGGGCGGCCTGGCCGGCGGAGTTCGCCCCACCCACCACGGTCACCGGTTCGGTGCGGCACGCGCGAGCTTCCAGTTCGGTTGCAGCGTAGTAGATTCCCGCTCCCTCGAAGTCGATCCAGCGCTCCAGCGGCAGCGTGTTGTAGCGCACTCCGGTGGCGATCAGCACGGCGCGCGACTCGATCGTGGTGCCGTCGCTGAGCATCACAGTCAGGTGCGCTCCGTCGGTATCCAGGTCGACCACCCGACACGGGCTCGAGAGCTGGGCGCCGAATTTCATCGCCTGCAGGGCCGCGCGTTGGGTCAGCTCCTGGCCGCTGAGCCCGGAGGGGAAGCCGAGATAGTTCTCGATGCGGGAGCTGGCGGCGGCTTGTCCGCCGACGCCGACTGCGTCCAAGACGACGGTGTTTAGCCCCTCCGAAGCGCCGTAGACGGCGGCGCCCAGCCCGGCCGGGCCTGAGCCGATCACGGCTAGGTCCACGGGCTTGGTCCCGGTGTGCCGGTACGCCAATCCGAGGGCCCGGGCCATCTGCCCGGTGGTGGCGCGGCGCAGCACCTGGTGGCCGGTGATCACCGCAGGCAGGTCCGCCGCGGTAATCTGCGTCGATTCGGCCACCGACCGGCCTGCGGCGCTGTCGGCGTCCACCCATAGGTGCGCCAGGCGTTGACGGGCGGCGAAGGTCCGCAGCGCGAGACTGTCCGCCGACAACTCGCTGCCCAGGATGGCGATGGCGCGGGCCGCGGGTCCATCACGTAGCAGGTCGCGACGGGCCAGGAAGGTGCGCAACAAAATGTCGGAGAGGTCGGGTTCGGTGCCCATCAACCGCCGAAACTGCGCCCGCGTGATCCGATGGATCCGGCCCGCCTCGGTGACCCGCGCCAACAGATAGGCGGTCTGCCCGGTCAGGAAGTTCAGCTCGCCCAGGAATCCCCCGGGGCCGTACCGGGCGACCACCGACTCAGGCTCCTCGCCGGTGGCCGGGCTGACGATCTCGATCCACCCCGACTCGACCAGGATCAAGTCGTAGTCGACGTCGCCGGGGCCAAACACGACGTCGCCCACCTGCACCGGTTGCGCCACCCCGTAGGCCGTCATGCGGTCGAACTGGGCCCCGCTGAGTTGCGGCACGGCCGACGCGGACCCCGACGACGGCGACGCTGCGGTGGACTCCCGGGCCGGCTGACCGTCGCGGTCCGCCATGATCTGCCCCATCGTTGGATTCGGCCACACCTCGCAGCAGAGCGGTGCTGACTCTGACGCTAGGTTGGTGTGGGCACAAACGATCTAGCCTTACCCAGATCTGGCACATGGTGCACAGACGTTGGGCACGCGACGAGGCAGTCTCGTGCGCCGCTACGCTCAGTGAGGTCGGCGGCGGTTGGTCTCACGCCATTCGCGCGGCGACATGCCGAACGTGGCCCGGAACATACGCGCGAAACTGGAGGCGTCGGTGAACCCCCACCGGCGGGCAACCACGAAGACGGGATCACCTGCGCCCGTCGAGGCGAGATCTTTGCCGCATTCCTCGAGTCGTCGCGCGCGGATCCAGTCTCCGAGCGAAATGCCTTCGTCGGCCAGGATTCGGTAGAGCTGGCGCACCGATATGTGGTGCTCGGCGGCGATCCGGCCGGCGCTGAGGTCGGGTTCACGCAAGTGGGTGCGAACGTATTCCATGATCCGCACGAACAACGTTGCGTGCAGCGACTCCTTGCCCAACTCGACGGCGTCCAGATGGGTGGTGATCACCGCGCGGAGTAATTCAATGCTGGGTTGGCTGACCAGGTCGCCGCCCGGCCGATCGAACACCCGCGGCCGCAGCGCCAGCCGGTGCAAATAGGTCGCGGCCAGATCGGTGATCGGATGCCCCGGACTCAAGCTGACCGCACAGACCCGCCGGATGACATCGGCAGGCAACGCTAATCGGTCCAGTGGTATCCGGAATTTATGCTGGCGGATGCCGTCGACATCAGAAATGAGGAACGGTGATGTTGAGTCGTAGATGACCAGATCACCAGGGCGCAGGATGGCTTCCCGCCCGTGCTGGACCACCACACAGGATCCTGTCATCTGCAAACCCATGAAGATGCTCGGTGTGAAGTCATCGTGGGTCTGCGCCGCGGTGCGGTGCACCTTCACCGCAGTACAGGCCGAGGTCCAAACCGTGAGCGCCGCCAAGTCGGTGATCGCTATGCGCGCCGCGGGGCCGCGGTCAGCCGCGAAATCGATCTCCACCGGCACCAAATGCTCTGCGACCGTCGCACGCACGGCCTCAGCGCGGTCGGCTTTCGGGATCTGCCGGGCGTCGAAGACGACGGTCACCAGCGCGCCATAACGCTGATGGATGACGTGGTAGCTGCGCCGGGGAGGCCGACAAACTTCACCCTCGACACCGCCCGCCTCCGCGATGGATTGATCGCTTCAGATCCAGCCTGAACCGATCGATCCGGACTGTCAATCGGCGCGGAAAAGCAGCAGCTCCGCCAGCACTTGATGGATACCGCCGTTGTCGCAACCGCGGCGGCGGCCGCGCCGGCTCAGGCGAGCCGCGTGTGTGGGGGCGATGCCGAGTCTCCCACCGGGCAGACCGGTGCGGCCAGAGCCGGCCCAACCGAGCTGGCGTTTCAACGCAGAACGCCTCACCGCGTGCCCAGAGATGTGCACGGTGTGCACGAGTCGTCCGCCACCGGACGGACTGTGCCCGAACCGATCTAACGTCGCCGCGAAGGCATTCCCATCCAACGAGGCCTGACCGACATTAAAGAGGGAAGGACCGCGGCTTATGAACGCACCGACGATGCGCACGTACTCCCTGACACCGACCGATGTCGTGCGCGCCGCGAGCGGTATCGACTTCGCCTACCGGCGCGTGGGCAATCGCGGTGACATACCGCTGGTCCTCGCGAACTACTTCGCCGCGAACATGGACGACTGGGATCCCCTCATTGTTGACGGCTTAGCGGCCGACCGTGACGTGATCACGTTCGATTACCCGGGAATCGGAGGCTCGGCTGGCGCCACACCGGCGACTGTAGCCGAGTTCGCCGTTGATTGCGTCGGGTTCCTGCACGCCTTGGGCCTGACAACCGTTGACTTCCTGGGGTTTTCGCTCGGTGGAATGATCGCGCAGCAGATCGCTTCGTCTCATCCGGAGATGTTTCGTCGCATGATCCTGTGCGGGACAGGGCCACGCGGCGGCGAGAAGATGACCTTCACCGAACTCTCGATAGACGAGCTCAATGACCCCGTAGCCTTGCTTCTGAATTCGTTCTTCACGCCGAGCGACGCCAGCCAGGCCGCGGGTCACGCATATCTGGACCGCCTCAACCGCCGCGAGGCGGATCGCGATACGCCAGTCACCATGACGGCGGCCGCCGCTCAGTTGCGTGCGATCCGTGAATGGGGTGAAATCCCGACCACAGACCGCTACGCCATGCTCAGCACGATCCGGCAGCCGACGTTGATCGTTCACGGCGCCAAAGACATCGTCGTTGACTCGATCAACGCCATCGTCCTCGAAAAGAACCTTTGCGATGCCAGACTTTTGATACTTCCCGACGCCAGCCACGCCGCACATTCGCAACATGCAGAAGTCTTCCTCGCCAATGCGCGGGTATTCCTCAACAGCTGAACGCGCAGTGAAAAACGAGCTACCTGCCGATGACATTTAGTTTGGGAATTGACAGAGGTGGGGAGATGATGACACGCCGATGAACATCTCGGAGGCTAGCGCACTGCCACCTGTTGACATAGTCGATCCGGTGTCGTACGAATAAGACATGACAGCAACTCTGTCTCACGAGCCTCGCTTTCAATTGGCGACCGCCGAAACCTGGCCCAACCCGTGGCCGATGTACCGCGCGCTCCGCGACCGCGACCCGGTGCACCACGTGGTGCCGGAAGCCAGACCCGACCATGACTATTACGTGCTGTCCCGGCACGCCGACGTCTGGGCGGCGGCCCGCGACCACGAGACGTTCTCGTCCGCGCAGGGGCTGACCGTCAACTATGGCGAACTGGAACTTATTGGGCTACAAGACAATCCACCATTTGTGATGCAAGATCCACCGGTGCATACCGAGTTCCGCAAGCTAGTGTCGCGCGGTTTCACACCACGACAGGTGGAGGCGGTGGAGCCCAAGGTGCGCGAGTTCGTCGTCGAGCGCCTCGAGCGGATACGCGCCACTGGCGGCGGCGACATCGTCGCCGAGCTGTTCAAGCCGCTGCCGTCGATGGTCGTCGCACATTACCTCGGCGTCCCCGAAGAAGACCGCGTCCAGTTCGACGGGTGGACTGACGCGATCGTGGCGGCCAACAACGGCAGCGGCGGCATCGGCGGCGCGCTGGAAACAGTGGGCGACGCGGTCGGGTCGATGATGGCCTACTTCACCGAGCTGATCGAGCGGCGCCGCCACGAACCCGAGGACGACACCATCTCGCACCTGGTCGCCGCCGGAGTCGGCGCCGACGGCGACATCGTCGGCACGCTGTCGGTGCTGGCGTTCACGTTCACGATGGTCACCGGCGGAAACGACACCACCACAGGCATGTTGGGCGGGTCGGTGCAATTGCTGCACCAGCGTCCCGACCAGCGGCGTGTGCTCGCCGAGAATCCGGACCTGATCGCGGATTCGGTCGACGAGTTGCTGCGGCTGACGTCACCGGTGCAGGGTCTGGCCCGCACCGCCACCCGCGACGTCACCATCGGCGACACCATCGTGCCGGCCGGCCGCCGGGTATTGCTGCTCTACGGGTCGGCCAACCGCGACGAGCGCCAGTACGGGCCCGACGCCGCTGAGCTCGACGTACAGCGGTGCCCGCGCAACATCCTGACGTTCAGCCACGGCGCGCACCACTGTCTGGGCGCAGCCGCGGCCCGGATGCAGTCGCGGGTCGCGTTGACCGAATTGCTATCCCGCTGCCCAGATTTCGAGGTCGACGAGACCGGCATCGTATGGGCCGGAGGAAGCTATGTGCGGCGTCCGCTGTCGGTCCCGTTCCGGGTCACGTCCTGATGGCGGCCAATGACTGGCTCTCGGAGCGTCGCACCGAGGTAGCCGCCGATCGGATTCTCGACGCCGCCGAGGAGCTGTTCACCCGGCACGATCCCGGTTCGGTGGGGATGAACGAGATCGCCAAGGCCGCAGGCTGTTCCCGCGCGACCCTGTACCGCTACTTCGAAAATCGCGAAGCGTTGCGAAGCGCGTATGTCCACCGCGAGACCTATCGGCTCTCCGATGCGATCAAAGAACAGATCAGCGGCATCGCCGACCCACGCGAACGGCTAAGCGCGGGCATCGCCACCACTCTTCGTCTGGTCCGCCAAAGCCCCGCGTTGTCGTCGTGGTTCGCCACCACGCAGCCGCCGATCGGTGGTGAAGTGGCCGAGCAGTCCGACGTGATCACCGCGTTGGCCGCGGCGTTCGTCAACTCGCTCGGCGCCGACGACCCGGCGATCGTGGAAAGCCGGGGCCGCTGGCTGGTCCGGGTGATTACGTCGCTGCTGATTTTCCCGGGCCGCGACGCAGCCGAAGAGCAGGCGATGGTCGAGGAGTTCGTCGTCCCGATTGTGGTACCGGTCGAGCGGGCCGCACCCGCGTGAAGCGGTGCAGCAGCCAGGCCAGCGGGATAGTCACCGCCAATGTCGCCACGAACAGGTTCACCATCGAACCGGTGTAGACGTGATAGCGCACCACGTCGACCATGACGATTTCCATCGTCACCAAGTGGATCAGGAAGATCTCGTAGGAGATCTCCCCGAGCCACACCATCGGCCGGGTCGCGAGGAACCGGCAGTACCAGCCCTGGTTGCCCAGCGCCAGCGGCGCCACCGCCAGCGCGGCGATCGCCGCGTAGAACACCGCTTTGTACAGCGCTTGCGACAGGCCTAAGCGGCGACGTCGTCGGATCCCCCGCGATCGGCGTAGAGGCGATGAAGTAGCAGATGATGGCGAGCGGTATCGCGATGAACGCGTAACAGCGCACCCCCATCGCCTGCAGCACCGTCAGGCTCATGCCGGCGAGGAACCAGATCAGGTAGGTGGGCAGCCATAGCCGAGTTCCGTTCGGCACCGAGGTCGTGAGGTGCACCAAGATCAGCCATGCCGGAGAGATCAGCGCCAGCGCGCCGAGGCCTAACAACACCAGCCTCGGCCGCCATTGCCGCCGGCACAGGACCACCAGCAGCAGGTAGGCCAGCAGCGGAAGCGCCACGTAGAAGGCGGCTTCCACCGCCAGGCTCCACATCTGGGTCAGACCCTGATGCAAATACCCCTTCAGGTAATTGCTGGTGTAGATCTGCGTCAAAGTCAGATTGCGCAACAACCCGATCCAGGTGTGGCCGAAATTGGGCCCGGCCGTTCGGAAGTGATAGATGACGTAGGCGATCAGCACGGTGACGACGTAGGCCGGCATGATGCGCCGGACCCGGTGCCAGGCGTAGCGACGCACCGACGGCTCCGGACCACCGGTAGCCGCCGATTTCACCCACGGCCGGAACAACAGGAAACCGGACAACACGAAGAAGATCGGGACACCGATCTCCATCCGGGAGCAGACCAGCCCGAAGTAGCCGTGCGTGTATTTGCCGGTGGTGTACGCCGCGTGGGTCCCGACCACGAGAAGCGCGGCGACCGCACGGATACCGGTCAGCGACGCAACCCGGTCCGGCCCGGAGACCTGTTCGAGTCCGCCCTGGGCGGCCGTGGCGTCGGCTCGGGTCATCCGGCACGGTCCCGCCGCGTCCCGCGATCACGACGCTTGGGGTTGTCTCGACCGCGATCCGGCTGCAGGTTGATCAGCTACGCCGGAAATACGGGTCCGCTCAAGAGCTTTGAGCGTTTCGCGGGACAACTTTGCGGGCAGCTCCACCAGTGAGAAGTCGGGCCCGATGGTGATGTGGCCGAAATCGCTACGGTGCAAACCCCCTTCGTTAGCGATGGCGCCCACGATCGCGCCCGGGCCGATCTTGTGTCGCTTCCCGACCGCGATGCGGTACGTGGCGAACCCCTTCTTGGGGCCCTCGCCCGCTTTGCGGGTGGGCTTGGCGGGCCGGTCCGGACGCTGCTTGGGACGACGGTCGGGCGGTGGTTCCGGTGACATCAGGAAGGCTTCGCCGTCGCGCGATTGCAGCGCCAACGCCGCCGCGATATCGGCCATCGGGACGTCGTGCTCGCGCTCGTAGTCTTCGACCAGGCGGCGGAACAGCTCGATTCCGGGTGAGCCGAGAGTGTCGGTGATGGAATCGGCGAATTTCGCCACCCGCTGCGCGTTGACGTCCTCGACGCTGGGCAGTTCGGCCTCGGTGAGCTTTTGCCGCGTTGCCTTCTCGATCGCCTTGAGCAGGTGGCGCTCTCGTGGCGAGACGAACAGCAGCGCCGCACCCGACCGCCCGGCCCTGCCGGTGCGCCCGATCCGGTGCACATACGACTCGGTGTCGTGCGGGATGTCGTAGTTGAGCACATGCGATATCCGCTCGACGTCCAGCCCGCGGGCAGCGACATCGGTGGCAACCAGGATGTCGATGCCGCCCTCGCGAAGCGCAGCGATGGTCCGCTCGCGCTGGCTCTGCGGGATGTCGCCGTTGATGGCCGCCGCGGAAAACCCTCGGGCGCGAAGCCTTTCGGCGACCTCTTCGGTGGCCTGCTTGGTGCGGACGAAGACGATCATCGCCTCGAACGGCTCAACCTCCAGCACGCGGGTCAGCGCGTCCATCTTGCGCGGACCGGCGACCTGGATGTAGCGCTGCGAAATGTTGTCGGCGGTAGCGGTTTTCGCCTCGACGCTGACTTCGGTCGGGTCGTGCAGGTACTTGGCCGTGAGCTTGCGGATCGCCGGCGGCATGGTCGCGGAGAACAGCGCGACTTGTTTGTATTCCGGCGTCTCGGACAGGATCCGTTCGACGTCTTCGGCGAAGCCCATGTCGAGCATCTCGTCGGCCTCGTCGAGCACCAGGTAGTCCACCCGGGAGAGGTCCAGCGTTCCGCGTTCGAGGTGGTCGATCACGCGGCCGGGGGTGCCGACCACCACCTGCGCACCACGTTTCAGCCCGGCCAGTTGCACCGCGTACGACGACCCGCCGTAGATCGGCAGCACGTTGATCCGGGGCAGGTGCGCGCCGTACCGGCTGAACGCCTCGGCCACCTGCAGCGCCAGCTCGCGGGTCGGCGCCAGCACCAGCGCCTGAGTCGCTTTGCTGTTGGTGTCGATCTTGGACAGGATCGGGACCGCGAACGCGGCTGTCTTTCCGGTCCCGGTCTGAGCCAGCCCCACCACGTCCGACCCGGCCATCAACGCCGGAATCGTCGCCGCCTGAATCGCCGACGGTGACTCGTAGCCGACGTCGACGATCGCCTGCAAGACCGACGGGTGAATCTGCAGGTCGGCAAAGGTCACGGGGGCGCTTTCCGGGGAGGCCATTTGAAGACAAAGTCTAGGGCGTGGTCGAACACCGCTCGGCCACGCCTGCCACGTCGGCAGCCCTGGTCAAGGTACGGTGCGACCTTGTGTGGAGACGACACTGTGGTGTCCGGCGGTTGACTGGGCTTGCCGCCGCCGCACTGATCGCCGCGACCGTGAGCGGCTGCGGATCGGGCGACTCGACCGTCGCCAAGACGCCGCAGGCCACGACGGCCCACCCGACCGCCGCGCCCCACACACCGGGACCGCCGGCCGCGGGCGCGGCCCCGACCAGCACCACTTCCGCGGCAGCCGACCCCTGCGCGGTCAGCCTCAGCGCGCCCGCGATCGCCAGAGCGGTATCGGAGCTGCCCCGCGACCCCCGCAGCCAGCAGCCGTGGAACCCCGAACCGTTGGCCGGCAACTACAACGAATGCGCCCAGCTGTCAGCGGTGATCGTCAAGGCCAACACCAACGCCGAGAGCCCCAACACCAGGGCGGTGATGTTTCACCTCGGCAAGTTGATACCGCCGCAGGGAGTGCCCGACACCTACGGATTCAACGGGATCGACACTTCGCAGTGCACCGGCGACACGGTGGCGTTGGTGTACTCCGGCGGTATCGGCTTGCCCAGCGTGGTGAAGTTCCGCTGGAACGGCAACGGGGTGGAGCTGATCGCCAACGGCGTAGGCTAGCCAAGCCGCCCGATGGGCACCCGAAGCTGCCCACCCCTATCAGCGGGTCCGCCTGAAGCGGGTCGAATAATTGGCTGCGGTCGAGTCGTCAGAATAGTAGGGCGATTTGGCTGAGATACGAAAGCCTTTGTGAGCGTCGAGCGTGATCTCGTCGTGGCGGTCGAGGCGATTGCAGTGCAGTTGGTGCGCTCGATCAGAGTCCTAGCGCCGCCGCCGCGGTCCGCTCGGGTCACATGACACCCGAGGGTGATCACGCGGTCCCACAGGTTACCGCACGTCCGGGGGTTGTCGGTGGGCCGTGGGATGCTCACGGTGAGATGTCTCGGCACACCAGTTTTCGGTTCTGTCTCGACCCCACGGTCGAGCAGTGTGACGTGCTGGCTCGACATGCCGGGGCGTCAAGGTTCGCGTTCAATCAGTGCCTGGCGATGGTGAAAACCGCGCTGACCCAACGCAAGACTGACCCGAGCGTTGAGGTGCCGTGGACAGGGTTTGACCTGATCAACGCGTTCAACGGATGGAAGAAAACCGCGGATGCCGGCCGGGTGTTCACCGTAGGCAGCGATGGCATGGTCGAGACCGTCGTGACCGGCTTGGCATGGCGGGCTCAGGTGTGTCAGCAGGTGTTCGAGGAAGCCGCCGTCGACCTGGGGAAAGGATTGAAAGCCTGGACGGATTCCCGCTCCGGTAAGCGCAAGGGGAAGCGCGTCGGATTTCCCCGATTCAAGAAAAAAACCGGTGCTGTGGCGTCGTTTCGGCTGCGCAACAGGCATCCCAAGGGCCACCCACCGTCGATTCGGATCGGCGATGACACCCGCCCCCGATCGATCACGCTGCCCGGAATCGGGCAGGTAGCGGTGTTCGATGACACCCGCCGGTTGCGCCGCATGCTCGCGACGGATCGCGCGAGGATTCTGTTCGCCACCGTCACCCACCACGCTGGCCGGTGGTGGGTCAGCCTGAACCTCGAGGCCGCCGAACTACACCCCACCCACCATCACCCGGTCCGCGACCCGGCCGATGGTGGTGGCGGGTGGGTTGGTGTCGATCGCGGTTTGTCGGCGTTTCTGGTCGCCGCCACCACGGACGGCCGTGAAGTAGCCCGCATCACCGACGCCCCCAAAGCGCTGGCGGCCGGAATGTCCAAACAGCGGCGGCTGGCAAAATCTTTGTCCCGCAAGCAGAAAGGATCCCGGAACCGTCGTAACGTCGTGGCCGCGCTGAGGCGCCACCACAATCATGTCTCCAATGTGCGCCGGCATTTCCTGCACCAGGTCTCCAACGCTTTGGTCAAGACCCACGACCGGATCGTTATCGAGAACCTGAACGTGGCCGGAATGCTGGCCAACCACCGCCTTGCCAGGGCGATTTCCGATGCCGGCTGGGCAGAGTTCGCCCGAATCTTGGCCTACAAGCAAGCCTGGCGCGGCGGCGAACTCATCATCGCTGATCGCTGGTATCCGTCAAGCAAGCTGTGCTCCCAGTGTGGTGTGATCCGCGGCGATCTCACCCTGGCCGATCGGGTGTTCACCTGCGGTTGCGGGCATTTCGCCGACAGAGACGCCAACGCGGCAGCGAATCTCGCCCGCTGGGGTCAGACCCATCACCACACCTCACCAGATCCCCGGACCCCTAAGCAACGGGGCCGGGCCACCAACGCCCGCCGACGGGACGGCGCTGACCAACACCCCACGCGTGCCGGTCAAACCAGCCCGGAAGACGCGGGAACCGACGTTCGCACCACACCAGCGGCGTGAACCGACGACGCCCGAGAAGGGCGGAGTCGAACAACTCACCACAATTGTTCGACACGCTTTACAGTTGCTGCTGTGTTCATGGCAGGCGACAGCATCATCTACAGCGCGTCGGATCTCGCAGCCGCCGCTCGCTGTGAATACGCCCTGCTGCGCGATTTCGATGCGAGGCTTGGCTGGGCCCCCGGCATCGCCGTCGAGGACGAATTACTAGCGCGCACCGCTGCTCTCGGCGACCAGCATGAGCGACGCCGGCTCGAGCAGCTGCGCGAGGAATTCAGCGACGCGGTGGTCGTGATCGGCCGCCCCGCCTTCACCATCGCCGGTTTCACCGCCGCCGCCGCGGCGACGCAGCGGGCCATCGCGAGCAACGCGGCGGTGGTGTACCAGGCCACGATGTTCGATGGCCGCTTCGTCGGGTTCGCCGATTTTCTGGTGCGTGATGGCCAGCAGTACCGGGTCTCCGACACCAAGCTGGCCCGCTCGGAGAAGGTCACCGCGCTGCTTCAGATCGCGGCCTATGCGGATACTCTGAGCCGCTCCGGTATCCCGGTATCCCCCGAGGCCGAGTTGGTACTCGGCAACGGCAAGGTGGTGCGCTACCGCATCGACGAGCTGATCCCGGTCTATCTGGAGCAGCGCGCGAGATTGCAGCGGCTGCTCGATGAGCACTATGCCGGCGGCACACCGGTGCGCTGGGACGACGAGCGGGTACATGCATGTTTCCGATGCCCGGCCTGCGAGGAGCAGGTGCGCGCAACCGACGATCTGCTGCTGGTCGCGGGCATGCGGGTGAGTCAGCGCGCCAAGCTGATCGACGCGGGAATCACCACGCTCGCCGAGCTGGCCGACCACACCGGACCGGTTGCCGAGCTACCAGTCCGCACGCTGGACAAGCTGGTCGCGCAGGCCAAACTGCAAGTCCGCCAGCGTGATACCGGCACACCGCAGTTTGAGGTGGCCGACCCGCAGCCGTTGGCATTGCTGCCCAATCCCGACGACGGGGATCTGTTCTTCGACTTCGAGGGTGACCCGCTCTGGACAGCCGACGGCACCGACTGGGGCCTGGAATATCTGTTCGGCGTCTTGGAAGGCGGACGGTCGGGTGCTTTCCATCCGCTGTGGGCACATGACCGCCGCGACGAGCGCAAGGCATTGACCGACTTCCTCGCGTTGGTGGCCAAGCGACGCAGGCGCTTCCCCAACATGCACATCTACCACTACGCCTCGTACGAGAAGACAGCGCTGCTGCGCCTTGCCGGACGCCACGGCGTCGGGGAAGACGACGTGGACGAGCTGCTCCGCAGCGGGACGCTGGTCGACTTGTATCCGATTGTGCGCAAAAGCATTCGAGTCGGTAGCGAATCTGTCGGCCTCAAGGCCCTGGAGCCGCTGTACATGGGGTCGCAGCTGCGTTCCGGCGATGTGACCACGGCCACCGACTCGATCACCCAGTACGCGCGATACTGCCAGCTGCGCAGCAACGGCCAGTTCGACGAGGCCGCGACCGTGCTCAAGGAGATCGAGGACTACAACCTCTACGACTGCCGATCCACCCGTGCCCTGCGCGACTGGCTGCTGATGCGGGCATTCGAATCCGGCATCACACCGATTGGTGCCCAACCGGTTTCGGATGGCGGCAGCATCGAGCAACATGACCCGCTGGCGGCCGCTCTGACGGAGTTCACCGGAGATGCGGAGGCCGGCGCCCGCACACCCGAGCAGACGGCGGTTGCCCTGGTGGCCGCGGCACGCGGCTATCACCGCCGCGAGGACAAACCATTCTGGTGGGCGCACTTCGACCGGCTGAACTACCCAGCTGATGAATGGGCCGATGACACCGACGTCTTCATGGTCAGCGACGCGACACTCGCCGTCGATTGGGACCGGCCTCCGCGTGCGCGCAAGCTGCAGCGGCGGTTACAACTGACCGGCGAATTGGCCCGTGGCGCACTCAACTCCGACGTCTTCGCGCTCTACGAGCCGCCGGCCCCGCCCGGCCTGACCGATAACCCTGATCGACGGGCGGCCGGCCGCGCCACCGTGATCGAGGCCGACGATTGGACCACACCGACCGAGGTGATCGTCGTCGAACGAATGCCTCAGGACGGCAATACTTTTCATCAACTCCCGTTCGCCCTCACTCCTGGTCCACCCATTCCGACAACGCCACTTCGGGAATCGATCCAATCGACGGCCGCCGACGTTGCCGCCGGATTGCCGCGACTCCCCCGCACCGCAGTGTTCGATATCCTGTTGCGCCGCCGACCTCGAACCCGCAGCGGCGCAGCGCTACCGAGGAGCGGCGAAGTCGTCGACGACATCGCGGCCGCTCTGCTCGACTTGGACTCGTCGTACGTGGCGGTGCACGGACCGCCCGGGACCGGCAAGACTTACACCGGCGCGCAGGTCATCACGGGCCTGGTCGCCGAGCACGGCTGGCGCATCGGCGTGGTCGCGCAATCACATGCCGTGGTGGAGAATCTGCTCGACTGTGCGATCGATGCCGGCGTCGATCCGCTGCGTGTCGCAAAGAAGCGATACGACCGCCAAGATGTCCGGTGGCAACAGATCGACGAGCAGGAGTACGCCGGATTCATCACCGGCACAGGAGGGTCCGGGGGGTGCGTGATCGGCGGTACCGCATGGGACTTCGCCAACCCCACCCGTGTTCCGCCGGGCAGCCTGGATCTGCTGGTGATCGACGAGGCAGGCCAATTCTGCTTGGCCAACACGATCGCCGTGGCGTCCGCTGCCGCGAACCTGCTGTTGCTGGGCGACCCGCAACAGTTGCCTCAGGTCAGCCAAGGCACGCATCCTGAGCCGGTTGACGGATCTGCGCTGGGCTGGCTGGTCGAAGATCACCGCACGTTGCCCGCCGAGCGGGGTTACTTCCTGGACCGCACGCACCGCATGCATCCGGCGGTGTGCGCACCGGTGTCGGCACTGGCGTACGAAGGCCGATTGCAGTCCTACGCTGAGATCACCGCGGCGCGCCGTCTCGACGGATATCCGCCCGGAGTCCACGTCCTTGAAGTCCGCCACGAGGGCAACTCAACCGAGAGCTCGGAAGAAGCCGACGCGATCGTGACACAGATCAAGACGCTGGTCGGCTCGACATGGACAGATGAGCGCGGCAGGCGGCCCTTGACGCCCGCTGATGTGCTTGCGTTGGCGCCATACAACGCGCAGGTGGTCCTGCTGCGACAGCGGCTGGCAGCCGCTGGGCTCGGCGATGTCCGAGTCGGGACCGTCGACAAGTTCCAGGGCGCCCAAGCACCGGTGGTGTTCATTTCGATGACCGCCTCGTCCGTCGAGGACATTCCACGAGGAATCCCGTTCCTGCTCAACCGAAACCGGTTGAACGTGGCGATCAGCCGCGCACAGTATGCGGCAGTGATCGTGCGTGCCGAGGCGTTGACCGATTACCTACCCGCCGCACCGGCGGGCGTGGTGGAGCTGGGTGCATTTTTGGCCTTAACGGCCTCGGGTGCACCGGCTGGCGTCGCTGCGTCAGCCGGCTAATGATCCCGGAACGAATGTCGTCCGTAGCCGGCGGTGTCGTCCGGATCGGCGCGATAGTGCCTGTTGCGCGCCCGCGGCGACTCAGGTCGGTCCTGGTGCAGCTCATGCCGCGACGGCTTGGGCGGCGGTGAAGATTCCTCGATCGGCCGGAAGCGCTGCTCGTCGTCGACATGGAAACCGTTGTGGGCGAATCCGATTGGCTCGACCTCCGGCACCGGCACGAGATCGTCATCGAGCAGACTACGCCACGATTCGACAGGTGCGCTATGCCAGGTCTCAGCGGGTGCGGGTTGTGGGTGCTCGATGTGAACGGGCAACGGTTCGGTGTTGTCGTCATCGACATGGGCCCGGATCGGCTCGACGTCGGGGGGCGGCTCGCGCGGGGCAGTCCGGGCGGGCGACAACGTGTATTCGACGTAGTCGTCGTCATCGTCGAAGCCATCCCGGAAGCCGTCGTCATGGTCGACCAGATAGCCGCCCTGCTGGTCGTCTGGAAAGTCGTAAGAAGCGTTGGGCTTCAACCGAATCCGTCGCATCCGGGCCTCGGAACCATCCTGGTCGCCGACGCCCCCCGCACCTACGCGCGACGGCTGGTCGTCGCCAAGCGCCGAGCCGATGAAGCCGATCATGAATAGCGCCGCCGCTACGCCGAAAAGCGCAATGAACGCCGGCAGCAGCATCGACTGAGACATCGCGGCGGAGAATGGCTCGCGCAGGAATTCCGGCAGCTGCAAGGCGGTACCCTTGCCGCCCGGCGGGCCGAACGCCTCGCCGTCGGGCATCGGCGGCATCTCGGACGTGATCCTCGACGTCATGAAGGAGGCCGTGCCGGCGCTGCCCAACACGGCACCAACCTGGCGGGTCGCGTTGTATACACCGGAACCGGCGCCAGCCAGTCGCGGGGGCAGGTTGCGGGTCGCGGTGGCGGCCAACGGCGACCAGATGAACGCCATCCCAAAACCCAACGCAATGAACGGCAGAACCAGCTGCCAGATCGGCGCTGACGCCGTCATCGCGATCGAGAGCCAGGTCAGTCCGATCGCCAAAACCGAAAACCCGAAACCGACCACCGACCGAGGGTGGGAACGGTCGACGATCTTGCCGACGATCGGTGCGAGCAGACCACCGGTAATCGCCATCGGCGCGGTCAGCAGAGCCGAACGGGTCGGCGACAATCCGCACGCCCCCTGCGCGTAGAACATCAGCGGCAACACCATCGCGGTGGCCGCGAACCCGATGACCACCCCGGCGAGGTTGGCAAGGCTGAAGTCGCGATCGCGGAAGATATCCAGCGGGATCAGCGGCTCGTCGGTGCTGACCGACTGCCAATAGACGAACGCGGTCATGAACCCGATGCCGGCGACGAACACCGCCCAGATCCACGGCGCCCACCCGTCGGACTGCCCCTCCTGCAGGGCGAAGACGATGAGGAACATCGCCAGCCCGGACAATCCCACGCCAACCAGGTCGAATCGGTGTTTGTACGTGGGCAAGACCGGCATCAGCCAGACCGCCAGCCCCAGACCGATGATCCCGATCGGGACGTTGACGAAGAAGATCCATGCCCAGCCCAGCGCGTCGACCAGCACACCGCCGGCCAACGGTCCGACCAATGTGGCAACGCCGGCAGTGGCGCCCCACACGCTCATCGCCATCCCGCGCCGTTCCGGCGGAAAGATGCGGGTGATTACTGACAGCGTCTGGGGGGTCAGCACCCCGGCGCCGATGCCCTGCACGACCCTTGCGGCGATCAGCATCCCGATGGTCCCCGACAGGCCGCACCATAGTGAGGCGGCAGTGAATACTGCGAGACCGGCCAGGTAGAGGTTTTTCGGACCGAACCGGTCACCGAGTCGGCCGGCCACCAGCAACGGAACCGCGTAAGCGAGCAGGTAGGCGCTGGTCACCCAGATCACCGTCTCGTAACCGGTGCCGAGCTTGGTCATGATGCTGGGGTTGGCGACCGCGACGATCGTGGAGTCGAGCAGGATCATGAAGAAGCCGACCATCATCGCCCAGAGCGCGTCCCACGGACTTGCGGCTTTCCTGCGCTTGGTCGCCATGGCGCCGCTGGCGCGTCGGGTGCCCCCACCCGCTCGCCCCCGAGCCGTCGCCGCAGTCATGTCCCTACCTCTCTTGGCTCCTCACCTTGCTGTCGGACGCCGTCTGCCGCCACTCCAGTTGACCGGACCGTAGCGAACCGGCAAACTCGCGCAGCCGCCAGAACTCGGTTTGCATCATTGCCAGCAAAGTAGTCCAACGCCACCAGATACCCATCTGGTGTGACACCGGCGTCGCGAAGCGCCATGATCTCGGCAGCGCGGGCCTCCATCGCCCCGACGCGGTCGTCGACCGCATTCGCCGCGGCATCCTGTACAGGGTATCGACCTCGGCAAGTGCGACGACAAACTGCGGCAACTCATGGACCGGGACGCTTGCCCCATGTTTCGTGCGTCGGCGCTAGCCTGAAGGCATTCCACGTATCACCTCGGAGGCACCTCATGAGCGCCCGACGGACGCACTCAGCGGATGACTCGCTGCCCGCCACTACCAACGGCAAGCCCAAGGCATCCGCGCGCGCATTGGCGCACATCATCGAGCGCAGCACACGGATCCAGGGCCCGGCGGCGGCAGCCTATGTGGACCGGCTGCGCCGTGCGAACCCGGAGGCCGCTCCCGCCGTTATTGTCTCCAAGCTGGAGAAGCGGTATCTGGCCGCCGTCACGGCCAGCGGCGCAGCCGTGGGTTCGGCCGCTTTGCTGCCGGGCATCGGCACACTTGCCGCGCTGTCCGCGGCCGCCGGCGAGACGGCGGTGTTCCTCGAGGCCACCGCGTTCTTTGCGCTGGCGATCGCGGCGGTGCATGGTGTCCCGGCCGAAAATCGGGAACTCCGGCGCGCCTTGGTGCTGGCCGTGCTGGTTGGCGACGACAGCAAGCACGCCATCGGCGAACTGCTCGGTCCGGGCCGCAGGAGCGGTGCGTGGTTGTCGGAGGGGGCGGCATCGCTGCCGATGCCCGCATTGGCACAGCTGAATTCGCGGTTGCTCAAGTACGCCGTCAGGAAATACACGCTGCGGCGCAGTGCACTGCTGTTCGGCAAGATGCTGCCGATCGGTATCGGCGCCCTCATCGGCGCCATCGGCAACCGGTTAGTCGGTAAGAAGATCGTGCGGAACGCCCGCAACGCGTTCGGTACGCCCCCGGTGCGGTGGCCAGTCACCCTGCATCTACTGCCCACGGTTCGCGACGCCGGTTAGCAGGCAACTTCGGCCGGTGCCAGTTGGGCCGGGCTGGTCATGACCGTGGCGGATTGTCGGCAAAGGGTTAGCCTTTATGGGGCGGAAACTGTCGGAGCCGCCGCAGGTCAGATGCGCCGACACCGGTTGCAGGAAGTGGCAAGCGTCACGTAGCGCACTTGCCGGACAGAGGAATCGAGGCGAGCAGCTGCCGTGAGCAGTACGAGTTCACCATTCGGGCAGAACGAATGGCTGGTCGAGGAGATGTACCGCAAGTTCCGCGAAGACCCCTCCTCGGTCGATCCGAGCTGGCATGAGTTTCTGGTCGACTACAACCCCGAACCAACGGGCGACGGTTCGACCACGGCTGACGCGCAGCCAGCGGCGGCTCCGGCCGCGCAGGCCGCGCCCGCCCCAACACCCGCCCCGTCGCCTCCGCCGACCACCGCCGCCACCGTCAGCAACGGCGTGACCAGCGCCCCGGTGACCCTGGCGCCTGCGCGCTCTGTCGGCCCGGCACCGGGCGAAGGTGATGAAGTCCAGGTACTGCGGGGTGCGGCCGCCGCCGTCGTGAAGAACATGTCCCAGTCGCTGGATCTGCCGACGGCCACCAGCGTTCGGGCCATCCCGGCCAAGCTGATGATCGATAACCGCACTGTGATCAACAACCAGCTCAAGCGCACCCGCGGCGGCAAGATCTCGTTCACCCACCTGCTGGGCTACGCGTTAGTGCAGGCAGTCAAGGCGTTCCCGAACATGAACCGGCACTACGCCGACGTCGACGGCAAGCCCACTTCGGTCACACCGGCTCACATCAATCTCGGCCTGGCGATCGACCTGCAAGGCAAAGACGGCAAGCGTTCGTTGGTGGTGGCGGGCATCAAACGGTGCGAAACCATGCGATTCGGGCAGTTCATCGCCGCTTATGAAGACATCGTCCGCCGTGCCCGCGACGGCAAGTTGACCGCCGAAGACTTTGCCGGCGTGACGATTTCGCTGACCAACCCCGGCACCATCGGCACCGTGCACTCGGTGCCGCGACTGATGGCGGGCCAAGGCGCGATCATCGGCGTGGGAGCAATGGAGTACCCGGCCGAATTGCAGGGTGCCAGCCCGGAGCGCATCGCCGAACTGGGTATCGGCAAGCTGATCACCCTGACCTCGACGTACGACCACCGCATCATCCAGGGCGCGGAATCCGGAGACTACCTGCGCACCATCCATGAGATGCTGCTGGCCGACGACTTCTGGGACGAGATCTTCCGAGAAATGGGCGTCCCCTACTTGCCGATTCGGTGGAGCACCGACAACCCAGACTCGATCGTCGACAAGAACGCCCGCGTGATGGAGTTGATCGCCGCGTACCGCAACCGCGGCCATCTGATGGCAGACATCGACCCACTGCGCTTGGACAACACCAGGTTCCGCAGCCACCCCGACTTGGAAGTGCTGACCCACGGCCTGACACTGTGGGACCTCGATCGGGTGTTCAAAGTTAACGGCTTCGCCGGTTCCGAGTACAAGAAGCTGCGCGACATTCTGGGCCTGTTGCGCGACGCCTACTGCCGCCACATCGGCGTGGAGTACACCCACATACTCGACCCCGAACAGCAGGAGTGGCTCGAAGAGCGCGTCGAGACCAAGCACGTCAAACCGACTGTGGCCCAACAGAAATACATTCTGAGCAAGCTCAACGCAGCGGAGGCGTTCGAGACGTTCCTGCAGACGAAGTACGTCGGGCAGAAGCGGTTCTCGCTGGAGGGCGCCGAAAGCACCATCCCGCTGATGGACGCCGCGATCGACCAGTGCGCCGAGCACGGGCTCGACGAGGTGGTCATCGGCATGCCGCACCGGGGTCGACTCAACGTGCTGGCCAACATCGTCGGCAAGCCGTACTCCCAAATCTTTTCGGAGTTCGAAGGCAATCTCAATCCCGCCCAGGCACACGGCTCCGGTGACGTCAAGTACCACCTCGGGGCCACCGGCGTGTATCTACAGATGTTCGGCGACAACGACATTCAGGTGTCGCTGACTGCCAACCCGTCGCACCTGGAAGCAGTCGACCCGGTGCTGGAGGGCCTGGTGCGGGCCAAGCAGGACCTGCTCGACCATGGGCCGACCGACAGCGAAAACGAAAAAGCCTTCTCGGTGATGCCGCTGATGCTGCACGGCGACGCCGCGTTCGCGGGCCAGGGCGTGGTCGCCGAGACGCTGAACCTGGCGAAGCTGCCCGGGTACCGCGTCGGCGGCACCATCCACATCATCGTCAACAACCAGATCGGCTTCACCACCTCGCCGGAGTACTCCAAGTCCAGCGAATACTGCACCGACGTCGCAAAGATGATCGGAGCGCCCATCTTCCACGTCAACGGCGACGACCCGGAAGCGTGTGTGTGGGTGGCGCGCCTGGCGGTGGACTTCCGGCAGAAGTTCAAGAAAGACGTCGTCATCGACATGCTGTGTTACCGGCGGCGTGGGCACAACGAGGGCGACGACCCGTCGATGACCAACCCCGCCATGTACGACGTCGTTGACACTAAGCGAGGGGTCCGCAAGACCTACACCGAAGCGCTGATCGGTCGTGGCGACATCTCGATGAAAGAGGCCGAGGACGCGCTGCGCGACTACCAGGGTCAACTGGAGCGGGTCTTCAACGATGTCCGCGAACTAGAGAAGCACGGAGTAGAGCCGAGCGCATCGGTGGAGTCCAACCAGATGCTCGCGGCGGGACTCGACACCGCGGTGGACAAGGCGTTGCTGGCCCGCGTCGGCGACGCGTTCCTCGCCCTTCCCGACGGGTTCACCGCGCACCCACGCGTCACGCCGGTTCTGGAGAAGCGCCGAGAGATGGCCTACGAGGGCAAGATCGACTGGGCGTTCGGCGAGTTGCTGGCGTTGGGTTCGCTGGTGGCCGAAGGCAAGTTGGTGCGGCTGTCCGGGCAGGACACTCGGCGCGGCACGTTCTCCCAACGGCATTCGGTGATCATCGACCGCCACACCGGCGAAGAGTTCACGCCGCTGCGGCTGCTGATGACCGATCGGGACGGCAACCCGACCGGCGGCAAGTTCATGGTCTATGACTCGCCGCTGTCGGAGTACGCCGCCGTCGGCTTCGAATACGGTTACACCGTCGGCAATCCAGACGCACTTGTCTTGTGGGAGGGCCAGTTCGGCGATTTCGTGAACGGTGCCCAGTCGATCATCGACGAGTTCATCAGCTCCGGCGAGGCGAAATGGGGCCAACTGTCCAGTGTCGTGCTACTGCTGCCGCATGGACACGAAGGCCAAGGCCCTGATCACACCTCCGGCCGCGTCGAACGTTTCCTCCAGCTGTGGGCGGAAGGTTCGATGACGATCGCGGTGCCGTCGACGCCGGCCAACTACTTCCACTTGTTGCGTCGGCACGCTCTCGACGGTGTCCAGCGCCCGCTGATCGTGTTCACACCGAAGTCCATGCTGCGCAACAAAGCTGCGGTCAGCGACATCAGAGACTTCACCGAGACCAAGTTTCACTCGGTGCTCGAGGAACCCACCTATGACGAGGGCATCGGTGACCGCAGCAAGGTGACCCGGATACTGCTGACCAGCGGCAAGGTCTACTACGAGCTGGCGGCACGCAAGGCCAAGGACAATCGCGACGACGTCGCAATCGTGCGTATTGAGCAGCTTGCCCCGCTGCCGCGGAGGCGACTCAGCGAAACGCTGGACCACTACCCAAATGTCAGCGAATACTTCTGGGTGCAAGAAGAGCCGGCCAACCAGGGCGCGTGGCCCCGGTTCGGCCTGGAGCTACCCGAGCTCTGCCCGGGCAAACTGACTGGTATCAAACGCATTTCGCGCCGTGCCATGTCAGCGCCATCATCGGGCTCGTCGAAGGTGCACGCCGTCGAACAGCAGGAGATCATCGACGAGGCGTTCCGCTGAGCCGCTAGAGCCGACGCCGCGCCGTCAGTTGTTCAGCAGCACGCTACCCGTGCCCGTGGTAGACGTGTCGGTGCTTTGAACCGTTGCCGTTTAATGCGCCGTTCCCGTTCCCCAGCGGTGCAGTGACCTCGGTCGCCGCCACATCCTCGAAACCAGCGTCGGCTGACAAGCGCTGGGCGTTGGCGCGGGCCGGGCGCGAGCGAACATCCATCGGCCACCAGAACCAGCGTCCCAGCAGCGCCGCGATCGACGGCGTCATGAATGAGCGAACGATCAGGGTGTCGAACAGCAGACCGAGACCAATGGTGGTGCCCACTTGGCCGACAGCGCGGTTGTCGCTGACGATCATCGAGGCCATCGTGAAGGCGAATACCAGACCCGCGGCCGTCACGACCTTGCCGGTGCCCCCCATCGCACGAATGATGCCCGTCTTCAGCCCCGCGCCGATCTCTTCTTTGAACCGTGCGACCAAAAGCAAGTTGTAGTCAGATCCCACGGCCAAAAGAATGATGACGGACATTACCATCACGAGCCAATGCAACGGGACACCGATAAAGTACTGCCAGACCAGCACGGATAGTCCGAACGAAGCTCCCAGCGAAAGCGCGACCGTACCGACGATCACGAGGGCGGCGACAAGACTTCGCGTAATGATCAACATGATGATGAAGATCATGCACAGCGAGGAAATACCCGCGATCAAGAAATCGTAATGCGACGCTTCTTGCAAGTCTTTGAATAGCGCGGCAGTGCCGGAAATGTAGATCTTGGAATCCTCGAGCGCCGTGCCCTTAAGGGACTCGTAGGCGGCCGTCCTGATCGCGTCGATACGCGATATGCCCTCGTCCGTCGCGGGATCTCCCTTATGCGAAATGATGAACCGCGCGGCCTTCCCGTCCGGTGACAGGAACAGCTTCTCGACACGCTGGAAGTCCGGGTTGGAGAACACCTCGCGAGGCAGGTAGAAGGAGTCGTCGGTTTTCGCGGCGTCGAAATCCTTGCCCATAGCGGTCGCGTCGTCGCTCAGTTCGTTCGCCTGGTCAAACATCCCGGACATGGTGCTGTGCATGGTCAGCACCATGGTCCGCAGGCTCTTCATGGTTTCGATCTGCGGAGGCAGAAGCGCGACCAGCTGCGGCACCACGGCGTCGACGGTGTCGACGTCTTTGCTGAGATCCGCGACCTTTTCACTGAGCCTGTCCACACCGTCCGTGGCGTTGTACATGGACCGGATTCCCCAGCAGGTGGGGATGTTGTAGCAGTGCGGATCTGCGTAGAAGTAGCTGCGGAGTGGCCGGAACGTGTCGTCGAAGTCGGCGATGTCGTCGCGCACCTCGTTGGTGATGGCCACGGTGTCTCTCGTGGTGCCCGCCACGTGGTGGGTCGTACCGACGAGCTGGTTCATCAGCCCGTTCATGCGCTCCAAGCGAATTGATGGTTCCGTTCAGCTGGTCGGCCAGCTTCGTCATGTCGTCCAGCCGGCTTTTGGCGACCTGCAAGTTCTGCAGCTGCCCGGCATTTTGCATGCTGAGCAAAAATGGTATAGACGTGTGTTCGAGAGGAGTGCCCTGCGGCCGAGTTATGCTCTGGACCCGGGCAACTCCTTCAACTCGGAAAATCCCCTTGGCGAGTTTGTCCAAGACGAGGAAGTCGGCAGAATTGCGCATATCGTGATCGGACTCGATCATCAGAATTTCCGGCAGCATGCGCGCCTGCGAGAAGTGCCGCTCTGCGGCTGCCATTCCGACGTTGCCGGGCACGGTCTTGGGTATGTAGTCGCGGTCTTTGTAGCTCACCTTGTATCCGGGAAGTGCCAGCAGGCCGACGAGGGCGACCGCGCACGTCGCGACGAAAATCGGCGCGGGCCAGCGCACGACGGCAGTACCCACCCGTCGCCATCCCCGCACCTGGAGCGTTCGCTTGGGATCAAGGAGACCAAAATGACTGCCGACCGCAAGAACCGCGGGAACCAGGGTTAGCGCGACCGCGACCGCGACAATCATGCCCACCGCGCATGGGGCGCCCATGGTTTGGAAAACCGGCAATCGGGCGAAACTGAGGCAATACGTCGCGCCCGCAATCGTCAAACCCGAGGCCAAGACGACGGGAGCGACTCCGCGATAGGCAGTGTAGTACGCCTGTTCCCGATTTTCGCCGGCCTGACGCGCCTCGTGATACCGCCCGATGAAAAATATCCCGTAGTCCGTTCCCGCAGCAATCGCGAGGGATACCAAGATATTGATAGCAAAAATCGAGAGCCTAATGATGTCGTGATCGCCCAGGAACGCGACAATTCCTCGAGCCGCCGCCAACTCGATCCCGACCATTGCTAACAATAGAATTACGGTAGTGACCGAGCGGTACACAAAAAGCAACATGATGAAGATCACCGCGACAGTTGTCACCATGATCTTCACGACCGTTTTGTCGCCACTCTGGTTCAGGTCCGCTGCCAGCGCCGCCGGACCGGTGACGTAGGCCTTTACTCCCTTCGGCGCAGCAGTACGCTCTACGATCTTTCGAACAGCGTCGACGGATTGGTTGGACAGCGATTCGCCTTGGTTACCGACGAGGTTCAATTGAACATACGCAGCCTTACCGTCGGTACTTTGCACACCCGCCGCCGTGAGCGGATCCCCCCAGAAATCCTGGATGTGTTGCACATGCTTGGGGTCAGCTCTTAACTGACGGATGAGGTCGTCATAGTAGCGGTGCGCATCCTCCCCGAGGGGCCGGTCGCCTTCCAAGACGATCATCGCCATACTGTCGGAATCAGATTCCTTGAATACCTTCTCTGTGCGCGCCATTGCCTTTACCGACGACGCATCGTTGGTATTCAGTGATACGGCCCGCTCTTTCGCGACCTGCTCCAGTGACGGCACGCCGACACTCACTAAGAGGGTGATCGCCAACCACCCAAGGATGATCGGCACCGCCAATTTACGGACCGATCCCGCTACAAGTGGTCGTTTGATGCGCTCGTAGGGCGCGTGATGGTTGCTCATGCGCTCGTATCCAGACAATGTGTGTAGGCGTTCACGTCGTTCGGCTCAGAATCGCTAGCGTAAATGCCGGACTTCGGGTGAAACGGCTGGGTGTCCGCAACCTGAGAGTCTGCGTCAGACGAGTGCTTCTCCGACGCGAAGATTGCGCGAACCAATGACACGGTGAATCCCCACATCCGATCACCGTCAATACAACCGGCGGTATCCATACCCGCCTAAGCACTCTAACGATCGGCATCCCCTTCACCCGTCCCGAACGCGAGCGGCGCCTCGATACGAGCGCGACCAGTGTACGGACGAGTAAACCATGCTGTGGCCGGTATGTGTCGGGTTCTTCCCATACATTATCTAAGAATCACGCGTCCATCGCCGCTAAGGGCTCTACCTGCGGCTATGCCGATGCTCGGCCGACGTGGTCGAGCCCAACGGACCCCAGACCGCGCAACCAGGCGACGGCCAGAACCCGGGTTAGGTCATCGTCGAGGCCGACAGGAGAGTCGGTCCTTTTCCTCGGCGGCATCGGGCATTGACGTTAGCCCAAAAAGCAGTTACGCAAGTGCCGAGGTGAAACTCCGAATCATCGAACAGCACTGAGACGTTCGCGAATGCGCAGTCTGAATTCAGATACTTTGAAGTGTCACGAGTTACTCCGCTCGATCTGCGAATAGCTTTGGTGCAACGCAAATCTCGCGGCGACGGGAGCTTCCTACGGAGCGGGCAGGCGGTGCGATCGCAACGGCGACGGTAGATCGGATCGCCGATGACCCCGTTAGTGGCGCGGGTCGGCCAAGCGAGCAACGGTTCGATGTGACGAACACGGCCCGGGCGGGTTGAGACAGCGTGCGGGGTCGCCCCGGCAGTCATGTCATACTGCGCCGATGGCCACCACAAACCGCCTGATTTTCAACCCATTCGTCTATCGCCTATTTATAAATCCATCCGTCTAGCAGCTGTTATTCAGGTGTACTGCGTCGCCGACGGCGGAGCCTCCTACCTCACCCGCACGCTGAAACCCGCCTCCTACGCGGGGCTGGACAACAACCCAGACGGCATCGCCTATTGCCGAAAGCGACCACATCCGGCTCCCGTCCGCTAGCGCTCCCGTTCGCCACCACGGACCGAACCAGGTCCTGCCGCCGCTAGGACGCCCGATCCTGGCACCAGACATTGCACAACCCAGTGCATAACCCAGTGCCCTGTGAGAATTTTCTGTACTGCTATTAAGCCTACTACGGGATTACTACTGCGCGTCGTATGCAGGGGCTCCACCGCGGGACTGCGACCTCAGTCTTTGGTGAAGTGGTACATCCGGTACGAAAGCTTGCCGCCTTGCAGTTGGCGGTACGTCAGCGTGCCCGGCAAACCGGCGAATAGGCGGCCGAAGGACTGCAGGAACCTGGGCACATAGCGACCGACTAGGTCCCGGTACCGCGGCGAGTTTTTATCCAGCCCGCGCAGCACCTCCGCGTTGATGACCCGCTCCGACACCATCCGCATCGGCATGCCGGCCAGGGCTGCATCCCAATCGTCATATTCGAGGAACCCGCGGAAATCGGCGTAGAGGAAATGCCCTCCCGGGCGCAGCACCCGCACCATTTCGGGGAGGAAACGGTCAAAGTGAGGGTAGGCGTGCGAGGCTTCGACGTTGATCACTGCGTCGAAGGACTCATCGGGAAAGGGCAGGTTTTCGGCGTCGCCGTGCACGAAGTCCAGCCCCGGTAGGTTGTGCCTTCGCTGGGCGAATGCGACGCCGTCCGGGTTGTAGTCCAGCCCCGTGTACGAGGCCGGGTGCAACGTCCGTACCAGATACGCGGCTCCACCGCCGTGGCCGCAGCTGACCTCCAGTACCTGTTTGCCGCTGAGATCCGTCTGGGTCGCCGTGCGGTGATAGAGCTGGATGCAGTACCGGTTGGGCTCATCCTCAGGGGCCAGCGGCAGACCCAGCGGCGGATCCTCCTCATAGCCCCAGTTGAGAAAGATGATGTCTTCCTTTTCCCACCGGCGGGTGATCAAGGGGTACCAGTACTTGTTCATGGTTATTTTCAACCGCGGGAAAGGGTCGATGGGCTTGATGTACCGCCTGAGAGTGCTAGTCACAGCGGCGAGTATGCCAGGTCGCTTTATGCGCTGCCGTGGTCGGCCAACGATGCAGAGTCACTACCACTGGACGCCTTGGAGGTTCGCCGGTAAACCACCGCTCGTGCACCCCGTGCCGGCACGGTCGCCACACCGCGCCAGCGTCGTCGTTCGTCCGGCGCATCGGTTGGCGCGAAACGCAATTCGCGCAGCAGTGTGCGCAGGGTGACGTCCATCTCCATGTTGGCGAACCCCGCGCCGACACAACGGTTGACGCCGCCGCCGAACGGAACCCACGCGGCGGGCTTCGGACCGGCGCCGACGAATCGGTCCGGGTTGAACGACGCCGCGTCCGGGAAGCTGTCATCTGATTCATGGACCAGCCGGATACTCAATATCAACTTGGTGTTCTCCGGAATGACCCAGTCCCGCAAGCGGATTCGCGCCTTTGTGCACCGCACGGTGGCGTCGAGAACCGACCGGGTGCGCTGCACCTCCCAGATCGTGGCCTGCCGCAATTCGGATCCGCCGGCGTCGACTTCCTCAGTCAGCCGCGACAGCAGCTGTGGATGGCGAATCAACCGCTCCACTGCCCAGGCCAGAGATCCGGCGGTTGTCTCGTGACCGAAGGCCAACAAGGTCAGCAACTCGTCGGCGATGTGCCGATCCGGGACCGGCTCCCCGTTTTCGTGGCGGGCCTGTACCAGCAGCGCAAGCACGTCGCTGCGCTCTGCCAAGCGGGATCGGCCCGCGCATCGGCGATGAGCGAGTCGATGACAGCGTCGAAACGGCGCCGGTACCGGCAGATACCGCCCCCCCCCCCCCCGGACTCCACGGGCCCAGGTCACGCGGCAAGCTCGGCGGCACCGCCAAGAACAGGCCGACAAGCCCGGCCATGGGCGGCACCAGGTCGCGAAGCTCGTCCAGCGCGGCTCTCTCGGCGCCGAACATGGCACGCAGGATCGCGCCGAGAGCGATGCTCGTCATCGACGGCAGCGTTTCGAACTCGCCGGCCCTCCGGCCGGATCGCGATCTCGCGCATCACCTCCTCTTCGAGGATGTGCTCGTAGCTTCGCATCCGCTTGCCGTGAAACATCGGGACCCGACCGGATTCACGGCGGTACGGATGTGGTGGGCCTGCACTTCCTCGATGTCAACGGACACCGTGCCCGGCCGGCCCAACCGCAACCGGAATCGGCTCTGCACCTGCACCGCGCCGCGGTAGCCGACGACGCGTTTACCCAGCCGCACATCCACCCGTAGGGCGATCGGCACCGTGACACGTTGATGCCAGTCGGCGTCCAGACAACTGGCCACATGGACCTGACCGCGGGTTCCCCAGGCAGTCGCCGAGCCCATCCCGCCAGGTCCGACAGCAATCGGGCCGATGGTGATGTGCTCCCCAACCAGCCGAGCGACCAGCTCACCGACCCTGTTCGGCGGTGCCGCGGCGATGAGCACCAGCTGCGTGAACTCCTCGGGGGTCAATTCACTCATGGGTCCCCCTCGATCGTCGTGGACCATGCTCAGCTTGACCAGGCCCCTCCAACACGGCTTTGGCCTCAGTCGGCGCCAGGGACCGCCGCACCTCCGCGAACAACCGTGTGCTGACCGGGCCGCTTAGGTGCTGCGGCGGCGGCGGCGAGCATGTCGGCAATCACAGTGAATTTCTTTCGGGGACGCTTCGTCTCGCCGCGGGCGATCTCCCCTCGTCGATGCCCGCCAACCCGCAGGCGTACCCGCAGGATCCGTCGCTGCAGCACGACTGCGGGATGAGGTGCCGCATGACGTCCTCAGGCGGCGACGACCACGTGTTGGCGCTGCGGTGCGCTGCGATAGCGGCTCGGGCGGCCATCTTCTCGGCTACGCACGAGTTTTCGCTGTCAACTCCTCCACAACTTCAAGGCGATCGCTGGCCTTCCTAGGCTGGGTTCTCCGATGCGTCGTTCTCAGCAGATCTGGACCGCTGCTCGGCTTGGGCTGCCTGGCGGGCAGCCCGCGCAGCCGGCGACTGCGCCAAGTAGTCCAGCGCCATCTGCGTGGAAGCTTCGGTGCTGGGATGATGGCTGGGACGCAGGTAGCGCAGCGTGCAGGCCACAATCAGATTCCACGCCCTGGGCACCTTATTCTCGCGGCCAGCCCGTAACCAGTCCCTCAAGCGCGGTTTGGCGGTGGTGGTCGGGTCGTGCACCATTAAGAAACGCACCCCTGCGAGCCACCAGAACAAGAACCCCGGCGCGGCGAGCAACATCGACAACGCGCGCAGCGGGTAGTTCCCGCACACGTTCTGGTAGACGTCGAATACCAGCGAGCGGTGCTCGACCTCCTCGGCTCCGTGCCAGCGCAGCAGATCAAGCATGACCGGGTCGGTTCCTGCGTAGTCCAGGCCGCGGCTTTGGATCAACCATTGGCCCAGCACCGCCGTGAAATGCTCGAGCGCGGCCACGTCGGCCAGGCGCCGGTAGAGCCACCATCGCTGCAAACGCGCAGGCCAGCCCGGGTGCGGATTACCGCCCATTGACGTCCACTTCACCAAGTTGTCGATGTAGGGCTTGGTGTCGATGCCCTGCTCGGCCAGATGATCGAGGACAACTTGGTGCGCCCAGGCGTGCCAGGATTCCTGCTGCACGAACGGTTTGATCGCCACCTTCAGCTCCGGGTCGTCGACCAGCGGCGTCGCCTCGTTGACGGCCTTGATGAATTGCCGCTCCCCTTCGGGCAGTAGCAGGTGCAGCACGTTCCAAAAGTGTGTGGCGAATGGGTCATCGGGGACCCAGTGCAGCGGCGTGTTCGACCAGTCGAAGCGGACTTTGCGCCGATGTGTCGGGTAGCCGTCGTGGTGTACTTCGAGGTCTCCGACTCCGGTCATCGACTTCTCCTCCCAAAAAACCAACTGACGTACCGGTCCCTGGCCCAACCAGGAACCGGGGGCGCTCGCCCTCAAAACACGACTATGACGACGGCTTGCCTGTTGCCTGCAAGCCAAACGACCAATCGCGACCATACACAGATAGCCAGTACCGCGGATGCTGCCTTCTCGCGATTCTCAGAATCTCACAATGGGCGCCTCTTTGCTGATGGCCGACAGTGCTCAGCGTCCGTTGGGCATTACATGACGGCGGCGCTCGCCGCGCCACATCCTCGCCGCGATGCCGGAGAATGGTGGCAGCAGACGCCACATATCAACGAGGCCTCATGCTTGCTGAAGCTGGGCGACGGGCAGATTTTGCATTGACGCGAGCGACCGACGTCGTCCACGAGGCCGCCCACGCCACTGTGCTGCATCTACGACGGATCGTCGGGGCGTTGTCTGTGGCGGTCGTGCGGGTGAAGCGCGAAGCCGAAAACTTGGTCTGGGACTACCAAGATGTGGTCGGTGATCTGCGGCGGTCCGATGGCACCGGCACAGGCCTGCCCGATGTCGGTGTGGTTGACCTCCGCCACGTAAACGGATCCACCGATGTCAAGAAAGTTTGAACTCGTTGTCGGCGAGCGTAATTCCGATTTCCCGGAGTTCCGCATAAACTCCTTGGTTTTGTTGGCACTCTCAACCGCTGTGTCGAACGTCGCTTTTTCCTCGGACGCTGCGACATCGATCTGTTGGCTCATGTCATCGCGGTGATCGACTGCATTAGCGACGGCAGCTAGCTGATCTGTCGCCAGCTGCCGGCGTTCATCCGGCCGTTGGCGACCGGCATTTCGCCGGTGTACCTGATACTGGGCTCTACCGGCTCATTGGAAACGGGACGCTGAGTACCGGATGTACTGCTTCGCCAAAGATTGAACGACGTCCTGTCAGTGGGCCATAACCGTCGAAGCCTTCCGCACTGCGTTACGTGGCAGCGAAATTCATGACAAGGACCATCGCGACCTCACAGTGACATCTGCCAGACCAGCGTCAGGCTATCGCATAGTCCGACAGCGGGAATCGCTCCTGGTCCTTGACGGCGCTGCGTACCGACGTTGGGCGGAAAAGCGGTGCTTCCCCCTTGCCGGTGTGGTTCCTGAACCAATAGGACCGCGAGGTTGCGCAGCTGCCGAGCTGAAACGCTGAATCTTCCAGCAGCTTGGTCACCCGATCGAGGAAGCGGGCGTTGGCCTCTTCGGTGACCTCGAAGGTGCGAGCACCGCGCCGCTGGAGTTCACCGAACAGCCGATCCATGTGGCGCATCTGGTATTCCACTGTGTTAAACCACGACAGACCCACCCAGGCGTACGGGCTCGCCATCGACAAAAAGTTCGGGAAGTAAGGCATCGAAATGCCTTCGTAGGCTTGGAATCGCGTTTCGCGCCACCACTTTCCGAGGTTACGGCCCTCACGTCCGATCACCTCGATCGCTGGTAGGTTGGCCTCCCACACGTCAAATCCGGTCGCGAGGACCAAGGTATCGACGAACCGCTTGCTGCCGTCGCTTGCGACGATGCCGTCGGGCTCAATCCGATCGATGCCGTTGGTTTCCAGGTGCACATGTGGTTTGGTGAATGCTCGGTAATAGGAGTTGGAGATCGTTGGCCGCTTGCAACCGAAGTCGAAGTCCGGGTTCAGCTTCCGCGACAGCTCCCTGTCGCGTACCAGCATTAGCCGATAAATCTTCGAGACCCGCGAGATGGCTTTGTTGACCAGCTTGAAGTATCGGTATTTCCACATCGTGATGACCATCGCGAATTCCAAGCTGGTGTCGGTGAACCAGCGCACGATGCGCTGGGTGAGTGGCACCCGGGCGAAAAGCCGTTGCACCGCAGGGAAGAACACGACATCGAACTTCGGCAGCACCCAGATCGGGGTGCGCTGATACACGGTCAGCTCGGCGACTTCCTTGGCCAGCTCGGGAACGACTTGCACACCGGTAGAACCGGTTCCGATGACAGCCGCCCGGCGGCCGGTGAGCGAGTAGCTGTCATCCCAGGCGGCGGTGTGGATGATACGTCCGTTGAACGTCTCGATACCGGCAATATCCGGTGTTTTTGGCTGGCACAGGAAGCCGGTAGCGGCGATCAGGAAATGCGTGCTCAGCGTCCCGCCATCGGCAAGCGCAACCCGCCAGACATGAGCGTCTTCGTCCCACCTCGCACCTTCGACGGTGGTGTTGAAGCGCATGTAGCGGCGGACGTCGTATTTTTCGGCCACATGCACGGCGTAGCGCTTCAGTTCGGCGCCCGGGGCATACAACCGGGACCAGTACGGGTTCGGCTCAAACCGGTAGGAGAACGTGGGCGAGGGTTGATCGACGGAAAGGCCGGGATAGTGGTTGACGTGCCATGTACCACCCAGGTCGTCTTCGCGGTCGACGATCAGGATGTTGTCGTAACCCAGGCGGCTCAGTTGGATCGCGGCGCCGATTCCGCCGAAACCCGCCCCCACGATGATCACATCGAACTGCTGCTCACCCATAAGCACTAAACGGTACCTTCTGCTCCCACCGCCGTGAACGACACTGGAGGTGCTTGGGCGCCGTGCGCCGGCCTCGGGTGCCAGCGGTTGGCCAATTGTAACAATGTCCAACAGGATCGGGTTGGGTCGAGTACTGTCCGGAAGTCAACCCGGACACCTCGAAGGACTCGGATGCGTCGCGCCCCACGTCGTTGCTACGTCAACGCCGGTGTCGCCATCGCAGGCGCCAGCCTCATCGCGGTTCCTCCGGTGACGTCACCGACACCTGCGGTTCAGGCACGCGCAGTGCAGCTCATCAGCGGCGACTCCGCGGATTCGTTACTCGGCGATGGCAGCGCGTTGATCATGGGCGGCAGCGGCATTCCTATCCCGCCCGAAAGCTACGTGGACGCCGCCGACACCCTGTACCTGGAGCCGCGCGGCTTCACCGGCTCCCCGCAAGCTTTGGATACGCCGGAAGGCTTCTACCCGACCACCGGGGTCAACAGCTTGACCGTCGACGCTTCCGAAGCCCAGGGGGCACAGATTTTGGACGGCGCGATCACCGGCCAGATCGCCGGCGGAAACGTGGACGCCGCGAACCCTGTCGTGGTTTTCGGCTACTCCCAGAGCTCCGCCCTGTCGTCAATGACAATGCAGCAACTTTACGACCAAGGCGTGCCGACTGATGATGTCCACTTCGTCCTGGTTGGCGATAGCGCCGCTCCCAACGGGGGCTTGCTCGAACGCTTCACTACCCCCGGCAGCGACCTGTCCGTTCCGAGCTTCGGCATAACGTTCGGCGATCCGACTCCGGACAATCTCTACCCGACCGACGTTTACACGCTGGAATACGACGGCTACGCCGACTTCCCGCAGTACCCGATCGACCCGCTGTCCGACCTCAATGCCTTCGCGGGCATGATTTACGAGCACCTCACGTACCTAAACCTGGAGCCCGGGCAGATCCAGAACGCGATTCCGTTGGAGACGACGGGCAACACACTCACCGACTACTACATGATCGGTGTCCAGGATCTGCCGCTGTTGGAGCCGTTGCGGTTGATCCCGGTCGTCGGCAATCCACTCGCCGACCTGCTGCAACCGGACATGACGGTGCTGGTGAACCTGGGTTACGGCAGCATCACCGACGGTTGGAGCCAGGGACCGGCCAACGTGCCGACGCCGTTCGAGCTGTTCCCGACCGACCTCAACTGGTCCGATGTCCTGACCGCCCTGGTCAACGGAGTGCCGCAAGGCATCCAGGCCGCCGTCGCCGACCTGGAGAATCCGGCCAATTACCAGATCCCCTCGCTGCTGGACAACCCGACGTTGACGCCACTGATCGACGCGGCCTACACCTCCGGTCTCATCGACACCCTGCAGCCGACGTCGTTGGAGCTTACGCAGGCGCTACTTCTATTCGGTGGCAGTTTCCCGCTTTCCGACGCGACCCTGCTCTCGCCACCGACCGATATTATTAACGACCTCTCCAGTACCGTTTCAGCTGATTATGCAGCTCTGCTGCCGATCGCGGACACCATCAACGCGCTGACAACCACCCTCCCCGCATATGACGCGACCTTGTTCGTGGACGAGCTCGAGGCCGGTAACCTTCTCGCCGCGATCGGTGATCCGATCGCGGCTGACGTTGCACTGGTCCCGTTCGCGCTCTTCGTGGGTTTGGGTCCGATCACCGACGCGGTCGAAGGCACCCTCCTCAACATTGCGAACCTGATCCCGTAGCCTGAGAGTCGAGCGGTCGGCCAGCGGGCGGGGAATGTTTCGTGTCTAATGGGAATTGGCTGTTCGAGGGGCACAAACAAAGCTGATCACGGGCCACCGGGGCATTAGATATAGACATGAGAATGAGGCCGTTCTGTACTTGGTCTTATACCCTCACCCGGTAGAGTCTGAACCAATTGTGCCCACGCACGCATGTGCAGACCACGCGCATGCCGAGCAGAACCAGAGGGGAGGGCCCGGGTTGCCGGTCGCACTGGGCGGTATCTGGTGGTTTCTGGGCACCGTACTACTGGTGAGCCTGCTGCTCTTGCTTGCCTGGACCCGCATGGTCAGGCGGTGGAAACGCAATATGGATGTCAGTGATGACGCCGAGTACGTTGCGACGCTGGCGACCCTCTCCGAGGCGTCCGTGCGCCGTCACTTCGATCCCTACACCGACATCGACTGGGAAGCGCCGGAGTTCGCTGTCCGCAACGACGACCCCCGCTGGGTGCTGTCGGCGACCGATCCGCTGGGACGGCATCCGTGGTATCAGGCGCAACCACTGGAGAAGCAAATCGCGATCGGAATGTGGCGTCAGGCCAACGCCGCGAAGGTTTCTCTGCAGTTAGAGAGCATCCTGATCCGCGGTTTGATGTACTACACCTTCTGGGTGCCCAATGGATCACCCGAATACCGCTATTGCCTGCACGAATCCATCGAAGAGTGCAACCACGCCCTGATGTTTCAGGAAATGGTGAACCGCATTGGGATAAACGCTCCGGGCATGCCGCGGTGGCTGCGGTGGATCTCGCCGGCGATCCCGCTATACGCCGGGCCGCTGCCGGGCACGTTCTTCTTCGGGGTCTTGGCGGGTGAGCTGCCGATCCACAACACTCAGAAGAACTTGTTGCGGGAGCGCAACACGCTGCATCCGATCATGGAGAAGGTGATGGGGATCCACGTCGCCGAGGAGGCCCGCCACATCTCCTTTGCCGACCAATTCCTCAGCAAGCGTGTCCCACAAATGGTACGGCGCAGCCGGTTCGTGTTGTCGCTCTACGTGCCGATCGCCATGCGGGTGATGTGCCAGGCGATCGTCGTACCGACGCGCAGCTTCTTCAAGGAGTTCGACATCCCGCGCTCGGTGCGTAAAGAGTTGTTCTTCAAGGCGCCTGACTCGCGTCAGGCGCTGCGCGACATGTACGGCGACGTGCGGATGCTGTGCGATGACGTGGGGTTGATGAATCCCCTTGCGCTGCTGGTGTGGCGCATCTGCAAAATCAACGGTCAAGCTTCGCGATACCGCGGCGAGCCGCAGCGCGCACCCCTGCCGAGCCGGGTCACCGCCGCCTAAATCCCCTGCCGCACACCGCATCACGCAGTCGTGCGGGTGCGACGTGTCACACGGATCACAGCTATCCGCATGCCAACCCATCTTGTGGCCCCGTGATGTGGGGGATCTGCAGACCGCAATGTCGGTTGTCTGCCATACTGCCAGGATGGTTCGCACCCCCCATTCGATCTGAAACCCTGGACAAAATCGGGTCGGCCTGGTCTACCGCATCGGCTCCACGTCGACCTACAAGAAAATCTTCAGGCACTGGTATCCGATGATGACCCGCTTCACAAAGGATTGAGGCGGTGTCAGCCCGGTGGAGGCCGCACCATCGCGGTCGTCGCCCGCGCCAAAACGTATGAGATGGCCGACGTCTGACTGATCGTGCGGGCAATCGCATCGCCTTGCCAGACCCGACAATTGGTAGAAAAGCGCCGCCAGGCGCGGGCCCTACAGTCCGTGAGTGCCGAGCCACGTGTGGATTCGTTCAGCGACGGCAATCCACCCGGGCTCGAGCATCATGTTGTGACCCATGTTGGGGAAGAATTCTGCTTCGGTGCGATATGCGCGTGCCGTTGCGCGTACTTCTTTCCGGGTATGCGCGCCGTCATCGTGGGCCCCTAGGACCAGCAGCGGCGTGGTCACACGTTTAGGCCGGGGCAGGCTGAGCACAAGGCAGTCGATGCCGACTCGTGTGCTCTCTTCTTGGAGTCGCGCCGCGTAGTACAAGACTTGGGAGTCCGGCGTCTGTGCGGAGAAGAATCTCTCCCGCGCGAGCTGCGGAGTGCCGATATATGCCAACGCCTTACCGGTGATTGACATTTTCGTGAAATGCCACGGGTGCCGTCTGATCCAGCGCAGGCCGGATCCGAGATTTCCCTGCGGAGGCATGGACGCCATCAACACGCCGGCGGGAGCGTCGTGCGACTCCAGGTACTTCTGCACGATGAAACCGCCCATGGAGTGACCGATTACCACTGGTCTTGTAGGCAGGCTGTCGGCAACCAAGCTGACATCCTCGACATAATCGGCGACCGAACAGGCGCGCAGAGGCTTGTAAGTTGGGCTGCCTCCATGGCCGCGAAGGCTTACCGCCAGAGCGCGATAACCCTTGTCGGCGAAGAAGCTTAGGAAATATTCATCCCAACACCATGCTGCATGCCAGGCCCCGTGGACGAAGAGCAACGGGACAGGGTGGGACCCACTGACACACCCCTTGTCGATCACCTCAAGCATGTCGCACACGGCTGGGGCGATCGCCGACGCCGGCGCGCCGGAAATCGCCAGCCGGAGGCCCGGCCCCCGCTCCGGCAACTCCGATAGCGCGAATTAGGGGCGCAGAATCAGCGGCCAGCCTTCGCGACCCGGTTTTCGTGTGCCAAGGCAACTTGCAAGCCCCCTTTTAGGTGAAGGTTTGTCTCTGGAGCAATCGCAACGTATCACGCTGACCCGGAGCCCTGCGCCGCCGACGATGAGAGCCGTGGGCACCTTGCGCGTGAATTCGGCGAACCTGTCACCCGTCGTGCCCAATGACGAGGTGAGCGCAGCCTGATGCTCACCGGAGCGTGTCCGACGTTGCACGCAACTCTGGACGTCCCCTTGAGGTATCATCGCCGCCGCCAACCGATCGTCTCCGCGTCAGCAGTTCCTCGATGAAGCCGCGCGACGGATTACGATTTACCGTTCTGAGGAACCCTGATCCGATGAAAACCAAGCCGGTTGCGTCGATGCCCCGGGGTTGCAGTTGGCCTACGAGGCTGCCTTGGATGCCGTGGCCGCCTGCGCCGCGCGCCGCGAGCACCTGGACGCCGCGTTTGTCGCGATGGCCGCCGATTCCCCGTTTACGCCGGTGGTGCGCCGATTGGGGTGTTTGCGGGGTGTCTCGACGCTGACCGCGTTTGCGCTGGCGGTCGAGATCGGTGACTGCACCGGTTTTCGGGCCGCACCATTGGCGCCTACCTGGGGTTGGTGCCCAGCGAGTTCTCCTCGGGGGACACCCGAGTCCACGGCGGCCTGACCAGGACCGGCAACGGGCATGCCCGCCGGCTGTTGACCGAGGCGGCCTGGCATTACCGCTTGCCGTATCGGCCCAGCCGCGAGCTGCGCCGCCGTTGGGACCCCGCCCCCGGCGGCGCGGGCGCGGGGTCATGCCGGCAACCGGCGCCTCCATCAGTGGTGGCGCAGTTTTGCCGGCCGCAAGAAACGCCCCGTGGTCGCCAACGCCGCCATCGCCCGCGAACTGGCCGGCTGGTGCTGGTCGCTGGCCGTCCTCGACGGCTACCCCGACCCATAAACGTCCAGGAGGGAGATTGACTAACGGTGTCGGCACGCGCTTTGGAGTGATCCGCGTCCGGGCTATGAGCAATCCCGTTGCCACCCAACGGGATGACGCTCGACTTTAGAAAGCGGTCCGCTCCATATCGAAAGTCCGGTCCTGCGGTAACCAACCCGCGCATTTCAGACTGACCCGCGTCTACACGACACGCTGACCACCGCCAGCCAACCCACCTGGTCCACGAAGTGGCGGCCACGACGACGGTTGCGGCCGCCACTTCACCCTGCCCACCGTCGGGCGCCACCGAAAATCGAGTACCGCTAAACACGCTCATGGCCAGCCCCCCTCGAAGGCCATTCCTCGTCGCCGATTCTGGTCGTCGCTCCTCGGGCGTCAAGGTCGGTTCTCCTCGCTACGCTGCGGGGACTCCACCTTGACCCCCGTCGTCCACGACGACGACAACGGCAAGGAACGAGGAATGCAGACGATCGCCTACAGTGACCCCTTGACAAAACGCCGTCCATATCAGCCCGGCGACGATGCAGACCGCGTGGCGGTCTGAGGTGGGGGTACGCCCCCAGAGGGAGGTACCCCCACCCGCTTGCGGGAGAGAGCCGGGCAATCGGCTCAGGGCGCGACAGGTCCAGACAAATTCAGCGACAAGGGTATCGGGTAACAGCCTGCAGCTAAGGTGCCCGGCAGTACCGTTGCATGACGTTGCTTTTCAGCGGGAAGGTGTCGGTGGGTATGGACGGATTTCGTTTCGGCATAGTCGATCCGATCGTGAACGCGCGCTTTTCGCCGACCCTGCTACCGCGGATGGATTGCCTGACTGCCGTCGCGACAGGCGCCGACTCGTTATGGGTCGGTGACCATCTGAACGCGCTGGTGCCGCACTCGATCGCGACACCTGAGCATTTAGGCGTTGCAGCGAAACTGGTGCCCAATGTTGACGCTGTCCTGGAACCATGGACGATGCTTGGAAACCTCGCCGCCCGCAACCGGGTCCGCCGACTACGACTCGGCGTGGGCGTCACCGACGCCAGCCGCCGCAATCCAGCGGTCACGGCGCAAGCCGCCGCGACTCTGCATCTGCTTACCCGCGGCCGTGCCATCCTCGGTATCGGTGTCGGTGAGCGTGAAGGCAACGAGCCCTACGGCGTGGAGTGGACCAAACCGGTGGCGCGGTTCGAAGAAGCCATCGCCACAATCCGCACATTGTGGGATTCGGCCGGGGAACTTGTCTCGCGTGACTCGCCGTACTTTCCGCTACACAACGCCGTGTTCGCGCTTCCGCCGTACCGCGGGAAATGGCCCGAGATCTGGGTCGCAGCCCACGGGCCGCGGATGCTGCGGATCACCGGACGCTATGCCGATGCCTGGGTTCCCTTTGTTGTGTCTCGACCCACCGACTATGCCCGCGGACTCGAGGCCGTCCGCGCGGCGGCGTCCGACGCCGGTCGTGATCCGATGTCGATCACGCCTGCCATACAGCGTGCCGTAGTCACCGGCCGGAATCGCGACGACGTGGATGAGGCGCTGGATTCCGTCATGATGAAGACGTCGGCGCTTGGGGCACCTGCAGAAGCCTGGGCACGGCACGGCGTTCAGCATCCACTGGGAGCCGACTTTTCCGGCGTGCAAGATTTGGTTCCGCAAACCATGGACAAGCAGAGCGCTTTGTCATACATCGCGAAAGTCCCGGCTTCACTCATGAAAGAAATCAATTTTCATGGGACACCGGACGAAGTCCTCGACCAAGTAGCGGAATGGCGCGATCACGGCCTCCGATATCTAAACGTTATCAGCGCCAGCATGCTTAACCCGCGCCTGCGCAGGGGTTTGGCGGCAAGCGCGCCACACGCAAAGGTCCTGCGCGGACTCAACAAGCTCTGAATCGCAACCGCGATCCGCTGTCGAGCCAGGCCCGGTTGCCGTGCCTGGACTTCAGGGTTTAGAACAAGCTCAGCAGGGCCGTCGGCAATGTCGTGCCGAGGTCCGCCGACAGTGCTGTGCTCAGCTCCGTTGACAATTGCGACAGCAGTGCGCTGAGGTCTGCCGAGAGGCTCGATGCTCCGCTGAGTCCGAGCAGTGCGCCGAGGTTGGCGGCATCGTTCGACATTGTGCTGGCACTGCTGGGGTCAGCCGCGCCGGCCGAAAATGCGCCGGGGTCCGTCACTATTAAGGCGGGATCGAGAAGGGCCAACAATACGCCGGGTTCGGACAACGCGTTGACGTTCGTGTCGTTGTTGGTCAGCAGCGTCAGAAGGTCTTGCGGCACCAAGTTCAAATTGTCGCCGCCGTATACGGGGTCAAAGATAGCGGTGGTGGTCGCGCCGGTGGTGGTGTTGGCGGTCGCCTCAGTGTAGGCGAGGTATCCAGGGTCGGTCAGGATCCCGGCGTTGGTGTAGAGCGCCGGCAGTTCGGGGTTGATGGCGGCCAAATCCGCGTCAACCGCTGCCAGCTGGGTCGAGTCCAGGTGGAAAATACCGGTCTGCAACAGCGCTATGGTCTCATAGATTTGGCTTTGCGTCGGCATGTCAGCCGTGCCGGCGGCGTACTCAGCCAGCCATGTCGAAAGCGTCGTATTGCTCGGATCCAGATTTGCGATGTCCTGAACGATCGCCGGGATGGTCAGACTTTGGGGTATGTCACACATCGCCTGGCACAGGGGGCTGCCGGCAGTAAATGGATCGAAATCGATGACCACCGCGGCCGCGATATTCTGCAGGGCCTGGGTGAATTCCGTGAAGCCAGGAATCTCGATGCCGGTGCCGGCGATGCCCCCTGAGGGCGTCTGCAACAAGCTGTCGAAGAAATTCGCGAACGGCTGCAGCGGGTTGAGCGTGTAGGTTATCCCATCCCACGGATATACGTTCTGGCCGTTAATCAAGGTTGTGCCACCCTCGAAGGGGTTGGCGCCGCCATCCAGCGGCAAGCCGAATCCCTGAGAGGCTGGTCCGCTGGGGGCAATGACGCCGGGGTCGTTCGCTGCGGTAAAGGTGTAGCCCGACACCAGCTCTGACAGCGGCACCCGAAACCAGTTGTCGAAAAGCCCAAATTGGGTCTGCCCCGTCAATGCGTCAAAAAACCCAATGGTCTGGTCGATCGAGCTGTAGCCGGTAATCACATCCGATGGGACGATCGGCGCGCAGGTCGCTACGTCGCAGGAGGCGCTCTCCGGAATTTCGGACGTCAAGAGGCCGTCCAATTGATAGTCGAGGCCTCCGACGCCTTGAACCAGCGACGGGAATGGGATAAATGAGAGCAACCCCGCGACATGGGCGACGTCCTGTTCGCCGATACCCCAGACATTCGAGGCGCTCGGCACCCACCATGTCCCGGTGTCCAACAACGAACCCGCTAATGTGTCCAAGGCCTGGACCTCGTTGTACGGAATGTTCACGATGTCGTCGAACAGGTTCACCGGAATGTTGAGAACGGAGCCAGCGTCGACGAGGCGGGTCTCCATGCTGAGGACAGGGACCTGGAAGGGCCGCGGCGCGAGCGGTATAGCGACGACAGCGCTGGTCGCCGCCAGCACCGCGGCGGCCAGGGCATACGGACGCGAAACAGCCTGCACGGCGCCCCCCTTCGTGTTCGAGTGGCTCAGCAGGAACTGAACTTACACTAAGGGAACCTAAGTTCGTAAGAAAACTGAAGAAAGTCACCACAACACTTCGTGACCCGGCTCACAAATTAACATGGTGTGCAATAAGTCGACAATATGTCCAACATATTGGACATAGCGCTAGCTATTGCTGGTCAGGTGTCGAGCCAGGCGCGGTTGCCGTAGGCATCAAGATGCGTCACTTGCTCAACCGGTGTGCGGGTCGTCGGTCCGTAACGCCCGCGCGGCCAGCCGAGGGCCACGACGCAGCACGGTGTTACCGAGCGTGGCAAATGGAGGATTCTGCGCGCCAACGTCACTCTCCACAGCGGCAAGGTGATCAGCGAGGCACCCAGCCCCATCGCCCGCGCGGCCAGTAACAGGTTCTGCACACTCGGGTAAATCGACCCCCAATACCCCGACAAGGCGGCATGGGGCATCAGCGAATACGGCGCGCGGCCCTCACGGACAGTGAGTCGCAGGCAGGCCACCACCAGCACCGGTATCTCGGTGAAGTGGTCGACCTGCCACTGCGCCGCACGGATGACCTTGGCCAACGACTCGTCGCGGTCACCGGCGCCTTTGAGCAGCCCGCCATAAGAGAACTTCCAACCCCGGCGGTAGCGTTGGGCGAGCTTTTTCATCACGCGGCGGTCCTTGACGACAATGAACTCCCAATTCTGGCCGTTGGCACCAGTCGGTGCGCGCAGCGCCAACTCGATGCACTTCAACACCACCGCATCGTCGACCGGGTCGGGATGAACACGTCGCACGGCCCGCTGAGTCATCATCGCGTCCAGCAGCGGCATGTTGAGGCCGGCAAACGCCTCGGCTATGGTTGGCGCCACCCGGAATGCATCGGAGTAGGGAGAGGCGGAGTTCGGCGTGTCGGTCATGCGTGCTCGGCGACCCACTTCGCGGTGAAGTCCCGAAGATGCGGTATCCCGCGGACGAACTCATGCGCGATGAAACTCTCGATCGTGCCGCCTACCAGCGGGACTTTGAACTCCACCGTCCCGGTCAATGTCAGCTGTGAACCACTCTGAGTGGGAGCGACCAACGCGGCACCGGAACCCGATCCCGGCGCCCCGGATACGGCGACGCTGATCTCCCCGCGAAGTTGACTGTCGCCCAACGGTGTCCACGTCTCGGTGTGCCGGACCTTCAGATCGCGTCGATAGAACTTGGCGACGATCCCGGGCAGCAGGTCACGGCCCAGGTCCTGCGTGGTGGCCACCCGCACGGTTTGATCGTCGTCGACGACCAGGGATTCCAGCGTGGTGCTGCCATTCAGCGTTGCAAGTCGGGCCAACCAATAGTCCTCGACGCTCAACGCCGCGTGAACCTGTTCGACACTGGCGGGCGAGTCGACCGAGACATCGAACGAACGAGGCATAGCAAACCAGTCCCTTATGACGTGACGCTCGTGCGCCTAAACCTTTTCCTGACCCGGCACTGCCGAGCCCTTGGCGTACAACCGATCCGCCAGGCCGGCCGCGAACGTCCGCGTCTGCTCCAGCTGCTCGGGCTGCACGTTCGTCGGCGGGATGCGAACACCCAGGTATTTCTGGCGGTACTCACCCGAACCCAGGTAGCTGGTCAGCGACAGCATGGAGCGAAGCGAGTCGCCGGGATAGGTGAAGTGAAGTTCGTCGACATACCGCCCGCCCTGCTGCTCGGCGAGTTCACGCACCGCTTCCAAATTTTCCCGCCAATACTGACGGCACACGACAAACACCGCGAACGGCTTGCCGGACAACAACTTTCGTGCTTCATCCGACTTCAGGAAGGAGCGCATCGGCATGCTGACGGTCTGCCACCAGGTTGGCGAGCCGATGCAGATCAGGTCGTAGTCGCCGTCTCGCACCGTATCCGGGGTTCGAATCTCCCCCGTGTCGCCACGTTTCTGCGCCCGCAGCACGCTGATCATGTCGGGCCACACATGTCGCATCGGGAAGCGGGAGAAACGCTCGGCATAGTGCGGATCCGTGAACTCGATTTCGGCCTTCTGCACCTCGCACCCTCGCTCGCGGAAGACTTCTCCGGCGGCCTCGAGCACCTTCAGCGACTGCCCCGTGTACGAGTAGTACAGCAGCAAGACCCGCGGCGGCCTTCCGCTGCGCCCTGCGTTGGTCGTATCCGTCATCGCACCTCCATCTTCGGATTTCGCACATTAGGCTTCCCAGCGTGACCGACAAAGTCTCCGTTGACCTCAGCGGCCCCGCGCAGACTATGCTGACGACCCTGTACTGCAAGGCGCTGGACGCCGACCGGGACCGGCCCATATTGGGCGATGCATTCGCCAAGGAAGCTGTCGCCCGAATCGATTACGACTGGGATGAACTCAGGGTTGCCGACCGCTGGACACCTCTGGTGACGGTACGAACCGCCCAGTACGACATCTGGGCGTCCCAATTCCTGGCCGTTAACCCGCGTGCCACCGTAGTCCATCTGGGCTGCGGTCTGGACAGCCGGGTGTTCAGGCTGGACCCGGGCCCGGGTGTGGAGTGGTACGACGTCGACTACCCGGCCGTAATCGCACTGCGCGAAAAGATTTTTCCGACCCGCCCGCGATACCACCTGGTTGCCACTCCGGCGACCGAGCCGTCCTGGCTCGACCAAATTCCCAACGACCGCCCAGTATTGCTGTTGGCCGAGGGCATGAGCATGTACCTGACGGAGCGCGACGGCATCGCCCTGCTGCAACACGTCGTCGACCGGTTCCAGTCCGGCGAACTGCAGATCGACTTCTACAACTGGCTCACAATCCGGTCGCAGAAGGCGCACAGGCTGCAGCGGCAGTCCGGTTCGACGCTGTATTGGGCCGTCAACAGCCCAGCGGACATCCTGGAAAAAGTTTCCGGGGTCCGGTTGCTCGACGCAGTGACGATCTTCGATGCGAGCACCTTCAGCCGGGCATCGGCTGCTTTCCGGTTGGCGCGGCACCTGGTTCGTGCGGTTCCGCCGCTGCGCCGAGCACTGCAATACCACCGCTACGCCTTCGGACCCGTCAACTGACACCGGTTGCGGCGTGCTGCTCGGCAACGGCGCGGAGCAGCGAACGTATTGCCTCAATCGACTTTTCCGGCGCCGGCCCATGCGAGTGGTACTGGACGTTCAGCTGTTCGGCGTATATCTGGGTGAAGTAGATCTCGATTCCGGCGCTGACGGCGAAGTACAACTCGCCGTGAGTGGCGGTCACTTCCACATCCGGAGGTGTACGCACCGGAGGGACCAGACCGTTATCGGAAAGCAAGACCACATCGGGCATACCCGGTGCATTGCCGACATATTGCGGGCTGAAGTGCAGCCGAGACTGCTGGATCACACCCTCGTCCAGGTCTGCCCGAAATGTCTCGGCGATGTCGCGGGCAAGGTCGATCACAGTGGTCTTGTGGTCGATCTCGGCCAGATAAGTCCCCAATCCCACCGGGTTCGTGCACCCGGTCGCGGACACCGGCGGTGAGAGAAAGTACCGCAGATCGACTGTGTAGATGAACGGGACCGGGATGTTCAGCCTGCCCCGAATCTGCCACTCCGCCATCAGGATCACGGCAGAGAGCACGGCGTGCAAGCCGATCTGATGTGCGCGGCACAACTCAACGATGTCGCGCGTCTGGCTCTCACTCAGCCGGCACGACACCATCGGAACACGCACGGGCGAAGCCGGTTTGATGCCGGTGTCGGCTCGCCGGGACGGTGGAAGATCATAGGCGAACAGCGCCGGCATGAACCGCTCGATACCCGAGCGCTGCTGTTTCTGTATGCCCCGCTCGGCGAGCACAGTCTCGATCGATTCCGGCGCGGGCTGGGCGGTGACCGGACCGGTGCTTCCGTTACAGACCAGGTCGGTGTAGTAGGAAAGCAACTCCTCGATGAGGCCGAACATGTGATGACCGTCGGCGAGGGCGTGATGGACGTAAAGCGTTGGGTGCGGCTGTCCGTCGCGGATAGTCAGTCGGAGGTGGACCAGCGACTCGCTCTGGTCGAAATGCGGCGGGGGGCCTTCGGCGTCTGGCCCGTCGACCTCCACCACCTCGATTCCCGAGTGCAGAAGGTCATCGGCTACCAGCTGATGGCGCCCGTCGCGGCCACGCTCGATGCGGGCGGTAAGGACCGGGTGCGCCTCGAGCAGCGTGTCGAAAGCATCCGACAGGACGTCGATATCGATCGGACCCTTGACGTGTGCTGCAAGACCGACGAAATTGTGTGTCTCGGCCAGCATTTCCTCGCTGAGCGCCAGCTTCCGAATGACCGACGATGGAAACACTATCCGCCTTTCCTATCCCGGCGTATCGGTCGACGACAAATCCACCAGTTCCAGTTCATCGCTTTCGGAGTCCATTTCGTCCTCCGCGAGCGCCTCCCGGGTCAACTCCATCAACGCTTTCGAGAACCCGTCGGCAAGCGATTGCGCGGTCGCCGACTCGACCCTGCGGACGTCATACCACCAATCCAGGTTCAGCACGCCGGCCGAGCGATACACCCGAAACTCGACGGCGTGACCGAGGCCGGGAATCGCGTCCCGCACCGGCGTAGCGGTGTCGGCGTCGAATTGCACAGGCACGGCGTCGGATGGCAACGATGGCAGGTCGGGAACCGTGCCGACATAGGAGAAGAAGATGTCGGCCCGGCGGGCAGCACCGAGCAGCCGCGCGGTCGGTGCGTACAGATAACGCAGTAACCCATAGCCGATTCCGTAGTGCGGGACGGCATTCACTGTGCCGTGCACATCGTCGAGCAATTGCTTTGCGCCAGCGCCCTCGCCCTCGGCGCAGTTGAGAGCGACCGGATACACGGTGGTGAACCAGCCAACCGTCCGGCGCAGGTTGACATCGGGTTTGAGCACCGACCGGCCAGGCCCGCCGAGGTCAACGGAGACTGACCCCTCGCCGACCGCAGTCGCGATCGTCCGGCTCAGCGCGGCGAGCAGCAATTCCTCTATCGGCACCCGAAGTCGGCGCCGCGCGTCGTCGATTTCGGTTGTTTCCGAGACCGTCAGTGCCGAGGCCAATCTCACCAGATCGGCTACGCCCGGTGCTTCGGTGATTTCCTGACGGGCTACCGGCAGGCTCGCTGCCGTCGCAGTCTCCAGCCAGAAATCGCGGCTTTCGATGACTGCCGGATGGATGGCCAGCGCGGCGCAGCGCTGGGACCACTCGGTCCACGGTGTGGTGATCGGTTCGAGCGCAATCTCCTCACCTGCCAACTGTTGCCCGAACGCGGTGAAGATGTCGGCAAGCAGGATTTCGCGCGACGCAATGTCAGCCGCGATCGCGTGCAGGCTGATCGCGAGGTAGCACGAACCGTCCGGCACGCCACGGACATAGGTTGCTGTCAGCGGCGGGCTCGACAGGTCCTGTTCGCGGATCTGCTCGTTCAGTATTTCGAGCAGCGCTTCCCGCTCCTGCGGACTTCCCGGCGAGACATCGTCGGGAAGCGACTGGGTGGCCAGTTGGGCGGACTCCTGCGGTTCGTCGACGATCTGCTCCCAAGTGCCCGCGCGTTCCACGATTCGCAGACGCAGCGCATCGTGGTGGTTGGTCACGGCGGTGAGCACCGAACGGATGTCCTCGACTTGCACATCGGGCCGAAGTTGCAGGATCAGCGGAACGCGCCACTGGCCGCGTTCTCGGACTCCGTACTCAAGGAAGTAGACGATGTTCGGCGGAACAGGGGGATGCACGACGTCACTCGATGACTGGCGCGCCAGACCGCCGGCCGCGTATCGGGCGGTCAGGGTTTTAGCGAGTGCGGCCACGGTTTGGTTGTCGTACAGGTCTTGGGGTGTGAGGTCCAGTCCTTCGTTGGCGGCGGTCATCGCGACGCTGATCGCGACCAGGGAGTCGCCGCCCAGTTCGAAGAAGTTGGCGTTGCGGTCGACCGAACCGACACCGAGACACTGCGCCCAGATGCGCTGCAACGTCGCTTCCATCGGCGACTTGCCGTTTGTGGCCGCATGGGTAGGGTCAGCGGGCCCGGCCGACGGTTGGGTCGCCGTCCCGTTGGTCGAGGAGGCGTCCGCCACCCACCCGCTATGTGGCCTGTGGTTCACCCAATGCCGTTGGCGCTCAAACGGATAGCCGGGAAGTGAAACGAGTTGTGGCCGTTGCGCTGGCCGCAGCGGCGTCCAGTCAATGTCGACCCCCGCGGACCAAAGTTGCCCGAGAGCGAGCAGGAAGGTATCCCGATCGTCGCGGTTCTGGGCGTGGTGGCGCATCAGCCGAACGGCGCGGTGACCGCTTGACCACTTTGGGTGCCGCATCGCCGACGCGGTCAAGGTGCCGCCCGGGCCGACCTCAACCACGATGCGATGGGGATCGGCAAGTAACACGTCGACTTCGTCGGAGAACCGGACCGTCGACCGAACCTGGCGCGCCCACGTCGCGGCATTGGTGGCCTCGCTGTCGGCCAACCAAGTTCCGGTGACGTTGGACAGCAACGGAATGCGGGGCTGGTGCAGCGTTTGTCGGGAGAGGAAGCCGGTGAATTCCGGAATCATCGAATCCATCAAACGTGAATGGAACGCATGCGACGTACGGACCCGACGCGCGACGATCCCCTGTTCGGCGAGGTGATCGCTGAACTTGCGAATATTCTCTTCGGATCCGGCAACGACGCAGCCACCCGGTTCGTTGACCGCGGCGACGTCGACATCGGCCGACAGGTGCTCGGCAAGCGCGTCGGGGCTCAGCGCCACCGCGAGCATGACACCGCGGGGTGCGGTATGCATCAGGCGAGCACGCATCGATACCACCTTGATGGCCGTTGCAATGTCGAAGACGCCTGCGATGGTGGCCGCGACATACTCGCCGATGCTGTGGCCCGCCAATGCTGCCGGGCGAACCCCAAAGGTCTCGATCAACTTCGCCAGGGCGTATTCCACTGTGAACAGTGCGGGTTGGGTGCGGTCGGTGCGTTCCAGGTTGCGCGCGGTCCCGTCGAAGATCTCTGCGCGCAGGTCGATGCCCAACGCCTCGCCAAACCCTGCGGCGCACTCGTCGAAGTGCTCGGCGAACACCGGCTCGGACTCGTACAGCCCGCGCGCCATCCCGATGTGCTGAGCGCCCTGGCCCGGAAACAGGAAAACGACTCGGTCCGAATCGTCGGTGCTCTGCGGGGATTCGCCGATGAACACGTTGTCGTGCTCGGCCGCGGCCAGCACCGTGGCCGCGTCCTGCTGGTCTTTGACGACCGCCGCCATCCTGATGTTGTCTTTCCGCCGACGCGCAAGGGTGTAGGCGACATCGGGCAGGCTGACCTCTTCTGCGCCGGACAATTCGGCGGCCAAGGCTGAGCGCGACTGCTGCAGCGCGTCGGTGCTGCGCGCCGACAACAGCAGCACCTGCGGACCGGGCTGGCGCGTCGACGCCGGAACCGTCGGCGCCTCTTCGAGGACCACATGCGCGTTCGTGCCACCGACACCGAACGAGCTGACTCCGGCGCGTAAAACGCCGTCCCACTCCCACGGGCCGTACTCGCTGCGCACGACAAAGGGCCCCTGGTCGAGATGCAGTTCCGGGTTGGGGCTGGTGTAGTGCAACGTTGCCGGAATTGCTTTGTGCTTGAGGCACAGAATCGTCTTGATCAAACTCGCGATCCCGGCCGCTGACTCCAGATGACCGATGTTGGATTTGACCGAACCGATAAAGCACGGACCCGGCCGAGCCGCCTCGGAAACAGCGAAAGCAAGGCGTAGACCCTCGATTTCGATCGGGTCACCCAACGGCGTTCCGGTTCCATGTGTCTCGATGTAGCTCACTGTTGCCGCATCGACCTCCGCGATCGCCTGCGCCTCGGCAATGACATCGGCCTGACCGGCCGCGTTGGGGGCGGCGTAGGTCATCTTCGTCGATCCGTCGTTATTCAGCGCCGATCCCCGGATCACCGCGTGAATACGGTCCCCGTCATCGACGGCGTCCTGCAACGACTTCAGCACCACGACACCGACTCCGCTGCCGAAGATCGTGCCATCCGAGCGTACGTCGAACGGCCGGCAGTGGCCGGTTGCCGACACCATCGAACCGGGTTCGTGCCAGTACCCGGCGCGGTGCGGAATCCGCAGCGACGCGCCACCGGCCAAAGCCATTTCGCATTCGCCGTTCAAAATGCTCTGGCAGGCCAAATGCACTGCGACCAACGCCGACGAGCAGGCTGTCTGAACCGACAACGCGGGGCCGCGCAGATTGAACTGGTACGCCACCTTCGTCGCCAGGTAATCCTTGTCGTTCTGCAATGACAGGTTGACCATCTCGAACGTCACGCCCTGCCCGATGATCACGTTCGGGTCCTGATTGGACATGATGTTGTGCAGCAGGTACCCGCTGGTCGTGCTGGTCGCGTAGACGCCGACCGAGCCCTCGATCTGGGCGGGGTCGTAGCCGGCGTCTTCCAGTGCATGCCAGGCAGATTGCAGGAACAACCGATGTTGCGGATCGGTCATCCGAGCGGCTTGTGGGGTGAAGCCGAAGAAGTCAGCGTCGAATTCGGCTATCCCGTCCAGCAACGCGGCGCGCCGCACATAGGCGTGGTTGCCGAGCGCCTTCTCGCTGATCCCCTCGGCCAGCAGGTCTTCCTCCGACAGCGTGACGATCGATTCCTCGCCGCGACGCAAGTTGTCCCAGAACGCCGACAGCGTGTTGGCGCCGGGAAATCTCGCGGCCATCCCAATGACGGCAATCGCGTTAGGCGGCAGTTCGCTGCTGCTGGTCACACTCGGTCTCCTACTCTTCGCCGCGCCGCGGCTCGTTGCCGCGCTGCGGCGCGCTGCTTGGCTCGATCCCGAACTCCGCCGGCGCTCTCGGGCTTGTCCTGCCCGCCCAGGCCCAGTTGACGGATGAGATCAGTGGTCAGCTCGTTCAGCGACGCACCCTGCAACAACAGAGCCACCGGCGGTTCCACACCGAAGTCACCGCGAACAGTGTTCCGGATCCGCACGGCCATCAGGGAATCCATTCCCAGTTCGGTCAATGGCTGATCGGTATCGATGGTGCTGTCTTTCGGATAGCCCATGATGGCCAAGACGCGCCCACCCAGCCGTGCGATGACGACCCGGCGGGCTTCGTCGGCGTCCATCTCGCGCAGTGCATCGGGGCCGGCCCAGTCGTCGTCGCTGTCGATGTCCAATTCCTCGGCCAGCGTGGCGAAATACCCGAGCTGCTGAATTTCCGGGAACGCGGCCGCGGCGCGATCCAGCCGCAGCCGTGCGACACCCACGCGGCCGAGATCGCCGGCAAGAATGGACTCCAGCGCCTCGAGGCCTTCGGCCGGTGCGATGGGATCCAGCGCGCTGAACGTCAACGAGCGCGCCACACCGATGTCGGACCACTGGCCCCAGTTGATGGTGATGGCAGGCAAACCCGATGCGCGTCGCCAATCGACCAGGCCGTCAAGCCACGCACTGGCGGCGGCGTACGCGCCCTGCCCGGGCGCACCCAACAGCGACGACGTCGAGGAGAACCCGACCCACCAGTCGAGCTCTCGGTCGGCGGTGGCAACGTGCAGTCGCAGCGCGCCTTCTGCTTTGGGCGCCCATACCCGTTCCAGACTTTCCTTGCTGAGCGCGGCAACAATCTGGTCGTCGAGCACGACGGCGCTGTGCACGACTCCCCGCAGCGCGAGCCCGGTCTCTTCGGCGGCGCTCACAAGCCGCTCGGCGACCCCGGGTGCGGAGATATCGCCAGGCACCACAACGATTTGCGCGTGCTCTTCAAGTTCAGCAAGCACCGCTTGGGCCTCGTCGGACGGCTCGGACCGTCCGTTGAGGACGACGCGCCCGGCGCCGCCGTCGACAAGCCAGCGGGCCACGGCCAGACCGATGCCGCCCAGACCGCCGGTGAGAATGTAGCCACCGTCGCGACGGACGACCGGGTCGTGCTTGGCTGCGCCGAGCGTCGCGCGGGAGAGACGTTCCACATAGCGGTGCTCGCCGCGCCAGGCGATCACATCATCACGACTGGCCAACCCCAGCTCGGTGACCAACGGTGTCGCGGTGTCATCCGGCAGATCGACCAACGTGGTGCGCAGGTCCGGGTGTTCGTAGGCGAGAACCCGGATCAGTCCCTTCAGCCCGCCGATTGACGGGTCACCCGGCTCGTCGGCGTTGACGGCCAGACCGTTGCGGGATACCACCCACAGCCGCGGGGCTTTTCCGTGCCAACCACCGATGACCGCACGCACCGTCGCCGAGACCGCCCAGGCCAGATCGCGGCCACGCGCCGGCGCGTCGTCGGAGTCGGTGCCGTGGAATGGACGCTGTCCGGCGAAGACGATCACCCCCACCGGTGGAAGATCCGGGTCGGCTGCGGTTTTCGCGAATGCCTCCAGGACCGCGGACTCTTTCGAAAGGTCGGCGGTGACGACCCGTCGGGTCGGTGAGCCGAATTGGCTGACGAATTCGTTGGCGATCGGCTCGGTCTCATCGCCGTCCGTCAACACCAGCCAGCTGCCATCGGAAGCGGGCGCTCCCTGGGTGGTTGGCGTTTCGACCCAGTTGGTGTCGAAGATCTTCTGCGTCAACGGCATCGGCACGGTCCGACGCTGCACTCGTTGCAGGTAGATGCCGGCGATCTCGGCAATCGGGGTGCCGGTGTCATCCATCAGCACAACGCGGCCCTGGATGCCGGCGCCTTCTAAACCTTTGCCGCCGGGATTGACCAGTTCGGCGCGGCAGCTGGCGCGCCGGCCGACATCGCCGAACACCCGGATCGTCTCAAACGACACCGGCAAATACGTGGCCTCACTGGAATCAGCCAGCGATTCGGCGGATAACGCGGCTGCCAGGCCCTGTAGCGCCGCATCGAGCAGCACCGGATGGAGTCGATAACTTCGATGCGCGGTGGCTTCGTCCGGCAGGACTATCTCGGTCTCCGACGAACCGTTGGGTTTGCGAACGATTCGGGTCAGTGCGGCGAACGCCTGCCCGTGGTGCAAGCCGGTGGTGCGCAACGCGGAATAAAAGTCTGCCGGTGAAACGGCAGTGCCGGTCTCGCCTGAGACCGTCTGCTCCGTCGGTGCCTTCGCCTGCGCCACCTCGGCACGGGCGACCGCGTGCCGAGTCCAACTCCCGGTGGCAGAGCGCGAATGAATCTCGATACGAATGTCGTCGGCTGAATCCTTCGAGCTTCGGGTCAGCTGGGTCGTCAACTGGGTCTGCTCACCCAGCGGGAGCATCTGTTCCACTTCGAGCCGATTCACGGCGATCGACTGCGCGGGCAAGCCAAGGGCTTCGCTGGCAGCCGCCAGCGCTATTTCGGCGAAACCTGTCGCCGGCATGACCGGCTGCCCGTGCACCTTGTGGTCCGCCAGCCAGGGAACGAGTTCGGTCCCGACATCGGCCTGCCATACATGATCGCGACCCGAAGGCATCTCGACGTGCATGCCCAACAGTGGATGAGTGCTGGCAGATTGCCGGCTCGCCGAAGAAGGTGCGACCCAGTATCTGGAGTGCAACCACGGCGTCGGCGGGAGATCGGCGAGTCTTTTTGTGCCGTCGGCGGTTTGCGCCGCTGACGGGGGCCGAACCGTCGCCAGGTGCGTGTGGAACGTCAGCGTTTCGGGATTGTCCCGGTTCAACGTTGCCGCCACCTGGGCGCCGCCGCGCGGCCTGGCCGCCTCCAGGTTGCCGGCGATGGCGTGGGTGAGCAGCGGATGCGGGCTGACTTCGATGAAGGTGGCATGGTGTTCCGCGGCGGCGGCCACAGCCTGGCTAAACCGCACCGGATTACGCAAATTGACCACCCAGTAGTCGGCATCGAACACCGGCGCCCCGCCGTTGGCCTGGCCGACCGTGCTGATCAACGGGATCTTCGCCGCAACCGGCGCCAGATCCGCGAGCACACTACGCAACTCCGGCAAGATCGGGTCAACTGTGGGATGGTGCGAGGCCACGTCCACCTCGATGCGCCGCGCCAACAACCCCTGCGCATCCACCACCGCGATCACCGCGTCCACCTGCTCAGGCGGCCCCGCAATCACCGTCTGCTGCGGAGCGGCATACACCGCCACAGTGATATCCGAATAGTCCGCGACCAACTTCTCGACCGCCTCGGCCTCCAACTCCAACAGCGCCATCGCGCCCTGCCCAGACAACCGCGACATCAACTTCGACCGCGTCGCGATCACCTTCAGGCCATCGGCCGGGCTCAACGCCCCGGCCACCACCGCCGCGGTCACCTCCCCCATCGAATGCCCAATCACCGCATCCGGTTCCACCCCGTACGAGCGCCACAACGCGGTCAACGCCAACTGCATACCCACCAACACCGGCTGAATACGCTCAATACCCACCACCGGCTCACCGGCAACCAGCACGTCGCGCAGCGAAAACCCAACCTGCTCAACGAATACCGGCTCCAACTCAGCCACCGCCGCGGCGAACGCCGGCTCATCCTCCAACAACTGCCGACCCATGCCCGCCCACTGCGAACCCTGACCCGAATACAAAAACACCGTGCCCGATCCACGCGGCGCCTCACGCGGGCCGACCACTCCCGGCGTCGGCTGCCCGGCGGCCAAGGCCCGCAGCCCCGCCACGGCCTCTGCCGCGATCGCGCGCGGATACCGTGGCGAATTTGTTGTGCCGGCTGCGGTAGTGGTTGACGGTGTGGGCGATGTCGGCCAAGGCAACGCCGGCACCCTCATCGACCATCCAATCGGCCAGTACCGTCGCCCACGACGCGATCCGTTGTTCGGTCTTGCCGGAGACCGTCAATGTCGTCACCGGTGAACGCGAATCGGCGTCCGACACCGGCGCCGGATCCGGGCCCTGCTCGATCACGACGTGTGCGTTCGTCCCGCCGATGCCGAACGACGACACCGCGGCCCGTCGCGGGCCTTCCTCCGCGGGCCATGGGCTGAGCTCGGTGGGAACGAACAGCCGCGTGGGCGATGGGTCGATCGCCGGATTCCATTGCGAGAAGTTGAGGTTGGGCGGTATCTGCGCCCGCTGCACCGACAACGCGGCCTTGATGAAGCCGGCAATCCCGGCGGCCGCCTCCAGATGGCCGATGTTTGTTTTCACCGCCCCCAGCGCGCAGGGACCGTCGCCGCGCCCATAGACATCGGCCAACGCTTCGAACTCGATCGGATCACCCAAAGCGGTTCCGGTGCCGTGCGCCTCGATGAAGTTCACCGAGCCCGCCGTCACGTCGGCGCTGCGCAACGCGCGGGTGATGACGTCGCACTGCGCGATGGTGTTGGGCGCGGTCAGACCGTTGGAGCGACCATCCTGATTGATCGCCGAGCCCCGCACCACCGCCAATACCCGGTCCCCGTCACGCACGGCGTCGGTGAGCCGCTTGAGCACCACGATGCCGGCGCCTTCTCCCCGTACGAACCCGTCGGCCTTGGAGTCAAACGAGTGACACCGGCCTTGCGGGGACAACATTCCCCATTTGGCCATCGCGATCTGGGTTTCCGGGCGCAGGATCAGGCTGACCCCGCCGGCCAGTGCCAGGTCGCTCTCCCGCAGCCGCAGGCTCTGGCAGGCCAGATGAATCGTGACCAGCGACGACGAACACGCGGAATCAATGGCCACCGCCGGACCACGCAGCCCCAACAGGTACGCGATGCGCCCGACGGCGACCGCGTGGGCGTTGCCGGTTGCGGAGTAGGCGTCGATGGTGTCCGGGTTTGCCGCTGAAATCGTTTGGTACTCGCCGTAATACACGCCCATCATCACTGCGGCGCGCACACCGGACAGCTCGTCGGTCGCGATCCCGGCATGCTCGAGCGCTTCGTAGGCCACCTCCAGCATCAGCCGCTGCTGGGGGTCCATGGCTTCGGCTTCACGCGGGGAAATCCCGAAGTAGTCAGCGTCGAAGCCGGCCACGTCGGGCAGGAAACCGCCCCATTTCGACGACATCCGGCCGGGCGCGAACTGATCCGGGTCGTAGTATTCGTCGGCATTCCAACGATCCGGCGGGATTTCGCTGATCCCGTCCCCGCCGTTAGCCAGGAAGTTCCAGTAGCCCTCCGGGCCTACCGCGCCACCGGGGAAACGGCAGCCGATCCCCACGACCGCGACCGGTTCGGCGGCGGCGATCCGCGAAGCCTTATCGAACTGCTGCGTCAGCGCGTCCCGCTTGTCGGCGGGCATCGCCGAAACTCTGTCGAAAATCGTCCCCATCAAAAAATACCGCTCTCACTGCCCGCCGAAGCCGACTCCACGCTGTCGAACAACTCGTCCAACACACTGCCCGCCGAGTCGAACGCCAGGTCGCTGGTGTCTTCCTCCGGCACCTCTGGAGGTGCAAGCAGGTCGGCCAAATACGCCGCCAGCGATGCGATGGTCGGGTGATCGAACAACATATGCGCCGACAAGTCAATTCCCACGAGCTTGCGCGTCTCTCGCAGGATCGTCATCGCCATCATCGAGTCGAGCCCCAGTTCGGGGAATGGCTGATCCACGTTGAGGGCTGATGCCGACATTCGCAGTTCGCGGGCCAGGATGGCTCGAAGCCTGGTCTTGAGTTCGCTGAGCCGGTCCTCGGCAGGCATCTGCGACCAGGACGCTGGTGACGTGCGATCTGTGTCGGATGCGACCGATGCGGGCCGCTCGGACGACGGCAGCGGAACCATCACGGCTTGAGCGACCTCATAGCGCTCCAGGTGCTCCCAGGCAGTGAAGGCTTCTTCCGGGGTGACCGGCCGCGTGCCCATCTGTTCAAGTTCTTGCAAGACGACTTGCGCGTCTGCGGCGAAACCGAGTCCCTGCCAGGCCACCCAGTCCAGACTGACGGTGTGACAGCCTTGTCGGTGACGCGCTCGGGCCAGGCAGTCGAGATAGGCATTTGCCGCCGCGTAGGCGCCCTGCCCCGGGACACCGAACAGCGATCCGGCCGAGGCAATCAGGAAGAAGAAGTCGAGGCTGCTCGGCGGGAAGGCTTCGTGCAACACCTGTGCGCCGGCGATTTTCGGCCACATGGTGCGCCGAAGACGGCTATCCGCAATCTCAGTCAGGAGTTGGCCTTCGGTGACTCCGGCGGCGTGTATGACACCGCATATCGGTGGCATCCCGTCGTCGTCCCGCCTGGCCAGCAGGGCCTGCATTGCGTCGCGCGATCCGACGTCGAGGGCCACAGCATCGACGGAGACGCCGCGCGTCTCCAGCGCCAGGATGGCGGCGATCTTGTGGCGCACGTCTGGGTCGTTGGCGTCGCTGTCCCAGTCGCGTCTGGGCGGCAACGGCGTCCGGCCAGCGAGTATCAGACGGCGTGCACCGCGGTCCGCGAGCCAGGCGGCTATCAGTAGACCGAGGGCGCCCATGCCGCCGGTGATGAGGTATGCCGCGTCGGGGCGACACCGCAACGGCTCTCGCACCGGTTGGCCGGAGACCGGTACCAAGGCGGGCGCGAGGAACTGGGCGTCGCGCAGCACCAGGATGGACTTGGCTGGTGTCCGCAGCACGGTGGACAGTGCCGATGCGCAGTCACCGATGTCTTCTGCGATGTCCTGGCCAGCCGGGATGTCCACCAGGCCGCCCCACAGCTGGGGCTGCTCGGCCCCGATGACGCCGGCGATTCCCCAGAGACAGCTCTGCCGCACTGCCGCGTCGGAGATGGCCTCGCGGACGCCGCGAGTGATGATCCACAGCGTGGCCGGGTCTTTGTCATCCCGCTCGGCCAGCCGGCGGACCAGATCGGCTACCTCCGCCGACAGACGGACCGCGCAGTCGATGTCGGTCTCAGAGGTGTCCGCCGGCCCGGGTTCGGCTAGGTACAGGACACACCGCGCGTCGGCGACGCCGGCTGGCGCGTAACCCGCGTCGGCGAGCCGATCGCGGAGAGTGCCGGCAGCATTGCCCTCCCCGATAACCGCGAGCGTGCATAGGCCGTCGGGCGCCTGTTGTGAGTCGACATGAACGTCGGCAGGTTGCCACTCGATCGCGTGCGCAAACGTGCACGGGTCGTCGCTGGGAGTCGCCGGTACGGGAGCTGACCCCACGTCCGCGTATCGAAGTGAGCGGATGTCGATGCACGTACTGCCGTCGGGCGCTTTCACCAGGATGTCGACGACGAGTTCCTCATCGTCGCCGCTGCGCCGATGTACCTCGACCGAACCGTGGTCATCGGCGAGTCGGGCTCCGAACCGGACGCTTTCGACGGCGGCCGGAACCATGAGCCGCGGGTTGGAGCTATCCACCAGGCGGAGGACGTGAGCGGCGGCGTCGAGCAGTGCGACCGTCGACGCTTCGGGCAACTCGACGTCGGCGTGCAATCTATCCGGCGCCGACCGGCAAGAGCGGATCGACCACTCGAACGGCTGCCCCTCAACGCCCCACCCTCGATGCAGCGAGGCAATCGACTCGTCGACGGACTCCGCATCGTAGCTTGACATTTTGTCATCGCCGCTGTTGCGCACGCCTTCCAAGCCCGCCGGCTCGTCACGGTGCAACCGCTGCGTGATTCGGGCGCTGACGTGCCTGACCCAACGGTGGGCGGGCGTGTCCGCGGCGGGACTCGATGACACGGTGACGGATTGATCGTCGGCAAACACCTGGATCACCCGTGGCTGGTCGACGACGATCGGATACTCGAACCGGACATCCGACAGTATGGATGCGTCATATTCGGCTGCCGCGGCCGAAAGCGTCTCTAACAGAACCGATACCGGAACCAGTTCCACGCCGTGGTATCGATGGGAACCCGGGTACGGCTTGGCGCCGGGCTCCAGCCGCGCCTGCCACAGGTGTGCGGGCGGTGTGGTGGCGACCGCGATGTGCGCACCGAGCAGGGTGCCGGGCCTGGGCGCAGATTCCGCTGCCTTTACCGGATTCTCGACGGCTATCCAGTGTTGCGTGTGGTGCCAGGGCGTGGTGGGCAGCACCGGATGTGGCTCGGGTGGGTGAGGCGTGTGTGGGGGGTGCGCGGTATGGGTCCTGTTGAGGTTGCTGTGAAAGCTGACCGTGTCATCACCGTCGCGCCACAGTGTGCCGATGCTGTGGTGGTGGGCGGATTCCAGGGTTTCGGTGATGGCATGCGTCAGTGTGGGGTGGGGGCTGACTTCGACGAAGGTGGCGTGGTTTTCCGCGGCGGCGGCCACAGCCTGACTGAACCGCACCGGATTACGCAGATTCGCCACCCAGTAGTCGGCACCAAACATCGGCGTCCTCGCTAGTGCGCCCGATCGTGCTGATCAGCGGAATCTTCGGCGGGACCGGCGCCAAATCAGCAAGCGCACTACGCAATTCAGGCAAGATCGGGTCAACCGTGGGATGATGCGAGGCCACGTCCACCTCGATGCGCCGCGCCAACAGCCCCTGCGCATCCACCACCGCGATCACCGCGTCGACCTGCTCGGGCGGCCCGGCGATCACCGTCTGCTGCGGCGCGGCATACACCGCCACCGTGATATCCGAATAGTCCGCGACCAACTTCTCGACCGCCTCGGCGCTCCAACTCCAGCAGCGCCATCGCGCCCTGCCCCGACAACCGCGACATCAACTTCGACCGCGTCGCGATCACCTTCAAGCCATCGGCCGGGCTCAACGCCCCGGCCACCACCGCCGCGGTCACCTCCCCCATCGAATGCCCAATCACCGCATCGGGTTCCACGCCATAGGAACGCCACAACGCCGTCAACGCCAACTGCATACCCACCAACACCGGCTGGATACGCTCAATACCCACCACCGGCTCACCGGCAACCAGCACATCGCGCAGCGAAAACCCAACCTGCTCAACAAATACCGGCTCCAACTCGGCCACCGCCGCCGCGAACGCCGGCTCGTCGGCCAGCAACCGCTGGCCCATGCCGGCCCACTGCGAGCCCTGACCCGAATACACGAACACCGTGCCCGGCCCGCACGGCCCCTCATGAACCTCCGTCACCCCCACCGCTGTGTGGCCGGCCGCCAATGCCTGCAGCCCGGCCACCGCCTGGGCACGATCACGCGCACACACCGCGGCGAAGCTCTTGTGACGGGTGCGATGATGATTGACGGTGTGGGCCACATCGGCCAGCCGCACACCCGCACCCTCACCGGCCATCCAGTCGGCCAGAACCCCCGCCATCGACGCGATCCGCGCCGGCGTCTTGCCCGACACCACCAGCGTCGTCACCGGATCTGGTTTGCCCGCAACGGGATCGGAATCGGGAGCTTGCTCCAACACTACATGCGCATTGGTGCCACCGAAACCGAATGACGACACCCCAGCTCGCCGCAGACGCTCTGTCGATGGCCAATCGGTGTGTTCGGCAACCACTTTCAGCCGCAGATTCTCAAATGGGATATACGGATTGGGGCTTTCGAAGTGCAGATTCGACGGAATGTAGGCGCGCTGCACCGACAGCACCGCCTTGAGGAAGCCCGCGATCCCGGCCGCCGCCTCCAGATGACCCAGATTCGACTTGATCGCACCGATCAACAGCGGCGACTGTTCCGGACGCCCACGACCCATGACCGTGCCGAGCGCACGTGCCTCGATGGGATCCCCTAGCAGAGTTCCGGTCCCGTGGGCCTCGACATAGTCAACGTCACGTGGCTCGACGCCGGCATTGGCGTACGCCGCGCGCAGCAACGCCATCTGAGCTGCCGGGTTGGGAGCCATCAACCCGTTGGACCGGCCATCCTGATTGACCGCCGAACCCCGGACCACCGCCAGCACCCGATCGCCGTCACGCAGAGCATCGCTGAGCCGCTTGAGGACCGCGACCCCGCAACCCTCGCCCCGGACGAAACCGTCTGCGCTCGCGTCGAATGCGTGACACTGACCAGTCGGCGACATCGCGCTGGCCTGATCGAAGCTGCGGGTGACGACCGGCGACAGCAACAGATTGACCCCTGCGGCGATGGCGAGGTTCGAATCACCCGTCCGCAAGCTCTGACAGGCCAGATGCACCGCAACCATCGACGACGAACACGCCGTGTCGACCGTCACCGACGGCCCCCGCAGATCGAAATAGTAGGAAACGCGATTAGCAATGACGCTCAGCGCGCCACCGGTGCCCGACCACGCATCCACTTGGCTCAGATCGGTCGACGCCAGAAACCCATACTCACCCACGCAGGCACCCGCGAAAACTCCTGTCTGCGTGAGCCGCAGCGAATCAGCCGGAATACCGGCATGCTCCAACGCCTCGTGAGTCACTTCCAGCAGCAAACGCTGCTGCGGGTCCATCTTGGCGGCCTCCCTCGGCGAGATCTCGAAGAACTCTGCGTCGAAGGCATCGACCTCGCTCAAAAACGAACCCCACCGTGTGGTGCCCGACAACGCAGCGGCCACCTTAGGAGACCCGTCATCAAACGGCGCCCACCGATCCGACGGAACCTCCCCCACAGCCGACCGGCCCTCGCAGAGAAACCGCCACAACGCTTCCGGCCCGGCGATCTCACCCGGGAACCGGCAGCCCAGGCCGATTACCGCGATCGGCTCATCGACCCAGCTTCGACCGGCCGAATCTACCGTGTCAGCCTGGGTTTCCGACTCGGGCGCCGTGAGATATCCGACGAGCTGGTTGACTGTAGGGTGCTGCCAGAATTCCAGCGGTGACACCGGTCGGCGCACCAACTCACCCAGCTCACCGGACAGGACCACCGAATCACGAGATCCCACCCCCAGATCTGAGAATGATGAATCGGGGTCGACCTCGTTGGGACTGCAGCCGATAGTCGTGATCAGGTAATCGACCAGCCAGCGCCGCAGCTCAGTGTCGGAATACTTCTCAGTCATGGGGCCGTCAATTCATCGATCTTGCGGAGCGCCTCGGTGATGATCGCCCGACGATCCGGCGGTGCAGCAGTCATCGCGCTCAACCCAGCCTTTCGGAAAGTTCTTTGAGCAGTTCGTCATCGGTGAGGTCCTGGTAGGCGTCGACGCTTTCCTGATCGGCGACCTCGATCAGTTCCGGAAGAATTGTGGCCAAGTAGTCGGCGAGCGCTTCGACGGTCGGATAGTCGAACACCACGGACGCGGGCAGCGACTCGCCGAGGCTGTCGGAAAGGGACCGCTGAAGTGTCACGCTCATCAGCGAATCCATCCCGGATTGGAAGAAGCCCGACCGACGGGATCCAGCAACTGCGCCGACGCCAACCCCATCGCCGCGACGACCTGCGCGGTGACGTGATCGACCAGAAGGTCGCGACGCCGCGTCGGTTCGCAGTCGCGCAACGATTCCCGGAACTCGGTTGTCGGCGTCGATGAACTGTCGCCTTCGGTCTCGGTGGGCAGCAGGTCGTCCACGATGTGCAGCGCTGCACGGGTGCGATAGGCGGTAGCCAGCCGGGCCCAGTCGGCGGCGACGACGGTGGAGCGCACCGGGGTGCCGGGACCGATGACCCACGGCAAGCGCCTGGATGGCCACCTCGTCGGACATGGGCTCAAGACCAGAGTCCAGAGTGACCTTGCGCTCCTCGTCGGATTGACTGTCGGACAATGACTTCCAGAGCCCCCAGTTAATCGCGGTGGCCGGAAGTCCGGCCGCCCGGCGGGCGTACGCGAAGGTGTCAAGGAAGGTGGTTGTTGCCGTGTAGTGCGCCAGCCAGCGCGAGCCGGTCAATCCGGAGATCGACGAGAACAGCACAAACTGGCGCAGGGCCGGCTCACGAAGAGAAAGCCGGTGCAACAGCGCCACCACATCCAGCTTCGGCCGGAACATCGCGGTGACGTCGTCGTCGGTCATGTCGCGCAGCGTCATCGGACCGCCCCCGAACGCCGCCAGATAGATGCCGGCCAGCGGTGGAAGATCTGCGCCGAAGCGGTCGAAGAGCGCGCTCATCGCGGTTTCATCTGACGCATCGGCGGCCGCCGTCACCAAGGTCGTTCCGGTCGCCGACAGGCTGGCAGCCAGCTCGTCGAGGCGCGAACCGGGATTGCGGGATACCGCGACGATGGTGCCGGCGCCCATGTCAGCGAGCTGCCGGATCAGATGCGGTCCGATGTTGCCGGTCGCACCGATGACCAGATAGCTACTGTCCCTATCCAGCTCAACCGGGACTGCCGATAAGGGATAACCCGGTTGCAGGCGCGGGACTCGGCGCGTACCTGCCCGGTAAACGACCTGATCCTCTCCGTCGCCACCGCGAGCCTCGTCCACCACATAGCGTGCGATCAATCCGGCGGGCACCGACTCATCGACATCGACGATGCCGCCCCAGATTTCCGGATGCTCCAGTGCCAGCGTGCGACCCAGACCCCACAACACCGCGTGGGCAGGATTGGCCCGATCGCCTTCACCGACGGGCTGCGCATTGCGGGTGAGCAGGAACAGCCGCGGCGCCACCCCCATTGCGGTCACCGCCGCGGCCAGCTTCCGCGCGGCATTGAACAAGCCATATCCCGATTCGGCATCGAAATGTCCAGACAACAGCTCCGGCGCGTAAAGCACATGGGTGACTCCGGCAAGGGCGTCGATGAGTGCCGTCGCGTCGGTGTCGTCGGCCAGCAGCGACGACGGCAGCACCGTCACGTCAGAGTCGTCGCCGAGAACGCGGCCGATCTCCGCGCCGAGCTCGGAGTCGGCGATCACCAGCCACGAACTATCGACGTCTTTGTCCTCTCCGGACAACGACCGAGCCGGCCACGCCAGCTGGCAATACCAGTCCGGCGGAATCGGCCCATCGGTCGGCGGCACCGGATTACCGTTCAGCTCAACGCGTTTGGCCGAAACCGACGATCTAGTGCTGATCCAGTGGCGGGTGTGGTGCCAGGGAGTGGTGGGCAGCACCGGATGCGGTTCCGGCGGATGCGGGGTTTGCGGCGGATGGCTCGTGTGGATGGTGTTGAGGTTGGTGTGGAAGCTCACAGTGTCATCACCGTCGCGCCACAGCGTCCCCACACTGTGGTGATGGGTCATCGAATCGAGCGTGTCGCTGACGGCATGCGTCAGGATCGGATGAGCGCTGATCTCGATGAAGGTGGCGTGGTCTTGCGCGGCTGCGGTGACGGCCTGACTGAACCGAGCCGGCTGGCGCACATTGGCCACCCAGTACTCGGCATCCAGCAGTGGCGCCGTGGTGCCCTCGGCGACGGTGGAAAAGAACGGGATGGTGCAAATCTCGGGAGTCAGATCCGCCAGCGCCGCGCGTAAATCGGGCAGGATCGGATTCATCAACGCGGTATGCGAGGCGACCTCCATGTTGACCCGCCGGGCGAAACGGTTCTGCGCACTCACCGCGGCGATCACCGCGTCGACCGGCGCCACGGGCCCGGCGATCACGGTCTCCCGCGGTGAGACATACCCCGCCAGACTCACCTTGGGAAAGTCGGCGATCAACGCCGCGGTGGCCTCGGCGTCCAGTTTGAGTAGTCCCACCGCGCCTTGTCCGGCGAGCTGCGACATCAGCCGGGACCGGGTAGCGATCACCCCCAATCCGTCGGCCACGGTCAGCGCCCCGCCCACCACCGCCGCGGAGACCTCGCCCATCGAATGCCCGATCACCCCATCCGGGTGCACCCCATAGGAGCGCCACAATTCGGTCAGCGCCAGTTGCAATCCCATCAGCACCGGCTGGACCCGCGCATCGCCGCTCACCGGCTCGCCGCCGGCGATCACCTGATGCAGCGAAAACCCCAGCTGCTCGACAAAGACCGGCTCCAATTCGGCGATCGCCGCGGCGAACACTGGCTCGTCGGTGAGCAATTGCCGGCCCATACCCGCCCAATGCGAACCCTGACCCGAGTACACGAACACCGTGCCGGGACCGCACGGCCCGTCATGCGGGCCCACCACTCCGTCGGCCGGCCGGCCCGCGGCCAGCGCTTGCAACCCCGTCACCGCCTGGGCGCGATCGCGGGCACACACGGTGGCGAACTGAGCGTGGCGGTCCCGGTGATGGTTGAGCGTGTGAGCCACATCGGGCAACCGCACTCCCGCACCCGCACCGGCCATCCACTCCGCCAGGGTCCCGGCCATCGATGCAATCCGCTCCGATGTCTTGCCCGACACCACCAACGTGGTCACTGCCGGATCGGATTCGCGGATGACGGGTACGGAAGCAGGAGCCTGCTCGATCACAACATGCGCATTGGTACCACCGAACCCGAACGAGGACACGCCCGCCCGCCGCGGCCGCTGCGTGTGCGGCCACTCCTGTTGCTCGGCAACCACTGTCAGCCGCATTTGGTCGAACGGAATATGCGGATTGGGGGTCTGAAAGTGCAGATTCGCCGGGATGCTTGCCCGCTGCACCGCGAGCACCGCCTTGATGAATCCCGCGATCCCGGCCGCCGCCTCGAGATGACCGATATTCGACTTGACCGCACCGATCAACAGCGGCGACTGCTCCGGACGACCGCGGCCCAAGACCGTGCCGAGCGCACGCGCCTCGATGGGATCCCCCAGCAGCGTTCCGGTCCCATGGGTCTCGACATAATCCACTTCATGCGGCGGCATCCCCGCGTTGGCGTACGCAGCGCGCAGCACCGCGATCTGAGCGGCTGGATTGGGAGCCAACAGGCCGTTGGACCGGCCGTCCTGGTTGACCGCCGAACCCCGCACCACCGCCAGCAGCCGATCTCCGTCGCGCACTGCATCACTCAGCCGCTTGAGCACGACCGACCCCGCAGCCCTCACCGCGGACGAACCCGTCAGCGTCCGCGTCGAACGCATGACACGCACCGGTCGGCGACAACGCACCGGTTTGATCGAAAGCACGAAAGACCGCGGGCGCCATCAGCAGGTTCACGCCCGCCGCAAGGGCCACGTCCGAGTCCCGCGATCCGTAGGCTCTGACACGCCAGATGCAGAGCGACGATCGATGACGAACACGCGGTATCAACGGTGACGGAGGGTCCACGCAGATCCAGAAAATACGACAGCCGATTGGCGATGATGCTCAGCGCACCACCAGGGTTACTCCATGCGTCGACATGAGGCAGATCAGAGGACGCGAGGTATCCGTATTCAGCGATACAGGCCCCGACGAAGACGCCGGTTTGCGAGCGGCGCAGCGATCTTGCGGGAATCCCCGCGTGTTCCAATGCTTCCCAAGCCACTTCGAGCAGCAGACGCTGCTGCGGGTCCATCTTGGCGGCTTCGCGAAGGGAGATGTCGAAGAATTCCGCGTCAAAGGCGTCGATGTCGGCCAAGAACGATCCCCAACGCGTGGTGCACGACAACGCCGCGGCCACCTCGGGAGAGCCATCGTCGAACGGCGCCCACCGATCCGGCGGCACCTCTCCCACCGCGGACCGGCCCTCGCACAGGAATTGCCACAACGCTTCCGGGCCGGCGATTTCACCGGGGAATCGGCAGCCCAGACCGATCACCGCGATCGGCTCGTCGACGCTGCCTCGATCGGGACTCGAGCACCGGCTCGGCATCGGATTCGGACCCGCTGAGAAACCGCGCCAGGTCATCGATTGTCGGGTGCTGCCAGAACTCCACGGGTGAGACTTTCCGGCCGAGCAGCTCGGACAGCTCGCCGGAGAGCACGACCGCGTCGCGCGAGCCCAGACCAAGATCGCTCATCGACGCGTCGAAGTCGATGTCGTAGGGACTGCAGCCGACATTCGTCACGAGGTAGTCGGCCAGCCAGTGCCGAAGAGCCTCCTCGTCGAAAGCCGACGTCATGACACGACCTCCAAACGGGATGCACCCTCCCGGTAGCGTTCCATCAGATACCCCTCTCACTACCAGCCGGAGCCGACTCCACGCTGTCGAACAGCTCATTCAACACACTGCTGGCCGAGTCTCCCAGCGCGTCGATGTCGTTGTCCGATTCTGCCTGCGGTAAAAGCTTTTTGGCGAGATGCTCCGCTAATGCAACGATCGTCGGATAGTTGAAAAGCATCGTCGCTGACAGCTCGATGCCGACGAACTGCTCGGTCTCTCGTCGAACCGACATCGCCATCACCGAGTTGAGGCCCAGCTCCGCGAACGGGCGGTCCAGGGCGAGCTCGGCTTCCGGCATGCTGCAGCTCGCGGGCAAGGATGGCTCGCAGTCCGGCCTCGAGTTCGCGGAGCACGTCCTCGGCAGGCATCTCCGACCAGGCCGGTGATATCTGCCTGCGCTTCGGATGCCGCCGGCACGTCGGACGACGGCAGCGGAGCCATCACGGCTTGAGCGACGTCGTAGCGCTCTAGGTACTCCCAGGCCGTGAAGGCTTCTTCGGCGGTGACGGGCCGCGAGCCCAACCGTTCGAGTTCCTGCAACGCGATTTGGGCGTCGGAGGCGAAGCCGAGTCCCCGCCAGACCACCCAGTCCAGGCTGACGGTGTGGCAGCCCTGCCGGTGACGCGCCCGGGCCAGGCCGTCGAGGTAGGCGTTGGCCGCCGCGTAGGCGCCCTGCCCCGGGACACCGAAGACCGCCCCGGCCGCGGCAGTCATGAACAAGAAGTCGAGGCTACCGGGCGGGAAGAGCCTCGTGCAACGCCTGCGCACCGGCGATTTTCGGCGACATGGTGTGCCGAAGACGGCTCTCGGTGACCTCGGTCAGGAGTTGGGCGTCGGTGATTCCGGCGGCGTGGATGACACCGCGTATCGGCGCGGCTCCATCGGCGTCCCGCTTGGCCAGAAGCGCCTGCATCGCGTCGCGCGAACCGATGTCGAGCGCCACGGCATCGACCGAGACCCCGCGCAATTCCAGCGCCCGGATGGCGGCGATCTTCTGCCTGCGTGTCGGCGTCGGTGGTGTCGCTGTCCCAGTCGCGCCGTGGTGGCAGCGGCGTGCGGCCGGCCAGTATCAGACGACGCGCGCCGCGATCGGCGAGCCAACCGGCCATCAGCAGACCGAGCGCACCCATACCGCCGGTGATCAGGTATGCCGCATCCGGGCGGCACCGCAGCGGCTCGCGGACCGGTTCGCCGGAGACCGGCGCCAGGGCCGGCGCGAGGAATTCGCCGTCGCGCAGCGCCAGGATGGACTTGGCCGGTGTCCGCAGGACCGTGGACAGCGCCGATACCGGAACCAGCGATGTCTGCTCCGTCCGGCAGGTCGACCAGGCCGCCCCACAACTGTGGCTGCTCGGCCCGGATGACCCCGGCGGTTCCCCACAGGCAACTCTGCCGCACCGCCGCGTCGGAACTCCCCTCGCGAACGCCGCGAGTGATGATCCACAGCGTGACCGGGTGGTCGTCGTCCCGCTCGGCCAGCCCGCGGACCAGATCGGCCACTTCCACCGACAGGCGAACCGCGCAGTCGACGTCGGCCTCGTCGGAACCGGATTCGGCTATGATAGAGGACGTATCGTGCCTCGGCGACGGCGGCCGACGGGTAACCGGCGTCAGCGAGCCGATCGCGGAGAGTGCGGACGACATTGTCGTCGCCCAGCACCGCGACCGGGCCAGGTCATCGGGCAGCTGGTGCGAGTCATCATGACCCTCAACAGGCTGAGAAGGGTTGCCATTCGATCGCGTGCACCATCGCGCAGGGATCGTCGTTGCGGGAAGGCGCCGCACTTGAGTCCACTGCGGCGTAGCGAAGTGCGCGGACTATCGATGCAGGTAGCGCCATCCGGCGCCGTTACCGCGATGTCGACGATGAGCTCTTCATCGTTGCCGCCGCGCCGATGCACCTCAATGCGGCCGCGCTGGTCGGCAAGCTCGGCTTCGAACCGGACACTTGCGACCGCAGCCGGAACCATGAGCCGCGGATTGGAACTGTCCAGCAGTCGGGCGATGTGAATGGCGGCGTCGAGCAGCGCGACTGCCGAGGCTTTGGACAGCTCAACATCGGCGTGCAATTCGCCGGCCGCCGACCGGCAGGAGCCGATCGACCATCCGAACGGACGCCCTTCACTGCCCCATGTCCGCCACAACGAGGTAACCGATTCGTCGACGAACTCGGTGTCAGTAGCGCCACGGCTGCCTGCTGCGCCGTCTGATAAGACTTCTGCCTCATGGTCATCGAGCTTGCGGGTGATTCGGGCGCTGACGTGCCTGACCCAATGCGCGGGGCCGTCGGCCGCGGCACTCGACGACACGGTGACGGACTCATCGTCGGCGACCACCTGAATGACCCGCGGCTCGTCGACGACGATCGGATATTCGAATCGGACGTCGGACAGTATCGATGCTCCAGATTCGGCTGCCGCGGCCGAAAGCGTCTGCAAGAGAACCGATATCGGAACTATTTCCACACCGTTGTTGTGGTGGGAACCCGGATAGGGCTTGGTCGTAGGCGCAAGACGCGCCTGCCACAGATGCGTAGGCGGCGTGGTGGCGACCGGGATGTGCTGACCGAGCAGGGTGCCGGGCCTGGGCGCAGATTCGACGGCCTTTACAAAGTCTTCAGCGCTGATCCAGTGTTGCGTGTGATGCCAGGGCGTGCTCGGCAGAACCGGATGCGGCTCCGGTGGATGAGGCAGTTGCGGGGGGTGTGCGACGTGGGTGCTGTTGAGATTGCTGTGGAAGCTCACCGTGTCATCACCCTCGCGCGACAACGTCCCAATGCTGTGATGGTGGATCGATTCCAGCGTTTCGGTGACGGCATGCGTCAGCGTGGGATGCGGGCTGATTTCGATGAACGTGGCGTGCTGCTCGGCGGCGGTGGTGATGGCTTGGCGTAGCCGCACCGGCTGGCGCACATTGGCGACCCAATACGCAGCATCCAACGCCGGCGTGACGGCGGTGTCGGCGACGGTGGAGATAAACCGAATCGTTGGTGCCTTGGGCGCCAGATCCGCCAGCGCCGACCGCAACTCGGGCAAGATTGGATTCATCAGCACGGTGTGCGAGGCAACTTCCATATTCACCCGCCTGGCGAATCGTTCCTGCGCAGTCACCGCAGCGATCACCGCGTCGACCTGCGCTACCGATCCGGCGATCACGGTCTGCCGCGGTGAGAGGTATCCCGCCAGACTCACCTCGGGAAAGTCGGCGATAAACTTCTCAGCCGCGTCGGCGTTCAGCTCCAGCAGCGCCACCGCACCTTGGCCGGCCAGTTGCGACATCAGCCGCGACCGGGTCGCGATCACCCGCAGCCCCTCGGCGGGGCTCAGCGCCCCGGCCACCACCGCCGCGGTCACTTCCCCCATCGAATGCCCAATCACCGCATCAGGTTCCACGCCATAGGAGCGCCACAACTCCGTCAGCGCCAACTGCAACCCCATCAACACCGGCTGCACTCGAGCGTCCCCGGCCACCGGCTGGCCTTCGGCGAGCACTTGCTGCAGGGAAAATCCCACCTGCTCGACGAACAGCGGCTCCAACTCGTCGACCGCCGCGGCGAACGCCGGCTCGTCGGCCAGCAACTGCCGACCCATGCCGGCCCACTGCGAGCCCTGACCGGAATACACAAAGACCGTGCCCGGCTTGCACAGCCCCTCGTGGGCGCCGACCACGCCGATCGCTGATTCGCCGGCCGCCAATGCCTGCAGCCCGGCCACGGCCTGGGCACGGTCACGCGCGCAGACCGTGGCGAAGGCCTTGTGGTGGGTGCGGTGATGGTTGAGGGTGTGGGCGACATCAGCCAATGGGACATCGGCGCCCGTCGGCGGTCATCCACTCGGCCAACATCGCAGCCGTCGACGCGATCCGCGCCGGGGTCTTCCCCGAGACCACCAGGGTGCTGATCACCGGCTCCGGTTGTGACGACAACAGGTTCGGCGGTCGGCGCCTGCTCGACGACCACGTGTGCGTTGGTGCCGCTGACCCCGAAGGACGACACCCCGGCCCGACGCGCCCGCCCCACCGCCGGCCAGGACATGCCGTCGGCCGCGATGGTGAACCGCGAAGCACCCTCGACAGCGTTCGGCGTCAGCTCGGTGAAGTGCAGATGCGGCGGAATGTAGCCGTGCTGCACGCTGAGCACGGTCTTGATGAAACCGGCGATCCCGGCGGCCGACTCCAGATGACCCAGGTTGGTCTTCACCGACCCCAGCACCAGCGGCGCCGAGCCGTCGCGCTCACCGAAGACCTGACTCAGCGCCCCCAATTCGATCGGATCACCCAACGCGGTGCCGGTGCCGTGCGCCTCGATGTAGTCGATCTCCGACGGCTCCAGCCGCGCCGCCGCCAACGCCGCACGCACCACCGCCTGCTGGGCCGGCCCGCTGGGCACCGTCTGCCCGCTGCTGGGACCATCCTGGTTGACCGCCGAACCGCGCACCACCGCCAGCACCGAATCCCCGTCGCGCAGCGCATCGCTGAGTCGCTTGAGCACCACGACGCCGCAACCCTCGCTGCGGACATAGCCGTTCGCGCTGGCATCAAAGGTTTTGCAACGTCCATCGGGAGCCAACATTCCCCACCGCGAGGTGGCGATGCTGTTTTCCGGGCTCAGCATCAGGTTGACCCCGGCCACCAGCGCCTGATCGCTTTCCCGTCGGCGCAGGCTCTGGCAGGCCAAATGGACGGTGACCAGCGACGACGAGCACGCGGTGTCGATCACCACGGCCGGGCCGTGCGCACCCAGGAAATACGACAAGCGTCCGGCGGCGAAGTTCGCCGCGTTCCCGAACGGTACGTGCGGGTCGACCTCTTCCGGCGGCAACCTTCCAGCCAGAGTCAGGGTGTAGTCATAGGTGGTCATGCCGACGAAGACCGAGGTCTGGGTGCCGCGAATCATCGGCGCGGTGATGCCCGCGTTTTCCAGTGCCTCCCAGGTGACTTCGAGCAACAGCCGCTGCTGCGGGTCCATCGCTGCGGCCTCGCGCGGGGAGATCCCGAAGAACTCGGCGTCGAATTCATCGGGTCGCCAGGAGGTGAGGAAGCCCCCCTCTCGACTGCAGATCGTCCCCGGCACCTGTGGTCGTCCGAGTAGAAAGCGTCGGCGTCCCAGCGCTCCGATGGAACCTGAACGATGCCGCTCGCCCCGTCTTGCAGCAGCCGCCAGTACTGGGCGGGAGTGTCCACCCCGCCCGGGAGCCGACAGCCCATCCCCACCACGGCGATCGGCTCGGTGTCGCCCTTTTCGGCGATCTCCAGCCGCGCTGTCAGGTCATCGATCTTGCGCAATGCCTCGGTGATGATCGCCCGACGATCCGACGGTGCAGCAGTCATCGCGCTCCCCCCGGTCCGTTCGGAAAGTTGTTGTAGTACTGGACATCGTGTGCGAGATACCCGGCCCCGCCCACGGATGTCATCCGGGCGTGTCCAGTCGGTTCACCTCGTCGCGCCGAGAACATTCAGCGCAGCTGAAGTGACTGATATTACCGCCATCCGACTGTTGCCGGACGCGCACCCCCTGCACAGCGGGTATGGAAGATTCGATTGATGACATTGGCTTTACTCCCGCTGCGGTGTAAAGCCGTCTGGACCCCACTATGTGGGCCTGTCGGCATCGCCGAAAGACGTCACGCGGTGGAATCCAAACGGCTGAACTCGTCCTGCCGGTAGACCTCGACACACGAGGAACGGCGGATCTTGCCGCTGGTGGTGATCGGAATCGAGCCGGGCGGCACCAGCACGAGATCGGCCACCCGCAGGCCGTGCGACTTCGAAATCGCAGACGTCACTTGCTGTCTCACGGTACGAAGCTTTTGTTGCATCTCCTCGTCGGAGTTGCCCCGGTTCTTCATCTCCACGATCACGACCAGCCGCTCGGTGCGATCATCCGGGATGGAGATCGCCGCGACACGGCCCCCGCTGATCTCCTGAGTCGTCGCCTCGATGTCGTCGGGGTAGTGGTTACGCCCGTCCACGATCAGCAGATCTTTGATGCGGCCGATGATGAACAGCTCGCCGTCGTAGATGACGCCCAAATCTCCGGTCCGAAGCCAGGGCCCCAGCGGTGTACCGGGTGATGGATCGACCAGCTGTCCGCCGAAGGTCCGCTGCGACTGTTGCGGTTTTCTCCAGTAACCGTTGGCGATGTTGTCGCCGTGCAGCCAGACCTCGCCGACCATGCCGGCCGGATTCTCGACGCGGGTGTCCGGGTTGACGATCCGGATAGTGCTGGCGCGCGGAACACCGACGCTTACCAGCTCAACCCCGACTCCGTTCTCGCATGCCTCTGCGTGGCCGGCCGACAGCTTCTCGTAGTCGAAGTTGACGACCGTTGGGACACGCCCCGGACCTGATGACGCCACGTACACCATCGCCTCGGCCAGGCCGTACGACGGCTTCAGCGCGGCTGCGGGAAAGTTGAAGGAAGAGAACCGATCGATAAAACGCCGGATCGTCGCCGCGTGTACCCGTTCGCTACCGCTGAGGACGGTGTGCACGTGCGCCAGGTCGAGCCCGGCCATGTCGGCGTCGGTGGTCCGTCGCGCAACCAGCTCGAAAGCGAAGTTCGGCACTGCCGTGAAGGGGCGGGTGTTTTTGGCCAACTGCTGCACCCACCGGGCCGGCCTCTGCAGAAACGCTATCGGGCTCATCAGCACCGAGTGACGTCCGACCGTCACCGCACCGGTGATTCCCAGCAACAGGCCCATGTCGTGGTAGATGGGCAGCCACGACACCAGCGTGAGGTCCGGCGGCGGAGCCTTCCCGTCGTCGTCCTGGCAATAGTCGGCAACCACCATCTCGAGGTTCGCGAGGATGTTCTTGTGCGTCACCACGACCGCAGCCGGGTTACGGGTCGCGCCCGACGTGTATTGCAGCACAGCAATATCGGTGTGTGCCGCGTGAGCAGGCTCCGACGTTGACGGCGCATCGAGGTCAAGCGCGTCGATCTCGATCACTGCCGGAGGTTTGCCGGGCAGCGCACGAGCACACGAGACGACGTCGTCGACCACCGCCGATGTCGTCAGGAGTACCGCCGGCGAGCTGTCTCCCAAGGCGGCCGAGGCACGTTCGTCATGCGCACCGAACTGCGGCACGGGTAGCGGCACTGCGACGCAACCAACTTCCAGCGCGGCGAAAAACCCGACGATGTATTCCAAGCCTTGTGGCGCCAGGAGGGCCACGCGTTCCCCGGGAGGTGCGCAAGAGGCGATTTCCGCGGCGACCACCTGGACGCGCCGGTACAGCTGGGACCACGTCAAGGTCTGGGTGTAGCCGGCAGGGTCGATCTCGTAGTCGACGAACGTGTAGGCAGGCGCATCGGGCCTTTAGCTCAGGTTTTGTCGGCTGGAAGTGAGTGCTGGCGTCAAGGTCGTCGTTGCGCAAAAACTCGAAGACCGACCCATGGAATGCGTTGCCGCCACTCTTGCTGACAATATTCACCTGGTTTGCGCTGAATCCGTACTCTGCAGGATAGGTTTCACTCTGCACCTTGAACTCCTGAATCGCATCCTGCGAGAGAATGACGGCAGGCGTATTCAATGCGGTGTCAGTGTTTACCATTCCGTCGAGGGTGTAGTTATTCGATTCGGGGCGGCCGCCATTAATGCTGATGGCATTTCCCTCACCCTGTCGCATCTGTCCCTGCTCGCCAACCGTCTGTACCGCTCCGGGCCCGATAAAGAGGAGGTTCAGGAAATTTCGCCCGTTCAACGGGAGTTGGTCCACCTGCTTCTGGCTCACAAGTTGCGTAACCGCAGCGTTGTCGGTGTCCAGCGCGATTGCGCCCGCGTTGACTTGAACCGTTTCCGCCACCGCGCCGGGCCTCAGCACCGCATTCACGCGCGCCTCTTGCGCCACCACCAGGGTAATGTTGTTAGTTACTACCTCGCCAAAACCTGCGGCGCGGACGATGACCTTGTAGCCTCCGGGAGTCAATGAGGGCACCGCATAGTCACCCGCACCACCCGTTACTGTATTCCGTGCGATACCTGTCGCACTATTGATGACTTGTACGGTTGCACCCGGGAGTACTGCACCGGTGTTGTCTGTCACCGTACCCAGAATCGTCCCGACTGCTTGCCCGTGTGCCAGTCCGGCCGCGGTTAGCATCGCGATCAGGCCTAGCCTGCATAGTTTCTTGAACATCGCACCCACCTCCAAAAAAATTGCACCGGGTCAGCCGAGCCATTTCAACTGAGCCGTCGCCGCGACTTCATCCCTCGCGCGGCGGATTTGGCTTGGACACTCGCAGCTCAGCGATCAATTGGTCCGAACAATAATGAGCAAGATATTGAAATGTCAAGAGCAAATATATTTCCTCTTTGGAATTTAGTTATAACGACGGCTCGGGAGAGTTACTAGCTCATCTCAAGCAAACGTGCAGGCGACAGGTTGCTAATAACTTATTTATTATCAATAATATATTCCGCACACTATCCGTACTAACTCACCTAGAGGCGCGGGATTTAATTCGGAATAAAATTGCGATCTGCAGACAAGAGTCCGCCAAGGTTCGTTTCAGAAATGTGTTTTATGTCCTATCTGAATAATCGAATATGTACGCGCGGACGAATTTCCAGAGGTGCGGCGAGATCGCATTCGACTGGATCTCGCCTCCGAGGCAGAATCACCGGGGAAGTCACTTGCAAAACACCCACGTTTTGAAACTATTTCCAATTCGACAGAACAATGCAGAAGCGCTTTGAAGCGCCTCAAGGCTGCGTATAGCCGGAAATCGAGCAGGACTCGTGCGCCGGGGCTGCTAGAGCGCCTCACCCTCGCGCACCATGCCCGCGGTAATCGCCCGGTGCTGCACGTAGTTATAGGGAGGAACGGCGTGGCCGCGGAGGATCGCGACCCCAAGCTGAATCAGCCGTGGGCCGTAGGTCTGCACCTGGTGAGAGATCGACCCGATGATCGGACTGGAAGGGTTCTTCATCTCTTCCATCACTTCGGGAATGCAATCCTGGCCGACGATGGCCACGTTTTTTTCGCGCTGGCTCTGCATGGTGATTTGCAGCGCGCCCAGCGCGCTGGTGTCGGTCGCTGCCGCAACAAGAATGCGCTCGGTGCGCGGATGCCTCTTGAAGAAATCGCCAAGAACACGCGCGCTTGTCTCGCGCAGACCGCGGCCGTCCAGCCGGATGTAAGAATCGGCCGGGATGTCGGGCAGGAGCGACCGCACGCGTGCGATGAGGTGCGCGATCGCCGGAGCCACCTCCTCGATCTGAAACTCGGTAATCAGGTCAACGCCCTCGGGGACAAACTCTTTGGCATTCTTGACCGCGGTGTCTGCGTCGTACCGATCATCGCGAATCACAAGTTCGATTCCCGACGACGACGCAGCCGCCTTAAGTCTGGCTGTCACTGCCTCTGAGAACGGCATCTCCACGCTCTGACTAGCAAATCCAAATCGCATCTTCTTTGGCCGGGAAACCACGCGGTAGCCCCCGTCCTGTGTTTGGGCCACGTAGCCGCGATGCGTTCGCGAGGTCAGTGTGAAAAGAGAACGCCTAACACAGATCGTCCTGGTGATCGTGGGGCTTTTGAATCTGGCGGTAATTTATCCGCTATATATCGATCTGCAGCATTCCAGCTGGCTCTTGGAGATGAAGAACGAGACCGAGCCGATGTTTCTGAGTTTCTTTATTCCGGTCGGGGTCTTTCTACTCATGGCCGCGAGGAGACCATCTGAACATCGCTCGTGATTGCTCTAGCCGCTTGGTGGCACATCTCCCATGGCGTAGTGATGGCTATTCAAACCGTGGAAGCTTGGAAGTCGGAGAAGTCGACCCAATAACGGCTGTTTTCATGACGGGAAAGGTAAATCTCTCGAACCGAATGAAGCTCGTTTGCGGGAACCGATTCGGCAAGGCCGATCAGAGTAGCCCTTGCAGCGCCAAGCGGATCGCCATCGGCATTCGCCTGCGCAACGAAGAGACTGCATCGCGGCTCCGCCTTCAGATTCTGGGTATGCATCACCATATTGCTAATCAGAAAGAGAGGCTGGCCCGCAGGGTCGAGCGCGAAGGGCATGAGAGATCCAAAGGGAAATCCCGGATGCTTGCGGGAGAGCGTCGATAGGGTGCCAACCGAAGCGAGCGAGAAGAGGGTACGGATTCGCTCAGCGTGACTTGGTTCAGCGAGTTGCGGCGATGCAGGATCGCTGGATGCGTGCTGGCGGGGCGCAGGAGTTTCGTTCGAGGACATCGGCGTCTTTACCTTTCAAACCATGCTATCGAGAGAAGCGACCAGGCGCATTCGGAAAGGGCTCGCAGGCGGCTAAGAAATAATGGAGTGAATGCAGAAAACGCAACATCAACTGCCCGCCCTCGGGATTGATTTTGGCACCACCAATAGTTCGGTGGCGCTGGCGACGGGAGATTCGCAGGTGCAACTCGCCTCGTTTCCTTTTCGCGGCGCGGAAACTACGTCGTTCCGCTCCGTTCTCTACCTCGAACGGAGGAAGAAGACGGGTGGGGCTCAGCGAATGCAGTCGTGGACTGGACCAGCCGCCATTGAGCACTATCTCGAAGCTGACGAGAAGGGCAGGCTCATCCAGTCTCTCAAGTCGCATCTCTCAAGCCGAACACTTACTGGCACGGAGGTCTTTGGCCGTCGATACACGCTTGAAGAGCTGGTCTCCAAGATGGTCTCCGATCTTCGCGAACACGCAGAACAGCAATTTGGCATTCCCATCCGCTATGCCATGGTGGGGCGTCCGGTGCGCTTCGTTGGCGCAGAGACGGAAGAGGATGATGGCTATGCCGTGACACGGCTGCGTGAGGCCTTTAAGATTGCCGGCTTTGAGAACGTCGATTTCGAAATGGAGCCGGTCGCCGCCGCTTACGCCTATGAATCCACGCTCGATCATGACGAGCTGATCCTCATCGGCGACTTCGGCGGGGGCACCAGCGATTTCTCCCTGCTTCAGGTCGGCCCTGGGGTGCGGAGACGCGGACGCACCCCACGAGACCTGCTCGGCAACAGCGGCGTTGGGCTTGCCGGCGATGCCTTCGATGCGCGTATTGTTCGCAAACTGGTGTCACCCGCTCTTGGATCGGAATCTCACGCGCGCTCGCTGAATAAGATACTGCCCGCCGTCCCGGCATGGATTTACGCCAATCTCGAACGCTGGCACTATCTTTCGTTCCTACGCACCCACAATGTGATGGAGATATTGAAGAGCGCACACAAGCGCGCACTCGAGCCTGAGAAGATTGAAGCCCTCATCACCCTCGTCGAGGAAGATCTCGGCTATCAACTTCACCAGGCGGTGCAGCAGGTGAAATTCGACCTTTCGCGATCTCACTCCGCAGAGTTCCACTTCCGCGACGGCAGCATGGACCTGCGCATCTCGGTCACCCGGGGCGACTTTGAAGCCTGGATCGACGAGGAACTGCGTGCCATCGAGCAATGCATCGACTCACTCCTGAAGCCTTCTGGCGTCAGTCCGGGTGAAGTGGACCGCGTTTTTCTTACTGGCGGAAGCTCCTTCGTTCCCATCGTCCGGCAAATCTTTGCGACGCGGTTCGGAGAAGATCGCATTCGAACCGGCAATGAGTTCACCTCGGTGGCACAAGGTCTGGCGCTGCGCGCCGAGGAATCTCTAAGAGATGCCTCCTGTTAGAGCTTGTGGCATTGTGATGTGAGGCTCATCAGCTGTGCCAGAGTCGATCCTCGCCGGACTTTCCCAAATCTTTCGTGCAACCAGCAGTAACGGAAAGAGAAGCGATACTAGTCCCCACGCGGCAAACGCCCGGCGATCGTGAGTCATTGCGCTCCACGCTCTTTCTTGTCACAATTCCCAGAGTCGTGAGCGCTCCCAAAATTTTCATCTCTCATACCGACAGCGATGACGCGCCGGGCAACAACCGCAATAGTCGTTGAGTTGCGCCGGGTAGGAATCGCGGTCTGGGTCGATCGTGAAAATCCCCCTCCTCCACGTGGTGATCTAGGGCACACAGGTCCCACGCCTGAGACGCCCTTTTTCACCACATTCTCGAAGCCCTGACGTCTTCTGACGCCTTGCTCTACGTGATCTCGCCGAGGAGTTTCGAACGAGAATGGGTGCGATTCGAGTTTGATCCCCGCGTGTTGTATCAGAAATTCGCTCTCAGTCATTCCTCTCTTCCGGTTGAAAGACTTCCCATTTATCTGGCGTTGGTGGAACCCATCGCCGAAACATCGTCCTTGTGGACTTTTCTCATCGATGTTCCTTGCGCTGCGCGGGTCCTCAGCCTGACTGGAGCGGCCTATACGCCACTCATTCTGCCGACCGTATTGATGACGCTGATCAGGGAAATTGCGCCGGACCACGTCTTCCCGTTGAATCCTGTTACCGAGTGGGCTGTTGGTGGAAGCAAAGGCTACCGAAGCGCCAGGATGCCCTGAGGGTGTTCCTGCCACTACCTGGCTTCGCTTCGAGAGCCTGTTCGGCCTAGGGCCGTTGTTTCCTAACTCGCTCGCCTCACTCACAGAGCAAGAACTCCGCTACGGTGTCTATCGTCTCGGCGATACTGCGTGGCTGCTCCCGCCGAAACCCAATGCTCCGCTCAGAAGTCTGGAGGGTATGGAGTGGCGATCCAGCCAACTGGTCAGTCCATATTTGGCACTCTGGACCGCGAATGCCATGCTTCGGTCGACGTCGCTACGCCTTCACAACGGAGTCGATGCGGCGGTTGACCACAACTTGCCCTATGTCATTCGGGCCTTTTCTGAGGAAGAAATCTGGATGGAATGACGTGCGCAACTTTGCAATATGCTTATGCCCTAATGACAAGCCCTACTCGATCAATCTCCAGGGACACGATCACCCTTCTCGAACGTTGTCGCGAGGTCTTCGCTCCAAATAGAGCTTCCCCATTGGACAGTTTGACCGAAGTTTTACTGAGTCGCGCGAACGCTTCTACCCTGTCTGTGGAAGCTCAGATTGCCATGCGGAAGCTGGGATATGACCCCTATGATGGGGACCTGCAGCACTTCTACCATGGAGTTCTGGACGCGGCATTTCAAGGACCGCGGCTGGAAGCTACAGACGCTTACCGTGCCTCCATGAGAGCACATGTTGATCATGTCCGCGAGGGTGCTTCAAAAATAGTAGCCGAATTCAGCCGCAAGGGCGACGAGCGATTTCCTGAAGAATATTGGCAGCGCGTGAGGAAGTGTCCCCATTGCAAAGATTGGATCGACGCGGGTCTCCAGGATTGCCCGACCTGCCGCCGCAAGCGAGCATCAGTCTGACAGCCATTAATGTGAAGGGACGGCTTTGTCATTGTGAATTCTCTCTCAACCTTTTCACCTTATGCGGTCTAACTTTCACCTTTTGCGTAAAGCCACAGTAGCCGACAAGTGCCCGGCTCCGCCGTTAAGAACAGCCGCTCGTGCCGCCGCAGTTGCCGCACTTGAAGCAACTCCCATTGCGCACCATGAGCGAACCGCAGGTGGGGCAGAGGGGTGCATCGCCAGCCTCATAGCTGTCGGGCGTGGATTGCGAAATGCCAGCAGGAGCCTGGTTTGACTCGCTGCCAGCACTTTCGCCACCAGTCGCCGTCGCGACGAACAGCGGCAGTTGCTTGCCCGACAGGAAGCGCAATTCCATCCAGCGAAAGAGGTAGTCCATGATGGACTTGGCGTAACCAAGCTCTTCATTCCCCGTCCAGCCCGATGGCTCGAATCGCGTATGCGAAAGCTTGTCGCAAAGAACTTTGAGAGGCACTCCGTGCTGCAGGCTCACCGAGACGACAGTGCCGAAACACTCCATCAATCCCGCGATGGTCGAGCCCTCCTTTGCCATTCGGATGAAGATTTCACCTGGCTGCCCGTTCGGATAAAGCCCGACGGTGAGGTAGCCCTCGTGACCGGCGATGGAAAAGTGGTGTGTAATGCCGGCGCGCTCGTCTGGCAGGCGATGGCGGTTGGCAGCCGGCGGACCGGACGGATCCTCCTGCTGTGCTGTTTCTCTAGTAGCTGTACTCACAAGCTGAGACATGGAAAACCTCCTTCCTGGGTATGCAAATATTGCGTGCCGAAGCATGGTTTGTACCCCAAGTTCAAAACTCGGTCAAATGGCACACGACAGAAAAGGCCGAACGACCCCGAAGGGTGGGAGTTCCCCCGCTGCAGCTAGAGCGCTCGCTGAGTGGTTGGCGATTTACCACTCGTTGAGAAAAGCCGTAACGAGTCAAAGTCGCCGCAATCACTCGTCCGGATCCGGTTATACGGCCCCTTACAGGAGATGTAAATCCATCCGCATGGGTTCGATGAGCGCATTGCCGTGTACGCAACAGTTGAGGTCTTGCCCACTCATCAAACTCCTTACGCAATGCCGATTTTGCGGGAAAATCATTGGTGGGCGTGCACATTGGCAGGCGCCACAATGGCTCGCTTCTAGAGAGAACGCGTGGCCTTGTTCAACAACTCTGATAGGCCACGACAACCGGCAGAGGGAAGGTAATCCGTGACGAAACCGACGATACTTGTGGCAACGTGGGCCGATGGGCTGTTCGCAGTAGCCGGCGATGGACGCACGCAAGAGATTGCGAATCAGCACATCAGAGGGCTCGCACCGGATGGACGTGGTGGTGCGCTCGCTATAGTCGGCCGACATTCGCTGCGCAGGCGTGCACCAAGCGGCGAATGGGAAATTGCCGGTACAAGCGAGTTCGAGCTTTCGTGCTGTA
>CAVRER010000004.1:0-33909 GCA_963720085.1 uncultured Actinomycetota bacterium
GAATCGACCGAACATGGTCTGGGTAGGACGGTCGACTTCGCGACCTACGCGAGCGCGGTTCTCTACAACGGCCTTGGTCGTTACGGCGCCGCTCGCGACGCCGCGTGGCAGGCGTTCAAGCGCGATCAGCTGGGGTACGGGCCGTTTGTGGTGCCCGAGCTGGCCGAGGCGGCGTCTCGCACCGGTGACACCGCGCTGGTCACGTCCGCACTCGAGTGGCTGTCCGAGCGCACGCGCGTCACGCCGACCCATTGGGCGCTGGGGATCGAAGCCCGCATCCGTGCCCTGCTCAGCGAGGGCGAGGCCGCCGAGCATTGTTACCGCGAGTCGATCACGCGCCTGGGCCGCACCCGCGCCCGGGCGCAGCTGGCCCGCGGGCATCTGCTCTACGGTGAATGGCTGCGAGGCGAGCGGCGCCGCATTGACGCGCGCGCGCAGCTGCGCATCGCCCACGATCTGTTGGACGCGATGGGCATCGAAGCGTTCGCCGAGCGGGCCCGGCGCGAACTGGCGGCCACCGGGGAAACCGCCCGTAAACGCACCGTCGAAACCAGCGTCCAGCTGACCGCCCAAGAGGCCCAGATCGCGAGGCTGGCTCGCGACGGACTCTCCAACCCGGAAATCGGGGCCCGGCTGTTCATCAGTGCGCGCACCGTCAAGTACCACCTGAGCAAGGTCTTCAGCAAGCTCGACATCACCTCGCGCAGCCAACTTGACCGAGTCCTACCGAGCGACCCGGGCAGCATCGTGCCGCCCGGCGAGCAGATTCCGGTCACCGGCACCGTGATCGCCGGCCACGACTGACCACTCGCACTGTCCACAAGCGGATGCGAGCGCGGGCTGACCGAACAACCCTCAATGCCAGTCATTCCGGTTCTAATCTCCATCGCCCTGGTTATAGGGCATCGCAGGATAGTGCCAACCATCAAATCAAGGGGTGCGACCATGGATGATCCGATTGTCGACGCGAGGGTGGCGCGAGCACTTCTTTCGGGGCCGGCAACCATCCGCGATGGCGCCACCGTCGCGGATATGGACGAGCGCGGCAACATGACCGTCCTGCGCCCGGGCACCAACGAGTGGGTGTGCATGCCAGGCGTGGAGATGGGGCAGGCTGACATGTGCGCCGATCCGATGGGCATGCAGTGGTTCATGGACCTGGTGGTGATGCGGAAACCGAAGCCGACCAACACTGCGCCAGGACTGATCTACATGCTCAACGGGGCGGCCCAGCACAGCTACACCGATCCATTCGACAGGACGAGCCCGCTGATCCCCATCGGCCCACACTGGATGCTGATTTGGCCGTTCGACGCCGAAGCGAGCGGACTATCAACGGTCATGCGCGACGCGGGAACGATGATCATGTTTGCCGGAACGCCGTATGCACACCTGCACATCTGCGGAGATCCATGGGCGGGCAACGAATATCACCCTGGCGACAAAGCCGTGTGGACGATGACGTACGACCAGCGGGCGTAGCCGCGCTCCAGTGCCGCTAAGTATCGATCCCGAAAGTCCAGTGCGCGTCGATGATCTGTGGAACTTCGCTTATCCCTACAAGCTGAAGCAGCTGATCGACCTGGTGTCGCAACGCAACATGCTGTTCACCTACGACGGCGAGCGGTTCGATCCACTTCTGCAAACACCAACGGCGATGGTCATCTACACCAGAGGCCAGGAGTACCGAGAGGACCTGCCAACCCCGCCTTCCCGGTTCGACCACCAATCAGGCTATGTCGAGTTCTGGCTCGATTTCATCGGGGTGCAAGAGGTGCGAGCACTGGCGGTTGAGAACACATGGGGCGATAAAGCCGAAGCCAGCATGCGAGCAGCGCGAGAGAAGCTGGCAGCTCTCGCCAAAGATTTCTGACTCGTCAACCGCGATTCATGCATTCAGCTCTATCCTCTCGTCCTGGTCCACCTGACGCGCCACAGCGGCGCAGGCTACACAATCGGCTGGCCTAGAGCTCGAGGTGAAGTCGCAGCGCCTCATCGAGCTGCGTTATCTCTTCTGCCGAAAGCCTGCCGATACGCCGCTCCAGCCGCTCGGCAGCAACGGAACGTATCTGCTCTGCCTGCGCTTTCGAATCGACTGTGAGACCGCTCGTCTCGGACGACAACGGCACTTGGAAGGGGTAGATCTTGCTGACATTGCTTGTCACTGGGACCACGGTGATCACGCCACGTTTTAGGCGCGCAGCCGTCGCATTGGCTCGATCATTGCTGACGATCACCGCAGGGCGGCGCTTGTTCGCCTCGCTGCCACGGACAGGATCGAGGTCGACCCACCAGATCTCACCGCGCAGCATCGCCGAGCCCGTCGGCCGTCACCATCTCCCATGCCGAATCTTCCCCCGTCGCCGACCATTCGTCCCACGCGTTGCTGTAGTCCTCTTCGAGGGCGGGATAGCGAAGCATGCGAATGGCGCGCTGGAGACCGGCGGATCGTGACGTCAGGCCGGCTCGCTTCACATAGGCGTCAAGCAGTGCAACGTCTTCGTCCGACAGGCTGACACTTAGCTTCATACCGCTATGCTACTACGGTACTACCTAGTAGCACTTGTTGCCTCTGTGCGTGCGGTACCTGCCCGGCCACGAAAGGTCACCTGCAGAGACGCCCGCGGGGCGTTGAGCATGCAGAAGTATTCCTTCCTGGGGCGATTTCAGAGCGTGTGCTCGGCCTGGATGATTTCCGCGGCGCGTTCGCCGATGATGACGCAGGGGGCCATGGTATTTCCGGTCGTCACGCGGGGCATGATCGAGCCGTCGGCGATGCGAAGGTGTTCGGTTCCATAGACTTTCAGGGTGCCGTCGACCACCGACATGGCGTCTTGGCCCATCTTGGTGGTACCGGTTTGGTGCCAGTAGGTCATGACGGCGTCGCGGACGAAGCGCTCGAGTTCGGCACCTTTGAGATTGCCCGGCATGACTTCGCGCTTGACGAAGGGACTAAGCGCTGCTGAGTTGCCGATCTCCCTGCACAACTGCACGCCGGCCATCGCGGCCTTCAGGTCATCGGGGTGAGACAACATGTTGGCCTCGATCTGAACGGGGTCGGTCGGATCGGGGCCGGTCAGACGGATATGGCCGCGGCTTTTCGGCCGCTCCAGGCCGCCGAGTAAGCTCCAGCCGAACTCAGGCAGCTTGAATCTGGCCGCGTTCTCCGCACTCGACAGTGGATGCTCGCCCTGGCAGGTCTGCAAATCTGGAGTGTCGAGACTGGGGTCGCTCTTCCAGTAATAGGTCGCTTCAGCGCCGTTGTTGCGCGGCGGGAGCGGGTGCTGATACTCCCAGACACAATCGAAACGAGGATGGTCTTGCAGGTTTTGGCCGACCCCGGGAAGGTGCTGGCGGACGGGGATGCCGTGTCGCTGTAATTCGGCCCGGTCGCCGATGCCCGATTGCATCAGCACCTTGGGGGTGTGGATCGCGCCGAGCGACAGCACCAGTTCGGATCCCGCGCCGACGCGGTGGATCGTGCCGTTGTGGGAGAACTCCACGCCGGTGGCCCGGGTGCGGTCGAACGTCACTCGGGTGATCAGCGCGCCGGTGAGAACGGTCAGGTTGGGCCGGTCCAGGTAGGGGAAAACGTAAGAACGGAATACGGATTGGCGGTATCCGTCGCGGACTCGCACATCCGTGTGCGAAGCGCCGCCCTCGCCCTCCATCATGCGCCCGTTCGGGTTTTCGAAGCTCGGGATCCCGACCGAGCGGGCACCCTCGACCATGGCCGGTGCGATCGGGTTGGGATCGGGGGGCGGCTGGACAAAAACCGGGCCGCCGGTTCCGCGGTAGTCGGGGTCGGGGGCGCCGTGCCAATCCTCGATGCGGCGGTAGATTTTTAGCACCGACTCGTAGCTCCACGCCTTGTCGCCCGCTGCGGCGGCGAAGAAGTCCCAGTCGTTTTTGTGGCCGCGTGCCCACATCATCGCGTTGATGCTCGATCCGCCACCCAATACCTTGCCCATGTTGTAAGGAATGGAGCGGCCATTGAGGTGGGGGTTGGGTTGGGTCGCGAAGTTCCAGTCCTGCTGGCTGCCCAGGGTCTGGGGCCATTGTCCTGCTCTCATCACAGTGGGTAGGTCATCCTGTCCGCCGGCCTCCACCAGTAGCACGCTGACGTCAGCGTGTTCGGCGAGACGTCGCGCCACCACCGAGCCGGAAGAGCCCGAGCCGCAGACAATGAAGTCGTACTGCGCCTTGAGCTCCGAACCCAGTCGCTGCTGATTGCGACGAACGCGCTCGGCGAAATGGGCTCCATCGACGACTAATTCGTCGGGATTCGTATTCATATCCACTGCTCATTTCGATGTGCTGTTGGCAGTGCTAACGGCATCACTGTCACCTACAACCTGCAGTCGAGCGGAAGCCCCGCAACACGCTGGCCGTCACCCTCATGCGTCGAGGAAGCCCTGGACGTCGTCGGCAAAATCCGAGTGGTGCTGAAACAGAAAGCCGTGCGCCGAGTCCGGGTAAATCTTCACGCGAGCTTGTGGAATCAAGCCGGCAAGTAGGTACGTGTAATGGGGAAGAATCATGGGGTCGCTGTCACCGTTGGCCACGAACACCGGCAGGTCGATCGCGCTTACTCGCTCCAGCACGCTGTGATTCGGAACTCCCCATGCACAAACGGCGTCGTACTGAGCTTGTCGGGTTTCCCACGTGGTGGGCCGGTCGCGGCCCTGTGTTCGGGAGAACATGCGCTTGAGGGCTTGCTGCCCAGCCTGCCGGCTCGAGGCAGACGGGGCGTAGAACACGTCAAGCACCCCCTCGGGGTTTGTCTGGCGCGCGCCGACCGCGTCGATAACGTCGGGAGCCCAACCGTGCATCCCGGCGGCGCCCTGGGGCGCCGAAGACGCCAAAACGACTTTCCGGAGCAGTGCTGGTCTCGACAGCGCCATTTCCTGGGCGATGAAGCTGCCGATGGAGAAGCCCAGTATGTCGACCTGGTCGAACTGCATCGCGCTCAGAAAAGCGATCGCGTCCTGTGCCATCTGCTCGAAGCGGTGAGGCGTGTTCCCGGTTGTGCCGCCGACCCCCACGTTGTCGAACGTCACGACACGGCGAGACGCTGCCAGCTCGTCGATCAGCGCCGGATCCCAGTTGTCGAGGTTGCCACGGAAGTGCTGGAGAAGGACCAGGGGAACGCCGCCCTGGCCTGCATCCCGATACACATACTCAACGCCGTTGGCGGCGCTAACAGTCTTGTTCGAAACCTCCGCGTATGTTTCGCCTGTTGTCATTGTCCAGTCCCTTCTGCTCTCTCCCGATCGCCGCCTCACCGAGACGCGGACCCTTCGACCGCCGATCAGAACGCGCGGTGGACCGGCGAACAGCTCCCCCAAATTTCGGCTGCGACGGGCGAAGGTCGCATCGGCCAGTGGACAGCCCACCTGGCCAGTCGCCGATCGACGGGCCCGCGCGGCAACAGAATTCGTAGCGCAGACGAGTTGTCAGGTCGAAGGTGAACGCGTTAACGACGCGGGCCCAACGGCTTGTGCCATGAGCGAGAGCGGGCTCCGTGGCGGCGAGGTAGCAATGTTCAACTGGACGAGACAGCCGAAGAATATCTCGCCGGCGGCGCTTCCATATTCATCACCGAGACCCCCAAAAATCCACGTGGCGCAGGGGCCACCAGTGCCGCGCCGCCAGGCCGCGACTGTCCACTTGCACTGTCCACCGGCCGATACCAGCGCGGGCCAATCCGATAACACTCGACAGCAGTCGTTCCGGTTCGCGTCTCGATCGCCCCGGATCAACCAATGTCACGTGAGGTAGGAAGAGTGCTACGGGCGAATGTATCGAAATTCACCACACACTGACGGCAACCGGGCCATCGACAAGGGACCTGAGTTCATCCTGAACTACTGGGGCGTACCGCTTTACAAATACCACCCCGATGGTGGCCAGTGGGCGCTGGACGCCGACAGCGTCACCGGGCTGCTCAACACGACGCACACCAGGTTGAGGGCCAGCGGCTACGCCCACACCGACGTGGTCGACCGGGCGGTACGGGCCTACCACCGCAACGGAGCGGCGATCGAGGTGATCTGGTCGCGGCGACGCGCCGATAATACCGAAATCGAGCGGCTGGCAGTGCATTTCGAGGTGATACGCACGGAATCCGGCTGGCGGGTCGCCGGTATTCAACACCGACCTACGCGTGCCGATGTGCTGTCCCACGCATGGGCCGGAACCGACAACGGGGGCGGGCGATGAAGCACTGCCGGGACGGCGACGGCACGGGGACAGTCGTGTTCATCCCCGGATATCAGGACACCGCCGCGCTGTGGGACGAGGTGATCGACCGGCTGCCCACCCGCGGATGGTGCGCGCGGGCCGTCAACTTACGCCACGTCGACGACGTGGGCCCGCCTTGCCGCGGTGTGATCCTGGAGGGCTACCGCGACCAGGTCCTCGACGTGCTCCACGACATCAATCCCACCGCGCAGAGCCCAGTGGTCGTCGTGGGCCAAAGCATGGGTGCACAGGTTGCCGAACTTGTCGCAGCGGCACGGCCAAACATCGCGGTCGGGCTCGCGCTGATCACCCCGGTTCCGCGGGCGGGTTACCGGCTAACCCCCGAGCAGGCAGCCCGCTTCGGTCAGCAGCGCACGATCGCACTGTGGCCTCGGCCGCGGCGAATCGGCGTGCACTACTGGTCAACGATTCAGCGCGGGTTATGCGGACGCTAGTCGGCGCAACACTTTCCACACCGACGGTGGTCGCCGCCCAGGAGCTCGATGCATGGACAGCGGGGCACCCGCTCGGAGACCAACCCTCCGCCGTCAGCACGCCGGTGCTGTTGATCGATAGTGAGGACACCTTCTCCTCCGCCGAACTGATCCGCGATGTCGTGGCACCTCGATTCACCGACGCCCGCACAGTCCACGTATCCGGCGCCGGCCACTGGCCCCACGTCGAACAACCCGCCGCGGTGACCAAGATCCTCGACAACTTCCTCACTAGCCTGGCCGGGCCAGCCTCAGCGGCCATTACCTACCCCTCAACCGAAAGGCTAAGAAAATGAGGGCTATTCGCTTCGATCACTACGGAGAACCGAAGGACGTTCTGACCGTCACCGAGCAGCCCGTCCCGCAACCCGGTGCCGGCCAAGTTCGGGTGAAGATCCGGTTCAGCCCCATCAACCCATCCGATCTGCTCTATGTCCGGGGCCACTACTCCGGTGTGACACCGCATTTCCCATCCGGCGCCGGATTCGAGGGAGTCGCCGTCATCGACGCAATAGGCCCCGACGTCGAGGGGCTTTCCCCAGGGCAGCGCGTCTTCGCCCGCAACTCCCCCGGCGGCAACTGGGCGCAGTACGCGGTGGTGCCCGTCGACAAGGTCTGGACGGTGCCCGACGACATCGCCGATGAGCAGGTCGCTTCCTTCATGATCAACCCGGCGTCGGCGATCCTCATGGTGCGCCACGTGCTGGCCGTGCCCCGCGGGGAATGGCTGCTGCAGTCCGCGGCCAGCGGCGAATTTGGTCGCATGATCATCCGGCTCGCCAAACACGACGGCATCCGCACCATCAACGTGGTGCGCCGCCGCGAGGCAGCGCAGGAACTCACCGACCTGGGCGCAGACGCAGTGATCGTGTCAGGTGACGGGCCCATCGACGACCAGGTCCGCACCATCGTGGGCCCGCAGGGTGTGGGCTTCGCGATCGACCCGGTCGCCGGCCAGATCGGCACCGAGATCTTCCGATCGTTGTCCGAGGACGGCCACATGCTGGTCTACGGATCGCTGACCGGCCAGGGGATCAGCGTGGGCGAAGACCCGCGCTTCACGCTGTCAGGCCGGCGCACCCTAGAGGTGTACTGGCTGGGCTACTGGCTGCCGCGCCTCAACGAGTCCGGCTTCTTCACACCCGACCGACCCGCCATCCCGCAGCTGATCGACGAGATCGTCGAGCTGATCCGCGCCGGTATCCTCAATACCTCACCGGGCAAGCAATTCGGCCTGGACGACATTCGCGCCGCCGTCACCGAAGCCGAATCGGTGGCACACAACGGCAAGGTATTCCTCGCCCCCGGCCAGCCCCGCTAAGCCGCCCGACCGTCAATCATGACCAGCGAAAATCCGGTCGAAACCAATTGAGGAGAATGCATGTCGGAGAATGTGATTGAGCATGTTCTGGGTCGTCTGAAAGAGATCGGAGTCGACGCGATCTTCGGTGTCCCTGGGGACTTCGCGTTCAGCGTTCAAGATGCGATCGTCAACCACCCCGGTATCGAATGGATCGGCTGCTGCAACGAACTGAACGCAGGCTACGCGGCTGACGGCTATGCGCGCCTGCACGGTGTGGGTGCACTGAGCACCACCTACGGGGTTGGCGAACTCAGTGCGATCAACGCTGTCAGCGGCTCCTACGCAGAGAACCTTCCGGTCTTCCACCTCACCGGGATGCCCACCATGCCGGTGCAGTCGGCACACTCGCTGGTCCATCACACTTTGGGCAACGGCGAATTCGATCTGTTCCGATATATGGCCGAGCCGGTGGTGTGCGCGAGCGCCATCCTGACACCGCAGAACGTCGCGTACGAGACGAACCGGTTGATCGCAGCTGCCTTCTACCATCGGCGACCGGTTTACCTGGCTTTTCCATCGGACCTGGCGACCCAACCTGTCATAGGCCGTGCGCGCGCCCTCGCTCCACCCTTGACCGACCCAACCAGCCTCGCCGCCGCGCTGGACGCAATCGTCAACGCGCTCAACGCGGCACGCACCGCCTGCGTCCTGCCCGGAATGCTGGCCGCCCGCGTCGGTGTCCGGGATGTCCTCCAGGAATTCGTTGACGCAGCGGGGCTCCCGTTCGCGACGATGTTCGCCGACAAATCGGTCCTCGACGAACAGCATCCGTCATACATCGGCATGTACGACGGCAAGCTGATGGACGAAAGCGTCCGGGCTTTTGTCGAATCCTGCGACCAGGTCGTATGCGTAGGCACGATGATGAGCGACTTGAACTCGGGCGCCTTCACCGCCAGCCTCGAACCCACCCGTACCATCGACATCGGTCACCACTGCACCCGAGTGGGATCCCAAGTGTTCTCGAACATCGAAATGCGGGACATGCTGTCCGAATTGCGCGGGCAGGTGGTCAAACGAAGCATGACCACCTCACTGCGCGCCGGCTCACTGGGTCACATTGTCGGAGACGACGATGACCCGATCAGCGCTGATGCGCTCTACCCGCGCTGGGAGAGGTTCTTCCGGCCAGGCGACACCATCATCGCTGAAACAGGTACCGCATCCATGGGTTTGGCGTTTGCGCATCTGCCGCGCGGCGCCACGTTTCACAATCAGACCCTCTGGGGATCCATCGGTTGGGCAACTCCCGCCTCCCTCGGTGCCGCAGTGGCAAACCGGCAAGGCCGTGTGGTGCTCGTAACCGGTGAGGGATCCCACCAGCTCACCGTTCAGGAGATCACCCAGTTCGGGCGCCGCGGTCTCAAGCCAATCATCTTTGTGCTCAACAACAACGGATACCTCATTGAACGGCTGCTCTGTCGGGACCCGGACATCTCCTACAACGATGTCGCCTCCTGGAACTACGCAGACATTCCCCGCGCACTGGGCTGCCTGGACTGGTATACCGCCCGGGTAACCACCTGCGCCGAACTGGATCACGCGATGAAGATCGCCGGCAGCGGTGACACTGCCGCCTACATCGAGGTCATCACTGACACCTACGCGGCGCCACTTCTCGCGCGAAGACTTCACGACAGCCAGCAGACACTTTATGGTGCGTAACCGCTTGCCCTCGTTACCCATACCCCGTTCTGGGCCCTGCCGGTGCGCCGCCCAACGGCTGTCAGTTGATCGCACCGCGAGGAGATCCGAATGAAGATCGTCGCCTACACCGATGACGCCGGCCGTCCGGCGATCGGCGTCCGCCTCGATGACGGCGTGCTGCCCACCGGCCATACCGACCTGACGGCACTGATCAAAGCTGGACCGCGGGAACTGGATCGGTTGCGCGACGCCAGTGAAAGCCCACACCAGTTGGTTTCCCCGACGCGAATGAGGGCTCCGATCTCGCCGACATCCACGCTTCTGCTCGCCGGCGGCAACTACGCCGACCACCTCGCCGAAACCGGGCTACATCCCACCGAGCCGGTGTTCTTTTCCAAACTTCGCTCAGCGGTGATCGGTCCCGACGAAACCATCAGGATCCCCACCCCCGAGACGCACACCGACTGGGAAGCCGAACTGTCCATCATCATCGGCAAGCCCGCTTATCGGGTGCCGGCCGAGCGTGCCCATGAATACATCTTCGGCTACACGATGATCAACGACGTCAGCGCTCGCGACGTCATGGACCGCGAACCGTTGCAGATCACGCTGTGTAAATGCCCGGACACCTTCTGCCCCCTCGGACCGCACATCGTGACCGCGGACGAAGTGCCCGATCCCAACTCTCACCCGCTGGAGATCAGCACCCGAGTCAACGGTGTGTACAAGCAGCGGACCACCACCGACACCATGATCTATTCCATCCCAACGCTTCTCGAGTTCCTCACGCAGACCGTCACCCTGCAGCCGGGCGACCTGATGAGTAGCGGCACCGCCGGCGGGACCGGTGTGGGACGGAACCCGCAAGAGTTCCTGCACCCTGGGGACACCGTCACGGTCGGAGTGGACGGGGTCGGTTACCTCAGCAATCCAGTCGAGGCGGGATGGCCACAGCGCAAGTCCCGCCACTGACGAGCTCGAATAGGAAGAGCTCGTCCACCCCTCGACTATGAAACGTTGGTGTTCGTAAAGCACGTCCGCACGGCGTCATCGGCTCGCGTGGCCTGCCTCAAGATTTGGATCGAGGGCCCCGATGCAGCTCGCCCGTGGACGTGCGCTTCACCGCCCGCTCAGTATGCTGGCCTGATGAGCGCGCAGACCCGGCCGGTTTTGCCGATGTTGTTCAGCGCCAACAGCGACGCCGATTAGATGGCCGTAGTTATCCCTCGTCGTGCAGGCGTTGCGGAGCTGAAGGGCCGGCGAAGCGAATGTCAGGTGCTTGACCGGCTGATCGAGGCTGTCCGGGCGGGTGAAAGCCGGGTACTGGTGGTGCGCGGCGAAGTCGGTGTGGGCAAGACGGCGCTGTTGGATTACCTGGCCGGTCACGCGTCGGGCTGTGTGGTGGCGCGTGCGGCTGGTGTGCAGTCCGAGATGGAGCTCGCGTTCGCCGGCGTGCATCAGCTGTGCGCGCCGATGCTCGTTTCACCTGGAACGGCTCCCGGTTCCTCAACGCGATGCGCTGGCGACCGCGTTGGGCATCAGTTCCGGTGCGGCGCCCGATCGGTTCCTGGTGGGGCTGGCGGTGCTGGGCCTGCTCGCGGAGGCTGCTGAGCAGAAGCCGCTGATCTGCGTGGTGGACGACGAGCAGTGGCTGGATCGCGCGTCGGTGCAAGTCCTGGCGTTCGTGGCCCGGCGCCTGCAGGCCGAATCGGTCGGTTTGGTGTTGGCTGCGCGCCAGCCCAGCGACGACCTGGCGGGACTGCCGGAGCTGGTGCTCGAGGGACTGGGCGAGGACGATGCGCGCACGTTGTTGGATTCGGTGCTTCCCGGGCCACTGGACGCGGCGGTGCGCGACCGCATTGTGGCCGAGACGCGCGGTAACCCGTTGGCGTTGTTGGAGCTGCCGCGCGGGTTGACGCCGGCGGAACTGGCGGGCGGGTTCTTCGCAGGCACAGTTCGACTCTCGGAGAGTATCGAGGAGAGCTTCCGGCGGCGGCTGGAGAGTCTTCCCACCGAGACCCGGCGGCTGGTGCTGGTGGCAGCCGCCGAACCGGTCGGCGAACCGCTACTGGTGTGGCGGGCAGCCGAGCGGCTCGGGATTGGGGCCGAGGCGGCCACGCCGGCGGCACGGGCCGGCCTGCTGGAGCTCGGAGCCAGGGTGCTGTTTCGTCACCCGTTGGTGCGTTCGGTGGCCTATCGCTCGGCACCTGTTCAGGACAGATACGACGTGCACCGCGCGCTGGCGGAGGTCACCGATCCGGAGCTCGATCCCGACCGGCGTGCCTGGCATCGCGCGCAGGCCGCGCCCGGACCCGATGAGGACGTCGCCGAGGAACTCGAACGCTCAGCCGGCCGAGCACAGGACCGCGGTGGGTTGGCCGCCGCGGCGGCGTTCCTCGAACGGGCCGCGATGCTGACACCCGATCCTGCTCGCCGTGCCCGGCGCCTGCTGGCCGCGGCCAAAACGAAGCGTGACGCCGGCGCGTTCGACGCGGCACTTGGCCTGCTGGTCGCGGTCGAGGCTGCCCCGCTTGACCCGCAGCAGGCCATCGAGCTGCAGCGCCTGCGCGGGCAGATCGCGATGATGCAGCGACGCGGCGCCGACGCCGCTCGACTGCTCCTTGACGCGGCCAGACGTCTTGAGCCGCTTGACGCCGACTTGGCACGCGACACGCACCTGGAAGCGCTCGCGGCCGCGATTTGGGCCGCCGGTCTGGGAAGTCCGGGCGGCCCGGCCGAGGTGGCCGAGGCCGCCCGCGCGGTGCCACCGCGTCGTGGACCACCGCGCGCGGTCGACGTCTTGCTCGACGGGTTGGTGCTGCGCTGGACCCAGGGATATGCAGCGGCCGCGCCCACGCTCGCCCGTACGGTCGAGCTGTTTCTGGCTGTCGATGTCCCGAGCGACAACGTCGGTCGTTGGCTCTGGCTTCTTTGTGCAACCACCAGCGCCGAGGTCGCCTTCGAGCTGTGGGACGCCGACTCCGCGCATGCGCTGGCCGAGTGCGTGGCACAGTTTGCCCGGGACGCCGGCGCGCTCGGCCACTTGCAGCACGCGCTCAATTCGCTCGCGAGAATCCAGCTGCTCGCGGGCCAGCTGAGTACCGCGGCGCTGATGGTCGACGAAGATCGCCTCATCGCTGAGGTCACCGGTAACCCGCCGGTCGGGAGCGCCGAGATGATCCTCATGGCCTGGCGGGGCCAGCAGACGCGGGCCTCTGAGCTGATCGAGGCGACATTGCGGGCGCCCACCGACCGTGGTTTGGGCATGATGGTCGACGTAGCGATCTATGCGAGCGCCGTGCTCGACAATGGCCTCGGTCGCCATGGCGCCGCCCGCGACGCCGCGCGGCGGGTATTCGAGCTCGATCCGTTGGGCGCCGGGCCGTTTGTCGTGCCCGAGCTCGCCGAAGCGGCGTCTCGCACCGGTGACACCGCGCTGGTCGCGGCCGCACTGGAATGGCTGTCCGAACGCACGGCGGTGACGCCGACGGACTGGGCGCTGGGCATCGAAGCCCGTGTCCGCGCCCTGCTCAGCGAGGGCGAAGCCGCCGACAGGCTTTACCGCGAGTCGATCGAGCACCTGGGCCGCACCCGCGCCCGCGCGCAGCTGGCCCGCGCTCACCTGCTGTACGGCGAATGGCTGCGACGCGAACGCCGCCGCCTCGATGCGCGCACCCAGCTGCGCACCGCCCACGACATGCTCGACACGATGGGCATCGAAGCGTTCGCCGAGCGGGCCCGCCGCGAACTGGCGGCCACCGGGGAAACCGCCCGTAAACGCACCGTCGAAACCAGCGTCCAGCTGACCGCCCAAGAGGCCCTCATTGCGCGGCTGGCCCGCGATGGGCTCTCCAACCCCGAGATCGGCGCCCGGCTATTCATCAGTCCGCGCACCGTCAAATACCACCTGAGCAAAGTCTTCAACAAGCTCGACATCATCTCACGCAACCAGCTTGACCGAGTCTTACCCAACGACCCGAGCACCGGCCGCCCGCACTAGGCCGCGCCCCGGAACCCGTCGCTGCGGTGGTGGTGGTAATCATGCAGCCTGGCCCACAGCATGAGCCCGTGGCGATCTCTCACGACTCTATTCGAACCGCACCTCGCTGAAATCTATTGCGACCATGAGCATTTCCATGATCGGCCGACGATCGGGACCCCGCGTGTAGGCGCGCCGCTTGGTTGGCAGACTTATGCCGTTCGCCACCACATAATCCGAAGTCAGTTGCGCCGCTTGAAAACCGCCTGCGATATTCACGCTGTAGTCATGGCGGCGCAGCCTCAAATCCTCGCCGAAGAAAAAATCCTGAATGAGGTTGTGCGTCTCGATCGAACCAGGAAAGTATGCGCGCAACACGCGCCACGTCTCTGCGCCTTCCCGCCAGCCCTCTGTTTCCTCGACCTGCACGCCATCCATCGCGAGAAGAAATGGGGTGGTGAGATAGGTCCATACGGCTTCGCCATTGAAATACGCACGATGGAGCGCGTCCCAAGGCGTGTTCATCTGGTGGCCCGCGAACGAGTCTTTAGGCGCACGGCGCTCCGCAACTACTGTGCCATCGAGCTTCTCGATGGCAATCCGATCTGGCGTGAACATCGTGCGCTGATCGGGAGCCCCGTAAGGCGAGACTGACGAGCGTTCCTCGTGCAACCAAGCGGTCATGCGGCGCGGGCTCGGGTCCTGTGGCACTCCCTTGAGCGGAAACAAGCCGCCACCACTCGCAATCGTCGCGTCAACTTTTTTGTACCCATTCCAGCGATCCATGCCACCGTGGGCATCAAGAATTCTGCCGAGCAGTTCGTTCACCAGGTAATCCCCCTCACATGTCTAAGTCTGTCGATCACCTCGGTTGAACAGCACGCTAAGCCGGTTCGTTCTTTGTTGGCGGCGCTGCCAGTCTTGTTTGAAAGCTCCGTATTTCGCCTGTTGTCATTGTCCAGTCCCTTGTGCTCTCTGCCCAATCGCCACCTCATCGAGACGCCGACCCTTCGACCGCCAATCCGAACGCGCTGTGGCTCGGCGAACACCTCCCCCCAAATTTCGGCTGCGAGGGCCAAGGTCGCATCGGCCAGTGGCCAGCGCACCTGGCCAGTCGCCGATCGACGGGCCCGCGCGGGCGTCAGAATGTCGTAGCGCAGACGAGTGGTCAGGTCGAAGGTGAACAATGCCGCCGGTCCACTCGCGCGGTGGTGGCGCAAGCGCGGTGCGATTGTTCGACAAGGGTCGGGGAGCGGCATCCGACTCGACGACGACTGACCACTCGCACTGTCCACAAGCGGATGCGAGCACCGGCTGAGCGAACAACGCTCGATGACAGTCGATGGAAGGAGAAATAGTGCTGCCCAACGAAGCTGAAGTGGTCGTTGTTGGTGGCGGCCCGACGGGCCTGGCGCTCACCGCGGCGTTGCGTCGGGCTGGTCATGATGTTCTGACACTACCCAAACACGCATGACCAACGCCGAGCTGAGCGCACGATTCGAACGCGACGCCATCCCGCTGCGGGCGCCGCTCTACCGCAGGGCCCTGCGCATGACTCACAATCGCGCCGACGCCGAGGACCTGGTTCAGGACACCATGATGTCCGCGTACGCCAGCTTCCGCTCGTTTCGGCAGGGCACCAACCTCAACGCCTGGCTACACCGGATCCTGACCAACACCTACATCAACGACTACCGCAAAAAGCAGCGGCGCGCGGCGCAATATCCGACCGAGCAGATCACCGACCAGCAACTGGCGGCCAACGCGGCGCACTCCTCGACCGGGCTGCGCTCGGCGGAGGACGAGGCGCTCGACACGTTGCCGGACAACAGGATCAAAGCTGCAATGCACACCCTGCCCGAACAAATCCGCGTGGTCGTGTACTACGCCGACGTCGAAGGTCGCCAACACCGCGAGATCGCCGAAATCATGAACAGCCCGCCAGGAACCGTGAACTCCCGGCTCCACCGCGGACGACGCCAACTGCGCAGCATACTGAACGACGTCGCCGAACCCGCAAGCGCTACTACAACCCGACGCGCGAGATCGATTTCATGCGACGCGGCATAACCGGGCACGGTGAGCCTGAGCGCACCGGCCCCGACCAGGTGAATGCCGCACTGGTCCGGCAACTGATCGGCGACGCGCTCGCGCAGTTGTCCGGCGAGCACCGCGCGGTGATTCACCGCTCGCACTACTTGGGGTGGACGACGGCGCAGATCCCCGACGACCTCCATATTGCCGAATGCACCGTGAAGTCGAGGCTGCACCTCGCCCTGCGAGCGCTACGGCTCACACTCCAACGACAGCCCACGCGCCGCGCACTGGACAGCCCGAGCACGCGACGTCGATCGCCCGGGTGCTGGATCCTGTCCCCTGCCGCTGGCGACATTTGGGAAAGATGACCTCAGACGCAAGCGTGGCCTGGCAGCTAGCTGATGCGGCTTCCCCATGCCTAATCGCTGGTGAGCGCGCGATGATTTTCGTCCAATTGGGTTGCGGCGAAAATCATCTGGCGACCGAGAGAATCCTCGCCGTCGTGGTACGTGAAGGTTTCCCACTGCCTGCAGCGCTGCTAACGACGCTGAAAACCTGGCTGGACCTCTACGTTGGAACGCCCGAGGAACGAAGACTACGAGCTCTGGTCGCGCGTGTTAGGCGACACGCGAATTGAGCGGCTCCCGCACCAGTGAAGCGCGCCTCAGCAGAACCCCTCCACCGCAACCACACCGAAAGCATTCATCCGGGTGGCCCGAGATTATGCGTTTTGCGACAGAAAAACTGGCTCAACCGACCAGGCAACTTGTCGCTTGCCAGGGCGATGGGACCACCGTTTTGCCATGAGCATGGGACCGTGTTGTGTCCGGTCGCTGGCGGTGTGGTGATAGTGGCTGATTAGGCGGCCCATCCGACTCCGTCGGATTGACCAGCACCCCAGGGCCAGTCCTACCGGCAATCCGAACGCGCTGTGGCTCGGCGAACACCTCCCCCCAAATTTCGGCTGCGAGCGCCAAGGTCGCATCGGCCAGTGGCCAGCGCACCTGGCCGGTCGCCGATCGACGGGCCCGCGCGGGCGTCAGAATGTCGTAGCGCAGACGAGTGGTCAGGTCGAAGGTGAACAATGCCGCCGGTCCACTCGCGCGGTGGTGGCGCAAGCGCGGTGCGCGGTTGTTCGACAAGGGTCGGGGAGCGGCATCCGACTCGACGCACGACTGACCACTCGCACTGTCCACAAGCCGATGCGAGCGCGGGCTGAGCCAACAACGCTCGATGACAGTCGATTGAAGGAGAAATAGTGCTGCCCAACGAAGCTGAAGTGGTTGTTGTTGGTGGCGGCCCGACCGGCCTGGTGCTCACCGCGGCGTTGCGTCAGGCTGGTCATGATGTTCTGACGCTGGACAAGCAGGAAGAAGGGGCCAACGCGTCTCGCGCAGCGGCGATCCACGCGAAGACCTTGGAGGTCCTGCGGGAGCTGGACGTCACCGACCGGTTGGTCGCCGAGGGCGTTGTGGTACCGACGTTCACGTTTCGCGATCGCGACAGGATCTTGACTCGACTGGACTTCTCCTCGCTGCCGACCCCGTACCCGTTCGTGCTGACGCTGCAGCAGTATCGGACCGAGAAGATCCTCACCGAGCGCATGCATGCTCTCGGTGGGGAGGTGATGCGTCCCTATAGCGTCGCGGGTGTCTGCATCGACGCTGATGGCGCCGAGGTCGAAGTGGACGGCCCAGATGGGCGCGAAGTGGTTCACGCGCGCTACGTCGTGGGCGCCGACGGCGTCTCCTCAGTGGTTCGGCAGAGCGCGAAAATCGACTACACCGGCGGGACCTATGACCAGTCGTTCACCCTGGCCGACGCCCGGATCGAGTGGCCGCTGCGCTTCGATGAGGTGCAGAACTTTTTCTCCCCCGCCGGCATCGTGGTTAGCGGACCGTTGCCCGATAACCAACGCCGCGTTCTCGCGACGGTCGACAACGCACCCGAGGTCATCGACGTCGACTTCGTTCAGCACATCCTCGACGAACGAGGACCCACCGGAGCGCGGGTCAAAGAGCTCACCTGGACATCGCAATTCCACGTCCACCACCGCATCGCCAGCACCTTCCACCACGGACCGGTGTTTCTGGCCGGCGACGCCGCCCACGTGCATAGTCCCGCCGGAGGCCAGGGCATGAATCTGGGCATACAGGACGCGGTCGATCTGGCGCACACCCTGTCCGCGTCGCTCAACGGGGCCAAAGACGCCGATCTCGACGGCTACGAAAAGCGCCGCCGACGGATCGCCCGCGCCACCGTGACTTTCACGAATTTCATGACCCGTGCCTCGATCGTCGAGAACCGCCCTGCCCAACTGGTCCGCAACGCCGTGTTCTCCCTGATCGGCGTCCTGCCACCGGCACGTAAGCAGATGGTCCTGCACATGTCCGAACTCGCCTGAAACGACCTCACAATGACAGCACCGCGCCTCAAAGGCCTACATCACGTCAAACTCCCGGTAAGCGACCTGAACACCAGCCTGACCTGGTATCGGCGAGTGTTCGACGCCGAACACCTGAGCCAGTTCGATCACTACGATGGCGCTGGCGCCCGCTACGCCGTGATCCTGCAGCTGCCCGGCATCGACACCCCGATCGAGCTGCGGTGGGCCCCCGATGCCGCCACCGCTACCGCCGGCTATGACCCGGTCAGTTTCGTGGCCGACGACATGCAGGCCTGGAGCGATCACCTCGACGCGGTCGGCATCGAGCACTCACCCGTCATCACGGCCCTCGCCGGTCAGTTGCTGATATTTCGCGACCCCGACCAGACATTCCTGCGCCTGCTCACCATGCCCGAAGGTGGCATCCAGGCGATCGAGATGAACCGCGACGCGGCCGAACCGGAAGGCCCCTGGATCGCGCCCGACATCATGAAACACCCATGAGACCAGTGCTGGCGACGACGTGAAGAAGGCACCGAACGCCCACCCGCCACGTCCGACATAGCTTTCTCGTAATGCGTTGAATGCCTTTGTGTTTAAGGCCGTGCCGAAAGTCCACCGAAACCGGCGGCAGCCGCGTGGCGGTGTCCTGATTCCCGGTGCTCAGTGCGTGTCGCGGGTGTGTACTACCACCCCGCGGTTGGTGAAGTCGGAGATCTCCTCGTCGCTGTAGCCGAGTTCGTGCAGCACCTCTTCGTTGTGCTCGCCCTGACGGGCCGGCTGCCGATCGGGCTCGGCGCCGGTGTCGGTCGTCTCGGTCGCGTCGGTGCTGTCATTTGGCTTGGCGGCGTTGGTGAAATGCCAGGGCTGCCCGGGCACGGTGATCCGTGCGCCGGCGCCGTCGGGCACGGTGCGAGTGGCTCCCCATTGGGTCGCCCAGTCGGTCGTGGCGAATTCGGCGATGTCGCGCAGCGAGCCGGCGGGGATCTTGGCCTCGTCGAGCTGCGCCTCCAGTGAGGCCATGTCGGTGAAGGTCCAGATCCAGCGCTGCACGATCTCGTGTAGCGCGTCCAGGTTGCGTCGCCGATCCGTTGGGGTGGCGAAGCGTGGGTCCCCGGCGAGGTCGGGTCGGCGCATGGCGGCCAGGTAGAACGGGAACGACAAGCTGCTGACAAGGCTTACCGGGCTGATGAACCGTGTCCCGTCGGGTCCGATGAAAAACACGCAGTCGGTGGCGCCGAGGATGGGCGGCTCGTCACCAAGTTCGGCATCGGATAAATCCACGTGGACGCGTTCGTTGACCGCCAGCATCACCGCGGCCATCGCCACATCGATGTACTGGCCTCGGCCGGTCACGCTGCGCTCATTCAGCGCCGCGAGGATGGCGATCGCGGCATGCAGCCCGGCATAGACATCGGCGTGGGAGAGCGAATCGCTGCGCGGACGGTCCTGCGGGGTGCCCCAGTGCGCGTTGGACATCTCGGTAATTCCAGTCTCCGCCTGCACTGTTGGGGCGTAGGCAGCGCGTGCACGCCACCAGCCGTGCTGGCCGTAGCCGCTGATCGAGGCGTAGACAACATGAGGGTTGCGTGCGGCTACGTCGTCGTAGCCCAGCCCGAACGAGGCCAGGGTGCCGGGGCGGAAGTTCTCCACGATGACATCGGCCTCGTCGCAGAGCCGCAACGCGATCTCGCGTGCCCCTTCGATATTGAGGTCGATGGAGATGTTGCGCTTGCCGGCGTTCTGCTGGGCGTAGTAGCCGGAGATTTCGCCGCTGCGGGGGTAGGCCCGCCGGGCCATATCCCCGGATGGTGGTTCAATCTTGATCACCTCGGCGCCCAGGTCGAGTAAGGTCTGCGCGCAGTGCGGCCCGGCCAGCACCCGGGAGAAGTCGACAACGCGGATTCCGGTCAGCGGAGCCATGTTTCAGCGCCCCTTAAAGCTGGCCATGCCGGGGCCGTTCTGCTTGAGCGAGGCGACCCCGGTGCGAAAGTCCTCCGATGCGAAGATCGGCTTTTGCAGCTCGGTCATGGCGATGTCGGCGGCCCCGACTCCCTCGTTGATCGCGATGGTGACCAGGGCCTTCGTCGCGGCATGGGCGATGGTGGGGCCGGCGGCGAGTTCCCGGGCCAGGGTGGCCGCGGCTTGGTCGAGTTGTTCGTCGGCGACCACCCGGTTGATCACGTTCCAGCGCTCAAGGGTGCGCGCGTCGTAGCGGCGCGCGAGCATGGCCATCTCCTTGGCCCGCGCCGCCCCGGCGCGCTGGGTGAGCCGCTGGATGCCACCGGCCAGCGGGTGGAGCCCGACGGTGGCCTCCACCGAGCCGATCTTGGCCGACTCCGCGGCGATGATCAGGTCGCAGGCCAACGCCATCTCCAGCCCGCCGCCCAGACAGTTGCCATGGACCGCGGCCACGAGCGGGATGGGCACCTCATCGAAGGCCCGCAGCATCTCCAGGATCGGCCAGCCCAAGGTGCCCTCACCATCCCCGACCGCCTCGAGCATCCCGTCCAGGTCCGCACCGGCCGAGAAATGCCGCAGTCCGCTGCGCAGGATCGCTGCCCGCGCGCCGGAGTCCCGGACCCAGCCCAGCGCCTCGATCAGCTCTTCGGTGAACTCGCGGTTCATCAGGTTGTAAGGCCGGTAATTCATGGTGACGACGGCTACCGGGCCGTCCAGATGACACGCGAAACGCGCACTGGGCTCGCTCGGCACGTCGGTGCGTAGGTGTACGTCCTCAACGGACATCGGGTTCTCCTGTCTGTCAGAGCCTGAAGTTCGACGGATGCCGGGAGCGGCACGGCGCTTACCCACCGTCCTGCCCCGACTAGCGTGCTCGCGCTGATCCGAGGGTCGCGTAGCCTCCTTCCCACCAGCTGGTGGCGAGCGCCGCGTACTCGTCGGCGGCGTCTTCCCAAGTGAAATGACCGGCGTCGACGAAGTTGAGCTTGCTATTGGGCAGGCGCTCATGGAGGAACTCGGCGTTGACCGGTGGCACCACCTGGTCTCGGCCGCCGCCGATGATCTGCACCGGCGTCTTGATCTGCGGCAACAGTAAGCGCAGCGCCGCGAGGTCGGTCGGGTAGCTGCGCACGTAGCGCATCGACTCGACGAACCGGTCGCCTTCGTAGGAGGACAGGTAGTCCTCGCGAACGAAGTCGAGAAGCGCGTACCGCTGGATGTCGGTTAGAGCACCGGCAACGATCTGGCGCGGGTCAGCGTGGCGGTATGCCTCGAGGTCGGGGGCTTCGACCCAGTCCTTCAGCAACCCACCCAGCTGGAGGGGAAACGCCGCACCGCCACTTCCGACGATCAGGCTGCGTAACCGACCCGGATACAAGGCCGCCGCGAAAAGAGCCGCGGCGGTGCCGATGTCGGGACCCATCACATGCGGGCTGTCGAGCCCGAATGCGTCGGCGACGCGAATCACGAACTCGCCCATGGCCCGCGGCGAGAGGAGCTCATCGCGGCGCTGGGAGTGGCCGAACCCCGGTAAGTCGATCGCCACCAGATGTGTGTGCACGGCCAGCCGCTCCCACGTCGGCTCGAAGGCGAACAGGCTCTCCGGCCACGGACTGAGCAACAGGGCGTGGTCGTCTCGGTTCTCGCTCTCGGCAAAGCGGATGGCCAATCCGTCGATGGTGCGGAACTGCGGCTGGATGCCGTTGAACCAAGTGCTCACGGAGATCTCCACAGGGGCTAGTCATCGCGCAACGTCGGCGACTGTGCCCAGTGTCGGTCGCTCGTCGCTGCGTTCGAATCCGCCGATGGACAGTCCGACTGGTCAGTCGGTGCGCAGGACCCGGTCCAGCTGGCTGCGCGAAGTGACATGGAGCTTCATAAACACTTTGCTCAGCTGATATTTGACGGTGCGCGGACTGATGAACAGCCGGGCGCCGATCTCGGGGTTGGAGAGTCCGTCGCGGGCCAGCCGGGCGATCTGGGCCTCCTGCGCGGTCAGTTGCAGGGTGGTGTCGGTGCATCTCGACGGATGTCAGGAACTGGTCCAGGTCGACGTGCTGTATCCAGATAGGTGTCACCACCCGCACAGCTTGCGCGCCAGGCTTTCCCAGGCCTCACCAAGCTCCTCCAGGGTCAGGCCGCGCTCGTTGATCTGGTGTTCGACGTAGTCGGCCTGCAGCAGAGCCAGCAACCCTTCGGTCTGCGCGTCGAGGTCGCCGGTGGTGCCCGCGGCCTCCAGCAGCACGTGTATGTGGCTGCGGTGCAACGTGACCGGCGCGTTGTACCGGGACTGCGGATCGCGGTCGATGGCGCTGAGCAGCGCGTGATGGGTATGGACGAACCTCAGCCGCGCGCGACCGTAGGCCAGCAGCCGTTCCAGCGGCGGCGCGCTGGGCCCCAGCGGCGCCGGACCGAACAGGAACGCCTGCTGCTCGGCCTGCTCGTCCTCGTCGAGCAGCACGATCATCAGGCCGGCGCGGCTGCCGAACCGGCGGAACAGGGTGCCCTTGCCGACGCCGGCCGCCGCCGCGATTTCGTCCATGGTGACCGTGTCTGGGCCGCGCGCGGCGATTAGCCGGCGCGCCGCGTCCACCAACAGGGCACGATTGCGCGCGGCGTCCCCGCGCTCGTACGGCGGGTCGGCCAGGTCCAGTGCCGTGTTGCGGGCGAGGCCGCGGTCGGTGCCGGCGACGAACGCGATCGCGGGTTGGGTTGACATGCGTGATTTCCTTCCCCTTGCGGCCGGTCGGGTCGGCAAATGCGCGATCCGGCGTTTGCGTACCGAGTTGTCCGGCGTCGGCCGGAACGATCTTTTGTTGTGGCGCAGCTGGTTGCGCGGGTCGTTAGAGGTCGATGCTGCGCGGTGGGGTGGCCGTGCCGTGGACCCGCTGGGAGTGGTCCGCGAACGTCTTTGCCGCCAGCTGCCTGATGACGGGGCGGGCGTCGGCGGGCCTGGCGGCGATGAACTGGTCGATGCTGTCGAGGATCGCCCTCATACATCAGCAGGCCGATCGTGAGTGGGGATTGTGCTGGGTCGGCGGCCAATTCGCTCCCCATGGTCGGGTGCCACTCGGCGACCGTGATGTACTGCTCCATGAGGGGAACGACGCGGTCCTCCTCCGCACTCAGGTGCTCCTTCAACGCCGGGATCAGCCTGCCGAGAACGTCCACCAGGGCCTCGCGGGACTCGACGGTGACGGCATCGCGCCAGATGCTCAACGCCTCGTCGACCTCGTGGAGCAGCGTGGCGACCTGTTGGTGTTGACCTTGCATCAGCCCCACCAGCCGAGCCGCTCGGGTATAGCGATCGAGCAGCAGCGGCCAGATGTCCTCGTCTTCGTGGGTGTGGTGATCGTGCAACAGGGCGATCACAGCTTGCACGTGATCACCGATGATCTGGGCGCGGTCGTGGTCGCCCGCTACGACAGCACCGACGAGTCCGGGCATCAGTGCGAACTCGCGGCGGAACATGTTGTGGATCATGAGCATGTCGCTACTGTCGAAGTGCGGCGGCTCGTCAGGCTTCGCCAAAGAACTCATCATCAACCTCCTTTGATTCGCGCCGCGCGATTGCGCGGCGCGAATCGTGCCGGTATCAATTCGGGGAACTCGCAAAGGAATTCAGTCGAGGGGGATCTCGTTCTTGTGCCGGGTCAGCCAGGTGTCGAGCGGTTGGAGTTCGGGGTTGAGCTCACGCACCAGCTCGAGGTTGCGCACTCCGGTGAAGTATTCGGATGCGTCGGAATAGAACTGGAACATATTGGCGACCTCGACCGCACCGGGCTGCCCGGATGCCCGCATCTGATCGGTGGTCATCGGTCGGTAGACGACCTTTTCGCCCAACGCTGCGGTGAACATCGCGGCGAGTTGCTCCCCGGTGGCGTGGGTGCCGGCGATGCTGACGGTCTTGTCGATGAATTGCCCGCCACGCCGAAACACCCCGAGTGCGGTCTTGCCGATGTCCTCACCGGCGACGAGCGCAAGCTTCTTGTCGGCCATCGGCAGCGACAGAACCAGCTCGCCGTTGTCGTCACGGTGCGGGCCTTGGCCTTGCAGGAAAGCCTCGTAGTAGAACGTGGTCTGCAGGAAGGTGGTCGGCACGCCGAGCGCGGTGAACGATGCGTTGGCCTCGGCCTTGGCGTCGAAGTGCGGGACCTTGTAGTTGCCCAGGGCGTCGGGGACCTCGATACCGAGTCGCTGAAAGTGGGGCCGGGTGTCCTCGAGGGTGGACCACACCACGTGGCGTAGTTCGGTGTCCTTGGCGGCGCGGGCTGCTGCCGCGGCCTGATCGAGTTCCATCTCGGCGCGGGTGCGGGCCTGCTCCTGTTCGGGGGTGCGCTGGACCCAGAAGTTGGTGACCACGTAGGCGCCGTAGGCGCCGTCGAAGGCCTTGCGCAGGCTGGTCTCATCGTCGAGGTCTGCCTCGATGACCTCGGCCCCTTGGGAGGCGAGTTCGCGCGCCCGGTCGGAGCCGGCATTGCGGGTCAGAGCCCGCGCGGTGAACGGACCGTCCGGGTCGGCCATGATCGCCCTGAGCAGGCCGCCGCCCTGCACGCCGGTCGCGCCCACTATCGCAATGATTTTCTTCTCGGTCATCCTCTACTCCTTTGACTGATTTGTGGATACTGATCGGGAATTGCTTCGACGAATCGAAGCCCTGGTCTCGCTTCGGCGAGCAGGTCTAGGGTTCGCGACGCCGCCTGACGGATTCGGCGGGTCGCGCGGTGATGAGTTGGTCCAGCAGTGTGAGTTGGACGTTGTAGGGAACTTCTGCCTGGGTGAGGTCCCACATGACCTCGTCGACGCCGAGTTCTGCAACCCGGAGCAGGTCGCGCTTGATCTGGTCGACGGACCCAGACAGCGGCCCGCGATCGGCCTCATCGAGTGGGGCTTCGGTCACGGGGTTGTTGACACGCACGACGATCGGGCCGGGACTCTCACCGGCGGGTACGGCGGCGCGGAAGCTCGCGAGTTGCTGTTCAAAGGATTTCCACTCTGAGATCCCTGGGTTCAATCCGAGCCCTAGCCGTCCGGCGCGCTGCACGGAGGCGTCGACTCCCGGCGCTGCTGCGATGAGAATGGGCGGGCCGCCGCGCTGCAGCGGTTTGGGGCTGACTTGCGACGGCGCGATCCGATAGAAACGGCCCTGATAGCTGACAGGGTCGGGGCCCCAGGTGGCACGCAGCGCCTCGATGAACTCCTCGAAACCGCTACCGCGGCGCCGCATCGGCACATTGGCGGTAGCGAACTCGTCGGCCGACCAGCCCTGTCCCAGACCCACGACGAGGCGTCCGGCACTCAAGTGGTCCAGCGTCGCGAGGCGGCGGGCGAGCAGCACCGGCACGTGGAAGAGCGCGGCGATGACGCTGGTCCCCAAGCGGATCGTGCTGGTATGGGCGGCAACGTAGGTCAATGTCTCCACCGGTGCGAAGACGTTGGCGTAGCACTCCGGAGTCCGCCAGCCCTCCGCCGGCTCCACCGCTCGTAGCAGCCGCTCAAACACCCAGAGCGAGTCGAAACCCAGTGCCTCGGCGCGTTGCGCGAACTCCACGATTCTCTGCGGAGTGGCCTCGACGCCGTGGTGCGGCAGGCCCAGTCCCAGCTTCATGGCGGATCTCCTCGAATGATTGGTCGACCAAGTAATGCTCCACCGCGAGCGTAGCACGTTATTTGGCCGGCCAACCAGTTAGGCTGACGGCATGACACCCCAGCAACCCAGTCGCGATCCGCTCGACGTCGGGCCGGGTGGCCCGGTGAGCCGGGCCCTTGCCCAGGTGGTTCGGCTTCACCGCAGCGCGGCGGGCGAACTCCTCAAAAGCACCGGCCTGTACCCGGGGCAGGAGGTGCTGATGATGCATCTATGGGCAGCGGGGGTCGTGCGCCAGGCCGACCTGATCAACGCCCTGGGTCTCGACCCGTCCACCGTGACCAAGATGCTTCAGCGGCTACAGCGCGCCGGCAAAGTCACCCGGACCACCGACCCCGCCGACCGACGCGCCGTGCTCGTCGAAGCAACAGAAAGCAGCCGCGCCCTTCGTCCCGAAATCGAAGCCGCCCAAAAAACGTTGGAAGAGCGCACCGTCGCCGGACTCGACCCCGCCGAGCGCGCCGAACTGCACCGACTGCTGGAAAAGGTTGCGGCCTACCTCAGGCTGCAGAACGGCACCTGCTCGTAACGCCGCCCCGCAGCTCGCCTTCTACCACCGGCTTGGCGGAACGGTCCTCAATGGCCGCCCAGCCCGACAATCGGATAGCGCGTAGGGCTGTTTCGGGGGCGGGTTCATCGGGTCACTTTTCTGGGTGTCGCCCAGCCCGCGAAGATCAGGCGGACAGCGACTCCCGCTCGAACCTGTCCATCGCAACCTTGCGCGCATTCGCCGTGCGGGCCGTGCGATCCTCCGTCTTGGCCCACGAGGTGTACGCCCCCAGTCGACCGCGTTGGCTCCGGAACTGCAGGCTGTCAATCGATTTCGCCATTACACGACATTAGGAGGTGCCATCGGAATGCTGGCCACGATGTGGTCGTGCTGGCGTGCTCGGCTGTGCACTTCGGTCTATAAGCAGTAGCCGGACAGCTTCGTGTCTGGCTCAGGATGATCGCCGACGCGGTTAATTTGCGACCGCCAGGGGTGTGAAACTGCCAGCTCGCAGGGGTGACCGCTCTTGACGCCGTCAAGACTCGAGAACGAAACCGCAGGTAACGAACGGGACTGAACTGGAACGAGACAGAACGAGCCGGCAGCGCAGAAGGCATAATGCCTGGTTAAGAGGCGGGTTCGATTCCCGGCAGCTCCACGAGAAGGGCCGCTGATCAGAGCCTAAAATCGGCTCGGCCTTGTCAATGATTTGTCCGCCCGCATCTTCGTCATGGCGATGGGGTGTTGCCGCATCTGCGGCGGGGGCCCCGGCCTGGGCGGGGTCGCTGTCGGCCCGTTCTCTGCTCCGATCGCTATGGGGGATCGGGGCTCACCACGACACGGGAAGCTCGACGAGCCCACCGGCGAGCACATCGTTACGCATCGTCAGCGTCGCAGCGTCGACGGCCAAGTGCATAGACGGAAATCGTGGAATCATCTGCGCAAAAACCGTTTTCAGCTCGATACGCGCCAACGGCGCCCCGATGCAATAGTGCGCGCCGTGGCCGAAGGTGAGGTGGGCGGCGTGCTTGCGAGAGATGTCCGCACGGTCCGGATTGCTAAACATCGACGGGTCGTGGTTGGCCGATCCGATGTCAAGCAAGAGGAGGTCGCCGGACTGAATCGCAACGCCATCGATCTCCAAGTCCGTGCGCGCATAGCGCGTAATGCCGCCGACACTATCCCCGAAAGGCGCTGCGCGCAGCAGCTCCTCAACCGCATCGGGAATCAGCGCGGGGTTCTCCAACAGGGCCCGCCACTGACCTGGAGTGGTCAGCAACAACAACGTCCCCAAACCGATCGCCACCACCGTGGTCTCGTGACCGGCGAACAGCAGCCCCATCGACAGGGTGGCCGCCTCTTCGTCGGCGACACCGTCGATCGCGCACAGCCGGGAGATGACGTCGTCTGCGGGGTGGGCACGCTTGTGCTCGACCAGAGTGATCCCGTAGTCGTACAGCTGGGCCAGCCCCTGTTCGGAGCGGACCGGGTCCAGCACATTGGCGGCGTCCTGGGTCCACGTGCGGAACTGGTTCCGATCGCGGTAGGGCACACCGAGCAATTCGCAGATCACCAGGACCGGCAGCGGCAACGCCAACTTGGCGTGCAGATCGACCGGCGGGCCCTGATCTGCCAAGTCATCCAGCAGCCCCGCGGTGAGAGCCTCCACCCTGGGCGCCAGCGACCGCATGTGCTTGGGCGAGAAGTGTGGCTGCAGCAATGCCCGGAACCGGGCGTGGTCTTCCGCTTCGGTGTCGAAGTTGCCCACCGGGCCACCGAAAAGTGCCGACCGCCCGGTGCGCGCGGCGGCCTCGGGCTGGCGGTGCGACCGGCCGAGGCGGTCGTCATCGAGAAGTCGTCGCACGTGTGTGTAGTCGGTGACCAGCCAGGCTTCGTCGCCAACGGAGGTGCGGATCCGGTGAATCGTGCCTTGCGACTGCGGTGTTGGCGGTCCCGGTGCCACCCCAGGCGGGGATGTCTGCTGCACCGGCGGTTGGGCGGAGGTCGTCACCGCATCCTCCCAAGGTATATTCAGACTTATACAAGCTGTAAGAACAAGTCTATTTGTACAATGACGTGTGGACAAGAGGAGATGGCGGTGACGGCGGTCGTACCGGTACCCACTCGGCGGATGCCGCGGGCCGAACGGCGCGAACAGATCCTTGCGGCCGCCACTCGCGCGTTCGCCCGCGCCGGCTTTGCCAACACCGGCCTCGATGTCGTCGCCGCCGAAGCCGGTGTCACCCCCGCGATCCTCTACCGCCACTTCGCCTCGAAGGCCGACCTGTACCGGGAAGTCCTCGACAGCGCATACGCCCAGCTCCGACAGGCCACCGGAGCAGACCACTTCGACGACGCCAGCATCCCCGCTGTCGTACGCGCCGGCGCGGCCAACCCCGACGCCTTCCGACTGTTGTTCCGCCACGCCAGTCGCGAACCCGAGTTCCGCGACGTCATTGACTCTCTGCGATCCGGCTGGACTCAGATCACCAACCGCTACCTCACGGCCATCACCGACGACCGCTGGCGGAGCTGGGCAGCTCGGCTATTACCCACCCTCACCACAGATGCCGTCATCGCCTGGCTGGACGCCGGCCAGCCCGACCCTGACCACGCCGCCACCCGCATCCGCCACATCGTCGACGCGGTCGTACAGGCTGCCCACCCCGACTGATTGGACGCGCGGTGTCGGCGAGCGCGTCAGGCTCGGGCGGAATACTGACACCCGGCACTGCTACCTGCCATGTGGCAGCGACGGGCCAGACGTGATCTCGGTGATTTGCATAACTCAGCCTGTCCTCGCGTCGTCCCCTGTAGATGGTGATGCCATCAACACCTCTCGCGTCTCCCCAGGTCGTTTCGCGTCGTTTCGCGTCGTCAAATTGAGCGTCGCCGCAGGTCAGCGCGATTTTCGTAGCGGGTTCGATTCCCGGCAGCTCCACCGAAAAAGGGTCGCAGCAGTGGCCCTTTTCTTTTGATCATCCGCTGCTAATGCAGCAACACCCTAGCGTTATAGCTGTATTTCGCCGCCGTCGACGAACAGCTCGGTTCCGGTCATGAAGCTGCTCTGGTCGGAGGCGAGGAACAGCACCGCGGCGGCGACTTCCTCGGGCCGCCCCACCCGACCCATCGGCACATGCGACGCCTGGGCGTCGAGCAGCGCCTGTTCCTGGCCGCTCGGTGCCAGGCCCTTCAGTCCCGGCGTCTCAACGGGACCCGGTACGACGGTGTTGACCCGGATGCCTCTGTCGACCAACTCAGCCGCCCACGTGCGTCCCAGCGAACGGATGGCAGCCTTCGACGCCGCGTACACGCCCATTGCGGGTGTGCCCCGGTGCGCGGAGGTTGAACCGGTCAACACTATCGACGCTCCTGGTTTCAGCAATGGCAAGACCTTCTGCAGCGTGAACAGGATTCCGCCGACGTTGATCTGGAATGTATCGGCGAACTGTTCGACGGTCACGTCGGGGAGCGTCGCCAATACGCCCCCGCCGGCATTGGCGAACACAACATCTAGGCCGCGTCCACGGGCCCTGATGGTGTCGGCAACGTTGTCGAGGTCGTCGAGATTCGACACGTCGCCGCGGATACCGGTTGCTTCCGCTCCGATCGACGCCACGGCGTCGTCGAGAGTCTTCTGGTTTCGCCCGGTGATGAAGACGTGTGCGCCTTCGGCAGCCAACCGCTGTGCGGTCGCGAGGCCGATGCCGGAGTTGCCGCCGGTGACGAGAGCCGTCTTCCCGGAAAGCTGACCCATGGTGATCTCCTTTGTTCGAGGTGGGCACAATCGCCAAGTAGTTAGGTCAGTTCCAACACATGACATGTCACGTTATTCCTGCGACGCCAGTGTCAACCCGGATCGGAACGACTTCGCCGTCTGGAGACGCGCACCGGCCGATCGGTGAACTGCTATGGACGACGCGCTAGAAGCTCACGTCAACATTCGCCGTCAACATTTCGGGTATCGTCCGGCGCTATGGCGCTCCTTCGAGTAGTGAGCGCAGAGACCGGACCGTTTACACGTCGGCGCTGTCACAGGTTGGGCGGTGTTGCCGGGGCCGACGACACTAAGCCCCGGCTTCACATCCGCCGGCAAGCCGTCTGGCTTTATTTGAACTCGGAGGTAAGCCATGACCGCCAGCACCGGCCGCGACCCAGAAACCTACCCAGTTCACCAGGGTCCGCTGCGCACACTGGACACCTTGCCGCGGGTTGGAATCCGGGACCTCGCGCGTGACCGCGGCCGCTTCTATAAGCCGAACGGGCGGCATTCGCCGCTGTGGGAGCTCGGCGAACGCTTCCTGATCGATTTCCCGGTGGGTCCGACGCTGGTCGTAACCTCGTCGCCTCAGGATGCCAAGGCGGTCTTCTCCGACCGCGACGGCACGCTCTCGTTCGGCGAGCTGCTTCGCAGGTTCACGCCCCACGAGTCGCTGTTTGGCAGCGACGCGTTCATTTTCCTTGATGGCGAGGCTCACGTTCAGGAGCGGCGCAAGATCGCGCCGGCGTTGCACGGCAAGGTGCTGAAGTCCTACGAGCGGGCAATGGTCGACAGTGTGCTCCGGAGGCTGCCGGAGTGGCCGCTCGGCCAGCCGGTCGAGTTCAGCGCGATCGGTAGGCAACTCTCGCTCGACGTGATGATGACCGTGATCTTCGGCGTCTCGAAGCCCGAGCGGATGCAGCGCTTGGAGCGCGCAATGCTCGCCTACTGCGCGGTCACCGAAAGCCCAAGGTTCCTTGGCGTCGGCCTCCTCTCGATGGCGGTGCGCGGCCGGTGGCTGCCGATCCCCAAAGTCGCGCGCACCGCCGCCGCGGTCGACGCGATCGTCCTCGAGGAGATCGCAGAGCGCCGGCGCACGGGCTCACGCCCCGACGACTGCTTGGCCATGTTCCTGGAGGTCAACGAGCAGGAGGATGAGCCGCATGACGACACGTTCCTTGCGCGCTCGATGCGTGGGCTGATGCTGGCCGGCTACGCCGCCACCGCGGTCACCCTCGGCTGGCTGGGCGACTTGCTTGTCTACCAACCTGACGTGCTCGCTGCGCTCGAGGAGAGCATCGACCGTGGCGAGGACGGCTACCTTGACGCGGTCATCGCCGAGTCGTTGCGGCTGCGCCCGGCGTTGCCGGTCACCGGTCGGCGTGCGCAGCGGGCCTTCAACCTCAACGGGCTGCTCGTCCCGTCCGGCGCATACATCATCGTCGCGATCATGGCACTGCACGAGCGGGCCGACCTGCACCCCGACCCGCTGGCCTTTCGGCCCGAACGCTTTCTCGGCTCGCGACCTGAGACCCACACCTGGCTGCCGTTCGGCGGCGGTGTGCACCGTTGTCTCGGTGACGAGTTCGCGCTGTTCGAGGCGCGCGTGCTGTTGCGGACCGTGCTCCAGCATCGCCGGCTCCGCGCGGTCCAGGGTCGCCTCGGCGGTCGCCTCGGCCGGCACCCGTTGCTGGTGCCGGCCGGCGGGGCCCCGGTCGTGCTGTCCGCGCGCGACCGAGCCGGTGAGTCGGCGGGGAGGATGCCCAGGTGATAGAGCCTGCTGGCGTAGCGCAGCGTGAGTAGAGTCGTTGTCAGGCTGAAGTCGTCGGACGATCGAGGAGGTAACGGGTGGCTGCCGACGTTCGCCAACGTCGACCGGCGGCAAGACCTCGACGGGCACTCGTGAACTTAATCTTTACGAGCCGCGCCTTTGCCTTTCTTCTCGCGGCGAAGGGTTATCGGGTCTTCGGGACGGCGATGTTGGTGACGTCCCTTGGTTGAGCTCAAGATCGGGTAACAAGATGCAAAGGGCACGGGGTTGACGACGCCAACTTTGCTAGACCTTATGCGGCAGAGAGCCGAACGGTATCGAGACAAGGTCGCTTTCGACTACTGCCACTATTCCCCCGGTGGGGAAGAACATAGCCGGCTTACCTATCACGAACTGGACATCAAGGCCCGGGCAATCGCGTCTACGTTGCAACGACAGGGCGCGGCGGGCGAACGCGTACTGGTCCTCTGCCCCTCGGGCTTGGACTTTATCGCCGCTTTCTTCGGGTGTATCTACGCCGGAGCCGTCGCGGTCCCGGTGCACCCGCCGGTGCGCAATCGGGTAATCGGCCGCGTCGCATCGATTGTCGCGGATGCACAAGCCGGCTTCGTCGTTACCACCGCCGAATTGCAAGCAGAGCTCAAGGCTGCGGTGGACGACTTGGCCGGCGGGAGTTCCCTGCGGTGGTGTGCCGCGGACGCCATACTCCCAGCCGCCGCCGAGGAGTGGGTCGTGCCAGACGTCGACGCGAGCGCAACCGCCCTCGTGCAATACACCTCGGGTTCGACCAGCTCGCCGAAGGGCGTTGTGGTGACGCACCGCAACCTGCTCCACAACCTGGATGCCATCCGCAGGGCGTGGGGACACGGAGACGATAACGCGATCGCCGTGTTCTGGCTGCCGCTGCATCACGACATGGGTCTCATCGGCAGCATCCTCGAAGTAATTTACGTCGGCTGTACTTCCTTCCTTATGCCGCCGGAGGCGTTCATTGAGCGCCCAATGCGATGGCTGGAAGCGCTTTCCCGACACGGCGGCACGATCACCGCCGCGCCGAACTTCGCCTACGAGCTCTGCGTCGAACGCAGCAGCGAGGAGGAACGCGCGGCCCTCGATCTGTCCAACTGGTCGACGGCCATGTGCGGTGCGGAGCCGGTGCAGTGCCGCCACCCTGCAGCGGTTCGCTGACGCCTTCCGCCCGGCTGGTTTTCGGCGGGAGGCGTTCAATCCGGTGTACGGGCTGGCGGAGGCCACCTTGCTTGTTTCCGGTGGGCCGGATTGGGCCGTGCCGGTGGTGCGACACGTCGACGGCGTCGCCCTCCGTGAGCACCATGTCGTGAACGTCGCGCCGGAGCACCCGGCCGCCACGCCGTTCGTAGGCTGCGGCCGCGCACAGCACGGCCACGAGATCGTCATCGTGGATCCGGCGACCCGGCGGCCATGTGCGGCCAGCGAGGTTGGGGAGATCTGGCTCGCCGGCGGGAGCATCGCCCAGGGCTATTGGGGCAGGCCGGCCGAGACGGAGGAGACATTCTCGGCGTTCCTCGCAGACAGCGGGCGCGGACCGTTCCTGCGTACCGGTGACCTGGGCTTCCAACTGGAAGGCGAGCTGTTCATCGCGGGACGGCTCAAGGATCTCATCGTCATCCGCGGCCGGAACTACTACCCCGAAGATATCGAGGCCACGGGGCAGGACAGCCATCCGGCGCTGCTACGCGGCCGTGGGGCAGCCTTCTCGGCCACACCGCAGTCGGGTGGCCCCGAACGGCTCATCGTCGCGCAGGAAGTAGACCGCGATCGGATCGTTGATGTCGACGTCAGCGAGGTTATCGACGCGATCCGCACCGCGATCACCGAGAACCACGAGATCCAGCCGGACTCCGTGGTCCTGTTGGAGCCGTTACGGATTCCGACAACGTCGAGCGGAAAGATCCGGCGGAGCAGGTGCCGGCAGCGCTTCCTCGACGGCGACCTCGAGGTGTTCGCCGAGTGGCACGCACCGTCTCTACCCGATCCCCGCCCGGCCGCACCGCCTGCCGAGGAGGCACCGGTTGGCGAAGGGCGCGCCGCGGGCGAGATCGCGGCCTGGTTCGTCTCCAAGCTGTCTCGGGAGCTCGGCCTATCACCGAC
>CAVRER010000005.1:0-63292 GCA_963720085.1 uncultured Actinomycetota bacterium
GTGAATCGGCACCACCCACAGCACCCTGGAACCGGCCGAAGTACCTGAGCGCATCCGGGTCGGCCAGCGCGTTCGGGTCGGCCGCGCGTTCCGGATCCATGCCGTGCAGGATCTACGCACCGGCACCTCTAGCTTCTTGCCGGACAACGTCCGGGGTCTGCCGGGACCAGGTGGATCTCGTCGGGCACGTGCCGGGGAGACAGGTTCCCCGGAGCGCCGTTCGGACCTGCTCGTTCAAGTCATCGTCGAGCTCGGCAGCCCTCGGCGGGCACCACGAACAAGCACAGCCGCCCTCGGCGCCGACCCGACCGGTGTCTACCACCAGGCTGTCGGCCGATCTCCTCGACGGCCTCGACCACGGGGTAGAACTCGCTGGTCCCCATCCGCACGCCGCCCCGGTTGAGCGTCCCGTCGGAGCGGCCGTAGATGATGCAGCCCCCGTCGGCCAGCAACTCGATCCAGTCGCCGTGCCGCCAGACCCCGGGATAGGCGTCGAAGTAGCTCTCCCGGTACCGGCTGCCGTCCGGATCGTCCCAGAAGCCGACCGGCATCGACGGCATCGGCTGGGTGATCACCAGCTCGCCGACCTGGCCGATGACCGGCTTGCCGTCGTCGTCGTAGGCCTCCACCGTGGCGCCCAGGCAGCGACCGGAGATCACCCCGGCCCGGACCGGCAGCAGCGGGCACGGCCCGCACGAAGCCCGTGCACACGTCGGTGCCGCCCGAGAAGGACCGAGCAGCAGGTCCGGCTTGACCCGTTCGTACACCCAGCCGAACGCCTCGGGCGGCAACGGCGACCCGGTCGAGCCGATGGCGCGCAAGGCCGACAGGTCGACCTGGATCCGGGGCGCAGCCCCGCCTTCATGCAGGCCACCAGGTAGCGGCGCCGCCGACCCCCAGGTAGTTGACGCCGTGCTCGGCCGTCAGCCGCCACAGCCGGTCCGTGGCCGGGTAGGTGGCGCTGCCGTCGTACAGCACGATGGTCAGGCCCGGCCAGCAGCCCCCGGCCAGGTAGTTCCACATCATCCAGCCGGTCGTGGTGTACCAGGTGAAGACGTCGCCGGGCCGCAGGTCCTGATGGAAGGCGAGCGCCTTGAGGTGCTCCAGCACGATGCCGCCGTGCCCGTGCATGATCGGCTTGGGCAGGCCGGTGGTGCCGGAGGAGTAGACCACCCAGAGCGGATGGTCGAACGGCACCTCCTCGAACTCGGGCTCGTAGGTCTCCGTGGGGCCAGGTCCCCCCATTTGAGGGGGGCCGAGGGGGCGTGGGGGAAAAGGTCCCGCCCGGAGCGGGGGGGTCGGGGGGCCGTCCCCCGGGGTGACAGCGATCAGGTCCACCATCACGACCGCGGACAGGCCCGGCAGGGCGCCACCACCTCGTCCACCATCTCGGCGCGGGAGAACTCCTTGCCCCCGTACCAGTAGCCGTCGCCGGCGATGAGCACGGTCGGCTCGATCTGCGGCGAACCGGTCGATCACGCTGCGGGCGCCGAAGTCGGGCGAGCACGACGACCAGATCGCGCCCATGCTCGCCGTGGCGAGCAGGCCGATCACCGCCTCCGGCACGTTCGGCAGCAGCGCCGCCACCCGGTCGCCACGACCGACGCCCAGCGACCGCAGGCCACGGGCCACCCGCGCACCTCGGCGGCGAGTTGAGCGTAGCTGAGGCTCCCAGCCCGGCCTCGTTCGGAATCAAAGACAATCGCCGTGCGGTCGGGATCGGTCCACGCGGTCCTCAGCGCGTTACGGGCGTAGTTCAGCGTGGCATCCTCGAACCACCGTACGTCGGGCATGACGTGGCCGACCAGGGCCGGACCGTCGCCCCGGTGGCCGAGTACGTCGAAGTAGTCCCAGACCGCCGACCAGAACTCCCCTGGGTAGGTCACCGACCACTGCCAAAGGTCGTCGTAGCTGTCGAGGTGCAGGTCGTGGCGGGCCTCCAGCCAGCTCATGAAGCGGGTGACCCGGGCCTCGCGGATCGTCTTGTCGTCCGGCTCCCAGAGCACCGCACCGTAGCCGCGGCTCGGCAGATCACCCTCGCTCGCTTCCATGCTCTCAGCATCGTGCCATCCCGGCGCCCCTGGCAACGCCCAGGCCGCCCCGTTGTGGCACAGATCATGATAAATCGGCGGGTGAAGCGCGCTGTCCTTGCTCTGCGCTCTGGGCGCTTTGCGGCGCTCTACTGGGGCGGCTCGGTGAGGCGCACGATCAGGGCGGTCGCCGCGGCCGTGTCGGTCAGGTCAGGCAGCACCGCGTCGGCCCCGGCGTCGCGCAGCTCGGCGGCGCTAGCCCGGCCGCTGGCCACCGCGAGCGACCGCGCGCCGCCGACCCTGGCCGCGTCCACGTCACGCGGCGAGTCCGCCACGTACACGGTGACGTCCTCGCCGAAGGGCACCCCGTACTTCTCCGCCGCCCGCGCCTGGCCACCCGGAGCAAGGTGCCCTTGGGATAGGCCTCCGAGCCGTAGCCACCAATGTCAAAATCAACAAAATCATCAAGGCCGAACGCGCGAAGTTTCAGCATGGCACTCGGCTTGCTGCTACCGGTGAGCACGGTCTGGACGACGCCGTCGAGCTTGGCCACGGCTTCGAGCGCCTCGGCCGCGCCGGGCAGCAGCTGTCCGTCGCGGACCAGGTCGTCGCGCCGGGCCTCCAGGGCGCGGCGAACAGCGCGGCGCTGAACGGCTCGAGCAGGCTTTCGGCGGTACCGCCGGAACTCACGTCGGCCGCGTTCACGGCGAGCGCGTCGAAGAAGATCTCCGACTCCGACCGGCCCGCCACCTGCGGCAGCTTGAGGAGCGGGCGACCGGTAATCGCCGGGAACGCCTCGGCGTACGCCGCCCTCGTCACCCGGGCGACATCGACCAGGGTCAGGTCGATATTCCACAGAACCAGGCGGTGAATGGCGTCCTCCGGTGCGATGGGTCAACCCACTCCAGGTCGGCTTCGCCTACAGGCTAGTCCAGTCCGATTCAGCCCATGTGCGGGTAGCGGTAGTCGGACGGGGGCACGAAGAGCTCCTTGATGGCGCGGGCGGACACCCACCGGATCAGGTTGAAGATCGAGCCCGCCTTGTCGTCGGTGCCGCTCGCGCGCGCCCCGCCGAACGGCTGCTGGCCGACCACCGCGCCGGTGGGCTTGTCGTTGATGTAGAAGTTGCCCGCCGAGTACCTGAGCTCGTCGGTGGCCTCGGCGATCGCCGCGCGGTCCGTGGCCAGGATCGAGCCGGTCAGCGCGTACGGGCGTGACGTCCGCGGCCTGGGCGAGCATCTCGGCGTAGCCGTGCGTCCGGGTAGACGTGCACGGCCAGGATCGGGCCGAAGTACTCGGTGGTGAAGATCTCGTCGGCCGGGTCGGCGCACTCGAGCACGGTCGGCCGCACGAAGAACCCCTCGGTGTCGTCGGCCTGGCCGCCGGCCAGGATCTTGATCGATCGCGCGTGTTCCTGGCCCGCTCGAGCGCGGCGGCGTGCTTGGCGAAGGCCCGGGCGTCGATGACCGCGCCCATGAACAGCGACAGGTCGGCGGCCACGTCGCCCATCGTCAGCGACTCCACCTGGGCGATGAAATCGTCGCGGGTGCGGCGCCAGACCGACTCGGGCACGTAGGCGCGGGAGGCCGCGGAGCACTTCTGCCCCTGGTACTCGAACGCGCCGCGGATCAGCGTGGTGGCCAGGCTGTTCTGGTCGGCCGAGGGTGCACGATCACGAAGTCCTTGCCGCCGGTCTCGCCCACCAGCCGCGGGTAGTTCCGGTACCGCGCGATGTTCTCGCCCACGGTCCGCCACAGGTGCTGGAAGGTGCGCGGTGGAGCCGGTGAAGTGGATGCCGGCGAGGTCCGGGTGGGTCAGCGCGACCTGGGACACCGCCTGGCCGTCGCCGGTCACCAGGTTGATCACCCCGGGCGGCAGGCCGGCCGCCTCGAGCAGGCGCATGAGGTAGTGCGCCGAGAGCTGCTGGGTCGGCGACGGCTTCCACACCACGACGTTGCCGAGCAGCGCGGGCGCGGTCGGCAGGTTGCCCGCGATCGAGGTGAAGTTGAACGGCGTGATGGCCAGCACGAAGCCCTCGAGCGGGCGGTACTCCATCCGGTTCCACGTGCCGGGGCGCCGACTCCGGCTGCTCGGCGAGCAGTCCGCCGGGCGAAGTGCACGTTGTAGCGCCAGAAGTCGATCAGCTCGCAGGCCGCGTCGATCTCGGCCTGGAACGGCGACTTGGACTGGCCCAGCATGGTGGCGGCGTTCACGGTGGCGCGCCACGGCCCGGCGAGCAGTTCGGCCGCCTTGAGGAAGATCGCGGCCCGGTCGTCGAAGGACAGCGCCCGCCAGCCGGGCGCCGCCTGCTTGGCCGCGTAGATCGCGGCGGCCACGTCCACGTCGGTCGCGTTGCCGAGCTGGCCGAGCACGCTGTCGGTGGTTGTGCGGCTGGACCACGTCGATCAGCTCGCCGCGCGCCCATCTGCTGCTGGCCGCCGATGGTCATGGTCAGTTCGGCCCGCTGGCCCGCGAGTTCCTTGATCTTGCTCTCCAGCACGGCCCGCTCGTGGCTGCCCGGCTGGTACTGCCTGACCGGCTCGTTGACCGGCACGGGGTCCTGGAGACGGCATCCATCACGATCGCTCCTGGCGTTCGGGGGTGTTGTGGATACCTGTATCGTCGCACGGACCGTCGGTCAGCCGGTCATCGACCAGGTAGGACAGTTCCTGGGTGGCGTACCAGCCGAGCTCGTGACCTTCGGCCCCGTCCACGGTGAACTTGGCGTCCTCGTCGCCCGCGTCGGCGGCGGGCAGCGCGTCGACCGCGGCGCGCACGTCGGCGGCCGGCCTCCGCGTCGTCCACGTGCGCGGACGCCAGGCGCGCCAGCGGGACGGCCGCGCCGATCACGACCCGGGCGGGCTCTTTGTCGCGAGCGTCGCAGCTTCACCTGTTCGGCCGGGATCTCGGCGGCCAGCACCACCCGGCGGGGCGGCGCGGCCGGATCGGGCGCGAGCAGCCGCAGCGAGGCGCGGGCCGCCTCGGTCAGCGCGGCGTACTCGAGTTCCTCCTCGTCGCCGCTCGCGTACGCCTCGCGCAGCGCGGGCGTGACGGCGAACCCGGGCATCGGGCCGGGACCGACCTGGCCGGCCTGCAGGGCCCGGGCCAGCGCCGGAAGCGTCGACGGCAGGAACACGCGCATGGTGCCCCAGAGTCTGCCACAGCCGACCGGATGTCAGCTAAGCGAATCGTCGCCCGGGTGGTCGAGGCCGGTCTTGGTCCGGCTCCAGTACGTGGCCGGGCCGGTCTCGGGCCCGGCGCGTCGCTGGGCCGGGCCGGTCGCCGGATCGCCGCCGGCGCCGCTCGCGGGAGGGCGGTGACCACGGTGGCGACGGCCTCGTCGAGCGGCACGTGCTCCCAGAGCCGGACCACGGTCCAGCCGGCCAGGATCAGCGCCGCGTCGTTCACCCGGTCACGCTCGACGTTCTTGATCAGCTTCGGGCCCCAGTACCACTCGTTCGCCCTCGGCTTGGACCCGTGCTCCGGGCAGGCGTGCCAGAAGCAGCCGTCCACGAAGACGGCCACCTTCCGCGCGGTGAACGCGATGTCCGGCCGGACCCGCCGGCCGCTGTCCAGGTCGAGCCGGTAGTCCTTGCGGTACCGGTAGCCCAGCCGGTGCAGGGCGTGCCGCAGCGCCAGTTCTGGCTTGGTGTCCGTCCGCCGGTTGGCCCTCATGTTCGCCGACCGGCCCTGGCTGGACGGATGCGGATAGTCCGCCACGTCCCACAGGCTAGTCCGGTCGTTATCGTCGCGCCCGGCGGTTATCGCATCGTGTTGCCAGTCCGTTGCGGTTACCGGGCCGGGGCCGGCCCCGGCCCGTCGAGCGGGACGCCGAGAAGATCCTGCAGCGCCGCCGCCGTCTGCGCCGCCTCGGTGTGGTGCACGCCGGTCATGCCGCACGCGACGGCCGCGGCCACGTTCGCCTCGATGTCATCGATGAAGACGCACTGCTGCGGCTCCAGGCCCAGGATCTTCGCCGTGTGCAGGAAGATCCCCTCCTCCGGCTTGCGCATGCCGCACTCACCGGAGATCACCACCGTGTCGAACAGGCCAGGGAAAGTCCGCGCGCGGGTACTCGTCGCACCCCCAGGAGTTGGAGAGCAGCGCGGTGCGCAAGCCGGCGCCGCGCAGCGCGCGGATCGTGTCGTACATGGCGGGGATCGGCGCGCTGGCCGCGAACATGCGCTGCAGCAGCCCCTCGGCGGCGACGGCCCCGCCGTCGACGCGGAACAGCTGGGCGGCGAGGATCTGCTCGAACTCGGCGCCCGAGCACTCGCCGCGCTCCAGCGCGTGGATCGGGTTCCGGCTGCCGTTGGGGTCGTAGGCGTCGGAGACCCACGCCCGCATCACGGTCCGGTAGCTGTTCCAGTCGATGCCGTCGGCCTGGATCCAGGCCTGGACCGTGGCCAGGATCGGGGTCGTCAGCACCCCGCCCCAGTCCGTGATGACACCCCGGAATTCCGTACCATTAATCACAATAACAATTTTAAACGCTTATTCGTCTAACGGGAGAACGTCGCTCGTCTGGCCCGTGAAAGCTCAGTGACCAGGCAGGACGCCGAAATGTCGGTGGCCTGAGGTACAAACGAGTCCAGCCGGAGCCTGATACGAACGCGGCCGCCAAGGGCGTTCGCGGCCGTTCGCATTCTCCGGACCTGGAAGACGAAACATGCCGTCGAGCACCCTCACGCCTGACCCGCCGACCGCTCCCGGCAAGCCCGCCCCGCCCGAGCCACTGGCCGCTCCGGCCAGCCCACCCCGCCCGGGCCACAGACCGCTCCTGGCCAGCCACGGCCCCGCCCGAGCCGCCCGCAGCTCCTCCGGGCTGCGGCTCGTCACGGTCCCCGCGGGCTGGCCGCCGTACGACTGCGAGACCCACGGCGCCGCGTGCCCGGTGGCGCGCGAGGCGGCCGCGACCAACCCGCACGTCCAGCCGCCGCCGGGCGCCGAGCACCCCGCCGGAGCGACGGCTGGGCCGACGCGCGCTGTCGCCCGGCAGCGGGCCAGGCCACCGCGCTGCCCAGGCAGTTCGCCCAGGTGATCGTGGAGATACTGGCGGGCTCTCGGCCGCTGAGGCAGACCGTCGGCTGGACGACCGATCGCGTCCGGGCCCAGATCGCTGACCTCACCCAGTTGCTCGCCTCGGACCAGCGACCCAGGATCCGGCGCATCGTGACGTCGCAGCCCGCGGTTTCGGTCGTGGAGATGACGGTCGTGGTCAGTTTCGGGCCGCGATCGCGGGCGCTGGCCATGCGATTCGAGCACGTGCCCGCGCGTCAGCCCGCGCCCGGCTTGCCGACCCGCCCGGCGCGATGGCTCTGCACCGAAATCGAGACCGGCTAACCCGGCTCCGCGCGATCACGACGCCGCAAGGCCCGCACCTGCTGGCCCTCAATACTCGCAACCAAGCCTAACAACACCCTCAGCCACGCAGGTGTAGCTCGAGCGCTCCGGGATCTTCGGCGCCAGCGCGGAAGTTACAGCTCTGGGGGTGCCAGGCGCAGCGACAGCGTGACCGCTGGCCGGCGGAGCGGCCAGAGCCGAGCCGGGAACGGCAAAAGCCGAAGAGCCGAGCCGACCAACTAGCGAAGAACCGTGGCGGGAACAAACCGAGCCAAGGCGCAGCCGGAACAGGCGGCTAGGCGTCCGGGCGCATCCGGGGGTCGCCGTGGCAGCGCTTGAACTTGCGGCCGGAACCGCAGGGGCACGGGTCGTTGCGCCCGACGCGGGCGAAGTCGTCGTTCCCGGCCGGGCCCTGGCTGGTCTCCACGTGCGTTCCGCCGTCGACGGACGGGGCCGAGTACTGCAGCCGCTGCGGCCGGCGCGGGGCGAGCCCGGCCGGGATCGGCGCGGATTGGCGCCTCGGGCGCGCTTCCGGCTCGCCGGGCATGGGCGCCGCTGCTGGCCCGGCCGTCCCGCTTGGGCGCCTGGGCGCCGCTGACCCGGCCGTCCCGCTTGGGCGCCGCGGTCCCGCCCTGGGCGCCCCGGCCATCGCCGGCCCCGGCCGGAGCGCGGCACCGCGGCGTGGGCCGCACCGCGGGCCACCCTGCGCGGGCACCCCACGACGGGCGGCCTGGCCAGCACCGGGAGCAGCACCACCAGGGAGCAGCACCACCAGGAGCGGCACCACCGGGAGCGGCACCACCGGAGCGGCACCACCAGGGAACCGGCGCCACCGGAGCGGCACCACCAGGAACAGCACCGCCGGGAGCGGCACCACCGGGACCGGGACGGGGCCAGCCGGGGCGCCGGGCGGCGACCGGCCGCGGCGGCCCTCCTCGACGATCGGGTTCTCCTGGACCTGGATCTCCAGGTTGAACAGGTGCCCGACGGACTCTTCCTTGATCCCGTCCATCATGGCGCTGAACATGTCGTAGCCCTCGCGCTGATACTCGATCAGCGGGTCGCGCTGGCCGTAGCCGCGCAGGCCGATGCCCTCGCGCAGGTAGTCCATCTCGTACAGGTGCTCGCGCCACTTCCGGTCGAGCACGGACAGCACCACCCGGCGTTCGACCTCACGCATGACTTCCGAACCGAACTCCTCCTCACGCCGCTCGTACGCGGCCTGCGCGTCGGCGATCACCGCCTCGGTGATGAACTCGCCGGTGAGCCCGGCCCGGTCGCCGCCCGCGTCCTCGATGACGTCGTCGATGGTGATGCTGACCGGGTACAGCTGCCGGAAGGCCCGCCAGAGCTTGTCCAGGTCCCACTCCTCCGGATAGCCGTCGCCGGTCGCGCCCGCGACGTACCCGGCGGTCACCTCGTCGACCATCTCGCGGATCTGCTCGTGCAGGTCGGCGCCCTCGAGCACCTCGCGGCGCTCGCCGTAGATGACCTTGCGCTGCCGGTTCAGCACGTCGTCGTACTTGAGCACGTCCTTGCGGATCTCGAAGTTCTGCTGCTCGACCTGGGTCTGCGCGGACCTGATGGCGCGGGTGACGACCTTGGACTCCACCGGGACGTCCGGCGGGATGCTCAGCCGTTCCATGATCGCGCCGACCCGCTCGGAGTTGAACATCCGCATCAGGTCGTCTTCGAGCGACAGGTAGAACCGGCTCTCGCCCGGGTCGCCCTGACGGCCGGACCGGCCGCGCAGCTGGTTGTCGATGCGGCGCGACTCGTGCCGCTCGGTGCCGAGCACGTACAGGCCGCCCGCCGCGACGACCTCCTCGTGCTCCTCGGCCACCGCGCGCTTGGCCTTCGCCACCGCCTCCGGCCAGGCCGCCTCGTAGTCTTCCGGCGTCTCGACCGGGGACAGGCCGCGCTGGTGCAGCTCGGCGTCGGCGATGAACTCGGGGTTGCCGCCGAGCATGATGTCGGTGCCGCGGCCGGCCATGTTGGTGGCCACGGTGACCGCGCCGCGCCGCCCGGCCTGGGCGACGATCGTGGCCTCTCGCTCGTGGTACTTGGCGTTCAGCACCTCGTGCGGAACGCCGCGCCGCTTGAGCATCCGGGACAGGATCTCGGATTTCTCCACGCTCGTGGTGCCGACCAGGACCGGCTGCCCGGCCTGGTGCCGTTCGGCGATGTCCTCGACGCACGCCTCGAACTTGGCCTGGGCCGTCTGGTAGATGACGTCGGCCTGGTCGGCGCGGATCATCGGCTTGTTGGTCGGGATCGGGACCACGCCGAGCTTGTAGATCTGCTGGAACTCGTTGGCCTCGGTCGTGGCCGTGCCGGTCATGCCGGCCAGCTTGTCGTAGAGCCGGAAGTAGTTCTGCAGGGTGATGGTGGCGAGGGTCTGGTTCTCGTCCTTGATCGCCACCCCCTCCTTGGCCTCGATGGCCTGGTGCATGCCCTCGTTGTAGCGCCTGCCGTGCAGGATGCGGCCGGTGAACTCGTCCACGATCAGGATCTCGCCGTTCATCACGACGTAGTCCTTGTCCTTCTTGTACAGCTCCTTGGCCTTGATGGAGTTGTTCAGGAAGGCTGACCAGCGGCGTGTTGACCGGGTCGTAGAGGTTGTCGATGCCGAGCCAGTCCTCGACCTTCTCGACGCCCGACTCCAGGATGCCGACGGTCTTCTTCTTCTCGTCGACCTCGTAGTCGCCTTCGCCGTCCTCGCCGCGGCGCAGCCGGGGGGCGATCTTGGCGAACTCGGTGTACCAGCGCGGGCTCTGCTCGGCCGGGCCGCTGATGATCAGCGGCGTGCGCGCCTCGTCGATCAGGATCGAGTCCACCTCGTCGACGATCGCGTAGCTGTGGCCGCGCTGCACGCAGTCCTCGAGCTGCCAGGCCATGTTGTCGCGCAGGTAGTCGAAGCCGAACTCGTTGTTGGTGCCGTAGGTGATGTCGGCGGCGTACTGCTTGCGGCGCGTGGGCGGGTCCATGTCCGCGAGGATCACGCCCACCTCGAGCCCGAGGAAGTGGTGCACCCGCCCCATCCACTCGGAGTCGCGCTTGGCCAGGTAGTCGTTGACCGTGACGACGTGGACGCCCTGGCCGGCCATCGCGTTGAGGTAGGCCGGGAAGACGCCGGTGAGCGTCTTGCCCTCACCGGTCTTCATCTCGGCGATGTTGCCCAGGTGCAGCGCCGCGCTGCCCATCAGCTGGACGTCGAAGGCCCGCTGGCCGAGGGTGCGCTTGGCGGCCTCGCGGACGGTGGCGAAGGCTTCGGGCAGCAGGTCGTCGAGCGTTTCGCCGTCCGCGTACCGCTGCCGGAACTCATCGGTCATGGCCCGCAGCTCGGCGTCGCTCATCGCGACGAAGTCGTCTTCAATGGAGTTGATCTGCTCGCTGATCCGCTTGAGCTTGCGCAGGATCCTGCCTTCGCCGGCGCGAAGGACGCTATCAATGATGGGTGGCACTTCTCGTCGCGCTCCTCGCGGATCGTCTGACCTCATCATGGCCGGTGACCGTAACCGGCTCCCGTTCACCGCCTCAACATGTCATCGTAGGCGAGATGAGACACCAAACCGAGTCGCGCGCGGAACCCGCGGGGTCAGCGGCGCCCGTGAGCGGGCTTTGAGGGGCCGGCTGGTGCTCAGTCTCGCACTTCCCGGAGAATAATAGGAGCCTTAACGAGGAGAGGAGCCACGAGTGACCGAGCAGGCGTCATCGGGGACCATGGCGGACGCCGCGGGAGACACCGGGGCGCACGGCCTTGACGCGCAGACCGGGCGTGTCGTACGGGCACGAGGAGCACCACGGCCGGCCGGCCTCCTGGGTGGCGGTCTCGATCATCATCGTCGGCTTCATCGTCGGCGGGGTCGCGATGGTCCCCCACCCGCACTGGTGGCTTTTCTGGACCGGCGCCGGGATCGTGGTCATCGGCGGCCTCATGGCCGCCGCCGCGCACATCTTCGACGACTGGTACTAAATAGATTTATCCCGAACGGTCCGGCTTTTCCCTCTCGCTCATCCTCTCCGCGGACCTTCGGGGCGCCCGGAAATGTCGTAGCCGCCGGTTACGCTGTCGGTCATGGGTCTGGACGCTCCCGCGGCTGAGGTGACGCTTGCCCCCGATGACGTCCGCCGGATGACGCTGCGCGCCCAGGGGTTCCTGGGCGCGAATTCGTGGCACCGGTCCCGGGCTGGGGTTGCCGCCATGCTCCGCCGGGTCGGCGCCGTGCAACTGGACACGATCAGCGTGCTGGCGCGCTCGCACGAGCTGGTCGCCTACGCACGGCTCGGTCCGGTCGCCCGGCAGCAGATCGAGCAGGCCTACTGGCACGCCACCAAGCCCGCCGCCTTCGAGTACTGGGCACACGCGGCCTGCGTGCTGCCGATCGAGCAATGGCCGTACTTCGCCTTCCGCCGCCGCGCGCTGCGGGCCAGGGGGGTGCGCTGGCACCAGATCCACCAGGAGACCTGCGACAAGGTGCTGGCCCGGCTGCGCGCCGAGGGGCCGCTGACCGCGACCCAGCTGGGCGGGGCCAAGGCGGGCGGCCCGTGGTGGGACTGGTCAGAGGTCAAGATCGCGGTGGAATGGCTGCTCGACACCGGCGACGTCATCTGCGTGCGGCGGACTGGCTGGCGGCGGGTCTACGACCTGCCCGAGCGGGTGCTGCCGGGGGAGTTGCTCGGCGCGGAACCGTCCGACCCCGAGTGCCTGGCCTACCTGGCGGGGGTCACCGCCCGGGCTCTCGGCGTGGTCACCCACGCGGACCTGGTCGACTATCACCGGCTGAACTACCTCACCAGCGAGAAGTCCCAGCACACGCGGCTGGTGGCCGACGCGGCGCTGGCGGCCGGCCTGATCCCGGTCACGATCGCGGGCCCGGCTCCTCGGCTCCCGGGCTGCCAAGGATCTTCGGGCCTCCTGGGGTCTTCGGGCCTGGGCTGATCCGGCGGCGCTGACCGAGGCGTCGGCCGGGCGCCGCGGCCGGAACCGCGTCACGCTGCTCTCGCCGTTCGACTCGCTGATCTGGGACCGCAGGCGGACCCGGCAGATGTTCGGCTTCGAGCACAGCCTCGAGGCGTACGTGCCGAAGCACAAGCGGGTCCACGGCTACTTCACCATGCCCCTGCTCGCGGGCGGGCGGCTGGCGGGCCGGGTCGATCCGGCCCGGGAAGGCAGGACCCTGGTCGCGCGCAAGGTCTCGCTGGAACGCGCCACCGCGGCCGAACCGATGGCCCAGGCCCTGCGGGAGGCGGCGAGCTGGGTCGGCTGCGACGACGTCCGCCTAGAGCAGATCGAGCCCGCCACGCACGCCGCACGCCTCGTCGCCGCCCTAGCCCGAGCGAGCTGAAGGAGGGCCTCCGAGCGAGCCAAAGGGCCGCGACGCCGCCGTAGCCTAAGCGAGCCAAAGGAAGGCCTCCGAGCGAGCCAAAGGGGCGCGGCCCCGCCTGGACTGTGTTTTACCCCCAACCCACCCCAGGCGCGACGAAGGAGCGACGAGGGCCCGCCGCCGAAGGCGGCCAGGCAAGCAAGGCGGTGCAGTGAAGGGGGATGGGAAGGGAGGCGGGTGGGGCCCGGCGGCGAGCGAGGAAGCGGATCAGCAAATTAAGAGAACTCGATCAGCTTCTGCCGGACGGCGATCATCACGGCTTCCATCCGGGAGTGGATCTGCAGCTTCTCCAGGATGTTCCTGACGTGGTTCTTCACCGTGTTCTCCGAGATGAAAAGCTCCTTGGCGATGTCCCGGTTGTTCATGCCGCGCGCGACGAGCTTGAGCACCTCCATCTCGCGGTCCGTCAGCTTGGGCGGGGCGACGTGCTGCGACCTGCTCCTCCTCCGAGTCGCGCTTGGCCAGCGTCGCGAACTCGGTGAGCAGCTTGCCCGCCATCGAGGGGTTGATCAGCGACTGGCCGCCGTGCACCGCCCTGACCGCCTCGGCCACCTCGTCCAGCGGGATGTCCTTCAGCAGGTAGCCGCTGGCACCCGCCCGGATCGCCTCGAACAGGTCCTCTTCCTCGTCGCTGATCGTCAGCATCACGATCTTCGCGCTCGGCGCGACCTCCTTGGTCGCCCGGCACGCCTCGATACCGCTGCTCTTCGGCATCCGGATGTCCATGAGCACGACGTCGGGCAGCGACTCGCCGGCCACGGCCACCGCCTCGGTCCCGTCGCTCGCCTGCCCGACCAGATCGATGTCGTCCTCTTCCTCCAGGACCATCTCCAGGCCGCGCCGGAACAACGCATGATCATCGGCGATCAGCACCCGGATGGGCTCCGGGCCCTTGCTGCCGTCCGACCGCCGAGCAGCAGCCACCGCCCTGTCGCTCATGGCGCTCACTTCGTTGCCTCCCTCGAGGGAACATCGCCCGCATCAGCCTCACCAGGCAGCCAGGCTGACCTTGATCGGCACGAACGTCATGTGATCCGACTCTTACCGACCCGGGGCCATGATGCAAGCCGGGCATCAACCCATATGACCCCTAGGATCCCATCAAACCGTGCCCGGCTTGCATCGCGAAATTGCGCCAGGGAAATCCCGGCCCCGGACGGCTGGAAACTACTCCTCGACTAGGCGGATCACCCCGTAGTCGTAGCCACGACGGCGGTAGACGACGCTGAAGCGGTCGCACTCGCGGTCATGGAACAGGTAGAAGTCGTGACCGACGAGTTCCATCTCGAGCAGGGCCTGGTCGATGGTCATCGGCCGGGCCGCGTGCACCTTCTCGCGCAGGACCAGTGGGCCGTCGCCCTCCATCTGGATAGGGATGAGGCCGCTCTCGGGTTCGGCCTGGCCTTCACCGTTCGCGGCGGAGGTGACCCGCGGTGCCGCGGAGGCGGGTGCCAGCGGCGCGGAAGCCACCGCTGACTCCACCACGGCCAGCACACCCGGCACCCGCACCGTGGGGTTATTGTCGCCATGCTTGATCTTGCGCCGGTCGGCGGCTCGGCGGAGCCTGGACTCAAGCTTGGCGAAGGCGAGGTCGAGCGCGGTGTACCTGTCATCTGCGGCCGCCTCGGCCCTGATTGCGGGGCCACGAGACCGTATCGTCAGTTCGACGCGCTCACGGCGGTCAGACTGCCTCGGGTTGCGCTCCTCGGAGACCTCCACATCGATCCGTACCGCCTTCTGGTCAAGCTTTTCCAGCTTGGCTAGCTTGGCGGCGGCGTGCTGACGGAAACGTGCCGGGACGGTGATGTGGCGTCCCCTGACTATGACTTCCATCTCGATCCCCCTTCCAATCCGATTTCGCTCAATCCGATGAAGCGCGACTCGATTGAGCAGTGCCTGCGTGAGGTGGGTGGCACCCGCCCGGCCGACCTGGTCTTCGACCCCACATTCGCCTGCTGAGGGGTTCGCGGCCAATCTGTAGCCACTACTGCCCTTCTCCCGGTCCGGGAGACTCGGTATCTCCCGGCGAGGCAGGACTTACTTCTAAGCCGCACCGTGATCAGTCGACGAGAAGTCGCCTTACGTGGGCCGTTTCGCCTGCGGCTGGCATCGGCTTGCCAGACGTGGCGCCCCAGCGGGGAGCCACGCCCGGCGCAACCACGGGCCCGGGCGAGTGCCATGAATGAACGCTAGCTCGCCGGAGCGTGAATGTCAGGAGGGAGTTGTAGGCGGCCAATCACAAATAGTTATATAACGACTCCATAACGTGGGGGTGGGCGCGGCCGGAGGCCTTTTCGCCGTGAGATGCGGGCGTGAGCGCGGCCGACGGCTGGATAGCCGGCGCCGGTCGTCCCGGACGGCCGAGGCGGCTACGACTGCGCCGTGACGGGGTTCGCCGTGACCGGGAAGGCCGGATTCTGACCGCCCGCGCCGAGCGGCTGCCAGGGGCCCTCGATGCTCGCCGAGACCTCGATCTGACCGTCCGATAGCCCGACCACGATGGCGTTCGCCGGGCCATCTGCGGTGATGGAGATCGCGCCGGGCAGGACGCCAGGCAATTTGGTGGCCGGCTGCCCGTCCACTGGGACCTCCCACAGCGTGCTCCCGTTGCTCGTGCCGTCCAGGACCAGCAGGTCGTCGGCGTCGTACCAGGTCAGAGCCAGGGGATCGGTGATGTTAGGGCCGAGCCGGACCGGCAGTCCGATGGACGACGGTCCGACGGACGGGCGGGTGGTGGGGTTTTCCCGCTGACCGGAGGTCTCGAATGTTACGGTCAATGGCCGCGAGCTCAAGCAGGCGTTCCGACCCGGTTTGCGCAATGGCGGCGACCCGGACGCCATCGGGGGCAATGCCCAGGCCGATAATCTTCCCGTCGAAGGCATTCGGGATCGGCGCATTGCTGCTGCCGTTGCTGGTCTGCGCGATCGCCCAGGTGTTGCCGCCCTGGGCTAGCCACAGGTCGCCGCTGCGATCCCAACTGATCGCGGTGACGCCCGACGTAGTCATGGAATTGGATGGTTTAGTCCCGCCCGACGCCCACACGTCGATGGTCTTTCCGTCAGCTGTGACGCCCGCCGCGTACTGGCCGCCGGGCGACACGGCCACCCGGGATAGGGCAGGTACGCTGTGCGGCTGAGACGGCGGCATGGCCGGGGAATCGGCTTGCAGCGCGCGCCCGCAGGTTGGGTTCAGTTTGGCCGCACCCTTCCGGCCGAAGACCGCGACAACCGAGCTGATGGAGCCCGCGGTCACCTGAGACTCCGAGGCGCATCGTGACCAGGCCTGCCCGTTGCCGACGTAGTAGAAGCTGGTCGATGCCGCGGCCGGGTACGGGTTGTAGCAGTTGTACATGCTCAGTTTCTGCGCGGGACCCTGGCTCTGGCCGCCGGCGCCCGCGCAGGGGGGATTGGGCGGTATCCACGGCTTGCCGTTGATCTCAAGGTCGACCGCCTGGATCGGCAGGCTTTCCTGCTGCCCGGTCAGGGTCCAGACCAGCTGCGCGGCGATCTGCTCGCGGGTGAGGGGATCGGTGGCCGCCGCCGCCGCCCCGCCGAGATTCACCGTCGCGGTGGTCCCGACAACGGACAAGTTGATCGAGGCTCCGGAGGGGAACTCGGTGATGGCGGGCGGCACCGGATTGGTCTCCGTCTTCAGCCATTGTGACTGCGGGTCATTCTGGAGCGCGCCGACCAGGTTGGTCACCAGGAACGTCGGCGTGGTTCCCACCGGCACGAACACCGAGTCGGGCACGAGCACCTGTCCGCTCGGGTCGAAGAAGTACAGATCCTGCGGCTTGTAGACCGACGCGAAATCAGGCTGGGTCAGCATCCGGCCTTGGGGCAGCGGATTAGTGATTCGCCATTGGCCGTTCACCTTGACCAAGTGGAATTGCTGGCTCACCACCTGAGCGTCCCCGCCGCTCTGCTGGGCCCCGACATACTGGCCCGATCCGTTGAATGACGCCAGCACCGTACCCGAGACGTCTATCGTGGCGTGCCGGCCGTCACCCTGGATGTCGGCCTGACGGGGCACGTCGACCTTATCGACTACCTGGACCGACCAGCCCGGATCCCATTTCTTGCCCGCCGCGCTGACCAGGTACTCCTTGGCGACATCGGAATAGTTCGGGTAGCTGGCGCTCGCGTTGAGGAACCCCGCCACGATATCGCTCGGCGTCCACTTAGGTGCAGGCCCGGCCGGGATGGCCCCGATGAAGTTGAAATCCGGCGTCGTGGCTTGTGGGGTGGCGCTGAACGTGGCCGGCGAGCCGCTGTTGGGCATGCCCACGCAGCCCGCCACCGACGCGACCATGGCCATCAGTACGCACGCCAGGCGAGCGCGGGCCAGCCACCGCCGCCCAGTTCCCGTGCGCCCAGTCCCCCGGCACCCAGTCCACAGGCGCCCAACCCCAGGGCCCGCTGCCTGCGGGCCCGCTGCCTGTGAGCCCGCTGCCTGTGGGCCCGCAGCCTGTGAACCCGCTGCCTGTGAACCCGCTGCCTGTGGGCCCGCTGCCTGTGGGCCCGCTGCCTGTGGGCTCGCTGCTCCCCAGCCGGGCCTAGCCACGCGAGATCACCCCGGTGATCTCGTTGGCGGGGTAGGGGTATGCACCACCAGCGTCAGCAGCGGCAAGCCGGGCAGAGATCCCGAGGTCAAGCGGTACACCGCGCTCATGGACCGTATCGCTGCCGAGATCCCGCGGGTGCCCAGAAGCTGACCACACCGCCCAGCTACTGGGCGCCGAACGGAATCGCGATCTGGCGACAAGTCAACGGAGCCAGCGGATTTGGCGTGGTCACTGGACACGCAAGATTCCGAGACACCCCCTCGCCAGTGGCGCGGGCACCTGACCTCGGCGGCGCTGGTCACGGTGCTGTGCGTGATTGTTGCTGTGGTCACATGGTTTTCGATAACGCTCTACGACCAGAAGTCGTCACGACCGATGCCGCCTTCACCTAAACCATCGGCAGCAGCGCCAGCACCTAAACCAGCGCCACCGCCACCAGTCGCGACGGTCACTGTCACACCGGCACCGGCACCGGCGCCGGCTCCGAATACGCCTGCGCCCCTTCCGGCTCCGTCTATGGTGCCGCCCAGCGTTGCGCCGCCAGCGCCATTGTCGGCCCGCGATCAGCAGTTCCTATCGGTGCTGCAAAACATGGGCGTTGGCTACCCCAGCCCTGAGTACGCGATAGCTCACGCGCACGCGACATGCGACTATATGGCGAACCATCCCCATGACGATGCGGCAGCGGCGAATTACGTTGCAGCAACGACGGTTTGGAACGGTCTTTCCGCAACCGAGTTCGCAGACTATTCGGCGGTCAACTACTGCCCGCAGTTCGCATCCGAATAAGACCAAGGGCACCCAGGCATCATGCTTGGGTGCCTTTTTTGCCGCTAATTGCCACGCTGAGCCCAACTCAGAATGTCCGGCCCTGCGCCTCGATGTATCCCATGAGGGTTCAGGCAGGGCACGTCGAGCGCATCGCAGCGGTTGCTTCGGCGGAGCATCGCAGCGGTTTGCTGCGATGAAAGGCCCACGGAGACAAGGCAACTCACGCGGTCGGGCCAGGATGGAGGGCAGCGTCACGCCCCGCCTCCATCACCCGTCTATCGTTCGTAACAATATAGGTCTACACTGCAAGTCTACGGATTGATCGCCAGCTTCCAGGCTCCCTGACACTGTGGACAAACTCTCTCGTCATCGTTGGCGAGGGGAGGAAGACAAGGGCGCCATGGCCACCATCCATCTCCCTCGACCTACTGCACCCCCTCCACCTACCGCACCCCCTCCACCCAGGGCACCTTGGGGGGACGCCAAAGACTACGACGCCACGGCGGCGAAACCGCGTCGGTCCAGCCAGTTTCTGTGGGCCGTCGGCGGCCTGGGGGTCTTAGCCGGCGCGGTACTCGGAGTCGGTGTTTCTGCACTGATCCTCAGCTCGAATTCAGCGCCGAGTCGTCCGACGTCCGGCTCAACACAACAATTAGCACCGCCGGCAACGACGGGCGGGCAGCCTTTCCTGCCCGCTTACTTGGAGATGTTGCAGGGCAAACAGCCGTTCCCCACGGGCACCTGTCAACCGCGTGACCTGCAGGAGCTGCTAGTCCAGTGCGACCGGCCGTGAGCTGTCCGACAGGCAAGATCGGCTACCCCGATGAAGCGGCCGCAGCCGCCCAGGCAGCTACGACCGGTTTGGCCACCTCCACAGTAACCTTCAGCACTGGCTGCGTGGATGGCTATCACGAGAATTCCGTTGGCAACTGGGCCTGTGAGGTAGACGGCCGTATCCCTAGGGCGGCCGGCTGAACGCCTCGACTGGCATTAGGTTCACCGCCGCGATAGCCAGGGCGTGTCAGCTATGAACGTCGTGTCCAAGGCTTCACGGCCCATCCCCGATCCGCGCATGCCGTTGGCGCGCGGCGCGATTTTTGTGGCCAAAATGTGGCCAATTGGTTCAACAGTACCGACTAGCAAGCCCTAAAACTGCCCTTTACCTGCGCCAATAGATACATGGCAATGGCGGTGGCGGAGGGATTTGAACCCCCGGACGGTTTTAGCCGTCTCTCGCTTTCAAGGCGAGTGCATTAGGCCGCTCTGCCACGCCACCGCCGACAAGGGTAACGGTGTCAGGCCCCGCGGGCCTGCCCGCCGGTCTTCGAAGCCCGGTCGGACAGTTTCAGCGCGGCGCTGATCCGCCGGCAGTTCTCCCCCATCGCGGCGACCTGCGAACGTGACAACTGGCCGAGGAAATAGGTCCGCACACCTTGGGCGTAGGTGACCATGGCCTGCCTCGCCGCTGCCCGGCCATCGTCAGTGATAGTTGCGACGACCCCGCGCCCGTCATCCTGGCTGGCCTTCCGCCGCACCAATCCCTGCGTCTCCAGCCGACGGATCTGACGGGTCAGGCGGCTCGGCAGCGACGGCAGCGCCTCGGCCAGATCACCCATCCGGGCACAGCCGGAGGGTGTGTTGTCCAACATGTCCAGCACCCGGACGTCGAACAGCGACAGCTGGTGCGCATCGGTCAGTCGACGGTTGAGCGTGGAATACAAACGCAGGGTGGAGTCCAAGTAGTTCTGCCACGACTTCTGCTCGGCGATATCCAGCCCGGGCATCTCACTGGCTGTCCGGCCGGCAATGAGGGCGGCCATTACGTCATGTTATGCGACACATCGCCTTTGGAACAGTCGGTATCCGCAGGTAGTAGCGTGTCGAGCATGCACGCCATCGTCGCTCAATCCGCCGACCAACTCGTGTGGCAGCAAGTCCCCGATGTCACGCCGGGCCCCGGCGAGGTGCTCGTCAAAGTCAGCGCCGCCGGCGTTAACCGGGCCGACCTGCTGCAGGCCGCCGGCCACTATCCGCCGCCACCCGGCGCCAGCGAGTTGCTCGGCATGGAGGTCTCCGGCGTCGTCGAGGTGGTGGGCGACGGGGTCAGCGACTGGTCGGCCGGGCAAGAAGTCTGTGCTTTGCTGGCGGGCGGCGGCTACGCCGAATACGTCGCTGTTCCCGCCGGTCAGCTGCTGCCGATTCCGGGCGGTGTCGACGTGCGGGACGCCGCCGGCCTGCCGGAAGTGGCGTGCACGGTGTGGTCGAACCTGGCGCTGACGGCTCACCTGAGCCAGGGTCAGCTGCTCCTGATCCACGGCGGCGCGAGCGGGGTGGGAACGCATGGCATCCAGGTCGCCCGGGCAATGGGTGCCCGGGTTGCGGTCACCGCGGGATCCGCGCCCAAGCTGGAACTGTGTCGCGAATTGGGCGCCGAAATCACGATCGACTACCACGACGAGGACTTCGTCACGCGAGTACACCAGGCAACCGACGGCGCGGGTGCCGACGTGATCCTGGACATCATGGGCGCGGCGTATTTGGACCGCAACATCGATGCACTGGCCAGCGACGGCCAGCTGATCGTGATCGGGATGCAGGGCGGAGTCGTGGGCGAACTCAACCTCGGCAAGCTGGTCGGCAAACGGGCGCGGGTGATTGGGACCGCCCTGCGCGGCCGACCGGTGACCGGTCCCAACAGTAAGAGTGCCGTCGTCGAGGCGGTGACGACCTCGGTCTGGCCGATGATTGCTGACGGACGCGTCCGGCCGGTCATCGGGGCGCACCTACCGATCCAGCAGGCCGCACAGGCCCATCAGCTGCTGTCGTCCGGGGGTGTGACGGGGAAGATCGTGCTGACCGTTTAGCGACGATGCGGGCGGTGGAACCGCCCGAGGCGGGGGCACGCCCCCTCGCCGCTGCGCGGCTGGGGGTACCCCCACCCGCTTGCGGGGGAGAGCTGGACAATCAAGCCTGAACGACTAGCCCAGCGACGCCAGGGCGCGCACCAACTGGTCGACTTCGGCCATCGTCGAGTAATGCGACAGCCCGACGGTGACTGCGCCGCCGACGTCGTTGACCCCGATCACGTCAAGCACCCGCGAGCTCGCGTTGGAGATCGCCAGAATTCCGTTGTCCGCCAACCGTTGCACCACCCGTTCGGCCGTTATCTCGTGGACGGCGAAACTGACCACGGGTATCCGGGCCTCGGGCCGGGCGATCACCACCACCAACGGCAGCGAACGCAGTGAGCTCATCAGGTAATCGAAGATCCCGTCCATGTAGGACATCGCCGATTGCAGTGAGGTAGCGAGTCTTTCGCGTCGTGTTCCGCGGGCCGACTCATCCAGCGACGCAAGGTATTCGATACTCGCGACGAAGCCGGCCAGCAGACCGAACTGGTGCACGCCGACTTCGAGACGCGCCGGTCCGGTGGCGTGCGGGTTCGTCGACACCGAAGCGAACGTGTTGATCATCGCCGGGTCGCGAAAGACCAACGCTCCGATGGGCGGACCGCCCCACCCGACAGCGTTGACGGCGACTACGTCGGCGTCGATTTCGTCGATGTCGACCAGACGGTACGGCGCGGCGGCGGAATGGTCGACGACCACAAACCCGCCGACGTCATGAATCAGCTTGGTCACCGGTCGCAAGTCGGTAATGGTGCCCAGCGTCCCCGAGGCCGACGTGACAGCGACCATACGCGTCGGCTGCCCGATCAGGCCCTCCCACTGCCATGGCGGCAGCTCGCCGGTCTCGATATCGACCTCGGCCCATTTCACCTTGGCGCCGAACCGGTTTGCTGCGCGCAACCACGGCGCGATGTTCGCTTCGTCGTCCAGCCGGGTGACGACCATCTCGTAGCCGAGGCCGGCACGGGTCGACGACGCGTCGGCTAACGACGACAGCAACACCGCGCGATCGGCACCCAGCACAACTGCGCGCGGGTCGGCGTTGACCAGGTCTGCAGCGGCCTGGCGCGCAGCTTCCAGCACTGCGGCGCTGCGCTTGGCCGCCGGATGCGGACCGGCGGTGCTGGGAAATGATCCGCGGAACGCAGTCGAAACGGTGGTCGCCACCGAGTCGGGAATTAGCATCCCGAACGGTGCGTCGAAGTGCACCCAACCGTCCCCAAGCGACGGGTGTAATCCCCGCACCCGGGCGACGTCGTATGCCATGCCAGCCACCTTAAAGTTCCGCAGAATCAGCTAAACCGTGACGGTAGCGGGCGCCCAGATGCGTCCCCGCCGTCCCGAGCCAGGTCACCCGGCCAGCCATACTAGTCCAGTGGGGCTGTGGATCGGAACGCTGATCGCATTGTTTTTGCTGATCGCGCCGGGGGCGATCGTCGCACGAATCACCCAGCTAACGTGGCCGGTCGCCGTCGCAGTTGGCCCGGCACTGACTTACGGTGTGGTGGCTCTGGCGATTATCCCGTTCGGCGCGCTCGGAATCCCTTGGAACGGTTGGACAGCGCTCATCGCGCTGGCCGCGGTGTGCTTACTGATGACGGGTTTACAGCTGCTGCTCGCCCGCTACCGCGACACCGAGCCACGGACCCGAGTGACCAGAGAGGTGAGTGGCTGGCCCGCGCTGACGGTAGCCGGGGGTGTGCTGCTGGGTGGCCTACTGATCATGTGGGCGGCCTATCGCGGCATCACGCATTGGCAGTCCATCCCCAGTACCTGGGACGCGGTCTGGCATGCCAACGAGGTGCGCTTCATCCTCGACACCGGCCAGGCCTCGTCCACTCACATGGGCGAGCTGCGCAACGTCGAAACGCACCAACCGCTGTACTACCCGTCGGTGTTTCACGCCCTGACCGCGGTGTTCTGTCAGCTCACCGGGGCGGCGCCGACGACCGGCTACACCTTGAGTTCGGTGGCGGCCTCGGTGTGGCTGTTTCCGTCCAGCGCGGCGATGCTCACCTGGTTCCTGCTCAGGCCGCGCGCCACCCAGTCCGATTTGTCGGCCTCCTCAGCCTCACCGGCCTCGTCGGCCTCCCCGTGGCTCGCCGCCGGCGCGACGGCTACGTCCGCCGCGATGTCAGCGTCGTTCACCTCGGTGCCCTACGTGGAGTTCGGCGTCGCCGCGATGCCTAACCTGGCGGCCTACGGAGTCGCGATCCCGACGTTCGTCTTGATCACCTCGACGTGTAAGCATCGCGATCGCATCCCGGCCGCCGTGCTGGCGCTGGTGGGCATCCTGTCGGTGCACCTCACCGGCGGGTTCACCGTCATCTTGTTCGTGTTGGCCTGGTGGGTTTTCGACGCGTGCTGGCATCCGGTGCGTGGCCGGCTGGCCGACGTCCTGATCCTGGCTGTCGTGGCCGTGCCGGCGGCGGCGATATTGGCGCCGCAGTTCATCGGGGTGCTACATCAGGCCGACGTTATCGCCGGGCACGCGTTCCCCAGCTTCAAGAGCGTCAAGCAGGGCGTCACCGATGCGCTGCTCTTGCATACCCGTCACCTCAACGATTTCCCGATCCAGTACGGCCTGATCGTGCTGAGCGCGATCGGCATGGTGATCCTGCTGTACAAGCGAATCTGGTGGCCGCCGGTGGTCTGGCTGGTGCTGACCGTGGCGACCATCTACTCGGGGGCGCCGTTTCACAACCCGGTCGGTGCCGCCATCGAGGGATTCAGTCAGTTCTTCTACAACGATCCGCGACGGCTGTCGGCAGTGGTCACGCTGCTCGTAACGCCGATGGCAGGCATCGCGGTGTTCGCAATGGTGTTGGCAGCAGTGGCCTTGGCCAAGAGATTAGCCCAGCGGCTCACCCGCCTGCCCGCAGCTGTGTGGGTTTCGGCCACGGTGGTCCTGCTGGTGGCCACCACCGTGCTCACCGCCCGCCACTACTTGTACCGACACCTGGTGTTGTTCGGCGACAAATACGACTCGGTGATCATCGACCAGAAAGACCTCGACGCCATGGCCTACCTGGCGACGCTGCCGGGCGCCCGGACCACCGTGATCGGCGACTCGAATGTCGACGGCACCGCGTGGATGTACGCGGTGGCCGACCTACACCCGCTGTGGACCCACTACGACTTCCCGCAGCAGACCGGCCCCGGCCATTACCGCTTCATTTTCTGGGCCTACGCCGATCGCGACAACGATCCGCGGGTATCCGAGGCACTGCGGGCGCTCAACATTCGCTACATCCTGACCAGCGTCCCGACGGTCCGGGGGTTCAAGGTGCCCGACGGACTAGTGTCAATAGACCAATCGAAGTCGTGGGCGAAGATCTACGACAACGGTGAGGCCCGGATCTACGAATGGCGCGGCGCCCCGACAACTCCCAAAACGTGAACAGATGCCAGCGGCAAGGAGAGTGACTGGATTGAGTAACGGCAACGACGACGACGACATCGAGATCATCGGTGGCCTCGACCCGCGGCTGATGGCGGCCGCGAAGGATGACGATTCCGATGACCGGTCGCTGACCGACCTGGTCGAGCAGCCGGCCAAGGTGATGCGGATCGGCACCATGATCAAACAGCTGCTCGAGGAGGTACGGGCGGCCCCGCTCGACGACGCCACCCGCAACCGGTTGCGCGAGATCCACGCCACCAGCATCCGGGAACTCGAAGAAGGGCTGGCGCCGGAACTGCGTGATGAACTCGACCGTCTCACCCTGCCGTTCACTGAGGGCGCCGTCCCGTCTGATGCCGAGTTGCGCATCGCCCAGGCTCAGCTGGTCGGCTGGCTGGAAGGGCTGTTCCACGGGATCCAGACCGCGCTGTTCGCCCAGCAGATGGCCGCTCGTGCACAGCTGGAGCAGATGCGCCAGGGTGCGCTGCCCCCGGGGGTCGGTAGGTCCGGCGGGCCCGGGGGTTCGGGCACCGGGCAATACCTCTAGGCGACAACCGGTGACGAGTCCCCGTCGTCCTCATATCGAGACGCACAACGCGTGGGTGGAGTTCCCCATCTTCGACGCGAAATCGCGCTCGCTGAAGAAGACCGTCCTGGGTGGCACGATCGGGCGCAACGCCTCCAACGTGGTGGTCATCGAGGCGTTGCGGGACATCACCATGTCGTTGAACCTGGGCGACCGGGTCGGGCTGGTGGGCCACAACGGCGCCGGGAAATCGACACTGCTGCGGCTGCTTTCGGGCATCTATGAGCCGACCCGCGGCTCCGCCACGGTGACCGGTCGGGTGGCACCGGTATTCGATCTGGGCGTCGGCATGGACCCCGAGATCTCCGGCTACGAGAACATCATCATCCGCGGCCTGTTTCTCGGGCAGACACGGCGGCAGATGCTGGCCAAGGTCGACGAGATCGCCGAGTTCACCGAGCTGGGCGACTACCTGTCGATGCCGCTTCGCACCTATTCGACCGGTATGCGGGTGCGGCTGGCGATGGGTGTGGTCACCAGCATCGACCCGGAAATCCTACTGCTCGACGAAGGCATCGGCGCCGTCGACGCCGACTTCCTGAAGAAGGCCCAGACCCGGTTGCAACGCCTGGTCGAGCGCTCGGGAATCCTGGTGTTCGCCAGCCATTCCAACGAATTCTTGGCCCGGCTGTGCAAGACCGCGATGTGGATCGACCACGGCGTCATCAAGCTCACCGGCAGCATCGAAGACGTCGTGCGTGCCTACGAAGGCGAAGACGCCGCGCGGCATGTGCGCGAGGTGCTTGCCGAGACCGCAACCGACCAGCAGCTCGCCAGTAAAGCCCTCGCGGATGAGTGAAATAGTGTGCGCCGTCGTGGTGACCCATCGGCGCCCCGACGAACTGGCCAAGTCGCTCGATGTGTTGACCACCCAGAGCCGGCTGCCCGACCAGTTGATCGTGGTCGACAACGACTTCGAAAATGACAAAGACGACCGTGTTCGCGAACTGGTTGGCGGCCAGCCCATCCCGACGACGTATCTGTCGTCACGCCGAAACCTCGGTGGCGCAGGCGGTTTCGCGCTCGGCATACTTCATGCGCTGGCCGCTGGCGCCGATTGGGTGTGGCTGGCCGACGATGACGGGCACCCGCAAGACAGCGAAGTGCTGGCGACGTTGCTGGCGTGCGCCGAGAAACACCGGCTGGCCGAGGTGTCGCCGATGGTGTGCAACGCCGACGACCCGCAACGCCTGGCGTTTCCGCTGCGCCGCGGCCTGGTCTGGCGCAGGTTGGTCAGCGAGTTGCGTACCGCGCAGGATCAGGAACTGCTGCCGGGTATCGCGTCGCTGTTCAACGGCGCGCTGTTCCGGGCATCGACGTTCGAGTCGATCGGTGTGCCCGACCTGCGGCTGTTCGTCCGCGGCGACGAGGTAGAGATGCACCGTCGGCTGGTCCGGTCCGGCCTGCCGTTCGGAACCTGCTTGAATGCGGTGTATCTGCACCCGTGTGGGTCCGCCGAATTCAAGCCGATCCTTGCCGGGCACATGCACACCCAATATCCGGACGATCCCACCAAGCGGTACTTCACCTACCGCAATCGTGGCTACCTGCTGTCGCAGCCGGGTCTGCGCAAGCTGCTGGTCCAGGAATGGCTGCGGTTCGGTTGGTTTTTCTTGGTGTCTCGTCGTGATCCGAAGGGTCTGCTGGAGTGGCTGCGGCTGCGCCGGTTAGGGCGTCGGGAAAAATTCGGACGCCCTGAGGAGTGACGCTAATGGTTCTCGTCGATGCGGCGGCGCAGTCCAAGACACTGACCCGGGCCTGGGGTGATCTGGTCGACGGGTATCGCCGCCGCGAGCTGTGGCTGCACCTCGGCTGGCAGGACATCAAGCAGCGCTACCGCCGCTCGGTGCTGGGCCCGTTTTGGATCACCATCGCGACCGGCACCACAGCTGTTGCGATGGGCGGCCTGTATTCCAAGCTGTTTCATCTCGAGCTGTCGGTACACCTGCCGTACGTCACGCTCGGCCTGATCATCTGGAATTTGATCAACGCCTCCATCCTGGAAGGGGCGGACGTGTTCGTCGCCAACGAGGGATTGATCAAACAGCTGCCGACGCCGCTGAGTGTGCACGTCTACCGACTGGTGTGGCGGCAGATGATCTTGTTCGCCCACAACATCGTCATCTACCTGATCATCGCGATCATTTATCCGAAGCCGTGGTCGTGGGCCGACCTCTCGGTGATCCCGGCGCTGGGACTGATTGTGCTCAACTGCGTGTGGGTGTCGCTGTGCTTCGGCATTCTGTCGACGCGCTTCCGTGACATCGGCCCGCTGCTGTTTTCCATCGTGCAGTTGCTGTTCTTCATGACGCCGATCATCTGGAACGACGACACGCTGCGGCAGCAGGGCGCCGGACAGTGGTCGAAGATCGTCGAGCTCAACCCGCTGCTGCATTACCTCGACATCGTCCGCGCCCCGCTGCTGGGTTCCCACCAAGAGCTCCGACACTGGGCGGTGGTGGTGGGGCTGACGGTCCTGGGTTGGGTGCTGGCAGGTTTCGCGATGCGCCAATATCGCGCCCGGGTGGCGTACTGGGTATAGCCCCGGGCCGGTTGCCTTGATCCCATTGCGGGTATCCGAGCGCAGGACCAAAGGAGGACTTGCCATGAGTGCGACCAACAAGCTCAGAAACAAGCTACAGAAGCTCGGTGGCAGAGCGAAGGAAACCATCGGCCGCGCGACCGGTAATCGCAACCTCGAAAATCGCGGTGTCGGCGATCAGTTCAAGTCCGACCTGAAGGACGCCGGCGAAAAGGTCAAGGACACGTTCCGTGGACGGCGCGGCCGTCGAGTCTGACGGCTGCTAACGCCCGTTTTCTGACCTTATCGACAAAAGGGCACCCAACGCCTTTGCCGAATATGGGCCTTGACCGGTGATTAGCTCGCGGTCCTCGGCCACCTAGCTGCCCATCGGCAGTAGCGTTCTGCTCCACTTAGGCGCCGCGTGACGCGAGCAGCGTGGTCGGGTCCTCGACGTGACCTCAGCCCGGCTTGAGTTAACCCTTGGGTGGACTTACGTCCGGAAAATCAGACAATTAATTCAAGATCGCTTTGGGAATTTTCGGGACTTGCTCGCATAGCAAACTTTGTTGCCAATGCACTACACCCTAAGATGCAGGAACCCAGTCCATCTTGGGAAAGCGCAGCAACTACCGGCAAACAACCGGTTGATGCAAGACGGACGCAGACTCGCGGCGTGTCGCGGCTGAGCTAAGACCTAATGTCTCTCAGCCCAATCACATGCATAGCTAGGTATCGATCTGAACTGCGCGAGCGACGGCCGCCAGCCAAGACCGATCAGGGCGGTTGAGCTGTCGCGCGAAACGTCGTACAACCCACGACCAACGCATGAATAATTGGCTTAAGTGCAATACTGCCTTGGCACTTCACAATGGCAACCGCCGTTCCGGCGGAAGACAGGTCGGCAATGGTGAGCGAGCAAGTTGAGCCCACGGGGCTTTCGGATGAAGCGCACGAGCGCATCAGCGCTGAGTTGGACCGAATCCGGGAACGGCGCGATCGACTGGAGGCCGAGGTCAGAAATGACCGCGGCGCGGTGAGCGATCACGCTGACGCCGCCGATGCCATCCAGCGCGCCGATGAACTCGCCAGCCTGGACGAGCGGATCATCGAGCTCGACCGGCTGCTTCGGACCGGACCGTTGCCGTCGAACGGGACCGACACACTGCCCTTCGGCACCGAGGTGACCCTGCGGTTCCCCGACGGTGCGGTCATCAAGATGCAGGTGATCACCGTCATCGAAGAGACTCCTGTCGGCGGCGAAGCCGAGGCGTTGACGGCGGGCAGTCCGCTGGGGCTGGCGCTTGTCGGACGGCAAGCCGGCGACACGGTCACCTACACCACGCCGCAAGGGCAAAACCAGGTTGAGCTGCTGGATGTGAAATACCCGTCGTAGTCCCCCGTAGACTTCCGCCGATGGCCGAGATTGCGGCGAGTACACAGCTACCCCTCAAGACGCAGGTGTGGCGGTTCGTCCTAACCGGGGGATTGTCGGCGGTCGTCGACTTCAGCCTGTATGTGCTGCTCTACAAAGCCGTGGGCGTACAGGTGGACCTGTCCAAAGCGACCAGCTTCGTCGTCGGCACGATCACCGCGTACCTGATCAACCGCCGGTGGACGTTCCATGCGCCGCCGAGCACCGCCCGGTTCCTCGTCGTGATGGCGCTCTACGGGCTCACCTTCGCGGTGCAGGTCGGGCTCAATCACCTGTGCCTCGCGTTACTGGACTACCGTGCCTGGGCAGTACCAGTCGCGTTCGTGATCGCACAGGGCACCGCCTCGGTGATCAACTTCATCGTGCAGCGGTCGGTGATCTTCCGGCTGCGCTGAACCGCGCGTCTAGGCTGAATTGTCCGCCTCCTCAGCGGGAACATGCGTCCCGCATCGTCACCGGACTAGCAGGTACCCTCTTTGACGATGTTTAGCAGTGACATTCCAACCACCGCGACCCGGCTGATGGGGTTCGGCCGCACCGCGCCATCGGTGGCGCAGGTGCTCTCCACGCCGGACCCTGAGCTGATCGCGAAAGCGGTGGCTCAGGCGGCGGATGCCGGCGGTAGGGGTGTCATTGCCCGCGGACTGGGCCGGTCCTACGGCGACAACGCCCAGAACGGCGGCGGCCTGGTGGTCGACATGACACCGCTGAACCGGATCCATTCGATCGACGCCGACACCCACATCGCCGACGTCGACGCCGGGGTCAACCTCGATCAGCTGATGCGGGCAGCGCTGCCATTCGGGTTATGGGTACCGGTGCTGCCCGGCACCCGGCAGGTCACGGTCGGCGGAGCGATCGCCTGCGACATCCACGGCAAGAACCACCACAGCGCGGGCAGCTTCGGCAACCACGTCCGGTCGATGGAGCTGCTGACCGCCGACGGGCAGATCCGCCACCTCACCCCTGACGGCGACGACGACGAGCTGTTCTGGGCCACCGTCGGCGGCAACGGCCTGACCGGGATCATCCTGCGCGCCACCATCGCGATGACGCCGACCGAAACGGCGTACTTCATCGCCGACGGTGTTGCCACCAAGGACCTTGACGAGACAGTCGCCCTTCACCTCGACGGCAGCGAAGCCAACTACACCTACTCCGCCGCCTGGTTCGACTTGATCAGCCCGCCACCAAAGCTCGGCCGGGCCGCGGTCAGCCGCGGCAGCTTGGCGAAGCTCGATCAACTGCCTAAAAAACTCGCCAAGAATCCGCTGAAATTTGATGCGCCGCAATTGTTGACGGTGCCGGACATCTTTCCGGTCAGCGTGATGAACAAGTTGTCGTTCATGGCGATCGGCGAGGTGTACTACCGGCTGGGCGGAACCTACACCGAAAAGATCATGAACTTGTCGCAGTTCTACCACATACTCGACCTGGTCAGCGGTTGGAATAATGCCTACGGCCCAACGGGTTTCGCCCAACACCAGTTCTTGGTTCCGCCGGATGCGATGGACGAATTCAAGGCCATCATCCGCTGGATCCAAACGCGCGGGCACTACTCGGCGTTCAACGTGTTCAAGCTTTTCGGACCGGGTAATCGTGCGCCGCTGAGTTTCCCGATGGCCGGCTGGAACGTTGCGATGGACTTTCCGAACAAACCCGGGGTCAACGAGTTCCTCAACGAACTCGACACCCGGGTGATGGAATTCGGCGGCCGGGTCTACACGGCCAAGGACTCGCGGGTCAGTGCCGACAACTTCCATGCCATGTACCCGCGCATCGACGAATGGATCGCGTTGCGCCGCAAGGTCGATCCCACCGGGGTTTTCGTCTCGGACATGGCCCGACGTTTGGAGCTGCTTTAAATGGTGCTCGACGCCATGGGTAATCCCCAGACCATCCTGCTGCTCGGTGGCACCTCTGAGATCGGGCTGGCGATCTGCGAACGCTACCTACAGAACGCGCATGCGCGGATTCTGCTGGCCGCGATGCCCGACGACCCCGGCCGCGACGACGCCGTCGCGGCAATGAAGGCCGCCGGCGCACGATCGGTGGAGCTGATCGACTTCGAAGCCACCGACACCGACAGCCATCCTAAAATGATCGACGCCGCATTCAGCGATGGCGGTGGCCGTGAGATATAGACGTTGCGATCGTGGCGTTCGGGTTGCTCGGTGACGCCGAGGAGCTGTGGCAGAACCAGCGTAAGGCGGTACAGATCGCCGAAATCAACTACACCGCAGCGGTTTCCGTGGGCGTGCTGTTGGGTGAGAAGATGCGCGCGCAGGGTTTCGGCCAAATCATCGCGATGAGCTCAGCCGCCGGTGAACGGGTCCGGCGATCCAACTTCGTCTACGGCTCCACCAAGGCCGGCCTGGACGGTTTCTACCTCGGGCTCGGTGAGGCGTTGAAGCCCAGCGGCGTTCGCGTCCTGGTCATCCGGCCCGGCCAGGTGCGGACCCGGATGAGCGCGCACATCAAAGAAGCGCCGCTGACCGTCGACAAGGAGTACGTCGCGAACCTGGCGGTGACCGCGTCGGCCAAAGGCAAGGAACTCGTCTGGGCGCCAGGCGCTTTCCGCTACGTGATGATGGTGCTGCGACACATCCCGCGGCCGATCTTCCGCAAGTTGCCCATCTAAATGCGGAACGCGCTGGCCACCGTCGGCCACATGGCATTCGCGATCGCGATTGCCGCGGTGGTGTCGGTGATCTCGCTGATGGCCATCGAACGGGTCGAATGGCCGGCCTACCCGTCGTCGAATCAGCTGCACGCGCTGACCACGGTCGGCCAGGTCGGCTGCATCGTCGGATTGCTGGTCGCCGGTTGGCTGTGGCGGCGTGGCCGTCGCACCAGCGATGTCCGAAACCGCCTGCTGGCCAGACTGTTCGCGCTGGTGTTCGTGTCCGCGTTCTCGGTGGTGACGCTGGCGATGCCGCTGGGCGCCACCAAGCTCTACCTGTTCGGCATCTCCGTCGACCAGCAGTTCCGCACCGAATACCTGACCCGGCTCACCGACAGCGCCGCGCTGCACGACATGACCTACGTCGGGCTGCCGCCGTTCTATCCGCCGGGCTGGTTCTGGATCGGCGGGCGCATCGCGGCGTTGACCGGTACTCCGGGCTGGGAGATGTTCAAGCCGTGGGCGATCACCTCGATCACGATCGCGGTCGCGGTGGCGCTGGTGTTGTGGTGGCGGATGATCCGCTTCGAGTACGCGCTGATCGTCACCACCGCGACCGCCGCGGTCGCGCTGGCCTACAGCTCCCCGGAGCCGTACTCCGCGATGATCACCGTGCTGCTGCCGCCGGTGCTGATCCTGACCTGGTCGGGCTTGCGCGGCGGGACCCGATCGGGCGGGTGGGCCGCGGTGATCGGGGCCGGGATATTCCTGGGCTTCGCGGCGACCTTCTACAACCTGCTGCTGGCCTACAGCGCGTTCACCGTGGTGCTGATGGCCGTGTTGCTGACGGCATCGCGCTGGCGCGACGGCGTCAAGGCGGCGTTGGACCCGCTGGTCCGGCTGGCCGTCATCGCCGTCATCGCGGCGGTCATCGCGGCGACCACCTGGCTGCCGTTCCTGTTGCGGGCGACCCGCGACCCGGTCAGCAACACCGGCAGCGCCTTTCACTACCTGCCGGCCGACGGCGCCGAGTTGACCTTCCCGATGCTGAAGTTCACCCTGCTCGGCGCACTGTGCATGCTCGGCACGCTGTGGCTGGTGGTGCGGGCCCGCTCGGCGGTGCGGGCGGCCTGCCTGGCGATCGGCGTGCTCGCCGTCTACCTGTGGTCGCTGCTGTCGATGCTGGCGACGCTGGCGCGCACCACGCTGCTGTCGTTTCGGCTGCAGCCCACGCTCACGGTGCTGCTGGCCACCGCTGGCGTCTTCGGCTTCATCGAAGTCACCCTCGCGCTGGCCGCCCGCGGGCGGGACCATGCCTGGGGCCGCAGCGTGCTACCGGTCGCGGCCGCGATCGGACTGGCCGGGGCGATCGCGTTCAGCCAAGACATCCCCGACGTGCTGCGCCCGGACCTCACCATCGCCTACACCGACACCGACGGCCACGGCCAGCGCGGCGACCGCCGTCCGCCCAGCTCCGAGAAGTACTACCCGTCAGATCGACGCCGCGATCACCCGGGCGACCGGAAGGCCGCGCGACGAAACCGTGGTCCTGACGGCCGACTACAGCTTCTTGTCCTACTACCCCTATTGGGGCTTTCAGGGACTGACGTCGCATTACGCCAACCCGCTCGCGCAGTTCGACAAGCGGGCGGCCGCGATCAAGAGCTGGTCCAAGCTCAAAGCCCCCGATCAGTTCATCCACGCGCTCGACACGCTGCCCTGGGCGCCGCCGACGGTGTTCCTGATGCGCCACGGCGGCTCGGCCGGCGCGACCAGCACCTACACCCTGCGGCTGGCCGAAGACGTCTACCCCAACCAGCCCAACGTCCGCCGCTACACGGTGGAGCTCAACGCCGCCTTGTTCGCCGACCCCCGGTTCACCGTCACCACCATCGGACCGTTCGTGTTGGCCGTCCGCAAATCCGGGCCGCGCCCCTGATGGCCACCGAAGCGACACACGTCGAGCAACTAGCATCTACGTCCGTGACTGACGCGGGAGCAAACTACCGGGCCGCCCGGGTCGTCGCCGTCGTCGCCGGTCTGCTCGGGGCCCTGCTGGCGATCGCAACCCCGCTGCTGCCGGTCAAACAGACCACCGCCCAACTGAACTGGCCGCAAAACGGCGTGCTGGGCAGCGTCGAAGCCCCGCTGATCGGCTACGTGGCTACTGACCTGTCCATCAGCATTCCGTGCCAGGCCGCCGCCGGACTGGCCGGGTCCGGCAACACCGGCAAGACGGTGCTGCTGTCCACGGTGCCCAAGCAGGCACCCAAGGCCGTGGACCGCGGCTTGCTGATCGAGCGTGCCCCCAACGACGATCTGGTGGTCGTGGTGCGCAATACCCCGGTCGTTGTCGCACCGCTGAACCAGGTGCTCAGCGCTGCCTGCCAGAAGTTGGTCTTCACCGCGCACGCCGACAGGGTGACCGGCGAATTCGTCGGGCTGAAACAGGGTCCCAATGCTGAGCATCCCGGCGCTGCGTTGCGCGGCGAGCGCAGCGGATACGACTTCCGCCCGCAGATCGTCGGGGTGTTCACCGATCTGAGTGGACCGGCCCCGCCGGGCCTGACCTTCTCGGCCACCATCGACACCCGCTACAGCAGCTCGCCGACGCCGCTGAAGATGGCCGCGATGGTCCTCGGGGTGGCATTGACCATCGTCGCGCTGATCGCCCTGCACATCCTGGATACGTCCGACGGCACCCGGCACCGCCGCTTCCTGCCGCCCCGCTGGTGGTCGATCAGCGGGCTGGACGTGCTGGTCACGCTGGTGCTGGTGTGGTGGCATTTCGTCGGGGCCAACACCGCCGACGACGGCTACATCCTGACCATGGCCCGGGTGTCCGAGCACGCCGGATACATGGCCAACTACTACCGCTGGTTCGGCACCCCGGAGGCGCCGTTCGGCTGGTACTACGACCTGCTGGCGCTGTGGGCTCATGTCACCACCGCCAGCATCTGGATGCGGTTGCCCACCCTGCTGATGGCGCTGGCCTGCTGGTGGGTGATCAGCCGGGAAGTCATCCCGCGGCTCGGCCATGCCGTCAAGACCAGCAGAGCAGCGGCATGGACGGCGGCGGGCATGTTCCTGGCGTTCTGGCTGCCGCTGAACAACGGTCTGCGGCCAGAGCCGATCATCGCCGTGGGCATCCTGCTGACCTGGTGTTCGGTCGAGCGCGCCGTCGCGACCAGTCGGCTGCTGCCGGTGGCGGTCGCCTGCATCGTCGGCGCGCTGACGCTGTTCTCCGGGCCGACCGGTATCGCCTCGATCGGCGCGCTGCTGGTGGCGATCGGCCCGCTGCGCACCATCTTGCACCGCCGTACCAAACGGTTCGGTCTGCTGCCGCTGCTCGCGCCCATCCTGGCCGCGTGCACGGTCACCGTGATCCTGATCTTCCGGGACCAGACCTTCGCCGGTGAAATCCAGGCCAGCCTGCTCAAGTCCGCGGTCGGGCCGAGCCTGAGCTGGTTCGACGAGCACCTCCGTTACGAGCGGCTGTTCATGGCCAGCCCCGACGGGTCAGTCGCCCGTCGCTTCGCCCTGCTGGCGTTGCTGGTCGCACTCGCGGTGTCGGTGGCAATGTCGTTGCGTAAGGGCCGAATTCCGGGCACCGCCGCGGGACCAAGCCGTCGCATCATCGGCATCACGATCATCTCGTTCATCGCGATGATGTTCACGCCCACCAAGTGGACGCACCACTTCGGGGTGTTCGCCGGGCTGGCCGGCCCGCTGGGGGCGCTGGCCGCGGTGGCGGTGACCGCGGCCGCGATGCGCTCGCGACGCAACCGCACGCATGTTCGCCGCCGTGGTGTTGTTCGTGGTGGCGCTGTCGTTCGCCAGCGTCAACGGCTGGTGGTACGTCTCCAACTTCGGTGTGCCGTGGTCAAATGCGTTCCCGGAGTGGCACTTCGGGTTCACCACCGTGCTGCTGGGACTGACCGTGCTGGTGTTGCTGCTGGCCGCCTGGTTCCACTTCGTCAACAACGGCGACGACTCCGGGCCGCCGAGTGAGTCGCGGTTGGCCCGAATCCTCCAGTCCCCGTTGGGTATTGCCGCGTGGGCGTTGGTCTTTTTCGAGGTCCTGTCGCTGACGCTGGGGATGACCGACCAATACCCGGCGTGGTCGGTCGGTCGCTCCAACCTGCAGGCGTTGACCGGCAAGACCTGCGGGCTCGCCAACGACGTGCTCGTCGAGCAGGATCCCAACGCCGGCATGCTGTCCCCGGTCAAGGCGCCGGTGAAAGACGCGTTGGGCGCGGGTCTTTCGGACGGATTCGATCCCAACGGCATTCCCGCCGACGTGTCGGCCGATCCGGTGATGGAACGCCCCGGCGACCGCAGTTTCGTCAACGACGACGGGCTGGTCACCAGCAGCGAGGCCGGCACCGAGGGCGGCACCACTCCCGCGCCGGGCATCAACGGCTCGCGTGCCCGGTTGCCCTACAACCTCGACCCGGCGCGTACGCCGGTGCTGGGAAGTTGGCGGTCCGGGGTGCAGGTTCCGGCGCTAGCTGCGGTCGGCCTGGTATCGGCTACCCGAAAGAGACCGCGCGAGCCAAGCCGGGCCGCTGTTAGTGGTGTCAGCGGCCGGCCGTTTCGATTACGGCGAGGTGGAAATCCAGTGGGCCACCGACGAGCAGGCGGCAGCCAACCACCCCGGCGGCGCAATGGGATTCGCCGATGTCGGCGCGGCACCCGCGTGGCGCAACCTGCGGGCCCCGTTGTCCGCGGTGCCACGCAACGCCACCCAGGTGCGACTGGTCGCTAACCGATGACGACTTGGCGCCGCAGCACTGGATCGCGGTCACTCCGCCGCGGATTCCGCGGCTGCGCACGCTGCAGGACGTCGTCGGCTCGACCGATCCGGTACTGCTGGATTGGCTGGTCGGCTTGGCTTTCCCGTGCCAGCGGCCGTTCGGGCATCAAAACGGTGTGATCGAGGTGCCCAAGTGGCGGATCCTGCCCGATCGGTTCGGCGCCGAGGCCAACTCGCCGGTGATGGATAACAACGGCGGCGGCCCGCTGGGCGTCACCGAATTGCTGGTGCGCGCCGAACACGGTCTCGACGTATCTGAAAGACGACTGGTCCCGCGACTGGGGTGCGCTGCAGCAGTTGACGCCGTACTACCCGGATGCCCAACCGGCCCGCCTCGACCTCGGTTCGGCAACACGCAGCGGCCTGTGGAGCCCGGCGCCGCTGCGCCAGTAGCTGCAGTTAGAACGCCACCTGCCGTCGGCCGGCCCGAAAAGCGGTGACGCAGGCGGTAAGGGCCAGCAAGGCGAACACGGTGAACGCCGAGCGAGCAGCCGCCACACCTCCGCCGTCGGCGATGTTCACCACGACACCGGCCAGCCCTGCGCCGAACGCGCCGAAGATCAACTGCACCGAGTTGATCGCGGTAGCGGCCGCGCTGCCCTCAGCGGGGTCGTCGACGTCGCTCATTGCCCACGCCGACAGGTGCGGGTAGGCGGCGCCGATGCCGACCCCAACGGCCAGCAACGCCGTCGCGCACAAGATGATGATGCCAACCGGTGCGCCTTGGACATGGGTGACTCCGGCCATCGCCAGGCCGATCGCCATCACCAGCGGTGCCGCTATCACTACGCCCACGATCGTGCGTGCTCTGTTCAGTGAGCCGCTGCCCAGTCCGCTGATCGTCCAACCAATCGATAACGCCGCGCCCATCAGCCCGGCCATTATCGGCCCCAAGTGCGCGAGCCGCTGACCGAACAACGGCACATAAAGGTCAACCTTGGTCGCGGCGACCAGTAGCCCCAGGGTCAGATAGACCCACTTCAACGGGCCAAATCCGAAGACGCTGGCGGGCAATACCGCCGTGGGCATCCGCCGATCAACGACCAAAAACACGCCGACCAGCGCGGCACCGACGATAAGCAGACCGGCGGTCGCGACGGTGTTACGCGGCACGGACGCCACGCTGACAGTCAGCGCCGCGGCGCCGAGCAGGATTATCGACGGCACCGGAATCCGTGCCGCGGCGCGGTCGCTGTCCTGCTCGCAGCTCGTCCACCGACAGCACGCCCGGTGCCAGCACGGACATCGCCACGCTCGCCATGGCCAGCAGGCCGAACGCCCACCGCCACGCGCCGAACTGCGCGAAAACACCGCCCAGCGCAGGGCCGAGCAGCGCACCGACGCCCCACGTCGCTGACGCCATGGCCGCACCGCGGCTCCACAGCGAGCGCGGCAGGACGGCGTTGATCACCGCGAAGCTCAGACCGCACAGCAGGCCGCCCGCTAGCCCCTGCAAAAAGCGGCCCGCCAACAAGATCTCCATGTTCGGAGCCGCTGCACATACCAGACTGCCGGCACCCAACACCGCGAAACCCAGCAGATACGACACGCATGAGCCAACGCGGTGCAGGAACGAATTTACGGTCGCCGCCGCAACCACCGACCCGACGAGGTACAGAGTCGTCACCCACGAATACATCCGCTCGCCGCCGATCTCGCTGATCGTGCTGGGCAGCATGCTGATCGTCAGGAACTCGTTGGTGGAATAGAGCACCACGCCCCCGGCGACCACAGCCGACGTCCGCAGATACCGGGTGCTCCACAACTCACGCCAGTGGCCGGTGGTGAATTGTTTCTTGATCTATTAAAGGCACCACCGCTCGACCACTAAACCATGTTTGGGCTGAGGAGTCGAACGCCCTTGTAAGGTGCGTCCGGCATCTCGGTCGGACCAAATCGGCGTGTTCGACGCACGGACCTGCACCGTCATCGGGTGCTGCCGGGCCGCTTTGTTTTGCATCACAAAAACGCTTAAAGCCGATTGTCCGGCTCTCCCCCGCAAGCGGGGGGACCCCCACCCCAGCCCGCCACGCGGGCTGCATCGTCGCCGGACGAACGCAGTCGCCTACCATCGTCCCTCGTGCCCCACGACGAAAGTGAGCGATCGACGCGTCAGCTCGCGCGGTTGGTCGCCGTCGTCGCGGGGATCGCCGGCGCGCTGCTCTGCGCGCGTGGTTCCACTGCTTCCGGTCAAACAGACCACTGCGACGATCCTGTGGCCGCAGGGCCTGACCGGCGATGGCCACGTGACCGATATCACTGCACCGCTGGTGGCCGGGGCGCCGCGAGCACTGGACATTTCCATCCCATGCGCGGCGATCGCCACTCTGCCCGCCGACGGCGGCCTGGTGCTCTCGACGCTGCCGGTCAACGGCTTTGAGACCGGCAAGCATGGGCTGTTCGTCCGGGCCAACAAGGACGCCGTCGTCGTCGCGTTCCGCGACTCGGTTGCCGCGGTGGCGGCCCGCTCGGCGGTGGGCTCCGGCGCCTGCAGCGTGCTGCACATCTGGGCCGACGCCGGCGTCGCGGGTGCAGACTTCGTCGGGATACCCGGCGCCGCAAGGCACTCTCGCACCGGAGAAGAAGCCACAGGTCGGCGGGATCTTCACCGACCTGAAAGTGCCTGCGCAGCCGGGATTGTCGGCTCGCGTCGACGTCGACACCCGGTTCATCGTCGCCCCCACCATGCTCAAGAAAGGCGTGATGGCCCTGGGCGGGCTCGCGGTATTGACCTCGATCGTCGCGCTGGCTTTCCTCGACCGGAGGTCGGGGCGGCGGATGCCGCGCAACTGGGGACGCTGGCTGCGGGTCGGCGTCGCTACCTTGCTCGCCGACGTGGGTGTGATCGCGACGCTGCTGCTCTGGCATGTCATCGGCGCGATCTCGTCGGATGACGGCTACAACCTGACCATCGCCCGCGTTTCCGGGCAGGCCGGATATCTGGCCAACTACTACCGGTTCTTCGGGACTACCGAGGCGCCGTTCGACTGGTATCCCGCGGTGCTGGCACACATGGCATCGGTGAGCACCGCCGGGGCATGGATGCGGCTACCGGCCACGCTGGCCGGAATCGGGTGTTGGCTGGTCATCAGCCGCTACATGTTGCGTCGGCTGGGCCCCGCTAAGGGCGGGCTGGCCGCCAACCGAGTCGCGGTGTTGACCGCCGGTGCGGTGTTCCTCGCCGCCTGGCTGCCGTTCAACAACGGTTTGCGGCCCGAGCCGCTGATCGCCTTGGGCGTGGTGGTCACCTGGGTGCTGGTGGAGAGTGCGATCGCCACCCGCCGGCTGGTGCCCGCGGCGGTGGCGATCGTGGTGGCGACATTCACTGCGGCCTTGGCGCCGCAGGGATTGATCGCCATCGCCTCGTTGCTCACCGGCGCGCGAGCGATCGCCCGGATGATCGCGCGGCGCCGGGCCGCCGACGGTCTGTTGGCGCCATTGGCGGTATTGGCGGCGTCGTTGTCGCTGATCACCATCGTGGTGTTCCGCGCACAGACGCTGGCCAGCGTCGCCGAGTCGGCCCGCATCAAGTACAAGGTCGGGCCGACGATCGCCTGGTACCAAGACTTCCTGCGCTATTACTTCCTCACGGTCGAGAGCAACTCCGACGGCTCGATGGCGCGGCGCTTCGCCGTGTTGGTGTTGCTGTTCTGCCTGTTCGGGCTGCTGGTGGTGCTGCTGCGGCGCGGCCGGGTGCAGGGGCTGGCCGGCGGGCCGGCCTGGCGGCTGATCGGGACGACCGCGCTTGGCCTGCTGCTGTTGACGTTCACGCCCACGAAGTGGGCCATTCAGTTCGGCGCGTTCGCCGGACTGGCCGGCGCCCTCGGCGCGGTCACCGCGTTTACCTTCGCCCGCATCGGCCTGCACAGCCGACGCAACCTGACGCTGTACATCACCGCGCTGCTGTTCCTGCTGGCTTGGGCCACCTCCGGCATCAACGGCTGGTTCTACGTCGGCAACTACGGGGTGCCGTGGTTCGACATCCAGCCCGTCATCGCCAGCCACCCGGTGACGTCGATGTTCCTGACGCTGTCGATCCTGACCGGATTGCTCGCCGCCTGGTACCACTTCCGGATGGACTACGCCGGGCACACCGAAGTCAAGGACAACCGGCGTAACCGCGTGCTGGCCTCCACCCCGCTGTTGGTGGTCGCGACGATCATGGTCCTCGGCGAGGTGGGTTCGCTGGCCAAGGGTGCGGTGTTCCGCTATCCGCATTACACGATCGCCAAGGCCAACCTGGCCGCGCTCAGTTCCGGGCTCTCGCCGACCAGCTGCGCCATGGCCGACGACGTCCTCGCCGAGCCCGACCCCAATGTTGGCCTGCTGCAACCAGTTCCGGGCCAGCAATTCGGGCCCGCGGGCCCGCTCGGCGGAATCAACCCCGTCGGTTTCAAGCCGGACGGGGTTGGCGACGACCTGCAGTCCGACCCGGTAGTGACCAAACCCGGACTGGTCAACTCCGACGCCTCACCCAACAAACCCAACGTCGCCTACAGCGACTCCGCGGGTACCGCCGGCGGTAAGGGCCCGGTTGGGGTCAACGGCTCACACGCCGCGCTGCCGTTCGGCCTGGACCCCGCCCGCACCCCGGTGATGGGCAGCTACGGCGAAAATTCGCTGGCCGCCACCGCCACCTCGGCCTGGTACCAGTTGCCCGTTAATTGGAAAGAGAGCACTCCGGAGCGCCCGCTGGTGGTGGTCTCCGCCGCCGGCGCCATCTGGTCATACAAGGAGGACGGCAACTTCACCTACGGGCAGTCGCTGAAACTGGAATGGGGCGCCACCCGGCCCGACGGCAGCACCGCGCCGCTGGGGCAGGTGCAGCCGATCGACATCGGCCCGCAGCCGGCGTGGCGGAATCTGCGCTTCCCGCTGACCTGGGCCCCGCCGGAGGCCAACGTGGCGCGGATCGTCGCCTACGACCCGAACTTGAGCTCCGACCAGTGGTTCGCGTTTACGCCGCCACGGGTACCGGTGCTGCAGAACCTCCAGCAGCTGATCGGGTCGCAGGCCCCGGTACTGATGGACATCGCGACCGCCGCCAACTTCCCGTGCCAGCGACCATTCTCCGAACACCTCGGCATCGCCGAGCTTCCGGAGTATCGCATCATGCCCGACCGCAAGCAGACGGCGTCGTCGTCGAACCTGTGGGAGGCGTCCAAGTCCGGCGGGCCGTTCCTGTTCACCCAGGCGATGCTGTGGACCTCCACCATCCCCACTTACTTGAACGGCGACTGGTACCGGGACTGGGGTTCAGTGGAGAAGTACAACCGGCTGGTGCCCGCTGATCAGGCGCCGAACGCCGCCGTCGACCAGGGTGTCGTCAAGGTGTACGGCTGGACCCGCCAAGGACCGATTCGAGCACTCCCGTGACAGTGACCACGACGGCAGACCCCACAGAACCCACCGCCCCCGAAGCCGGCGCCCGCGATGTGCGGGTGATGCGCTGGGTCGCGACGATCGCCGGCCTCGTTGGGTTCGTGCTGTCGGTGGCAACACCGCTGCTGCCGGTCGTGCAGACCACCGCAACGCTGAACTGGCCACAGCAAGGCCAAATGACCAATGTGACCGCGCCGCTGATCTCGCAGACACCGGTGATGTTGACGGTCACCGTGCCGTGCGCGGCGGTGCGCGCGATGCCATCCAAGGGCGGGATGCTTTTGGGCACCGCCCCCAAACACGGCAAGGACGCCACGCTCGACGGATTGTTCGTCAATGTCACCAGCAGCCGGGTGGACGTCACCGACCGCAACGTGGTGATCGAAAGCGTGCCGCGGAGTCAGACGAACAGTCCGCAGTGTCAGCACATCGAGATCACCTCCACCCGGGCCGGCACGTTCGCCAGCTTCGTCGGGCTGACCGATGCGGCAGGCAAGCCGGTGAGCAGTGGCTTCGCCGATCCCAACCTGCGCCCGCAGATCGTCGGCGTGTTCACCGACATGACCGGTCCCGCCCCGCCGGGACTGCACCTTTCGGCGACCATCGACACCCGGTTCTCCACCACGCCGACGACGCTGAAGCTCACCGCGATGCTGCTGGCGATCGTCGCCACCGTCGTGGCGCTGGTCGCGTTGTGGCGGCTGGACCAGCTGGACGACCACCGGATGCGCCGGCTCATCCCGGCCAACTGGAGGTTCTTCAGCTGGACCGACGCCACGGTGATCGTCGCTTTCCTGCTGTGGCATGTGATGGGAGCCAACTCGTCGGACGACGGCTACATCCTGGGTATGGCCCGTGTCGCCGACCACGCCGGCTACATGTCCAACTACTTCCGGTGGTTCGGCAGCCCGGAGGACCCGTTCGGCTGGTACTACAACTTGTTGGCGCTGATGACACATGTCAGCGACGCCAGTATCTGGATTCGATTGCCGGACTTGGTCGCTGGGCTGGTGTGCTGGCTGCTGCTGTCTCGCGAGGTGCTGCCCCGGTTGGGGCCGGCAGTGGCGTCCAGCAAGCCGGCGATGTGGGCGGCGGGCATGGTGCTGTTGGCGGCCTGGATGCCGTTCAACAACGGTCTGCGCCCCGAGCCGATCATCGCGGTGGGCTCGCTGATCACCTACGTGCTGATCGAGCGGTCGATGCGGTACAGCCGGATGACGCCGGCGGCGCTGGCTGTCATTACCGCGGCGTTCACCCTTGGTGTCCAGCCCACCGGGTTGATCGCGGTGGCCGCGTTGATCGCCGGTGGCCGGCCGATCCTGCGAATCCTGGTGCGCCGGCATCGTCTGGTCGGCACCTGGCCCTTGGTGGCGCCGATGCTGGCGGCCGGTTCGGTCATCCTCACCGTCGTCTTCGCCGACCAGACCCTGTCAACGGTGTTGGAGGCCACCAGGATTCGCACCGCGATCGGCCCCAGCCAGGCGTGGTACACCGAAAACCTGCGGTACTACTACCTGATCCTGCCGACCGTCGACGGTTCGCTATCCCGCCGGTTCGGCTTCTTGATCACTGCGCTATGTCTGTTCACTGCGGTGTTCATCATGTTGCGGCGCAAGCATATTCGCGGCGTGGCCCGTGGGCCGGCCTGGCGGCTGATGGGTGTCATCTTCGGCACCATGTTCTTCCTGATGTTCACCCCCACCAAATGGGTGCACCACTTCGGCCTGTTCGCCGCGGTGGGCGCGGCGACGGCCGCGCTGACCACGGTGCTGGTTTCGCCGTCGGTGCTGCGCTGGTCGCGTAACCGGATGGCGTTCCTGGCGGCGCTGATGTTCGTCCTCGCGCTGTGCTTCGCTACCACCAATGGTTGGTGGTATGTGTCCAGCTACGGCGTGCCGTTCAACACCACGATGCCGAAAATTGGCGGGATCACAGTCAGCACAATATTTTTCATACTGTTCGCGGTCACCGCGATCTATGCGGCGTGGTTGCACTTCGCGCCCCGCGGCCGCGGCGAAGGCCGATTTGCGCGTGCGCTGACGGCGGCGCCGGTGCCGATCGCCGCCGGCTTCATGGTGTTGGTGTTCGTCGCGTCGATGGCGATCGGTGTGGTGCGCCAGTACCCGACCTACTCCAACGGCTGGGCGAACCTGCGGGCGTTCACCGGTGGCTGCGGCCTGGCCGACGATGTGCTGGTCGAGCCGGACACCAACGCCGGCTTCATGCCTGCGCTGCCCGGCAATTACGGTCCGCTGGGCCCACTGGGCGGCGTTAATCCGGTTGGGTTCACGCCAAACGGCGTCCCGGAACACATTGTGGCCGAAGCACTTCGGATGACGCCGGAACAACCGGGCACCGACTATGACTGGGACGCGCCGACAAGGGCGAAAACCCGCGGCATCAACGGCTCGACGGTGCCGCTGCCCTACGGGCTTGACCCCGCGCGGGTTCCGGTGGCGGGCAGCTACACGACCGGTCCGCAGCAGCAGAGCACCCTCAAGTCGGCCTGGTACCAGCTGCCCCGAGCAGATGACGGGCATCCACTGTTGGTGGTGACGGCCGCAGGAAAGATTGCCGGCAACAGCGTGCTGCACGGCCACACCGACGGACAGACCGTGGTGCTGGAATACGGCAAGCCGGGGCCCGGCGGCGACCTGATACCGAGCGGGCGGCTGGTGCCCGACGATCTGTACGGCGAGCAGCCGAAGGCCTGGCGTAACCTACGCTTCCCGCGCGCCAAGATCCCGGCCGACGCGTCGGCGGTCCGACTGGTCGCCGAAGATTTGTCGCTCACGCCGGAAGACTGGGTGGCGGTCACTCCCCCGCGAGTCCCCGATCTGCGTTCGTTGCAGGAGTACGTCGGCTCGTCGCAGCCGGTCCTGATGGACTGGGCGGTGGGGCTGGCCTTCCCATGCCAGCAGCCGATGCTGCACGCCAACGGCGTCACCGAGATCCCCAAGTTCCGCATCACACCGGATTACAACGCCAAGAAGATGGACACCGACACCTGGGAAGACGGCACCAACGGTGGGCTGCTGGGCATCACCGATGTGCTGCTGCGAGCCCACGTGATGGCCACCTACCTATCCCGCGACTGGGGCCGGGACTGGGGTTCGCTGCGCAAGTTCGACACGATCGTGACGGCTCAACCGGCTCAGCTCGAGCTGGGCACCGCCACCCACTTCGGGTGGTGGTCGCCGGGCCAGATCCGGATCAAGCCCTAGCCCGGCGACGAGGCGGCTAAGTCGCCGTGTTGCGCGTCACAATCTTGCCGCTCCTGTTAGCTACGTCTCGGACATGCTCGGACCGTCATCGGGCGGGGATAATTAGACAAATGTCACTAACGATTTCCAAGCTGACCCGCCGCGCGTTTCCTGCAGTTCTCGCGGTGGCATCCGCGTTGAATCCCGCTGTGGCAGCAACTGCATCCGCCGCTCCAGCGGGCGCCAACGGCGGAACTGTGGTCCCGTTGAGAAGCATCCTGCGCGCCTGCGATTTCAGCCCAATTCGCAGTGGGGCGGCACAAACCAATGCCACAGCGTCATCGGTTATCCGCGCCGCCGGTGGCACGGTATCCGCGGAAGTGCACTTGGCGGACGCCGGCTCGCCAGGCACCCACTACGAGGTCCAGCTGATCCAGTCGCCTCGGGCATCGAACTCGCCATGCGTTTCCGGGGGTCCGGGTGTGGCAGTCGGCGGTCTCGATAGCGATGGGTCAGGGCAGGCGACCAGCACTGTGCAGGACAGCATTCGGCCGGGCACGACGGGCGTATGGGTGTTCATTCAACGCCCGGGCCAGTTTTCACAGGCACCGGCCGAGTTCTACACGTCTGACTTCGTCGCGCCGGTGTAGCTAGATCGGGAGGAGACCGTGTTTGCGCAGGACTCGTGTGTGTAACTGCTTGTCCCGCAACAAGTGCAGCGACCGGCGTAGCAGCAGCCGAGTTTCGTGCGGTTCGACGACGGCGTCGATGAACCCGCGCTCGGCGGCGATCCACGGCGTGGCCATGTTGAGGTTGTAGCCCTCTATGAAGTCCCGCTTGATCGCCTGCGCCTCGGGAGTGGTCGGGTCAGGGAACCGCTTCATCAGCAGCTGCGCAGCGCCGTCGGCGCCGATCACCGCGATGCGCGCGGTGGGCCAGGCGAAGTTGAGGTCGGCGGTCAGCTGCTTGGATCCCATGACCGCGTAGGCGCCACCGTAGGACTTGCGGACCGTGATGGTCACCTTCGGCACGTCGGCCTCGACGACCGAATACAGGAATCGCCCGCCACGCTTGATAATTCCGCCTTTTTCCTGCTCAACCCCCGGCAAGAAGCCAGGGGTGTCGACGACGAACACCAGCGGCACGTAGAACGCGTCGCAGAACCGGACGAACCGGGCCGCCTTGTCGGAGGCCTCGTTGTCGATCGAACCCGACATATACGACGGCTGGTTCGCCACCACACCGACCGGTCGACCATCGACCCGGGCGAACCCGGTGATGATGGACTGTCCGGCCTGAGCGGCGACGTCGAGGAAGTCGCCGTCGTCGAAGATTCGCAGCAAGATCTCGTGCATGTCGTATGCCGTGTTGTCGGAGTCCGGCACGATCGAGTCGAGTTCCAGATCGCTCGGGGTGATCTCCGGCTCCAGCCCGGGGTTGACCACCGGCGCCGGGTCGAAGCAGTTCGGCGGCAAGAAGGACAAGAAATCGCGCACGTATTGGAACGCGGCCGCCTCGGACTCCACCACCTGGTGGATGTTGCCGTAGCAGGCCTGCGCGTCGGCGCCACCCAGCTCGTCGAGGCTGACGTCCTCACCGGTGACGTCCTTGATCACGTCGGGGCCGGTGACGAACATGTAGCCTTGGTCGCGCACTGCGACCACGAGATCGGTTTGGATCGGCGAATAGACCGCTCCCCCAGCGCATTTGCCGAAGATCAGCGAGATCTGCGGCGCCAGTCCGCTCAACAGATCGCCGCGGCGGCCCAATTCGGCGTACCAGGCTAGCGAAGTGACCGCGTCCTGGATGCGGGCGCCGGCGGAGTCGTTGATGCCGATGATCGGGCAGGCGACCATCGCGCACCACTCCATCAGCGCCGCAACCTTGCGGCCGAACATCTCACCGACCGAGCCTTGGAACACCGTCTGGTCGTGGGAAAACACCCCGACCGGCCGGCCGTTGATGGTGGCGCGTCCGGTCACACACCCGTCGCCGAAGAGCGCGTTCGGGTCACCAGGCGTCCGTGCCAATGCCCCGATCTCCAGGAAGCTGCCTGGGTCGACCAGATCGTAGATGCGGGAACGGGCGCTCGGGATACCCTTCTTCTCGCGCCGTGCAATTGCCTTCGGATCACCGGGTTCCTTTGCCAGCTCTAGCTTTTCGCGGAGTTCGGCCAGTAGCTCGGCGCTGGTCTTGGTGGTCACTTAGGCCTCTTTCTGCTCTGCGTCGATCTTGTTGAGCGCCTGGGTCATATGTGCACCGACCTTCGCGATGATCGGCTCGTCGATCGCCTGGATGTGCTCGCCGCCGATCGGCACAACCTCCAGATCGGCGACGTACTCGCCCCAGCCGCCGTCGGGCTTGCGCGTGGCATAGCGCGGCTCGAACGTGATCGCGTCGTCGTGATAGCGGTCGGCCATGTACAGCGTGACATGACCGTCGTAAGGCTGGACCTTGACAGTGTCGATCGCGCGGTTGTCCAGATACGACGTGCGCTGGTGCTCGATGATCCCGCCGGGGATCTGCACACCGCTCTGGCTGACAGCCTCCAACACGAACTTGATCTGACCCTCGTCGTCGAGTTCTTCTAGCTGCTCGTAAGGGATTGCGGGAATCTCGACGTTGAAGGTCCGCTCGGCGAAGCGGGCGTAACGCTCCCAGCGCTTGCGGGTCTCCTCCTTGGTCTGCGGGATCTCCTCGCCGGCGCGCACCGCGTCGATCAGCCCGACGAACGGCACGTCGCAGCCCTGTTGCTTCAGCCCGATCGCGCAGGCGTAGGCCAGCACCCCGCCCAGCGACCATCCCACCAGGATGAACGGCCCGTCGCCCTGCAGTTCGCGCAGCTTCGGAACATATTGGGCGGCACGCTCTTCGATGGTCCCCTCGACGCGCTCGAAACCGTACATCGGGGTGTCCGGCGGCAGCCGGTTGAGCAGCGGCTCGTAGACCACCGTCGACCCGCCGGCCGCGTGGAACACGAAAACCGGTGGCTTGGTGGAGCCTTCGGGCCTGGCGCGGATCGTCCGCACGAAACCGTCGATCTGGCCGGCCTCCAGGTATTCGCGCACCGTCGTCGCCAGCGCCTCGATGGTCGCGGCGGCCTTGACGTCGTCGGCGGTGATCGGCCCCTCGGCGCGCTCGGAAAGCCGTTGCGCCATCTTGGCGGCAGCGTCGTCGTCGAGCTTGGGCAACGCGTTGAAGATGCCGCCCGGAGACTTGCCGGTGACGATCGCCCAGGTGGCGAACGTGACCCGCTCGGCGGCGTCACGTGGCGGTATGTCGGAACCCAGCGCATCGGCGACGGCCTGCTGGTTGAGCGCCTGCGCGGCTGCCGCCAGGTTGGGTTGCGTCGCCGTTGCAGAGGGACCAGACGGGTTAGTCGGCGGCGGCGGGATCGGTGCGTCGGAAGCCGGCGGCGGAGCTTGCGTCTGTGACTCCACGTGTAGATCGTCGGCCTGGGTCACGCTGGCCGGTGTGGCCCCGGACAGCAGAGCGGCCTGCTCCTTGGCGATCTCCTCGGCCGTTTGGGTCTTCTGGTGCTCGTGCAGATCCTGCACCTCGTCGCGGTGCTCGATCGCGTACTCGATGATCTTCTCGACGTTGTAGAGGTTGGCGTCGCGGACCGCCTGCAGCTGAATCGGCGGCAGGTCGAAGTCGTACTCGACGCGGTTCTTGATCCGCACGGCCATCATCGAGTCCAGGCCGAGCTCGATCAGCGGCACCTCCCACGGCAAGTCCTCGGGCTCGTAACCCATCGCCATCGACACGATGGAGGCCAGTCGATCGCGTATGGTCTCGCCGGAATCCGGTGACCACCTCTGCAATCCGCCCATTTGGCGGGCGGTGAGGCTGTCGGTCACAGCGCTGGCCTTGTCGGACTCGTCGGCTGCCGGCTCGGCCACCTCGGCCGGCGCGGCGGTGACCGTCGATGCGATCGCCGCACCGGCGCCAACGGCCGTCGGCAACACCGCGGCTTGCCCGGCCCGCGATACCAGTGCGTCGTAGACCAGCGTGAAGGATTCGTCGATGCGGGCGTGGATTTGCACGGCAGCCCCGCCGGGATGGCGGGTCAGCGTCGTCACCAGGCGGGCGTTCTCGGCGGGCACTGCCCGTTGTTCGGACGCGACGAGCTGCGCATCCGGAAGTACTTGTACTGCAGCGGCTTTCACCAATGCCGCCAAGTCGGTCGCCTCCCGCGGCGCGTATTCCCACACGTGCCGGCCATCTGGCATCGCGACGTGGGTACCGGGCATCAGCACCGACCCGTCACCGGAGAAGTGCGCGTTGAGCCAGTGCTCCTTGCGGCGGAAGCGGGTCGGCGGGATGTGTGCGTAGTCCTCCGGGCCGGCCGCACGCGAGAAAAGTGTGCGGATGTCGAGGTCGTGCCCCAACACGAACAACTGCGCCATCGCCAAGGTCATCGCTTCGAGATCGTCCTGCTTGCGGGCCAGGGTCGGGATCAGTTGCGCGTCCGGCAATCCTGCGGCAGCGGTGGTCAGACCGATCTGCATCAGCGCTACCGGGTTGGGCGCGAGCTCCAAGAACGTGGTGTAGCCGCTGTCGACGGCGTTGCGGACGCCGTGGGTGAAGTAGACCGAATGCCGCATCCCCTTGATCCAGTAGGCGACATCGTGGATCGGCTCGCCGCCGGGCTTGATGTAGGTGCCCTCGTGGATCGTGGAGAAGATGCCCGCGGTCGGGCTCATCGGCTGGATGCCCTGCAGCTCCGCGGAGAACTCACCGAGCAGCGGATCCATCTGCGAGGTGTGGCCGGCGCCCTTGGTCTGAAGTTTGCGGGCGAAGCGTCCCTCCGCCTCGCAGCGGGCGACGATCGCGTCGATCTGCTCGGGCGGACCGCCGATCACGGTCTGACTGGGTGCGGCGTAAACACACACCTCTAGGCCGGGGAAGTCGGCGAACACAGTCTTCAGCTCATCAGCGGAATACTCGACGAGCGCCATCAACCGGATGTACTCGCCGAACAGCATCGCCTCGCCCTCGCCCATCAAATGCGAGCGCGAGCAGATCACCTGGGTTGCGTCCGCAAGCGATAGCCCGCCGGAGAAGTAGGCCGACGCGGGCTCGCCCAGCGACTGGCCCACCACCGCAGCAGGTTTGGCGCCGTGATGCTTGAGCAGCTCGCCCAGCGCGATCTGGATCGCGAAGATGGTGACGTTGCTGGTTTCGATGCCGTAGTCGTGCGAGTCGTCGAGGATCAGCTCGAGCACCGAGTAACCCCGCTCGTCCTGGATCAGCGCGTCGACCTTCTCGATCCACTCGGCGAAGACTTCGTTGCGCAGGTACAGGCTCTTACCCATCTTGCGGTGCTGTGCACCGAAACCGGCCATTGCCCACACGGGGCCGCTGGTCACTGGTCCGTCGGTGCTGAACACGTTCGGCTTCTGCTTGCCGTCGGCGATCGCGCGCAGTCCCTTGATCGCTTCCTCGTGATCGTGGGCCAGCACCACCGCGCGGGAGCGGCCGTGGTTACGCCGTGACAGCGACCGGCCGATCGATTCCAGTGACGACGCTTGGCCCTCCGGGCTTTCCATCCAATCGGCCAACTCCGTGGCCGCGGCCTTCTTGCGCGACGTCAGAAACGCCGACACCGCCAGCGGCACCAGCGGCACCGGTACCTCTTGCGCCGCAAGCTCTTCCAGCGCGATCTCTTTGAGCCGCTTGGCTTCTTCGGTGACGCCGGGCAGTTCAGGTTCTTCCTCGACCACCGCCGGCGCCGCGCCGTTTTCCTCGATGAACTCGCCGTATTCGTCGAAGCGCACCCCGCCCACGTACTCGACGTGCTTTTCCTCGGCGGGAGCCGTGGGCGCGCTCTCGGGCTGCGGCTCGGGTTCACGTTCGACGACGTCGCGCGGCAACACCTCGCGCAGCACCACATGCGCGTTGGCGCCGCCGAAGCCGAAGCTCGACACGCCTGCGACCGCATAACCGCCGTAGCGCGGCCAGTCGGCAGCGGTGTCCAGGACGCGCAAATGCGCTGCGTCGAAGTCGATGTAGGGGTTGGGCCCGGCGTAGTTGATCGACGGCGGCAGCTTGTCGTGCTGCAGGGCCAGCACCATTTTGACCAGGCTGGCCGCACCGGCCGCCGACTCCATGTGTCCGACATTGGTTTTCACCGCGCCGAGCAGCGCAGGCTTGTCGGCCGGACGGCCACGGCCGATCACCCGGCCCAGCGCCTGGGCCTCGATCGGGTCACCGAGCACCGTGCCGGTGCCGTGCGCTTCGATGTAGTCGACACTGCGCGGGTTGATGCCGGCGTCCTTGTAGGCCCGGCGCAACACGTCGGCCTGTGCGTCGGGGTTGGGGGCGATCAGGCCGTTGGACCGGCCGTCGTGGTTGACCGCGCTGCCGGCGATCACGGCCAGGATCTGGTCGCCGTCGCGGCGCGCGTCGTCGACCCGCTTCAGCAGCAGCATGGCGCCGCCCTCGGAGCGGGTGTAGCCGTCGGCGTCCGACGAGAACGACTTGATCCGGCCGTCGGGTGCGAGCACCTGGCCGATCTCGTCGAAACCGAGCGTCACCGCCGGGGTGATCAGCGCATTGACCCCACCGGCGACGGCCGCGTCGCACTCACCGTTGCGCAACGCCTGCACCGCCTGGTGGGTCGCGACCAGCGAACTCGAGCAGGCGGTGTCGACCGCAACCGAGGGTCCGTGGAAGTCGAAAAAGTACGAAACCCGGTTCGGGACAATCGAACTCGCGGTCCCGGTGATCGCATATGGGTGAGCGACGGTCGGGTCGGACATCGCCAGGTAGCTGTAGTCCATGACGGAGGTGCCAACGTAGACGCCGACGGCTGCACCGCGCAGGCTCGACGCCGGGATGCGCGCGTGCTCGAGCGCCTCCCAGGTCAGCTCCAGTGCCATCCGCTGCTGCGGATCGATGTTGTCGGCTTCGGTCTTCGACAGCGCGAAAAACTCGGAGTCGAAACCCTTGATGTCTTTCAGGTAGCCGCCACGGGTGCGGGCCTTGGCGACCCGCTCGGCGATCCTCGGCTCCGACGTGAACTCCGACCATCGGCCGTCAGGCAGATCCGTGATGGCGTCGCGACCCTCCAACAGCGCCTGCCAGGTCTCCTCCGGGGTATTCATGTCACCGGGGAGCCGGGTGGCCAGGCCCACCACGGCGATGTCGACTCGTTCCACCGGCCCGCTGCGCGTCCAGTCGGTGTCGTCCGTGTCGGCGGTGTTTTCCAGGGGGTCGCCCTCGACGATCCAGCTGGCCAGCGATTCGATGGTCGGATGCTCGAAGGCGGCCGCGATCGACACCGTAACCCCGGCATGGTCCTCGATGTCGGCGGCCATCGCCACCGCGTCGCGTGACGACAGACCCAGTTCCACCATCGGCGTGGCCTCGTCGATCGCGTCAGGCGACTGCCCGACGGCGCTGCCGATCCAGTTGCGGAGCCACTGCCGCACCTCGACGACGGTCATGTCGGTACGGGCGGGCTTGCCGGCGGGCGCAGCAGCGCCTTCGGCCGATGGTTGGGAATCGATATCTGTGTCAGTCATGTTGGGGCTCAGTCAGCCTGGTCGGGGAAGGCATTCGGGACCGCGGTGCCGCTGCGCAGGCTGCCGTCGATGTAGGCGGTGCGGCAGGCGCGGCGGCCGATCTTGCCGCTGGACGTCCTGGGAACCGAGCCGGCCTGCACCAGCAGGACGTCGCGCACGGTCACCCCGTGGCGGACGGCGATGGCCGTCCGGATGTCGTCGGCGATGGGCTGGTAGTCGAGCTTGTGCGCACCGGCGGCGCGCTCGCCGACGATCACCAGCTGTTCGGAGGTGTCATCCGGGTCGTATTTCAGCCCGGCGTGCGGGTTGTCGAACACCGTCGCGGGCAACTGGTTGAGGGGCACCGAGAACGCGGCCACATAACCGGTGCGCAGAGCCCGGCTGGCTTCCTGCGCCGAGTACTCCAGGTCCTGCGGATAGTGGTTGCGGCCATCGATGATAACCAGATCCTTGACCCGGCCGGTGATGTAGAGGTCACCGTTGTGGTAGGTGCCGTAGTCGCCGGTGCGCACCCACAGCCCGTCATCGGGGGCTTCCTCGGCGTGCGACGGGTTGGTGCGTGACTTGAGGATGTTTTTAAAGATTTCGGACGTCTCGTCCTCTCTGTTCCAGTAACCGGCACCCATGTTGTTGCCGTGAAGCCAGATTTCCCCGATCTGCCCGTCGGGCAGTTCGCTGGCGGACTCGGCGTCCACGATGGTCGTCCACTGGTCGATACCGATCTTGCCGGCGGAGGCCTGCGCGACGCCGTTCGGTGCGTCGGCGGGCACCTCGACGAACCGCCTGTTGTTCAGCGCCTCCCGCTCGACGTGGATGATCGTGGGCGCCTCGGCCATCGGGGTGGTCGAGACGAACAGTGTGGCCTCGGCCAGACCGTAGGACGGCTTAATCGCCGTCTCCCGGAAGCCGAACGGCGCAAATGCCTCGTTGAACTTACGTATCGATGCCGCCGACACCGGCTCGCTGCCGTTGAGGATCGCCTTGACATTACTCAGGTCCAGCGGCGGCTCATCCTCTTTGGGCACGCCACGCAGCGCGGCGTGTTCGAAGGCGAAGTTCGGGGCGGCGGAGATGGTCCCGCCGGTCTCGCCGTCCTTACGCGCAAGCTCGCGTATCCACCGGCCGGGCCGGCGGACGAAGGCGGCGGGCGTCATGAAGGTGAAGCGGTAGCCGACCACCGTCGACAGTAAAGCGGTGATCAGGCCCATGTCATGGAAGAACGGCAGCCAGCTCACACCACGGTCGCCTTCCTGGCCCTCCAGCGCATTGATCACCTGGACCACGTTGGTGGGCAGGTTCAGGTGCGTGATCTGGACGCCCGTCGGGGTGCGGGTGGAGCCGGAGGTGTACTGCAGATAGGCGATGGTGTCGTGCTCGGCCGGCACAGGCTGCCAGGTGGAGCCGACTTCTTCGGGTACCGCGTCGACGGCGATGACGCGCGGCCGCTCCTTGGCCGGCCGGCCGCGCATGAACTTGCGAACCCCCTCGGCGGAGTCGCTGGTGGTCAGGATCGCAGACGGGGTGCAGTCGTCGAGCACCGCGTGCAGTCGGCCGACGTGACCCGGCTCGGCCGGGTCGAATAGCGGCACCGCAATGCGGCCGGCGTAAAGGATGCCGAAGAATGCGACGAGGTAGTCCAGGTTCTGCGGGCAGAGGACAGCAACGCGATCACCCGGCTGGGTGACCTGCTGCAGCCGGGCGCCCACCGCGCGATTACGGGCACCAAACTCGGCCCACGACATGTCGCGCGCGACGCCGTCACGTTCGGTGGAGAAATCCAGGAACCGGTAGGCCAGTCCGTCTCCACGCACCCTTGCCCACTTCTCGATGTGACGAACCAGATCGGTGTTTTCCGGAAACCTGATCCGCCCGTTCTTATCGATGAATGGGTTGTGGTACGCCATGCCACTCAACTCCTGTCGCAACAGTTCTAGGTCAGTCCGCAGCTATGCGAGCTGTATCGACGGTTACCTCCGACGCGGGACGGCCCATCGGACACCGCACGTTGCGCCTGCGCAGGGCTGTCGCGAACGGCAAACCTCACAGATGGTACTCAAAGCACGTCCAGCGATCCGCGACGCATCGACGCGATAGGCCGACACAGCTGTTCTTAAATATCTCTTAATGTTAGTTGGTGCTGCGCCGCGGACCAAATCCGAAGGTACCGGTTGTCAGAACTGTTACCCGTGTTTGGGATGCGGCGCGTTCTGGAGCAAATCGTGCGCCCAATTCAATGCCCACGCGGTGGACGGCTGTCCGTCCAAACTCCAGAACTGGGTGGTGGCATAGAACGCATGAACCGGCTGGCCAGCACCGCCGGCCAGGACGTCCAGCGTTTTGGGCAGGTTGGCCAGGCTGAACGCCTCCGCCGGCGCGGCGCAGATCAGGTCGCCGGCCGCACAGATCTCGTTCGTCTTGCTGTTGAGCGCACCGAAACCGCCCGGCCGCGCGCCGGTCATGGTCAAACCGAGCCCGGACAGCACCGGCACCTCTTGCAGGGTGATCTCGGCGCCCTCGCCCGGCGGATTGGGTCCGATCTCCTGGCCCACCCCTTGTTGGCGACGGCCGTCAGCGATCAACGTCACACCGAGCACCAGATCGTCGTCGACCGGTCCGCGGCCATTGCCAACGTCGCTGGCGATGTCGCCGGCGATCACCGCCCCTTGGGAGAAGCCGACCAGCACATAGCTGGTCAACGGGCACTTGGCGTTCATGTCGGTCATCGCTTTGACCGCGGCGCGCGTTCCCTCGGCCCGGCTGTTGTCGTAGGACATCTGGGTGTCCCCGCTCAGCGGGTTGTGGAATTGCGCCGTGTAGGGCACGGTGTACGTCTCGACCCGGCTGGAGTTGAACTGCTCGCTGATCGGCCGGGTGACATTGAGCAACAACGCCTTCGGGAAGTCGACCGGGTTGAGCGGATTGTCTTGCAGCGACGATTCCCAGGTACCGGGTACCGCGATCAGTTGCACGTCGGGGCAGCTGGCGTCTTGGGAGGCCGGTCGCGGCTTGTGTGGGAAGGCCGAGCTGCTGGTCGGCGGCACGATGCTGGGCGGCACCGCGCTCGGCGCAGTTTTCGGTTGCCGCAGGAGGGTGACCGCAGCGAAGATGACCAGCCCTACCACCAGCGCTGTTGCGGCAGCGGCGATCAACGCCAAGGTGCGGTGGCGCTTCCGCCGAGAATTCCGCCGGGAATTAACAGCCATGGTCTCCTGCTAGCAGAGTCGGTCGGTTGCTCAGTCGACTCAGTCGACAGCAGGCAGCCGTAACGGCTGCTGCACCCCTTTACGGTACCGGCTCGCGGCACGGCCCCGGTTCGCCGAACCCGCGCGAGGGCAGGCGGATTGGCGATCTAGCGGATCGCGCCGACGATGTCGCCGGACATCGCGCCCAGCTGACCGCTCCATGAGCCCCAGTCGTTGCTGCCGCCGCCAGGGAAGTCGAAGTGGCCGTTGTGCCCACCGACGTTGCGGTACTGCTGGTAGAAGAATCGGCTGTTGCCCATCGCCTCGCCGGCCTGGCCGATCATGGCGCCGGCATCGCCGCCCATGTTCAGCGGGCTGTAGACCCAGATCCGGGAGTTGTTCTGCGCCAGCAAGGCGGCGTGCACCCACGGGTCGTGCCACTTCCACCGACCCAGCTGCGGAGCCCCCCACATGCCGTTGCCGTCAATGCCGCCGAATTGCTGCAGACCGGCGAGGATCGCGCCATTCGTTGTGGTGTTTGACGGGTATATGAACCCCGACAGCGAGCCCGCGTAGCCGTAGCGGTCCGGGTGGAAGGTGGCCAGGGCCATTGCCCCGTATCCGCCTTGGGATGCCCCCACGGCCGCGTGGCCGCCCGGCGCCAGACCTTTGTTGGCGGCCAGCCAGTCCGGTAACTCGGTGGACAGGAACGTGTCCCACTGCTTGCTGCCGTCCTGCTCCCAGTTGGTGTACATGCTGAACGCGCCGCCGGCTGGCGCCGCCACCGAGATCCCCTTGCCAGACAGCGTGTTCATCGCGTTACCCGCGGTCACCCAGTTGCTGACATCCGGGGCGGCATTGAACGCGTCCAGCAGAACCACCATGTGCGGACCACCGGCCAGGAAGGCCACCGGGATGTCGCGGCCCATCGACGCAGACGGCACCATCAGCGTCTCGTATCCCGCGGCGCGGGCCGAGCCGCCGTTGACCGCGGCAAGGCTAACGGGGCCTCCGATCCCGATCGTCAGCACGGCGGCGCACAGTAGCCGTAGCAGCATCGACTGACTTCTCATCCTGACCTCGCTCGTCGCTGGACCGCCAGACCGGGGACGGCAAATCGCCCCCGTCCCGCAAGGTAGCTAACCACACCGCGGATAACCGGACGCCGGAAATGACTAACGGCGACGACCCGCAAGGTCGTCGCCGTTAGTCATGCTGTTTCTACGCTTAGGTGTGCTGACCGACCGGAGCGGCAGCCGGGGCAGCCGGGCCCGCGCCCGGCGTCGCACCAAGCACCCGCTGAAGGTCGGGCTTCATGGCGTTGAGCTGCGCACCCCAGTACTCCCAGCTGTGCGTACCGCTGTCCGGGAAGTTGAACACCGCGTTGTGACCGCCGCCGGCGTTGTACGCGTCCTGGAACTTCAGGTTGCTGGTCCGCACAAAGCCCTCCAGGAACTTCGCCGGCAGGTTGTCCCCACCGAGTTCCGACGGCTTGCCGTTGCCGCAATAGACCCACAGGCGGGTGTTGTTGGCGATGGTCTTCCCGACGTTCAGCAGCGGGTCGTTGCGCGCCCAGGCCGGGTCCTCCTTCGGGCCCCACATGTCCTTGGTCTTATAGCCGCCCGCGTCACCCATCGCCAGGCCGATCAGCGACGGTCCCATGCCCTGGGAGGGATCCATCAGACCGGACATCGCGCCGACATAGACGAACTGGTCGGGGTGGTAGTTTGCCAGGTTCAGCGCCGACGCCCCGGCCATCGACAGGCCTACCGCGGCACCGCCGTTGGGCTTGACCTGCTTGTTGGCCTGCAGGTACTGCGGCAGCTCGCTGGTCAGGAACGTCTCCCACTTGTAGGTCTGGCAACCGGCCTTACCGCACGCCGGGCTGTACCAGTCGGTGTACCAGCTGGACTGCCCACCCACCGGCATCACGATCGACAGACCGGACTGGTTGTACCACTCGAAGGCCGGGGTATTGATGTCCCAGCCGTTGTAGTCGTCCTGGGCGCGAAGGCCGTCAAGCAGGTACACGGCCGGCGAGTTGGCCCCGCCGCTCTGGAACTGGACCTTGATGTCGCGGCCCATCCCCGCCGACGGCACCTGCAAGTACTCGACGGGCAGACCGGGCCGGGAGAACGCTCCCGCGGTCGCGGGCTGGCCCACGACGCCGATCAGTGCCGGCAACAGGGCCGCTGCGGCGGCTCCCACTGCGACCCGGCGTGGCATCCTCTTTGCCGCGCCGCGAAACCTGTCAACAAGCCTCATTCTTGCTTCCTCATTCTTTGTCGGGCCCAAACCTGTGGGTCGGACTGCATCGCCCTACTGCCCAGCTTCTCCTCTGGCCGTTCCACGGCCCGCATCGTCGCTGGGCGCGCCGGCCTGATGCTCAACCGGGCAGCTGTGCCCGTGTAGTCAACCACATCTCTGGCGGTGCCTTCTCCGCGGCGTGGGTCCCGTCCCGGGCCCCACGCCGCGGCCAGGCCCGCTCAACTCGGCTGCGGATCACCACGCTGTGAATGTGCCGACGAGCGGTCGCACGCCGGTAAGAATACATATGCCGGGTTGCTGCGCGCCGGTCGGGGCGATTGCTGCGGCGGTCGCGGCACGCCGAGGTAAAAAAGCCGTCAAAATTCTCTGCCGAACCCTGCCCGGAAGCGAAAATTGCGGCCGGTTAGGGCCCGGTGGCGGGCAGACCGGTGTACGGGACACCGCCGGATTCGGGCACGGCCAGGCCGCATCGGATGAGCTCGTAGCGTGGAACCCGGTCGATTCGATACCGGGTGAACTCATAGGAGTGCATGAAATTCGATACAAACCGATGAAAACCCATCGGAGCACGCACCGAATTCAGCATCGACTGGGTCGCCGGACACTTTAGGGCCGCCTCGGCCTGGGCCACCCACTGCGCGTCGATGTACCCCGGAACGCCCGGATACCACTTCACCCAGGGGCCGTCGGCTATCACCCAGTCGGGAAAAAGGTTCTTGTCGTGGCCGATCCGGCCGTGTTGCAAGCGGGCGGTGTGAGCGGCCACCGGGTTGGCCAATCCGATTTGGTCGATCACCCGGATGTCCAGCCCGACATTCATGCCAACCATGCCGAGGTTGGTGAAAAACACTGTGTGCGGCCCCTTTTGAGGCGGGCCCGGTGGTGTGTTCGGCCCCGATCCCGGCGCGATGGGCGGGACGAGATCCCACTGATCGTAATTGCCGGATGGCAGCAGCAAAGCCCCCTGCGGTGTGTTGTTGAGCGCCACCAGCACCGCACGCATCCGCGGGTAATCCAGGTAGTCGGCGGCCGTCAGCGGATGCGCGTGACCCGTCGCCTGCGCGTAGAAGCGGCGCTCGTCCACGATGCCCGAGTAGGTGACCCGGGTGGCGTCGTCGCCCATTCCGGGCGAATTGGCCGCCCACAGCGACCAGCCCGCGATCGCCATCCACAGCGCACTCACCGCGCCGGCTAACCAGTAGCCGGCCTCCCGGGACAGCCTGGTTCCGTCAGGAAACAGCACGGGCACCACCGCCACCGGCGCGAGCAAACACAACAGCGGTGCCAGCAGCACCCGGCCGTGCATGAAATCCCCGCCCTGCCGAATCCAGTACAGCGCCTGCAGCAGCCCGCTGACGAGGATGAACACCACGACGGCCGTTGGGCTTTGCACCGACCGGGCCAGCGGCCCGCGCGCGGGTGCGGGCGTATACCGAATTCCTTTTCGGCGGCCGACAAAGACCACCAACCCCAGCCCCGCCAGCAACACCGCCGGTACCCAAAGCGCGTAAGGCCGGTTGAAGTTGGACAGGTAGATCACGCCCTGCGACCATTTGTCGCCGGCCGCATCCTTGGCCAACGCCGTCCCGGGAAACAGCAACGCGTAGTAGCCCATCCGGAAGATCTGGTAGCCCACCGGAAGCAGCCCGCCGGCCACCACGATCAGCACTCGGCGCCGCCAGCCCTTGGCGGCGATCAGCATCATGATCAGCGCCAGGCCGCCGACCAGAGCCAGCTCTGGGCGCACCAACACGCTGCACCCGGCGACAAAGGCCAGCGCGCCGGTGAACACTCGCCCGGACGGGCGCACCCGCATCGCCTGCGACCAGCACACCATCATCCACCAGAGCAGCCCGAGATAGGCCATCACCAGCCCGCTTTCCAGGCCGGAGGTAGCGAAGTCGCGCGCTGGCGGGACCGCGATGTAAACCAATGCGCCGGCTGGCAGCATGACCGCCCGACGGCCCAGCAAGCCGGGTGCGAACAGCCGGCCGGTGCCCAACATCAGCATCGCCAACCCGGCCACGCTGAGCAGCAGGGCTAGCACCAGGGCCACATACTCCAGGCGCATCGGCCCGCTCAGCCAGCTTCCGGCATAGACCAGATAGGTCCACACCACCGAGGTGTTGGCCTCTACCCGCTCGCCCTCGTTGAACACAGGGCCGTTGCCGGCCAGCAGGTTTCGTACGGTGCGTAAGACGATCAGCCCGTCGTCGGCCATCCAGCGCCGCTGCCAGGCACCCCACCCCAACAGCACGGCGACCACGGCCACGCTTACCCAGAGACTGACCCGGACTGTGGCGTCGTACGGGAACGCCGGCCGGCCAACCGCCCTGGTCGTCGGCTGGCGAGACGGCGCCAGGGTCTTCACGGCCACGTCAGCCGAGGATAACCGCAACACCAACGGTTCCGATCAAGGCCAAGAACAGTAGTTGCAGCACCCGGTCGCGCAGCGCGATGTCCTCGGGCTCCCCGGCCAGGCCGCCGTCGACATCCACCGCATACCGCAGGATCGCGATTGTGAACGGCACCATCGACACCGCGTACCAGCCGGCTTTGCCGTGGTCACGCTCGAAGGCCCACAGCCCGTAGCACACCACCACCGCGGTGGCCGACATCGTCCAGACGAACCGCAGATAGGTGCTGGTGTAGCTCTCCAGCGACTTGCGGATGCTGGCCCCCGTGCGCTCGGCCAGCTGCAGCTCGGCGTAGCGCTTGCCGGCCGCCATGAACAACGATCCGAAAGCCATCATCAGCAAAAACCATTGGGACAGATGGATACTGGCGGCGGCGCCGCCAGCGATGGCGCGGATCAAAAACCCGGACGAAACGATGCAAATGTCAATCACCGCTTGGTGTTTGAGGCCAAAGCAATACCCCAGCTGTATGGCCAGGTACACAGCCATCACCAGCGCCAGATTCGGGGTGACCCACCACGCGATAATCAGCGAGGCCGCCCCGAGCACGATCGCCAGCGTGTAGGCCAGCCACTCGGGCACCACGCCGGCGGCGATCGGCCGGAACCGCTTGGTGGGATGCTCGCGGTCGGCCTCGACGTCGCGGACGTCGTTGACCAAATAGACCGACGAGGCCGCCAGGCAGAACACCACGAAAGCGACTGCCACCTGGACAAGCACCTTGGCCCAGTCGTAGTGGACGTCGGCACTAAACGCGGCCAGCGGCGCCGCCAACACCAGAATGTTCTTCACCCATTGCCGCGGGCGCATCGCCTTGACCACGCCGACGATCAGGTTGGCCGGCGGTCCCGTCACCGGCACTTCATCATCTTTGATGTCCTCACTCATTTGCCCGCTCCACCTGCCGGTGTCAATCGCCCGTCTCTCCCCCGCAAGCGGGAGGTGCCCCCACCCCGGGCCGGCTGCACGGCCCGCATCGTCGCCGAGCGTGCCAATCGCCCGTCGATTCGAGCGGCGAGGGCCGCGACGGCGGCGCCGACGACCACGCCGGTGGCCACGTCGCTGGGATAGTGCACGCCGAGCAATACCCGCGAGAGTGCCATCGGCGGCACCAGCATGACAGGCAGCGGCGCTCCGGTGGCACGGGCCAGCAGGATGGACGCCGCGGTGGTCGAGGTGGCGTGCGCCGACGGGAAGCTCAGGCTGCTCGGTGTGCCGACGTTCACCGCGACCGCCGGATGATGCGGCCGCGGACGCCGCACCAGTCGCTTGATCAGCACAGCGGCCGCGTGCGCGGAGAACGCCCCGGCGCCGGCCACCAGCCAGGCCCGGCGCCGCGCCGGCTGCAGGATCGCACCGATCGCCGACACCGCCAACCAGCCGATGCTGTGCTCACCGAAATGCGACAGCGCCCGCGCCGCCGCCAGCGCACCGGGACGTTCGCCCAACACCGATTGAATCGCTACCAGCGCAGCCACTTCACCATGCGGCGGTGCCGAATCAGGCGCGATGTCGGCCATTGCCAGACATATTGTTTTGGGCCGACGGGACCGCCAGCAGCACCGTCTCCCACCTCTCCTTGCTGGACAGCACCGGCAGCGCCTCGCGGTAGACGCGGCGCATCTCGTCGAAACGGCTCAGCACTTGCCGCTGACGCCGCAGCGACTGCCACAGCAACGCAAACATCTTGGCTCGGTCGCGCTGCCGGTAGACGGCGCCGCGACCATCAGCCGTCGTGACGGTGGCGCCATCGAGCGTGCACAGCCGAAACCACCGGGCGTCTTGAGTCGGCACGTTCAACTGCGGGCGCCGATGATGCGCCGGGTCTGCCTGCTTGAGCTGGTGCAGCGTGCCGCGCATCAGCCGATACCCAACGGCCAGCGGGTGCACCGGCGGCTTCATCTCGCGGTTGCGCTCCGACGGCGCAGGCAACTCGTCAGACGACGGCAACACCACCGCATCCGGGTAGGCCTTGCGCATCCGGTGCACCTCGGGCAGCGCGGTTTCCAGTATCGAGAAGATGTGCTCTGGGCCGGCGAGGAAATCGTCGATCGCTTTGTTCTGAATGGCTACTGTCGAATATTCAAGGCAGGAAAGGTGTTTGAGTGTCGCCTTGAGGTGGCTGCGAACCAGTCCAGACACGTCGCCGTCCCAGTGCATGGCCGCGACTACCAGCCGGTTGCGCAGGTGGAAATAGGCCTGCCAGTCGATCGCGTCGTCCTTGTCGCTCCACGCCATGTGCCAGATCGCCGCGCCGGGCAACGTGGCAGTGCGGTAACCATGCTCGGCGGCACGTAGCCCGTAATCGGCGTCGTCCCATTTGATGAACAGCGGCAACGGCTGGCCCAGCTCCTCGGCGATCTGGCGGGGGATCATGCACGTCCACCAGCCGTTGTAGTCGACGTCGATGCGCCGGTGCAGCAGGTTGCTGCGAGCGTTGTTGTCGTCCAACGGGTATTCAGCAAAGTCGTGGTCGTATTCGGCATACGGCGCGGCCGTCCACATGAAGTTCGCCCGGTCGACCATCTCGCCCATGATGTGCAGGTGCGACGGCTCCTGCAGGTTGAGCATTTGACCGCCGACCAGCATTGGCGACTTGGCGAAGCGGTGCATCGCCAGCACCCGCAGGATGGTGTCTTGCTCCAGCGCAATATCGTCATCCATGAACAGGATCTGTTGGCAGTCCGTGTTTTTCAGCGCTTCGTACATCACCCGGCTGTATCCGCCGGAGCCGCCAAGGTTGGGCTGGTCGTGGATGGAGAGTCGATCACCGAGTGGCGCGGCGGCGGCAGCGAAATCGGGGTGATCGCGCACCTTCGAGGTGCCCTGGTCAGTCACAATTACTGCACCGATCACTTTGTCTTCGCAGCCGTCCCGCCCGGCATCCGATGTCGTCAGGTTGCAGCCTTCACCTGCTGTTCCT
>CAVRER010000006.1:0-55974 GCA_963720085.1 uncultured Actinomycetota bacterium
GCACCGTCATCGCGAAGGCCGCCTCGTAGGCGGCTGCCGCCGCTTTGGCCTGTGTGGCGGTCTGTTCGGCTTGCGCCGCGGTCGTCGTCATCCACTCCATGTACGGTGCGGCCGCTGCCGCCATCGAGGCCGACGACGGACCGAGCCACGGCCCGCCGGTCAGTTCGGAGATCGCCGACTGGTAGGACGCCGCCGTGGATTGGAGCTCGGCGGCCAGCCCGTCCCAGGCGCTGCCCGCCGCCAGCATCGGCCCCGAGCCGGGGCCGGCATACATTCTGCCGGAGTTGACCTCCGGCGGTAGCATCGTGAAATCCATTGCCGTATCCCGTCTTAACAGGCTGAGATGGCGTTAGCGGCTTCGGTGGCCGCATATGACGTCGCGCTCGTTCCGAGCGTGCTGACGAACAACTGATGAATCGCCTCGGCCTGGGCGCTAACCGCCTGGTACATCTGGGCGTGGACGGCGAATTGCGCGGCCGTCAGCGCCGATACCTCGTCGGCAGCGGCAGGCAGCACGCCGGTGGTCGGCGCCGCGGCGGCGGCATTCTGTGCATTAATCGTCGTGCCGATGCCAGCCAAGTTGGCGGCCGCGGCGGTCAGCGCCTCCGGTTGTGTCGTGACGAATGACATTGGTATTCCTTTCGATAGGTGGAACACGGTTGAACATCAGTGTGTAACCGGCTTTGCCGGTGAAACGTGGTGTTGCTGAATACGATGAACACGCCGCTGAATAGCCTCGATGGCGAACGCGGAATTCGAGGCTGAGCGGAAACTGACTCATTGCCCACCCCCGTCCTCTGCCCACGATTGATTCACGGGTAGAAGCCATCAGCCGGTGCGGCGGTTAAAGGCGAGCTTCATCGCCTGAATGCGATGTTAACGGCGGGTAAACCCCGGGTGCAACGCGGCGCGCTGGCCGGCTGTGGACTGCGGCGCAACTGGGGATAACTCGACGCCATCTGGCGTCGACTGCAGCGCGACGGATATCCGCGTCGGTGCCCTGCCGCAGGGTGGCCGCATGACGATGTTCACGCGGGCCGAAATCGGCGCGCTCGGTGAGCAGTTGGCCACCGATCACCTGACCGCGCTGGGACTGCGGATCCTGACCCGCAATTGGCGCTGCCGATACGGCGAGTTGGATGTGATCGCCGTCGACCCGACCACCAACACCGTGGTGTTCGTCGAGGTCAAGACCCGCACCGGCGACGGTTTCGGCGGTCTGGCGCAAGCGGTCACCGAGCAGAAGGCGCGCCGATTGCGTCGGCTGGCCGCGATGTGGCTGGCCGCTCAGGAGCAGCGTTGGGCGGCGGTCCGCATCGACGTGATCGGGGTGCGGATCGGCCGACGTCGCACCCCGGAAATCAGTCACCTGCAGGGAGTCGGCTGATGGCGCTGGGGCGTGCGTTTTCGGTCGCGGTGCTGGGGTTGGACGGCGAGATCGTCGAGATCGAAGCCGACATCACCTCGGGCCTGCCGGGTGTGCACCTGGTGGGCCTGCCCGACGCTGCGTTGCAGGAGTCACGCGACCGGGTCCGTGCAGCGATCACCAACTGCAACAACCGCTGGCCGATGTCTCGCCTCACGCTGGCGCTTTCACCGGCAACGCTGCCGAAGATGGGCTCGGTCTACGACCTGGCCTTGGCCGCGGCGGTGTTGTCGGCGCAGCGCAAGACGCCGTGGCGACAGCTGGAGGCGGTCGTGGTGCTGGGCGAGTTGGCTCTGGACGGACGGGTTCGGCCGGTGCGCGGGGTGTTGCCAGCGGTGGTGGCGGCCAAAGGTGAGGGCTGGAAAGCCGCGGTGGTTCCGGTGGAAAACCTGCCCGAAGCCAGCCTGGTCGACGGCATCGAGGTGTGGGGCGTGCGCACGCTCACGCAGCTACAGGCCTGGCTCAGCGGGTCGGCGCAGCTAGACGAGCGGATCAGCGGAGTAGTTCCGGAGGCCGAGCCGTCGGCGGATCTGGCCGACGTGGTGGGGCAGACCCAGGCCCGCTTCGCCGTCGAGGTGGCCGCTGCCGGGGCGCATCACCTAATGCTCACCGGTCCGCCAGGCGTTGGCAAAACGATGCTGGCACAACGTCTTCCGGGGCTGCTGCCGTCACTATCGGACAGCGAGTCGTTGGAGGTCACCGCTATTCACTCGGTGGCCGGCCTGCTGTCGGATGCCACGCCGCTGATTACCCGGCCGCCGTTCGTTGCGCCGCACCACAGTTCCAGCGTCGCAGCGCTGGTCGGCGGCGGTTCGGGAATGGCACGGCCGGGAGCTATCAGCCGGGCGCACCGCGGGGTGTTGTTCCTCGACGAATGCGCCGAGATCAGTGTCAGCGCATTGGAGGCACTGCGAACGCCGTTGGAGGACGGCGAGATTCGCCTTGCCCGGCGAGACGGGGTGGCGTGCTATCCGGCACGCTTTCAATTGGTTATGGCCGCCAACCCGTGTCCCTGCGCTCCGGCCGATCCGCGGGACTGCATTTGTGCGGCGGCGGCCAAACGCCGCTACCTCGGTCGACTGTCCGGGCCGCTGACTGGACCGCGTCGACTTGCGAGTCGAGATGCATCCGGTACGGATGCGCGCCTTCGCGGCCACCGATGCCGAGTCGACGGCCCAGGTCCGTAACAGGGTGGCAACTGCCCGTGACGCGGCGACGCAGCGTTGGTGCCCACACGGATTCCGCACCAATGCTGAGGTCAGCGGAACGCTGCTGCGGCGTCGGTTCCGGCCCAGCAGTGCGGCGATGCAGCCGCTGCGCAGCGCGCTGGAACGTGGTCTGCTGAGCATCCGCGGCGTTGACCGGACATTGCGAGTTGCTTGGACATTGGCCGATCTGGCCGGCCGCACAGAACCCGGACGCGATGAGGTGGCCGTCGCATTGAGCTTTCGCCAACCCGGAGCCTCGCGATGACCGACCTGACGTTGCGAGCATGGGCCTACTTGTCTCGGGTGGTCGAACCACCCTGCGCCGAACTCGCGGTCTTGGTGGATCGTGTCGGGCCGGTAGAAGCGGCCGAACGGGTGCGATGGGGTCAGGTCGATGACAACCTGGCCCACCACACCGAAGCGAGGCGCGAAATCGACCGGGCCACAGATGATCTCGAGTTACTTGCTCGCCGCGGTGGTCGGCTGATCACGCCCGACGACGACGATTGGCCAATGCTGGCCTTCGCCGCGTTCGGCAGCGTCGCGGTCGCGGCGAAGCCACAGGGCAGGCCGCCGTTGGTGTTGTGGGCGGTGGGACCGGCGCGGCTCGATGAGACGGCGCAGCGGGCGGCCGCCGTCGTCGGAACGCGAGCAGCCACCAGCTACGGCGAGCAGGTCGCTGGCGACCTAGCGGCCGGGCTGGCTGAGCAGGACGTCGCGGTGGTCTCCGGCGGGGCCTACGGCATCGACGGCGCGGCCCACCGTGCGGCACTCGCAGTCGAGGGCGTCACAGTTGCGGTCTTGGCCGGGGGGATTGATATCCCCTATCCCGCTGGGCATTCCGGCTTGCTGCATCGGATCGGCAGCAACGGGTTGTTGGTCACCGAATATCCGCCGGGGGTACGACCTGCACGGCACCGGTTCCTGACGCGCAATCGGTTGGTAGCCGCATTTGCCGGCGCGGCGGTGGTCGTGGAGGCCGGTTTGCGCAGTGGCGCGGCAAACACCGCCGCGTGGGCGCGAGCGTTGGGCAGGATAGTGGGCGCGGTGCCCGGGCCGGTGACGTCGTCGGCGTCGACGGGATGCCACGCCCTGCTGCGCGCGGGCGCGGAGGTGATCACTCGCGCCGAGGACATCGTCGAGCTGGTGGGTTCCATCGGTGAGTTGGCGCCCGAGCAGCCGCGCCCCGCCACACCGCTGGACGGGCTCAGCGACGACGAGCGGCAGGTTTACGAGGCGCTGCCGGGGCGCGGGCTCGCCACGGTCGACGAGATCGCCGTCGCCGCCGCGTTGGAGCCGGCGCGAATACTGGCGCCGCTGGCGATGCTGGAGGTCGGCGGCCTGGCCGAGCGACACGACGGCCGCTGGCGAATAGTCCGGAATCGCAGCACAACCGCGTGACGGCGGCAACTCGTATAGTCGACGGGGTCAGCTCTAGAGGGCTCTGAAGGGGAGGAACCGCGTGGCCGGTCGACCACTGCACACCTTCGAAGTGGTGCGCCGCGAAGAACTAACGTCGCACATGGTCCGGGTTGTCCTCGGCGGCAACGGCTTCGACACCTTCACCCCCAGCAAGTTCACCGACTCCTACGTCAAGCTGGTATTCGTCGCCGACGACGTCGACATGGCCGGCCTGCCCCGACCGTTGACGCTGGACAGTTTCGCCGACCTACCCGCCGCCAGTCAGCCGGTTATCCGGACCTTGACAGTCCGACGTGCCGACGAGGCCGCCCGCGAGATCGCCATCGATGTCGTCGTGCACGGCGAGCACGGCGCGGCTGGACTGTGGGCGGGCACGGCCGAGCCCGGCCAGCCGGTGTACCTGATGGGGCCCAGTGGTGCCTACGCCCCGGATCCGGCCGCCGACTGGCACTTGCTGGCTGGCGATGAGACCGCGCTGCCGGCCATCAGTGTTGCGCTGGAGGCATTGCCCGCCAACGCAATTGGCCAGACGTTCATCGAGATCGCCGGACCGGCGGACGAAATCCGGCTGACCGCACCGGATGGTGTCGAGATCAATTGGATCTACCGCGGCGGCCGGGCCGATCTGATCAGCGAGAACCGGGCCGGCGACCACGCGCCTTTGGTCGAGGCGGTCAAGTCCGCCCCGTGGCTTCCCGGGCAGGTGCATGCCTTCATCCATGGCGAAGCGCAGGCCGTCATGCACAACATTCGGCCCTATATCCGCAAAGACCGCGAAGTGGACGCCAAGTGGGCGTCGATCTCCGGCTACTGGCGGCGCGGTCGCACCGAAGAGACGTTCCGGCAGTGGAAGAAGGAACTCGCGGCTGCCGAGGCGGCGGCCGGCGCAGCCGACTGATCGTCGACTGGCATTCTGGCCTACATGGCATTTGGCGACTATCAGTTCGAGATCTACCTGCAGGGCCTCTCCGGAGTGGTGCCGTCGTTGCCGATGGCCTTTGCCGAACTGGAGGCCAAGGCCGCGGCGGCGCTGCCCCCGTCGGTGTGGTCGTATGTCGCCGGCGGTGCCGGCGACGAGCGCACTCAGCGGGCCAACTGCACCGCGTTCGAAGGGTGGGGGCTGACCCCCGGATGTTCGTCGGGGCCAAGGAACGTGACCTGTCCATCGAGCTGTTCGGTCTGACGCTGCCATCGCCGGTGTTCATGGCGCCGATCGGGGTGATCGGCATCTGCGCCCAGGACGGCCACGGCGACGTGGCCACCGCCTGCGCCGCTGCCCGCACCGGGGTGCCGATGGTGATGTCGACGCTGACGGCCGACCCGCTCGAGGACGTCGCGGCCGAGTTCGGCGACACCCCCGGATTCTTCCAGCTCTACACCCCGACCGACCGTGACCTGGCCGCCAGCCTGGTACACCGCGCCGAGGCCGCCGGGTTCAAAGGCATCGTCGTCACCCTCGACACGTGGGTGCCCGGCTGGCGCCCGCGAGATCTGAGCACCGCGAACTTCCCCCAGCTGCGCGGACACTGCCTGAGCAACTACACCAGTGACCCGGTGTTCCGTGCCAGCCTGCCCGCACCGCCCGAAGAGAACCCACAGGCCGTCGTGCTGCGCTGGGCGCAGGTCTTCGGCAACCCGCTGACCTGGGACGACCTTCCGTGGCTGCGCTCGCTGACCAAGCTGCCATTGATCGTCAAGGGCATCTGCCACCCCGACGATGCGCGCCGGGCCAAGGACGGCGGTGTCGACGGCATCTACTGCTCCAACCACGGCGGCCGGCAGGCCAACGGCGGCTTGCCCGCACTGGACTGCCTGCCAGGTGTCGTCGAGGCCGCCGACGGGCTGCCGGTGCTGTTCGACTCGGGGATCCGCAGCGGCGCCGACATCGTCAAGGCCCTCGCGCTCGGCGCGACCGCGGTGGGCATCGGGCGCCCCTACGCCTACGGCCTGGCGCTGGGCGGCGTCGACGGCATTGTGCACGTGCTGCGCTCGTTGCTGGCCGAAGCCGACCTGACCATGGCCGTCGACGGATATTCATCACTGGCTGATCTCGCTCCCGACACCTTGCGGCGCGTCAGCTGAATCAGACCGTTGGTGTCTGGCACCGTGAGGTAGTGGAGGCGATCCTCGACGAGTTCGACGACTTTCTGGACCTGCAGCGCGGTCGCTCGGCGCACACCCGTCGCGCATACCTGGGCGACCTGCGGTCGTTGTTCGGCTTCCTGGACGAACGCGCGCCCGGCACCGGCCTAGGTGGGCTGACCCTGCCGCTGTTGCGGTCGTGGCTGGCCGCCGGGGCAGGCGCCGGTACGGCCCGCACCACGTTGGCGCGCCGCACCTCGGCGGTTAAGGCGTTCACCGCGTGGGCGGTGCGACAAGGGCTGATGACAGACGACCCGGCTGCCCGGCTGCAGGTGCCGAAGACGCGTCGCACGCTGCCGGCGGTGTTGCGACAAGACCAGGCGCTTGCCGCCATGTCAGCCGCGAAATCCGGTTGCCAGCAAGGTGATCCGCTCGCACTGCGGGATCGGTTGATCGTAGAGTTGTTGTATGCGACCGGCATCCGGGTCAGCGAGCTGTGCGGTCTGGACATCGACGACGTCGACACCGGGCATCGGCTGCTGCGCGTGCTGGGCAAGGGCGACAAGCAGCGCACGGCGCCGTTCGGGGAACCGGCGGCCGAAGCGTTGAGCGCGTGGCTGGCCGACGGGCGTCCCGCGCTGGCCACCGCGGAGTCCGGGCCGGCGCTGCTTCTCGGCACGCGGGGTCGGCGGCTCGACGTGCGCCAAGCCCGCACCGTCGTGCACCAGACCGTCGCCGCGGTGGACGGCGCACCCGACATGGGGCCGCACGGGCTGCGACACAGCGCGGCCACCCACCTGCTCGAAGGGGGGGCTGACCTGCGTGTTGTGCAGGAGTTGCTCGGCCATTCCAGCCTGGCCACCACCCAGCTCTACACCCACGTCACAGTTGCCCGACTGCGGGCGGTGCACGACCGGGCCCATCCGCGGGCCTAGTTCCGGGCCTCGAATGTGGGCTTATTTCACGCTTTTTCGGCAAGAGCGTGCATCAACCCCACACTCGGCGACCGGAATAGTCACTAACGCAGCGGCTTCAGCCGGACCGGCGTAGACGCCAGCAACCCCATCGGGTCGACGTAATCGGCGCGAGCAGCCGGGCCCCACATCGCTCCCCAGTGCAGGCACGCCGCGACCGGACAACCCGGGTGCCCGGCCAGCAATTCACCGATCACCGTCCCGGCGGTCAGCAGCTGCCCGACCCGCACAGTGGCCTGCACCGGCTCGTAGCTGGTGTGCAAACCACCCGGGTGGGCCAACGACACCACCTGCCGGCCGGCCAGCATCCCGGCGTACACCACCGTCCCCGCGCCCGCGGCATACACGGGCTGGCCCGCCGTACCTTCCAGGTCCACACCGCGGTGGCCGCGGTTCCAGTCCGGCGCCGGGGGGTCGAAGGTTCGCACCACCGCCGGACGCGGCCGCAGTGGCCAGTCCAGGCGGGCGTCATCTGCGCGGGCCGGGCACGCGCAGGTCAGCGCCGCGGCCAAGATCACCGCCACCCATCGCATATCTCCAGTTCACCGTGGCATCGCTAGCCCGGCCAGCCAGCACTGTGGACAAAGCACCTGCTGAGACCGTGTAAACTGCTTCCCGCAGCCCGTATCCACGGACTGACTTCGCGCGTCTGCACCGCGGCTCCCGTTCGACCAGGAGTTTGCACCGCATGCCGGGCGGTCCCGTTCCACGAGTTCCACAGCGGGTCCGGCATTGCAGCAGCCGCCAGGGCCCGGCTTCACCCGACGCCGGGCGACAACCGACACACAAAGGCATAAGCATGGCCGTAGTAACCATGAAGCAGCTGCTCGACAGCGGCACCCACTTCGGGCATCAGACCCGTCGCTGGAATCCCAAGATGAAGCGGTTCATCTTCACCGACCGCAACGGCATCTACATCATCGACCTGCAGCAGACGCTGACCTTCATCGACAAGGCGTACGAATTCGTCAAAGAGACCGTCGCCCACGGCGGCTCGGTGTTGTTTGTCGGTACCAAGAAGCAGGCGCAGGAGTCCATCGCCGCCGAGGCCACCCGCGTCGGCATGCCGTATGTCAACCAGCGCTGGCTGGGCGGCATGCTGACCAACTTCTCCACCGTGCACAAGCGGCTGCAGCGGCTCAAGGAACTCGAGGTTATGGAGCAGACCGGCGGCTTCGAGGGCCGCACCAAAAAGGAGATCCTGGGCCTGACCCGGGAAAAGAACAAGCTGGAGCGCAGCCTGGGCGGTATCCGCGACATGGCGAAGGTGCCGTCGGCGGTCTGGGTCGTCGACACCAACAAGGAGCACATCGCCGTGGGCGAGGCTCGCAAGCTGGGTATCCCGGTGATCGCGATCCTCGACACCAACTGCGACCCCGACCTGGTCGACTACCCGATCCCGGGCAACGACGACGCGATCCGCTCGGCGGCCCTGCTGACCAAGGTGATCGCCTCGGCGGTAGCCGAGGGCCTGCAGGCGCGTGCCGGTCTTGGTCGCGGCGACGGCAAGCCCGAGGCAGAAGCCGCCGAGCCGCTCGCCGAATGGGAGCAAGAGCTGCTGGCCTCGGCCACCGCTTCAGCAGAAGCCCCCGCGGCCCCGACCGCCGCCGGAGGCGCAACCGAATCAACCCCCACGGAAGGCTGATATGGCGAACTTCACCGCTGCCGACGTCAAGCGGCTTCGGGAGCTCACCGGTGCCGGCATGCTCGACTGCAAGAACGCGCTGGCCGAAACCGACGGCGACTTCGCCAAGGCCGTCGAGGCGCTCCGGATCAAGGGCGCCAAGGATGTCGGCAAGCGCGCCGAGCGGGCCACCGCCGAGGGTCTGGTCGCGGCCAAGGACGGCGCGCTGATCGAGTTGAACAGCGAGACCGACTTCGTCGCCAAGAACGCCGAGTTCCAAAAGCTCGCGGACGAGATCGTCGCGGCGGCGGCCAAGTCCAAGGCCACCGACGTCGAAGCCGTCAAGGCGACCGGCGCCGGCGACAAAACAGTTGAGCAGGCCATCGCTGACTTGTCGGCGAAGATCGGCGAGAAGCTCGAACTGCGCCGGGTCGCGTTCTTCGACGGCAATGTCGAGACGTACCTGCACAAGCGCGCGGCCGACCTGCCGCCGGGCGTCGGTGTGCTGGTCGAGTACACCGGCTCGGAAACTGGAGAAGCCGCCGACGCCGCGCATGCCGTCGCGCTGCAGATCGCCGCACTCAAGGCGCGGTATTTGTCCCGCGACGACGTGCCCGACGACGTGGTGGCCAGCGAACGGCGTATCGCCGAAGAGACCTCGCGCGCGGAAGGCAAGCCCGAACAGGCTCTGCCCAAGATCGTTGAGGGCCGGCTGAACGGGTTCTTCAAGGATGTCGTGTTGCTCGAGCAGCCGTCGGTGTCGGACAACAAGAAGACGGTCAAGGCGCTGCTCGACGAGGCCGGCGTCACCGTCACGCGATTCGTCCGGTTCGAGGTCGGCCAGCAGTAGCATCAGCCGGATGCGACGCGTACACGCGTTCGGTGACGACGCCCTCGGCGACCTTGACACGGTCGGTCTGGTCGACGCCCTCAAGTCCGGTCGGGTAGGCCGCGCCGAGGTCGTCGAGGCGGCGATCGCACGCACCGAGGCCCTCAACGCCGCCGTGAACGGCCTGGCGAATCCGACCTTCGACCGAGCCCGCGCCGAAGCAGCCGCACCCGAGAAGGACTGCTTTTTCAGCGGCGTACCCACCTTCATCAAGGACAACGTCGACGTCGCCGGGCTGCCGACGATGCGAGGCGCCGACGCGTGGACACCGCGGCCAGCCGACCTCGACGGCGAGTTCGCGCAGCTGTACCTGGCCACCGGGGTGACGTCGCTGGGCAAAACGCAGATGTCGGAGTACGGGTTCAGCGCCTCGGCCGAACACCCGCGACTCGGACCGGTCCGCAACCCGTGGAACACGGACTACACGGCAGGCGCGTCGTCGTCGGGCTCCGCCGCCTTTGTCGCGGCCGGTGCGGTACCGATCGCACACGCCAACGACGGCGGTGGCTCAATTCGAATCCCTGCGTCCTGCAGCGGACTTGTGGGGTTGAAGCCGTCGCGCGGCCGGCTGCCGCTGGATAAGGAAGTCAGCCGAATGCCGATTCGCCTCGTCGCCAACGGCGTGGTCACCCGATCGGTGCGCGACACTGCGGCCTTTTTTCGGGAAGCCGAACGCATCTGGCGCGCCCCGAAGCTGCCGCCGATCGGGGACGTGCAGCACCCCGCTAAGCAGCGGCTGAGGATCGCCGTCATCACCCGCTCGCTACTGCGCGAGTGCAGCGCCGAAGTTCGCGAGCTCACGCTGAAAACCGCCGGGTTGCTGGAAGAGCTTGGTCACCGCGTCGACTACGTCGAAAAGCCGCCGGTGCCCAGCAGCTTCGCCTCCGATTTTTTGCTGTACTGGGGGCTGCTGGCACTCGGCCAGATCCACCTCAGCCGAAGCGAGGCCGGCTTCGACCGCAGTCGGCTGGACAACCTGACCCTGGGCCTGGATCGGCTCGCTCGCCGCAACATGCACCGCCTGCCGCTGGCACTCATGCGTCTGCGGGGCGCGCGGCGGCACACCGCGCGCTTCGCCCGAACGTATGACGCGGTGCTGACCCCGACGTTGGCCGACGAGACGCCGCTGATCGGTTACCTCGACCCGACTGCCGACTACCAGCAGATCATTGACCGGCTGCAAGATTGGGTCGCGTTCACGCCGCTGCAGAACGTGACCGGGGAGTCGTCGATCTCGTTGCCGCTGGCTGAGTCCGCTAACGGGTTGCCGGTGGGCATGATGTTCTCCGGGGCCATGGGAGCCGAAGTCCGGCTGCTAGAACTGGCCTACGAACTCGAAGAGGCTCAGCCGTGGGCGCGCATTCATGAGTCCTAGTCGGACCCCAGCGCTGCCAGCATCCGTTTGAACTCCCGCTGCTCGGCTGCGGACAGCTTGGCGAGAACACGGGCGTCGGCCTCCCGCACGGCAACCTCGGCACGCTTCAACAGCGCCCGGCCTGTTCCAGTCAGCGAGGCCGGCAGCGCGCGACCGGACGCCACCGACGCCGGCCTGGTCACCACTTGGGCGTTTTCCAACCTGTGCAGCACCGTGTTCATCGCCTGCGGTGAGACGTTGCCTTCCCGGGACAGTTCGGCACTGGACATCCCCGGACTCATGGAAAGCATTCGCATGCAGACGAATTCGGGCAGCGTCAGACCGAGTGGGCTCAGCACCGCAGTCACTTCCGGTCGCAGCGTGGCTACCACCTGGTACAGCAGGTATCCGAGTGGCGCGTCCTGTGTGGTGCTCATGTCAACCATCTTGACATATATCAGGTTAGTTGATATACCTCGGTTATGCCTGAAGTGGAGAAGTTCGATTTCGATTTCGATCCGGCCTACCGCGGAGAGGCTGCCCAGTTCGGAGCGGGCGCCCGACCGCCGTGGAGTCTCGGTGAGCCGCAACCGGAGCTCGCGGCGCTCATCGACCAGGGCAAAATCAGGGGTGACGTGCTCGACGCCGGCTGCGGCGAGGCGGCGCTGTCGCTGCACCTGGCGGCGCTGGGGTACAACACCGTCGGGCTGGATGCCTCGCCCACCGCCATCGAGTTGGCCAAGGCCGAGGCGGCCAAGCGTGGCTTGACCAACGCCTCGTTCGAGGTGGCCGACATCACTGACTTCACCGGCTATCCGACCGGTTCCGAAGGCCGGTTCGACATGATCGTGGACAGCACCCTGTTCCACTCGATGCCCGTCGAGCTGCGCGACGGCTACCAACGATCCATCGTTCGCGCTGCCGCGCCCGGCGCGTCCTACTTCGTGCTGGTCTTCGACCAGGCGGGCATGCCCGATGGTCCGGCCAACCCGGTCACCGAAGACGAGTTGCGCGATGTCGTGTCGCAGTACTGGGTCATCGATGAAATCCGGCCCGCGCGAATTCACGGCAATTTCCCCGACGGCGCCCTCGCCGAGTTCCCCGTCGTGGACCTTCGCGATGAGGACAACGGGCGCAAGTCGCTGCCGGCTTGGCTGCTGTCGGCGCACCTGGGCTGAAGCCGCGAAAGTCGTTACAGCCGATGGAGTTGGCTGAACTCCTCCAGATGCGCGCGCACCTCTAATGGTCCGGCGTAGATCGCGGCGGCGCCTGCGTGTTCCCAGGCCTCCCGCCCGATCCCGCCGCTGAGCACCGCCGCGGTGGGTACACCGGCGCGTCGGCCCGCCTGCACATTTCAGACGGTGTGGCTAGCCACGTTGATGTCCGTGCCGCTAACAGCTTAGTAGTGGCCGGTTCTTGCCTCACGGTGCGAGCTGGACATGGCCCCGCGGCGGAGGCTCGGAAGGAGGCGCCTCGGGTTGTGGTGGGGGAGCCTCGGGTTGTGGTGCGGGTGCCTCGGGTTGTGGTGCGGGTGCCTCGGGTTGTGGTGGGGGTGCCACCGGCTGTCGTGGGGGGGACAGCGGCTGTTCTGCTTGAGGTGGCGGTGCCGCGACAGACGGCGCGATCGGCTTTACCGTCGGTGCCGGGACCTGAGGCGGATCAGGCGTGATCTCCCCCGAGGGGGCCGGCCTGATCAGTGCGGCGAGCACAGTGCCGGGTTCGCTAGATTCCAACTGGCCCTGCCCGTGATGTTCCACCGCGAGAGCCCCACCGGCCGCTGATTTCTGCCACGCCGCCGGTGTTGCGATCACGTTCAATGTCGGTGGTAGCGCCCACAAATCGTTTGCGCAGTGGGCTCCGTTTTGCATGCGCGCAGTGACCTGGTGCATCGGCTCGCTCGCCGCGGCATGAGCCCACTCCGATCGGAGCCACGTAGTCACCGGCAACTGTTCCGCACCCACCACGCTCGAAGCGGTGCTGATCAAGGCGGTGATCACCGCATACTCGGCATGTATTCGCCGCCTACGCACGGCCAGCGTCTTCGACGGCGCTATGCCGTTATGTTCCGATGCCGTCACATGCCTATCTGGCCGTCGCGCCGCGCCTCTAATCTGCGGGTACGCGCGAAAGTCCGGTGGTGATTCGCGGTGACAACCAGTTACGATATCCATCATTGCAGGCGCTAGACGCCTCCACTGTTACCGCTTGGTGTCAATTCAATGAGATGTCGAGCAGGTGACATAAAAGAAACGGAAATCCTGCCGTGCGCATCGGCGCCACCAGCCTCTCACCCGCTCTGGTTAGTGCCTCGGCGGTGCTGACCGCCGCAATCATCTGCGCTGGCGCGGCAGGTGCCGACCCAAGCCAGCAACAGGATCAGTTTCTGGCGCTGCTCCAACAAGAACAGATTCCCGCCATCGATAACATACCGGGGCTCATCGCCCGCGCCCATGAACTTTGTGGCCGCCTCGACGGCGGCGACTCGGTTGAGACCGTAGTCAATGATGAGATGAACGATGGGTATGGGGACAATCCCGCGTTGCGCCTCTATCCCGCTCGGGTGAGAAGAACCGCGACCAGATTCGTCATCGCATCAGTGGATGTCTACTGCCCAAGCCATCAAGGCCAGCTTCCACCGCCCTGAGGTGCGATTGCGCCGCCGAAGGTTCCCAGGCGAATGTCTGTCAATCGGTCGCGCCTGCTTTTCAGGCTTTGGGCACTGGTGTTTGAGGCCCGCGTGGGTGGGTATTGCAAACTACGTGCGGTTTCCGCCCGCGGATTTTTCGAGCGAGCCGCTCGATCAGAAGAAACGAACATCACGAAACGAGAGGAGTTGGCGTGAAGTTCACTTCGACTACGGTAAAGACGGCGATCGGAGCTGCCGGTATCGCGACGGCCGGGGTTTTCACTGCGGCCACAGCCGTTGCCGCTCCGCCGACCATTCAGGGATTCGGCACTAGCGAGCAACTCGTGGACGGCCCGCTGGTCACCGCCTACACGGTGAGCAACTTGCAGCCGTCCAACGCCACGATTCCCGGCTACACACCGCAGGGGCACCTCTACGAAGCGAACATCACCGCGCAAGCGAACAGCGGGACGGTTACGCCGCTGGTTTCGGACTTCAATGCCCGCGCGGCTAACGGTCAGCAGTACCGGGTATTGACACCGCGCCGCTTCCAAACGGCCTTAGCCCGGCGCCGATTACCCAAGGCAACCAGGCCAGCGGGACGATCTACTTCGACGTCACCGGCGCGCAGCCGAATCAAGTCGTCTACAACGACGGTGTTCAGGACGTCCTCCTCTGGACGAACAACACCTAACCCCAGCGTTCGGTAGGCGCTAGGCCCATTGTCGACCTCCCCGCGTCGTGGCTTTTGGCGCGGGGAGGCCGCGTTTCACCCACAATTGCGTCCCGCATGGCGCTTCGGCACTCCGAACCGCTTCGCGCGACGCTCAATTGGAGCCAGCATGAGTACTAACGACCATAGATCCGCGGATGTGCGTGAGCAGGCACACCAACAGGCCGATCGGGCGCGAGCCGCGATGGAAGACAAGCGCGAGGGCCAAGAAGGCGGCCTCAGCGGCTGGGTAGCTGAGCGCGCCGGCGAGTGGGATCTCAGCGGCTTCGATGAGACCACCTTGCAGCGGCAGAAGTTCTTCTGGAATCTGCTGGTGGACTATTGGTTTCGGATGGAGATCGACGGCTGGGAAAACATCGGCGAGCCGCCGGCCTTGCTGATCGGCATTCACTCCGGGGCCCCCTTTGTCTGGGATGCCTGGACTGTCGGCCTGCAATGGTGGCGACGGTTCGGCCAGGAGCGTCCATTGCACGGCACCGCACACGACGCATTGATGGCGATTCCCGGTGTCGGCCGCTACTTCCGTGCGATGGGCGTGTTACCCGCGGCCCCCGATGCCATCGCGACCGCGCTCGCCGAAGGCCGCGACGTAGCGCTGTGGCCCGGCGGTGAGGTGGACTCGCTGCGGCCGTGGACTGAGCGCGACCAGGCAAACCTGGCCGGTCGAAAAGGCTTCGTGAAGATGGCGATTCGCGCCGGTGTTCCGATCGTGCCGATCGCGACTGTGGGAGGCGCCGACGCCATGCCGGTGCTGATTCGCGGTGATCGGCTTTCGCGGGTCCTGCGGTTGGACCGGCTGTTGCGGCTCAAGGTGTTTCCGCTCGCCATCTCGCTGCCCTGGGGAATCGCTCCGGCCGCGCTGCCGCAATTTCCGCTGCCGGCCAAGATCAGGACGCGATTCATGCCGCCGGTTGAGCTCGACAACGACCCGGCGCGCGCCGACGATGACGAGTACGTCGACCGCAAGTATCACGAAGTTCAGGGCAGCATTCAGCGCGGTATGGACGCGCTGGCCCGCAAGCGGGCGTTGCCGTTGTTCGGTTAGAGCCTTGCAAACGGCGGGCCCGGTCCGTCACGGACCGGGCCTCGTCGTCTGATTGTCTACTTTTGGTGGGCCTGCTGGCGCTTTTCGGCAGCCGCGGCACCGCCACGAGCGGCTTCGGCTTCCGCTTCCTTCTTGGCGGCGTCACGCTGCGCTTGCGCCTTGTCTTGCTGGGCCTCGCCCTCGTGCTCGAGATCTTTTTTGCCGAGCACGCTGCCGACGGCTTCTTTGGCTAAACCCTTGGCGCCTTCAACAACGCCCTTCACAGCTTCTTCCGGCCCACTCTTCTTCTCATGCGACATGGAGTCCCCTCCTGATTGGCTCAAATCGAGCTAACTTGCTCAAGCACCGGCCGTTGGCTGGACCGGTTTCGGGCGCAGCCAAAAGCGCTTCTAGTTGTGACTCTTTGCGCTTGGCCATTTCGCGCCGCGTGAGAGGGATTCCCATGGGGCGGGGCGCCCAAACCCCTGCATGCGCCGGCCCGCCTGCCACTCGGGGTTTTTGGTGCAGGTGGGACAGCTGAAATCGGTTTCTATGACGCCGAACACGGCCTCGCAGACGACGGATTTCGCCCGCTAACGGAATGTCGTTGTGAGCGCGCAGTTACCGCCCACGCCGTTGCGAGACAAACAATTGGTCGACCCGCGACCAACTTGCACAATCCAGTTGACTCTCGGGACGCGCAGCCTGGCCATAAGGCAGGATGGACCCTGCTGTTTTGGGATAGTCGTCTTGGGGGATAGCTGGATGGCGCCCTCCCATGCGAGGAGTCTGATGACGGAGCAGGAGCCGACGAGCACCAACGGCGCCGACGCATTTCCAACGGAAAACCCGAACCGGCCCAAATACACCCGAGTGCTGCTCAAACTCGGCGGCGAGATGTTCGGCGGCGGACAGGTCGGACTGGATCCCGACGTAGTCTCGCAGGTTGCCCGCCAGATCGCCGAGGTGGTCCGCACCGGTGTGCAGGTCGCCGTCGTCATCGGCGGCGGCAACTTCTTCCGTGGCGCGCAGCTTCAGCAACGCGGCATGGAGCGCACCCGTTCGGACTACATGGGTATGCTCGGCACCGTCATGAATAGCCTTGCCCTGCAAGACTTCTTAGAAAAAGAGGACATCGTCACCCGGGTCCAGACCGCGATCACGATGGGCCAGGTCGCCGAGCCGTATATCCCCTTGCGGGCGCGGCGCCACCTGGAAAAGGGACGTGTGGTGATTTTCGGTGCCGGCATGGGGCTGCCGTATTTCTCGACCGACACCACGGCCGCACAGCGGGCATTGGAGATCGGCGCCGATGTGGTCTTGATGGCCAAGGCGGTCGACGGCGTCTTCACCGAGGATCCGCGCGTGAATCCCCGAGCCGAGCTGCTCACCGCCATCACTCACCGGGAAGTCATCGACCGAGGCCTGCGGGTGGCCGACGCCACCGCCTTCAGTTTGTGCATGGACAATGGCATGCCGATTCTGGTGTTCAACCTGCTAACCGATGGCAATATTGCTCGCGCGGTTGCAGGTGAGAAGATCGGAACGCTGGTGAGTACCTGACGAGAGAAGCGGCGCACATGATTGACGAAACTCTCTTCGACGCCGAAGAGAAGATGGAGAAAGCGGTGTCGGTGAGCCGTGACGACCTGTCGACTATCCGGACCGGCCGCGCCAACCCGGGCATGTTCTCCCGCATCGTTATCGACTACTACGGTTCGGCCACCCCGATCACCCAGCTTGCCAGCATCAACGTTCCGGAAGCGCGCCTGGTCGTCATCAAGCCTTACGAGGCGAGCCAGCTCGGTCCCATCGAGACGGCGATTCGCAACTCCGACCTGGGGGTGAATCCGACCAACGACGGCACGTTAATCCGGGTGGCGGTACCGCAGCTGACCGAGGAACGCCGTCGCGAACTGGTCAAGCAAGCCAAAGCCAAGGGCGAAGACGCCAGGGTCTCGGTGCGCAACATCCGTCGCAAGGCCATGGAGGAACTGCACCGCATCCGCAAGGACGGCGAGGCCGGCGAGGACGAGGTCGGCCGTGCCGAGAAGGACCTGGACAAGACCACGCATCAGTACGTGACCCAGATCGATGAGCTGGTCAAGCACAAAGAAGGCGAGCTGCTGGAGGTCTAACGGCCCTCAGCAAACGACGGGCGTGGCAGACACTGATACCGGCGCAGACACCCCGGCCGAGGGTTCGGTACACGAGCCGTCGGGGAAGAAGAAGAAGAAGTCGCGGGCCGGCCGGAATCTGCCGGCGGCGATCGCCGTCGGCGCGGCTATCGGCCTCACGATCGTCGCGATCCTGATATTCGACCGATACCTGTGGGTCCCACTGGTCGCCGCCGCCATTGCCATGGCCTCCCATGAGGTGGTGCGGCGGCTGCGCGAGGCCGGTTACGTGATACCGGAAATTCCGCTTCTGATCGGCGGCCAGGCCACGGTCTGGCTGACCTGGCCGTTTCATGCAGTCGGCGCGCTCGCCGGCTTCGGCGCCACGGCCGTGGTGTGCATGTTCTGGCGGTTGCTGCGTCACGGCACGCCCGCGTCGCACGGCTCCACGAGCGCCGATTCGTCGTCGGCGAACTTCCTGAGGGATGTGGCGGCCACGGTCTTCCTGGCCGCCTGGGTGCCGTTGTTCGCGTCGTTCAGTGTGCTGCTGGTCTATCCGCACGACGGATCGGGTCGGGTGTTTTGCCTGATGATCGGCGTGGTTTTTTCGGACGTCGGCGGCTACGCGGTGGGGGTGCTGTTCGGTAAGCATCCGATGGTCCCGGCGATCAGCCCGAACAAATCGTGGGAGGGACTGGCCGGTTCGCTGCTGTTCGGGATCACCGCGACCGCGCTGACCGCGACCCTGCTGGCCCACAAACCGGTCTGGATCGGCCTGCTGCTGGGCGTGACGATCGTGGCCACTGCCACCCTCGGCGACTTGGTGGAATCGCAAATCAAGCGTGACCTGGGGATCAAGGACATGGGCCGGATTCTGCCCGGCCACGGCGGCCTGATGGACCGACTGGATGGAGCCTTGCCGTCGGCGGTTGCGACCTGGATCGTCTTGACGCTGGTGCCCTGACCGCCGCTGCGAGTCCGGCGAGGACCGATACTGGTCCTGGGATGAAGCAAGAGTTGGTATTCGAGGCACCGCGCCGGGGGCTGCCGCCGCGGCATCTGGCCGACCTCGACGACGGCGAGCGCGTCGACGCCGTCGCGGCACTGGGCCTGCCGCCGTTTCGCGCCAAACAACTCGCCCACCAGTACTACGGTCGGTTGATCGCCGACCCGCAGCAGATGACCGACCTGCCGGCTGCGGTCCGCGGTCAGGTGGCCGAGGCCCTGTTCCCGAACCTGCTGACTGCCACCCGGGAGATCGCTTGCGACGCAGGCCAAACCCGCAAGACGCTGTGGCGGACGGCCGACGGCACCAGCTTCGAGTCGGTGCTGATGCGTTACCCGCAGCGCAACACGGTCTGCATTTCGTCGCAGGCCGGCTGCGGCATGGCGTGCCCGTTTTGCGCCACCGGCCAGGGCGGTCTGACGCGAAACTTGTCGACCGCCGAGATCGTGGAACAAGTACGTGCGGCGGCCGCGGCGCTGCGGGACGACTGGGGAGACCGGTTGTCGAATGTGGTGTTCATGGGGATGGGGGAGCCGCTGGCCAACTACGCCAGGGTGCTGGCGGCGGTTCGTCGCATCACGGAGGGTTTCGGCGATTTCGGCCCGATCGGTGACGGTGTCGACGGTCGGACTGGCCCCGGCGATCCGCAAACTTGCCGACGAGCGGCTCGGGGTGACGTTGGCGCTGTCGCTGCACGCCCCTGACGACGAGCTACGCGACACGCTGGTGCCGGTCAACAACCGGTGGAAGATCGGCGAAGCGCTAGATGCCGCTCGCTATTACGCCGACGTGACCGGTCGGCGAGTTTCGGTGGAATACGCGCTGATTCGCGATATCAACGACCAGCCGTGGCGTGCAGACCTGCTGGGCAAGCGGCTGCATCGCACGCTGGGCCCGCTGGTGCATGTGAACCTCATCCCGCTGAACCCGACGCCCGGCAGCGACTGGGACGCCAGCCCGAAGCCCGCGCAGCGCGAGTTCGTCCGGCGCATCCGCGCCGCCGGCGTGCCCTGCACGGTGCGAGACACCCGCGGTCGTGAGATCGCCGCCGCTTGTGGCCAGCTCGCCGCCGACGGCTGAGCGCACCCGCCTGAACCGGACGAGGAGCGCGCACGTCTCCACTGTGTAGGTCAGCAAAGGAGACGAGCATATGAGAGTCCAACTCCTGCTTGGAAGATTGGCGCTCGGCGTGGCCGTTGCGGCCTTGGTTTTCGGGCTGAGCAGCGCGCCGCGAGCGCTGGCGGCCGACGATCGTTTGCAGTTCAACGGGACCACACTCAGCGGTGCGCCCTTCAACGGTGCAGGCTTGCTGGGAAAGCGCTCTGTGCTGTGGTTCTGGACGCCGTGGTGCCCATTCTGCAACGCCGAAGCTCCCGGCCTAAGCCAAGTGGCCGCGGCTAATCCGGCGGTCACATTCGTGGGCGTCGCGGCTCACTCCGATGTTGGGGCGATGCAGAACTTTGTCTCGAAGTACCAGCTGAACTTCACCAATCTCAATGACGCCGATGGCTCGATCTGGGCCCGCTACAACGTGCCCTGGCAGCCGGCGTGGGTGTTCTACAACTCCGACGGGACGTCGACGTTTGTGAACAACCCCACCGCGGCGATGTCGCAGCAGGAGTTGTCCGACCGGGTGACGGCGCTCAAGTAGCTGAAGTAGGGGCAGGGCGGCATTCGTGGACTTAGGCGTGGATTCGGGCCTAGTCAGCTTGGCGTTCGCCGCCGGATTGGTCGCGGCGCTGAATCCATGCGGGTTTGCCATGCTGCCCGCCTACCTCGTTTTCGTGGTACGCGGGGAGGGCGCCAGTGACCCCGAGACTCGCACCCGTACGTCGATGGGATTGGCCGCGGTCGGCCGGGCCTTGGCGGCGACCGGCGGGATGGGTCTGGGGTTTTTGACGGTGTTTGGGCTGTTCGGAGCGCTCACCATACCGGCGGGCGCCACCGTGCAGCGGTATTTGCCGTATGCGGTGGTGGTGGTCGGCATTGTGCTTGTCGCCCTGGGAATTTGGCTTCTCTTAGGTCGGGAGCTGACGCTGTTGATCCCCCGGTGTCCGGGCGGTCGAGGAAATCCGACTGCTCGGCTCGGGTCCATGTATGGCTACGGCGTGAGTTATGCGATCACCTCGCTGTCATGCACGGTCGGCCCGTTCCTGGCGGTCACCGCCGCCGGCTTGCGCCGCGGCTCGCTGATCGGGAGCGCGTCGATCTATCTCGCCTATATCGCGGGCCTCACCCTGGTCGTCGGCGTGCTGGCCGTTGCCGCCGCGGTCGCGAGTTCGGCGGTGGTGAATCGGTTGCGGCGAATCTTGCCCTACGTCAATCGGATCAGCGGCGCGCTGCTGGTCCTCGTTGGGCTGTATGTGGGCTATTACGCCCTCTACGAGATCCGGCTGCACAACGCCAACGGCCGCGAGTCCGACGCGTTCCTCGCAGCGAGCCGGCCGCGTACAAGGCGCGGTCGCCGGCTGGGTGCACCAGCACGGCGCATGGCCGTGGGTCCTGGCGTTCGCCGTGGTGATGGCGTGTGCACTCGTCGGCGCCTGCTACCGACGCGCGCGGCGTAGCTGACGACGCGCACCAAAATGATGCTTGCGATGACATCAAAATGATGTCACCATGACACCATGGATTTGCAGCCGTACGTCGACGCGGTACGCCACGAGCTGAATCTGGCCGCCCGCCGGCGGCGCCGAGGCCCAGGCCCTGGCCGATCGGCTCAGCGCGCCACTGGAGTCGGCGATCCGGCTGGCCCTGCTGGAAGCGCTGTCGGCCGGCGCCGAAGAGATCACCAGCGAGCTGGCCCCGCGTTCGGTGGAGGTCAGGCTGCGCGGCCGCGATCCCGAGTTCGTCGTCAGCGCTCCGCTCGATGAGCCGTCGGCGCAGGAGCCGCCAGGCCAGCCTGCCGCCGCGCTCGGTGACGACGACGGCGGCACCTGGCGCATCACCCTGCGGCTGCCCGAAGGTTTGCGGGCCACGGTCGAAGCTGCGACGCGGCGCGACGGGTCGTCGCTGAACGCCTGGCTGGTCCGCGCGGTCGCGGCCGCCGTCCATGCCCAAGCCGGCCGGGCGACGGCCGGCAGCGCACGGCAGGTAACCGGCTGGGTGCGCTGATATCGCCGCCCATCGAAGGAGAAACCAATGCCCACTTTCGACACCCCTGAGCCCATCGCGGTGCGCGTCGAGGCCGCGGCCGGTTCGATCCGGCTCGTCGCGACCGACCGGGACGACACCGTCGTGGAGGTGCGCGCCCACGACGAGTCGCGTGCCGCCGACCTGCGAGCAGCCGAGCAGACCCGGGTGGACTGCAGCAACGGCAAGCTGACGGTGTCTGCGGCGCGGCGCGGCTTCGCGCTCTTCCGCGGCGGTGTTGTCGACATCGACATCGCGCTGCCGTCGCGGTCCCGGTTGAAAGCGTCGGTGGCTTCGGCCGACGTGCACGCGGAGGGCGGATTAGCCGACTGCCTGATTTCGTCGGCCAGCGGCAACGTCGACATCGACGTCGTCGAAGGAAACCTCAAGGTGGCCACCGCTTCCGGGTCGATCACCGTTCAAGCGGTCGCCGGAAACGGGTCGATCGCCGCAGCCTCCGGCAGTGCGACGATCGGTGAGCTCGACGGAGATCTGGTGTTCAAGGCGGCCAGCGGCGACCTCAGCGTTGCGCAGCTGTCCGGCGGCCTGCGCGCGCAGACGGCGTCGGGATCGGTCACCGTCGCGACCGCGGTGCGAGGCGCGATCTCGGCGTTCACCAGCAGCGGCGAGGTCGGGGTCGGGGTCGCCGAAGGCACCGCCGCCCGGTTGGACTTGATCACCGGCTCAGGCGCGGTCACCAACCTGCTGCAGTCCGCCGATGGACCGGCCGAGGGCGACGACACGCTGTTGATCCACGTGCGCTCCGGCTCCGGAGACATCGACATCCACCGGGCGGTCGCGACGCACAGCACCGCTAGCTGATCGGGCCTACCTGAGCCAGCCGCGCCGGCGGCCCCACCAGTCACGCACGACGAAGAAGAGCACCAGCGGCCGCGAAGCCGATCACGTACAAGTTTTCGATGTGGCCGACATGATTGCCGTCCAGCATCCCGAGCAAAAGGCCGACGCTGCACAGCCCCACGATGCGCCAGTTGCGGTGGTTGATTTTGCTCCAGCCCCAGTGCGCGGACGGCACATCAGCGACGTCGACCCCGCTGCTATAGCGCTCCACCTCGGTACTGGCCACGGCGACTCCTCCGGTTGGGCTCGTGATGCCTCGACATTCTGGCACACACCGGGTTGCGGCGGCGCGGCACAATGAGTGGGTGACCAACCGCCGCCTCAAGACCCTGGTGCTGGGCAGTACCGGCTCCATCGGCACCCAGGCGCTGGAGGTCATCGCCGCCAACCCGGATCGCTTCGAGCTGGTCGGCCTGGCCGCCGGCGGCGGGCACCCCGACCTGCTCGCTCGGCAGCGCGCCGAAACCGGCGTGACCAATGTCGCCGTCGCCGACGAGCGCGCCGCGCACACCGTCGGCGACGTCACCTACCACGGCCCCGACGCGGTCACCCGGCTGATCAAGAACACCGAGGCCGACGTCGTGCTCAATGCGCTGGTCGGCGCGTTGGGGCTACAGCCCACGCTGACCGCGCTGGCGTCGGGTGTCCGGCTGGCCCTGGCGAACAAGGAATCGCTGATCGCCGGCGGTCCGCTGGTGCTGCAGGCGGCGCGGCCGGGCCAGATCGTGCCGGTGGACTCCGAACACTCTGCGCTGGCGCAGTGCCTGCGTGGCGGCTCTGCCGACGAGGTTGCCAAGCTGGTGCTTACCGCCTCCGGCGGGCCATTCCGCGGCTGGTCGGCCGCCAAGCTCGAGCACGTCACGCCCGAGCAGGCCGGCGCCCATCCGACCTGGTCGATGGGGCCGATGAACACCTTGAACTCGGCGTCGCTGGTCAACAAGGGACTCGAGCTGATCGAAGCACATCTGCTGTTCGGCATCCCCTACCGGCGCATCGAGGTCGTCGTGCACCCGCAGTCGATCGTGCATTCGATGGTCACGTTCACCGACGGCTCGACGATCGCGCAGGCCAGTCCGCCGGACATGAAACTGCCCATCGCGCTGGCGCTTGGCTGGCCGGACCGGGTGCCTGCGGTGGCCGCGGCCTGCGATTTCTCCACCGCGTCGAGCTGGGACTTCGAGCCGCTGGACAACCAGGTCTTCCCGGCCGTCGAGCTGGCCCGACAGGCCGGTGAGACGGGCGGCTGCATGACCGCCGTCTACAACGCCGCCAACGAAGAAGCGGCCGAGGCTTTCCTGGCAGGCCGGATCGGCTTCCCGGCCATCGTGCGCACGATTGCCGACGTCCTGAGCGCCGCCGACCAATGGGCCGCCGCACCCGCTACCGTGGAAGACGTACTCGACGCGCAGCGCTGGGCCCGCGAACGGGCGCAGCATGCGGTCACACAGGAGGTCCTACCAACCCGATGATGTTCGTTATCGGCATCGTGCTGTTCGCGCTCGCCATCCTGATTTCGGTGGCGCTGCATGAATGCGGCCACATGTGGGTCGCCCAGGCGACCGGCATGAAGGTGCGCCGCTATTTCGTGGGCTTCGGCCCCACGCTGTGGTCGACCCGGCGCGGCGGAACCCAGTACGGCGTCAAGGCCATTCCGGCCGGCGGGTTCTGCGACATCGCCGGCATGACGTCGGTCGAGGAGCTCGAGCCCGACGAGTATGACCGCGCGATGTACAAGCAGAAGACGTGGAAGCGCGTCGCGGTGTTGTTCGCCGGTCCGGGCATGAACTTCGTCATCGGCTTGGTGTTGATCTACGCTATCGCGGTCTTCTGGGGCCTGCCGAACCTGCATCCCTCCGCGGTTATCGGTCAAACTGCTTGTGCGGCTTCGGAATACAAGCAAGGTCAGTTCGAGAAGTGCACCGGGGACGGGCCTGCGGCCGCTGCCGGGATCCGGGCCGGCGATGTGGTGCTCAAGGTCGGCGACACCCCGGTCACCGACTTCTCCGACATGGCCGCCGCGGTGCAAAAACTGCACGGCACCGTTCCGATCGTGATCAAGCGCGACGGCCAAACGATGACCAAATACGTCGACATCGCCCAGCGGCAGCGCTGGGTCACTGACGGCAACGGCGGTGCGAAGCCGTCGACGATCGGGGTGATGGGCGTGATGGGCTCGGCACCCGGGCCCACGCAGTACAACGTAATCACCGCGGTGCCGGCCACTTTCGCCTTCACCGGCAACCTGTCGGTTCTGCTGGGCAAGTCGCTGGTCGCCATCCCGACCAAAATCGGCGCGCTGGTCCACGCGATCGGCGGCGGGCAGCGTTCCCTGGATACGCCGATCAGCGTCGTCGGCGCCAGCATCATCGGCGGGGACACCGTCGACCACGGCGTCTGGATGGCGTTCTGGTTGTTCTTGGCGCAGCTGAACTTCATCCTGGGCGTCATCAACTTGTTGCCGCTGCTGCCGTTCGACGGCGGGCACATCGCGATCGCGGTGTTTGAAAAGCTGCGCAACATGGTCCGGTCGGCCCGCGGCATGGTCGCGGCCGCGCCAGTCAACTACCTCAAGCTGATGCCCGCAACCTACGTAGTCTTGGTACTGGTGGTCGGATACATGCTGTTGACGGTGACCGCCGACGTGGTCAATCCGATCCGCCTGTTCCAGTGAGCTTCAGTAGGCCCGAGCAGAAAGGGAGAGAAGGCAAACCGTGACCACAGGTCTGGGTATGCCCGTAGCCCCGGCGCCCACGCTGGCGCCACGACGCAAGACGCGGCAGCTGATGGTCCGCGATGTCGGGGTGGGTAGCGATCACCCGATTTCGGTGCAGTCGATGTGCACCACCAAGACCCACGACATCAACTCGACCCTGCAGCAGATCGCCGAGCTGACCGCCACCGGCTGCGACATCGTCCGGGTGGCCTGCCCACGCCAGGAAGACGCCGACGCGCTGCCCGCGATCGCCAAGAAGAGCCAGATCCCGGTGATCGCCGACATCCACTTCCAGCCGAAGTACATCTTCGCCGCCATCGACGCCGGCTGCGCTGCGGTGCGGGTAAACCCCGGCAACATCAAGGAATTCGACGGACGGGTCGGCGAGGTCGCCAAGGCGGCCGGCGCTGCCGGTATCCCGATCCGCATCGGGGTCAATGCCGGCTCGCTGGACAAGCGGTTCATGGAGAAGTACGGCAAGGCCACGCCCGAGGCGCTGGTCGAGTCGGCGCTGTGGGAGGCCTCGCTGTTCGAGGAGCACGGCTTCGGCAACATCAAGATCAGCGTCAAGCACAACGACCCGGTGGTGATGGTCGCCGCCTACGAGCAGCTGGCCGCGCAGTGCGACTACCCGTTGCACCTCGGCGTCACCGAGGCCGGTCCCGCCTTCCAGGGCACCATCAAGTCGGCGGTCGCGTTCGGCGCGCTGCTGTCGCGGGGCATCGGCGACACCATCCGGGTGTCGCTGTCGGCGCCGCCGGTCGAGGAGGTCAAGGTCGGCAATCAGATTCTCGAGTCGCTGAACCTGCGACCCCGCGGGCTGGAGATCGTGTCCTGCCCGTCGTGCGGTCGTGCCCAGGTCGACGTCTACACCCTGGCCAACGAGGTCACCGCCGGGCTCGACGGACTCGACGTGCCGCTGCGGGTGGCCGTGATGGGCTGCGTGGTCAACGGTCCGGGGGAGGCGCGGGAGGCCGACCTCGGCGTCGCGTCGGGCAACGGCAAGGGCCAGATCTTCGTTCGCGGTGAAGTGATCAAGACCGTGCCCGAAGCGCAGATCGTCGAAACGCTGATCGAGGAAGCCATGCGGCTTGCCGCGGAGAACGACACCGCCGGAACAACAGCGAGCGGTTCGCCTGTTGTGACCGTAAGCTGAAACGTGGCCCACTCGGGCTAACTGTCGGTCCCAGAGAGAGCCAGAAAGAGTCAGCATGTCGGCTCCGCCCATCCGCCGCTTGGTCAACGAGCGACGGGTGTCGGTAGTGCGCGACGGCGCCGCGGTGCGCCGCGTCTTCGACGACGATCCGGTCGGGTCGTGCATGGTCGCCGCCCGGGTCGCCGATCACGGCCTCGACCCCAACTCGATCGGCGGCGAGCTGTGGACGCGCCGCGGGCCTGAGGAGTCGCTGTGCTACGCCGGCGCGAACCTGATTCCGCTGCGCGGCCGACTGAGCGACCTGCTACGCGTTCGCCGATGCGGCGCTGACCGCGTCGCGGCGGTGTTCGTCGCTGGTCGGGCGGGCCGAGTTGGTGATGCCGATGTGGCAGCGACTCGAGCCGGCCTGGGGCCCGGCCCGCGATGTGCGTGAGCACCAGCCGCTGATGTCGCTGAGTCACGATGCCGACCTGTGACATCGATCCCGGTGTGCGCCAGGTGCGGCCCGACGAGACTCGACACCTACCTGGTGGCCGCCATCGACATGTTCATCGGCGAGGTGGGCGTCGACCCGCGGCTCGGCGACGGCGGCCGCGGCTACCGGCGTCGGGTCGCCGGCCTGATCGCGGCGGGCCGAGCGTGGGCCCGCTTCGAGAACGGCGAGGTGGTCTTCAAGGCCGAAGTCGGGTCCCAGTCACCGACGGTCAGCCAGATCCAAGGGGTGTGGGTGCATCCCGAGCGGCGCGGCAAAGGTCTGGGCACGGCCGGTACCGCGACGCTGGCAGCGGTGATCGTCGGCACCGGGCGCATCGCCAGCCTGTACGTGAACGACTTCAACACGGTGGCCCGGGCCACCTACGACCGAGTCGGCTTCGTCGAGGTCGGCACCTTCGCGACGGTCCTGCTGGACTAAGACGCCGAGCTCGGTCGTTGGCGCGACACTTGAACGCCTGCGACGACACGCCGGTCGGAGTCGCAGTGGCTTAAGTTTCGGCGCAAACACGACAGCGCTAACGGATAACGGTTCAGTCTCGGTGCGCCTCCGCCGGTCTTGCCGCCCGGTTTCATAACATCAGCCTCAATGGCAACAAAAATCACATTGGTATCAGCGGTATCAGCTACCAGCTTTGCCTTGGCGGTGCTTGTCACGGCGACCGCCGTGTCGGCCTGCACTCCGCGGCCGGAGGGCCCCGCGCCGGCGGCCGAGCGGTTCTTCGCTGCGTTGTCCACCGGCGACACCGCGGCGGCCGCCGAGCTCAGCGACGACCCCAGCGACGCGCGCGAAGCGCTCAACGCGGCGTGGGCCGGGCTGCAAGCCAGCCACTTGGACACCCAGATTCTCGGCTCGAAGTACACCGAGGACATCGGCACGGTGAGCTATCGCTACACCTGGCATCTGCCGAAGAACCGGACCTGGACCTACGACGGCCAGCTGAAAATGGCTCGCTACGAAGGCCATTGGCAGGTCCGGTGGAGCACCACCGACTTGCATCCACGCCTCGGCGAGCATCAGACGTTCGCGCTGCGGGCCGACCCGCCGCGGCGTGCCGCGGTGAACGAAGTCGGCGGCACCGACGTGCTGGCTCCCGGCTACCTCTACCACTACACGCTGGACGCTTCCCGGGCCGGCGGCTACCTGATCACCACGGCCCGCGCGGTCGTCGACGCGCTGCACCCGTTCGACGACACGCTCAACGACCCGCAGCGGCTGGCCGAGCAGGCCAGCTCGTCGGGCAAGCCGATGGATTTGATCACGCTGCGCACCGACGACAACAACAACGTCGCCCCGGCGATCGGCAACCTGCCCGGCGTGGTGATTACCCCGCAGGCCGAGCTGCTGCCGACCGACTACCACTTCGCCCCGGCGCTGATCAGTCAGGTGAAGAAGGCCGTGATCGACGAACTCGACGGCCAGGCGGGCTGGCGGGTGGTCAGCGTCAACCAGAACAACGTCGACGTCGCGGTGCTGCACGAGGTGGAGCCGTCGCCGGCCCCGTCGGTCTCGATCAGCCTGGACCGGGCCGTGCAGAACGCCGCTCAGCACGCGGTGGACAACCAGAGTCGCCAGGCGATGATCGTGGTGATCAAACCGTCGACCGGGGAGATTCTCGCCGTCGCGCAGAACGCTGCCGTCGACGCCGTCGGTCCGCTTGCCACCACCGGCCTGTACCCGCCGGGGTCGACGTTCAAGATGGTCACTGCGGGCGCCGCGCTCGAGCGCGACATGGCAAGCCCGAACACGCTTTTGGGTTGTCCCGGGAGAGATCGACATCGGGCATCGCACCATCCCCAACTACGGCGGCTTCGATTTGGGTGTGGTGCCGATGTCGCGGGCATTCGCCAGTTCGTGCAACACCACGTTCGCCGAATTGGCCAGCCGGATGCCGCCGCGCGGTTTGACCCAGGAGGCAAGCCAGTACGGCATCGGGCTGGACTACCAGGTGGACGGCATCAGCACGGTCACCGGTTCGGTGCCGCCGACGGTCGATCTGGCCGAGCGCACCGAGGACGGCTTCGGTCAGGGCAAGGTGCTGGCCTCCCCGTTCGGCATGGCGCTGGTCGCGGCCACGGTGGCCGCCGGGAAGACTCCGGTGCCGAAGCTGATCGAGGGACGGCCGACGACGATCACCGGCGACACCACACCGATCAGCGAGAAGGTGATCGACGCTCTGCGCCCGATGATGCGGCTGGTGGTGACCAACGGCACCGGCAAGGACATCGCCGACTGCGGCGCGGTGTTCGGGAAGACCGGTGAAGCCGAGTTCCCCGGCGGCTCGCATTCCTGGTTCGCCGGCTACCGCGGCGATCTGGCGTTCGCCTCGCTGATCGTCGGGGGCGGCAGTTCGGAGTACGCGGTGCGGATGACCAAGTTCATGTTCGACGTGCTGCCGGCGGACTATCTGGCTTAACGGCGGTACAGCCAAATTGGCTTGTCGCCCGGCCAGGGGGGCGTAGCCGGATTATTAGTCTAATGTCAAATAGGCTGTTCCTATTCACGCGGCGGTGCATTTCCTGCGGATTTGTCGCCGCAGCTGCCCGGCACGTCCTGGCGGTCACGACTTCGTGGCCGGAGCCCATGGGATCGGTGGCGGTAGATTGGTAGCGCCATGACGCGCCCTGACGAGTTGACCGAACTGCGGGTGTCAGATGCCGACCGCAACGGCACCCTGCGCCGGCTGCACAATGCGGTTGCGCTCGGGCTGATCGACATCAACGAGTTCGAGGAACGCTCCTCGCAGGTGTCCTACGCGCGGACCCGCAATGAGCTGGACAGCCTCGTCGGTGATCTGCCCGGCCCGGGGGCCATCGTCACGTCCGCGGCCGACCGGGTGGAGCTGCGCGGCTGGGTAGGCTCGCTCAAGCGTCACGGCGAGTGGACCGTGCCGACTCGGCTGGCGTTGGTGCGCCGGATGGGCTCGGTCGAGCTGGACCTGGTCAAGGCGCGATTCGCCGGGCCGGTGGTCGTCATCGAGCTCGACATGAGGTTCGGGTCGGTGGAGATCCGGTTGCCCGACGGCGCGAGCGCATCGATCGACGACGTTGCAGGTCTACGGCGGCAGCGCCAGCGACCGCCGAAAGGCCGCGCCGGCCGAGGGCACCCCGCATGTGGTGCTGACCGGTCGGGTGGTGTGCGGCTCGGTGAAGATCAAAGGACCGCGCCGGTCGTTGCTGCGTCGGCGTCGGCGTGTTTGAGACCAGATACGCTGGCGGTATGCCTGTTCGTCCTGTTCGTTCTGAGCTGATTGCCGGCGTGCTCTCGCCGACACTGCCGGTGCCCAAGTCGATCCCACGGCCGGAGTATGTCGGCAAGCCGACGGCGCGGGAGGGCACCGAGCCGTGGGTGCAAACGCCCGAAGTGATCGAGAAGATGCGGGTGGCCGGCCGGATTGCCGCCGGCGCGCTCGCGGAGGCGGGCAAGGCGGTCGCGCCAGGCGTGACCACCGACGCGCTGGACCGCATCGCCCACGACTACATGGTCGACCACGGCGCCTACCCGTCGACGCTGGGCTACAAGGGTTTCCCCAAGTCGTGCTGTACGTCGCTGAACGAGGTCATCTGCCACGGCATCCCCGACTCGACGGTGATCGAAGACGGCGACATCGTCAACATCGACGTCACCGCCTACATCGACGGCGTGCACGGTGACACCAACGCCACGTTTCTGGCCGGCGACGTCTCCGAAGAGCACCGGCTGCTTGTCGAGCGCACCCACGAGGCGACGATGCGGGCGATCAAAGCCGTCAAACCGGGCCGTTCGCTGTCGGTGGTCGGCCGCGTCATCGAATCCTACGCAAACCGGTTCGGCTACAACGTCGTTCGCGACTTCACCGGTCACGGCATCGGTACGACCTTTCACAACGGACTGGTTGTGCTGCACTACGACCAGCCGTCCGTCACCACGATCCTCGAGCCGGGCATGACGTTCACCATCGAGCCGATGATCAACCTCGGCGCGCTGGACTACGAGATCTGGGACGACGGCTGGACGGTGGTCACCAAAGACCGCAAGTGGACCGCGCAATTCGAGCACACGTTGCTGGTCACCGAGTCCGGCGTGGACATTCTCACCCTGCCGTGACCGCTGCGCCCAAACCGTGAGCGGTGCGCTGCTGGTCGCCGGCACCAGCTCCGACGCCGGAAAGTCGGTGGTGGTCGCCGGACTCTGCCGGCTGCTGGCGCGCAAGGGTATTCGGGTCGCGCCGTTCAAGGCGCAGAACATGTCGAACAATTCCGCGGTCACCGTCGAGGGCGGTGAGATCGGCCGAGCCCAGGCGATGCAGGCCCGCGCGGCCGGTCTGGCCCCCAGCGTGCGGTTCAACCCGATCCTGCTCAAACCCGGCAGCGACACGACCTCGCAACTGGTGATCCGGGGACAGGCCGTCGACTCGGTCACCGCGACCGAGTACTGGTCGCATCGCAACCGGCTACTCGGTGTCGTGCTCGACGAATTGGGGCAGTTGAGAGCCGAATTCGATGCGGTGATTTGCGAGGGCGCCGGATCGCCGGCCGAAATCAACTTGCGCGCAACAGACTTGGTCAATATGGGCCTGGCCCGCGCCGCGAATCTGCCGGTGATTCTGGTCGGCGACATCGACCGCGGCGGGCTGCTGGCGCATCTGTTCGGGACGGTGGCGGTGCTCGAACCCGACGACCAGGCGCTGGTCGCCGGGTTCATCGTGAACAAGTTCCGCGGCGACGCGGCGCTGCTGGAACCCGGGTTGCAGCAGCTCGCCGAGCTCACCGGTCGTCCGACCTACGGGGTGCTGCCGTACTGCGACGACCTGTGGCTCGACGCCGAGGATTCGGTGTCGGTGCTGGCCCACCGCGTCATCGGCAGACCGCAACCGCCGCACGGTTCCCAATGGCTGCGGGTCGCGGTGCCGCGGCTGCCGCGGATCTCCAACTCCACCGATGTCGAAGCGCTGGCCTGCGAACCCGGCGTGCTGGTGCGCTGGGTCAGCCAACCCGCCGACCTGGTCGATGCCGACGTCGTCGTGCTGCCGGGCACTAAGGCCACCGTCGCCGACCTGGGCTGGCTGCGGGAGCGTGGGCTGGACCAGGCCATCGCCGCGCATGCCGGGTCCGGGCCGGACGGTGCTCGGCATCTGCGGTGGCTTCCAGATGCTGTGCCGCTGGATCGACGACCCGGTCGAAAGCCGATCGGGCCGGGTTGAGGCCATCGGGGCTGCTGGACGCCGACATCGTGTTCGCCCCCGACAAGGTGCTGCGCCGCTGGCAGGGATCGCTGCACGGCTACGAGATCCACCACGGGCGGGTGGCCCGCTGCGCGGAGGCCGGGCTGGTTCGAGGTGGACGGATCCCCGCAGGGGTATCGGCGCGGCCAGGTGTTCGGGACGCACTGGCACGGCCTGTTCGACAATGACGACTTCCGCCGGCCGTGGTTGACCGGCGTCGCGGCGGCAACGGGCCGCGACGGTTTCGTGGTGGCTGACGACATTGATGTGTCGGCGCGGCGGGATGCCCAGCTGGACGTGATGGCCGACCTGTTGGACGCCCACCTCGACGTCGATGCCGTCATCGGGCTGTTGGACGGTGGCCCACCGCCGCGTCCGACCGTCGTCGCCGCCCTGCGCTGACAACGTCGCCTGTCGTTCCAAAACCCCGGTCAGTCAAAGGTTTTCAAAAAGACCGTTCCTTATTGTCGCTGTCGTCGTCGCAAATGCGACGCGTCAGTTCTATGTTGCGAGAACGTTTCCAACTGAAACTGTGTCAACGAACTACGCGAAGACGGCCCGCGCGCGGGCCAATTGGCTGTAACTTGCTTTAGTGCCTTCGACGATGATGACAACCGTCGACGGGTTTCCCATCCAGGTCAGTGACACCGGTCCGGAAAAGGGCTCCGTCGTGGTGGTGCTGGGTGCCGCTCAGCGGGCGCCCGCCGCGTACGACGCGGTGTGTGAGCGCCTGCACACCGCGTCGCTGCGGACGATCGTCGTCGGCCCGGACCCACGCCTGACGCCCAAGTCGGTCGTGGGCATTCTCGACGTGCTTGACATCGATTGGGGCGTGCTGGTCGGCGATCGTGTCGGCGGCGAGCTGGCCTGGGAACTGGCGGCGACCAGGCTGGACCGCTTCACCGGTCTGGTGGCCATCGACCGCGGGCATCCACGGGTCGCCGATGTCACCGGGGTGATCCGCGACGACCACTGTCCGCCGGTGGAGATCAACACAACCGCGCTGGTCAGCACGCCGGCTGCGCAGGCTGTGGCCCGCGCCAGCCAGCGGTTCGTTTACGGCGATTACCGCGTGGTGGAGTTGCTTGCACGGCGCAACGCGCACGAGTCGACCGCCCAGCTGGCCGCCGAGATCGTCCTGCGCACCAGCACCTGGTGACGGAAAACCATCGCCCCGGCGGCGAGGCGAACCTTGTCGCGCGACGAACTCGAGCGACTGGTCGCCGCCGGTGATGTCGACACCGTGATCGTCGCGTTCACCGACATGCAGGGCCGGCTGATGGGTAAGCGGGTCTCGGCGCGGTTTTTCGTCGACGAGGTGGCCGAGCACGGCGCCGAGTGCTGCAACTACCTGTTCGCCGTCGACGTCGACATGACCACCGTCGCCGGCTATGCGATGTCGGGCTGGGACACCGGGTACGGCGACATGGTGATGCTGCCGGACCTGACGACGCTTCGGCTGATTCCGTGGCTGCCCGGCACAGCGCTGGTGCTGGCCGATTTGGCGTGGCACGACGGCAGCCCGATCGAGCCCGCACCGCGTCGCGTCCTGCGCCGCCAACTTGACCGGCTAAGTCAGCGTGGGCTGCGCGCCTATGTCGGCACCGAACTGGAATTCATGGTTTTCGACGACACGTATCGGCAAGCCTGGGCGAGCGGTTATCGCGGGCTGACTCCGGCCAGCGACTACAACATGGACTACGCGGTGATGGCCTCCACCCGCATCGAGCCGCTGCTGCGCGACATCCGGCAGCACATGCAGGGTGCGGGTCTGCGCTGGGAGGCTTCCAAGGGCGAGTGCAACAAGGGTCAGCAGGAGATCGGGTTCCGCTACGACGAGGCGCTGGTCACCTGCGACAACCACAGTATTTACAAGAACGGGGCTAAAGAAATCGCCGACCAGCACGGCAAGTGTCTGACTTTCATGGCGAAATACGATGAGCGCGAAGGCAACAGCTGCCACATTCACATGTCGCTTCGGGCGACGGATGGCTCCGCGGTGTTCGCCGATGAGCGAGCAACCGCTCGGCATGTCGCAAATGTTTCGCAGCTTCGTCGCCGGCCAGTTGGCCACATTGCGGGAGTTGACGATGCTTTATGCGCCGAACATCAACTCCTACAAGCGGTTTGCCGATCGCAGCTTCGCGCCTACCGTGGTGGCGTGGGGACTGGACAACCGGACCTGTGCGCTGCGCATCGTCGGTCACGGCGACAATATGCGGGTGGAATGCCGGGTGCCCGGCGGTGACGTCAACCAGTATCTGGCCGTGGCGGCGCTGATCGCCGGTGGGCTGCACGGTATCGAGCACGGCTTGCAGTTGCCGGAGCCGTGCTCAGGCAATGCCTATCAGATCGCTGGCGATGTCGAACGGCTGCCCGGCACGCTGGCCGAAGCCGCGGCGCTTTTCGAGGCGTCGACGGTCGCCCGGCAGGCGTTCGGGGAGAATGTCGTGAGCCACTACGTCAACAACGCCCACGTCGAGGTGGCGGCATTCAATGCGGCGGTCACCGACTGGGAGAGGGTGCGCGGGTTTGAACGTTTCTAGACCTCCGGTGATTGGCTTGACCACTTATTTGGACCAAGCGCAGATGGGCGTGTGGGATGTTCGCGCCAGCCTCCTGCCCGCCGGCTATTTCCAAGGCATCATCGCGGCAGGCGGGGTGGCCGTGCTGCTACCGCCACAGCCGGTCGATCCCGACATCGCGGAGCGGGTGCTCGACGGTCTGGACGGGCTGCTGATCACCGGCGGCAAGGACGTCGACCCCGCCGCCTACGGCCAGCAGCCGCATCCGGCCACCGACCAGCCCGGCCGTCAGCGCGACGCCTGGGAATTCACGCTGCTGGACGCGGCGCTCAAGCGCGAGCTACCGGTGCTGGGCATCTGTCGCGGCGCGCAGGTGCTCAACGTCGCGCTCGGCGGAACGCTGCATCAGCACCTGCCTGACGTCGTCGGACACAGCGGTCATCGGACCGGTAACGCGGTGTTCAGCGAACTGCCGGTGCGCACGGTCGCGGGTACCCGGCTGGCCGCATTGGTTGGTGAATCCGTCGACGCGCAGTGCTATCACCATCAGGGGATCGCCGAGCTCGGCGAGGGCCTGATCGTCAGCGCATGGGATGCCGATGGTGTGATCGAGGCGCTGGAATTGCCCGGGGAGGGCTTCGTGCTCGCGGTGCAGTGGCATCCGGAGGAGAGTTTGGACGACCTGCGACTGTTCTCGGCGGTCGTGGAGGCAGCGCGTTCACATGCGAGCGGACGGGTGAGCCGATGAGCCGGCTGGCCGGCAGGATCGCCGTTGTCACCGGCGGAGGCGGCGGCATCGGCCTGGCGTCGGCGCGGCGGCTGCACGCCGAGGGAGCCACCGTCGTCATCGGCGACATCGACAAGCAGAGCGGTGGGGCGGCCGCCGACGAACTGGGCGGTCTGTTTGTCGGGGTGGACGTTTCGGATGAAGCAGCGGTCAACACGCTGTTCGACACTGCGGCGGATGCCTACGGTTCGGTCGACATCGCGGTCAACAACGCGGGCATTTCGCCACCGGAGGACGAGCTGATCGAGAACACCGAGCTGCCGGTCTGGCAGCAGGTGCAAGACGTCAACCTGAAATCGGTCTACCTGTGCTGCCGGGCGGCGTTGCGGCACATGGCGCCTGCGGGCAAGGGTTCGATCATCAACGTGGCGTCGTTCGTCGCGGTGATGGGATCGGCTACCTCCCAGATCTCCTACACCGCGTCCAAGGGTGGGGTGTTAGCGATGTCACGGGAGCTCGGCGTGCAGTTCGCCCGCCAGGGCATTCGGGTCAACGCGCTGTGCCCTGGGCCGGTGAATACCCCACTGCTGCAAGAGCTTTTCGCCAGCGACCCCGACCGCGCGGCCCGGCGGTTGGTGCACGTGCCGATGGGCCGCTTCGCCGAGGCCGACGAAATCGCTGCAGCGGTAGCTTTTTTGGCCAGCGACGACGCCTCGTTCATCACCGCGGCGACGTTCTTGGTCGACGGCGGTATCAGCGCCGCCTACACCACCCCGCTGTAGAGCTGCCGGTTACCCGGCTGCCGGTGAATGTGCCACCACCGTCGGGCGGAACCCGTATTTGGGAGCGGAGCCGTTGAGGTGGTTTCCGGGCGGATTGGCCAACGGCATTCCGGACATCCCGGCCGCGACTGTCGGGGGAGCGCTGATCGGGGCGCCCCCCAACATCGGGGTAAGAGGGCTTGTCACCGGGGCGACCGCATTCCAACTGGGCGGCACCGCCAGCGGCCCGATCGAGGAGGCATTGCCCAAACCCGCTGACACCGCCGACCCAACCCCGCCTAGCCCACCGAAGGCCGGTAACTCCGATGCGGCCGAACCGAGCCCGCCCGTGGCAGCCTCTCCCAGCGCGTCCCCAGCCGCCGCTTCACCCGCAGCCGCGCCGCCGAACAAGCCCGTAAAGGCACCCAGCGTGTTACTCGGCATGTAGAAGCCGGACGAAAATATGGTGTTCCAGATATTCGCGTTCAGCCCCAGGCCACTTGACGAGAACAGCTCATTGAAGAGGCCGGCGAATCCCGTCGTGGACGTCGAGTTCCCGGTCAATACCTTCAGAAGATCCGAAAGGCCCGATGTGGACCCCGATGACGTCGACGACGCGGGGGAGGCGAGACCTTGCAGCGCAGCGGGCACCGCAGTCACCAGTTGCGACAGCGACGTCTGCGTTCCGGTGCCGGTGGCCTGAGCGACCGTGGCAGCCTGCGCGGCCGCTCCCGTCGTCGTGGTGGTCGCCGGCGGGGCGGCGAACGGCGTCAATGTCGATGCGGCCGCCGACGATCCGGCGTAGCCGTACATCGCCGCGGCGTCCTGGGCCCACATCTCCGCGTAGTGGGCTTCGGTGGCCGCGATCGCCGGGGTGTTCTGGCCGAGGATGTTGGTCGAGATCAGCGACGCCAGCAGCGTACGGTTGGCGGCGATGACCGCCGGGGGCACCGTCATCGCAAACGCGGTCTCGTAGGCGCCGGCTGCCGATTTGGCTTGGCCCGCCGCCTGTTCGGCCTGCGCCGCGGTGGCGCTCATCCATGACACATACGGTGCGGCGGCGTCAGCCATCGACGCCGACGCCGAACCTCGCCATGGTCCACTGGTCAGGCTCGAGATCACTGACCCGTAACTGCTTGCCGCCGAATACATCTCGATTGCAAGGTTGTCCCAGGACGCCACGGCAGCCGTCATGGGCGCGGAACCCGGCCCGGTGTACATCAGCCCGGAGTTGATTTCCGGTGGTAGGACCGCGAAATCCATTGCTCACTCCTCAGCTTGCCGCGACCGCGTTGGCCGCTTCGGTGGTGGCATAGGAACCGGCGCTGGCCGCCAAAATCGTCACGAAGGTCTGGTGGATCGCTGTGGCCTGCGCGCTGACCGTCTGATACATCTGCGCGTGTGCAGCGAATTGCATTGCGGTCAAAGCGGAGACCTCGTCAGCGGCGGCGGGAACCAGCCCTGTGGTCGGGGCTAGCGCCGCGGCATTCTGCGCGCTCACCGCCGAGCCGATCACTTGCAGATTGCCCGCTGCGGCGGACAGCATCTCCGGTACGATATCGACGAACGACATGGACTGCTCCTTCGTAAATGACCGGCCCCGAAATGCCATAGCGCAGGCTGATTTCAGACAGCAAGCACCGCGCCGGGGACCGGATGGAAAGCTACGGTCAGTGGTTTAGCCGTGGCCCCGCCACATCCAGGCAGCAGGCCACCCAGCTATGCCCGTGCATCGGGCAGAGCCGTAACGGTTTTGAAGTGCGTTCGACCGCGGTGGCGATCTCGGCCTGGCGGGAAGCCAAGCCGACTTCTCGACGCGTTTCAGCCGACGCGCTCGGGCTGCACCGTCCACTTCTCCTCGATGCGTGCATAGCGCCAGATCAACACGGCGCCAACCCATGTCACCACGAACAGGCCGACGATCAGAAAACCGACCGCGTTGAGGTCGATACCGCCCAGCCAACTCCAGAATCCGCCGGTCCAACCGAGCTGTTCAGCGAGCAGTCCGAGTAATTCCACACTGCCGATCAGCAGCGCGACCACGACAGAGAGCCCGGTGATCGTGATGTTGTAGTAGACCTTTCGCGCCGGGTTGGAAAACGCCCAACCATAAGCGAAATTCATGAACGAGCCGTCGATGGTGTCCAGCAGACACATCCCGGCGGTGAACAGCACCGGCAGGCACAAGATCGCATACCAGGGCAGGCCGGCCGCTGCGCTGGTGCCGGCCAGCACCAGTAGTGCGACCTCGGTGGCGGTGTCGAAACCCAGCCCGAACAACAAACCCACCGGATACATGTGCCAGGACGCGCTGACCGATTTGGTGAAGCGGCCCAACAAGCGGTTGAGCAGTCCGCGGTTGTTCAGCTGTGCTTCGAGTTCGTCTTCGTCGTACTCGCCGCGGCGCATCCGCGCGAATACCCGCAGAATGCCGACCAGGATCACCACATTGATGGCGGCGATCAAACACAAGAAGACGCCCGAGACGCTCGTGCCGATCAAGCTGATGTAGTGATGCAGGGCCGAAGAGTCCTGCTCGACCGGCCCGATGATCGCCTTGAGGCCAGTTGCGATCACCACGGCCAGCCCGAACACCACCGACGAGTGGCCAAGCGAGAAAAAGAAGCCGACGCCAAGCGGCCGCTGCCCGTCGTTCATCAGCTTGCGGGTGGTGTTGTCGATCGCGGCGATGTGATCGGCGTCGAATGCGTGGCGCAGTCCCAGCGTGTAGGCCGTTAGCCCGATGCCGATGCCGAACGCCTTATCTCCGACGCTCAAGTGCGCCGGCTCGACAATGACTACTAGTGTGCCCCAACCGATTACGTGCAGCGCGATGATCACCGCGAACATCGATCCCAGACGCAGCCACTCGTCGGGCGTCAACGCGGCCCGTAGCCGAGACAGTGACGACCATTGCCTGCTGAGCGGGTCAGCGGCCATGTCGCGTCCCATCTGGATAGAAACCCCGACCGCCGACGAGGGTAAACCACCCGTGAACGTCATGCAGACGATTCGCAGGAATTCTGCAAGTTTTTTGCATGTGGGGGCGTGGAGTCGGTCAACCCCGGAAGGTGATCAGCGGGATCGCCAGCTCGGCCGGGGTGGCCGCGCCGTGAAAGCCGACAAGCCGAGCCACTTCCGGTGGCTCGTGACCGGTGGCCAGCACCGCTGTGTCGCCGGTGCAGATGATGACGACGTCGCCGATCCGGGGCAGGTGGCCGGGACGGACGGGTCCGAACAGTCCGGCTGCGACGGCGTCGTCGCGGCTGCGCACCTCGGCTCGCCCAGCCAGCAGTTCGCTCCAGGCGGCGATCACATCGGGTGCCGCGCCCGGCTCGGTATGCAGGTAGCGCACCCGGGGATCGCCGGCGACCGCGCGCACACCGGCCTGCAGCCTTGAGTCGGCGTCGAGGTCGATGCGGGCTTGCGCCGGCACGTTCAGACCGCCGTGGTCGGCGGTAATGAGCAGCGCGGCATCCGACGGCAACGCCTCGACCAGTCGGGTCAGCAGCGCATCGGCCCGGACCGCGGCGGCGTGCCACTCCGGTGACTCGATGCCGAACAGGTGTGCCGCGGTGTCGAGGTCGGCGGTGTAGGCATAGAGCAATCCGGGCGCCGCGCGCAACTGGTTGACCACTAGTTGCGCGTAGTCGTCGTCGCTGTTGGCGGGGTGGAATTGCGCGCCGCGGTACACCGCCTCGGTGAGGCCGCTGCCGAGAAACGCCGCGGGTAGCACGGCCTGGGCGTCGACGCCGGCCTGCTGCAGCCGCTCGAACCACGTTGGGACGGGCTGCCATTGGGCCGCCGGGGGATCGTCACGCCAAAAGATATGGTTGAGCACCCGGTCGGCGTCGGGGAGCTTCAAGGTAAAGCCGAGAATCCCGTGTTCGCCCGGTGCGACCCCGGTGCTCAGCGACGCCAGGCTGGTCGGTGTGGTGGACGGGAAGGTGCAGGCGAGTTCGTCCAGCCGCCCGGCATCGCCGGCCAGCACCGACGCCAGCAGCGGTGCATCGGCGGCCAGCGCCGGGAGCAAGTGCCAGCCCATCCCGTCGACGAGCACCACCGCGACGCGGCGCACGTCGCCGACCCAGTCGGTTACTCCCAGCGTGTCAGGCGTGTCCGGCGCCCCGGAAACCGACAGCAGCGCAGCCGCGGCGGGCAGCACGTCGCAGATCGAACCGATCACGACGCCAGTCTTACAGCCATGTCCCGCGTCCTGCGTGATACTGGATGAGTGGCCAAGCCTTCGGCATTGGATCCGGCCGTCACCGAGCGAATCGGTGAGCTGCTGCGGTCCCATGGGCTGCGGCGGATGGCATCTCGGATCGCGGTGTTGGCGGTGCTCGAGCCGGTCCACGGGCATCTGTCGGTGGCCGAGATCGACCAGCGGCTGCGCGAGTGCCTGCCCGCCGAAGACCAGCCGCCGGATTTGGCCACGATCTACCGCACGGTGACCACGCTGGTCGACCAGGGTGTGCTGCATGCGCTGACCCTTGAGGGCGGGGTCACCACCTATGGCCTGGCCGCCGACCCGCATCATCACGCGGTGTGCACCCGATGCGGCTCGATCATCGAAGTGCCGGCCGGACGGCTGGCCTCCGCGCTGGAACATGCAATGGCGGGCAGTTCGTTCACGCTGTCCGAACGCGCCGGCCTCACCTTGCACGGCCTGTGCCCGCAATGCCAGCAGAACGGCCCGTCAGGACAGGTCAAGTAGCGCGTTCTCGACGACCTCCGGCAGCGCCGGGTGAATCCAGTACTGACCGCGAGCCATCTGCTGGGCAGAGAGCCCGAAACTCATCGCCTGGATCAGCGGCTGGATGATCGACGAGGCCTGGTGTCCCATGATGTGTGCACCAAGGAGTCGCCCGGTCCCGCGGTCGCCGACCAGTTTGACGATTCCGGTGCTGTCCTCCATCGCCCAGCCGTAAGCGACGCCCCCGTAGTCCTGGATGGTGCATGACACGTCGAAACCCTTTGCGACAGCTTCATTCTCGGTCAGCCCGACGGTGGCGATCTGCGGATCGGTGAACACCGCGGCGGGGACGTAGCGGTGGTCGGTGGCGACCAGCGCTTCGGTGTCGTCCCAGTCGCAGAGCAGATTGTGCTGCACGACGCGCGCTTCGTGGTTGGCCACGTGCTTGAGCTCATACGGCGACGACACATCCCCGAGCGCGAAAACGTTGCGCGCCGAAGTTCGTTGGTATTCGTCGACGACGATTCGGCCGTCGTCGGCCTCGATGCCGGCCTGATCGGCGTCCAGCTGATCGCCGTTGGGCATCCGGCCGGTCGCCACCAGCACGGCGTCGGTGCTCAGCGTCGAACCGTCGTCGAGCTCCAGCACGATGCCGGAGCGGTCCTCGTGCGAGCCAATGACATTGCGGTGGGTGCGCAGTTCCCATTTGGTCGACGCGATGCGGGTGAACCGTTCGCACAGCGTGTCATCGAGGTGGCGCAACAGGGCGCCGCCGCGGATCACCAGGGTGATCCGGACACCCAGTGCGGAGAAGATGTGCGCGAATTCGGCTGCTACGAAACCGCCCCCGACGATCACCAGGTGCGGGGGCAACTCGGATATCCGCATGATGGTGTCGCTGGTGTAGTAGTGGACTCCGCACTCGAGGATGGCCGGCGGGATCACCGGTCGCGCGCCGGCGGCGATCACGACCTGTTCGGCGGTGAACTCTTCGCCGCCGTCGGTGCGCAGCAGATACCGACCGTCGGGCTGGACCGTACCGAAACGGGTGTGCCGGTCGTAGACGTCAACATTGGGGGAGGCCCGTCGGTAGTCTTCACCGCTGATCGCGATCGGGTCGATGCGCCCGAAGATGCGCGAGACGATGTCGTCCCAACGCACCCGGTCGATGTGCGCGTCGACCCCGTAACGGGCGGCGGTGCGGATCGTTTCGGCGACCTCGGCGGCGTAGACGAACATCTTGGTGGGGATGCATCCGACGTTCAGGCAGGTTCCGCCGAATGTTCCCTGTTCACAGATCGCGACTCGTTTGCCCGCATAGCGTTCGTCGAGAATGCTGTTGCCCGAACCGGTTCCGATGATCGCGAGGTCGTAGGTCTCCATTCGCCTGGCCCCTCAGCCGCTTTCGGTCGTGACGTTGGAGGCGGCACCGAGGTAATCATCAAGCCAGGTGTCCAACTGTTGGTAGGCCACCTGCCGCGGCTGCGGCATCGACAAGAACACATCATGCTTGGCGTCGGTCACCGGAACGATGGTGCTGCGGTTGCCGATGCAGCCGGCCCAGCGGGCAATATGTGCCACGTTGAGAACCGCGTCGCCGCATTGCAGGGCGATTGGGTCCGCGGTCTCCGACACGCTGTGATCTGACCGCAGGATCAGGTTCGGCACGCCGACGTCGAGCCCGCGATGCAGCCGTGCCTGGCCACGTCGGACCGCGCGCAGCCAGCCGAAGGTGATGGGGAAGCCGCCCAGCGGTTTCCATTGCAGGTTGAAGTCAAACTCGCCGTAATAGTCGCGGTGCAGGCTGGCGCCATAACCGCCAACACCTTCGCTCGGGGCCCGGGCGACCCGTTTATCGCCGGCGCGCGCGATCGCGGCGATCAGCGCCGCCGTTGTCGGCCAGCGCAGCACCCCCGGACCGGGCAGATCCAGAAACGGGCTGTTGAGCACCAGTCCGGTCACGCCCGCACGTGCGGTCGCGCCACTGCTACGTCGGCGGCGTAACCGGTCGAGCCACAGCGACACGATCAACCCGCCGGCGGAATGGCCGTACACCAGCACCCGCGCCGAACCGGTCTGCTCGCCGATGACCGCCAGCGCGCGGTCGAGCTCGGCGTCGTAGCGGGCCAGGTCGGTGGTGAAGTGCGGGGTTTGGCCGGTCCGCCACGACCGCCCACATTTGTGCAAGTCGAGCGCATAGAAGGCGAACCCGCGCTCGGCGAAGTGGTCGGCCAGCGAAGTGTGGAAGAAGTAGTCGGTGTATCCGTGCACGGCCAGGACGGCGTGGCTGGCCTTGGGGATATGGGCCTCGTCACCACGACGTAGCAGTGTCGCGACGACATCGCCCTCGCCATCGGGATCGTCACCCAGCGGGATGGTGAGCTGCCAATAGCCGGGGAGGACATCGGGCTGCCAGCCAGTCACCCACGCAAGCTTAAAGCGTGTGAGGTCCGGCTATCGCTGGTCCGCGTAGGGCACCGCCTCGATCACGCCACCGCCGTTGAGCGGCGGCCCGAGCAACACGGTCGACGTGTTGCTGCCGGGGTTGTAGTCGAAGAGCGATTGGCCGCCGCCACATGAAGCCGTGGCTTGCAGGTCGAGATCGCCCCCGTTGACGCCTGCCACGATGACACTGCGGCCGGTGTCCACGCCGGACACCGAGACCGGCGAGGTGGTGCCGTCGGCGTTGAGCTTGGCCAGGTACTGATAGCCGCATGCGCCTTCGGCCTGCACGAACGTGCCTGCAGGGAGCTGCCAAGCGCCGACGTCGCGGAGATCGGGACCCTTCTGCCCGTCATTGACCGCGGTGAGAGCGGTAGGCGGGCGGCCGTCGATCTGCGCCAACCACAGCCGCGACGCAAATCCGGGAGCATCGCAGGCCGCGAGAACGGTCGCGGCGGATTTCTCGTCCCACCACCGCAATGGACTGCAGTTGGTCTGTCCCGGGATCGACAGCGTCGAGCCGGGCGTCCCGTCGTTGCCCATCAGCGCCAGGCCCGCCGACGTGCCGAGGACCAGCCGCGTCCCGTCGGGCGTCGAAAGATAGTTGCCGTTGAACGGGCTGCCGAGCTTGTCGGTCGGGTAGGTGAGCTCGTGGTTGCCGGCGAGGTCGACTCGGTCCAGGGTCGCGAGTCGCGAGCCCGGGCCGGGCGGCGTCGACAACAGCAGCGCCTTGCCGTTCGGGCGGCTGTAGCGAGGTGAGCCGTGCACGGCCATCGTCGTCTGCGTGCCCATGTGCAGGTCGACCATGATGGCCATCGGCGGTGTGGCGTACTGCTCGTCGAACAGGGCACGGCTCCCATCGCCCGACCAGTCCACCAACTCGGGACTCGCCTGCTGACCCGGCGGCGGGAACGTGGTGATCGGATAGCGACCACCCGCGGGGTCGACCAGGTACAGCGTCGTGGTGGCCGTGTCACGCGTCGGTGAGCCCGGGGGTAGCGGCGCGCCGGGGCGCCCGCCGGGAACCGGGCTCCAGGTAGCAAGCATCCAACCCGGACCGACCTGCGACCAGGGGATGGTCGCGATCGCGGCTTCCACACCGTGAGCCGCGGCCTGCGCAACCGCCGTCGGCGACGTTGCAGCGGGGCCGCCAGATGTGCCATGCGCCGCATCCGAACCGGTCGACGAGGAACACCCGGCCACCAGCACACCGGCCAACGCGACGGCCGGAGCCAAATTCCGCCAGGTCATGGCGCACAGCGTGGCAGATCGCGGCGGAATCTGCGGCACAACCTCGAACAACGGTGATCGGGCTGGCCGGGATAACCTGGCGATCTGAACAGTCCAGACGGTCACTCGAGCGCAAAGGACAAATAGCCCGATGTCAGGCCCGCAGGTCGCAGCCAAGGCCGACGTCGTGTTGGTCGGGGCGGGGATCATGAGCGCCACCCTGGGCGCGTTGTTGCGGCGGCTGGAGCCCGACTGGTCGATCATCCTGGTCGAGCGGTTGGATGCTGCCGGCGCCGAGAGCAGCGGCGCGTGGAACAACGCCGGCACCGGGCATTCCGGGCTCTGCGAGCTGTTTTACACACCGCAGCAGCCGGACGGCTCGATCGACGTCAGCAAAGCGGTGCGGGTCAACGAGCAATTTCAGGTCACCCGCCAGTTCTGGGCCTATGCGGCCGAAAACGGCATCCTGTCTGACGTGCGCGGCTTTCTGCGCCCGGTTCCGCATGTCAGCTTTGTGCAGGGCGCCGATCGCGTCGACTATCTGCGCCGCCGCCGGCAGGCGCTGGCCGGTAATCCACTGTTTGCCCGCGCCGAATGGATCGACGACGCCGACGAATTCGCCCGCCGGCTGCCGTTGATGGCCGCCAAACGCGACTTTTCCGACCTCACTAAACCCATTGCGCTGGATTGGGCTGCCGATGGCACCGACGTCGACTTCGGTGCCCTGTGCAGACAACTCATCGGTTACGGGGTGCGCAACGGTACGGCCGTGTGGTTCGGTCACGAGGTACGCAGCCTTTCTCGTCAGCGCGACGGCGGCTGGACGCTTACGGTTCGCAACCGCCGCACCGGCGAAAACCGCAGGCTGAATGCAAAATTCGTCTTCGTCGGTGCCGGCGGGCGGGCGTTGCCGCTGTTGCAGAAGTCCGGCATCGCAGAAGCCAAGGGATTTGGCGGCTTTCCGATCGCCGGAAAGTTTTTGCGCAGTGGCAATCCCGCGATCACTGCTGCGCACCGGGCGAAGGTCTACGGCTTACCCGCGATCGGCGCGCCGGCGATGACGGCGTCACATCTCGATGCGCGGATCGTCAACGGCAAGCCTTGGCTGCTGTTCGGGCCGTTCGCCGGGTGGTCGCCGAAATTCCTGAAGCACGGCCAGATCACCGATCTGGCGCGGTCTGTCACGCCGGGCAACCTGGCGACCATGATCGGCGTCGGCGTCACTCAGCTGAAACTGGTCAATTATCTGATCGGCCAGCTGCGGCTGTCGCAGCCGGCCCGGGTAGGCGCACTGCGCGAATTCGTACCCACCGCCAGGGATTCCGACTGGGAGCTGACGACGGCCGGTCAACGGGTGCAGCTGATCCGGCCAGACAAGCGCAAAGGTGGGGTGCTCGAATTCGACACCACCGTGCTAAGCGCCGACGACGGCAGCATCGCCGGCCTGGTCGGAGCGTCGCCGGGAGCCTCGACCGCGGTATCGGCGATGCTCGACGTGCTGCAGCGCTGCTTTCCCGACCGGCATCAGGCGTGGCTGCCTACCCTGAAAGACATGGTGCCGTCGTTGGGAGCCACCCTCTCCGGTGAGTCGGCGCTGTTCGAGGAAGTGTGGTCGTGGGGCACCAGGGCGCTGCAACTCAAGCCCGATTGCCCGCCTTGCCCCCGCAAGCGGGAGGTGCCCCCACCTCAGGCCGCTTCGCGGCCTGCATCGTCAGCGGGCGAATCAGCGGGCGCATCATGACCGCGGCATTGCACCGTGCGTGGGCCAAAGACCTTGACGTTCCTACGCTTTACGCGTTGCTGAAGCTGCGGGTGGAGGTCTTCGTGGTGGAACAGGCCCGCCCGTATCCCGAGTTGGACGGGCGCGATCTACTCGCCGAAACCCGGCATTTCTGGTTGGCGGCCCCCGACGGCGAGGTCATCTGTACGCTGCGGCTAATGGAGGAACACGCGGGCGGGCAGAAGGCATTTCGGCTCGGGCGGTTGTGCACCGAACGCAGCGCGCGCGGCCAGGGCCACACCACTCGGCTGTTGCGTGCGGCGCTGGCCGAGGTGGGCGACTATCCCTGCCGGATCGACGCGCAGATCTACTTGACGGACATGTATGCCCAGCACGGATTCGTCCGGGACGGTGACGACTTCGTCGACGACGGAGTTCCGCACGTGCCAATGCTCAAGCCTGGTAGCCCGCCTCCTCCTCAGGCCGTTGCACGGCCTGCATCGTCGGCGGGCGAGCCTGGTAGCCCGCCTCCTCCTCAGGCCGTTGCACGGCCTGCATCGTCGGCGGGCGAGCCTGGTAGCCCGCCTCCTCCTCAGGCCGTTGCACGGCCTGCATCGTCGGCGGGCGAGCCTGGTAGCCCGCGAAACGGTCCCGGTAGCCCGGTAGCACCCGGTGGGGCTGCGTAGCCATGAGACTCGCCGGCTGATGTCGCTCGACAGCCCTTATCTGGTCGGCTTGCGGCTGACCGGCAAGAAGGTCGTCGTGGTCGGCGGCGGCAACGTTGCTCAGCGCCGACTTCCGCTACTGATCGCCAGTGGAGCTGACGTGCACGTCATTACCCGGACGGCCACCCCCTCGGTCGAGGCGATGACCCGAATCACCTTGTCGCTGCGCGAGTATCGCGACGGCGACCTGGCGGGTGCCTGGTATGCCATCGCGGCCACCGACGACGCGAAAGTGAACGCGGCGGTGGTCGCCGAGGCTGACCGGTATCGCATCTTCTGCGTACGCGCCGACATTGCGGTCGAGGGCAGCGCAGTGACCCCGGCAACGTTCGACTACGCCGGGCTGTCGGTGGGAGTCCTGGCCGGCGGCGAGCACCGTCGATCGGCGGCAATCCGCTCGGCGATCCGCGAGGCACTGCAGCAGGGGGTCATCACGGCGGAGAGCGCCGACGTCGTGCGTGGCGGGGTGGCGCTGGTCGGCGGAGGACCCGGCGATCCGGAACTGATCACTGTCCGCGGCCGGCGTCTGCTCGCCCAGGCCGACGTCGTCGTCGCCGACCGGCTGGCGCCACCGGAGCTGCTCGCCGAACTGCCCCCGCATGTCGAGGTGATCGACGCCGCGAAAATTCCCTACGGACGGGCGATGGCACAGGACGCCATCAACGCGGTCATGATCGAGCAGGCCAAAGCCGGACGGTTCGTGGTGCGCCTTAAGGGGGGTGACCCGTTCGTGTTCGCCCGCGGATACGAGGAACTTCTGGCGTGTGTCGACGCCGGTATTCCGGTGACGGTGGTCCCAGGTGTGACGAGTGCCATAGCGGTGCCCGCGTCGGTGGGTGTCCCGGTCACTCACCGCGGCCTGAATCACGAGTTTGTGGTGGTGAGCGGCCATCTTGCGCCGGGGCACCCCGAATCGTTAGTGAATTGGGACGCATTAGCGGCGATGTCGGGCACCATCGTTTTGCTGATGGCGGTGGAGCGCATCGAGCTTTTCGCCGAAGTCCTACTGAAAGGCGGCCGACCTGCGGATACGCCGGTGTTGGTGGTCCAACACGGAACGACGGCCGTAGAACACACGTTGCGGGCCACCCTCGCTGACGTTCCGGAAAAGATACGTTCGGAGGGAATTCGACCCCCCGCGATCATCGTGATCGGTACGGTAGCGGGATTCGGCGCTTAAAAGATTTCTAAGATTACTGTAGGGTAAGTTCTTATGACGGCTCTCAACGACGCAGAGCGGGCTGTCCACGAATCGACGTCTGAACCCTCGGAGCGAGTAGTTCATATGCCGCCAGTGCACTCAGCCAAGACCGCCGTGAGCCCCACAAACAAGTCTTATCCGACGTGGATGCTGTCGCGGCGGTTCATCGCTGCGGTCATCGCGATCGGCGGGATGCAGTTGATGGCGACGATGGACGGCACCATCGCGATCGTCGCCCTTCCTAAGATCCAGAACGAACTGGGCCTGTCCGACGCCGGCCGGAGCTGGGTGATCACCGCCTACGTGTTGACCTTCGGTGGACTGATGCTGCTCGGCGGACGCCTGGGCGACACCATCGGCCGGAAGCGCACCTTCATTGTCGGCGTCGCGCTATTCACCATCGCCTCCGCGCTGTGCGGTATCGCATGGGACGACTTCACCCTGGTCACCGCACGGTTGCTGCAGGGCATCGGTGCCGCAATCGCCTCGCCGACCGGCTTAGCGCTGGTGGCTACCACCTTCCCGAAGGGGCCATCGCGCAACGCGGCGATGGCGGTGTTCGGCGCGATGACCGGCATCGGCTCGGTGATGGGTTTGGTGGTCGGCGGTGCGCTCACCGAGGCGTCGTGGCGGTTGGCGTTCCTGGTCAACGTGCCGATCGGGCTGGTGATGATTTACCTGGCCCGCACCACACTGCGGGAAACCCACCGGGAGCGGATGAAGCTGGACGCCACCGGAGCCGTGCTGGCCACGCTGGTGTGTACCGCCGCGGTGTTCGCGTTCTCGATGGGACCCGAGAAGGGCTGGATCTCATTTACCACCATCGGTTCCGGTGTGGTGGCCCTGGCTGCTTTTGTCGCGTTCGCCATGGTTGAGCGCACCGCCGAGAACCCCATCGTCCCGTTCGACCTGTTCTTCGACCGCAACCGGCTGGCCACCTTCGTGGCCATCTTCCTGGGCGGCGGCGTGCTGTTTACCCTGACCGTGCTGATCGGGCTGTACGTGCAGGACATCATGGGCTACAGCGCGCTGCGAGCCGGCGTCGGCTTCATCCCGTTCGCGATCGCGCTGGGCATCGGCATGGGTGGCTCCTCGCAGCTGGTGTCGTGGTTCCCGCCGCGGGTCGTGGTGATCAGCGGCGGGATCCTGTTGCTGGGCGCGATGATCTACGGTTCGACGCTCGACGGTGGCATGCCGTATCTCGACTTGGTGGTGCTGATCACCGTCGGCGGGATCGGGATCGGCATGATCATCATCCCGCTGGCGCTCTCGGCGATCGCCGGCGTCGGCTTCGACCGGATCGGACCCACCTCCGCGATCACGCTGATGCTGCAAAACCTCGGTGGCCCGGTGGTGTTGGCGATCATCCAGGCCGTCATCACGTCGCGCACGCTGTACCTGGGTGGCACAACCGGCCCGGTGAAGAACATGAACAAGGTGCAGTTGCATGCGCTCGACCACGGCTACACCTACGGTCTGCTGTGGATGGCCGGGGTGGCCGTCGTCGTCGGCGGAGTTTCTCTGCTCATCGGCTACAGCGCCGCGCAGGTGGCTCACGCGCAGGAAGTCAAGGACGCCATCGACGCTGGCGAGCTGTAGCTCTGTAGGCACCTGACCCGCCGCGACCGGCCGGACCGCGCTTCCGCTGCGCTGTTGGCGGCGACCCGCTTCGCCCGGCTTTCAGCCGCGCTCGCGATCGCCGCTGCGCTGATGGCGGCGACCCGCTTCGCCCGGCTTTCAGCCGCGCTCGCGATCGCCGCTGCGCTGATGGCGGCGACCCGCTTCGCCCGGCTTTCAGCCGCGCTCGCGATCGCCGCTGCGCTGATGGCGGCGACCCGCTTCGCCCGGCTTTCAGCCGCGCTCGCGATCGCCGCTAGGCTTGCGCGCTGTGATCACCCGGATGTCCGAGCTGTTCTTGCGCACGCTGCGCGACGACCCCGCCGATGCCGAAATTGCCAGCCACAAGCTGCTGATACGCGCCGGCTACGTCCGACCGATCGCGCCCGGCCTGTACAGCTGGCTGCCGCTGGGGCTGCGGGTGCTGCGCAACATCGAACGCGTCGTGCGGGAAGAGATGAACGCCATCGGCGGACAGGAGATCCTTTTCCCGGCGCTGCTGCCGCGCGCGCCTTACGAGACGACCAACCGCTGGACCGAGTACGGCGACGGTATTTTTCGGCTGAAAGACCGCCGCGGCAATGACTATCTACTCGCCCCTACCCACGAAGAAGTCTTCACCCTGACGGTGAAAGGGGAGTACAGCTCCTACAAAGACTTTCCGCTGGTGCTCTACCAGATCCAGATCAAGTACCGCGACGAGGCGCGGCCCCGGGCCGGCATTCTGCGGGTACGCGAGTTCGTGATGAAGGACTCCTACTCATTCGACATCGACGATGCCGGGCTGAAAACCGCCTACCACGCACACCGAGAGGCCTACCAGCGGATTTTCGACCGGCTTCAGGTGCGTTACGTCATCGTGTCCGCGGTATCCGGCGCGATGGGCGGCTCGGCGTCTGAGGAGTTCCTTGCCGAGAGCCCGGTCGGCGAGGACACCTTCGTGCGCTGCCCCGCGTCCGGGTATGCCGCCAACGTCGAGGCCGTGGTCACCGCCCGCCCGGCGACCCTGCCGATCGACGGACTGCCCGAGCCGGTGGTCCACGACACCGGCGACACCCCGACCATCGCGACCCTGGTCGAGTGGGCCAACGGCGCCGACCTGGGCCGCGCGGTCACCGCCGCCGACACCTTGAAGAACGTTCTGCTCAAGGTGCGCCAACCCGGTGGCGAATGGGAGCTACTGGCTATCGGCCTACCCGGAGACCGCGAGGTCGACGATCGGCGGCTGGGCGCTGCGCTCGACCCGGCCGAGTACGCACTGCTCGACGACGCCGACTTCGCCAAGTACCCGTTCCTGGTGAAGGGATATATCGGCCCGAAGTCGTTGCAGGACAACGGTGTTCGCTACCTCGTCGATCCGCGGGTGGTGGACGGCACCAGCTGGATCACCGGCGCCGACAAGCCCGGGCAGCACGTCGTCGGGCTGGTCGCCGGCCGCGACTTCACCGTCGACGGCACCATTGAGGCCGCCGAAGTGCGCGACGGCGATCCGTCTCCGGACGGCGCTGGCCCGCTGGTCTCCGCCCGCGGGATCGAGATCGGCCACATCTTCCAACTCGGCCGCAAATACACTGACGCCTTCACCGTCGACGTGCTCGGCGAGGACGGCAAGCCGGTGCGGCTGACCATGGGTTCCTACGGTCTCGGAGTGTCGCGGCTGGTAGCGGTCATCGCCGAGCAACACCACGACGAGTTGGGGCTGCGTTGGCCGTCCGAGGTCGCGCCGTTCGACGTGCATCTGGTGATCGCCAACAAGGATGCGCAGGCGCGCACCGGAGCCACCGCGCTGGCCGCTGATCTGGATCGGCTCGGCATCGAGGTGCTGCTCGACGACCGGCAGGCCTCGCCCGGGGTGAAGTTCAAGGATGCCGAACTGCTCGGTGTGCCGTGGATCGTCGTGGTGGGCCGCGGCTGGGCGGACGGGACGGTCGAGCTGCGCAATCGGTTCACCGGCGAGACCCGCGAACTGGCAGTCGGCGCCGGGCTGGCCACCGACATCACGGTTGCGGTGTCAGGCGATTAAAGCGTGTCGAACAACCCCTGTTGGGTGTTCGGCACCGCCCTTCTCGGGCGTCGTCGGTTCAGGCCGCCGGTGCGGTGTGAACGTTAGTTCCCGCGTCATCCGGGCTGGTTTCACCGGCACACGAAGGGTGCCGGTCAGCGCCGTCCCGTCGGCGGGCATTGGTGGCCCGGCCCCGTTGCTTGGGGGTCCGGGGATCGGGTGATGCATGGTGGTGGGTCTGGCCCCAGCGGGCCAGATTCACCGCGGCATTGGTGTCGCGATCGGCGGAATGTCCACAGCTGCAGGTGAACACCCGGTCAGCCAACGTCAGATCGCCACGAACAACTCCGCAAGCCGGGCACAGCCGACTTGACGGGTACCAGCGATCGGCGGTGACGAGCTGGCCGCCGCGCCAGGCCTGTTTGTAGCCCAGCAGCCGGGCGAACTCGGCCCAGCCGGCATCGGAGATCGCTTGGGCCAGGGGATGGTTGCGCAGCATTCCGGACACATTGAGGTCTTCGATGACGAGCCGATCGTGGGTCTTGACCAACTCGTTGGACACCTGGTGCAGGAAATGGCGGCGCATGTTGGCGACGTGATGGTGATGACGTGCCAGCTTGGCTGCGGCCTGGCGGCGGTTTACAGATCCTTTCTTCGTGCGGGACAACTTCTTGGCGAGGTGACGCTGCTGTTTCATCCCCGCGGCAAGGGCTTTGGGTGCATCGGCGATCCGGGCGACTTCGCGGCCATCGGCGCTAGCGGCGACCACAAACGCCGACAAGCCCCGATCGACGCCGACCCACCCGCCACCATCCCCCGGATGGCGGGCCGGGTGCTGATGGGCTGGGTGTAGGTCGGCAGCTTCGATGTTCAGCGATACCCACCAGCGCCCGCCGTGGTGGGTGATGGTGGCGAAGCAGATCTTGGCGCGACCTTTGGCCAGCATGCGCCGCAGCCGGCGGGTGTCGTCATGCACCCCGATCTGCCCGATGCCGGGAAGCGTGATCGAGCGGGGGCGGTTGTTGTCGCCGACCCGGATCGCCTCGAGACGTCCCTTGGGATGCTTGTTGCGCAGCCGAAATGACGGCAGGCCACCAGTTTTCTTCTTGAAGCGGGGAAAGCCCACTTTCTTGCCTGTGCGCTTGCCGGATCGGGAGTCCGACCAGGATTTGAGCCCCATACCCAGGTCGACCGCGGCTTCCTCGAATACCTGCTGGCACACCTGGTCGCGCCACGACAGACCGGTCACCACCGTGTCGACGGCACCTTCGGTGTCGACGGTGAAGACCCGGCCCGCGTCCTGGGTTTTCTTCCAGGCGTTGAACGCATTGATCAAATCGAACCCGGTCCACGGCACATCGGTGTCCGGCTCGGATTTGCGTTGGATGAGCGCGGTTTTCACCATCGCCAGGCACTGGTTGAACGCGAACCTCGACGCCCCGGCATGTCGGGCCAGCAGCTCATGCTGCTCGACGGTGGGGTCGAGGCAGAAGCGGAACGTGGTGTGCCGGGCCATCTCAGCGGTGAGCATCCCACAGCCCACCGACAACCACCCTGGACATGCGGTGAGGTGTCGGACTGCGTGATTAGCATCGGGGTCATGTGACCCGACCCCGAAGCGACGGCGCCGGTATCGATCCGACCTGTCCGATACCGCCTGGGCACGCATCGCCAGATTCATCGTGCCCAACCATCCGAACGGCGGGCGGCCCTGGCCCGCCCGAACGCTGGCGCGAATACCTCGACGCCATCCTGTACGTACTGCCCACCGGGTGTGCGTGGCGGCACCTCCCACACGACTTCACCGTGAGCTGGTCGGCGGCACACAAGCACTTCCTGCGTTGGTGTCGCGCCGGCACCTGGACCAAGGTGCTCACCGCGATACGCGACGAGGTCCGCACCCGATCTGGTCGGCGACGGGGCCCGCGGCGGCCGTGGTCGATTCTTCCTTGGTCAAGGCATCCCCGGTCGCCGGGCCGCGCGGGTTCGACGGCGCCAAGCAGGTCGACGGCGTCAAACGCCACGTGCTGGTCGACAGCGCCGGAATCCTCGTCGCGGCCGTCGTAACCCCGGCCAACGCACAAAACCGCGCCGCGTTCCCGAAGCTCGTGCGCCGCGCCAAACGGATCGCGCCGACCATCGCCCACGTCTGGGTGGACAAGGGCTACACCGCATCCACTGTCGCCGACGCCGCCACCAAGGCCGGTGTCACCGTTGACGTCGTGTCCGGGCCGAAACCCGGGCGGGTTCATCGTCCAGCCGCGACGCTGGGTGGTCGAACGCACCAACGGCTGGATCAACCACTGCCGCCGCCTGGACCGCCACTACGAAGGCACCCTCGACGCTCACGAAGGATTCCTCATCCTCAGCGGATTCCTCATCCTCAGCCAAATCGCCCTACTACTCCGTCGACTCGACCGCAGCCAGTTGTTCGACACCCTTTAGTCGCCGCCGGGAAACGCCGTGGTGATCGGGTTGGCCCCGAGTACCTGGTTCCAGCGGGCGGCCAGCACGGCGCTCTGAGTCAGCGCGGTCACGCCGAACTTGCGATCCTCTGGCGTCTGAGCCTGCTCGATAACCGCGCGCCAGGCCACCTCGGTGTCCTTCTCCATCCGCACGGCCAGCCGGTTCGCATCGGTTGGGTTGTTCACCGGCATCGGCAGCTGGTAGCCCGCGGCGGCCACCGGGGCGTTGACCGAGCGGCCGCCGAGCATCGCGATCACCTGGTCGCGACGTTGGCGATGCTGATTCAGCGAGAAAGACACCAGGCTGTTGACCTCGGGTTGGCAGTGGGCGGACACGATGCCGTAGCCGTAGATCACCGCGTGTTCGGTCGTCAGGGCAGTGCACAGCGCGGTGTCGGCAGGCGTGTTGTGACCGGACGGCTCAGCGGATGTCATGACGCCGATCCTCCGAACACCAGCGCAACGCTGTAAGAGGCCGTGCACGCGGCGGCGATCGAGCCGAGCAGGCCCGCCCGATAACCCGAAGACGTGGTCGCCAAGTGACTGGCGCTGGCCGCGGACCCGCGCAAGGAATTGATCACGTCGGACAGTGACGGTGGGGGCGTCGCCGCGGCTGACGTGGTGGGTGTCGGGCTGGTGGTCCGACTGGAGGCGGATGTCGGATTGACGGCGAGGCGGGCGATCTCGGTGGCCAACGCCTGCGCGTGTTGGGCGCGTTCGGCGGCGACTTCGGTCAGCGCTGCACTCACCGGCGTGGCTGCAGCCGCAGCCGCCGCGGTGGCCAGCTCGCTGTCGTGCCGGGCCAGTTTCAACTGCGATTCGAGTTCGTCGACCGCCGGCGGAGCGGGCGGCGAACTGCAGGCGGAGCCGGTCATCCCGAACACGGCGAGAGCGGCGCCGCCGGCCAGCACCTGTCGCCTGCTGAAAACCGATCTGACTGGCCTGACAGTGGGCAGCGTGCGTGGCACAGCAACATCCTGCCATTGCCGTGCCGGCGCGTTGGATGGCCCGGCTATGACGTTGGTTGACCTGGCCGCGATCACGGCTGATACGAGTTTCCTGGCGTATCGTTAATGGCTAGTTCACCGGGAACGTGCACTACTGCGAACCGGAGGGCCGCCTGACCGGACAACTCAAGATGAGGAGCTCGCCGTGGCCATCGGGCTACCGTCACAGACGCAGGTGATCGAGCTACTCGATGGTGAGTTCGCGCGCGCAGGCTACGAAATTGAGGACGTCGTCATCGATCCGCGGGCTCGTCCGCCGCGGATAACCGTGATTGCCGACGGCGAGACCGCCCTCGACCTGGACACCATCGCTGAGCTGTCCCGTTCGGCGTCGACCTTGTTGGATGCTGTCAAAAGCGTTGAGGGTCGCTACGTGCTGGAAGTCAGCTCGCCTGGGCTGGACCGCCCACTGACCAGCGAAAAGCACTTCCGTCGGGCGCGGGGCCGCAAGGTCGAAATAGCACTGGCCGACGGAACGAACGTCACCGGTCGAGTCGGCGAGATATCTGACAACACGCTGCTGCTGGTGGTCCGCGACGATCAGGCCCGCGACTGGACCGTGCGTCCGGTGCCGATTGGCGAGATCGTGAAAGCTGTTGTTCAGGTTGAATTTTCGCCTCCTGTCAAACGAGAACTTGAGTTGGCGGCTGTCGATCGGAGTGCGGAGGGCAGAACATGAACATCGACATGGCCGCTCTGCACGCGATCGTCGTGGAACGAGGAATCTCCTTCGACGACCTGCTTGAGGACGTCAAGGCCGCGGTGCTCAGCGCTTACCGGCACACCGAGGGCCATCAGGCGGATGTGCACATC
>CAVRER010000007.1:0-54955 GCA_963720085.1 uncultured Actinomycetota bacterium
GTCGCGGCGAACCGCCACGGGTTTCGGGCGTGGTAGCCGGCCACGTCGTCGTCGCTGACGTCGACCGCGGCGGTGACGCGAGCGAACAGTGCCCGCGCGCACGGGTCCGCCAGCGCCGCGGCGGGGATGCTGCCGATCTCCAGTCGGGCCGTGGTGTCGGGCAGCAGCTCAGCCTCGCTAGGCGCGTCCCGCGCGGTCACGCCCAGCGCAGCGGCCTCAGCGGCGAGCACCCGTTCGGTCACGAGCAGTTGCGTCAGCCAGCGGCGTAGCTGCCTACCCTCGCTGGTGCCGATCGCCGGCAGCGCAGCCGCCAGCGGGCCGTCGCGCAACCGCGCCTCGCGCGCGTCGACCTCGTCGACCGGCACCGGGACACCGCCGACCGTCGCGGCAGCCGCGACTGCCGCGGTCATCGGACCGTCACCTTCGCCGTCGGGTGAGTACACCAGCTGGCCGGCGCAGCCGACCCGGATTAAGGCCCACCACTGGCCGGGTTCCACCCAGGGCGGCGGGCTCACGTCGAAGCCGAGCTCGACGGCGCCTCGGGCGGGCAGCACCGCGCCCTGCGTCGCCGGGCCGACCCACTCCCAGGTTCCCCACGGGCTGATCAGGTGTGCCTCCAGGCTCAGGTCGGCGCACGCGTCGGTGCCGACGGTGACGGCCAGCCGAGCCGACTCGCCCGCGGCCACCTCGACGTCGGCCGGGCCCGTCGACGAGGTACACCAACCCCCCATCGTCAGCTCCACCGACCGACACCATGCACACGTCTTCGACCACCTGACGCCAGGCGGGCGGTACGTCAGCGCCGGTGACCTGCAGCTGCGCCCGCACCGGATACCGGCCGGGATCGGCATGCGCGGGCATCGTCAGCACCACGTCGGCGTCCAGGTGTTCGCCGGGCGGCAGCGTGAAGGGCAGCTCGGCCGGGCTGGCCGACCAGCCGTGCGGGCACACCAGCCTGACGCTGCCGGTCAGCGCCGCATCGCAGCTGTCGCTGGCCGCGGTCAAGCGCAGCGAGCACGTCGGCGCCCGCGGCGGCGCTCAGCCGGTGCGGGTGCAGGTGGGCCACCGCGGGTAGCCCGCCGAGCGGTGCCGGTCCGCGGTTGTGCAGCCAGTACCGCGCATACAGCGGCTGACAGGTCTCGGCCTGCGGCGCCAACTCCGTGTCGCGCACTGTCGAGCAGCCGGGGCAGGTCGAGTCGCGCCAGCGCGGTGCAGATCTGGTAGCCGTGCAGCGCGGTGAGCGAGCGGCGGCGAGATCTAAGCCGCGGCTCGCTCTAGCAGGTCGGCCGGATGCAGCTCGGACACCGTGCCGAGCGGCGAGCGCACGACGACGTCGGTGTCGCCGCCGCGGGTTTCGACCAGCCGGATGGCAACGCGGCCGGGGTCGAGGGGGTGGGCGCTGCCGTGTGCCAGCGGGTTGCCGGCCGCCTTGAGCGCACCCAGCTGCACCGCGCCGGCCGGCTCGACCTCGCAGCAGTGAACCGGTGGCGGGCAGCCCGCTCGACTCGCCCGGGCGCCGTCACGGCCAGCAGCGGGTGGGAGAACTCGGCGCTGCGGGCCGGAATCTCGGCGTGCCGCCAGTCACCGGCGCCGCAGACCAGCGCGTAGTCGAAGACGTGCGTCCAATGCTGCAGCTGGAAGTTCGAGCCGTCGGGCGCGGTGCGGCGCGGCTCGTCGATCCAGACGCCGGACGGCCAGCCGGTGCACGACCGCATCAGCGCGGTGTGCAGGGTGCCGTCGGTCTCGACGGCGAAGCTGGGCACCCCGCGGTTGAGCAGCGCGACCGTATGCGAGTCGAAGCGCTGCAGGCCCGACGGCGCGTGCTGCCTGACGACGATCTCGGCGTCGACGAGGTCGTCGGCCACCGACGCGATCGCCGGCCCGAGGTCGGCGTCGTCGCGGCTGGCGATCACCAGCACCGGCAGCGCCCGCGAATCCCGCAGGTCTGCGCCGGGGATCCAGCCAGTCGCCAACGGCGCCGCGGCCGGCACCCACACCCTGGCCCGACCGGTATCGGCGAGCTGCCGCTCGACCTCGACGGTGTAGGCCGGATCGGCGGCGGCCAGCACGGCCTTGGTGAAGGCGTTCTGGCCCGGACCGCCCAACGCGATCCGGGCGTCCGGCAGGTTCGAGTCGACGCCGAGGTGGCCGTAGCGTGGCTTGTCGGCGCTGCTGCAGGTCGCCGTAACCCCGCCGCGTACCAGCGCCACCACCAGGTCGCGCGCCAGCAGGCCGCCCATCGGCTCGGTCGGCGCGACCACCTCGGCCACCGACACCGCGCGCACCCCGTCTCCAACGCGCACCCGGGCCGCCGAGGACAGCCCGAACCAGCCGTAGGCCGGGTTGTCCAGGGTCCACGGATGGTCCGCGGTGTCCACCGATTGAGATCCGTTGTGCAGCAACGCGAAACCACGGCCGACGACGGCGTCGCCGACCTCGCTGACCGGCATGGCGCCCGGCACCGGGCACGGCCAGCGCAGACGCAGCAGCTGGTCGGCATCGGTGAAGTCGTCGATCGTGGTGGTGCAGTCCACCCGGTCGACGCCGTGCCACAGCGTCAAAGTTTGCGTGTAGCGCAGTAACTCGCCGATCCGGCCGGCCACGACCAACCGCTGGCCCAGCGGGCTGTGGTAAGCCCGTACCTCCGCTGAGGTTTCCGACGAGCAGACCACCGGCCCCTTGGGCAGCAGGTGCCACGGGCCTTCGCCGCCGGTCGGGTGCGCCGGGTATTCCTGGTAGACGGCCAGCTCGTTGCCCACCCGGCCCTCGGCGATCAGCTGCCGGCCGTCGTGCATCAGCGACGACACCCCGCCGCCGCGGGCCGGGTCGACGACCAGCCGGTAATGCTCGTTGGCAATTTGCTTGCCACGCACCGGTTTCCATGTTGTCGAGTTGTCACCGGCGACCAGCCGGTAGGCCCGCCAACCCAGCGACGGCACGTCGTGCGCCACCCAGCTGACCGACCGTCCGTCGTGCTCGACAAGTGCGGGCAGCTCGGTGCCGTCGTGGTCGAGCACGCGTAACCCGGCGCCCAGCGGATCCTCAAGCCGGACCGTAACCACATCGGTCCGGTTGTGCGCCAACGGATTCCAGACGACCACGTCACCGTCGACGGCGCTGGACAGCAACGCCAGCGAGTTGTCCCGGGCCGCGCGGCCGAGCTCCCACGCGTCGCGCCAGCCGGTCAACAAGTCGAGGTAGACCTGGTCGGATTCCGACCCGGTGATGGCGTCGTGGTGCGCGCCGTAGGCCAGCTGGACCCACGCCTTGGCCAGCGCGGCCTGCGGGTAGTCGGCGCCGGCCAGCAGCCCCGCGAACACCGCGAACTTCTCGGCGTCCAAGACCGCGTTCTCGGCGGCCCGGTTGGCTTGTTTGGTGTCGATGAACGACACGTCCTTACCTGTGTAGATCGGGTTCATGTCCCGGGTTTGCGGCGAAGGCACCAGCGCATGGGCGTCCAGTTCGGCTCGCACCGCGGCGAAGAACTCACTGGGCAGCGCGCAGAGGAACCGCGGCCAGGTGTAGCGCGAACCCCAGTCGCGGTGAATCTCGGTGACCCACTTGTTCGGTGGGGTGTAGTCGGTGCCGACCGGTAGCAGCACGTTGCGGGTGAGCGCGACCTTGCGCAGTTCCTCGAACAGCCGGTAGGTGGCCTGTTCGGCCTCCGCCAGCGACGGGGCGTCGTCCATCCCCCAGCCGGCCCCGTAATGCGCGGGCATGTAGTGGGTGAGCAGACCGCGCCCGGACGGAGCGATCCACTCGAACTCGCTGCAGAACTGCATGCCCGCCACGCCGCCGTCGCTGTGCATCGGGCCCCACTGGTGGTGCGGTCCACGGGCCCATGAACTCGATGTCAGCCCCGCGTCGGCGGCCATGCCCGGAAACTGCGGATCGTGACCGAAAACGTCGAGCTGCCAGGCGGTAGCCGGGTCGCCGCCGAGCACGTCGCGTTGAAAACCCATACCGTGCACCAGGTTTCGGATCGTTGTCTCCGGGCTGGTGAGGTTGGTGTTCGGTTCGTTATAGGTGCCGCCCATGATCTCCACCCGGCCCTCGGCGATCAGGCGGCGCAGATCGGCGCGGTCCTCGGGATAGGTGTCCCAGTACGGCTTGAGGTAGTCGACTTCGGCGAGCACAAATTTGTACTCGGGTTCGCGGCGGGCCATCTCCAGGTGCGCGTGCACCAGCTCGAAGCCGTTGCGACACCTGCCCGGCGGGTCCTGCCGCCACAGGCTGGTGTAGGCGCCCTGGGTGTTCCACCACACCGGGTCGTAGTGGAAGTGGCTGATCATGAACATCGTCCACCCGGGCTCGGCGACGGTGAAAGCAAAGGGTTTGCTGGAGGGCTTAGCGCCGCCATCGAGGTGCACCTGCGCGGCGCGCCGCTGACCGACGACCGGGTGCTCGACGGCAACAGGCACCTCAACCGTGCACTGCCCAACGGCGCGCCCGATTTGGGCCAGCGTCTCTCCGCTGACGCCGTCGCCGTCGACCCGGACCAGCGTCGGCTCGGTGCCGCCGCTGACGGTCACCCGCGCCACCTGCAGCGGCGCGTCCGGCGGCCCGACAAAAAGCTCCGTCGATTCCGCCGAAATCACCTGCATTCCCGCACCCTACGACGCCGGACGGGCGCCGTGCGGCGTCGCTGGCGCGACACGTCGATGATCAGCGGCCGGTGATCCGATCGACGTCGACGTCCTCGTCGTCGACGCTGCGGCCGTGCAGGATGTTGAAGGTGGCCATTCGCGTGGGTACTACCTACCCACGATGACGGCCGCTTGAGCACAGTCGACCGGAAGGACCCGCTGATGCCTGCTCTCGCCTCGCCCGTGACCGATGAACGCAGCGCCCTGCGCGAATACCTGACCTTCCACCAGAGCGCGTTCTTCGCGGTGGCCTACGGCCTCACCGACGAACAGGCTCGCTCGCGGCCGACGGTCAGCGAATTGTCGATCGGCGGGCTGGTCAAGCACGCCACCGGTGTGCAGCGCAGCTGGATGGCCCGGGTCGCCGCCGCCCCGGAACTCCCGCCGCGGGACACCCGGCCGTTCGACGAGATCGCCAAGGACTTCGCCGACCAGCACGTGATGCGGCCCGACGAGACGCTGGCCGGGCTGATCAGCGCCTTCCAGGCCGAGAACGCCAAATCGCTGCATCTGGTGGACACCGCCGACCTGGACGCCGCGGTGCCGGTGCCTCATGACATTCCGTGGTTCCCGAAGAATCTCGAAGTCTGGTCGGTGCGATGGGTGATCTGGCATGTCATCAACGAGCTGGCCCGCCACTCCGGGCACGCCGACATCATCCGAGAGAGCATCGACGGCGCCACCATGTACGAGCTGCTTGCCGCGGTGGAGAACTGGGAGATCGCGGGTTGGGTCACGCCCTGGAAGAACGAGCAAAAACCGGAGAGCAAGCATGCTGACTCGTAGCGGCATCGCCCGCCGCGACAGCGAGCAGGGCACCGTCGAGCTGTACTACGAAGACCTCGGCGACCCGGCCGGCCCGCCGGTACTGCTGATCATGGGGCTTGGCGCCCAGCTGCCGATGTGGCCCGACGGCTTCTGCGCTCAGCTCGTCGACGCGGGGTATCGGGTGATCCGGTTCGACCACCGCGACACCGGGCTGTCGGCCAAGATGCACGGGATGCGCGCCGAGGGCGCGGTCTATCGCCGGGTCTGGCGTTATCTGCTGGGCCGCGGCAGCCCGGTGCCCTACACGCTGGTCGACATGACCCGCGACGTGGTCGCGCTGCTCGATCACCTCGGCATCGCCAGGGCACACGTCGTCGGCGCCTCGATGGGCGGGATGATCGCCCAGATCCTGGCCGGCTCCGAACCGCAGCGGGTGGCGTCGCTGGCCATCATCATGTCCACCACCGGCAAGCCGTTCTCCCGGTTACCGGCCTGGCGGGTGATCCGGCTGGCGTTCGGCGCGCCCGGCGACGACGCCTCCGATGAGGAGAAACTGGCCTTCGAAGTCCGCAACGTCGCGGTATTCAACGGCCCCAACTTCCTGCCGTCCGACGATAAGCTGCGCGACCGGGTCCGGCAGCTCGCCGAGCGGTCCAGCTATCCGCCCGGCATGCTGCGCCAGTTCGACGCCGTGCTGGGCACCGGCAGCCTGCTGGCCTACAGCAAGGCGATCACCGCGCCCACGGTGGTGCTGCACGGTTCAAACGACCCGATGGTGCGGCCGCGCAACGGCCGCGGGGTCGCCGCGGCCATTCCGGGCGCGCGGTTCGTCGTCATCGACGGCATGGGCCACGACCTCCCCGAACCGGTGTGGCGCCCGATCGTCGAGGTGCTGCGGGAAAACTTCGCGCACCGAACGTGAAACTACGGCGGGATTTCGCCGGAATTTTCGCCACAGTTTCACGCTCGCGGCCGGCGGCCGACCCTGTGGCCTGCACGATTCGGTAACGACCTGGGGGATTTGAGACACTGCACGAATGAGTTCCAACAGCCACCGCGAGGTAGCCAAGCTTGACCGGGTGTCGTTGCCGGTTGAGGTGGCCCGCATCAGCGCGACCGGTTGGCAGCTCACCCGGACCGCCGCACGCGTCGTCACCAAGCTGCCGGGCAAGGGTCCGTTGCAGCAAAAGGTGATCAAGCAACTCCCGCAAACCTTTGCCGACCTGGGCCCCACCTACGTCAAATTCGGGCAGATCATCGCGTCCAGCCCGGGCGCATTCGGCGAACAGCTGTCGCGTGAATTCCGCGGCCTGCTCGACCGCGTGCCGCCGGCCAACAAAGACGAGGTGCACAAGCTGTTCGCCGAGGAGCTTGGCGCCGACCCGTCGGAGTTGTTCGCCTCCTTCGAGGAAGAGCCGTTCGCGTCGGCGTCCATCGCCCAGGTGCACTACGCCACCCTGCACAGCGGCGAGGAGGTCGTCGTCAAGATCCAGCGTCCGGGCATCCGTCGCCGGATCGCCGCCGACCTGCAGATCCTCAAACGCTTCGCGCAGACCGTGGAGCTGGCCAAGCTGGGCCGCCGACTGTCCGCGCAAGACGTCGTCGCCGACTTCAGCGACAACCTGGCCGAGGAGCTGAACTTCCGCCTCGAGGCGCAGTCGATGGAGGCCTGGGTTTCCCACCTGCACGCCTCACCGCTGGGCCGCAACATCCGTGTGCCGCAGGTGTACTGGAACCTGACCACCGACCGGGTGCTGACGATGGAGCGGGTGCAAGGCATCCGCATCGATGACGTCGCCGCCATCCGCAAGGCCGGGTTCGACGGCACCGAGCTGGTCAAAGCGTTGCTGTTCAGCTTGTTCGAGGGCGGTCTGCGGCACGGCCTGTTCCACGGCGACCTGCACGCCGGCAACCTCTATGTCGATGATCAGGGCCGCATCGTGTTCTTCGACTTCGGCATCATGGGCCGCATCGATCCGCGCACCCGGTGGTTGCTGCGCGAGCTGGTGTACGCGCTGCTGGTCAAGAAGGACCACGCCGCCGCGGGCAAGATCGTCGTGTTGATGGGCGCCGTGGGCACCATGAAGCCCGAGGCCCAGGCCGCCAAGGACCTGGAGAAGCTTCGCCACCCCGCTGACCATGCAGACGGTGGGCGACATGTCCTACGCCGACATCGGCAGGCAGCTCTCGACGCTGGCCGACGCCTACGACGTCAAGCTGCCCCGCGAGCTGGTGCTGATCGGCAAGCAGTTCCTCTACGTCGAGCGGTACATGAAGCTGTTGGCGCCGAGGTGGCAGATGATGTCCGACCCGCAGCTCACCGGATACTTCGCTAACTTTATGGTCGAGGTCAGCCGCGAGCATCAATCCGACGTTGAAGTCTAGGGAGGTTTAGCCGCTGTGGAAATCCGAAGCGGCACAGCACGTTTCGGCGACCTGGACATCTACTACGAGGACATGGGCGACCCGGGCGACCCGGCCGTGCTGTTGATCATGGGCTTGGGCTCGCAACTGCTGCTGTGGCGCGACGGGTTCTGCGAGAAGCTGGTCGCCGAAGGCCTGCGGGTGATCCGCTACGACAACCGTGACGTCGGCCTGTCCAGCAAAACCGAGCGGCGCCACACCGGCGGGGCGTTGACCCCGCGGATGCTCAAGTTCTGGCTGGGCATGCCCGGCAAAGCCGACTACACCCTCGAGGACATGGCCGACGACGCCGCCGCGGTGCTCGATCACCTCGGGATCGACCGCGCCCACATCGTCGGCGCCTCGATGGGCGGCATGATCGCCCAGATCTTCGCCGCGCGGTTCCGCGCGCGGACGCGGGCGCTGGCGGTGATCTTCTCCAGCAACAACCAGCCGTTCTTGCCGCCGCCAGCCCCGCGCGCGCTGGTCGCGGTCCTTAAGGGGCCGGCGCCGAATTCGCCGATCGACGTGATCGCCGACTACTCCGTGAAGGTCTGGAGAATCATCGGCAGCCCCCGCTACCCCGCGCCCGAACAGCGGCTGCGTGACGACGCGATCGAGGCCTACGAACGCTGCTACTACCCGTGGGGCATCAGCCGGCATTTCAGCGCGATCATCGCCAGCGGTAGCCTGCTCCGCTACGACCGGCAGATCACCGCACCCACCGTGGTCCTGCATGGCCGCGCCGACAAGTTGCAGCGCCCGTTCGGCGGCCGGGTGGTTGCCCGCGCGATCCGGGGAGCCCGTTTGGTCTTGGTCGACGGCATGGGCCACGACCTGCCCGAGCAGCTGTGGGATCGGATCATCGGCGAGCTGACGACTACATTTGCCGATTCGGTCTGACCAGGCCGATCGACTACCATGACTGGCGGACGCCGGGCGCCGGTAGTCGCACTCGCCCTGGGGTGAACACCGTGAAAGACCAGAAAGGCGCACGCCAGAATGGCGCAAAAACTTCAGGCCACATTTCGAAGACGTGCAGGCGCACTACGATCTGTCTGACGACTTCTTCCGGCTCTTCCTCGACCCGAGCCAGACTTACAGCTGCGCCTACTTCGAGCGTGACGACATGACGTTGGAAGAGGCCCAGCAAGCCAAGGTCGACTTGGCGCTGGGCAAGCTGGGCCTGCAGCCAGGGATGACGCTGCTCGACGTGGGCTGTGGCTGGGGCAGCACGATGCGCCGCGCGATCGAGAAATACGACGTGAACGTCGTCGGGCTGACCCTGAGCAAAAACCAGGCGGGGCACGTGCAGAAGATGTTCGACGACCTGGACAGCCCGCGTACCACTCGGATCCTGCTGGCCGGCTGGGAGGAGTTCGACGAGCCGGTGGACCGGATCGTCTCGATCGGCGCATTCGAGCACTTCGGCCACGACCGCTACGACGACTTCTTCAAGATGGCCTACGACGCCCTGCCCGACGACGGGGTGATGCTGCTGCACACGATCACCGGCCTGACCCCCGCGCAGATGGTCGAACGCGGCATGCCATTGACCTTCGAGCTGGCCCGCTTCATGAAATTCATCATCACCGAGATCTTCCCGGGCGGCCGGTTGCCGTCGATCGAGAAGGTGGAGGACCACTCGTCGAAGGCCGGCTTCAAGCTGACCCGCAGGCAGTCGCTGCAGCCGCACTACGCGAGGACCCTCGACCACTGGGCCGCCACGCTGGAGGCGCACAAGAGCCAAGCCATCGAGACACAGTCCGAAGAGGTCTACGAGCGCTACATGCACTATTTGACCGGATGCGCCAAGGGATTCCGCATCGGTTACATCGACGTCAACCAATTCACGCTGGAGAAGCAGCCTCCAGCCGGACAATAGAGAACGTGGGGTTCCCGCCAGTACTGGACGATGCCGGGTATGGTGCTTTCACTACTCGCGTGTTGTGCAGTCGGCGAGCACGAAACCCGGGTGCGGCACAACCCCGAGCACTAGGAAGGGCGACAAAACGCTGATGCCTGACAAGCCAGCCACTCCGACGAAGATGCGGGTGCACTTCGAGGACATCCAGGCCCACTACGACCTCTCCGACGATTTCTTCGGCCTGTTCCAGGACCCGACTCGGACCTACAGCTGCGCCTACTTCGAGCCACCCGACCTCACACTCGAGCAAGCCCAGATCGCCAAAGTCGACCTGAACCTGGACCAGCTGGACCTGCAGCCCGGCATGACGCTGCTGGACGTCGGCTGCGGTTGGGGCGAGACCATGAAACGCGCGATCGAGAAATACGACGTCAACGTCATCGGCCTGACCCTGTCGAAGAACCAGCGCGCCCACTCCCAGCAGCTGCTGGACAGCATCGACACCAACCGCTCACATCAGGTCCTGCTGCGCGGCTGGGAGGAATTCAGCGACCCCGTCGACCGGATCGTCTCGATCGAGGCCTTCGAGCACTTCGGCTTCGAGCGTTACGACCACTTCTTCAAGAACTGTTTCAACATCATGCCCGACGACGGGCGGATGACGGTGCAGAGCAGTGTGAGCTATCACCCCTACGAGATGCACGCGCGCGGCAAGAAGCTCACCTTTGAGACGGCGCGGTTCATCAAATTCATCCTCACCGAGATCTTCCCGGGCGGTCGCCTGCCCTCCACCGCGATGATGGTCGAACACGGCGAGAAGGCGGGATTCATCGTTCCAGAGCCGCTTTCGCTGCGGCCGCACTACATCAAGACGCTGCGGATCTGGGGCGATGCGCTGCAGGCCAACAAAGATAAGGCCATCGAGATCACCTCCGAAGAGGTCTTCGAGCGGTACATGAAATACCTGCGCGGCGCCGAGTACTACTTCACCGACGAGGTCCTCGACGTCAGCCTGGTCACCTACCTCAAGCCGGGCGCCGCGGCTTAACCTTTTTCCGCATTTCCTCGCGCCTGCTGTCGGATTGTGGCTGCGCCGTTCGTCGGACAGGTAGAGAGTGGAGCACAGGGTTCCGCTCACTACCGGAGGTGACCACAATGCAGTACTTAGCTCTGTTGATCAGCCAGGAGCGGGACCTCACGCCCGACCAGGGGGCCACCGAGATGGCGGCCTACCAGGATTTCCACGCCAAAGCCGCGTCAGCGATCCGCGGCGGTGACGCGCTGTTGCCCGCGGCGACCGGTGTGCGTATCTCCGGCGGCCCGGACGCGCCGACGATCACCGATGGCCCATTCGCCGAGGCCGCGGAGGTCGCGGGCGGCTACTACGTCTTCGAGGCCGAAAACCTCGACGACGCATTGGCATTCGCCCGCGACATCCCCGCCGCCAAATACGGCGCCATCGAAGTTCGGCCGATCTACCACACTGTCGACGCTGATTGGTCGCGCTCCGACGGCCAGTGGCTGGCGCTGCTGCTGGAACCACCTGCAGCCGCCAACGTCCCCGGCACGCCGGAGTGGCAGGCGGGAGCGGCGCGGCACGGCGAATTCGCCGCTGTCGCAGGCGATCACATCGTCAGTGGGGCCGCATTGCACGAGCCGGCAACGGCGACCACGGTGCGCGTCCGCGACGGCGAGGTGCTGTTGACCGACGGGCCATACGCGGAAGGAGCCGAGATCGCCACCGGCTTCTACGTGCTCACCGCCGCCGACCGTGACGAGGCGGTCAAACTGGCCGCGATGATCCCTGCCGGCGCTGTGCAGCTGCGCCAGCTGGCGGGAGTCTCCGGCCGGTAAAGCATGGCTGACCTGGACGGCGTCTTCCGGCGCGAGTGGGGCCCGGCGGTGGCCGCGCTGGCCCGGTGGTCGGGTGACCTCAGCGTCGCCGAGGACGCCGTCCAGGAAGCGTTCGCCGAAGCAGTGCGAGTATGGCCCCGCGACGGCGTGCCGGACAACCCCGCCGCGTGGGTGCTGACTGTGGCACGTAACCGTGCCCGCGACCGGCTGCGCCGCGAATCGGTGCGTCCGGGAAAGGAATTGGCGGCCATGAAAGGGTACGTGGAGAACATCCGGGCGCGGACCGATCACGCCGAACCGCATCCCGTTCGCGATGACGAACTGCGGATGATGTTCACCTGCGCCCACCCGGCGCTCGACCGGATATCGCAGCTCGCGCTGACGCTGCGGCTGGTTTCCGGGTTGACCGTCGCGGAGATCGCCCGCGCACTGCTGCAGACCGAGGCCGCGGTCGGTCAGCGAATCACCCGCGCCAAGACCAAGGTCCGGCACGCCAACATCCCGCTGCGGGTGCCGCCGGCCGAGTTGCTTCCCGAGCGCACAGCACATGTGCTCAGCTGCATCTACTCGGTGTTCACCGAGGGTTACTGGTCCACGGCGGGCCCGTCGGCCATTCGCGACGAGCTGTGCGACGAAGGGGTCCGGCTGGCCGAAGAGCTGCGCGCGCTGATGCCGGCTGAGCTGGAGGCGCATGCGCTGGCAGCCCTTGTGCTGCTGCATGATTCGCGACGGACGACCAGGGTGGACGCCGCCGGGGCGCTGGTGCCGCTTGAGGAGCAGGACCGCCGCCGCTGGGACCGCGGCCGCATCGCGCGCGGCCTGGATCGGCTGCGGGCGGCCCACGGTTCGACCGGCCCGTACCTGCCGCAGGCGGTGATCGCCGCGTCGCATGCGACGGCACCATCCTGGGAGCAGACCGACTGGCGCGGTATCTGCGCCGCCTACGACACCCTGTCTGCGATGACCGATTCGCCGGTCGTGCGGGCGAATCGGGCGCTGGCGGTTGGTTTCCGCGACGGCCCGGACGCCGGACTGGCTGCGTTGGAGAAGGTGGCACACGACCCGCGGCTGGCGCGGTCCAACCTGGTGGCGTCGGTGCGCGCCGACTTACTGCGGCGGGCCGGACGACGCGACGATGCCGTCATCTGGTATCGAACTGCGTTGGCGTCCAATGGTTCCGAGCCGGGCCGCGACTACTTGCGCCGGCGCATCGCCGAACTTTCGCCACCGAATGTGGGCTTATGACACGCCAAACGCACAGAACGCGTGCAACAATCCCACACTCGAGCGAACGGTTCGCGATCGATCAGGGCTGGCCCCGTACGCCCAACTCGCCGTTGAGGTATTGGGCGCGGCATGCCCGACGCGCCAGCTTGCCGCTGGTGGTTCGCGGGATGACGCCGGCCGCCACCAGCAGCAGATCCGACAACGGCAGGCCATGCCGGCGCGATACCGCCGCCCGGATTGCATCGATCACCGGTTGCAGATCAGCCCGGCCCGCGCCCACCGCCCGTTCGGCAACGATGACCAGACGCTCGCCGGCCTCATCGGGAGGCGCCCCCGGCACCTGGTTCGCCGGTACCGAGAACGCCGCGACGTAACCCGATCGCACTGCCGACGACGCCTCGGCCGTGGTGGCCTCGATATCCTGCGGATAGTGGTTGCGGCCATCCATGATAATCAGATCCTTGATACGCCCGGTGATGTAGAGCTCACCGTCGAGGTAGACGCCGAGATCACCGGTCCGCAGCCAGGTGGCCTCGCTCGGCGCGCCGTCCGCATGGCTGCCTACCGGCAGTCGGCACTGCAGCTTGTTGCCGAACACCCGCTCGGTTTCCGCGGGGCGTGCCCAGTAGCCACGGCCGATATTGTCGCCGTGCAACCAGATCTCGCCGACCTCCCCGTCGGGTAGTTCCGCCTCGGCGTCGGGGTTGACGATGACGCCCCACTGGCTGCGGGCGATCCGGCCGCAGGAAACCTGTGCGATGGCGTTGGGCGCGTCCGACGAGACCCGAACGGCACGCCCGACGCCCAACTGGTCGCGGTCCAGGTAGGTAAGGGTTGCCCCAGCGGCGGGGTCGATGGTCGAGACAAACAGGGTTGCCTCGGCCATGCCGTAAGACGGCTTGACCGCCGTGCTCGGCAGCCCATACGGGGCGAACGCCGCGTTGAACTTCGCGATCGAGTAGATGCTGACCGGTTCGGAGCCGTTGATCAGCGACACCACATTGCTCAGGTCGAGGTCCTCGCCGGCATCGGGAAGCCCGCGCTCAACGGCCAGCTCGAACGCGAAATTCGGAGCCGCCGCGAATGTGCGGCCGTGCTGAGACTCCGCTGCCAGCTGGCGGATCCACCGATGCGGCCTTCGGACGAACGCGATCGGCGACATGAGCGTGACCTGGGTGCCGAATACCGCCACGCACACGATCATCAACAGGCCCATGTCGTGGTAGAGCGGCAACCAGCTGACGCTGCGGATGTCATAGTCCATACCGGTCGAGATGACCATCTGCAGCACGTTGGTGCCGATCGCCCGATGGGTAATCTCCACACCGACCGGAGTTCGCGTCGACCCCGACGTGTACTGCAAATACGCAACGTCGTCGGTGTCGAGTTGAACCGGGGCGAATGTGGCACCCACCGAGTCGGGGATTTGATCAATCGCGATGACCCGCGGTCTACGGTCACGCGGCAACGTTCGCACAAACTTCTGCACCGCCTCACCCGCGGCGGCGGTGGTCAATACCGCCGCGGGTGAGGCATCGCCGAGCACCGCGTTGAGACGCTCCGCGTGCCCAGGCAACTCCGGCGCGAACAGCGGCACCGCGATGTTGCCGGCCTTGATCGCGGCGAAGAAGCCGACGATATAGTCGATGCCCTGCGGCGCCAGGATCGCCACCCGATCACCGCGGGAGGTCACCTGCTGCAGGCGGGCACTGATGGCCCGCAATCTGCTGCCCAGCTCGGCCCAGGTCAAGTCGATGGCCTTACCGTCAGCGTGCTGGGTGTAGTCGAGGTAGCGATAAGCGACGGCATCGCCGATATCGGCGATATGACGGTCCAGAAATGTCACCACGTTGACGCCCTCTGGCAGGACGATGCTGCCATCCGCATCCAGGTAGTCGGTCAACTCCAGTCGGTTTTCCCGACCGCCACTTTCGTTTCCCGAGGCACTTCTCATCAGGGAAGTCTAAGAGACGGAGGTGCGTTCCACTGTCAGTGACCCACGGTGAACGCCCGAGCGAAGGAGCTTAAGCCTCGGTGAAGTTGCGGGTGATCGACGGGTCGACCGGGATGCCCGGGCCGGTGGTCGTCGACACCGTGACCTTCTTCAGGTAGCGACCTTTCGACGACGACGGCTTGTGCCGCAGCACCTCGTCGAGCGCCGCGCCGTAGTTCTCCGCGAGCTGCTTCTCGTCGAAGGACGCCTTGCCGATGACCATGTGCAGGTTGGCCTGCTTGTCGATCCGGAAGTTGATCTTGCCGCCTTTGATGTCGGACACCGCCTTGGTGACGTCCGGGGTGACGGTGCCGGTCTTGGGGTTGGGCATCAGACCACGCGGCCCGAGAATCCGCGCGATCCGGCCGACCTTGGCCATCTGGTCGGGCGTGGCGATCGCGGCGTCGAAGTCCAAGAACCCGCCCTGGATCTTCTCGATCAGGTCGTCGCTGCCGACCACGTCGGCGCCCGCCGCGGTGGCCTCATCGGCCTTGTCCCCGACCGCGAACACCGCCACCCGCGCGGTCTTACCGGTGCCGTGCGGCAGGTTGACCGTGCCGCGGACCATCTGGTCGGCTTTGCGCGGGTCGACACCGAGCCGGATGGCCACCTCGACGGTCGAGTCCTGCTTGGTCGACGACGTCTCCTTGGCCAGCTTGGCCGCTTGCAGCGGCGTGTAAAGGTTGGCGCGGTCCACCTTCTCGGCGGCGGCGCGATATGCCTTGCTGTTCTTGCTCATTCGTTATCCAATCTGGTGTTGGGTTGTGGTTGAAAAGCGGGCCGGAGCTGGCCCTCCCACTCTGTTCAATTGTCGGACTCTCCCCCGCAAGCGGGAGGTCCCCCCACCTCGGGCCATAACGGCCCGCATCGTCGTCCTCCGGTCGAGCCCTACTCGACCGTGATGCCCATCGACCGCGCGGTGCCGGCGATGATCTTGGCGCCGGCCTCGATGTCGTTGGCGTTGAGGTCGGCCTTCTTGGTCTCGGCGATCTCGCGAACCTGATCCCAAGTCACCTTGGCGACCTTGTCCTTTTGCGGCTCGGCCGAGCCCTTGCCCACGCCTGCGGCTTTAAGCAGCAGCTTGGCCGCCGGCGGCGTCTTGAGCGCAAACGTGAAGCTGCGGTCCTCATAGACGGTGATCTCGACCGGGATGACGTTGCCGCGCTGGTTTTCCGTCGCGGCGTTGTACGCCTTGCAGAATTCCATGATGTTGACGCCGTGCTGGCCGAGCGCCGGTCCGACCGGCGGCGCAGGATTGGCCTGCCCGGCTTCGATCTGCAGCTTGATCAGCCCGACGACTTTCTTTTTCGGGGCCATGAGGTGGGGGTCCTTTCGTTAAATCTTCGAGACCTGGGTAAAGCCCAGTTCCACAGGTGTTTCGCGGCCGAAGATGGACACCAGCACCTTGAGTTTCTGTTGTTCGGCGTTGACCTCGTTGATCGTGGCCGGCAGCGTGGCGAACGGTCCGTCCATGACGGTGACCGACTCGCCCACGGCGTAGTCGACCTCGACAACCGGACGCTCCAGCCCAACCTCAGCGGCTGCTGTGCTGGCCGCGCCCTTGGCGGGCTTCTTGGCCGCGCCCTGCGGCAGCAGGAACTTCACCACGTCGTCCAGCGAGAGCGCCGACGGGCGCGAGGTCGCACCGACGAACCCGGTGACGCCCGGGGTGTTACGCACGGCCGACCAGGAGTCGTCGGTCAGGTCCATGCGCACCAGGATGTAGCCGGGCAGCACCTTGCGGTTGACCTGCTTGCGCTGGCCGTTCTTGATCTCGGTGACCTCTTCGGTGGGCACTTCCACCTGGAAGATGTAGTCGCCGACGTCCAGGTTCTGCACGCGAGTCTCGAGGTTGGCTTTGACCTTGTTCTCGTATCCGGCGTAGGAGTGGATGACGTACCAGTCGCCTGGTTTGGCGCGCAGGTCAGCTTTCAGCGCGGCAGCCGGGTCGACCTCTTCGGGCTCAGCGGCCTGCGCCGGCTCCTCGGCTGCAGTGGCTTCCTCGGCCGCAACGTCATCCACGGACGCCGCAACGTCATCCACGGACGCAGCAACGTCATCCACGGACACAGCAGCGTCGTCGACAGCAGCGTCGTCGACAGCCGCCTGCGGGTCGGCTTCAGCCTCTTCTAACGCCGTTGCGATGTCGACCGCGTCACCCGCGGGCAGATCGCCGTCGGAGGTCGTCACGGTTACTCAGTCCTTCCTATACATCGGCTCTTGCGTGCCTCGGCCTCAGCCGAACACCATCAGCACCAGCTTCGCCAGGCCCAGATCCACCAGGCCGATCAACGTCACCATGAACACCAGGAACGCCAGCACCACCGAGGTGTAGGTGCCCATCTGCTTACGGTTGGGCCAGATGACCTTGCGCAGCTCGGCGACGACCTGCTTGAGGTAGTTGTAGACGTAGACGATCGGGTTGGTCGACGACCCTTGTGATTTGCGGGCCTTCTTGGCTTTCTTGGGCTTCTTGCCAGCCTCGTCCTCCGCGGTGCTCTCAGTCAGCTCGACCGCACCGGAACCGTCATCGTCGGTGTCACCGTTCTCCGCGGCCTCCGCTCGCAGGCGGGACCGCTTGCCGCTGGGGCGCTGCGGCCGCGTCACTACTGCCGTGCGGCCGCCGCCCGGTTCCTCGGCTCCGCCGTCGGCTGCGGCGTCGGCATCGTCGCGTTCGTCGCTCACCGCATGCTCCTTCGTTCATTCACCTCGTGCTTTAGTGGCTACCCTCCAGTGTCCACCATCGCACGCATCACCCTATGGTCCGGCTCTCCCCCGCAAGCGGGAGGGACCCCCACCTCGGGCGCCACGGCCCGCATCGTCGCCGCACGAGCCGTCAGCAGGGGCGACAGGACTTGAACCTGCAACCTGCGGTTTTGGAGACCGCTGCTCTGCCAGTTGAGCTACGCCCCTTCGCCGGTTGGCAGGCCAACCTGCGCTTGCGGGGCCTCACCCATGAGCGCCGCTCCGCCGCATCGCTTCGCTCTGCATCGTCGTCGTCGCCCACAACGCGCGCGCTCTCCACCTTTTCAACTCGGAAAGCGCGTTGGTAATGGGAAAACCCCGAGGTCCGAGTGTACATCGGCGCAGGTGTCAGGTACTAATCACGCCGTCCGGACGACCTGCCCGGACTCGATGTCCCATTTGAGATTGATCGAGTCGTCGCCCTCGTGACCCATCACCGTGGTGTAGGCCTCCAATACGACCTCGCCGTCGTCGTCGGTCAAGGTGTTCCTGGTGACCACGATGTCGGCGCCGAACCGTTCGACGACGGAGTGGACCTCCATCCGGGCGTGCAGCACGTCGCCGGCAAGGATCGGCTTGTGGAACACGAACTTCTGGTCGACCTGGACGATCTGCATGGTGTCGTAGCCGGTATCAACCTTCCGCATGAAGTCCGCCTGGACCAGCTTCCCGAGGATGGTGACGAAAGTCGGAGGCGCGACGATGGCGTCGTACCCGAGTTCGGCGGCCGCCTTTTCATCCAGACAGGCCGGGTCGTCGGCCTTGACCGCCCTGGCGAATTCGCGCACCTTCTCACGGCCCACCACGTAGCTGTCCGGGTACTCCCACCCCATCCCGCTGATGTCGGTGTTGATCGCCATCGTTAGGCCAACTTCGCCGATGCGACGGCCCGGCCGAAGATCTTCTTGCCGCCAGCGGTGGCTGTAATGGCGATCGTCACCGACTTGCTGTCCGGATCGAGCGACTTGACCCGGCCGGTGAACACGATCTCGGCGCCCTTGCCGTCGTTGGGCACCGGCACCACCGCGGTGAACCGCACGTTGTACTCGGTCACCGCGCCGGGGTCGCCGAGCCACGACGTGACGTAGCCGCCGCCCAGGCCCATGGTGAGCATGCCGTGCGCAATCGCGGTGTCCAGACCGACGATCTTGGCGACCTCGTCGTCCCAATGAATCGGGTTGAGATCACCGGAGACACCCGCATAGTTGACCAGATCCTGACGGGTCAGCGGGTAGATCTTCTCGGGAAGCTGGTCACCGACCTGCACCGAACTGAACTCACGCAGTGGCATGGCTGAAACCCTCGTCTCCCTCTTCGTTAGCACGACCCGCCAAGGTCGTGTAGGTCTCCTGCACTACTTCACCAGCTTCGTTGGTGACGATGTTCTTGGTGACGATGATGTCGGTGCCGTGCGCCTGGCGCACTGAGTCCACATAGACGTCGCAGTACAGCTTGTCGCCGACCTGGATCGGCTTCAGGAACTTCAGCACCTGGTCGACCTGCACGATCTGCTCGTCCTGTATCCCGATGTTGGCATCCGCGAAAAACGCGCTCTGGGCCTTATAGCCGAACACCGAGATGAAGGTCAGCGGTGCCAGCAGCCCGCCATAGCCCAGTTCGACGGCGGCCTTCTCCTCGGAGTACGCGGGGTCGTCGTTCTGCACTGCCACCGCGTATTCCCGGACCTTCTCCCGCTCCACCACGTAGTGGTCGGGGTACCGGTAGTGCATCCCGACGACGTTTTCGCCCAACGACACAGCTCTAAAACCTACCTAGTCAGTCTGAGTAATTGCTTGCCAGTCGGCGCTAGCGTGTCTCGCGGTGGGCCTGGTGCTTGCCGCAGTTGGGGCAGAACTTCTTCAGCTCCAGCCGGTCGGGGTCGTTGCGGCGGTTCTTCTTGGTGATGTAGTTGCGGTGTTTGCACACCTCGCACGCCAAGGTGATCTTGGGTCGTACGTCGGTACTGGAGGCCACGTCGGTTCTCTTTCCGGTTTCTGGTTGTTGTCTGTAGTTGTCTTGTAGCGATGGCCGGACTCGAACCGGCGACCTAACGATTATGAGTCGTTCGCTCTAACCGACTGAGCTACATCGCCTCGGGGCCTAAGTCCCCGTTATGGGCCGCCTGCCTGCTCGGCGTCCGCCGAGCCCCCTAACGGAATCGAACCGTTGACCTTTTCCTTACCATGGAAACGCTCTACCGACTGAGCTAAGGGGGCCTCACCCGAAGCGACCAGTCGGGTCGTACCGCGGGCCTAAAAGAGGGTACAGCCTGGCCAGCGAGCGCACCAAACCCAGCGGTTAGCCAAAAACGACCGCAGTGGAGTTAGCCGGATTCACCCGGCGTCGCGTACCCGATGCGGGTCCAAGGCGGCGAGGCCGAACGGATCGTCTCCGTCGTCATCCGCGTCGGCTTCAGAGTCAGCAGTCAGCAGCGACCGAAGGGCAAGGTTGACGGCTTCGCGCAGGTCGCAGCGCCGGCGCGGCATCCCAGGGGTTAACTCGCGGACACCACAGCGAGACGCGAACAGCCGGGGCCATAGGCTGAGCAGGTGCCTGATTCCGACCGGCTGTACTTCCGCCAATTGCTCTCCGGCCGCGACTTCGCCAAGGGTGACGGGTTCGCGACCCAGATGCGCAACTTCGCGTACTTGATCGGAGACCGCCAGACCGGCGACACCCTGGTGGTCGACCCCGCATACGCGGCGGGCGATCTGCTCGACGCCCTGGAGGCCGACGGCATGCATCTGTCCGGAGTGCTGGTCACTCATCACCATCCCGACCATGTCGGCGGCTCGATGATGGGCTTCGAACTCAAGGGCCTGGCCGAGCTGCTGGAGCGCGTCAGCGTTCCCGTGCACGTGAATTCCCAAGAGGCGCTGTTTGTTTCGCGCATTACCGGGATCAGCATGGGCGACCTCACCCAGCATGAGCATGGCGACAAGGTCAGCGTTGGCGACATCGAAATCGAGCTGCTGCACACCCCCGGTCACACGCCGGGCAGCCAATGCTTCCTGCTAGACGGCCGGCTGGTTGCCGGTGACACGTTGTTTTTGGAGGGCTGTGGCCGCACCGATTTTCCCGGCGGCGACTCCGACGAGATGTTTCGCAGCCTGCAAAAGCTTGCCCAGCTGGCTGGTGATCCGACGGTGTTTCCCGGACACTGGTACTCACTGGAACCGAGTGCATCGTTGTCGGAGGTCAAGCGTTCCAACTATGTTTACCGCGTCGCCGATCTCGCTCAGTGGCGAATGTTTATGGGCGGCTAAATAAGCACTTACGGGGCCTCCAGCGAATTTTCTCGCCCGCAAGCGCTGTGATATAAGCGGAGGGATGGATTCTTCGATGGAATGGATCGAAGATCGTTGGCACCAGGTGGCGGGCGCGACGTCCGGCACCTGGTTGGCATGGGCCGTCTGGGCTTTGGCCATTCTCGGTGTAATCGCACTGATCTACGCCAATCAACAGATTCGCCGCAATCGTCGGCTGGCAACCGAAGAGACCCGGCCACACGTCGGGATGTTCATGGAGCCGCACGCCGCCGATTGGCATTTGATCGAGCTCGTGGTGCGGAACTTCGGTAAAACCCCGGCCTATGACGTGAAGTTCACGTTTCCGCACCCACTGACCGTCGCCGAATACGAAAACGCCACCGACGGATACGCAGACGTCGTCGAGCTGCAACTCCCCCGCCAATTGCCGACTCTGGCGCCCAGCCAGGAGTGGCGCACGGTGTGGGATTCGGCGCTCGACCGCAACGAGCTGGGTGAGGGCATCGAGTCGCGCTTTCCGGGCACGCTGACCTACTACGACCGCGTCGAAGCTCCCCGCGGATGGAAGTTCTGGCAGCGTCGCCGGCGCCCGTTTGAAACCAAGGTCGTACTGGACTGGGATGCGCTGCCGCCGGTTCAGCGGATCGAGTTGATGACGAACCACAACCTGGCCAAGCGGGAAAAAGAGAAGCTGGAACTTCTTCGCGGCCTGCTGACCTATTTCCACTACGCCACCAAGGAAACTCGCGCCGACGTCTTCCGCAGCGAGATCGAACGGATGAACCGCGCGGTGGAGGAAACCAAGGACCGGTGGCGCACCCGTCAGATCGACGCGCCGCCGACCGACGTCAGCCTGAGTTGGGGTGACGCCGAAGCCGAGCTCGGCAAGCACCGCGGCGAGCGAGTGGTCGAGCGACGCCTATGAGCGGCCCGGTCACCTATCGCCTCGACGACTCCGTCGCATTCATCACCATGGACGACGGCAAGGTCAACGCCCTGGGCCCGAGCATGCAGCAAGCGCTCAACGAAGCACTCGACAACGCCGACCGCGACGACGTGGGCGCGGTGGTGATCGCCGGAAACGACCGGGTGTTCAGCGGTGGGTTCGACCTGAAAGTCCTGACGTCCGGCGATATTCAGCCCGCGATCGACATGCTCAAGGGCGGCTTCGAGCTCTCCTATCGGCTGCTGTCCTATCCCAAGCCGGTGGTGATGGCCTGCACCGGCCACGCCATCGCGATGGGTGCGTTCTTGCTGGCCAGCGGCGATCACCGGGTGGCGGCGCCCGCCTACAACATCCAGGCCAACGAGGTCGCGATCGGTATGACGATCCCGTATGCGGCGCTGGAGGTGATGAAGCTGCGGCTGACGCGATCGGCCTATCAGCAAGCCGCCGGGCTGGCGAAGACGTTCTTCGGCGAAACCGCAGTCGCCGCCGGCTGGCTCGACGAAATCGTGCTGCCCGATATGGTGCTCAGCCGCGCCGAGGAAGCCGCGCGAGATTTCGCCACCCTCAGGCAGCAGGCGCACGCCGCGACGAAGCTGCGGACCCGAGCCGATGCGCTGGCCGCGATCCGCGCCGGGATCGACGGCATGGCAGCCGAATTCGGCGTTTAGCCGTCGCTCACCGCGGTCGCCGATAACGCTCGAGGTAATCCGTGAAGTTCCAGGTGGACAAGAACGCTTCGGCTGCGTGGTAGCCACGCTGGTAGAGCGCTTGCATCTGCTGCTGAGAGATATTGAAGTCGAGAAAACTGACTTCGGTCGAGTCGACCCGGATCGCCCGCGCACTGACCCACGGCTGGTTGAGGTAGGCCTGGTCGCGGCCGACGATCATCGTGGTGATCAGCTCTTCCAGCAGCGGCGGACCGCCGAACACCCAATTCACCGGGCGCAGGGCCGGAATCACTTTGTCGTTGCCCTCGGGAAGATTGGGTAACAACGTGACACCGAATGTTGGCCACCGTGGTGGTTTGCCATCACGCCGGTCGAATGAGTCAATCGGGAAGTTCGACAGCAGTCCGCCGTCAACCAGCGTGGAGGTCAAGCCGCTGGTGTTAGTCAGCTTGGCCACCCGGAAAAAGAACGGAATCGACATCGAAGCGCGAACCGCATCAGCGACCTCCTGCTCGTCGGGGTCCAGCCCGTAGAGCCGGTGATAGTCCCACGGCAGCCGCACCAGCTGGCCGGTGGTCACGTCGGACACGGTGACCACCAACCGGTAGCGCTGCTCCGGCGGCAGGTTCTGGTCGTCCAACGCCAGATCGCCGAAGGTGCGCACGCCCAGGTTATTCAGCTCAGAACGGATCCACTGGTGGGCGAAATCGCCTTTGTAGATACCGGTTTCGCTTAACACACCCCAAGCGGGTCCGAGCAGTGGGATGCCGGTTAGCGGCGTCGGGTCGAGAAATTTGCGGTAGGGCAACGTCATGGTGAGCTGCTCGACCTGCTCGGGGGTCAGCTGGTCTGCGCCGGCCGCCAAGATGGCGCCGACGATCGAGCCTGCCGACGTGCCCGAGACGCGCTGGATGGCGTACCCGGCTTCCATCAGCGCGACGACGGCGCCGGCCAGGCCGATGCCTTTGACGCCGCCGCCGGATAGGACGAGGTCCGCCTTCAGTGGAGTCGAGTGTTCGGTGCTCATGTGCGCCGACTGTAGCCGCTGCCGGTGACAGTGGTCGCGCAGCTTAGACGGCGGGCGCTGCCTTCCCGTAGTCGACTCCGTCACTGATCGGTGTGACGTCGGCGATCCGTGGCGGGGCGTTGGGGTCGACCAGCGCAATCACCGTCTCGTAGCGCCTCGTGACGTCGTCGCGGTCGGTGGGCTCGGTCACCGTGGCCAGGTTCAATCGCTGGATCGCGTCGGCTTCGCGAAGCAGTACCGTCCGGCGTTTACGGTCGGGGGTTTGTTCGATGACCTTGGCCAGCGCCTCGAGTTGCCGAATCATGATGGCGGGCATGCCGCTTGCGGCCTGACGGATGGTGTCGAAGGTGCGCTCGACAAGTCGGTTGAAATCGGCGACGAACGCGATGACCCGGATATTGCCCTCTACGTCGCGCCGGATCCGTTGCGGACGCCAGGAGGTGGAGATCCGGCAGAGGCAGTCGGCGATCCAGTCGATACAGGTCATTCCCGTGAACGTGTCGTTGACCGCCGGCGACAGCGCGCGCAAAGCGATCTCGACCAATTGATCGAAGCCAAACGAAATGTCTTGCGGCAGCGTGCGATATGCACCCGTGACGTGGCCCAATGCGAGACGCTCGGCGACGGCTCCGGCAGCCTCGGGCGGCCACACCCAGGCCATCACCTGGCCGGCCACCATGAAATGCCCGGGGCGGTAGGGCAATTGGACCACTGCATCGGCTTTCGTTGCGATCTTGACCAGCACGTCATGGCGGATGACCTGAAGATAGCCACTGCGCGGCGTGCGGATCGGGGCACCGGACTCGGCCAACTTCGCCAGCAACTCCTCGTGCGACGGGCCGCGCCCGGCCGCCGACACCGTACGATTCGCCGCGATCTAGGGCGTCGATCTCCACGGCCAGTCTTCCGGCGATGCGCGCAATCACCACCGGAAGCTGAATCATCGTGGCGATGTGATTGAGGAAGTAGATCAGAACAGCCACGTCAGCCAACGTCAGCATGAACGTCACCGTGATCGACAAATGCGGAACGAAGTCACCATGCGGGCCACCGCCCACCGAAACCAGGGAGATCATCGCGTAGCAAAACGACGCGACGAATGTTCCCAACGCCACTTGAGTTCCCGGGTCCCGCACGAAGTTCCGCAGCATCCGCGGGCCGAACTGGGTTGAGGCCAGCGTCAGGGCCACGATGGTGATCGAGAAGACGATGCCGACCACGGTGATGATCGCGGCCGCGATCGTGGCCAACACGACTCGAGCCGAATCGGCGCTTCCATTCAGCACCCACGACGGCAGCGGGATGAATCCGTCATAGGCCGCGCGATCGACCGTGTAGGTGATGGCGAACAGCAGGACTACCGCAACCGTTGCCATAACCGGGACGAGCCACAGGTTGGTCCGCAGCGCCTCGCGCCGCCAATCGGCCTCGAAGTAGACCTGACCGCGCATCTAGTGGATACCTTCGGCAAGCGGCCCCAGTGCTAAGGCCGGCAAAAATGTGAGTGCACACAGAATAACCGTGACCGCCGCGACCAGGCCGACGAATTGCGGCCGATGGGTGGGCAAGGTGCCGATGGACGCCGGCGAGTGACCCTGGCGGGCTAGCGATCCGGCCAGCGCCAGCACCAGGATCATCGGCAGGTATCTGCCGAGGAGCATCGCCAGGCCCAACGCGGTGTTGTAAAACAGGGTGTTTGCCGACAGGCCCGCGAAAGCCGAACCGTTCGTGTTGCTCGCGGAGGTGAATGCGTAGAGCACTTCCGACAGGCCGTGTGGCCCGGTGTTGGCCATGCTGGCGCGTGTGCCCGGGAACGCCATCGCGATCCCGGTGCCGACCAACACCGCCAGCTCGGTGGCCAGGATAAACGTTGTCGACAAAGTCATTTCGCGGGCTCTGATCTTCTTGCCCAGGTATTCCGGTGTACGTCCGACCATCAGCCCGGCGATGAACACCGATATCACCGCCAGCAGCAGCAGGCCGTAAAGGCCCGAGCCGATCCCGCCCGGCGCCACCTCCCCGAGCTGCATGTTGAACATCGTGATTAGCCCGCCCAGGCTGGTGTAGGAGTCGTGCATCGAGTCGATGGCGCCGTCGGAGGTGAGCGTGCCCGTGTCGGCAAAGATCGCCGAGTCGAAGACCCCGAAACGCTGCTCGATGCCCTCCATGGCGGCACCGGTCGCGGTGGGCACAGTGCCGTGATGCCCCAACTGAAACATCAGGATGAGGGCCATGCTGATCACGGCGAGGACACCCATGATCGCGGCGATCGCATAGCCCTGTTTTTTGCTGTCGACCATGCGCCCGAAGGTGCGGGGCAGCGCAAAAGGGATCATGAACATCAGGAAGATTTCGACCCCGTTCGTCCACGAGCTTGGATTCTCGAACGGATGTGCTGATTGTGCGTTGTAGAACCCGCCGCCGTCGCCGGTGATCAACTTGACGGGCTCCTGGCTGGCGATCGGTCCTCCGGTGATGGTCTGCTGGGCGCCGCTCAACGTGGTGACAACCTGGTCGTGCAGATGGAAATTCTGGATTATCCCGCCGGCCAGCAGCACGATCGCGCCGATGAACGCGATCGGCAGCAAGATGCGCAACGTGCCCCGGACCATATCCACCCAGAAGTTGCCCAGCACTTCGGTTTTTTCTCGGGCAAAGCCGCGCACCAGCACCATCGCCACAGCCATGCCCACCGCACCGGAGAGGAAGCTTTGCACGGCGATGCCGGCCATCTGCACCAGGTGGCCCTGCGTCGACTCACCCGCATACGACTGCCAGCTGGTGTTGGTGACAAAGCTGACCGCGGTGTTCCACGCCAGCGATGGGGTCATCTTGGTCGCCGGATCATGCAGGTGCAGCGGCAACTTGTCCTGGAACAGTTCGAAGAAGAACAGGAACAAAATGCCGATCGCCGAGAACGCCAACACGCTGCGGGCATATCCGCGCCACGGCTGTTCGGATTTGGGGTCGACGCCGATAATGCGGTAGATCGCCTTCTCGACTGTCAAATCCCGCGGCGAGGTGTAGACGCGGTACATGTAGTCACCCAGCGGTACATGCACCGCCGCCAGCGCTGCCACGAGCAAAACAAGAAACGCGATTCCCGCGAAGGTAGTACTCAATTACGGACCCTCCGGAAAAAGCAGCGCGGCGATCGGGTAAGCCGCTAAGACTGCCGCGAGCGCCAAGCCGATCAGAAGCATCGATAGGCACCGTCCTATCCGATTACGAGCAGCAAGAGACTCGGCTCTCACCGTATTTGAAAGAAATTAGGCGCGGACGGCTGACGGCGCTCGTTTGTTGACGGTTTCTTTACGGCCTGACAGGAGCGCAGTAGTCACATCGCTCGCGGAAACATCGTCAGGTCTCTGCCGCAACCCAGTCGTAGGAAAGGAATTTACCGTCGAATGTCACCACCACGCGATCGCCCGACGGGTGAGTTTTCTTCTGCAGATCGACGCTGAAGTTGATCGCGCTCATAATCCCGTCACCGAATTGCTCATGGATGAGCTCTTTGATCGCCCCGCCATACACCTGCAGGGCCTCGTAGAAGCGGTAGATGGTCGGGTCGGTGGGCACCGCGGTGGGCAGCCCGCCGCGCATGGGCGGCGCGGCCAGCACCGCGACCGCTGACTCGTCGAGACCCAACATTTCGACGAGCACCTTGCCGAGTTCGGCGGGAATCGGGTGCTGGCCGAGCAGCGCCGAGGTGGTCCACACCACCGGCCGGCCGATCGCGTCGGCCAACTCTTGCCAGGTCAAGCCCTTAGCCAAGCGGGCGACGACGATCTGCTCGGTGATTTCATTTCGGGTCATGGGTACCAGCATGCACCCCGATCCGCGAATCCATCTCGCCGTCAGTGCCTTTCGCAATCCCGTGAATGGCGTCGCGACTGAATGTACGCTGCGGAGCAGTAGGTCTTCAGCCACGAGGATCGGGGTCGCTATGCGGATCGTCGTCGACCTGAACCGCTGCCTGGGGTATGCGCAGTGCGTGCCGCTCGCACCCGAAGTGCTCAAGCTCAGCGGCGACGAGACTCTCACCTACGACCCCAACCCGGACGATAGTCAGCGTTTGCGGGTATTGCGGGCGGCGGCGTCATGCCCAGTGCAGGCAATCATCGTGGACCGGCTCGATAGCGACTAGCGGGCCAGCGCCGATGATCCGGGATGGCTTCAAAGACAACGGCCGCATCGTCATTGTCGGTGCTTCGCTGACCGGGCTTCGTGCCGCCGAGGCGTTGCGGGAAGAGGGTTTTCGCGGGCAGCTCATTATCATCGGCGACGAGCCGGACGAGCCCTATGACCGGCCGCCGCTGTCCAAACAGGTCCTCAAGGGATGGGTGCCCGCCGATCACACGAAGCTGCCGCGGCTGCGCCAGGTGGATGCCGAGTGGCGACTCGGTGTGGCCGCGACCGCCCTGGACCGCGCCAACCGGCTGGTGCGGCTCGCTGACGGCAGCGAGGTTCCGGGCGATCGGCTGCTGATCGCCACCGGCGTGCGGGCCCGGCGATGGCCCAACGCGGAGGAGGCCGCGCTGGAGGGCGTTCATACGCTGCGCACCAGTGCCGATGCCGCACGGCTGCAGGCGGCGTTGGCGGCCCGGCCCCGGCGGGTGCTGATCATCGGTTCCGGATTCATCGGTTCGGAAGTGGCCTCGGTGTGCCGCGAACTCGGCCTGGAAGTCACGGTCACCGAACGCGGCCCGGCCCCGCTGTCGGGGGCGCTCGGCGGGGTGATCGGCGCGATCGCCGCCGAAATGCAGCGCGCCGCCGGAGTGGACCTTCGCACCGGTGTCTCGGTGCTGGCATTGGAGGGTGACGCGGCCGGGCACGTGCGCCGCGCGCGGCTCTCCGACGGCAGCACGCTCGACGTCGACGTGGTGGTGACGTCGTTGGGGTCGATCCGCAACGTCGAGTGGCTCGACGGGTGCGGGCTGGCGGCCGGGTTCTGGGGGGTGGGGTGTGACGCCGGTTGCCGCGCGTTCGACATCAACGGGGTGATCACCACTAACGTCTTCGTGGCCGGAGACATTGCGCGTGCCCCGCATGTGCTCTACGACTACCAGTTCCTGGCGATGGAACACTGGGACAACGCGGTGCTGGGCGCCCGGGTCGCCGCACACAACATGGTCTGCGACGAGGTCGATCGCTGGGCGCACCTGCTGATCCCGCAGTTCTGGTCGGGTCAGTTCGGTGTGAACATCAAATCCGTTGGCGTGCCGTCGTTCGGCGACGAGATCGTCTTCACCCAGGGTTCGGTGAACCAGCGCCGGTTTGCCGCGGCCTACGGTCGCCGCGGCCGCATCGTCGGCGCGGTCACCTTCAACCACGGCAAGTGGATCGAGCACTACCGGCAGGAGATCGCGCGGTCGGGACCGTTTCCGCCGCAGCCGCCGGGTTTTGATTTCCCCGAAAACATGCGGGTGATGCCTGCTGACTTCCCGGCGCGCGGCGTGCCGACGGAGGCCCCGGACGTGGTGTTGACGGGGCATGACCCCAGCGAACGCCGCGCCGAGTTCCGCCCACGGCTGCGATGAGTGAGGAAATCGCCATGACCCCGGAAGAAGCCTTTGACGCCGCGATGCGGTATGAAAACCGCGCGAATCCCTATCCGTTCTTCGACGAGCTGCGCAAGACGCCGGTCGCGCGAGTGACGAACGGTATCTATGCCGTCACCGGATACGAGGAGCTCATCGCCCTGGCCCACGACCCCCGGGTGAGTTCTGACCGTCGCAAAGGTTACCCGCCGGTCGTCACAGACCCGCAAATCGTCGACGAGTCCGTGGTCGAGATGATGGAGGCCTACGGCCGGGAGCCGAGCTTCATCGCGTCGGACCCGCCGGATCACGATCGGGCGCGCCGCCAGTGCATGCGTTTTTTCGGTCCACCGCATTCGCCCGACGTGATCCCCAGCCAGGAGCCGCTGTGTAAGCAGATCGTCAACGAGCTGCTCGACAAGGCCTCTGAAAAGGCCATCGGCAAGACCCGCATCGACGTTGTCGACGACTTCGCCTATCCGTTGCCGGTCAACGTGATCTGCCGGATCATGGGCGTACCAATCGAAGACGAGCCCCAGTTTCACGCCTGGATCGCCGACGCGATGGCCGGAATCTTCGATGTCGGCCCCGAGATCGCCACCGAGGAGGGCCGGGCCCGCCGGGCCAAAGGTGAAGCGAGCTCCATTGCGCTCAAGAAGTACATTATCGGTTTGGTCGAGAAAGCCGCGAACTCCCCTGGCCCGGGGATGATTTCGCAGCTGGTGCACGATGACGGGCCGGATGGGCGGCTGTCGTCGAGTGAGATCGTCAACAACACGATCCTGCTGTTTGTCGCCGGTCATGACTCGACGGTCAATCTGATCTCACACTGCGTGCTCACTGTGCTGCGCAACCCCGGATCGATCGAATTGTTGCGCAGCCGACCGGACTTGATTCCCGGCGCCGTCGAGGAAGTGCTGCGGCTGCAGTCGTCGGTGCAGTTCTTCCCTACTCGATCGGCGCTGGCCGACATCGAGATTGCCGGCACGACGATCCCGCGAGGCTCACCCATCTATCTCATGTACGGTGCGGCGAACCGAGATCCGCGGCGCTTCCCCGACCCCAACACCTTCAACCCCCAACGCGCCGACAACGAGCATGTGGGCTGGGGGCGCGGCATTCACGTCTGTTTCGGCGGTCCCCTGGCCCGGCTGGAGGTCAACACCGCGTTCGAGGCCTTCCTTCGCCGGGTGGAAAACCCGCGGCTGGTCGAGGACCCACCGCCTTACCGCATCAGCCAGGTGTTCCGCGGCCCGCGGCATCTGCTCGTCGATTACGACGGGATCAACCCTGATCGACGGTGACGAGCAGCTTGAACGTCCTAGTGCCGTCGCCGGCCCTGGTGGTGAGAAGGAGCGGGTAGTACCCGTCGGTCACTGACTGCGCGACGGTGATGGCGACGGTCGCGCTGGCAGATCCGTCCGCGGCGAACTGTCCGGATACCTTTCCCGCCTTGATTCCCTCGTTACCGGACGCGCCGGTGATGGTATAGCCGCCGGGGCCATCGATCATCCGTTGGGCAGCGACCGTCACGTTAACCGTGCCTCCGGGCGCGATGTTGACGACGGCGGGCGAAACGTTAACGGTGACCGCCGAGCTGCCCGCACCGAATGATGGCGGCGCGGAGGAGTCGCCAGTGGCCCAGATCTTGTTGGGCCGAGGAGAAAGCGAGAACGCCAAGTCGCCGCCGGTGTCGATGATCGACTCCGGAAGATACGTCTGATCGGTGGTCCGGCCGTCGATGTGCAGGCTTTTGATGTAGCGCATCCGGTTGGGTCCGGATGCGCCCGGCGCGGACATCTTGATGAATTTGCCTGCGGGCAACTCGATCACGACGCGATCGAAAAGCGGTGTGTTCACGGTAAGGATCGACGTTCCCGGCGTACTCGGGTACAGGCCGAGGGCGGCCCACACGTACCAGCTGGACATCGCGCCCAGGTCGTCGTTGCCCGGCTCGCCATCGGGTGTGGGAGAAAACAAGTCGCTGCGCACCCGGTCGACTAATTGCTGGGTCTTCCACGGTTGACCGATGTAGTTGTACAGCCATGGCACATCGAAACCCGGCTCGTTCCCGGCCCACAGATAGGGCTCTTCCGGGCCCACATTGAGCTGCTTGGTGAAGCGGTCGAGCCGTTCTCCCACCGCTTTTCGGCCGCCGAGAGCGGTCACCAGGCCCGCGATGTTCTGCGGCACATACCAGACGTATTGCTCGGCGTTGCCCTCGTCGAATCCGAGCTGGCTGAAGCAACCCTCGGCGGGCTCCACGACGCCGGGGCCATTAGGGAACAGTCCCATGGCATCACGCGGCGAGATGTAGTGGGTGGTGGGGTTGAACAGGTTCTGCCAGTACTGGGCCCGGTTCTGGAATTCGGTGGCGGTCGCGGAATCGCCCAGCGCGTCGGCGAATCGGGAGATGGTGAAGTCGTCGACCGACCACTCCAACGTGATCGAGGCACCGGGGATCGCGCCATCCCTGCAGGAGTCCGCGTTCAGCGGCAGGTAGCCGCGCTGAAGGTAGGTGGCGATTTCGGGCCGCTCCACGTAACCGTTGAGACCGGCGCCGCCTTCGGTCGCGGCTTTGACCATATAGCGCAGCGCCGTGTCGACGTCAAAATCCTTGGCACCAAAGGCATAAAAGTTCACCATCAACGGGACTACGCTGTCGCCGGTCATCTCCGCGGTCGCGGTATTCGCCAGGGCCCACCGCGGAAACGACCCGCTCTGCTCGGCGTCGTTCACCAGCGACTGGGCCATGTCGCTGGCCTGCTCCGGGAACAGCAATCCGTGCAGGGAGGCCAGCCCGCGGTAGGTGTCCCAGTCGGAGAAGTTGGTGTACTGGGTGTGCCCAGCGGCCAGCGTGTGAACGTCGCCATCGAATCCGATATAGCGACCGTCAACGTCGTTAAAGGTGTTGGGATTCAACAACGAATGATACAGCGCGGTGTAGAAGGTCTCGGTGTCGCCGTCATCGGCGCTGGCGATCGCGATGCGAGACAGCTTGGCGTTCCACTCTTTCGACGCGGCGACGCGGACGTCGTCGAAACTGCCTTTGCCCTCGGCGGTGAGGTTGGCTCGCGCGCCATCGAGGCTGACGTAGGAGAGCGCAGTCCGCACCTCGACCCGTGAGCCCGCCGGGAAGCCCACGTATCCCCCGCTGGACCCGATGTAACTCGAATACGCGCTACGGGTGTCGGCGAAGATCGAGTAGCCGTCCCAGGTGCCGTAGGACGTGAACGGCCGGCTGAACTTCATCGCGAAGTACACCGTGTAGACATTGTCCTTGCCGCAGAAGCCACCGCTGGTCGCCGATCCGGTGATCGTCGTGTTGTCATCGCCGATCTGGATGTTCGCGGCCGCGGTACCCCCAAGCGACGCACCGGAATTCACATATAACAGAGCGCGCTGGCCGTTGTCGGGGTACGTGAACCGGCCCACCCCGGTGTGGGTGGTGGCGGTGAGTTCCGCGGTCACTCCCGTTGCGGGGAACCGCACCGTGTAGTAGCCGGGCGCACCGACCTCGGTGTCGTCATGAGCGATCTCCTCGGTCGCGTCCCAGGGCTCAGAGCCGACAGGGGTGGTCGTCGGCAGCATCGAGATGTCACCGAACGCTGCACACCCCACCGAGGCGTGCGTCATGCTGAATCCGGTGGCCTGTCGGTTGCCGTGCTCGTAGCCCGCGTAGTTGTCAGCGGTGTCCGGCGAGTACTGCACCATCCCGAACGGCACCGAGGCGCCGGGGAAGTTGTTGATCTCTCCCACCCGCTGGCCACCCGTCCCGGTGCCGATCAGCGTGTCGACGTGGTCGACCGGATTCGTGACGACGGCCGGCGGATCGTACGACGTGGGCACTGCGCTGGCCAACATCACGCTAACCAGCAGCACCGCCGCTAAGAGGGCGGCCAGGCGCCTTCGTGACCACATCGCTCAAGCTCTGGCTCGACCACGGCGTGGACGCGTTGCAACATGCTCAAGCTAGCCACTCCAAATCGTCGCAAAGCGCCGCGATTTCTCAACCATTAGGGACTCACTCGAAGCGATATCAGATGTGATATCGCTTCGCACACCAGTCCATGCCCCAGCTGTTGATACCAGCGGTGCCGACGGTGTTCACGCGTCCTCTGGGACTCGCGTGGCTCACGCCGCTCAGGCGAACCACACCGGATTTGTCAATGCGACCATCGCGCCGAGCGGGCGCCGCTGCGCTTCTCGCACCTCCAGTCGCGCGAAGCGCGCGGAGGCCGCGTCGAGTTCCCATTGCAGCCGGGCTGACGCGACCTACCGTCGCCCGTTCCGCGCAGCCGGCCGCGGTGATCAGGGCGACGTTCGCACCGGGAGCCCCGCTGATCACGGCGGTCACCGTCACCGACGCGCCAGGCGGCACCCGCAGCGTCTGCCCGGGACCGGCCACGCCGTCGTCGGTGGTCGCGGTCAGCTCCAGTGCAACATCGCGTGATCGGGCGAGATACGAACGGCCGCAACGCAACCCGTCGACAATCGCGGGTACCGACAGTCCATCCGCGTGCACGACCGTCTGCGGCGAGCCGACCGGCTGGTGTTTGCCGTGGGAGTCGCTGCCGCCGACGGCCACAACGCGCCGACCCTGCCGCAGCAGCCGCTGCCAAATGCGAAGCGACAGTTCATCATCGAGGTTCCACCGACCATTCCATACCTCGAGCGCGTCCACGTGGTCAAAACCGAACTCCCACGCCGATCCCGGCAGCGGCACGGACGGATGGGCGGCGACCACCAAGCCACCAGCTTCGCGGACCTCGGCGGCGAAGCGCGGAAACACCCCGTCGCGCGGGCCATATCGCCAGTCGACCCAGCCGTGCGGTGACAGGCCGACAGCCAGCCAGTGCCCGTGCCGGGTGGTGACCTCCTCGCCGGGAATCACCAGCAGCCCGCCGGTGCGGCATGCCGGCCACACCCGGTTGGCGGCGTTGGTGTTGTGGTCGGTCGAAACGATGAAGTCCAGCCCGCCGGCCCGCGCGGCCGCCGCCAGTTCGTCGGGGTCGCGCTCGCCGTCGGAGTGGACGGTGTGCAGATGCAGGTCCCCGCGATACCAACGCGCGCCGCAGATCGACGGCGGCGGCGGAGACGCGACCGACGGGATCGGCTTCCTCAGACGGGTTCCCCGCGATCCATCGTGACGCGCACTTGCCACGCCATCCCCCAAGGGCTCATGACCACCGGACCAAGCGCGACGGCCCATACTCCGGGCTCGATCGGGCCGGCCAGATAACCGGGAGTGGCGTAACTACTGGAGATCTCGAAGCCGTCGCGGGCGCCGCCGGACCAGCCCCGAAATCCCGCTGAGTTACCCAGGTCGTAGCCCGCTGGCCCAAAGATACCCAGATCCAACACATTTCGAGCCAGTCCAGCGACGGCAAAACTCTCGTGAGATGTCGAAACCCGGATTCGCTGCACGCCCGGTGGAACATCAAACGGTAGGTAGGCCCAGCGGTAAATGCCAAACCCGAACCGCCCAGCGAACGTAGCCTCGATCGCATCGGGCGCGACCGTCGCGATGCTCATGCCTGCCAGGATCCGCCACGAGGGAGTAACTAACCGTTACATCGACACGAACGCCGGCCGTCGGGCCGCTTGCAATCAGTGGCTCAGTCCGGAAGCGGCCCGAACCACTGGCGCCGATCTCGGCTTGAGAATCAGGCTGGTCGCAAAGGCGGCGATGCCGATGGCGACGCAGATCCACAACGCCGAGTGGTACGACGCTTTCGTGCCCTCCGCGACAATCGTTCCGGCCCAGGTGAATCCGAGCGACCCACCAATACCGAACGCGGCATTGCTGATCCCCGGCAGCGACCCCGGCTCATCCTTGGGCGCCTGCAGGACACCCAGCACGCCAGCGGCGTAGTGCACCACACCCATGGATGCTCCGAACACGGCCATGAGCGGGATGACCATGTTCCGGTCGAGCGCGAAGACCGCAAGCAGGGCGGTGACGGCCACGGCACCGACCAGTCCCGCCCGCAACACCGTCACGAAGCCGATCTCGCACCGCGAGCCGTCCGATCAAGGGTGCCACGATCAGTTGGACCAGCGCCGCGGGAGTGATGAACAGCAACGCCGTCATCTCCGCACTGGCGCCGAAGCCGACGGAGTGGTTCTCGGCGATGGACGGGATGATGAAGCTGAGCACGATGATGAACGACGCGAAACACAGGATCGTCACGACGATCAACGGCCAGGCGTAGCGCGAGCGCAGCTGATCGATGCGGACCAGAGGTTGCGCCACGTGCTTCTCGACCACGACGAACGCCACGAGCGCGACGATGGCCACCGCGACATACCCGAGCACGACTGGCGAGGACCAGCCGAGGTGTCCACCGTTGGCGAGGAATAGATCGATCCCGGCGACCGTCACCGCGATCAGGGCGGCTCCCACCCAGTCCATCCGGCCCGAGGCCGCGCGACCGGGTTGGTCTGCGGGCACCGCTTTCCAGCTGAGCGCGACGACGGCGACACCGATCACCAGGGTCAAGACGAAGATGGAGCGATATCCGAAGCGGTCGACCAGGAAACCGCCGAGCAGTGCGTCGACGCCGGCCACTCCGCTATTGACCGCCGAAATAACACCACAGCAGACGCCGAACACCGGAGCGCTAAGGCGTTCGCGCATGATCAGGAAGGCCAGACCGAAGGTGATGTTGGAGCCTCCCTGCAGGGTCCGGCCCGCCACCACGACCGGCAGCGAAGTGCCCACGATGCACAACAGCGTTCCGATGCACAGCATGATCAGGATGCCGAGCAACACACGCTTGCGGCCGATGTAATCACTCCACCGGATGAGCACTACGTTGCCGATTGCGCCGGCGAGATAGAAGTAGCTCGACATCGATGTGTACCCGTTAGGCCCGAGCTGGGAGTTGATGTCGCGGATCGCCGGAGCCAACATCGAGGCGTTGAGCATGAACGAGACCACCGACAAGACCAACGCCGTCACCATGAACACGGTCTGACTGCGCGACAGGGTGCCCGCGGGTTCGCTTTCCATGGTCGTTGCTGCGGGTTGCTCAGTCATGACGATCACACTTCCTTATCGTGCAACTACTTTCGAACGGACGCGGATGTCCCTGCTTTTGCGGCAACGCGAGGTTCATTGCAAAGTAATCGATCTGCACGCAAAACAACGCCGTTGAGATGGCCGCGAGTATCCAGCCGGGGCGCGTCGGTTGTGCCGGCGAGTTCACGAATCGACGATAAGGCCGGAAGACCTTCCGTCGAGGGCAAATCGGCGAGCCTAAAGCCCAAGCAGCCGCTCGGCGTTGAGGTGGGCGATCTTGTCTTTGTCAGCCGGGGGGATGGGCATCTGCTCGAGGAATTGCCGACCGGCTTTCATGCTGGCGAACGGATAGTCGGCGGTGAACACGACCCGGTCGATGCCGATCACGTTGACCATGGCCTGATAGGCGTTGAACGACAGGCTCCAACTGGGATCCGTAGCGCCGGGTTCCTGATTCGCGAAGTCGCCGGCCAGGATGCCGCCGTAGAAGTTCTCCCGCAGGTACTCCTTGATGGTGCGGTTGAGGCCACTCTCGTTTACTGGAAACGCGTAGTCGGCCCGCCAGGCCATCCAACTCAGCGCCTCGAAGTGGTGGCCCACGATGATCTGTAGCCGGGGAAACCGGTCGAATACCCCGCCGAGAATGAGTCGGAGGCAGTGGATTCCGGTGTCGATGTGCCAGCCGGCCCCCGCGATGGACAACATCGCCGACACCCCCGGCGCGAAGCCTTTGTAGTAAGCGTCGATCACCGGCTGCGGCGGCACGGTGGGATGCAGATAGATCGGCACGCCGAGCGTTTCGGCGGATTCGAACACTGGCCAAAAGAACTTGTCATCGAGGTAACGGCCGTTGACGTGGCCATTGATCAGCGCACCCACAAAGCCGTGGTCGCGCACCGTGCGCTCGAGTTCGCCTGCGGCGGCTTGCGGATCACCCATCGGCAGGGTGGCAAAGCCGAGGAACCGGTTGGGATATTGAGTGACCGCAGCGGCCACGGCGTCGTTGGCCTGCTTGGCCAGCTCAACCGCCAGTGGCACTTCTACGGCCTCGGCGCCGGGAACGTTGGACAGGATTTGCACGTCGATGCCGGCCGCGTCCATCGCGGCAATCCGACCGTCGCCAATATCAAGGATGCCGGTCGGCCACCCGCCGTCCGCGTCGCTGTCCTCGAAGCGACCGCCGCGCATATCGTCGAACAATCTGCGGGGGCTGTTCGGGTTCGCTTCGGCGATAGCGGGAAGTACGTAGTGCTCCTCGAACGCAATGATCTTCATTGCATCCACTCAACCACTCCTATCGGAGTGGCCTGGTCAGCTAAGTGGTGTGAACGATCAGTACATCGATCTTGGCCCTGGTGGCGACAGCTCCGGGGATCGAGAACACCCGCCCGATGATCGCGGATCGCGCGTCCAGTCCGACGTTGCCGACCACCAGCAGATCGGCCCCAACCTCCTCGGCGAGGTCCACCAGCGTTGTTACCGGAGCACCCCTGATCGGGCGGTCCTCGATGTTCTTCGCCCCGGCCGCCTTTGCTCGGTCGCGGGCGTCATGCAACATGTCGTAGATCGGTGCGTTGCCGGATACCTTGTAGGCCTCGGCCCCGAGGGCGTCGGCCGCGCGCGGATCTTCCTTTTGGGGGAAGTAGCCCGTCGCGATGATCAGCTTCGCGTTGGACTCGGCGGCGATCTTGCCCGCGCGGTCGACCGCGCGCAGCGACGACTCCGAGCCATCGGTGCCGACCACCAGTGTCTGATAGGTGGTCATGTGCCCCTCCGCAGCGTCGTTTGCAGTGCCTATCGGAGACAGTAACTCGCGAATTCAGCGGAGCCTGAAAATTTCGCGAAATGCCGTGCAGATCCTCGCGGGACGCTGGCGATATCGGCCATAGCCAGCGCGAACAGTAGGTACGGTCTTCATAGCGGTCCCCTTCCTTGGGTGTTCGTGGTGGTTCATCCGACGACCTACCGTTCGGTAGGCCTCAGGTGGGGGCCGCCACCTGAAATTCCACGAAGACCGGGACGACCTCGCTAAGGAGGTACGAGATGCTAAACCGCGTAACGGTCCACAACAACCGGCTCCCTGAACAACGCGAGCAGGATGCCGAGCTATTGAAAAGGTCAGGTGTGCACAAGCTCGTCATCACTGACCGCGAAGGCAACTGCTTAGCGTTCGTATTGGCTTGGGACAGCGTCGACTATGACGCTGAGACCGACACCTATGTGTGCGTTGCCGACAGTGATGGCAGAGAACTCATGACCGTGTTCACCGCCGGTGAGGTTAAGGCAGCACCTGGCGCGAACATGTACGTTGTCACTGCCCCGGATGGGTTCCGTGGCTCAAGGGCGTTGCAGGCCCTGTGACCGACCGGCCATCAGGCAATCACCAAGCTTGACGGTTCCAGTGCCAGGCCTGCGGGTCTAGCCAGCGCAACTCCGGTTAGGGCATACTCCTATCTCGAAGTATGATAGACCGTCCGTACGGTTAGTTACTTCGGAGGGTTGCGATGCCCCGATCGCCCGGCAGACGTAGCGAGATCCTCGACGCGTTTGTCCGCTATGTCGCCGAACGTGGCTACGAGAGAACGAATCTCGGCGACATCGCCGGCGAGCTTGGCATGTCGAAGGGCACCATCGTTCATCACTTTGGAACCAAGGCGCAGATGTTGCGGGAGCTTGAAGAAACCCACCTGGCCTGCCAACTTGATGCGTTACGGATGGTATGGGAGCGCCTGGCATCGCCGCACGAACGCATCGCCGCGATGATTTATGCCTCCGCGCTGCTACAGGTGATCGCTCGCAACGCGACGGTAGCAAGCCAGCGCGAGGTGGTTCAGCTGTCCGATGACCCGGCGATGCAGGAAGTGCGTAAGCTGCGCCATCAACTGCAAACGCTCACGATTGACGAGATCCGCAACGGGATTAAAAGCGGTGTATTCCGAAGCGTGGACGCCGAATTGGCGGCACTGCAGCTGTGGGGATCGCTGCAGTGGATGTGGGTCTGGTTCGACCCGGTCGGTTCCCGGACACCCGAACAAGTCGGCGCCGCTTTCGTCGACGTGTTCCTCGGCGGGCTGCTGCTTGACCGGTTGGGGCTGAGCAAGTGGGCGAACCCTTCCACGGATATCGTCTCGGTGGTGCGCGAATGCCTTGCCGCGGTAACGGGCGCGACCGATTGACGGAATGGCCGGGCTGGTGACTGTACGTATAGTCAGTAATTCCATATACATCGGCCGCCCGATTAACGCGCCGGCAATGGCCGACACCCATCAACGCGCCTGGTAGCGCCAAGATAGCTACGTGTGCGGCGAGGATATCGGGGTGGTCCTGTAGCGAACCTCGCGACGATCTTTCCGTTATTGACTGTACGGACGGTCGGATGCAATAGTTAGAGCGTGACGCAAACGAGGGCGACACAGAGCCGGCGGCCGGGCACCGAGACTGCCGGCCGGGAGGACCCTCTGGTCGACTGGCACTCGAGAGGTGTTCTCGCGAAGTGCTTTTCGCAGCGTTGCCACCCGGTGAGCAAGCGCCAATGACTACTTCGTATCTGCTTACCGGCAAATTACGCGACCAGCTCCGACCAGGAGCGGAAGTGATCGGCGGGTTCTTCCGGATGTGCGCGCTGACCGGCAAAGCACTGCTGCAGCCGTTCGAATGGCGCGAGTTCATTGCGAATGGCTGGTTCCTCATGCGAGTGTCCCTGCTACCCACTATCGCGGTGGCCATCCCGGAAACCGTGCTGCTGATCTTCACGCTCAACATCCTTTTGGCCGAGTTCGGCGCCGCCGATGTCTCCGGTGCTGGTGCCGGGATCGGCGCAGTCACCCAGCTCGGCCCGATCGTGACGGTGCTAGTAGTCGCCGGCGCGGGGGCTACCGCCATCTGCGCCGACCTCGGTGCCCGCACCATCCGCGAGGAGATCGATGCGCTCGAGGTGCTCGGCATAGACCCAATCCACCGTCTTGTGGTGCCTCGCGTCGTCGCGTCTGTAGCCGTCGCGGTGCTCCTCAACGGCCTCGTGATCGCCGTCGGACTGGGGGGCGGCTACCTCTTCAGCGTGTACCTGCAGAACGTCTCGAGCGGTGCCTACCTCTCCACACTGACAGTGCTCACCGGTCTGCCCGAAGTGGTAATCGCGATGATCAAGGCCGCGTTGTTCGGTCTGATCGCGGGCCTGGTCGGCTGCTACCGCGGGCTGACCGTCCACGGCGGGTCCAAAGGCCTGGGCACTGCCGTCAACGAGACGGTGGTGCTGTGTTTCATCGCGCTGTTCGCGGTTAACGCGGTGATGACGACTATCGGCGTCCGATTCGGAACGGGGCGCTGACATGGCTACGGCTACCGCCACGCTTCACGGCTACCCGCGGACAGCCGCCACCCTTCGTCGATACCGCGGCGCGCCGGCCAAGCAACTCACCGAGCTCGGGCAGATTGTCCGGTTCGCACTGACCACAGTCGGGCTGATCCCGTTCGCTTTGCGTCACTACAACAAAGAACTGGTGCGGATGATTGCCCAGATGGGGATGGGTACCGGCGCGATGGCCGTGGCCGGTGGCACCGCCGCCATCGTCGGGTTCATCACGCTGTCCGCGGGCTCACTGGTCGCCATCCAGGGCTTCGCGTCGCTGGGCAACATCGGGGTGGAGGCATTCACCGGCTTTTTGGCCGCAATGGTCAATGTGCGGTTTGTGGCGCCGGTGGCCTGTGGTCAAGCGCTGGCAGCCACCGTCGGCGCCGGCGCCACCGCCGAACTGGGCGCCATGCGCATCAGCGAAGAGATCGACGCACTGGAGGTAATGGGTATCAGGTCCATCGCCTACCTGGGATCCACCCGGGTGATGGCGGGCTTCGTCGTCATCATCCCGCTGTACGGGTTGGCGATCACCCTGGCTTTCCTGTCCGCACAAGTCACCACGGTTTTGTTCTACGGGCAGTCGATCGGCACATACAACCACTACTTCCACACATTCCTGCGCCTGAACGACGTGGGTTGGTCGTTCGCGGAAGTGATCCTCGTTGCGGTGGTCGTGATGACCACCCACTGCTACTACGGTTACAACGCGACCGGCGGGCCGGTCGGCGTCGGTGAAGCGGTCGGACGGTCGATGCGGCTGTCGTTGATCACGATCGTTGTTGTGGTCGTGCTGACCGCGATGGCGGTCTACGGCAAAAACCCGAACTTCAACCTCACGGTGTAGACGTCATGACGGCTCCGCAGAGGAAGGGGAAGGTCAACCCGATACGTATCCCGCGGTACAAGACGACAGCCCTGGTGTTCTTGTTGGTCTCTGCAGTGGTGTTGACGTTCTGGTGGTTTCAGTTTCGGGGAGAGCTCACGCCGAAGACACGCTTGACGATGGTGGCTGCGCGGTCGGGTCTGGTGATGGATCCGGGGTCGAAGATTACCTACAACGGAGTGGAAATCGGCCGGGTGGGCGGCATTTCGGAGATTCAGCGCGACGGCAGGCCAGCGGCCAAGCTCGACTTGGATGTAGATCCCAAGTACATCAGGCTCATTCCGGCCAATGTGGACGCCGATATCCAAGGGACCACGGTATTCGGCAACAAATATGTGTCGTTGACCTCGCCGAAACACCCTACGCCACAGCGCATTACCCCGCAGCATGTGATTGATGCAAGGTCGGTGACGACAGAGTTCAATACGCTGTTCGAGACGCTAGTCTCCATTGCGGAGAAGGTGGATCCGGTCAAGCTGAACCTGACGCTGGCCGCGGCCGCCGAGGCATTAAGCGGGTTGGGCGACAAGTTCGGGCAGTCGATCGTCAACGCCAACGCCATCCTCGACGACGTCAATCCGCGAATGCCGCAGATCCGCCATGACATTCAACAGCTGGCCACGCTCGGTGACACCTACGCCAACGCCGCACCGGATCTGTTCGACTCCCTCAACGATGCGGTTATCACGGCGCGCACGCTACATCGGCAGGAAGCCGAACTGGATGCCGCGTTGTTGGCGGCGACCGGGTTAGGCAACACCGGCGAAGACATCTTCCGGCGGGGCGGACCCTACCTAGAGCGGGGCATCGCCGACCTGATGCCGACCGCCCAGCTGCTGGACACCTACAGTCCCGAGATCTTCTGCACCATCCGCAATTACCACGACTCCGAACCCAAGGGATACGAGACGACGGGCGGCGGCGATGGCTACGCGCTGAGAACCATGACCGAGCTGATGTCCGGCCTGGGCGGCATACTCACTCTCCCAGGTTTGGTCGGTGCAGTGGGCTCAATGGGACTGCTAGGACTCGCCGGACTTGGTAGGCGGAGCGCCGAATCCCTATGTCTATCCCGACAATCTGCCGCGGGTGAACGCCCACGGCGGGCCGGGGGGTGCGCCGGGTTGCTGGCAACCCATTACCCGTGATCTGTGGCCAGCGCCGACTCTGGTGATGGACACCGGCGCCAGTCTCGCACCGTATAACCACGTCGATACCGGCTCCCCGTACGCAATTGAGTACGTCTGGGGCCGCCAAGTCGGGGACAACACGATCAACCCATGAAAACCACCGGCACCGCCATCAAGCTCGGCACCGTCTCATTGGTGCTGCTGCTGATCACCGTGTCCATCATCGTGGTGTTCGGTCAAATGCGCTTCAACAGCACCAACTCCTACTCCGCGGAATTCAGCAATGGCAGCGGTCTGCGCAACGGTCAGTTCGTCCGCGCCTACGGAGTAGAGATCGGCAAGGTCAAAAAAATACAGCTGGTCGATGCCGGCAGGCGGGTAAGGGTGGACTTCGATGTCGACCGCTCGGTACCGCTCTATCAGTCGACGACAGCACAGATCCGCTATCTCGACCTGGTCGGCAACCGCTACATGGAACTCAGCCGCGGCGAGGGCGAGGGGGCGGAGCGGGTCCTGCCGCCGGGCGGATTCATCCCGCTGTCGCGAACTTCGCCGGCATTGGATCTCGACGCCCTGATCGGTGGTTTCAAACCGCTGTTTCGGGCGCTTGATCCGGAAAAGGTCAACACCATCGCCTCGGCCATCATCACCGTGTTTCAGGGTCAGGGCGGCACCATCAACGACATCCTCGACCAGACCGCCCAAGCGACCTCCCGTATCGCCGAACGTGACCAAGCGATCGGCGACGTCGTCAAAAACCTGAATATCGTGCTGGACACCACGGTCAAACATCGGAAGGAATTCGACCAGACTGTCGACAATTTCGAAAAACTGATCACCGGACTGAAGAACCATGCCGACCCGCTGGCCGCCGGCGTCGCGAACATCAGCAACGCCGCCGGAACAGTAGCCGACCTGCTGGCCGACAACCGGGCGCTGCTGCACAAGGAGCTCAACTACCTGCAGGCGCTTCAGCAGCCGCTCGTCGACCAACGCGATCAGCTCAACGATCTGATCCACAAGACGCCAACCGCGTACAACCTGATTGGGCGCAGCATCGGCCTGTACGGAGACTGGGTCAACTTTTACGTCTGTGACGTCACGATCAAGTGGAACGGACTGCAGGGCGGCGGCCCGGTGCGCACGGTCAGGATCTGGCAGCAGCCCACGGGTAGGTGCACACCGCAATGAGATCGCTACAACCTTCCAACCGGGTGCGGATCGGCCTGCTGGGCATGACCGTGCTGGTGCTCATCGTCGCTGTGGGCCAAAGCTTTACCAGCGCCCCGATGCTGTTCGCCACCCCGAGTTACTTCGGACAGTTCACCGACACCGGCCAGCTGAACAAAGGTGACAAGGTACGCATCACCGGCGTGGAAGTCGGCAAGGTTGAGGGGTTCAAGATCGACGGCGACCACGTCGTAGTCAAGTTCTCCCTTGGCAGCAACACCATCGGCACCGAGAGCCGGTTGGCGATCAAGACCGACACCGTGCTGGGTAAGAAGGTGCTCGAGATCGAGCCGCGGGGCACCAACACGTTGCGTCCGAATGGTGTGCTGCCGCTGGGGCAAAGCACTACGCCTTATCAGATTTACGACGCGGCCTTCGACATCACCAAGGCCGCCGCCGGGTGGAACATCGACACTGTCAAACAGTCGCTGAATGTGTTGTCGCAGACCATCAATCAGACCTACTCGCACCTGAGTCCCGCGCTGGACGGCTTGGCCAAGTTCTCCGACACCATCGGTAAACGCGACGAAGCGATCACCCACCTGCTCGCGCAGGCCAACAAGGTGGCCAGCGTGCTAGGTGACCGCAGCGAACAAATCAACCGACTGCTGGTCAACGCGAAGACACTGCTGGCCGCGTTCAACGAACGTGGACAAGCCATCGACGCGTTGCTGGGCAACATTTCCGCGTTCTCGGCCCAAGTGCAGAATTTCATCAACGACAACCCGAATCTGAATCCAGTGCTGGAGCAGTTGCGTGCGATCAGCGACGTGCTGGTGGCACGCAAGGAGGACCTGGCCCAAAGTCTCAAGTATGTCGGTCAATTCGCCGCTTCGCTGGGTGAAACCATCGCGTCGGGGCCGTACTTCAAGATCGTCCTGGCCAATCTGCTTCCATACTGGATCTTGCAGCCGTGGGTGGACGCCGCGTTCAAGAAGCGCGGGATCGACCCGGAGGACTTCTGGCGCAGCGCTGGCCTGCCGGCCTTTAAGTTCCCCGACCCCAACGGCACCCGGTTCCCCAACGGTGCACCACCGCCGGCGCCGCCGGTGCTGGAAGGCACCCCGGATCATCCGGGACCGGCCGTGGCGCCGGGCTCGCCGTGCTCGTATGCGCCGCCACCAGAGCTGTTGCCGCGGCCGGGCAACCCGATGCCCTGTGCGGGCGTCGATCAAGGGCAGGGTCCGTTCGGACCTAACGGGCCGTACCCGATGTTGCCCGACGTCGCATCGTCGCCGCCGAACCCCAACGGCCTGCCCCCGACACCGGGCATTCCGATCGCCGGGCGACCCGGTCAGCCGGCGCCAGACGTGCCGGGCACGCCGGTGCCGCTGCCGCCGAACGCACCACCGGGGGCACGCACCGAAAACCTGGCACCGGCCGGCCCGACGCCGCCGCCGTCGACGTTTGCCCCCGGGCTGCCCCGGGGCCGGCGGCGCCGCAGGGACCCGGCGGCCAGCTGCCGGCTCCGTTCATCAATCCCGGTGGAGCGGGAGGTAGCCAAAATTGAACGGCACCTTTAGTTTACGCAACCGGCGCCTGCCGAAGCGGCCTCGGACATCGGTGATCATTGGATTGCTCGCGGTGGTGGTCGCCCTGCTGGCCGGGTTCATCGGGTTGCGGCTCTACGACAGGTTGACCAACAACATCGTGGTGGCCTATTTCCCGGAAGCCAACGCGCTGTATTCCGGGGACAGGGTCCAGATCATGGGCGTTCGGGTGGGTTCAGTCGACAAGATCGAGCCGGCGGGCGACAAAATGAAGGTGACCTTTCATTACGCCAACAAGTACAAGGTCCCTGCCAATGCGTCCGCGGTAATCCTCAATCCCACTCTGGTGGCATCGCGGAGCATTCAGTTGGAGCCGCCCTACAAAGATGGTCCGGTACTGGCCGACGACGCGGTGATCCCGGAAGAGCGCACCCAGGTGCCCACCGAGTGGGACCAACTGCGCGACAGCGTCGCCAACGTCATCACCAAACTGGGACCCACCAAGGAGCAGCCCAAGGGGCCTTTCGGTGACGTCATAACGGCTTACGCCGACGGGCTGGCCGGCAAGGGCAGGCAAATCAACACCACACTCAACAGCCTGTCGCGGGCGCTGACCGCGCTGAATCAGGGCCGCGGCGACTTCTTCGCGGTGGTGCATAGCCTGGCGCTTTTCGTCAACGCCCTGCACCAAGACGACCAGCAGTTCGTTGCGTTGAACACCAACCTGGCTCAGTTCACCGGCAGGTTAACCCACTCTGACCGCGACCTCGCCAACGCGATACAGCAATTCGACGGCCTGCTTTCCACACTTCGGCCGTTCCTCGACAAGAACGCCGAGGTGTTGACCCACGACATCGACAACCTCGACAAGGTGACCACCGCGGTGGTGCAACCCGAGCCGCTGAATGGTTTAGAGACCGGCCTGCACGCGTTCCCGACGCTGGCCGCGAACCTTACCGAGATCTACCACCCATCGCACGGTGCGGTCATGTCCATTCCGGCCATCCCGAACTTCACCAACCCAATGCAGTTCATTTGCAGCATGATTCAGGCCGGTAGCCGGCTCGGGTATCAAGAATCCGCCGAACTCTGTGCGCAATACCTGGCGCCGGTCCTCGACGCGATCAAATTCAACTACCTTCCGTTCGGCCTCAACCTGTTCAGCACCGCCGAGACGCTGCCCAAGGAAGTCGCCTATTCCGAGCCGCGGCTGCAGCCGCCGAACGGCTACAAGGACACCACCGTCCCCGGGATATGGGTGCCCGACACCCCGTTGTCGCACCGCAACACCCAGCCCGGCTGGGTTGTCGCGCCGGGCATGCAGGGCACGCAGGTAAGTCCGGTCACGGCGAGCTTGCTGACTCCGCAATCGCTGGCCGAGCTCATGGGCGGGCCGGATATCCCACCGGTGCAATCGAATTTGCAGACCCCGCCGGGCTACCCGAACGCCTACAACGAGGCGCCCGGTCCGCTGCCCTATATCGGCGTGCCGGGCCACCCGGCGCCGATCCCGCCGCCACCGCCAGGACCCGAAGTCGTCCCGGGGCCGGTCGCGCCGACGCCTGCGCCAGCGGCCGCGCCTGCAGGACCACCGCTACCCGCTGAAGCTGGAGCGGGCCAGTGAAGCGCGCGGTCGCTCGGACCCGGTACCGGGCCAGCCAGGGCCTGGCTCTACTGGCGGCTGCCATCACGCTGACGTCATGCGCGAGCTGGCACGGAATCGCGAATGTGCCGATGCCCGGCGGCCCGGGCACCGGGGCCGGCTCCTACACCGTCTACGTGCAGATGCCAGACACGTTGGCGCTCAACGACAACAGCCGGGTGCGGGTGGCCGATGTCTTCGTCGGCACGGTCCGCGCGGTCAAGCTGACGAACTGGGTCCCCACGCTGACGCTGAGTCTGAACAAGAGCGTCAAGTTACCCAAGAACGCCACCGCCAAAATCGGACAGACAAGCCTGCTGGGTTCGCAGCACGTCGAGCTGGCCCCGCCACCCGACCCGTCGCCGGAGCTGCTGAAAAACGGCGACACCATCCCACTGAAGAATTCGTCCGGCTACCCCACGACCGAGCAGACGCTGGCCAGCTTCGCCCTGATCCTGCGCGGAGGCGGCATCCCCAACCTCGAAGTGCTGCAGAACGAGGTTTACAACATCGTCAACGGGCGCGCCGACCAGATCCGCGCCTTCCTCGGCAAGCTGGACACCTTCACCGCCCGACTCGACGAGCAACGTGATGACATCACCCGAGCCATCGATTCCACCAACCAGCTGTTAACGTACGTGGGTCCGCGCTCGGACGTTCTGGATCGGGTGTTCACCGAATTCACGCCACTGATCAAACACTTCGCCGACAAACAGAACCTGTTCATCAACGCTGTCGACGCGACGGGACGGCTCAGCCAGGTTGCCAACCAATACCTAGCCCCCTCGCGGAGCAACCTCCATCAGGACATGCTTTCGCTGCAGTGCCCGTTGCGGGAACTCGGCCGTGCCTCACCGGATTTGATCCGCGCACTCAAGCTGCTCCTCGTCGTGCCGTTCGATATCGACTCCGTGCCGAAGTCGTTCCGGGGTGACTACTTCAACCTGTCGCTGACGGTCGACCTGACGCTCAGCGCTGTCGACAACGCGGTCCTCACCGGGACCGGATTCTCCGGAGCGCTGCGCGCGCTTGAGCAGTCGTATGGCCGCGATCCCGAAACGATGATTCCGGACGTGCGGTACACACCAAACCCGAACGACGTCCCCGGCGGCCCGCTGGTCGAAAGAGCGGACAGGCAATGCTGACCCGCTTGGTCTGGCGCCAGCTGATCACGTTCGGCATTATCACGGTGATCACAGCAATTGCGCTGGGCTGGTACTACCTACGGGTTCCCACCGCGATGGGGATCGGCCAGTACCCGCTGAAGGCGGACCTGCCCACGTCGGGCGGCTTGTACAAGACGGCCAACGTGACCTATCGCGGTGAGACCATTGGCCGGGTCACAGCCGTCGAGCCGACCGAGACCGGTGTGCAGGCGACCATGAGTATCGGCGACCGATACAAGATCCCGGTCGATGCGTCGGCGAACGTGCATTCGGTGTCGGCGGTCGGCGAGCAATATCTGGACCTGGTGTCGAAAGGCAACCCGGACAAGTATTTCTCGCCGGGACAGACCATCACCAAGGCCACCGTGCCCGCTGAAATTGGCCCGGCGCTGGACGCCGCTAACCGCGGCCTGGCCGTACTGCCCAAGGAGAAGATCAGCCAGTTGCTCGACGAGACAGCGCAGGCGGTCGGTGGGCTGGGCCCCGCGTTGCAGCGGCTGGTCGACTCGACTCAGGCGATCGCCGGTGACTTCAAGACCAACATCTCCGATATCAACGACATCATTGAGAACTCGGCACCGATCTTGGACAGCCAGGTCGACTCGAGCCAAGCAATCAAACGCTGGTCGCATAACCTGAATGTCCTTGCCGCGCAGACTGCGCAGAACGACCAGCACGTGCAAAGCATCCTGAACCAAGGCGCACCTACCGCGGATCAGGTCAACTCGGTGTTCAGCGACGTCCGCGACTCGCTTCCGCAGACATTGGCGAATCTCGAGATCGTGCTCGAGATGCTCAAGCGCTACCACAAGGGCGTCGAGCAACTGCTGGTATTCCTGCCGCAAAACGTCTCGAACGGCGAGATGGCAACGGCGGTGTTCCCCGGCTATGCGGCGCTCGACAACGCGCTGACGATCAACCAGCCGCCGCCGTGTATGACCGGCTTTCTCCCGGCATCACAGTGGCGGTCTCCAGCGGACACCAGCCTGGCGCCGCTGCCATCCGGAACATACTGCAAGATCCCGCAAGACGCCCCGGCCAACGCCGTGCGCGGGGCCCGCAACATTCCGTGTGTCGATGTCCCCGGTAAACGTGCTGCGACGCCGCGGGAGTGCCGCGACCCCAAACCGTACGTTCCGTTAGGCACCAATCCGTGGTACGGAGACCCCAACCAGATCCGCAACTGCCCGGCACCGGGCGCGCGATGCGATCAGCCGGTAGATCCCGGCCACGTGATACCCGCGCCGTCGGTCAACAACGGCCTGAACCCACTGCCCGCCGATAGGCTGCCGCCAGGCGGGCTGACACCGCCGCCAATTAGCGATCCGCTGCAGCGGCCGGGTTCGGGCACGGTGGAATGCAATGGGCAACAACCCAATCCCTGCGTCTACGTTCCCGGCGGGCCTCCCGCAGCCGTCTACAGTCCGCAGAGCGGTGAACTGGCAGGGCCCAACGGTGCGAAGTACGCGGTCGACAATTCGAGTAAAACAGGAGACGACGGATGGAAGGATATGCTGGCGCCGGCCAGCTGAACGAAATGCCGAAAGTGATTGGTCTGGGCCAACTTCGGAGTGACGCGTGCACGTATCTCAGGCGGGTCGCCGCCGGGGAGACGCTCGATGTCGTGCGTCGCGGCAAGCTGGTGGCCCGGATCGTGTCAGTCGGCGGCGTGAGGGTGGCGCCGGACGCTGGGTGGGTCGGGCTAGACGAGCTGCGAACGCGCGCCGGGCGGTGCTTCGATAGGGTTGCCGCCGGGCAGACGATCGAGGTCCTCCGTGGCGGCAAGCTGGTTGCTCGCATCGTCTCAGCGGCTAGAAGTGAGGCCCGGAGGCCGGCCTAATCGGGCATCGCCGCACGATGGCACTTCCGGCCGCGTAGCTTGAGGCGGTGGCCGATATTCTACCGCAGTCGCACCGTGGCGGCCGAGCCGAAGGAAGTCTGGGATGTTCTCGCAGATTTCGGGTCGATCAGTTCGTGGGCGGACAACATCGATCACTCGTGCATCCTCAATCACGGCAGCGACCCCGTCGGCACCACCCGTCGAGTCCAGATCGGCCGCAACGCCTTGGTGGAGCGGATCACCGAGTTCGACCCGACGTGGACACTTGCCCTACGACGTCGAAGGCCTGCCCAAGCGCGTGCGCCGGTTCAATAATCGCTGGAACGTTGCGGGCTGCCCAAAATGGCACAACCGTGGTGACACTGACCAGCACCGTCGAAATCGGGCCTGGCAATGCAAACGCTCGCCGAACGTGCGGCGTGTCGCGTCCAGGTGCGACAGTCCGACGTGATGCTCGCCGGGCTGGCGAAGCGATGGGAGAAGGCTGGTGGCTGATCGCCCCGACATCATCATTTTGATGACCGACGAGGAGCGCGCGGTCCCGCCGTACGAATCACCCAGGGTGCTCGCCTGGCGCAACCGAACGCTATCCGGCCGGAAGTGGTTCGACGGCGTGGCGTCAGTTTCCAGCGGCACTACACCGGCTCGCTGGCCTGTGTGCCCAGCCGCCCAACGATTTTCACCGGGCACTACCCCGACTTGCATGGTGTCACCCAGACCGACGGTCTGGGCGAAATGTCCGACGACTCGCGCATGCGTTGGCTGCGCCAAGGTGAGGTGCCCACGCTGGGCAACTGGTTCCGCGCCGCCGGTTACGACACCCACTACCACGGCAAATGGCACATCTCGCACGCCGATCTGCACGACGCCGACGGGCGGGTGCTGGCGACCAACGACGATGACGGTCTCGTCGACCACGCCGCGGTGCGGCGCTACCTCAACGCCGATCCCCTTGGGCCGTTTCGGCTTCTCGGGATGGGTCGGTCCCGAGCCGCACGGCGCGCAGCTGGCCGATGCCGGGGTTCGTCGCGATCCGTTGATCGCCGATCGCGTTGTCGCGTGGCTCATCGACCGCTACGCGCGCCGCCGTGCCGGCGAGGCGGCCGCGCAGCATCCATTCCTCTTGGTCGCCAGCTTCGTCAACCCGCACGACATCGTGTTGTTCCCGGCGTGGATACGCCGCAACCCGCTGAAGCCGTCACCGCTGGATCCGCCGCACGTGCCCGCGGCGCCCACCGCCGACGAGGACTTGGCGACCAAGCCGGCCGCGCAGATCGCGTTCCGGGAGGCCTACTACACCGGCTACGGCCCGGCGCCGGTGATCGACCGGGCCTATGGCCACAACGCGCAGCGCTACCGCGACCTCTACTACCGGCTACACGCCGAGGTGGACGGGCCGATCGACCAGGTCAGGCAGGCGGTCACCGAAGGCGGATCGGACAACGCGGTGCTGGTGCGCACCTCCGATCACGGCGATCTCCTCGGGGCGCACGGCGGGCTGCACCAGAAGTGGTTCAACCTCTACGACGAGGCCACCCGGGTGCCGTTCGTGATCGCCCGGATCGGCGAGGGCGCGACGTCGCCGCGGGTGGTGACGGCGCCGACGTCGCATGTCGACCTGGTGCCGACCCTGCTGGGGGCGGCCGGTGTCGATGTCGCGGCGGTGGCCGCCCAGCTGGCCGAGTCGTTCTCCGAAGTGCACCCAGTGCCAGGCCGGGACTTAATGCCAGTCGTGGACGGAGCGCCGGCCGACGACACCGGCGCGGTCTACCTGATGACCCGCGACAACATGCTTGAGGGCGACACCGGCGCCTCGGGTCTGGCCCGACGATTGAGGCGGACGGTGAATCCGCCCGCGCCGCTGCGTATCCGGGTGCCCGCACACGTGGCGTCGAACTTCGAGGGGTTGGTGGTGCGCGTCGACGATGTCCCCGGCGGCGACGACCACCTGTGGAAGCTGGTGCGTACCTTCGACGATCCGGCGACCTGGACCGAACCGGGGGTCCGGCATCTCGCAGCCAATGGACTTGGCGGAGAGGCGTATCGGATGAGCCCGCTCGACGACCAGTGGGAGCTGTATGACCTGACCGCGGATCCGACGGAGTCTGGCGCAACCGGTGGAGCAGATCCGGACTTGCATGAGTTGCGCCAGCGGCTGCGGACACAGCTCAAGCACGCCCGAGCCAGTTCCGTTCCGGAGCGAAATCAGCCGTGGCCCTATGCGTCTCGCCGGCCGCCGACGCCGAAGCGTTCATGGTTCCGCTAGACACGCAGGAACGCCTCGAGCTCTGCGCCCTCTTCGATGAGCTCCCGGCCCTTCGGTCCTTACCCTGCTCGAGGCTGGACTGCTCATGACCTCGCAGCCCACATCGTGTTGCGAGACGCGATCTCGTTGCCGGGCCCTCCATTGCTTGCCCGGCGCCTCTTCAACGGTTCGCCGAGCAGCGCAGAGTCAGACTGGCCAAGCGCAATGACTTCACCTGGCTCGTCGCACGGATCCGGTCCGGCCCACCCGTCGGGCTCTTCCGGATAGGGTGGGTCCGGGCGCTGGCGAACCTCAACGAGTTCTTTGTTCATCACGAGGATGTCCGCCGAGCCAACAGGCTGGGCCCCCGAAACCTCGACGCCCGCAATGGATGCCGCCTTGTGGCGCAACGTTCGCCGTAGCAGCCACTTCCTCGAGTCGGAGGCTGCACGGTTGCGGGGCTCGAGATTGAGTGGGCCGGAACTAACCAGCGGGCGATGGCTCGAGCAGGCGAACCGAGGGCTCGACTCAGCGGTACGCCTGGCGAACTCCTGCTATAGATCTTGGGCGCCAAGCCGCGGCGCGAGTCCAAGTGAGCGGACCATCCGATGCCGCTGCGGCGGTGCAGCGCACGCACTTCGGCAGTGCAGTAGGCTTCTTCCTACATGACACTTCCACAACCATCAGCAGGGTCGGTCGCCATCGTCACCGGCGCATCGTCCGGTATCGGCGAACAATTCGCCCGCCGACTCGTCGCTCGCGGCTACCGCGTCGTCGTCACTGCCCGGCGGGAGGACCGGCTGCAAGCGTTGTGCGCTGAACTGGGCGGCGACGAGCACGCCGTCGCAGTGGGCACCGATCTCGCGGTGCCGGCCGACCGGGACCGGCTGGCCGCCCGCATCGACGAGCTGGGCGCACAGGTCGACATCCTGGTCAACAATGCGGGGCTGGGCATCTACACCAAGTTCGGCGCCGAAGGCCGCGACAAGGAATTGCAGATTGCGCGTCGACGTCGAGGCGGTGGCCGACCTGGGATGCTGCGCTACCTGCCGGGCATGGTCGAGCGCGGCCGCGGCGCGATCATCAACATGTCGTCGGTGTCGGGATTCAGCCGGCCCCATACAACGCCAACTACGCCGCGTCCAAGGCGTATGTGCTGTGGCTATCAGAGGCGGTCAACGCCGAAGTCGCCGACAGCGGTGTGACGGTCACCGCCGTCTGCCCCGGCCCGGTGCCGACGGAGTTCCAGGCCACCAATGACGCCCAAGACCTGGTGGGACAAGCTGCCGGGATTCACCCACGTTTCCGCCGAACGGGTGGTCGCCGACGCACTGAAGGCCGCCGAGCATGGTCGCGGGTCGGTGGTCCCGGGCGGACCACAAGTGAGGTTGGCGCTCGGATCGACTCGGTTTGTGCCGACTCCCGTGGTGTTGCCGATCCTCAAGCGAATGTTGAAGCGATAACGCCTACCCGCGGCGCTGCAGCAGATAGTGGCGCGCCGGGTGCTCGGGGGTTCCTGGTCATCTCCGTTTCGTCGGCGGCCGAAACTAAAACCCATTGCGGTGTGAAACGTCGTTCAATCTCAGCGTGATCGATGCCGCGCACCCCAACCTGTCCACCGGGAGTGAATGCGAAGATCAACAGGCGCGCTTGCGGGGCTGCTACCGCGCCGAGTTCCGCAACGTAGCGATCGCGGGCATCGTCGCTCATGCCGTGCAAGCAGCCGCTGTCGAGGATCAGCGTGAAGGCTTTACCTACCCCCGCCGAGCTCAAGCGGGTCGCATCGGCCCGCAGGAAGTCGACCCGAACGTGTTCGGCAGCGGCCTTGGCACAGCCTCTCGAGCGCCTTCGCCGCGACGTCCACTCCCGTTACCTGCCATCCGTGGCGTGCTGAGATAAATCGACGAATCGCCTGTGCCGCAACCGATATCGATCACGATACCCGCGGGTAACGCGGCCGGTCCTCGACCAGTTTCTGCAATGTAGACGACGAGCGGCGGCCGTCCCACGAGTGAAAACCGATTCGATAAAACGCCTTATACAGCAGTGCCGACACCATGCGGTTGACACTAGCCCTGCACGACTACTTGTGCAAGAGTGGTTACGTGTCGTCGATCCGGATTTTCATTTTGGGGTCGCTGGAGCAGCGCGGACCTATGCATGGACATCAACTGCGGCTACTTGCCGAACAGGAACATGTCGCGATGTGGACCGATATCACCGTGGGTGGGTTGTACGGCGCGCTCAAGCGCCTGGCGACCGAAAATCTCATCGAGCAGGTCCGTGTCGAACAGGCCGGCTCCTACCCGCCACGACAGATTTGGTCGATCACCGACGCGGGCCGGGAAGCCTTGTCTGGTCTGCGGCTGCGGGCGTTGAGCGACATCGTGATCAAACCGGACCCGTTCGACTTGGCGATGACACGATCGGACCCGGATCATCTGACGGATCTCCCGGTCACTGTCGCGGCCCGCGCCGCTTCGCTGTCGGCGATGCTTACTGAATGGGAGGCCCGCGCGGGTGCCGCCGACCGCTATCTGACGGTTGCCGAAAAGCTGATGGTCAAGCATCGCCTTGACCGACTGCGGGCCGAACTGCCTGGCACCAGGAACTCGCCGACCAGTTGCCGGAAATCATTGCGGACGAACAAGCCAGGGAGGCTCAGTGATGCTCGGTCACCTCGGAATCAACGTCCCTGATCTCACGACGGCGAAGCGCTACTACGACGAGCTGATGCCCCTGGTCGGCTTCGAAGCGTTCTTTGCCGCCGACGACGAGTTCGCCGACAAGCTCGGCCGACAACAAACCCGGCACCTACCTGTTCTTCTATCCCACCGCGGTCGCCGGCCCGTACTCGCCGCAACGGACCGGTTTACAGCACCTGGCCTTCATGGTCCGGCGCCGGTCGCTGGTCGATCGAGTTCATGACCATGTGGTCCGCGTGGGCGGCACCGTGATCCATGCGCCCCAACACTTTCCGCAGTACCCGGGTCAC
>CAVRER010000008.1:0-9155 GCA_963720085.1 uncultured Actinomycetota bacterium
CTTTAGCTCCGTCCGTGCCGGCAGTCAGTCAGTCTCGGAGAATGGACGCATTACCTGGAAGGTCTTGGTTGCCGCTCAGCCGGGCAGGTGGCGGTGAATGAGTATTCCCGCGAGCACCGATGCGGCCAGCGCGATTGCGCCGAGCCGGATCCAGCCGGCGCTGGCGTCGCCGTGAACCGTCTCATAGCCGATCTGCTGCTGCAGTGTCGCGTAGACCGTCTCGAGATCGTTGAGATTGCCGGCATGAAACGGTTGACCGCCGGTGATCTCGGTGATCTTCTGCAGCGTCTCGTCGTCGACGGGCACGGGCACGTGCTGGTCGTTGATGTCGACATAGCCGTCCGGTGTTCCGAACGAGATCGTCGAGATTTGCACGCCCTGCTCTTTGGCGGCGCGCGCGGCAGTGTAGGCGCCCCTGGGCTGATCGGGGTCTGAAGGCACGGTCTCCTTGCCATCGGACTCGAGCACGATGCGCGCTGGTGCGGGCCGCCCATCTTCGCCACCCAGCACCGCGCCAACGGTCGCGATGGCCTGCAGCGCGGTGAAGATACCTTCTCCGGTGGCCGTGCGGTTCTCCGCCTGGAGCTTGTCGATGGCCGCCTTCATCGCGTCGCGGTCGGTGGTGGGGGCGACGAGCAGGCTGGCGGTGCCAGCGAAAGCAACAAGTCCGAGGTTGATGCCGCGGGTGAGTTCGTCGGTGAACTGCTTGCCGGCCTCTTTGGCTGCCGTGAGCCGATTCGGCGCGACATCATCGGACGCCATCGACTCCGAAACGTCGATCACGAGCATCACGACCGCGCGATTACGCGGAATGCGCACCGCGTCGGTTGGTCCGGCCATCGCGGTGGTCAGCAGCGCCAACGCCGCAATCAGCAGCGCCGCCGGCACGTGTCGCCACCGGGTCGACCGCTTGGGGGCCACGCGTTCGAGCAGCTCCATGTTGGCGAACCGCATCACTCGTTTGCGCCGAGCGCGTTGCACAACGAGGTACAGCCCGATCACCGCGAGGATCACCACGATGTACAGGAAGAACCACGCGTTGGCGAAACCGGACAAGGTCAAGAGACCCAGCAGGGGCACATTCATGGCACCGACACTCGGCTTCCTCTCGGCGGCTCCCGCCAGGCTGTCCGATCTTCGAGAGTTGCGCAAGCGTTTGACTGTCTCGAGCGTTTCGGGTCTACTGGTGCCGATGGCTGTCGTCGTCGCGACGACGCCGTCCGGCATGCGATTGGAGGTGGCCCGTGCCTGAGCGAAGTAGCTCGTTCCGCCACGCAGGTACGCGGCCCCGCGCATCCGGGAAACAGCTCGGTTAGCCGCCGCGGTCCGCGGGTAGACTCGCCCCGAATCTGGCTGTAAACGCAATCCCTGCAACCTTTCTCGATACAGTGTCGTGCTGAGACCGCTCGCCGCGGTGGGCCCATCGCGGAGTGGGTAAGGAGGACAAAGATGAGTACAACACACACCGGTTCCGGCACCGGCTCCGGCACCAGTCGGCCGGTGATTCATCTCTCGCGGCTGTTGCGAGCGCCGGTGCTGGCCCGATCGGGTGACGAGGTGGGCCGGGTCGACGACGTGATCGTGCGGCTGCGGGGGGCCGATCAGTATCCGCTGGTGACCGGGATCGTTGCCGGCGTCGCCGGTCGGCGCGTCTTCGTCGGCAGCGACATCGATTCACGAATATGCGCCGGACCGAGTGGTGTTGGCCAAGAACAAGATTGACCTTCGCGGTTTCGAGCGCCGCGAGGGTGAGGTGCTGCTGCGCGCCGACGTGCTGGGACATCGGCTGATCGACGTGGCCGCGGTCGAGCTGGTGCGCGCGTATGACGTGGAGCTGGAGGACACCGGCGAAGGGTGGGTGCTGGCACGGGTCGACACTCGCCGCCCACCCAGGCTGTTCGGGCTGATCAGAGGATCAGGCGGGCAGTCGGCGCGGGATTGGAAATCCTTCGAGCCGTTGATCGGCGACGCCCGGTCGCGGGCCGTGCGTCGGCTGTCGGGACGGGTGGGCGAGTTCAAACCCGCCGAGATCGCCGATCTGCTGGAGGAGGCCGACAAGGCCGAGGGCGGCGAGATCCTCGAAGAGGTGCGCAGCGACCCGGAGCTGGAAGCCGACGTGTTCGAGGAACTCGACCCCGACAAGGCCAGGCGGCTCCTCGGCGACATGCCCGACGCCGAGGTCGCCGCGCTGCTGGGACGGATGCGCGCCGACGATGCTGCCGACGCCATCGCCGACCTTCGCCAGTCGCGCCGCCGTCGCGTGCTGGACCTGATGCCCGCACCCCAGCGCACCAAGGTGATCACGCTGATGGGGTTCAACCCGGACAGTGCCGGCGGGCTGATGAACGTCGACTTCGTCTCGTGCGTGGCCGCCACCACCGCCCGGGAGGCGCTCGCGCTAGTGGCGTCTGCTCGGACAGTGCAGCCCGAAGCGCTGATCAAAGTGCACGTTCTCAACGACGACAAGCGCCTGATCGGAGTGGTGTCCGTGATCGAACTGCTGCAGTCAGAACCTACGGAAACCGTTGCGGAGCTGATGGATTCGGATCCAGTACGGGTAACAGCCGATGCCGACCTCACCGACATCGCGCTGTTGATGGCCGATTTCAACCTTTATTCCATCCCGGTGGTCGACGACGACGACCGGGTGCTGGGTGTTGTCACGGTCGATGACGTGCTCGAGGCCACCATCCCGGAGGACTGGCGCCGTCGCGAACCGGCGCCGCGCCCGTCCCGCGAGATCAGCCAGCCCGTCGATGAGGGAGACGCGCCGTCGCACGGGGGCGAGGGACCGTGACCACCGACGACCGCAGGACCGTCGGTCCTGACGACACTCCGCGCGCCGCCGTGCTCGACAGCGCGCATCTGGGAGACATCGAGGGTGCGTTCGGCCGCATCAGCGTCAGCGACAACGAGCGGCCCCGCACGCTCAAGACCCGGCTGGTGACCCTGCTGGCCATCGTGGGCCCGGGGATCATTGTGATGGTCGGCGACAACGACGCGGGTGGTGTGGCCACCTACGCGCAGGCCGGACAGAACTACGGCTATTCCCTGCTGTGGGTGCTGTTGCTGCTGATCCCGGTGCTGATCGTGAACCAGGAGATGGTGGTCCGGTTGGGCGCGGTCACCGGGGTCGGGCACGCCCGGTTGATCAACGAGCGCTTCGGCCGCGGCTGGGGCTGGTTCTCCGTCGGCGACCTGTTCCTGCTGAACTTCTTGACCATCGTCACCGAGTTCATCGGAGTCACGCTGGCCGGCGACTACTTCGGCGTCTCGAGATACGTCGTCGTGCCGACCGCTGCGGTCGCGCTGATCGCGATCATGGCCACCGGCAGCTTTCGCCGATGGGAGCGGGCGATGTTCGTGTTCATCGCGATCACCCTGGTGCAGATCCCGATGCTGCTGATGTCGCACCCGCAGTGGGGACACGCCGCCAAATCGTTTGTGGTTCCCACGATTGCGGGCGGAATCAGTTCGGATGCGGTGCTGCTGATCATCGCGATCGTCGGCACCACGGTGGCGCCGTGGCAGCTGTTCTTTCAGCAGTCCAACGTCGTGGACAAGCGCATCACCCCGCGGTTCATCGGCTATGAGCGCGCCGACACGGTGCTGGGCGCCTTCGTGGTGGTGATCGGCGCGGCCGCGCTGGTGATGACCGGGGACTGGGCCGCGCGCTCCACCGGCAACGTCGGCGGTTTCACGGATGCCGGCGCCGTCGCGCAGTTGCTCGGTCAACGCAGCGGCGTGCTCGGGTCGATGTTTGCGATCGTGTTGCTGGACGCCTCCATCGTCGGGGCCGCCGCGGTCACCCTGGCCACCAGCTACGCCTTCGGGGACGTGTTCGGCATCAAACACTCTCTGCACCGCGGCTTTTCCGACGCCAAACAGTTTTACCTGTCCTACACCGCCATGGTCGTGCTGGCCGCGGCGATCGTCCTCATCCCCGGTGCGCCATTGGGGTTGATCACCACCGCGGTACAGGCCCTGGCCGGGCTGCTGCTGCCCAGCGCCAGCGTGTTTCTGCTGCTGCTGTGCAACGACCGGGAAGTGTTGGGGCCGTGGGTGAACCGGCGCTGGCTGAATTGGCTGGCCGGGATCATCGTCGGGGTGCTGCTGCTGCTGTCGGGAATTCTGATGGCCACCACCTTGTTTCCGCACATCAACGTCGTTGAAGTCAGCGGCTACCTCACGCTGGCAATGGTCGTCCTCGCCGCGGGCGCAGGTCTGGTGTTGCGCCGGACGACCCGCCGCCAACCCAAGCCGCCGGAACCGGCGCGTCCCGTTGATCGCAGCACGTGGCGGATGCCGCCCCTGACCCTGCTGCAGCCGGTGACCTGGTCGGCGGGCACCCGCCTCGGCATGGTCGGGTTGCGCGCCTATCTGGTCGTCGGTGCGCTGCTGCTGGTGGTCAAGGCCATCCAGATCAGCCGCGGATGACGCTGTGCAAGTAGCCTTTTCAAACGGGCAGTCGTCGGTTGATGATCAGCGCGAGCAGGACGGCGACGGTCGCGGACATGACGGCGAGGCGCAGCCAGCCCGCGCTGGCCGGGCCGGGCACGCTCTGGTAGCCAACCTGGTCTTGCACCGCGGCGTAGCTCCGGTTGAGTTCATCGACGTTGGTGGCCTTGTACGACTGACCGCCCGACATTTGAGCGATGTGCCGGAGCATCTCGGGATCCACCGGAACGGGCAGCCGCTGATTGTCGACCTCGACATAGCCGTCGGTGGTGCCGAACGAGATGGTCGATATCGGCACGCCTCGGTCTTTCGCGGCGCGAGCGGCGGTATATGCTCCGCGCGGATTGTTCGGGCTTCCCGGCTTGTTCTCCTTGCCATCCGACAGCAGCACGATGCGTGCCGGAGGTGGGGCCGCATTGCTGCTCAGAACCGCGGCGACCGTGGCGATGGAATCCAGTGCGCTGAAGAGGGCCGCACCGATCGCGGTGGAGTTGTCCGGTCGCAGGTTGTCCAGGGCTCTGACGACGGCGTCGTGCTGCGGAGTTGGGGATACCAGCACGTTGGCCGTGCCGGCAAACGAGATAAGGCCCAGGTTCACACCGGGAGTCAACTCGTTCGCGAACTTTTTGGCGGCCTCCCTCGCCGCGTCGAGGCGGCTGGGCGCAACGTCTGTGGCACGCATGGATTGCGATACGTCGATGGCCAGCATGACCACCGCCCGGTTGCGCGGAATGCGAGTGGAGCGGGTGGGCCCGGCGAGCGCGACCGTCAACAGCAACAACGCGATCAGCAGCATGACGATCGGCACGTGCCGCCATCGGGATTCACGCGTTGGAACGACGGTGTCGGCCAACTCGGGATCGGTGAACCGACGCATCCGTCGACGACGGCGGATCTGGGCCAGCACATACAGCGTCAGTAATCCGATCGGCACGAGCGCGAACCCCAACAACCAAGAGTTCTGGAATCCCGATAGCGACATCGCACCGATTCCCGGCGCCGTCATCGCCGTGAAACCGTCGTCGAATGGCACGCCGACGACGGTACCTGAGTCAAACGGCTGAACAATTCCGAGAAGCCGGCGCGTCAGTTGTGCTGCGGTAAGCCCGACCGTCGGAGTTGGTCACCCGTTCTCGCTGTCGTCCCGGCCCTACCGCGACTTGTGGGGGTTCTGGTAGGTGCCGTACGGGGTCTGGCCGGTGGTCGGATAGGCCGGTGAGGTGACGGTGTCATGCCCGTTGCCTGATGGGATCGCGGCGGCGGGGGCGGCCAGTCCAATAGAGCGGTTAGTTCCGGGTTGGCAGGAAGTTGCCCAGCCATGGCAGGAATGGGTGGGGTGACGTCGTGTCGTTACAGCTCGCCGGGGTCGTCGGGCACGTCCACGGCGTGCTGCTGCAGCGCTTCCAGCGGCACCACCTCGAGGGTGGACTCATGGGTGGCGGCAAGCACAACCGGCGCGGCGCAGCCGTCGTGGTGGGCCCGCAGCCAGTTGGCGGCGGTGACGCACCAGCGGTCGCCGGGCTCGAGGCCGGGGAAACGGTAGTGAGGCATCGGCGTCGTGAGGTCGTTGCCGATGGCGCGCTGGTGCTGCAGGAAGTCGGCGGTCACGACGGCGCAGATGGTGTGCCGGCCGATGTCCTCGGGCCCCGTCGAGCAGCAGCCGTCACGGTAGAAGCCGGTGAGCGGGTCGTCGCTGCACGGTTCAAGCGGGCCACCCAGCACGTTGCGATCGGCCACCGGTTCAGTATGAACCGGCGCCGGCGTTTCAGGCCTACCGCTGTGGGTTTGCTGATGTCGGGATCGGTAGCGGCGCGCGCGGTGTTTACTTGCCACATCACCGCTGCGACCGGCAGCGAACCGAAGAAGGAACACCCCGATGAACAACAACAAGGTCATAGCGCTGGTGGTAGGGGTGTTGATCGCACTGTTCGCGCTGTCGCTGGTGTTGCGCTTTGTCCTGCTGAACCAGGCCGGCGTACCCGGGTTTTTCTACCTCGGGCTGCCGATCGGGGGAATCAGCGTGGTGATTTTGCTGCTGCTGCGGCTCGGGCTGTTCACCTCCGGCCAAAGGCCGGGCGGCACGATTCAACACTGGCAGCAACACAGCGGCGTGCAGGCGCCTCCGCCTCCGCCTGCGCCTGCGCCTTCGTATCAGCCGCCCGCGCCGTCAGTTACCCAGCGCCTGCAGGAACTTGAGACCTTGCGCGCGACCGGCGCGATCTCTGAAACGGAATACACCGCAAAGCGTCAACAGATCATCTCCACCCTGTGAACCACGACGAATATCGGGACAGGGGATCACACCCGCATATGCCTCGGTCGGTGCGGTCAGTGCGGTCCGGTGGTCGCGCGAGGAGCATCTATTAGCGGGCCGCAACGAATGTCGAACCGTTCGCGCACGGTGTCCAGGGTGCGGCGCAGGTACGGGCGTTGCCGGCGGTGCGTGAGCAAGGACTTCACCAAGGCCACGATCCGGCGTGGCATCGGGAACCAGCGATCGAAATCGAGTCCGCAGTCGAGGAACACGCTGGCCGGGACGCTGTCGGCGATGAGGCTCAGGTTGTACTGGACGAGCGAAAAGAGCGTGTACGGGAACGCTGCCCGGGCCTTCGTCCGCATGTCCTCTGCGTCGAGTTCATACAGCGGGATCTCCATGATCTTGCCCAAGAACAGCAAGTGTGGCAGGTAGTAACCCATGTACGACGTCAAATGCATGGTGGCAGAACGCGGCTGAATCGAGACCACCGCTCCGCTGGCGGACACGTACGGCTCGTAGGGATGGTCGCCGGGCTTGAAATATCCGGTGCAATTCACTATCCAGCTGCCCGGTTGGATCGCCTTGGTGGCGCCGCTGCGAAACACCAGGTCCGTCCCGCCGTTGCAGTCGACGGCATCCACGAGATGATCCATGATCACGTCGTTGAGGCCGGCGGCGATGGTCTTGTTCTCCGATCCGGACAGCACGCCCAGCAGGAAGTTGCCGGTCTCGGGGGTCAACCAGGTGCCGTACTCAGCCCGAAACCAGCCGGCGACCTCTGCCTCGTTGGTCCCGTCGAATCGACGGGTCGCTTCCACGCCAAGACTGCTGAAAAACCTGCCGCCCCACCATCGCCGGGCCCCCGTCGGGAGGACTCGGTCGCGATTCGTGAAGTACGTGCCTGAACCTGCCACGAGGTTCACCTCACGCCCGGGGTATTCCGTGATCAGCGCGTGCGCGGTATCCATCGCCGTCTTACCGCCACCAACGATCCACACCGGGGTGTCGCTCTCGCGCATCTCGCCCCGTCGGATGTCGCAGAAGTCGGGAGACACCGACCGGACACGCTCGGTGGAGATCTCGAGCGGGTCGTTGGGCACGACTCCGAAGCCGTAGGCCTTGATCAATCGATTCGCCTCGACCACCAGAAGCCGGCCGGCCGAGGATCTGCAGGTGATCCGCACCTTCCCGTCGATCTCTTCATCGGACTCCGTCGCCCAGCCGAAGAGCTCGTCCACCTGCACCCGCTGCTTGATGACGTTGAGGCAGTGTTCAAAGTGGTCGAGCACCTCGCCCTTTGTCGCCAAATAGGAGCGATCCCGGCCGAGCGTCCACTCGATGTTCCCGGCGGTGAACATGGGATGTGGCTGATGCAGCCGCACGTACGGGTAGGTATCCACCCACATGCCGCCGACGCGTTCCCTGCGGTCGACCAGGATGACCTTCTGATCGCGAGATAGGTATCGGCTGGCGACGAACAGGGCATTCAGCCCGGCGAGGCCGGCCCCCACGATGCAGACGTCGCAGCTCTCTACTGCGACGTCCGGCGGCCTAACACCGGAGGGCTGGAGTCCGGGCATCGGTGCACCTTTCGTCACGGTTGAACCTACCTACCCCGGCAAAACGTTTCATCAGTAAGAGCGAGAGGAGGTCAAGATGAACCTGTTGGTGGTGGCGTGCATCTTCGCGGTCGTCCCGGTGGCCAGTCTCGGCCTCATCGAGGTGCAGTCCGGCTTGAGCGCTGGGATGAGCGCGGGCGAGGACTACGCAGAGGACTAAACGGAGGGCAGAGCCACGACAGTCACCACCGTTGATGCCGGACCTCGCCAGGTCAGCCGCTCGGTCGAAGTTCCTGCCCCCGCGGCCGAGTTGTTCGCAATCGTCGCCGACCCGCGCCGCCATCACGAGCTCGACGGTTCGGGCACCGTCGGCGACAACATCCGCGGCCCCGAGCGCCTCGAAGTTGGGTTCGCGGTTTTCCACCAAGATGCGGATGTTCGGGATGCCGTATCGCATCACCAGCACCGTGACCGCCCTGCAGCCCGACCAACTCATCGAATGGCGTCATCCGGTCGGTCATCGGTGGCGGTGGGAGTTCGCGGCCATTTCGCCGACCAGCACCCGTGTCACCGAGACGTTCGACTACCGCGAGGCGGGGCCTGTGAAGAACCGGCTGAAGTATTACGAGGCAACAGGTTTCGCCAAGCGCAACGCCGCAGGCATCGAAGCCACGTTGCGTCAACTCCGCGACCGCTACAGCCGCTGACTGCGCGTCAGCCCGCGAACCACGCCGTCGTCACGGTGTGTCTTATCGGAACCGGGAACGGGGTGGGGCGCGGACCGAGCTGGCCGACGAACACCGCCCACAGCGGCTGCGTCCGGTCGATCGCATCCGCAGGATTCCAATCGGGCGGAGCCAGCACCCCGATGTTCTTTCCAC
>CAVRER010000009.1:0-17516 GCA_963720085.1 uncultured Actinomycetota bacterium
CTCAAACCCCAAGCGGTCCAGTGGCCACCGGGGTGGTCGCCTACGAGCTGGCCACCGGCGAGATCCACGTCTTCCACGCCAAGGCCGTCGTGGTCGCGACCGGCGGGTCGGGCCGGATGTACAAGACCACCTCCAACGCGCACACCCTGACCGGCGACGGCATCGGGATCGTGTTCCGCAAGGGACTTCCGTTGGAGGACATGGAGTTTCACCAGTTCCACCCGACCGGGCTGGCCGGGCTGGGCATCTTGATCTCCGAAGCCGTGCGCGGTGAGGGTGGCCGGCTGCTCAACGGTGAAGGCGAGCGGTTCATGGAGCGCTACGCCCCGACGATCGTCGACCTGGCGCCGCGCGACATCGTGGCCCGCTCGATGGTGCTCGAAGTGCTGGAGGGCCGCGGCGCGGGCCCGCACAAGGACTACGTCTACATCGACGTCCGTCACCTTGGCGCGGATGTGCTGGAGGCAAAGCTGCCTGACATCACCGAGTTCGCCCGCACCTACCTTGGCGTGGACCCGGTGAAAGAGCTGGTCCCGGTTTACCCGACCTGCCATTACGTGATGGGCGGCATACCGACAACCATCACCGGACAAGTGTTGCGGGACAACACATCGACCGTGCCCGGTCTGTACGCGGCCGGCGAGTGCGCGTGCGTGTCGGTGCATGGCGCCAACCGGCTGGGCACCAATTCACTGCTGGATATCAACGTCTTCGGGCGCCGGGCCGGAATCGCCGCGGCCAATTACGCGCAGGGTCACGACTTCGTCGAGCTGCCGCCGGACCCGTCGGCGATGGTGGTCGGCTGGGTGGCCGACATCCTCTCCGAGCACGGCAACGAACGCGTCGCCGACATCCGCGGGGCGTTGCAGCAGACGATGGACAACAACGCCGCGGTGTTCCGCACCGAAGAGACCCTCAAGCAGGCGCTCACCGACATTCACGCCTTGAAGGAACGGTATTCCCGAATCACCGTGCACGACAAGGGAAAACGCTTCAACAGCGACCTGCTGGAAGCCATCGAGCTGGGCTTTTTGCTGGAGCTGGCCGAGGTCACCGTGGTCGGTGCTTTGAATCGCAAGGAATCCCGCGGCGGGCATGCCCGCGAGGACTATCCGAACCGCGACGACGTCAACTACATGCGCCACACCATGGCGTACAAGCAGGGCACCGATCTGCTCAGCGACATTCGACTGGATTTCAAACCCGTGGTACAGACCCGCTACGAGCCGATGGAACGGAAGTACTGATGAGTTCGGTTGTCGAGACCACGCCAGGCGGAGATCCGCCGTTGCCCCCGATCCCCGAGGGCTCGGTGATGGTGACGCTGAGGATTGCCCGGTTCAACCCGGAAAACCCCGACCAATACACCGATTCCGGTGGCTGGCAGAGCTTCCGGGTGCCCTGCCTGCCCTCCGACCGGATGCTCAATCTGCTGATCTACATCAAGAGCTACCTCGACGGCACGCTGACCTTCCGCCGATCCTGCGCACATGGCGTCTGCGGCTCCGACGCGATGCGGATCAACGGTGTCAACCGGCTGGCCTGCAAGGTGCTGATGCGCGACTTGCTTCCCAAAAAGGCGGGCAAGTCACTCACCATCACGGTCGAACCGATCCGCGGGCTGCCGGTGGAGAAGGACCTGGTGGTCGACATGGAGCCGTTCTTCGAGGCCTACCGCGCAGTGAAGCCATACCTGATCACCAGCGGCAACCCGCCGACCCGAGAGCGAATCCAAAGCCAAACCGATCGCGCGCGCTACGACGACACCACCAAGTGCATCCTGTGCGCCTGCTGCACCACCAGTTGCCCGGTGTTCTGGAGCGAGGGCAGCTACTTTGGTCCGGCAGCCATCGTCAACGCGCACCGCTTCATCTTCGACAGCCGCGACGAGGCCGCCGCCGAGCGCCTCGACATCCTCAACGAGGTCGACGGGGTGTGGCGCTGCCGCACCACGTTCAACTGCACCGAGTCCTGCCCCCGGGGGATCGAAGTGACCAAGGCAATTCAAGAGGTCAAGCGCGCGCTGATGTTCTCCCGCTAGGGCGGCCCTACCCATTGCGCCGAGCGTGAAGCTGGCCTCACGTTGGGCGCCGAGCGTGAAGCTGGCGTCACGTTCGCGGGGCGGGCGCCGGCGCCCAGCGCTGTCGGACGTTCTCCATGCGGCGGGAATACGATACTAGACGTTAGCGTTCGCTGTCTTATGGCATTCAGCCAGCGACAGACGGGAGGTCCCGCGATGCGCACAACCACAGCGTCGCCGGACGTGAACGGCAGGCTGGCGGAGGACATCGAGCCCCGCCGGTATCAGACCAACGCAAGCCTGAACCAGCCGCCGACAAGGGCTGGCGACCGGCCAGTGCGCGAGTATGCGACCAACGTCAGCAGGCGGCGAACGGTTCGAGCATTCCGTCGCATGACGCCAGCTGCCTGACCATCTCCGCCGTGGCGAGCGATGTGGTCCGCTCAGTGGACCGCATTGTTGCCAGAACGCATTCGAACGGTGCCGAATTGGAGCACACGATCGATCAACCTCGGGATGTACGGCATGGTAGCCACGAAGCCCGGCCCGCGCCCGGTGCTGCCCGCACCCGCCGTGGCGGTTCGCGCGGCGCGCGCCGGCGATCACGTGGCCGACCTGGTGTTCGAGGCCGCGCCGCAGGCGTATACCGCAGTAGCCGGATCCGAGTCCCGCGCGCGTGCGGCCATTGCGCAGTTGTGGCAGATGCCCGGTCACTCGGCGAGTTTCGAGCACGCCCTCGTCGCCGAGCTAGACGGCAGACTCGCCGGCGTCCTGATCGGCTTTCCCGCGCGCGACCGCTACCGGCTGCATTTGGCTTTGCTGCGAAAGGGCCTTCGGTACGTCAACGTCCGCCGCTGGCCGCTGCTGCTCGGCGCGCTGCCGCAGCTGATCGCCGCCACGCCGCGTCCGCCGCATCGCGCGTACTACGTCGGCACGATCGCCGTCGCTCGCCACGCCCGCAGACACGACGTCGCGTCCACGCTCGGCTACCACGCCGAACTGCTTGCGCAGCATGGCGGATTCCCGCTCATCGTCGCCCACACCGGCTCGCGTCACCGCCCGGCAAGGCGGGCCCTGGAACGCTACGGCCTACGAGCCAGTAAGGATCGCAGCTGGGGATTTGTGCTGTATGTCAAGAAGGTTGGCGTGCCAGAGTTGAGACCGTGCACATCCTTCTAGTGGCTGCAATGATCTTAGTCGCCGACCGCGTGACGAAGGAGATCGCGATTCGTCAGCTCGCTTTCGGTAGCCACGCGCACCGTTTCGTCCGCGTGGTGCTCACCAAGCGCCCACTTCTCGCTCGTGGAACCTCGCTGCGTGCATTGGTCATGCTATGGATTGCGGCCGTCGCTTGCACGGTCACCGCGCTGCTGTGCGCGCCGGCGCTACACCACAACACGCTCGCCACGGCCGGCGTCGCAGCTGCGCTGGCAGGGGCGTTCGGCAATCTGGGCGACCGGCTGATTCATGGGGCCGTCATAGATTTCGTGGCCATCGGCCGATGGCCGGTGTTCAACCTCGCCGACGTGGCGATACTCGCGGGAGCGGCACTTGCCGGCGTGTCGCTCATCTGAGCCAGCCCCGAGGGTGAGACCCGGCCCCCTTCCCCCGGGACGGTAGCCGCATGCGCAGAGTTCTGTTCAGCGCGCGCGGGGTGCCGATCTGGAGCTACCCAACGCTTTTGTATGTGGGGCTGGTATGCGGCTTCTACGTGATGTACGCGGTTGCGCCGAGTGTGGGGATGCAGCGGGTATCGGCCGCCATCGCGACGCTGATCATGTTCGTGCCGGCGATTGTTGGTGCCCGCATCTGGTTCGTGCTCGACCACTGGGCGATCTACCGGCATGACCTCCGCCGCATCTGGCGACATTCCGACGGCGGTATGACGCTCTACGGAGGACTAGTGCTCACCCTGGTGCTCTCGCCGGTCATCCTGGCTCCGCTCGGGCTGAGGTTCGCGGCGTTTTGGGACGGCGCGACGTTCACGATTCTGGTCGGGATGATCTTCACCAGGTTCGGCTGCCTGCTCAACGGTTGCTGCTCTGGGCGACGCAGCGACGGCCGGCTCGGATTGTGGCTGCCGGATCACACCGGTCGCTGGGAGCGCCGGTATCCGGTCCAGCTGCTTGAGCTCGCCGCCGCGCTGGTATTGCTGCGCCGGATCGGCAGCGCTACTCGCGGTCGGTACGCCGCGCGGAACGATCTTCGCTTTCGCACTCGGTGGGCTACGCCGCTGCCCGTCTCGCATCGACCCGCTGCGCGAACGACCGACCGATGCCAGTGCCGGGCGTCCGGTGGCGCTCGCGGCATTCCTGGCCTGCTCGGTGCTGGCTTCTGCACTCGGCTGGCTGGCGACGGGTGGATGACGCGGAAACCGCTGCTCTAGCCGCGCTTTCGAGGCTTCGATTCGAATTGTTCCCGCCGCCCGTCGGGAGTGGGCCCGGCTCTTCGCACTTCTGGAACTTGCACGGCGGTTCCGGCACCGGTGGTGGACAACACTTCTCGACCTGAGCCTTGAGTTCCTGGAGGCGATGCTGCTCGACCGCTGCGGCTGGGTTGGCCAGCTCGTAGAGCTGCTTGAGATCGTGCATGTCCTCGCGCATCGCCTGTTGTGCGGCGGTCTGCAGCGCAGCCTCGTTCAGTAACGCGCAGGTCTGCTGGGCGATCTTGCCGAGATAGCAGATGATGGTGTTGTTCTGGGCGATCTCATACTGCAGCAGCTGGTCCGTGTAATTCACCAGGCTATAGAGCTCGCTGAACCCGGACTGCACGGCCGCCGTCGTCGCCTGCTCATCGGTGCCGACGACCTTGACGGAAGCGTTGACCGTCTGGAGGTCGTTGTCGACCGCGGTCAGGTGTTGATTCGCAATCTTGAGTTGGTTGAAGGCGTCGTCGAGGCTGGCCATGTTCACTCTCCTACCGAGTTGATGATCGTCGATGAACCCTGTGAGCCGTCGCGGAGGCTGCCGAACGAATGCGGAATCATTGACAGCCCTGCGCTTTCAGAAGTCGTAGATCAGGGTTGGTGATCGGGTAGACCTCGATCACTCCGGATCTTCGGAACGAGATCGGGTGTGGCAGCTGTATTTTGCCGCACATGCAGGGCCCTTCCGGGCCGCGAAAGTAAGCCAGGTGTGTGTAAAGACCGGGACCCGGCCTGAATGAATGCTCGACCGACGATGTCGCCGTTCTCCATTCCCCATTGGATCTGACCGCGCTGGTATCGCGAGTCTTGTTGTTCGCCGTATGCAAGCGGGCCGGGGCCCGGATCCGTCTGGCAGGCACCGACATACGCGGGCCAGACGGCGATGCTGAGAGTGCCGTCACCGGCAGTGGCCAGGCTCATGTTTGCACGTAGGCCGGGGTGAGAACGATCTGTCCTGCGGTCGACAAGATCGTGCTGTCGATGATGCAGTTGTCGATCATGTTGGCACCGGTCGCAGCCGAGCACAGGATTGCAAAGGTGTAGGTGCCGGCGTTGGCGTTGACGGTGCACGCCGAGCCTTGCTCCCACCCCCCGATTTCGGACGACCAGGTGGTCGCGACCCGCGCGTACGAACCGCCGGAGGCCTCGTTCGCCGGGGTCGCCGTGTTACCGGGATCGGCAGTGGCCAACCCGAGAAAACTCCCGAGGCTCGCATACCTGTCTGCCAGATCCTGTCTGGTGGTGTCGACGCTAATTGCCATGTAATTTCCGCTCCTTCTTCGTGCTTCTTCAGGTTTGGCGGGCGACGACCCATGCCGCTCCGGCAGCGCCGGCACCACCCGCCGGTGCGCCCGCGAGAGGGTTGGCGCCGCCGCCTCCGCCACCCGGTGTGTTCCCGGCCGCCCCCGGGTTAGTCTGGGCCGCCCCGCCTGCGAAGGTCTGACCCTCATAGGTCACCTGCCCTGGGCTCTCGCCCGTTGTCCCGTTTGTGCCGGCTCCTTGGGTACCACCGATAGCCGTCTGCGCCGCCATCCCGGTTGCGGTGGCCGTTGTCGACCCACCGTTGGCGGCCGCTACCCCACCCGGCCCGACCGTGAGGGCAATTGATGTTGTCGTCCAAGGAATTTCGTCACCGCGCTGGACAGTAGTGGTCGTCCAAAAACCGGCTTGGCCACCTGTGCCCGGGATCACCCCGGCGAGGGCGTTAGCACCACCGCCTCCGCCTCCCAACAGGATCAGGTCGATGTAGGTGCACCAATACGGGATGTCGTAGGTGTACGTTCCCGCAAGGGGATATTCCGTCGTTGCCGGTGGGTTAGGGGGGAACGCTGCGGTTACCGATAGGGCGCCCTCGCCGGCGAAACCAGACCCAGGAGGGGGGATACTTGGCGAGTATCCGGTTGCGAATATCCAGTAGTGATTAACTATTTCGTCGAAGCTGAGCGCGGCGTCGTACACCGCCACGTTCTGGATCGCCCCTGAGAAGAACTCGCCCGCCGACGCGGCGTTCGCGCTGGCGCCGATCCGCAGCGCGTTACTCGTCGCGGGCTGGTAGCCGACCTGTCCAACGTTGTAGCGTCCGTTTCCCGTGTTTTCGTTGTCGAGGAAGTTGGTTTTCCCGTCACTCGCGGCCGGATTCACATAAAGCTCAAGGTTCGTTCCGTCATAGGTCATCGCGATGTAGTACGGAGGGCCGCCTTCCGCGCCGGCATGCACCACGACTGGTGGCTGGAAGGCACCACCCGTGCCGACGTACGCCTCGATGTCGCTCCCGTTGAGGACCAGCTGGTAGCCGGTATCGGACGACACGATCACGTGCTCGTTCGAGTCGGTTCCTGACGGTTGGACCAGCGCCTCAACGGTGAACGTGGCCGGATTCAGGTTTGCGGCGAACGGGACACTGACGTAGCCCGTCTGTCCGTCGAATTGGGCGGCGAAGTTGTCACTGTCCTGGCTGTCGGAGCTGACTAAGCCCGATACGCCACGCGTTACCGCGCCCTCATACCCCCCGTTGTTGCCATCCTTGCTGTCCACCGCCTTGTTGCCTGATTGCTCGTTCAGACGCCAGAAGCTCACCAGGCCCGCTGTGCCCAATATCGCCTGACTGTATGCCGTATTGGCTGCCATACCAGGCTGGAAGCTGCAGCCGACGAACCGTAGCGCCAGCACAACAGCGCCGATCAGCAGCGGCGCGGCAATGATGACCGACTCAGTCATGCAATCTCTCCTGACCGTCGACCGGCCCGATGAGATCCAGTGCGCACCGGCCGGGGTGCTTTCGGCAAGAGCGCGGTCCACTCAGCGGACCGGAAACTTGGCTGCTTCACTCCGGAGCGGTGAGGTAATCCCCTGGAAATCCGTTGCCTGGCAACGAGTGAATCGCGGGTATCATCCTTCGTCGGTGATCTTGGGATGTATCTAGGCGTCGTCGTCAATCCGTTCGCGCGGAAGAACCGCGGGATGGCGGCCGATCGCAGCGCCGCCCTGCGTCGCATCGTCGGCCCGTGGGGGGAAGTGCATGAAACCGGTTCCGTCGACGACCTGCGCGGGGTCGTGGACGGGCTCTATCCACGGGCCAGCCACCTCGTCAGCGACGGCGGTGACGGGGCCTTGCACTGGCTGATCAACGAAATGCTGCTGCGGGTTAGCGATCCGCGAATGCTGGCCGGCATTCGTGCCCACCAATGGCGGCGCCATCGACTTCGTCGCGCGCAAAGCGGGAGTGCGCGGGCGGGCCGACGCGATTTTGCGTGCCCTCACCGCGGCCGCGCAGGCCGATCGACTACCGCCCGAGATGCGGCTCGACACTCTGGAGCTGCTCGGTGAAACCGTCGACGGCGCAACGTTTCACCGGGTTGGCTTTGCGCTGGCCGCAGGAGGCGTGGGCAACCGGTTCTTCGACAAGTATTACGAGCACCACGATCCCGGCCGCGGGACCATCGCCCGAGTGATTGTCCGCGCGGTCGGCGACTACGCGGCCTCCAGGGCTATGCCGCGTCGCGACAACAGGTCTCGCTATGCGGGCCGGCTGTTCGCCCCGACGCATGCTCGCGTCGTGATCGACGGCGAGGAAGTTCCGACGCGAACTCATAATGCGCTACACGCGGGCGCGTTTGACGTGAATCTCGGTGGGGTTATTCGGATTTTCCCGCAGGCGCGTGAGCCTGGTGTGCTGCATTTTCAGGCCGGGGAGATCTCGCCGGCGAAAATCATTTCGCACCTTCCAGCACTGGTCGCCGGTGGCGCGATCCGCAGTGATCAGCTGCGCGACATCAGCGGCCGAGAGATGGTCATCGAAGCCGAAAATGAGCCGCTGTCACCGATTATCGACGGCGAGCGGTTCACCGGCATCGTCCGTCTTGTGGTCCGCGCCGGACCACCCATCCGCATCGCCCAGCCTTCAGGTCAGGTGTCACCGGCACTAAGGGTGTAGGTGTTGCTCCAGAGTCGGCCGCACGTGTCGTCCGGGTCGGGCCGATGGTCGGTGGCGGAGATGTGCAGCATCCCGGTCACTGCGGTGGCGGGCAGATCAGCGTAAAGGTGGCCGTTGCGGTCCGTGCTGTAGGTGAGGTAGTCGCTGACGTCCTCCCCGGGGCGGATGATCCTGACGGTCACTTCGTGGTCGGGCAGGAAGTCAGTGCCGATGACGACACCGGCGCGCGTGACGGTGATCGCTGGTTTGGCGGGCGATTCGCCCCGGACGGGGTTGTCAGCTGCAGTAGCAACCATGGTTCCTCCGACGCACGTTCGTTGCACCGACGGGATGCCGGACATCACCCCGTAGATCACCAGCGCACGAAAAGCTTCTCGAATCGCATACCAGCCGCCCGTCAACTGACAAGGGGTCGGTCCGACCAACGGACCGCGGGTCTAGGTCACGGCCGCCGTAGGGCCGCGCCAATGCGGCGGGCGGTATGCGAGACCAAGTCGGGCAGGTGGGGAGGCAGCGTCGGCGAAAGCATCAGGACGGTGACCGCCCCGGCGCAGGTTCCATTCGGCCACCACACCGGGGCGGACACACAGCAGATCCCCGGGAAGGCGTCCTGGCGGTCGGCCACGGTCGCGCCGAGCTCGCGGACTGACTGACGCAGCCGGCACCATTCCCGCGGCGTCCAGCAGTCTGGCAGCGCGATGTCGCCGCTGGGCTGCGTGGCGTACAAGACCCGCCCGGTGGCGGTCCGAGCGATCGATTCGGGTTCCGCCGGATCGGAAATGTGGACCTGGCCGCGCGCTGCCGTCGCACAAATCAAACGGAGTCGCTCTTCGTGCAGGATCCGCAGCGACGCCATAGCGCACGCTTGCACCGCCAGGGTATGCACTTGTCCCTGCGCCGCCCGCCGCAATAGCGGATCGGGTTGCCACCGTTGCCCGATGCGCCCGATCAGCGCCCCGACGTAGTAGCGATGCTCGACACACTGCACTGCCCCGAGGGCGACCAATTGCTCGGCGAGCCGATGAGTCGACGTCTTCGCTAACCCGCTGGCACGAGCCAACGCGGTCAAGCCCAACCCGTCGTCCGCATGGGCGAGCGCGTCCAGCACAGCGAACGCACCGTCGAGCACTCCCCGGCCTCGGCACGCGTCCGGCACAGCCGTTATCGACGATCGTTGGGCGTTGGGTCCGGTGTCACCGCTGGCGACAACTGAGCGCGCCGTCAGTGACGCAGCGGCACGTGGGACATTCATGTCGCCTCGCTGAAAAAGCCCCCGGTCTGGGCCGCGATGAGCGCTTTCTTCGCTCGCGTGAATTTTATACGTCAGCAGAGCTGGAAATGTGGCGTACTTACAATTCGAAAAAAAGTCGCGATTCGGCGCCGCCCGTCACACAATCGGCTGCTGCGCCGTCTGACTGATATGACACAGAAAACCCGCATCGAACCTTTGCCGCCGAAACGGGCCAACTGGCTCATCCGCGCCATGTACCGGTACGCCAAGCGGCGCTTCGGCGAAGTCCCCGAGCCGTTCGCAGTAGCCGCGCACCACCCGCGGCTGCTGATCGCCAACGCCGTCCACGAGACCATGCTGCAATCGGCGTCACGCAAGCTCCCAGCCAACGTCCGCGAGCTGGCGGTGTTTTGGACTGCGCGCACCGTCGGCTGCTCGTGGTGCGTCGACTTCGGGTCGATGCTGCAGCGCCTCGACGGCCTGGATGTGACGCGGCTCGCGGACATAGAAAATTACGCAACTTCACAACATTTCACCGATGATGAGCGGGCCGCCATCGCCTATGCCGACGCGATGACCACCGACGCACACAGCGTCACCGACGAGCAGGTAGCCGACCTGCGAGCCCGCTTCGGTGAGAACGGCGTGATCGAGCTGACCTATCAGATCGGCGTGGAGAACATGCGGGCGCGGATGAACACCGCACTGGGCATCACCGAGCAGGGCTTCAATTCCGGTGACGCGTGCCGGGTTCCTTGGATCACCGAGCCCAGCGAGGCGGGCGAAACCGCAGCGCAGCCTCGCCGTGTGTTCAGGATCGCCGACCCAAGGGAGAGCCGGTGAACTTGTCGGGATTGGCGATATCCCATAGCGCGCAGACCTTTCCGTCACGCACTGTCATGGCCGTGATCCGCGGCAGCATCTCGCGGTACCCGTCGTTGGCGGGACATCCGGCCGTGTAGACGCCGAGTTCGCCATTGACCAACGCCAGCTGAGACTCCGCAAACATAGACGGGCCATAGCGTTGGGCAAGGCCGAGCATGAACCGGACCACCTTGTCCGCCCCGTGGATCACCTGAACTGCCGTGGGCGCCTTGCCATTTGAATCGCCGGTGAAGGTCACGTCCGGATGCAGCAGCGCCACCACGGCCTCCAGGTCGCCGGCGGCCATGGCGGCCATCAGCCGGCCGACCACCTCGTTGTGCGAGTCGTCGGATGCCGGCGGCGGTGACGCGGTGACGGCCTTGCGGGCCCGCGACGCCAGCTGGCGGGCGCCGGACTCGCTGGTCCCAAGCACCTCGGCCACTTCGGCGAAGGGCACGGCGAATCCGTCGTGCAGTACGAACGCGACCCGCTGATCGGGCGACAGACGCTCCAACACCACCATCGCCGCGAACCGGGCGTCCTCACTGGCCACGACGGCAGAGAGCGGATCGGCTTCGTCAAAACCGGTCACCACCGGCTCGGGCAGCCAGTTGCCGGTGTACGTCTCGCGACGATGCGCGGCCGACCGCAGTCGGTCCAGGCCGAGCCGGCTCACCACCGTAGTCAGCCAGGCCCGTAGGTCGGCGATCTCCTTATCCTGTTTGTCCCAGCGCAGCCAGGCATCCTGGACGATGTCCTCGGCATCCGCCACCGTGCCGGTCAGCCGGTAGGCGACCGACATGAGATGCGGTCGCAGGGCTTCAAACTCGCCGACCTGCTGCGCTGCGGTCATATCGCGAGGCTACGCTCGCGAGCAAGATGACTGACAACCTGTGGCTGCACTTCACCCGGCACGGGCCGGACATCACGCCGCCGATCATCACTCGCGGCGAGGGGGTCACCATCTTCGATGACCGCGGCAAGAGCTACCTCGACGCGCTGTCTGGTCTGTTCACTGTGCAAGTCGGCCACGGTCGTACCGAACTTGCGGAGGTGGCCGCCCGGCAGGCGAGCACTCTGGCGTTCTTTCCGCTATGGGGATACGCCACTCCAACCGCGATCGAGCTTGCCGAGCGCCTCGCGCATTACGCCCCGGGCGACTTAAACCGGGTGTTCTTCACCACCGGCGGCACCGAGGCCGTCGAGACGGCGTGGAAGGTGGCCAAGCAATACTTCAAGCTGACCGGCAAACCCGGTAAGCACAAAGTGATTTCGCGATCAATCGCCTACCACGGCACCACCCAGGGCGCGCTGGCCATTACCGGGCTGCCGCGGTACAAGGCGCCGTTCGAACCGGTGACGCCCGGCGGCTTCCGGGTGCCCAACACGAACTTCTATCGCGCGCCGGAACCGTTTCACACCGACATCAAAACCTTCGGGCAGTGGGCCGCCGACCGGATCACCGAGGCGATCGAGTTCGAAGGACCCGAGACGGTGGCGGCGGTCTTCCTGGAACCGGTGCAGAACGCCGGCGGCAGCATCCCGCCTCCCCCAGGCTATTTCGAACGGGTGCGGGAGATCTGCGACGAGTACGACGTGCTGCTGGTCTCCGACGAGGTGATCTGCGCGTTCGGCCGGATCGGGTCCATGTTTGCCTGTGACGACTTCGGCTACGTGCCTGACATGATCACCTGCGCCAAAGGGATGACGTCGGGTTACTCGCCGATCGGCGCGATGATCGCCAGCGAGCGGTTGTTCGAGCCGTTCAACGACGGCAGCACGATGTTCCCGCACGGCTATACATTTGGCGGCCACCCGGTGTCGGCCGCCGTCGGGCTGGCCAACCTCGACATCTTCGAGCGTGAGGGCCTCAACGACCACGTCAAAAACCATGCGCCGGCGTTCCGCGCCACCCTGGAAAAGCTGTACGACTTGCCCGTCGTCGGCGATGTGCGCGGCGAGGGGTACTTCTACGGCGTGGAACTGGTCAAGGACAAGGCGACCAAGCTAACCTTCACCGACACCGAGCGTCAGGCGTTGCTCGGCCATGTGTCGTCGGCCCTCTTTGAGGCCGGGCTCTATTGCCGCACCGACGACCGCGGCGATTCCGTCATCCAGTTGGCGCCACCACTGATCAGCGGCCAAGCCGAGTTCGACACCATCGAAACCATCCTCCGCAGCGTGCTGACAGATGTTGGGAGTCGCCTATGAGCAAGCCGAGCATCGACCCGATCCGGTGGCAGCCACCGCCGTCGCGGCCATTACCCGAACCGGACCTCACCGCGACGCTGCATGTAGTCGAGATACCTGGAATCGCACCTGAGGACGTCGTCGCCGATGCCGACGGCAACATCTGGACCGGTGTCGACGACGGGCGCATCATCCGGATCACCCCCGACGGCAGCTCCAGCCAGGTGGTCACCAACACCGGCGGGCGACCGCTGGGCTTGGCGGTCGCCCGCGACGGCCGTCTGCTGATCTGCGACAGCCACGGCGGCCTGCTGCGATACGACCCTGCCACCGACACGCTGGAGACGTTGGTCGCCGAGGTGGCCGGGCGGGCGCTGACGTTCTGCTCCAATGTCGTCGAATCATCGGACGGCACAATCTTTTTCACCGAATCCACCAGCCGCTTCCACTACGAGTACTACAAAGGCGCAGTTGTCGAGGGACGCACCACCGGCTCGCTGTTCCGGCATGATCCCGACGGCACGGTGAGCTTCCTGGCGTCGGGTCTACACTTCGCCAACGGCGTGACGCTGACCGCCGACGAGTCGGCCGTGGTGTTCGCCGAGACGACCGGCTGCCGGTTGTCCAAGTACTGGCTCACCGGAAGTAGGGCCGGCTCGATCACCCCGTTGGTCACCGATCTGCCCGGGTACCCCGACAACATTTCGACCGGTCGCGACGGCAGGATCTGGGTCGCCATGGTCTCGGAGCGCAACCGGCTCAGCGAATGGCTGGGCCCCCGCGCGCCGGCCATCCGCTCGCTGTTGTGGCGGCTGCCCTACCGCTGGCTGCCGAACCCGAAGCCGACGGTGTGGGTGATCGCATTCGACCCCGACGACGGCCACGTCGTGACCCAGCTTCGCACCCAGCATCCGGCCTTCGGGCTGGCCACCGGAGTGGTGGAGACGCCCGGACGGCTGTGGCTGGGCCGCATCGGCGGCCCAGGCGTCTGTTACCTGGATTTGTAACTTCTGCAACACCAGTCACAGCGCGGCTCCCCGGAATCGGGCCGCTGATCGCCTACTCTGCACAGACGATGGCCTTTTTACGTACTGCGTCATGCCTGGTGGCAGCGGCTTTTATGGTCTCGGCACCTGCTGCGCTCGGCATGCCTATTGCGGTCGCCGAGCCCAACACTGGAGCCGGTGCCGTGCACGACGCTTGTCCATACAAGGTGTCCACCCCGGCGGCGGTGGACTCGTCGGAAGTCCCGCAGGTCGGCGATCCGCCGCTGCCGCTGCCGGTGCCCCCGTCGCCGATCGGTGGTAACGCGTTGGGCGGCTGCGGTGTGGTCACGGCAGCCGACACCCCGCCGGTACCCGGGGACATCTCCGCCGAGGCCTGGGTGGTGGCCGACCTGGACAGCGGCGCGATCATCGCGGCCCGCGACCCGCACGGCCGCCACCGCCCGGCCAGCGTCATCAAGGTGCTCGTCGCGATGGCATCGCTGCGCGAGCTCAACCTCAACAAGACCGTCGACGGCACGCCTGAGGATGCCGGCGCGGAGGGCACCCGGGTCGGCGTTGCCCCGGGTGGTACCTACACCGTCAACCAGTTGCTACACGGGCTGCTGATGCACTCCGGCAACGATGCGGCGCACGCGCTGGCGACGCAGCTGGGCGGCATGCAAGTCGCGTTGGAAAAGATCAACACGCTGGCCGCCAAGCTCGGCGGCCGCGACACCCGCGCCGCAACACCCTCGGGGTTGGACGGCCCCGGCATGAGCACATCGGCGTACGACATCGGGCTGTTCTACCGATATGCCTGGCAGGACCCAACTTTCGCTGACATCGTCAATACCCGGACGTTCGATTTCCCCGGACACACCGACCATCCCGGCTATCAGCTGGAAAACGACAACCAGCTGCTCTACCACTATCCGGGCGCGCTGGGCGGCAAGACCGGCTACACCGACGACGCGGGCCAGACGTTCGTGGGCGCCGCTAACCGCGACGGGCGCCGGCTGATGGCAGTGCTGTTGCACGGCACCCGTCAGCCGATTGCGCCGTGGGAGCAGGCCGCTCACCTGTTGGATTACGGCTTCGCGACCGCGCCGGGCACCCGGGTGGGAACGCTGATCGAACCCGACCCGTCGTTGGCAACCGCCAAATCCGCCACCAGCGGTGACGCCGCCCCCGGCACATCAACGAACGCCGCCGCGATCGTGCCAGCCGCCGACGCGCTGCCGGTACGAGTCGGTGTGGCGGTGATCGGCACCGTCATCGTGCTGGGGTTGATCATGGCTGCTCGCTCGATGAATCGCCGGCCGCAGAACTAAACTCACCGGGTGCCGCCGCAGCCGATGGTGATTGACGTCGCTGGCCTCTGCCCGGTTCGGGGTGCCGCACCGTGCCGAGTCGGCGCGCCGAGCAGGGCGGCCTGATGCAACTGGACCGGCGCCGGTTTTTGATGGCGGGTGCGGCGGCCGGCGCCGCCCTGGCGGCGGGCGGCTCCGAGTCGGCTCTGACCGGGTGTAGCCGCGAAAAAGCTTCCGGGCCACCGGATTACACGGTACGGATCGGCCAAGGTCTGGTGGAACTTGCGCCGGACCGGGTGGTGTCGACTGCCCTGTACAATGGCCAATTCCCCGGCCCGCTGCTGCGGTTCACCCAAAGCAAGCCCGTTACCGTCGAAATCCACAACGACACCGCCACGCCCGAACAACTGCACTGGCATGGACAAAACCTGCCCGTCGATGTCGACGGGTCAGCCGAAGAAGGCACCCCCTACATCCCTGCGCACGGGATGCGGCGGATCACCTTCACCCCGGGTCCGTCGGGGTTCCGGTTCTACCACACCCACCTCGTGCCGGGCAGCGATCTGAGTCTGGGCCAGTACAACGGCCAGGTGGGGCCCGTCTACATCGAACCCACAAACAATCCCGGCAACTACGACCAAGAAATCTTTCTGACGCTCAAGGAGTTCGATCCGTCGCTGAGCACCGCCGGAGATATGGCCGCCGGTTTCCTTGCTGGGCAATCTATCTCCGAACTGCGCGACGCCTTCGCAACGCGTGACGGCGCCTTCCAGGGCGGTCATCTCTTCCACCAGTTGATCAAGCAGCCTGCGGTTGGTCGATTCCGGCCTGGCCTCGTTCGCGATGAACCCCTGGCAGCGTGCCATCCAGAAGGCGAGCCCCTGCTGCGCCATGGGATTCGGCCGCGGCATTTTGCGCCAGCGCCGCCAGCCGCTTGGGCAATTGCGCGGCCAGGTCCCGAATCCGGGCGACCGGCCGGCGCCGACAGCTCCGCCTGGAAGCCGCCCGTGGCCAGTACCGCGCCTTGCGCGTCCGTCACGCTGACGCCGAAATCGCACAAGCCATCGAGGTCGTCGATATTCCCGAGAGTCCCTTCCGCCACCGTGAGCCGCGGGCCGATGGCCTCGAGCGGCAGCGTGAGCAGCGGTTCGCCCTGGGTGCCGGCGGTCTGCCTTTGAGGCGAGGAGCGCAATGAGATGACGGCGTTTTTGGCGCCCGGCACGTCGGCCAGCACGCTGAGGGCCATTTTCTTCTGATCGCCGATGCACCACGTGTTCGGGCCCGCCGCGACGCGCGGCAGGCTGGTGTCGCCGCGATACGCCAGCCGCAGCGTGTTCATGTGCGTGGGCTGGGAGTAGGTGATCGCGCTCGGATACCAGATCTGTTGCGATTTGCGGCTCCTGCCGTCGCTATGATCGACCATGACCTGGAAACCGAGACACTGCTCCACCGCGGGCGTGAAGCCCGTCAGGTTTTTCCACGGAATCCGGCATTCCAGCGTGTAGCCGCCGGTATAAACCTGCGTTTGCCCTTCCACGCCTTCAAACGGCTTCTGCGACCCGATGACGCGCAACGCTTCCCCCGGCTTCAGCGGCGGCGCGATGGCAATTTGCCAAAACCCGTCGGTCCGGTATTGGCCGGGGAAGATGTTAAAAAACAACTCAAGCGAATCGCCTTTGTAAATATCCGCCGCGCCCGTCGCCTGCACCGGCTTCGCGTCGCAGACATCCGCCGCCAGGTAGAGCGCGTCGTTGTCCCACGCCAGCCGCACCACGGCGCTCGAATCGCGCGCCCCCGTCCAGATGACATGGCGCCGGAGGAGGTTCTTCTCGGAACCGAGCATAATGCCGGCGCGTCCGCGGGCCAGTCATCGAGATTTCCATCCAGGACCGGCGGCTTCGTCATGCGACCGATCGAGACGGTCTCGGGCCGGGCCTGCCCGTCCACGAAATCATCCTGGCCGGCAGCCGTCCAGACGGGCAGCGACAACATCGCGGCCATTGCGATAATTTTCAGCACAGGGGGAAGAAATAACCTCATGGATTTCAATTGAGCAGCTATTGTTAGGGAACCATTGATTAAATGGGAAATTCGAAATCGGAAAATGAGGGCTCGCCACGCTTTGGGAGAATGTTGAAATAATCCGCAGATTAACGCAGATGAACACAGATTTGGAAAAAATTGCCGTCGAACCTCCCTATAAAAATCTGTGCCAATCTGCGCGAATCCGCGGTAAAATCTCTTCGCAGAAGTTTTTCAACGGGCTCTTGGCTGATGCTGGCCGCGTCCGGGCTTTAAGATCGCAAATTGCGGCGTTAAAGCGCTGTGAACTCCTGGCGGGTGAGTTGAAAGATCAAACATTACCCATACATCAAATCATGCCTGCCAAAGTTCTCCTGGATACCGATATCGGCTCGGACATCGACGATGCCGTCTGCCTGGCCTATCTTCTGGCCAATCCCGCATGCGACCTGCTCGGAATCACGACCGTGACCGGCGATACGGTCCAGCGCGCCAGCATGGCTTCGGTTCTTCTGCAAGATCGCCGGGAAGCGC
>CAVRER010000010.1:0-14137 GCA_963720085.1 uncultured Actinomycetota bacterium
CTGTCAAACAGTCGCTGAATGTGTTGTCGCAGACCATCAATCAGACCTACTCGCACCTGAGTCCCGCGCTGGACGGCTTGGCCAAGTTCTCCGACACCATCGGTAAACGCGACGAAGCGATCACCCACCTGCTCGCGCAGGCCAACAAGGTGGCCAGCGTGCTAGGTGACCGCAGCGAACAAATCAACCGACTGCTGGTCAACGCGAAGACACTGCTGGCCGCGTTCAACGAACGTGGACAAGCCATCGACGCGTTGCTGGGCAACATTTCCGCGTTCTCGGCCCAAGTGCAGAATTTCATCAACGACAACCCGAATCTGAATCCAGTGCTGGAGCAGTTGCGTGCGATCAGCGACGTGCTGGTGGCACGCAAGGAGGACCTAGCCCAAAGTCTCAAGTATGTCGGTCAATTCGCCGCTTCGCTGGGTGAAACCATCGCGTCGGGGCCGTACTTCAAGATCGTCCTGGCCAATCTGCTTCCATACTGGATCTTGCAGCCGTGGGTGAACGCCCGCGTTCAAGAAGCGCGGGATCGACCCGGAGGACTTCTGGCGCAGCGCTGGCCTGCCGGCCTTTAAGTTCCCCGACCCCAACGGCACCCGGTTCCCCAACGGTGCACCACCGCCGGCGCCGCCGGTGCTGGAAGGCACCCCGGATCATCCGGGACCGGCCGCGGCGCCGGGCTCGCCGTGCTCGTATGCGCCGCCACCAGAGCTGTTGCCGCGGCCGGGGGCAACCCGATGCCCTGTGCGGGCGTCGATCAAGGGCAGGGTCCGTTCGGACCTAACGGGCCGTACCCGATGTTGCCCGACGTCGCATCGTCGCCGCCGAACCCCAACGGCCTGCCCCCGACACCGGGCATTCCGATCGCCGGGCGACCCGGTCAGCCGGCGCCAGACGTGCCGGGCACGCCGGTGCCGCTGCCGCCGAACGCACCACCGGGGGCACGCACCGAAAACCTGGCACCGGCCGGCCCGACGCCGCCGCCGTCGACGTTTGCCCCCGGGCTGCCCCCGGGGCCGGCGGCGCCGCAGGGACCCGGCGGCCAGCTGCCGGCTCCGTTCATCAATCCCGGTGGAGCGGGAGGTAGCCAAAATTGAACGGCACCTTTAGTTTACGCAACCGGCGCCTGCCGAAGCGGCCTCGGACATCGGTGATCATTGGATTGCTCGCGGTGGTGGTCGCCCTGCTGGCCGGGTTCATCGGGTTGCGGCTCTACGACAGGTTGACCAACAACATCGTGGTGGCCTATTTCCCGGAAGCCAACGCGCTGTATTCCGGGGACAGGGTCCAGATCATGGGCGTTCGGGTGGGTTCAGTCGACAAGATCGAGCCGGCGGGCGACAAAATGAAGGTGACCTTTCATTACGCCAACAAGTACAAGGTCCCTGCCAATGCGTCCGCGGCAATCCTCAATCCCACTCTGGTGGCATCGCGGAGCATTCAGTTGGAGCCGCCCTACAAAGATGGTCCGGTACTGGCCGACGACGCGGTGATCCCGGAAGAGCGCACCCAGGTGCCCACCGAGTGGGACCAACTGCGCGACAGCGTCGCCAACGTCATCACCAAACTGGGACCCACCAAGGAGCAGCCCAAGGGGCCTTTCGGTGACGTCATAACGGCTTACGCCGACGGGCTGGCCGGCAAGGGCAGGCAAATCAACACCACACTCAACAGCCTGTCGCGGGCGCTGACCGCGCTGAATCAGGGCCGCGGCGACTTCTTCGCGGTGGTGCATAGCCTGGCGCTTTTCGTCAACGCCCTGCACCAAGACGACCAGCAGTTCGTTGCGTTGAACACCAACCTGGCTCAGTTCACCGGCAGGTTAACCCACTCTGACCGCGACCTCGCCAACGCGATACAGCAATTCGACGGCCTGCTTTCCACACTTCGGCCGTTCCTCGACAAGAACGCCGAGGTGTTGACCCACGACATCGACAACCTCGACAAGGTGACCACCGCGGTGGTGCAACCCGAGCCGCTGAATGGTTTAGAGACCGGCCTGCACGCGTTCCCGACGCTGGCCGCGAACCTTACCGAGATCTACCACCCATCGCACGGTGCGGTCATGTCCATTCCGGCCATCCCGAACTTCACCAACCCAATGCAGTTCATTTGCAGCATGATTCAGGCCGGTAGCCGGCTCGGGTATCAAGAATCCGCCGAACTCTGTGCGCAATACCTGGCGCCGGTCCTCGACGCGATCAAATTCAACTACCTTCCGTTCGGCCTCAACCTGTTCAGCACCGCCGAGACGCTGCCCAAGGAAGTCGCCTATTCCGAGCCGCGGCTGCAGCCGCCGAACGGCTACAAGGACACCACCGTCCCCGGGATATGGGTGCCCGACACCCCGTTGTCGCACCGCAACACCCAGCCCGGCTGGGTTGTCGCGCCGGGCATGCAGGGCACGCAGGTAAGTCCGGTCACGGCGAGCTTGCTGACTCCGCAATCGCTGGCCGAGCTCATGGGCGGGCCGGATATCCCACCGGTGCAATCGAATTTGCAGACCCCGCCGGGCTACCCGAACGCCTACAACGAGGCGCCCGGTCCGCTGCCCTATATCGGCGTGCCGGGCCACCCGGCGCCGATCCCGCCGCCACCGCCAGGACCCGAAGTCGTCCCGGGGCCGGTCGCGCCGACGCCTGCGCCAGCGGCCGCGCCTGCAGGACCACCGCTACCCGCTGAAGCTGGAGCGGGCCAGTGAAGCGCGCGGTCGCTCGGACCCGGTACCGGGCCAGCCAGGGCCTGGCTCTACTGGCGGCTGCCATCACGCTGACGTCATGCGCGAGCTGGCACGGAATCGCGAATGTGCCGATGCCCGGCGGCCCGGGCACCGGGGCCGGCTCCTACACCGTCTACGTGCAGATGCCAGACACGTTGGCGCTCAACGACAACAGCCGGGTGCGGGTGGCCGATGTCTTCGTCGGCACGGTCCGCGCGGTCAAGCTGACGAACTGGGTCCCCACGCTGACGCTGAGTCTGAACAAGAGCGTCAAGTTACCCAAGAACGCCACCGCCAAAATCGGACAGACAAGCCTGCTGGGTTCGCAGCACGTCGAGCTGGCCCCGCCACCCGACCCGTCGCCGGAGCTGCTGAAAAACGGCGACACCATCCCACTGAAGAATTCGTCCGGCTACCCCACGACCGAGCAGACGCTGGCCAGCTTCGCCCTGATCCTGCGCGGAGGCGGCATCCCCAACCTCGAAGTGCTGCAGAACGAGGTTTACAACATCGTCAACGGGCGCGCCGACCAGATCCGCGCCTTCCTCGGCAAGCTGGACACCTTCACCGCCCGACTCGACGAGCAACGTGATGACATCACCCGAGCCATCGATTCCACCAACCAGCTGTTAACGTACGTGGGTCCGCGCTCGGACGTTCTGGATCGGGTGTTCACCGAATTCACGCCACTGATCAAACACTTCGCCGACAAACAGAACCTGTTCATCAACGCTGTCGACGCGACGGGACGGCTCAGCCAGGTTGCCAACCAATACCTAGCCCCCTCGCGGAGCAACCTCCATCAGGACATGCTTTCGCTGCAGTGCCCGTTGCGGGAACTCGGCCGTGCCTCACCGGATTTGATCCGCGCACTCAAGCTGCTCCTCGTCGTGCCGTTCGATATCGACTCCGTGCCGAAGTCGTTCCGGGGTGACTACTTCAACCTGTCGCTGACGGTCGACCTGACGCTCAGCGCTGTCGACAACGCGGTCCTCACCGGGACCGGATTCTCCGGAGCGCTGCGCGCGCTTGAGCAGTCGTATGGCCGCGATCCCGAAACGATGATTCCGGACGTGCGGTACACACCAAACCCGAACGACGTCCCCGGCGGCCCGCTGGTCGAAAGAGCGGACAGGCAATGCTGACCCGCTTGGTCTGGCGCCAGCTGATCACGTTCGGCATTATCACGGTGATCACAGCAATTGCGCTGGGCTGGTACTACCTACGGGTTCCCACCGCGATGGGGATCGGCCAGTACCCGCTGAAGGCGGACCTGCCCACGTCGGGCGGCTTGTACAAGACGGCCAACGTGACCTATCGCGGTGAGACCATTGGCCGGGTCACAGCCGTCGAGCCGACCGAGACCGGTGTGCAGGCGACCATGAGTATCGGCGACCGATACAAGATCCCGGTCGATGCGTCGGCGAACGTGCATTCGGTGTCGGCAGTCGGCGAGCAATATCTGGACCTGGTGTCGAAAGGCAACCCGGACAAGTATTTCTCGCCGGGACAGACCATCACCAAGGCCACCGTGCCCGCTGAAATTGGCCCGGCGCTGGACGCCGCCAACCGCGGCCTGGCCGTACTGCCCAAGGAGAAGATCAGCCAGTTGCTCGACGAGACAGCGCAGGCGGTCGGCGGGCTGGGCCCCGCGTTGCAGCGGCTGGTCGACTCGACTCAGGCGATCGCCGGTGACTTCAAGACCAACATCTCCGATATCAACGACATCATTGAGAACTCGGCACCGATCTTGGACAGCCAGGTCGACTCGAGCCAAGCAATCAAACGCTGGTCGCATAACCTGAATGTCCTTGCCGCGCAGACTGCGCAGAACGACCAGCACGTGCAAAGCATCCTGAACCAAGGCGCACCTACCGCGGATCAGGTCAACTCGGTGTTCAGCGACGTCCGCGACTCGCTTCCGCAGACATTGGCGAATCTCGAGATCGTGCTCGAGATGCTCAAGCGCTACCACAAGGGCGTCGAGCAACTGCTGGTATTCCTGCCGCAAAACGTCTCGAACGGCGAGATGGCAACGGCGGTGTTCCCCGGCTATGCGGCGCTCGACAACGCGCTGACGATCAACCAGCCGCCGCCGTGTATGACCGGCTTTCTCCGGCATCACAGTGGCGGTCTCCAGCGGACACCAGCCTGGCGCCGCTGCCATCCGGAACATACTGCAAGATCCCGCAAGACGCCCCGGCCAACGCCGTGCGCGGGGCCCGCAACATTCCGTGTGTCGATGTCCCTGGTAAACGTGCTGCGACGCCGCGGGAGTGCCGCGACCCCAAACCGTACGTTCCGTTAGGCACCAATCCGTGGTACGGAGACCCCAACCAGATCCGCAACTGCCCGGCACCGGGCGCGCGATGCGATCAGCCGGTAGATCCCGGCCACGTGATACCCGCGCCGTCGGTCAACAACGGCCTGAACCCACTGCCCGCCGATAGGCTGCCGCCAGGCGGGCTGACACCGCCGCCAATTAGCGATCCGCTGCAGCGGCCGGGTTCGGGCACGGTGGAATGCAATGGGCAACAACCCAATCCCTGCGTCTACGTTCCCGGCGGGCCTCCCGCAGCCGTCTACAGTCCGCAGAGCGGTGAACTGGCAGGGCCCAACGGTGCGAAGTACGCGGTCGACAATTCGAGTAAAACAGGAGACGACGGATGGAAGGATATGCTGGCGCCGGCCAGCTGAACGAAATGCCGAAAGTGATTGGTCTGGGCCAACTTCGGAGTGACGCGTGCACGTATCTCAGGCGGGTCGCCGCCGGGGAGACGCTCGATGTCGTGCGTCGCGGCAAGCTGGTGGCCCGGATCGTGTCAGTCGGCGGCGTGAGGGTGGCGCCGGACGCTGGGTGGGTCGGGCTAGACGAGCTGCGAACGCGCGCCGGGCGGTGCTTCGATAGGGTTGCCGCCGGGCAGACGATCGAGGTCCTCCGTGGCGGCAAGCTGGTTGCTCGCATCGTCTCAGCGGCTAGAAGTGAGGCCCGGAGGCCGGCCTAATCGGGCATCGCCGCACAATGGCACTTCCGGCCGCGTAGCTTGAGGCGGTGGCCGATATTTACCGCAGTCGCACCGTGGCGGCCGAGCCGAAGGAAGTCTGGGATGTTCTCGCAGATTTCGGGTCGATCAGTTCGTGGGCGGACAACATCGATCACTCGTGCATCCTCAATCACGGCAGCGACCCCGTCGGCACCACCCGTCGAGTCCAGATCGGCCGCAACGCCTTGGTGGAGCGGATCACCGAGTTCGACCCGACGTGGACACTTGCCTACGACGTCGAAGGCCTGCCCAAGCGCGTGCGCCGGTTCAATAATCGCTGGACGTTGCGGGCTGCCCAAAATGGCACAACCGTGGTGACACTGACCAGCACCGTCGAAATCGGGCCTGGCCGAATGCAAACGCTCGCCGAACGTGCGGCGTGTCGCGTCCAGGTGCGACAGTCCGACGTGATGCTCGCCGGGCTGGCGAAGCGATGGGAGAAGGCTGGTGGCTGATCGCCCCGACATCATCATCTTGATGACCGACGAGGAGCGCGCGGTCCCGCCGTACGAATCACCCAGGGTGCTCGCCTGGCGCAACCGAACGCTATCCGGCCGGAAGTGGTTCGACGAGCATGGCGTCAGTTTCCAGCGGCACTACACCGGCTCGCTGGCCTGTGTGCCCAGCCGCCCAACGATTTTCACCGGGCACTACCCCGACTTGCATGGTGTCACCCAGACCGACGGTCTGGGCAAAATGTCCGACGACTCGCGCATGCGTTGGCTGCGCCAAGGTGAGGTGCCCACGCTGGGCAACTGGTTCCGCGCCGCCGGTTACGACACCCACTACCACGGCAAATGGCACATCTCGCACGCCGATCTGCACGACGCCGACGGGCGGGTGCTGGCGACCAACGACGATGACGGTCTCGTCGACCACGCCGCGGTGCGGCGCTACCTCAACGCCGATCCCCTTGGGCCGTTTGGCTTCTCGGGATGGGTCGGTCCCGAGCCGCACGGCGCGCAGCTGGCCGATGCCGGGGTTCGTCGCGATCCGTTGATCGCCGATCGCGTTGTCGCGTGGCTCATCGACCGCTACGCGCGCCGCCGTGCCGGCGAGGCGGCCGCGCAGCATCCATTCCTCTTGGTCGCCAGCTTCGTCAACCCGCACGACATCGTGTTGTTCCCGGCGTGGATACGCCGCAACCCGCTGAAGCCGTCACCGCTGGATCCGCCGCACGTGCCCGCGGCGCCCACCGCCGACGAGGACTTGGCGACCAAGCCGGCCGCGCAGATCGCGTTCCGGGAGGCCTACTACACCGGCTACGGCCCGGCGCCGGTGATCGACCGGGCCTATGGCCACAACGCGCAGCGCTACCGCGACCTCTACTACCGGCTACACGCCGAGGTCGACGGGCCGATCGACCAGGTCAGGCAGGCGGTCACCGAAGGCGGATCGGACAACGCGGTGCTGGTGCGCACCTCCGATCACGGCGATCTCCTCGGGGCGCACGGCGGGCTGCACCAGAAGTGGTTCAACCTCTACGACGAGGCCACCCGGGTGCCGTTCGTGATCGCCCGGATCGGCGAGGGCGCGACGTCGCCGCGGGTGGTGACGGCGCCGACGTCGCATGTCGACCTGGTGCCGACCCTGCTGGGGGCGGCCGGTGTCGATGTCGCGGCGGTGGCCGCCCAGCTGGCCGAGTCGTTCTCCGAAGTGCACCCAGTGCCAGGCCGGGACTTAATGCCAGTCGTGGACGGGGCGCCGGCCGACGACACCCGCGCGGTCTACCTGATGACCCGCGACAACATGCTTGAGGGCGACACCGGCGCCTCGGGTCTGGCCCGACGATTGAGGCGGACGGTGAATCCGCCCGCGCCGCTGCGTATCCGGGTGCCCGCACACGTGGCGTCGAACTTCGAGGGGTTGGTGGTGCGCGTCGACGATGTCCCCGGCGGCGACGACCACCTGTGGAAGCTGGTGCGTACCTTCGACGATCCGGCGACCTGGACCGAACCGGGGGTCCGGCATCTCGCAGCCAATGGACTTGGCGGAGAGGCGTATCGGATGAGCCCGCTCGACGACCAGTGGGAGCTGTATGACCTGACCGCGGATCCGACGGAGTCTCGCAACCGGTGGACAGATCCGGACTTGCATGAGTTGCGCCAGCGGCTGCGGACACAGCTCAAGCACGCCCGAGCCAGTTCCGTTCCGGAGCGAAATCAGCCGTGGCCCTATGCGTCTCGCCGGCCGCCGACGCCGAAGCGTTCATGGTTCCGCTAGACACGCAGGAACGCCTCGAGCTCTGCGCCCTCTTCGATGAGCTCGGCCCTTCGGTCCCTACCCTGCTCGAGGGCTGGACTGCTCATGACCTCGCAGCCCACATCGTGTTGCGAGAACGCGATCTCGTTGCCGGGCCCTCCATTGTCCTGCCCGGCGCCTTTCAACGGTTCGCCGAGCAGCGCAGAGTCAGACTGGCCAAGCGCAATGACTTCACCTGGCTCGTCGCACGGATCCGGTCCGGCCCACCCGTCGGGCTCTTCCGGATAGGGTGGGTCCGGGCGCTGGCGAACCTCAACGAGTTCTTTGTTCATCACGAGGATGTCCGCCGAGCCAACAGGCTGGGCCCCCGAAACCTGACGCCCGCAATGGATGCCGCCTTGTGGCGCAACGTTCGCCGTAGCAGCCACTTCCTGAGTCGGAGGCTGCACGGTTGCGGGCTCGAGATTGAGTGGGCCGGAACTAACCAGCGGGCGATGGCTCGAGCAGGCGAACCGAGGGCTCGACTCAGCGGTACGCCTGGCGAACTCCTGCTATACATCTTTGGGCGCCAAGCCGCGGCGCGAGTCCAAGTGAGCGGACCATCCGATGCCGCTGCGGCGGTGCAGCGCACGCACTTCGGCATGTGAGTAGGCTCTTCCTACATGACACTTCCACAACCATCAGCAGGGTCGGTCGCCATCGTCACCGGCGCATCGTCCGGTATCGGCGAACAATTCGCCCGCCAACTCGTCGCTCGCGGCTACCGCGTCGTCGTCACTGCCCGGCGGGAGGACCGGCTGCAAGCGTTGTGCGCTGAACTGGGCGGCGACGAGCACGCCGTCGCAGTGGGCACCGATCTCGCGGTGCCGGCCGACCGGGACCGGCTGGCCGCCCGCATCGACGAGCTGGGCGCACAGGTCGACATCCTGGTCAACAATGCGGGGCTGGGCATCTACACCAAGTTCGGCGCCGAAGGCCGCGACAAGGAATTGCAGATGCTGCGCGTCGACGTCGAGGCGGTGGCCGACCTGATGCTGCGCTACCTGCCGGGCATGGTCGAGCGCGGCCGCGGCGCGATCATCAACATGTCGTCGGTGTCGGGATTTCAGCCGGCCCCATACAACGCCAACTACGCCGCGTCCAAGGCGTATGTGCTGTGGCTATCAGAGGCGGTCAACGCCGAAGTCGCCGACAGCGGTGTGACGGTCACCGCCGTCTGCCCCGGCCCGGTGCCGACGGAGTTCCAGGCCACCAATGACGCCCAAGACCTGGTGGACAAGCTGCCGGGATTCACCCACGTTTCCGCCGAACGGGTGGTCGCCGACGCACTGAAGGCCGCCGAGCATGGTCGCGGGTCGGTGGTCCCGGGCGGACCACAAGTGAGGTTGGCGCTCGGATCGACTCGGTTTGTGCCGACTCCCGTGGTGTTGCCGATCCTCAAGCGAATGTTGAAGCGATAACGCCTACCCGCGGCGCTGCAGCAGATAGTGGCGCGCCGGGTGCTGGGGGTTCCTGGTCATCTCCGTTTCGTCGGCGGCCGAAACTAAAACCCATTGCGGTGTGAAACGTCGTTCAATCTCAGCGTGATCGATGCCGCGCACCCCAACCTGTCCACCGGGAGTGAATGCGAAGATCAACAGGCGCGCTTGCGGGGCTGCTACCGCGCCGAGTTCCGCAACGTAGCGATCGCGGGCATCGTCGCTCATGCCGTGCAAGCAGCCGCTGTCGAGGATCAGCGTGAAGGCTTTACCTACCCCCGCCGAGCTCAAGCGGGTCGCATCGGCCCGCAGGAAGTCGACCCGAACGTGTTCGGCAGCGGCCTTGGCACCAGCCTTCTCGAGCGCCTTCGCCGCGACGTCCACTCCCGTTACCTGCCATCCGTGGCGTGCTAGATAAATCGACGAATCGCCTGTGCCGCAACCGATATCGATCACGATACCCGCGGGTAACGCGGCCGGTCCCTCGACCAGTTTCTGCAATGTAGACGACAGCGCGTGGCCGTCCCACGGAGTGAAACCGATTCGATAAAACGCCTTATACAGCAGTGCCGACACCATGCGGTTGACACTAGCCCTGCACGACTACTTGTGCAAGAGTGGTTACGTGTCGTCGATCCGGATTTTCATTTTGGGGTCGCTGGAGCAGCGCGGACCTATGCATGGACATCAACTGCGGCTACTTGCCGAACAGGAACATGTCGCGATGTGGACCGATATCACCGTGGGTGGGTTGTACGGCGCGCTCAAGCGCCTGGCGACCGAAAATCTCATCGAGCAGGTCCGTGTCGAACAGGCCGGCTCCTACCCGCCACGACAGATTTGGTCGATCACCGACGCGGGCCGGGAAGCCTTGTCTGGTCTGCGGCTGCGGGCGTTGAGCGACATCGTGATCAAACCGGACCCGTTCGACTTGGCGATGACACGATTGGACCCGGATCATCTGACGGATCTCCCGGTCACTGTCGCGGCCCGCGCCGCTTCGCTGTCGGCGATGCTTACTGAATGGGAGGCCCGCGCGGGTGCCGCCGACCGCTATCTGACGGTTGCCGAAAAGCTGATGGTCAAGCATCGCCTTGACCGACTGCGGGCCGAAATCGCCTGGCACCAGGAACTCGCCGACCAGTTGCCGGAAATCATTGCGGACGAACAAGCCAGGGAGGCTCAGTGATGCTCGGTCACCTCGGAATCAACGTCCCTGATCTCACGACGGCGAAGCGCTACTACGACGAGCTGATGCCCCTGGTCGGCTTCGAAGCGTTCTTTGCCGCCGACGACGAGTTCGCCTACAAGCCGGCCGACAACAAACCCGGCACCTACCTGTTCTTCTATCCCACCGCGGTCGCCGGCCCGTACTCGCCGCAACGGACCGGTTTACAGCACCTGGCCTTCATGGTCCGGCGCCGGTCGCTGGTCGATCGAGTTCATGACCATGTGGTCCGCGTGGGCGGCACCGTGATCCATGCGCCCCAACACTTTCCGCAGTACCCGGGTCACTACTACGCCGCTTTTTGGTCCGATCCGTTCGGCATCAAGCTCGAGGCCGTCTGCCATCACGACCGCGACTAGCGTGTCCTTCTAGCGGGGTGGTTAACTGCGAACGTGCGCAGAGAACCAAAGCTGGCCCGTCGCTTCTTCGACCGGTTCGAGCCGGTGCATGCAGTCGCGTACTTCGCGCCGGAGGCGCGGGCCGCGTTGGACGACCTGGGCTACCGCGGGTTCTGGATGGGCTACTTCGCCGCCCGCTCGGCGCCGCTGGGCATGGTGTCCCCCGACGTGGTGACCGCGATCTTCTACAACTTCGCCCCCGAACGGGTCGCCAAGGCGCTGCCGGCGGCGTGGCAGATCGCCGGTCCTGAGGCCGCCTTGCGCGCCCGACAGGAGTCAGCGGTCGCGGCGCTGCGTCGCTACGGCCTCACTCCGGATGAAAATGTCGCTGTCGCAGCTGAATTGGCGGGCACGGCGGCGCGCCAGGCGCCGATCGACGGGCGGCCGCTGTTCGCCGCGAATCGGGCGCTGCCGTGGCCGGACGATCCGCTGGCCGCGTTGTGGCATGCGGCGACGCTGTTGCGCGAACACCGCGGCGACGCGCACGTGGCGGTACTGGCCGCCGCCGGTGTCTCGGGCCGGGAATGCAACGTGCTGCAAGCCGCAGCGGGCGCGATTCCGCGCGACTACATCGCCCGCGCCCGCGACTACGACGACGCGGAGTGGAGTTACCACGAACAACGGCTGGCCGAGCGGGGGCTGCTCAACGACGACGGGTCGATCACCACCGCCGGCCAGGAGCTGAAAGACCACGTCGAAACGACCACCGACGCGCTTGGGTTGTCGGCGCTCGACGCGCTCAGCGACGACGAGGTCGAAACACTGTTCCAAGCGTTCACGCCGATCACCCGCGCGGTGGTCGCCGGCGGCGATGTGCCCGCGATGACCCCGATGAACCTGCGCCGCAACGATTTAGACGACGGCCGCGCGCACTTGGGTTCTTAGCCGCTAGGCAACCGGGCGTCCGAAGTAGGCAATCAGCCGGGCGGTCGGCGTCGCGTCCTCGGGCACGGGTTGGGCCGGTCCGAACCCGCCGGGCCGGCGCAGCGTCTCTTCCGGCACCGACTCCGCCAGCTGTTCGCAGAACGCGAGCAGGGCCTCGGGCAGCTCGACCGGCCGGTCCCGGGACCGGTACACGTCCCAGGTGTGAATGGACAGGCCGACGATGGGAGTCGTAAGCGCCTGGCGCAGCGCATCGAGGTCGGCGCTGGCGAGGGCGTCGTGCAATCGGCCGGCCAGCTCGCGAAGCTGTGCAACGGGATCTTCGCTTCTCCAGTCATCCGGGTCAGCCGGCCCCTGCTCAACCTGGCCGCCCTCGACCAGCGTCACGATCTTGGCTGCACTCCCCGTGCTATGAGCCACCAGGTCGCGGATACTCCAACCCTCGAGATTTGATGGCAAATCCCACCTCTCCGAAGGGATTTGCTCTACCGCATCGATGAAGAAGTCCACCGCTTCGGTGGCCCGCGCGCCGACGTCCGCGTTGTTCATCGGGCCAGCGGCTTATAGAAGACCACGCCGTTGCCTTTGTTGTCGTAGACCACGGCGCGGCGTTCGTGGGCGTCGTCGTACGGGCCTTTCACGACGCCGCCGCCACTGGCCTCAACGGCCTTTGCCGCGGCGTCGACGTCGGCGGTCTTGATCCCGACGACGACCTGCCCGGGGATGGGATGGTCCACCGCGGTCGCCAAAGCGAGCGTGATCGGCCCGCCGTCGAGGGCGGCGAAGTGGGCTCCATCGCGGAACTTCAACGACATGCCGAGTGTCTCGCCGTAAAACCGGATCGATTCGTCCAGGTCGTCGGTCGACAAGATGATCATCTTGACTTCGTGCTCGCTCATTGTTGCCTCCTGTAGCTGAAGCGCCTTCCAGATTAGGCCGGGTCCGCCATCAGTACTGCTGGCGGCACTAAACTCATCGGCGCGTGGGTTCTGACCAAGGAGGGCTTGTGACGGCGATCGCTTCAACCCCGAAGGGTCATAACGTACAGCCACCGCCCGGTCCGGCGGAACCGCGCGCGAGAACCACACCCTCCGAACTCACCGACGAGCAGCGGGGCTGGCTCTCCGAAGCCTCGCGCAGCGACATCAACGGCTGGTTGCACCTCACAATCAAGGGATCACCGGCCGCACGCGGCTTTCAGTACGGTTTCCTGGTCGCCGACGAGTACGCGGAGTCGATCCGGGTGTACCAAGAGATGACCTACCAGGACATCGGTATGAGCTACGACTTCTTTGTTGGACGGGCCGCCGAACTCCACGCCGACAAGATCCCCGACGAGCTGCGCGAGGAGATGGAAGGCGTGGCCGCGGGCCTGACGGCTGCAGGCGTGCCAGCCACGTTCAACGATGTGCTCGGCGTCAATGATTGGATGGAACTCACCGGCTATTGGTGGCCCAGGAACTCGGGCCGCTACACCGCGTTGGCGCCGACCGGCGGCGAGGGCAACCACTGCAGCGCCTTCATCGCGACCGGCGGCGCGACCGTCGATGGGTCGATTGTCTTGGGCCACACCAGCTTCGCCGATTTCTGGCAGGGCCAGTTTGAGAACGTCATCCTGGACATGACCCCCGACGACGGCAACCGGATGGTCATGCAGACCGCGCCGGGCTGGATCGCCAGCATGAGCGATTTCTGGTTGACCGGTGCCGGACTGGCGATCACCGAGACCACGATCGGTGGCTACGACGGGTTCAAGGGCTACGACGAGACCCGGGTCCCGGAGTTCGTCCGCGCCCGTAAGGCCTCTCAGTACGCCGCGCAACATCGACCATCTGGGTCGAGACGCTCAACACGGACAGCAATGGCGGGTACGCCAACTCTTGGTTGATCGGTGACGTCAAGACCGGCGAGATCGCGCGCTACGAAGAGGGCCTGCTGTATCAGAGCCTGAGCCGCACCACCGATGGCTACTTCTGGGGCGACAACCCACCGCTGGATCCGCGGATCCGCAATCTGGAGTGCTTCGGGACCGGGTTCAGCGACGTGCGCATCCCAATGGTGCCGGAGTTCGCTGGCGCCAATTGCTCGGCCAGTACAACGGGGCATCGACGTCGAGGTCGGCAAGCGCATGCTGGCCGACACGTTCGACACCTACCTTGGCTACATCCACCCCTCGGCCCGGA
>CAVRER010000011.1:0-78221 GCA_963720085.1 uncultured Actinomycetota bacterium
GGTTGACCCCGGATCATGGCGAGATCGCCGAGTGGATCCGCGCACTGCATTCCTACGCGGCTGGGCGGGATACTTCCGCTACGGGAACTCAAGCCACGCCTTCGACCAGATCAGACGCTACGCGCTGATGCGACTCGCGCTGTTCTTCGCGAAACGCCATCAGCGGAGGGCGCGCGTGGGATTCGCCCGGATCTATCGATCCGGTGATGACCTCGGCCCGATCAGTCTCAACGGCACCGTTGTCGCGCCCGGCCCAACCGGCCCTGGCGGGCACCCGCCACCCCGCCGGTGAAGGGCGTCGGTGAGTCGTATGCGGGAGAACCGCACGCACGGTTCGACGGGCGGGGGCTGGAAACGGAACACACTGCGTCACCGCGCCAGTCCCCGACCCAACCATGCTCGGACGCAACCTGAGTGGAAATAACAGCAACCTAAAATTGGCTTGTGCGTCGACGTGTTGTATTCAACGTGTTGTAGAAGCGTACCGACAGGTGCCAATCGCGTGATAGTGACATTGTCGTCAGTGCTCAAGATCATTTCGTGGGCGTGGAAGCGCCCGCGCCATGACGTTGTGCACGGTCAATGCCCGGTGATGTGGGACTCAGGTGTCGTCAACGAAATACAATTGACATCACTTACTCGGTGATGCATCGGTACAGTTTCACGGGACCCATACGTTCGGGAGGCAACGCGTGACTGGCGACCGTCAATTGACCCGTGTGGACTCGGTCAGCGTTGTGATCCCGGTCTACAGCGGAGCCGTGACCTTGCCCGGCGTGGTGAAGGAGCTTAAGCAACTCCGTTCGACCCAGGAAACCCCCGACGGTCGTGACTGCCGCGTCGACGAGGTGCTCCTGGTGTGGGACCGGGGCATTCGCGGTAGCGAAGAAGTCGTGCGTGAGCTGGCTGCGCGCGACGAATGGATCCGCCCAGTATGGCTGTCCAGCAACTTCGGACAGCATCCCGCGACACTCGCGGGCATGACGTCGTCAGGCGGGGACTGGATCGTCACGATGGACGAGGACGGACAGCACGATCCGGCATATATCGGCGACCTACTCGACAAGGCGTACCGGGATCGCACACAACTCGTGTACGCCTCGCCGATGAACCGACCACCACACGGTGTCTTGCGCAACGCGGCGTCTTGGCTAACGAAGTGGTTGTTCGTGCACATCCTCGTGTCGTCTGACGGGCCCAGAGCCTTCAACAGTTATCGACTGATCCTCGGCGAGGCCGGACGAAGTGTCGCGGCCTACACCGGCGCAGGGGTGTTTCTGGACGTCGCTCTTTTCTTGGGTTGTCACCAACCCCTCGACCTGTCCGGTGTTGATGCGCCAAGAAGGACGACCCGCGAGCGCGTACACCCTCCGCCGCCTTGTCTCGCATTTCTGGCGGCTCGTCATCTCTTCCGGTACCCGGCCGCTGCGCTTCGTCTCCGCGATGGGCATTCTGTTCGCCCTTCTCGGTTTCGGCGTGGCGATCGATAGCGCGATCCAGAAAGCGGTCGGGAACGTCAGCGTGCAAGGGTGGACATCGGTGTTCGTGGCGGTGCTTGTCCTCGGCGGAGCCGTCTTGTTCGCACTGGGGATCATCGCCGAGTACATCGCCGCTTCAGCCAGTATGGCGATGGGCAAGCCGGTGTACGTCATCGTGCGCGATCCCGGTGACGTATTCGACAGCCCGGCGGACTGACGGGTGCTTACGTGGATCGTGGGTCGCGGCGGACTGCTCGGCAGCGCCGTGTCGCAGGCGATGGGCCCGAAGTTCATAGGACTCCCGGTGCCATGGGAGAATCACGATGCGGCGGTCGGGGTGCTCGACTCCGACCTCAAGCGATTCATCCGAGCGGCCCGAAACGACGATTGGTCGGTTATTTGGGCCGCCGGCAGCGGCGTCGTCGGTTCCACGGCCGACAAACTCGCCGCGGATACGCGCATCATGTCTCACCTACTCACGAGGATGCGAGACTCGCGGCCGACCGGTCGGGGTGCATTCTTCCTCTCGTCCTCCGCGGGCGGCATCTACGCCGGGTCGACTCATCCACCGTTCAGTGAGTCGACGACGCCACGGCCGCTGAGTCCGTACAGCGAGCGGATCGAAACTCGCTCAGGAGGAGATCCTGCAGATGACGCTCGAAGGCTGCGTCCCCACTCGTCATCGGACGGTTCTCGAACCTCGTCGGGCCTGGTCAGAACCTTGTGAAACAGCAGGGCCTCGTCAGTCAGCTGTGCCGAGCCGCAGTCACGCGACAATCGTTGAACGTTTTCGTGCCGATGGAGACACTCCGCGACTACTTGTACGTCGATGATGCCGCCGCGATGGTGCGCATACTGGTCGGAAATGCGGTGCACAACCAGCCGTCGACGCCATTGCTGCGCAACATCTCGTCTCAACGACCCGTGTCCGTCTGCACCGTCCTACGGACGGTGCAGCAAGTTGCCCACCGCACGGTTCGCACCGCGCTCGGGACCAGCCCTTCCTCGCAGTATCACGTGCGGGACCTGCGGCTTTGCACACACTTCCCGCACGAGTTTCAGGACGTGGCGATCACGCCGTTTCCCCGTGACAGTCAAGCGCGTCTACGACGATGTACTACGACGCGTGCGCCTCCCGAATGTCGTCACCTGTGCTGCTGATACTTATTCCCGTTGACCTCGGAGGGGATATCGGTTGACGCTCAGCCATGACGTATACATTGGGTTGTTTGTGACTATCGGCACGGGCGCGAACCTTGCGGGGCGGGTGCGTCTCGGCGATGGGGTGTTCGTCGGCATCGGGGCGAGTGCCACGAACGATGTGACGCTCGCATCCGGGGTCGTGGTCGGCGCTGGCGCCACGGTGCTGGCCGACCTGATAACGCTCAGCGCGGTCGTCGCGGGCGTTCCTGCATCGGTCGTGAAGGTTCGGGACGGGTGGCTCGATGCTCTCTGAGATCCCCTTCATCCGTCCGAGCTTTCCCAAGCCACCGAGCTCGCCGAGGAGTTCGACGAGATTGTCAACGCCAACTGGTACACGAACTTTGGTCCCAAGGAGCGACAGTTCGCCCGGGCCCTGGGCAAATACCTCGGACCTGGCCTGCACGCGACCACCTTCGCGAATGGCACCCTGGCACTCATCGCAGCACTCCACACCACCGTCGGTCCCGGAACGCGGGACCGATATCTGCTGATGCCGTCGTTCACCTTCGTCGCGGTGGCCCAGGCTGCTCTGTGGGCGGGATATCGGCCGTGGTTCATCGACATCGACGCCGACACGTGGCAGCCAAGCGCCCCTTCGGCCCGTGCCGTCCTGGAGTGCTCCCGCGACCGGGTCGCCGGCATCCTGCTCGCCAACGTGTTCGGCGTCGGCAACCCGCAAGTCGGCGCCTGGGAGGATCTCGCCGCCCAGTGGGACCTGCCGATCGTAATCGACTCGGCGGCCGGCTTCGGCTCGGCGTACGCGGACGGCGAGCGCCTCGGCGGACGCGGCGCCTGTGAGATCTTCTCCTTCCATGCGACGAAGCCGTTCGCGATCGGTGAGGGCGGCGCGCTGGTCTCTTCGCGACCCACGGCTCGTCGAGCAGGCGCGTGAGTTCCAGGACTTCGGCTTCGCCGGGTCGCGGGGATGCACGCAGCTCGGGATAAACGGGAAGCTGCCGGAGCTCAGCGCCGCCATCGGCCTGCGCCAGCTCGTCGGGCTCGATCGCCGCCTCGCGAGCCGCCGCAACGTCTTCGACCGCTATCGCGCCGAACTCAGCTGCGTGGGTCTGCGGTTCCAGCCCAACGCCGACGCATCCTCGCAGTGCTTCGCGAGCACGTGCTGCAAGTCCGCCGACCACAAGGCCGCGGTGCTCGCCAGCCTGCGCCAAGACGCGATCCGGGCCCACGACTACTACAACCCACCGCAACACCTGCAGCCATACTTTGTGGCGAACCCCGAGCTCGTAAGGTCGGCCGACCTAACCGTCACGGAGGACATCTGCTCGCGGATCGTCTCGCTGCCGGTCGACGACAACATGGCCCCGGAGGACGTCGCACGGATCGTCGCCGCCGTTCAGAAAGATGACATATGTTGAGGACCCCCTCGGTTCAGACGCACATTGAGTTGCGTCAGAAGAATTTTTCAGGAACTCGAGGAGGTCCGATGACGATGGTAGGCGGGTTTGACGTGCATCGGAAGCAGATCACGTTCGACTACGTGGATGACGACGGGTTGGTGCGGTGGGGTCAGATCCGTCCGGCGACGCGCAAAACGTTGCGGGGCTGGTTGGTCGAGCACTGCCCTGACGGTGATGCGGAGTTCGGGTTGGAGGGCTGCACTGGATGGCGGTATGTGGCCGAGGAATTGGGCCGGGCTGGGGTGGTGGCACATCTGGGGGATCCGGCTGAGATCGCGGCGCTGCGGGGTCGCAAAAAGCGCGCCAAGACCGACCGTGCCGATGCGCGGTTGCTGCGCACTGCTGCTGCAGGGCCGGTTCCCCGAGTCGTGGATCCCGTCGGCGCATGTGGTGGAGGTGCGCACGCTGGGCCGGTTGTACTGCGCGCTGATCGAGGAGCGCCGCGCTTGGCAGCAGCGCATCCACGCGCAGTTGTTTCATCAGGGCTGCCCGCCGATCACCGCGTTGCTGTCGACGGCGGGGCGTGAGGCCGTCGCCGGCGCCGAGTTGTCGCTGGCGGGTCGCCGGTACGTGGACACCGCGCTGCGGCGCATTGACGAACTGACTGTCGAGATTGATTCGCTGCGAACGCAATTGACGCGGTTCGCCCGCCGCCAGCCGGGCTGTCGGGCGCTGCAGCGCCACTACGGCCCGTGACACCGAATCTTCGAGCCGCTCGTACCGCGAGCTACCGTTCGAAGTGACCCAGAGTCGGGGAACCGCCGCCGCGTGGTGCTGCAACTGGTCGCCGAGTTCCGACCGGCGTCGCTGCTGGAAGTCGGCTGCGGTTTCCGACCGGTCTTCACCGACCTCGTTCACTCGCCGCGGGGCCCTGCTGCTTTCGGTCCGATCCCGCTCGAAGGCGGAACGATCTGCAGCGAGCAGATCGTCGACATCGACCAAAGCAGGGCACGTGATGATCTTGCCCGTCAACGGTTCCGTGGCGATAGTTGTGTTGCGGTGCTTCATGTTTGGGCCGGTCGACATCGAAAAGGCGCCGCCGTGGCCGACGACGCGCGTGACCGTGAATTACGCACCGACGCGATCTGCAAAGCGGGCGATCCGGGCGATGCGACTCTGCGCGACCGAAGTGCCGTCAAAGTGACCGAGGTCGGCGGTACCGCAGCCTCCACCGGGCCAATCGCGCGAGGCAGCGTCGCCCGGGTCGGCACGGCGATCGCGCTGACGGCTATCTGCGGCTACGCGGTGATCTATCTGGCAGCCCGCGACCTGGCCCCGGCTGGCTTTTCGGTATTCGGGTGTTCTGGGGCGCGTTCGGTCTAGTCACCGGTGCCGCCAACGGCCTGCAGCCAGAAACCACCCGGGCGGTCCGCTCGGCTCGCTACACCGAGATCGCGCCGGGCCGTCGTCCATCCGTTGCGGGTTGCCGGATTGACCGGTGTAGTCGCGGCCGCGGCGATCGCGGGCAGCTCGCCACTGTGGAGCGGGCAGGTATTCGTCGCGGAACGCTGGCTGTCCGTAGGACTGCTCAGCGTCGGGTTGGCGGGATTTTGCCTGAACGCCACCCTGGAGGGCATGCTGGCCGGCGCGAACAGGTGGGGCCAATACGGGGCGCTGATGGTTACGACGTCGTCATCCGGGTGGCGGTCGCCGTTGTCACGTTCGTGATCGGGTGGGGTCTGGTCGGTTTTTTGTGGGCCAACGCCGCAGGCGCGATGGCGTGGCTGCTCATGCTGATCGTCTCGCCTACGAGCCGGGCCGCGGCCCGGGTGCTGACGCCCGGGGGCGCCGCGACATTCCTGCGCGGCGCGGCCCATTCGATAGCCGCGGCCGGGGCCAGCGCAATCCTGGTGATGGGTTTTCCGGTGTTGCTCAAGGCGACCTCCAACCAGTTACGGGCGCAGGGTGGAGTGATCATCTTGGCGGTCACCTTGACCCGCGCGCCGCTGCTGATCCCGCTGTTCGGCATGCAAAGCAACCTGATCGCTCATTTCGTCGACAAACGCACCGAGCGGCTTCGGACGCTGATCGTGCCGGCGGTGGTCGTCGGCGGGATCGGCGCGGTCGGCGTGCTGGCCGCAGGGCTGCTCGGCCCCTGGTTGCTGCGGATCGGATTCGGTTCTGGCTACCACGCCAGTGGGGGGTTACTGGCCTGGTTGACGGCGGCGGCCGTAGCCATCGCCATGCTGACGCTCACCGGTACCGCCGCCGTCGCGGCCGCGCTGCACCGGGCGTATTCGCTGGGCTGGGTCGGGGCGACGGTGGCGTCGACGTTGTTGCTGCTGCTGCCGCTACCGCTGGAGACGCGCACCGTGATCGCGCTGTTGTGCGGTCCGCTGGTGGGAATCGCCGTCCATTTGACCGCGTTGGCGCGGTCACCCGGCTGTGGTCACTACTAGACCGAAGCCACCCGGTGTCGCTCCCACCGGGGAACACTCCATCGATGGCGGCACCGTCTCGTTCAGCAAACGCCGCTCGTCCTGATCAAACGCTTCATCGAAATACAACGCGATCGACGGCCGGGCATTTGGGGATGTCGCGGTCCGTGGTGTCGCGGGTCTGGTGAGCATTCGGATTGGCTCCGCACAAACAGGATTTGTGGAAGTTGTCGGCCGATCCGCTGGCGAAGGGACCTGCGCAATTCGCGGAACTTCGACCTCAGTAATCCCCATACCGTCAAGTGGTGTTGCGGGCCACAATCACCGCGCGGTCCGACACTCCACTCGATATGGGATAGTGGCGGACGGCTCCTTCGCCGAAGACTTCGCAAACCATCTCTAAGTAGCGCTCGGGAGGGCGAATAAAATCTCCCTCGTCGAGCCGGACGACAAGACGCCCGATCAAGTTCCATCGGCTCCGTGTCGGAACAGGCTCGCTCATCACCAGGACACCGCTTCCGGGCACCAGAACGCGGCGGCCCTCTTCTAGGAGGCCTCGCACGGAAGCGTCGTCGAGGTGGTGGATCACTCCGCTGATCAGCACAGCGGCGAAGGAGCCGTCAGCGAACGTTAAGGATCGCCCGTCTGCAACCTCAAAACGGTAGGCGCTCTTCGTGGCACGGGCGCGTGCAATGTAGTCGGCATTCATATCCACGCCGACGTAGCTTTCGGGGCGGAAACACCCCGCCATCGCGCCAGTCCCGCAGCCCAGGTCGAGGATCGACGCCGCCTCAGCGAGTCCCTCTCTGCGCAGGATGTCCTTCTCGCTTCGGTACCCCGCCTCGAGAATCCAGCGGAGGAGATCGAACGTGCGGGGCTCAGCTGCAAGAGCATGAACCCCGCGACGAACCACGCGAGGGATAGTCACGCGATAGGACTCTAGCGTCGCTCGGCACCGCACCCGCATGATCACTGGGTTCGCGCGTTCAAGGTGCCGGCGCGCGCCCATGCCAGGCCGCTTGATGGATTCCCCGCGCCCCCGCCACAAAGACCGCGGGTTGATTGCTGGAGTAGTCGAATAGCCACGTCTTGGACGTTGTACCGCCACTGCGACGACAGCTCAGCGATGCAACATCAGCATCAGTCGGACGGCATCGCCCCGGCAGCCGTGGCAGCGGTGCCGGGGTCCAACCGCCGTCCCAGCCAGCGGTACACCACGCGCCGGCCGATGACGGTCACGCGGGCTCGCGCACTGCCGATCAACAGGTGGCGTCGGCCGAGCAGTCCTGGCCGCGTGGCGGCCAACTCACGCTGTAAATTAAAGAAACCCAGGTCAGGTTGAGACCGCAATAGCTCCACACTGGACTGCGACCGGCTTAGCCGGTACGCCACAAGCGGGCGGGGTACCGCGACGAGATCGCCACGAAGCAGCACGGCGCAGCATGTCGCTAGGTCCGCACAGGGGAAGCGCCAATCCCAGCCGCCGACGTCGGCCAGCGCTGCGCGCCTGAACAACACGCACGCCGGCGTGCCAAAATATTCGTGCCAGCGAGCACGGTGCGGCGGATAGCCTGGGTGCCAGCGACCTCACCGCGCAATCCCGCAAGCCCGCGGTTGCGTAACACTATCCTCCCCGCGGCGTCGATCACGTCCATGGTACTTGCGGCCAGCACCGTCGAAGGGTGCGCTATCAACGCCGCCACCTGTACCGCCAGGCAGTCCGGGTAGACAAGATCATCGTGGTCGACCAGTTTGACGAACTCGCCCTTGGCGAGTTCGGTGACCACCTTGTAGTTCGCTGGCGCCCCACCACCGCGAGCCAGTCGGGTCAAACGCACCCGGGGGTCGGCCGTGTACCGCTGCAGTGCCTCCCAGGTGCCGTCGGTGGAAGTCTGGTCAGAAACTAACAGTTCGAAATCGCTGAAGGTCTGCGCCAAAATCGACCGCATGGTCGCGTCAATGAACGCGACGCAGTTATACGCCGGCACGACGACCGACACCAATGGCGTCACGACACCCCCTCACGCGGCTTGGCCAGGCGGAGTTCGGCGGGGTTACGGTAGTCCGGCGGGTAGGCTGCCGGGGCGAGCACCGCGCCGCCCGGCCTCGCGGCTGCGGCCAACCCACCGGCGCCTCCCACGATGTCGCGGATCATGAACAGCGGCCAGCCCTTGCTCTGGTCATCGTCATCAACGGCGCCACCCAGACCTTCCCACCCGAAATCCCAGCACCCCAACGAAAAATCCTCGCCAGCCTCGGCCTAAACATGGCTTACTAAGCCAAATGCCCTAAGTCAGGTCAAAAAGACACGCGTGTTTCGAGGTATTGCGCCCGGTCTGCGAGCTCTTGCTGGAGCGGGACTTTACACTACCGCCACTGTCGTAGTCTCTCGAATCAAGCGACAGCAGGTGCTTGCTGCACGCCTGGGTGTCCTTGCTCCACGTATGGGTGCCTTGCCTTGGCCGCGCTAATGCCAGGGCGGGGCTTCCACTCCCTTTCGCCTTCTCAGACGGCGCATCGAGGCTCGGGTGTCAAGGGTGGCCGAAGGCCATCGCAAAGCGACGGGAAGCGCGCTTGAAGCGCGCCGGAGGCGCCCGTAGGCTGCACGGCCCAGGCTCTTACGCCCGCAACGGAATCGTGCGCCAGCTGGCCCAGAACAACCCAGGGAGCTTCAAAAGAGCCAACAGACAAGAGCCAACAGCCAACCGGGTAGGGTTCCGGCCGTGTGGAGCTCAGTGCTGGGGTTGGCGCTTCTGCTAGGCGGTCAATCCGGTGCGTCTCGGCGTCATCCTTCTCATGCTCTCCCGGCCACGGCCGGTGCAAAACCTGCTCGCCTACTGGGTCGGCAACCTGATAGCGGGTGTTCCCTACGTGCTGGTCCCGCTGATGGTGCTGCACTTAACACCAATGTCTACATTATTTAGGCAAGGTTCGGCCGCCCGGGGCACGGTCGCGAACTCCACCGTCGGGCACATTCAAATCGGCATGGGTGTGCTCGCGCTATCGATCGCCGCGCTGATGACAGTGCGCTCGCTGACCCGCCCGCGACAACGGGCGCACCTGCCGACACCGGGCGGCAGCACGTCGACCCTGGTGCTGGACTCGAACACACCGACCGCAATCTCGCGGCCGCCGGGACGCGCGCAGAATGCGGCGACGGAGGGCGGATCTGCAATCCGGCGGCTACTCGCCCGCGCCCGCAATGCGTGGGAAAACGGATCCTTATGGATCGCGTTGGTGTGGGGCCTCTGCTCGGCGCCAGCCGACTCTCTACTCGTGGTCGCTATCATCGCGGGCTCAGGAGCCGCGATCGGCACGCAGGTCAGCGCCGCCATCGCGTTCGTCGTCGGGTGGCTAGCGGTTATCGAGATCATCCTCGTCACCTGTCTGGCCACGCCAGCGAAAACCCAGGCGGCACTGCGAGTGCTGCACGACTGGTCGCGGGCTCACCGTCGGAAGATCCTGGTAGTCATGTTCGCAGTGGTTGGGGTCTCGTCGGTGGCCCGGGGCATGGGCATCATCTGAGCTGGTGGCTAAGAGCCCGGCTGCCTTGTGCGGCGTCCGTTCCGGGCTGAAGTGGCGCGGCGGTCGCCTTGCGACGCCGTTTCATCTTGGTTCTTCGAGACCGTGTAAGCCTGAATCAGTGGATGGGACCGCTGACGTGATGGCCGTGAAAACGCGTTCTGAACTGGGACAATAGCGGTTGGTGAAATCGCGTTTGGCCGGCGTTCCGGAAAGCACTTTCGACGCAATCACCGCATACATTCACAGTCGGCTCGGCGGTATTCGACGAACGGAATCTGGTGGCGGCGGCGGGATGGTGCCGGCGCTGGAACTGGCTGAGAAGGCCGGGCTTTCGGAGTCGATCGCTGAGCATGCGGATCTGCTGTCGGCTCGGGTTAAATTCGGTGTGGTGAACCCGGCCGGCAAGCTGAGCTCGATCACTGCCGCGATGAGCCGCGGCGGCGCTGCGGGGCGTCTTCGGGCTGGCGTGGCGGCTCGACCGCGGGGCGCTGCGGCTGTGGACGGTCGGCCTGTGCCTGTACGGCCTGCTAGGTCGCAGCGTCGTGCACGGCATCGGCGACGAGGTGGGCGACAGCAGCACCGCGCTGGAACAGGCCTTCATCGCGGTGGCGTTCAGCATGCTGGCATGGTGGCCGCCGCGTTGACCATCTCTCTCACCCTGTGACTGCACCAGGAGGAGACCAGCCAGCGAGCCGAGAATCTGCTTGCCGGCGCGGTTGGCCGGACCCGTTGGCTGGTAAGCGATTTGGCGATCGCACTGGCAGGATCGGCGGTCGCGATGCGGGTTGGCGGGCTGGCGGCCGGGCTGAGCTACGGCGTCGCCGCAGGTGATGTCGGCGGCAAGCTGGCCACGGTTGTCGGCAACGCCGCTGTGCAGCTGCCCGCCGCCTGGCCGCTCGCCGCAGTCACGCTCGCAATGTTGGCCATCGCACCGCGGTTCATGCCGGTGGCGTGGGCGTGCTGGTCGGATTTATTGCGGTGTGCCTGCCGGATTCGTTGTTCAGGGCTCCCGCAGTGGCTGCTCGACCTGGAACCGTTCGAGCACATCCTCCGTAGGCGGCGGTAGTTTCAGCCCTGTGCCGCTGCTGTGGCTGCTGGCAATCGATGCTGCGCTGGTAGCGGTGGGCGTCGCGGCTTTCCGACGCCGCGGCGTGCGCTGTTAGCATGCGGTACCGGACGGACGGTAAGGAGGATCCCTGAAAACCATTCCTAAAATGTTGACATCCGGGCTTGTTGGGCTTGTCGTGTTCAGTTTGATCCTGTTTTTGCCGGCGCGGACGTTCGATTATTGGCAAGCATGGGTTTTCCTTCTGGTGTTCTTTCCCCTGTGCACGTGGATCCCCAGCATTTACTTGATGCGTAAGAACCCGGCTGCGCTCCAGCGGCGTATGCGTGCGGGGCCGGGGGCGGAAACCCGAACGGTGCAGAAGGTCGTTATGGCCGTCTTGTACTTGTCGCTGGCAGCAATGTTCGTCGTCAGCGCCCTTGACCATCGCTTTGGCTGGTCGCCGGTACCAACGGCAATCTGCTTGGCTGGTGATGTTCTGGTAGCCGTTGGACGCGGTGTAGTAATGCTGGTGGTCATTCAGAACAGCTACGCGGCCACAACCGTCCGGGTGGAGGCAGGCCAGAAGCTGGTCTCCACCGGTGCGTATGGGCTGGTGCGGCACCCGATGTATACCAGCTACGTGATCATGATGGTGGGCATCCCCCCAGCGCTCGGTTCCTACTGGGGACTCGTCTTCGTCATCCCTGGCCTTCTAGTGCTCACCTGGCGCGTCCGCGACGAAGAAAAGCTGCTCCAGGAAGAGTTGGACGGATACCGCGAGTACACGCAGAAGGTTCGCTATCGCCTGCTGCCATGGATGTGGTAGCAGCCGCACGACCTGCACCTGAACCCAGCGCCTCTTGACTCGCGAGAAAGCGAGATCACGGTTCGCGATCCCTACGGCGAGTGTCAGTTTGCCGGGCGCGACTGGCAACCGCCACCGTCGGGCCCCGCCGTCGGCTGCGGAACTCGACGGTAATCGCTGAATCGGCATCATGGGCGAGCGCACGCAGCGCCGACGGGCTATAGGCGCGTAGCGAGCTGATGAACCCATCGTGTAGCAGTGGGACCAGCTTAAGGAGTGGCAGCCTCACCGCCAACTTCACCAGGAGGCGCGGTGTCGGCAGCCGGCGGACGTCGATGATTAACAACGTGTTCGCTGCCCGGGTCCCTTCGGCGAACACTCGGGCGGCCAGTGCAGGCGGCAGGTGATGCAACGACAGCGCAAACACCACGAGGTCGTAATCCCCGTCCGCGGCGTCGATTGCCGTGGCGTCCATTTCCCGCACCGTGGCGCGTGGGTGACTGCCGAGGTCGCTGGCGGCGATGGCGGCCACAAACATGGGATCGATGTCGGTGACCGTCACCTGAGCAGTGGGGTGATTCTCTAGCAGCTTGCGCGACAGCCCGCCGTGGCCGGACCCGAGTTCGAGGATCTTTGGACAGGGGACGTTGGCCACCTCGTCAAGCGCCATCAGGGCAAACTTATTGTGATTACCGAACCACCGTTCGACCCGGTCGAGTGAGCGGACGACCGCGCGCTTCAGGTCGTCGACATCGTCGCGGTCCAGGTATTCCAGCCGGTTGGTCTGCAACCGCCGGTCAAGCCAGGAGGCGTCCGGCCCGCCCCGGGGCATGTTCACAATGTCGCGGGTTCCCCTATCCATGTGGGCCATCATCGATGATGGCAGTGGTCCACCACACAACATCTGAAAAAGTTAAAAGCAGTTGCGGCCGACTTAGTTTGGCCAGTGGTGGGCAGCCCGCTGGATGCAACTGGCGGCGAGCAATACGCGTGGTCTTGCAGATCGCTGGCCGGGCTCACAGCGGGAACGACTTCACCGAGGTGGCATGTCTGCCCAAGTGCTGGCTCAAGTTTCTAACGGACGGCGCGTCGACTAAGGCGCGCACCGAAAGGCCGACATCCAGGCTGATGTTGATCGCGGCGATCACCCGCATCGCGGACAGCGAATCCCCGCCCAGGTCGAAGAATGAGTCCTCGACCCCGACGCGCTCGAGCTCCAGTACCTGGGCGTAGATGGCGGCCAGGATCTCCTCGACGGGGCTGCCCGGGGCGCGGTAACGATCGGCATCGGTGTATTCCGGTGCCGGCAGGGCACGCTTGTCGAGTTTGCCGTTGACCGTCAACGGCAGCTCCGTTTGGGGGGCCCGGGGCGCGGTCGCGGGCTGTGTCAACACCGCCCGGTGGCCCCACTCATCCAGGCGGGCGTGCTCACCGGCATCGAGCACATCCACCGACGAGAGCCGCCGGGTGGGATCGACGGTCATCGCTACCAACACCCGCTCAAACCGCTCGATCAGCGCCTCGATGCTGGCCGTGTCGAACATGTCGGTGTCGAATTTGACGCGTAGGCCCAGTTCGTGGCCCGGCACGGCTTGCACCGTCAGGGGGTAGTGGTAGTAGTCGCGTGTCGTGAACTCGGTGATGGCCAACTCGTTGGCGCCCAGCGGCGCGCCGGTGTCGATCGGGTAGTTTTCGTACACGAAAACCGTGTCGAACAATCGTTCCTGACCGGTGAGGCGGTGGATCTCGCTTAGCGCCAGGTGCTGGTGCTCCAGTGTGTCGTTGTGGGCGCTTTGCAGCTGGTCCAGCAGGTCTGCGATGGTGGTTGCCGCGGTGATGTTCGCCCGCACCGGCACCGTGTTGATCAACAGGCCCACCATCGAGTCCGCGCCGGCCACCTCGGCCGGCCTACCCGAGACCACGGCGCCGAACGCGACATCATGGTGGCCGGTCAGCCAGCACAACAGCTGCGCCCAGGCGCCCTGCAGCACGGTGTTGACGGTGGTGTGGCACGAGCGCGCCAGCTCGCTCAGCGCCCGGGTGGTCTCGGCGGACACCCAAAACGATTCCACGCCTCGCGGCCCCACCTCTAACCCGCCCGGCGGGCCGACCAGTGTGGGGGCGTCAAAGCCGGCGAACACCTCGCGCCAGGCCGCCCGGGCGGCCTCAAGGTCTCGATCGGCCAGCCAGCTAACAAAGCTGCGATACGGCCCGGCCGCAGCCAGCCGCTGCCCGTGATAGCTGGCGAATATCTCCCCCAGCAGGATCGGCATCGACCAGCCATCGAGCACAATGTGGTGATTAGTCAGCACAAACCGGTGCCGATCTGGTGCCGTCCGGATCAGGGCGGCCCGAAACGCCGGCTGGTCGGCCAGGTCGCCGACCGCGGCGCGTTCGGCGGCACACACCCGCTGGATCTGCTCATCGACGTCGACGGCGCCGCCGTCCAGGTCGACATACCGCCAGGGCGCCACCGGATCAGCCGGGATGATCTGCACCGGCTCGTCGAACTGGTGGCTGAATCGGGCCACCAGGTTGGGATGCCGGGTAACCACCGTGTGCACCGCATCGCGCAGGCGATGCGGGTCAAGCTCGCCGGCCACGGTGATATTCAGCTGCACCGCATACACATCGTCGCTACCCTGCGCGGTGCTGGCGTGAAACAGCAGCCCCTGCTGCAAAGGCGTCAGCGGCAACACGTCAGCGATCCGGTATTGCCGCTGCAGCTCGTCGATCTGCTGCTGGCTAAGACGCGCAGGCGCGAGATCCGACGGCGTCAACCCGCCCCCACCGCCGCGCACATGCGCGCAGATGCCGGCCAGGGCGTCAAACCACAACTGGGCCAGCCGACTGACCTGCGCGTGATCCAGCGCCGAGGGCGCCCACCTCCAGCGGGCGTGCAGCTGCGGGCCGGCGTCGGTGTCCACGGTGCTGGCGCTGAGCTCCACGGTGTGCCCCAGCGGCATAGGCACCGCCGCGGCCGCGCCGGCGACTGACAAGCCTTCCTGGCTAATCCCCCACAAATCATCGGAGAGTTCGGCCGCGCCGGCGCCCAGACGGCCCAGGTAATTAAACACGGTCGACGGATCGGGCCCGGCCAGGTCAACATCGGAATTCAGATACCGCAGCACGCCATAGGTCAGGGGATCCGGGAGGGCGCGAAGCTGCTCTTTGGCGTCCTTGATCACCGCGCCCAACGCCGGCTCACCGGCCAGCACCTGCGCCCAGGACAGCCCACCGACGGCCAACGACACCGGATATAGGGTGGTAAACCACCCCACCGTGCGCGACAGATCCACATCGGCGGCCAGCTCCTCATGGCGCCCGTGGCCCTCCACGTCGATGCCGATCGGCGCGCCGGGATTGCCCAAAAACTCCGCCCACGCCAACCCGAACGCGATCAACAAGATGTCCTGCACCCTGGCGTGAAACGCCGCCGGCACCTCACCAAGCAGCAGCCGAGTGGTCTCCACATCCAGCGACGCCGACAAATGCCCGGCGCTGGCATAGGTGTCTACTTCGGGGTGCACCGCCGGCAGCGCGGCAGGGGTCGCCGCCACCTGCCTCCACGCGCCCGCCTGGCCAACGACGTCCGGGCGGCGCGCGTACTCAGCCAGCAGCGACGCCCACCGGGCAAATGATGTTCCGCCTGCCGGTAATGCCACCTGCTGCCCGCCGCGATGCTGGGCCCAGGCGATGTTGAGGTCCTCCAGCAAAATCCGCCACGACACCGCGTCGACGGCCAGATGGTGAATGATCACCACCAGCTGGCCGGTGGAGGCAACCCACAGCGCGCTGAGCATCACCCCGGCGGCCGGGTTCAACCGGGACCGCGCCGCCACCACCGCCTCATCGGACAACACGTCCACCGATTGCAGGCACGCGCCGGCATCCACCGAACCCACCTCGGGCACCGTCAACGACCAACCCCCGGCGCCGTCGTCGTCGACGCGTAGCCGCAACATGGCATGCCGATCCACCAAGGCCTGCAACACGACCACCACATCGGCCTGGCTGACCCCCGCGGGAGCCTGCACCAACACCGTCTGGTTGAACTGCTCCACCGGGCCATCCACACTGTGCAGCCAGCACATGATCGGTGTGGCGATCACCGGCCCCACACCCTCATCGACCAGGCCGCCCGCACCGTCGGCCACCCCGGCCACCCGGGCCAGCCGGGCAACGGTCTGCTCGACGAAAACATCGCGCGTCCTGCACATCACCCCGGCGGCACGCGCCCGCGCCACCACCTGCATCGACAAAATGCTGTCCCCACCCAGGTCGAAGAATGAGTCGTCGACCCCGACCCGCTCGAGCCCGAGCACCTGGGCGTAGATGCCGGCCAGGATCTCCTCGACCGCGCTGGCCGGGGCGCGGTAACGATCGACGTCGGTGTATTCCGGTGCCGGCAGGGCGCGTTTGTCGAGTTTGCCGTTGACCGTCAACGGCAGCTCCTGTAACACCACCACCGCGGCCGGCACCATATAGGCCGGCAGCCGCTCGGCCAGCGCGCTACGCATCTCGGCCGGATCGGCCGTCCCGGTCACATAACCCACCAGGCGCTTGTCGCCGGGACGGTCCTCGCGGGCGATCACCACCGCCTGCTCCACCCCATCCAGCCCGGCCAGCGCCGCGCTGCACCTCACCCAGCTCGATGCGATACCCGCGGATCTTGACCTGCTCATCGGCGCGCCCCACATACCGCAGCTGCCCATCAGCGCCCCAACACACCAAATCCCCGGTGCGATACATCCGCGTCCCCGGGCCGCGCCCGAACGGGCAGGCCACAAACCGCGACGCCGGTCAACGCGCGCCCGACGCCAATACCCACACCCCACCCCGGCACCGGCCACATACAACTCACCGACCACACCCGCCGGCACCGGGCGCAACCACCCATCCAGCACAAACAACGCCGCCCCCGCCACCGGCGAACCGATCGGCGGCACCCCCGACCCCGCTGCCAGCGGCGCACTCCTGGACGCACACACCGTGGTCTCGGTCGGGCCGTAGGCGTTGATCATCACCCGCCCGGGCGCCCACCGATCCACCAGCTCGGCCGGGCAGGGCTCACCGGCCACTCAGCAACGCCACCGATCCCAAACCCTCAGGCGATAGCACCGCCACCGCAGAAGGGGTCTGGCTTAAGACGCTGACCTGTTCGCTGACCAGTAGGGCGTGGAAGTCTTCCGGTGAGCCGGCCACCGACTCGGGCACCACCACCAGCCGCCCACCATGCAACAGCACACCCCAGATCTCTTCAACTGAGGCGTCGAAGGCATAGGAATGCCACTGTGCCCACGCCTGTGCCGGCAGGTGGGTATCCAGCGACTCCAACAGTTGGGTGACGTTGTGGTGGGTGATGGCCACCCCCTTGGGGACACCGGTGGTGCCCGAGGTGTAGATGAGGTAGGCGATGTCATCGGGGGCCGGCGCCGGCAAACCCGTGCCCGGATAGGCTGGGAATGCGGGGGTCGTCGACATCGATGACCAGCAGCTCGTACCCGTCCAGCCGGTCGGCCAGCCCGGTGGTGGTGATCGCGGCGATCGGCGCGGCATCGGCGAGCATGAACCCGATCCGGGCCGCCGGCAGCGCCGGGTCGATCGGCAGATAGGCCGCCCCGGTTTTCAGCACCGCCAGAATCGCCACGATCGCCTCGGCCGAGCGCGACAACAGCAGCGCCACACGCTCACCCGGGCCCGCCCCGTGAGCGGCCAGCAGGTGCGCCAACCGGTTAGCGGCCTCCTCAAGCTCGCGATAGGTCCACGAGTGCTCGCCGCAGACCAGCGCCACCGCCTCCGGTGTGCGGGCCACCTGCGCGGCGAACAACGCCGGAATCGACACCGCGGTCGCGGTCGCGGGCTGGGTCAACACCGCCCGGTTGCCCCACTCATCCAGCCGGGCGTGCTCACCGGCATCGAGCACATCCACCGACGAGAGCCGCCGGGTGGGATCGACGGTCATCGCTACCAACACCCGCTGCAACCGCTCGATCAGCGCCTCGATGCTGGCCGTGTCGAACACGTCGGTGTCGAATTCGACGCGAAGGCCCAGTTCGTGGCCCGGCAGGGCTTGCACCGTCAGGGGGTAGTGGTTGCATTCGCGGATGGTGAACTCGGTGATGGCCAACTCGTTGGCACCCAACAACACGCCGGTGTCGATCGGGTAGTTTTCGTACACGAAAACCGTGTCGAACAAGCTTTCCTGACCGGTGAGGCGGTGGATCTCGCTTAGCGCCAGGTGCTGGTGCTCGAGTGTGTCGTTGTGGGCGCTTTGCAGCTGGTCCAGCAGGTCTGCGATGGTGGTTGCCGCGGTGATGTTCGCCCGCACCGGCACCGTGTTGATCAACAGGCCCACCATCGAGTCCGCGCCGGCCACCTCGGCCGGCCTACCCGAGACCGCGGTGCCGAACGCGACATCATGGTGGCCGGTCAGCCAGCACAACAGCTGCGCCCAGGCGCCCTGCAGCACGGTGTTGACGGTGGTGTGGCACGAGCGCGCCAGCTCGCTCAGCGCCCGGGTGGTCTCGGCGGACACCCAAAACGATTCCACGCCTCGCGGCCCCACCTCTAACCCGCCCGGCGGGCCGACCAGTGTGGGGGTGTCAAAGCCGGCGAACACCTCGCGCCAGGCCGCCCGGGCGGCCTCAAGGTCTCGATCGGCCAGCCAGCTAACAAAGCTGCGATACGGCCCGGCCGCAGCCAGCCGCTGCCCGTGATAGCTGGCGAATATCTCCCCCAGCAGGATCGGCCTCGACCAGCCATCGAGCACAATGTGGTGATTAGTCAGCACAAACCGGTGCCGATCTGGTGCCATGCGGATCAGCGCGGCCCGAAACGCCGGCTGGTCGGCCAGGTCGCCGACCGCGGCGCGTTCGGCGGCACACACCCGCTGGATCTGCTCATCGACGTCGACGTCGACGCTCGCCGTCAAGGTCGACATACCGCCAGGGCGCCACCGGATCAGCCGGGATGATCTGCACCGGCTCGTCGAACTGGTCGCAGAATCGGGCCACCAGGTTGGGATGCCGGGTAACCACCGTGTGCACCGCATCGCGCAGGCGATGCGGGTCAAGCCCGCCGGCCACGGTGATATTCAGCTGCACCGCATACACATCGTCGCTACCCTGCGCATCACTGGCGTGAAACAGCAGCCCCTGCTGCAAAGGCGTCAGCGGCAACACGTCAGCGATCCGGTATTGCCGCTGCAGCTCGTCGATCTGCTGCTGGCTAAGACGCGCAGGCGCGAGATCCGACGGCGTCAACCCGCCCCCACCGCCGCGCACATGCGCGCAGATACCGGCCAAGGCGTCAAACCACAACTGGGCCAGCCGACTGACCTGCGCGCGATCCAGCGCCGAGGGCGCCCACCTCCAGGCGGCGTGCAGGTGCGGGCCGGCATCGGTGTCCACGGTGGCGGCATTGACGTCCACGGTGTGCATCAGCGGCATGGGCAGCGCGCCGGCCGCGCCGCTAAACGCCAAGGTCTCATTGCCGGTCCGCCACACATCACCGAACCCGTCGGCCGCCGAGGCGTCCAGACGCCCGAGATAGTTGAACCCGATCGGCGGGTCGGACCCGGTGAGGTCAACTTCGGTGCTCAGATAGCGCAGCACACCGTAGGTCAGGGGATCCGGGAGGGCGCGAAGCTGCTCTTTGGCGTCCTTGATCACCGCCCCCAGCGCCGCCTCGCCGGCCAACACCTGCGCCCAGGACAGCCCACCCACCGCCAACGACACCGGGTATTTAGTGGTAAACCACCCCACCGTGTGTGACAGATCCACATCGGCGGCCAGCTCCTCATGGCGCCCGTGGCCCTCGACTTCGATACCGATCGGCGCGCCACCGGTGCCCAAAAACTCCGCGAACGCCAACCCGAACGCGATCAACAAGATGTCGTGCACCCCGGCATGAAACGCCGCCGGCACCTCACCAAGCAGCAGCCGAGTGGTCTCCACATCCAGCGACGCCGGCAAATGCTCAGCGCTCACATAGGTATCCACCGCCGGGCACACCGCCGGCAGCGCGGCAGGGGCCGCCGCCACCTGCCTCCACGCGCCCGCCTGGCCAACGACGTCCGGGCGGCGCGCGTACTCAGCCAGCAGCGACGCCCACCGGGCAAACGACGTCCCCGCCGTCGGCAACGCCACCTGCCGCCCGCCCCGATGCTGGGCCCAGGCGATGTTGAGGTCCTCCAGCAAAATCCGCCACGACACCCCGTCGACGGCCAGATGGTGAATGATCACCACCAGCTGGCCGGTGGAGGCAACCCACAGCGCGCTGAGCATCACCCCGGCGGCCGGGTTCAACCGGGACCGGGCCGCCACCACCGCCTCATCGGACAACACCTCCACCGATTGCAGGCACGCGCCGGCATCCACCGAACCCACCTCGGGCACCGTCAACGACCAACCCCCGGCGCCGTCGTCGTCGACGCGTAGCCGCAACATGGCGTGCCGATCCACCAAGGCCTGCAACACGACCACCACATCGGCCTGGCTGACCCCCGCGGGAGCCTGCACCAACACCGTCTGGTTGTACTGCTCCACCGGGCCATCCACGCTGTGCAGCCAGCACATAACCGGTGTGGCGATCACCGGCCCGACACCCTCATCGGCCAGGTCACCCGCACCGTCGGCCACCCCGGCGACCCGGGCCAGCCGGGCAACGGTCTGCTCGACGAAAATATCGCGCGGCCTGCACATCACCCCGGCGACACGCGCCCGCGCCACCACCTGCATCGACAAAATGCTGTCCCCACCCAAATCGAAGAATGAGTCGTCGGCCCCGACGCGCTCGAGCCCGAGCACCTGGGCGTAGATGCCGGCCAGGGTCTCCTCGACCGCGCTGGCCGGGGCGCGGTAACGATCGCCATCCTGGTATTCCGGTGCCGGCAGGGCGTGTTTGTCGAGTTTGCCGTTGGGTGTCAGCGGCAGCTCCGGCACCACCACCACCGCGGCCGGGACCATATAGGCCGGCAGCCGATCGGCCAACGCGCTACGCACCTCGGCCGGATCGGCCGTCCCGGTCACGTAACCCACCAGGCGCTTATCGCCGGGACGGTCCTCGCGGGCGATCACCACCGCCTGCTCCACCCCATCCAGCCCGGCAATTGCCGCGCGCACTTCACCCAGTTCTATGCGATACCCGCGGATCTTGACCTGCTGATCAGCGCGCCCCACATACTGCAGCTGCCCATCAGCGCCCCAACACACCAAATCCCCGGTGCGATACATCCGCGCCCCGGCGCTCCCCCCGAATGGGCAGGCCACAAACCGCGACGCCGTCAACGCGTGCCGATGCCAATACCCACACGCCACTAATCGACCCGTCACATACAACTCACCGACCACCCCGGCCGGCACCGGGCGCAGCCACCCATCCAGCACAAACAACGCCACCCCCGACACCGGCGAACCGATCGGCACCACCCCCGACCCCGCCTGAAGCGGGCGACCGATCGTGACGTCCACGGTCGTTTCGGTGGGGCCGTACTCGTTTACGAGTGTGGCCACGGCGGTGTATCGGTCCACGAGTTCTTTTGTGCAGACCTCGCCGCCCACAATCAGCGTCACGCCGGATAGTTGGTCGGCTGGGAGGGCGGCGAGCGTGCTGGGCGTGAATTTGGCGTGGGAGACATTGTGCTGGGCCATGAAGTCGGTTAGTTCCTTGCCCGGCAACGCCTGGTCATCGCTGGGAATCACCGCGGCCGCTCCGGTCAACAAAGCCCACCACATATTCCCGACGGACATATCAAAGATCAACGGAGCGAACTGCAGAATCCGACTCTCAGGTGTAATGGCCAGACGCTCGGCGTGGCTGGTCACCAGGTCGGCAATGCCGGTATGGGTGACGGCGACGCCTTTGGGGGTACCGGTGGTGCCTGAGGTGTAGATGAGGTAGGCGATGTTGTCGGCGGCCGGATGCGGCAGTCCCGTGCTGGGTTGGGTGTCGATGGCGGGGTCGTTGACATCGATAACCACCAGGTCATGCCCGCCCAGCCGCGAGCGAAGGCCTGCTGTGGTGACAGCGGCCACCGGTGCGGCGTCGTTAAGGATGAACGCGATGGGGGCATCGGGGTGGTTGGGGTCGATCGGCACGTAGGTGGCCCCGGTTTTGAGCACCGCCAGTATCGCGATGATGGCCTGAGCGGAACGCTCAAACAGCAGCGCCACCACATCGCCGGGGCCCACACCGTGGCCGGCCAGCAGGTGCGCCAACCGGTTAGCGGCCTCCTCGACCTCGCGATAAGTCCACGAACGCTCGCCGCACACCAGCGCCACCCCCCCGGGGGTGCGCGCCACCTGCGCGGCCCACAACAGCGGAATCGACGCTGGCGTGGTCGCCGGCTGGGTCGACGCCGCCCAGTTGCCCCACCCCTCCAGGCGGGCGTGCTCAGCCTCATCGAGCAAATCGAACGACGAGAGCCGCCGTGCTGGGTCGGCGGTTGTGGCCACCAACACCCTCCGCCACCGCTCGATCAGCGCCTCGATGCTTTCCGGGTCGAACACGTCGGTGCGAAATTCCACCGTTCCGCCGATCCCGGCGGGCTCACCGGACTCGGTCCAGCGTTCGGCCAGGGAAAACACCAGATCCATGCGGGCGACCTGAGCGTCCACCGGCAGCGGAGTGACCTGCAGATCCCCCAACGCCAACCCGGCGGCGTGGTCGTTGTTGCGCCAGGGGAGGTTCTGCCAGGCCAACACCACCTGGACCAGCGGGTGATGGGTCAGGCTTCGGGTGGGGTTGAGCCGATCAACAAGCACCTCAAAGGGCACGTCTTGGTGCTCGTAGGCGGCCAGGCTGCTCCGCCGCACCTGGGCCAGCAGTTCGGCGACAGTGGGATCACCGGCCAGGTCGACCCGCAGCACCAAGTAGTTGACGAAAAAACCCACCAGCTCATCCAGCGCGGGGTCAGGGCGCCCGGCGATTGAGAACCCCACCGCCACCTCGCTGCTGGCGCTGAGCTTGGACAGCAGCACCGCCAGGGCGGCCTGGATCACCATGAAGCTGGTCGCGTTGTGCTCGCGGGCCACACCGCGCACCCGCTGCTGCAGCTCGGCCGGCCAGTCCACCGCCACACTGGCGCCGCGGTGATCGGCGACCGGCGGATAGGGCCGATCGGTGGGAAGCTGCAGGCGCTCGGGCATCCCGGCCAGGGCATCCTCCCAAAACGCCAGCTGCGCGGCGATGGGGCTGTGGCTATCGTCGAGATCACCAAACTGCGCGCGCTGCCACAGCGTGTAATCGACATACTGCACCGCCAACCCGGCCCAGCCGGGGGCTTGCCCCGCACACCGGCTGGCATACGCCACACCCAGATCACGCGCCAGCGGGGTGATCGACCAGCCGTCCGCGGCGATATGGTGCACCGTGGCCACCAGCACGTGTTCGTCGTCGGTGACGCGGAAAAGCCGTGCCCGCAACGGGATCTCGGTTGCCAGGTCAAACGTGTAACGCGCCGCCGCGCCGACGGCCTCACCCAGCCGGGCCGCCGACCAGCCGGTGGCGTCGACGACGTCCCAGCCGAAGTCTGCCCGCTCGGCGGGCACCACCAGCTGCCGCGGTATCCCCTCGGGCGCCGGGAACAGCGTACGCAGGCTCTCATGGCGGCCCACCACATCGGCCAGCGCCGCACCCAGCGCGTCGGCATCAAGCGTGCCGCCCAACCGCAACGCCACCGCCATGTTGAAGACCGGTGAGGGCCCCTGCAACTGGTTGAGGAACCACAACCGGCTCTGAGCAAACGACAACGGAACCACCGCGGGCCGCTCACCAGCCACCAACGGCTCCAGCCGACCCGCCTCCCCACCGATACGCGGCGCCAACTGGGCAACCGTGGGCGCGTCGAACAACGCGCGCACCGCAAGGCCGGCATCCAGGCTGATGTTGATCGCGGCGATCACCCGCATCGCCAACAGCGAATCCCCACCCAGATCGAAAAACGACTCATCGACCCCGACCCGCTCGACACCCAGCACCTGGGCGTAGATGCCGGCCAGGATCTCCTCAACCGCGCCGGCCGGGGCGCGGTAACGATCGCCATCCTGGTATTCCGGTGCCGGCAGGGCGCGTTTGTCGAGTTTGCCGTTGACCGTCAACGGCAGCTCCTGTAACACCACCACCGCGGCCGGCACCATATAGGCCGGTAGCCGCTCCGCCAGCGCGGCGCGTATCTCGGCCGGGTCTGCCGTCCCGGTGACATAACCCACCAGGCGCTTATCGCCGGGGCGGTCCTCGCGGGCGATCACCACCGCCTGCTCCACCCCGTCCAGCCCGGCCAACGCCGCGCGCACTTCACCGAGCTCGATGCGATACCCGCGGATCTTGACCTGCTCATCGGCGCGCCCCAGATAGTGCAGCTGCCCATCGGCGCCCCAACACACCAGATCCCCGGTGCGATACATACGCATCCCGGCGCTCCCGCGCCGCCGAACGGGCAGGCCACAAACCGCGACGCCGTCAAACCCGCCCGCCGCACATACCCACACCCCACCCCGGCACCGGCCACATACAACTCACCGACCACACCCGCCGACACCGGCCGCAACCACCCATCCAGCACAAAAAAGGCAAGATGCGCCAAAGGCACCCCGATGGGGCTGGCATTGCTGTCGCCGTCGCCGTCGACGATCTCCCGGAACGAGGCATGCACCGTCGTCTCGGTGGTGCCGTACATGTTGATCATGCGCGGTAGTCCCGGGCGGTTGTGCAGCCAAGTCCAAGACGCTGTGGTTCAAGCGCTTCGCCGGCGAACACCACAGTCTCAAGCTTCACCTGACGTCCCAGCTCGGGCTGTAGCGCGTCGGCGGTTTGCAGCGCATAAAACGCCGAGGGAGTCTGGCTTAAGACGCTGACCTGTTCACTGACCAGTAAGGCGTGGAAGTCTTCCGGTGAGCGGGCCACCGACTCGGACACCACCACCAGCCGCCCACCACCGAGCAGCGCACCGAAGATCTCGCACACCGAGACGTCGAAGGCCAAGGAATGCCACTGCGTCCACACACCCGCGCGCGGCACGTCGGCATCCAACGACTCCAGCAGCTGGGTGACGTTGTGGTGGGTGATGGCCACCCCCTTGGGGACACCGGTGGTGCCCGAGGTGTAGATGATGTAGGCGATGTCATCGGGGGCCGGCGCCGGCAAGTCCGTGCACGGGTAGGCTGTCGATGCGGGGTCCTCGACATCGATGACCAGCAGGTCGCACCCGTCCAGCCGGTCGGCCAGCCCGGCGGTGGTGATAGCGGCGATCGGCGCGGCATCGGCGAGCATGAACGCGATCCGGGCCGCCGGCAGCGCCGGGTCGATCGGCAGATAGGCCGCCCCGGTTTTGAGCACCGCCAGGATCGCCACGATCGCCTCGACCGAACGGGAAAACAGCAGCGCCACACACTGCACCCGGGCCCGCACCGTGGCCGGCCAGCAGGTGCGCCAACCGGTTAGCGGCCTCCTCAAGCTCGCGATAGGTCCACGAACGATCGCCGCAGCTCAGCGCCACCGCCTCCGGGGCGCGCGCCACCTGCGCGGCGAACAACGCCGGAATCGACACCGGCGCGGTCGCGGGCTGGGTCAACACCGCCCGGTTACCCCACCCATCCAGGCGGGCGTGCTCAGCCGCCATCGAGCAGATCCACCGACGACAACCGCCGTGCCGGATCGGCGGTCATCGCCACCAACACCTGCTCCAACCGTCTCCGCTAAATCGGAGACGTCAAAATTCGAAAATGGCGCCCGACGCCCGCCGTGCTGAGAAAAAGCTGGTCACCGTCGCTAGAGAAGATCAACCCAAAGTCGCCCACGGGGCCAAAATTGGTATATGACGCCGATGCCGTAGCCACCGCCGAAGGGCACAGTAATTGTGGACGGGAGGAAATTAACGCTCACCCTATCGGCTGGCCGCCCTGGGCCGCACGGGCTTTGCGCTCAAGGGCTTGCACCGGAAACCGTCTGATGCTGCAGCGCTTCCCGTATTCGCGTGTCAACATGCTCACAAAAATCGGCAACCGCAGACCCCGGCGAAACCCTCAACACCAGCGGCACCACCCCGGCAACCATCCCGGGAAGCGTCTTGGACTCCGGACGTACTCGCCTGCTGACCGGGAAGTCGAGCACCACCTCTGAGCCCTCGGCGCACCACCCACGCACCAAAAGCGCGCACGCCGCAGTGATGACCGATGATCGAGGCACGTTCCACACTTGGGACAACTCTTGAACTCGGCGAAGGACCACAGGGTCCAATTGCACCGGCGCAGAAGGCCAATACGGATCACGCCTCGCCCGCGGCTTGGGGCAACCGATAATGCGGTCCGCTTTCCGGTGGAAGGTTCCTAGTCCAATAGGCCTGATCTTCGAGATAATCGTTGGACGCTTCGTATGCTAACTCGCAATCAACCAAGTCCTGCAACGAGCCGAAGAAGGCAGGCGGGATGGGTGCGCCAGAAACAATTGCAGAGTAGACAGCTGCAACCCGATGGGCAACCAGCGTAATGCCGGATCCGTCGATGACTATGTGGTGGCCGCACGCGAACAAGTAGAATTCATCGAGCCGCGTCCGAAATAATGCAAATTTGAACAGCGGGCCAGTGAACGGCATTGGCGTGCGTTGGATCGATGACTGCTATCCCACGGGCTTCCTGCACGGGATGGCGCGAGCAGCTCAGGTCATAGAAGGCCAGCTCGACATCCGGGTAATCGATCGCCCTTTGGAAAACCTGGCCATCCACCTCAAAGAAGGCGGCCCTGACTGGTTCGGCCTCTCGCACCACTCGGCGGATCGCCCACTCAAGGGCATCACGCTTGTACCGTGCCCTCGATTCTCACGAATAGGCCAAGCTGCCACTCCGTACCGGAGTGACCCGTTTCCTGCGCAAGCCATATCTCTAGCTGTCCGCGCGTCAGCGGCAAGCCCCGTTCATCAAGTTCCATTTGACCGCTCCAACCCACACGGTTTACAAATCAAAAGCCCGGCCCTCTGCCAGCCTCTCACGCAGACTCTTCGGCCGTATATCGGTCCAGTTCTGTTCGATGTAGTCCAGACACGCAGCGCGGTCCGCTTCGCCGTAAACCACCCGCCAGCCGGCTGGAACATCGGCGAAGGCCGGCCACAGGCTGTGTTGCTCCTCGTCGTTGACCAAGACGAAAAAGCTGCCATTGTCGTCGTCGAACGGATTGATGCTCACCAGTTCTCCAGGCCATCTAGTCGTGAGTGGAACCGTTCCGAACGATACTGAAGGCCACCAGGTCAGTCCGGCGTTTCGGCAAAGTTCCTGTGATTTTGGCAAATATTTCCTAAGGTTTGGCCAAGTGGCTGATGTGACCTATCAGGACTCCTGACACAAGTGAGTAAATTGGTGCGTGGCGCAAGGTTCCGGCGGTGGTGACTTCCCGTGCTGTGACCTGCAGCGATGGGTTTGGCTTTGTGGCGCTTCGCTACTCGGCAAGCACGGGCACGCTGGAAGGTAAGCTGCATCACCGCCCGGGGACAACGTACGCCACGTGATTTGCGACTTGGACGTGGGCGACGGTGCTACGCCTTTACGCACATGGTACGCATTACGATCCCATCTCGCGTTGCGAAGTAGCCGATATCGAGGCCATCGGCATGGTTTACTCGTCGAGATCGGGTCGCGCTCCCCGAGGCGCCGCATCGCTTGAGGTGACCGCCGCACAGCTATTCTGCGACGCCCACCGCGTTCGATGCACTGTCTGGCGTGTCGCGCCGATGTGTAGTTGCAGGTTCGAGCGGCTGACTTGGCGCCGGGTATGGAACGGGTGAAGGGGATTCGCGATTTTCAGAGTTCTGAGGCGGCTGTGGATTCCGCTGGTCATCCTGGTGGTGATCGGTGCTGGAGGATTGACTGTGTCGCGGCTGCACGGCATCTTCGGCTCTGAGAAACGCCCCTCGTATGCCGACACCAGAATCGATGACGCCGAACCTTTCAACCCCAAGCACCTGAGGTACGAGGTCTTCGGACCACCAGGGACCGTGGCCCACATCAGCTATTTCGACGCCAATGCCGACCCGCAGCGCGTCGGGGCGCGCTTGCCGTGGTCGTTGGAGTTCCCGATGACTGCGGCGACGTCCGTGGGAAGTGTCGTGGCGCAGGGCGATAGTGACAGCATTAGCTGCCGCATCGTGGTGGACGGTGTGGTCAAAGCCGAGAAGATCACGCACGAAGCGCACGCCTTTACCTTCTGCCTGCTGAAGGCCGCATGAGCGACGAACACACGGGCAACCAACACACCACGCCACCATTCGTAGCGCGGACGATCCATCGATTTTCGGTGCCCATCATCTTGGCGTGGTTGGCGATCACGGTCATCGTGAGTATCGGTGTCCCCCCACTGGAGCAGGTCGAGAAAGAGCATTCAGTATCGCTGAATCCCACCGATGCGCCGTCGATCAAGGCGGACGAACCGCATGAATCAGGACTTCAACGAATCTAATTCCGGCAGCGCGGCGACGATCGTCTTGGAGGGTCAGCAACCCCTCGGCGACGGTGCTCACAAGTATTACGATCGTTTGATTCGTCAGTTGGAAGACGATCCGAAGCATGTGCAGCACGTCGAGGATTTCTGGGGCGATCCACTCACGGCGGGCGCCGCGCAAAGCGCCGATGGTAAGGCCGCAGTTGTACAAGTGATCCTCGCCGGCAACCAGGGCGCGACCTTGGGGAACGAATCCGTGGCGGCGGTCCGGGACATCGTGGGGCGGACGCCGCCGCCTACCGGGGTCCAGGTCTATGTCACCGGCCCCGCGGCGATCGTTGCGGATATGGGCCATAGTGGCAACAGGACGGTCATCTTAATCACGGCGGTAAGCCTCACGGTGATCTTCACTATGTTGCTCCTCGTCTACCGTTCGGTTATCACCGTAATTCTTTTGTTGCTGACGGTCGGGATCGAATTGCAGGTGGCCCGAGGAATCGTCGCGTTCCTCGGCCTTCACGGGGTTGTTGGTCTTACTACCTACGTTGTTAATCTGCTGGTATCCATCGGGATCGCGGCTGGAACCGACTACGGGATATTCTTCACCGGGCGGTATCAAGAGGCACGTCAGGCCGGCGAGGATCGGGAAACGGCTTACTACACCACATACCGGGGGATCGCCAAGGTTGTCTTGGCCTCCGGTTTGACGATCGCCGGAGCGATTTTCTGCCTCAGCTTTACCCGGCTGCCCTTTTTCCAACCCCTGGGCGTCCCTTGCGCGGTGGGCATATTGGTCGCGGTCGCGGTCGCGCTCACGCTGGTTCCGGCAGTTCTCACTGTCGGGAGCCGTTTCGGTCTGTTCGACCCCAAGCGGAAGATCAAGGATCGTGGATGGCGGCGAATAGGCACGGCGATCGTTCGGTGGCCCGCGCCGATTCTCGTCGCGACATTAGCAGTCGCACTTATCGGGCTGTTGACGCTGCCGGGATACAAACCCAGCTACAACGACCAGAAGTATATCCCCAAAGGTATCCCCGCCAATCTGGGGTATGAGGCCGCACAGCGACATTTTCCTCAGTCGGCAATGATGGCGCCCGAGATCCTGTTGGTCGAGGCCGATCACGATCTGCGCAATCCGGCAGATTTTCTGGTATTGAACAAACTAGCCAAGGGCATCCTCGCGGTTCCAGGCATTTCCAGGGTGCAGGCCATAACTCGGCCCCAGGGAACCCCAATCGAGCACACGTCCATACCGTTTATGCTCAGCATGCAAAACGCCGGCCATGCTAGAAAATATGGGGTTCCAGAAAGACCGCATGAACGACCTGCTCAAGCAGGCCGACGAGTTGACGAAAACGATCAACATCATGCAGCGCATGTATGGCCTGATGCAACAGCTCGCCAACACGACTCATCACATGGTCGGCGAAACGCATGACATGGCAGGCGATCACGGACGAGTTGCGAGATCACATTGCGGATTTCGAGGATTTCTGGAGGCCGATCCGCAGCTACTTCTACTGGGAAAAGCACTGCTACGATATTCCCAATATGCTGGTCGCTGAGATCCGTATTTGATACAATCGACGGTGTCGACCAGATTAGCGATAAGCTGCACGATCTGGTAACAGACCTCGATCAGATAGACGTGCTCATGCCGCAGCTGCTCGCCCAGTTCCCGCCGATGATCGCGATCATGCAGAGCATGCGGACCATGATGCTAACCATGCACAGCACCATGTCCGGGATCTTCGGCGAGATGGACGACAGAGTAGCGGTAACGCGACAGCCATGGGGAAGGCGTTCGACGCCGCCAAAAACGACGATTCTTTCTACATTTCTCCGGAGATTTTCAAGAACGCGGACTTCAAACGAGTCATGAAAGTTTTCCTGTCACCGGACGGGAAGGCCGCCCGTATGCTCATTTCGCAAAGGGGCGATCCCGCGTCGCCCGAGGGCGTCGCACGGGTCGACCCGATAAAAACTGCGGCCGAGGAGGCGCTCAAGGGAACTCCGCTAGAAGACGCCAAGATCTACCTCACCGGCACCGCAGCGATGGTGAAAGACCTGGTGGACGGCTCCAAATACGATCTCATGATCGCGGGAGTCGCTGCGCTCTGCCTTATTTTCATCATCATGCTGATCATGACGCGAAGTTTTATTGCCGCCCTGGTTATCGTAGGTACGGTATTGCTTTCGCTGGGCGCGTCCTTTGGGCTGTCCGTGCTGGTCTGGCAGGATTTTCTCGGCATACAAATACACTGGGTAGTGCTCGCGATGTCTGTGATCGTCCTTTTGGCGGTGGGGTCTGACTACAATTTGCTGTTGGTATCCCGGATGAAAGAGGAAATAGGCGCCGGTATAAACACCGGCATCATTCGTGCGATGGGCGGTACCGGCAAGGTCGTGACGAACGCGGGCCTGGTGTTCGCGTTCACCATGGCGTCCATGGTGGTCAGCGACCTGCGCATCATCGGTCAGGTGGGCACGACGATCGGTCTGGGTCTGCTGTTCGACACGCTGATCGTGCGCGCGTTCATGACGCCGTCCATCGCCGCGCTGCTGGGACGCTGGTTCTGGTGGCCGCAACAAGTGCGCCCCCGCCCCGCCAGTGCATTACTTCGGCCGTCAGGACCCCGTCCGTTGGTACGTTCCTTGTTGCTGAGACAGCCGCGGTAAGTGGCGGATTTCCAGTTCAGGACGGGGCCGGCATAGTGGGGAACATCGTGGCACAGGGCGATAGCGACAGCATTGGCTGCCGCATCGTGGTGGACGGTGTGGTCAAAGCCGCGAGGATTTCGCACGAAGTGAACGCGTTTACCTTCTGCCTGTTGAAGGCCGCATGAGCACCGAACGCCCTCAGATCCCCTTCATAGCGCGGACGATCCGCAGGCTTTCGCTGTTGGTCATCCTGGCTTGGGTGGCGCTGACTCTGATTGTGACTCTGGCAGTTCCATCGCTGGAGCAGGTCGGCCAAGAGCATTCCGTACCACTGAGTCCCAAAGACGCGCCGTCGGTGCAGGCCATGATGCGCATGGGCAAGGACTTCAAAGAATCCGATTCGGACAGTTTCGCGATGATCGTGCTGGAGGGGCAGCAGCCGCTCGGGGACGATGCTCACACGTACTATGCCGGATTGGTTCGTGAGTTAAGAGACGACCCGAAGCATGTCGAGCATGTGCAGGATTTATGGGGAGATCGACTCACGGCGACGGGCGCGCAAAGCGCCGATGGTAAGGCCGCATATGTGCAATTGAATCTGGCCGGCAACCAAGGTACGACCTTGGGGCAGGAATCCGTGGCGGCGGTCCGGAATATCGTAGAGCGGACGCCGCCGCCTCCCGGTGTCAAGGTTTATGTCACCGGCCCGGCAGCGCTCGTTGCGGATATGCAGCACAGTGGTGACAGATCCATTCTGAAGATGACCGTGATAGGCGCCGTGATAATCTTTGCGGTACTGCTTCTTGTCTACCGTTCGGTCATCACCGTGGTTCTGTTGTTGGTCACGGTTGGGATCGAATTATTTGCGGCCCGGGGAATCGTCGCGTTTCTCGGCGATAACAATATTTTTGTACTCTCGACGTTTGCCATTAATCTGCTGGTGGCCCTCGCGATGGCGGCCGGAACCGATTACGGGATATTCTTCTTCGGTCGATATCAAGAGGCGCGTCAGGCCGGCGAGGACCCGGAAACGGCCTACTACACCACCTACCGCGGGGTCGCTCCCGTTGTCTTGGGTTCCGGTTTGACGATCGCCGGAGCAATGTTGTGCTTGAGCTTTACCCGGATGCCCATCTTCCAGACCATAGGCGTGCCGTGCGCCGTGGGCATGCTCGTTTCGGTCGCGATCGCGCTCACGCTGGTTCCGGCGGTTCTGGCCATCGGAAGTGGCTTCGGGCTATTCGACCCCAAGCGCAGGATCGGGGTCCGTCGATGGCGCCGGGTCGGCACGGCGATTGTCCGCTGGCCCGCGCCCATTCTGGCTGCCACTTGCGCGATCGCGCTGATCGGTCTAGTGACACTGCCGGGCTATAAAACGAGCTACAACGACCGGCTCTATATACCCAAAGACATTCCAGCCAATTTGGGGTATGCGGCCGCTGATCGTCATTTCTCCCAGGCACGAATGATGCCCGAAATTCTGATGATCGAGTCAGATCACGATATGCGCAATCCGGCAGATTTTCTCGTGCTGAACAAACTAGCCAAGGGAATTTTCCGGGTTCCAGGAATTTCTCGGGTGCAGGGCATAACCCGGCCCGAGGGAACACCGATTGAACACACTTCGATACCTTTCCTGATCAGCATGCAAAACGCGAGCCAGCTACAAAACATGAAGTATCATGAAAGACCGCATGAATGACATGCTCAAGCAGGCCGACATGATGGCCGCACAAATCGCGCTGATGAAGCGCATGTACGGATTGCAGCAGCAGCTCACCGCCACTACTCACCACTCGATCGGCGTGACAAAAGAAATGGCTGCCATTGTGGATGAGTTAAGAGATCACATTGCGGATTTTGAAGATTTCTGGAGGCCAATTCAGCAGCTACTTCTACTGGGAAAAGCACTGCTACGATATCCCAATCTGCTTGTCGTTGAAGTCGATATTTGACGTAATCGACGGTGTCGATGCGGAAAGCGATAAACTCATGATCTCGTCAAGGATCTCGACCAGATGGACGTGCTGCTGCCGCAGCTACTTCAGCAGTTCCCGCCGATGATCGCGATCACGGAGTCCATGCGGACGATGATGCTGACGATGCACAGCACCATGTCTGGGATCTTCAGCGAGATGGACGACATGAGCCAGAACGCCACCGCCATGGGACAGGCGTTCGACGCCGCCAAGAACGACGATTCCTTCTATCTGCCTCCGGAGGTTTTCAAGAACCCGGACTTCCAGCGCGCGATGAATTCCTTCCTGTCTCCGGACGGGAAAGCGGCTCGATTCATCATTTCGCAAAGGGGCGATCCCGCGACGCCCGAGGGCATAGCGCGTATCGACCAGATAAAGACGGCGGCCGAGGAGGCACTCAAGACGACACCTCTGGAGGACGCCAAGATCTATATCGCCGGCACCGCGTCGACCTTTAAGGACTTCCGAGACGGCTCCAAATACGATCTCTTGATCGCGGGAGTTGGTGCGCTCTGCCTTATTTTCATCATCATGCTCATCATCACGCGAAGTTTTGTGGCCGCACTAGTTATCGTGGGTACGGTGGCACTTTCGTTGGGCGCATCGTTTGGGCTGTCGGTGCTGATCTGGCAGTATATTCTGGGCATCAAATTGCACTGGATGGTGCTTCCGATGTCTGTGATCATCCTTTTGGCGGTGGGGTCTGACTACAACCTGTTGTTGGTATCCCGGATGAAAGAGGAAATAGCCGCCGGTATAAACACCGGTATCATCCGCGCAATGGGCGGTACCGGTAAGGTCGTGACGAACGCGGGCCTGGTGTTCGCTTTCACGATGGCCTCGATGGTGGTCAGCGATTTGCGAATTATCGGCCAGGTCGGTACCACCATCGGCCTGGGCTTGTTGTTCGACACCTTGATCGTGCGCTCGTTCATGACACCGTCTATCGCCGCGCTGCTCGGACGTTGGTTCTGGTGGCCGCAAATAGTGCGCCCGCGCCCGGCCAGTCAATTGCTTCGGCCTTTCGGACCGCGTCCGTTACCCCAGTTGGAATCCGTTTGACGAAAACCGGCCGGATCGTGGCTGCCACTGGCCAGACTCGCCGTCACGATTCAAACCGAACAGGTTGACAGGAAGTTGCCACCCACACCGCTGGATCATGAACCAGCTAGGAGCCGCACCAACTCAGCTTGCTACCTTATGGGGTAGCATCCGGGTGTGGCTGTTATTGGTCCGCGCACGCAACGCAGCATCGATGCATGGGCGGGAAACGTCCTGCGGGTGGTACGCGCAAAGACTGGCCTGACCCAGCGACAGCTGGCCGCAAAAGCCGGCGTGCCGCATAGCACCATCGCCAAGATCGAGTCCGGGGTGCGCCAGCCAACCCACCCAACCATCATGAAAATCCTTGCCGCAGTCGACCTCTCGCTTTCTACCCACTTAGCCCCCTACGACGATCACGACGACGTCCTGTGGGAGCAGCAGCGACGTAGCGTCGCCGAGCGCGCACAGATCCGTGCCGAGCAGGCACGGCTGGTTCCGAAACTGACGTGACCAGCTTCAACCCCGCAGCCATGCTCGAAGTGCTGGCAAGTCACAACGTCGCCTATGTCCTGATCGGCGGCTATGCCGCCCTCCTGCAAGGTCCGGGATGGCGACTATCGATATCGACATCGTGCCTGATCGGACAACCACCAACCTGGCCAATCTCGCAGCAGCGCTCAAGGATCTCGACGCCCGAATCCGCGCTGCTGGCACCGACGGACTTCCGTTCGGCGTGTCAGCCGAGTTCCTCCAAGGCTTCAACATTCTCAACTTAACGACACGATGCGGCGACCTCGATCTCGCCTTCTCCCCCGCCGGATTCAGCACCGGCTTCGAAAGCCTGCGAGAGGGCGCCACTGCCATGACGATTGCCAGCCTCACCGTTGTTGTCGCATCACTCGACGACGTCATCGCATCGAAGGAAGCGGCTGGACGCGATAAGGATTTCGAGGCGCTGCCCCCGCTCATCCGACTTCGTCAGCAACAGCAGAAGCCCGACGGCCACAGCTGAAGATGCGAAAAAACATAGACGGATCCTGTTGCCCCGCCGACCGGAGAAAGGGACGCAATGAGCAACCACACCTACCGGGTGATCGAAATAGTCGGTACATCATCCGACGGCGTCGACGCGGCTATCCGCAACGGCCTGTCCCGAGCGGCCAAGACCACACGCGGCCTGGACTGGTTCGAGGTGCAGTCCGTCCGCGGCCAGCTGGAGAACGGGAGCGCCGCACACTTCCAGGTGACGCTGAAAGTAGGCTTCCGGCTCGAGGACGCTTAGTAAACCCGTTAGCCGGCAACGGCTCCGGGCTCGGAAAAGGGCGAGCCGAAGTCGGCCACCCGCTCGAGTCCATGTTTCCGGGCTTCGTCGGCAGCCCGTCGGATCAAGCTGCTGGTCACGACGAATCCGGCGTGGTCCACCAGGACGAAGGGCGACAGCAGCCGGTTGTGCACGAATCCGACCGCCAGCCCGCTTGCGGGATCGGCCCAACCGAGCGAGCCGCCCAGTCCGATATGACCGAATCCCGGCATTGCGTTGAACGGCACAGTGTGATAGCCGAGGTGAAATGCCAGCGGCACCAAGATGTTACGGTCCAGCCGCAGGCTCTTTCGTCCGGTCAGACCTGCCACCAGCTCACGGGACAGGAACTGGGTGCCATCGATTTGGCCGCCGTTGGCGATCGCGCCGTACATCCGGGCGAGTCCACGCGCGGTCGCTATTCCGTTGGCCGCCGGTATCTCGGCGTCCATCATCGGGATATCGCCTTGCACAAAAGCTTTCATGCCGGGGAAATACAGCGCGCCGAATCCGCCCGATAGTGGCAGCGCGGCGATTTTCGGCGCCACCGCGTTGAATACCGGATTGGCGATGGCGCTCTGCGGCATGATGATCTGCGCGGGCCGGGTCGGTGAGTCGACGGGCGGACGGCCCAGATGCAAACCGTCGGTGCCCAGCGGCTCCGCCAGCTCCTGGCGGATCAGCTCGCGCATACCCTGGCCGGTGACCGCCCGGGCTAGGCCCGACATCAGCCAGCCGTAGGTCAGCGCGTGATACGCGGGTTTGTCGAACGAGTATCCCGCGGGCGCCGCCGCCAGACGCTGTTCCATCACTTCGTGATTCAGCAAGTCTTCCTTGCTGGCGCCGTGCAACGCCGACAGACCTGCTCGGTGCCGCATCACCTGGCGGACGGTGATGTTCGCTTTGCCGTTGGCACCGAACGCCCGCCAGTATTCGGCGACCGGTGCGTCGTAGTCGATCAATCCGCGGTCGGCGAGCCGGTGGATGACGGTCGAGGCCATGCCCTTGGTCGCCGAGAACACCATGGTGGCGGTGTCTGCCGACCATGGCACCCGTCCGCGCCGGTCCGACCATCCGGTCCAGACGTCGACCACGGGTTCCCCGTCGAGATAGACCGCCATCGCCCCGCCGCCGAATCGGCGCCCCAGGAACATGCTGGCGAAGCTGCGCACCGCGCAAGCAAAGTGCGGATCGGCTGCGCCGTGAACACCGCGCGGCAGCACTGACCGGCGATTGCCCACCACTTCGAGGGTCATACCGTCGAATTTACCGTTCCCGTCGGCAAACAACTTGAAATTTACCCTTCCGTTATCGATGCGAGCTTAATTATTTGCTGAGCCGCCAGGGCCGGCGTCAATTCCCCAGCCAGCACCTGGCGCTCCACCTCGGCTCGGGCTTTGCGCACCGCGGGGTTGGACAGCACCCGATCCAGCACCGTGTCCCGGACCATCTGCCAGGTCCAGTCGACCTGTTGGGTGCGCCGCCGCGCCTCGAACTCCCCCGCCTCGCTGAGTACTTCCCGATGCCGCTCGACGGTTTCCCACAGCTCTTCCAGTCCGGTACCTTCCAACGCGCTCATGGTGAGAACCGGTGGACGCCAAAGAGTTTTGCGCGGATAGATCAACCGGATCACTCCGAAAAGGTCGCGCGCGGCCGAGCGCGCCTCGCGAAGGTGTTCGCCGTCGGCTTTGTTCACCACGACGATGTCGGCAAGCTCCAGCACGCCTTTCTTGATGCCCTGCAACTGATCACCGGTGCGCGCCAGAGTCAGGAAGATGAAGGTGTCGACCATGTTGGACACCGCAACCTCGGATTGGCCGACGCCGACAGTCTCCACCAGGATCACGTCGAACCCGGCGGCCTCCAACAACACGATGGTTTCCCGGGTGGTCTTGGCCACTCCGCCGAGGGTGCCCGATGTCGGTGACGGGCGGATGTAGGCGTCGGGATGGCTTGCCAGCTGCGGCATCCGGGTCTTGTCGCCCAGGATCGATCCGCCGGTGCGGGTCGACGACGGGTCAACGGCCAGCACCGCCACCCGATGTCCCCGGCCGATCAAGTACATGCCGAGCGCTTCGATGGTGGTCGATTTGCCTACTCCGGGCACCCCGGTGATGCCGACGTGATGGGCGTTTCCGGCCGCCGGCATCAGCGCCAGCAGCAGCTGCTGTGCCCGCTCGCGATGGTCAGCGCGGGTGGATTCGACCAGTGTGATGGCCCGCGGCAGCGCCGCACGGTCGCCGCCGCGGACAGCTGCGGCGAGTTCGTCGACGCTGTCGCCATTCTCAGTTGCCATTTGGCTAAAGGGTGTACCCGAGGCGCTCGGCCAGCTTGTTCAGCAGATCGATTGCGGCGTCGGCGATTACCGTGCCGGGCGGGAAGATCGCGGTGGCTCCGGCGGCGTACAGCTCGTCGAAGTCGCCCGGCGGGATGACCCCGCCGACCACGATCATGATGTCGGGCCGGCCCACTTCGGCCAGTGCGTCTCGCAGCGCGGGCACCAGGGTCAGGTGGCCCGCCGCCAGCGAGGACACCCCGACCACGTGCACGTCGTTGTCGGCGGCCTGGCGTGCCACCTCGTCCGGTGTGGAGAACAGCGAGCCGACGTCGACGTCGAATCCGATGTCGGCGAACGCCGTTGCGATCACCTTCTGTCCGCGATCGTGGCCGTCCTGGCCCATCTTGGCCACCAGGATCCTGGGGCGACGACCGTCGGCCTCGGCGAATTTCTCGACGAGTTCGGTGGCCTGAGAAGTGAGCCATGTTGCCACCTTTCCAGCTTCGTCGCGGTAGACCCCGGCGATAGTACGGATCTCGGCCTGGTGCCGCCCATATACCTTCTCCAGCGCATCGGAGATCTCGCCGACGGTCGCCTTGGCCCGGGCCGCATCGATCGCTAATGCCAGCAGATTATTGCCAAGCCCGGCCCGATCAGCCCGGCCGCCCGCCGGGCTTCGGGCAGCAGCCGCCCGCGACAACTCGGCCAGCGCGGCCTCGACAGCGGCCTGATCCCGGTTTGCCCGCAGCTCTTGCAGTTTGGCCAACTGCTCGGCACGCACCCGGCTGTTTTCGACCTTGAGTACCTCGACCTCTTGATCCTCTTCGACCTGGTATTTATTCACCCCGACCACCGGTTGGGTCCCGGAATCGATGCGGGCCTGGGTACGCGCGGCGGCTTCCTCGATGCGCAGCTTGGGAATACCGTCGCTGATGGCCTGCGCCATACCGCCGTGCTCGGCGACCTCGGCGATATGGGCACGGGCTCGCTGCGCGAGCTGGTACGTCAGCCACTCCACGTAATAGGAGCCGGCCCAGGGATCAATTGGCCTCGTGGTGCCCGACTCTTGCTGCAACACCAGCTGGGTGTTGCGGGCAATACGGGCGGAGAAGTCGGTGGGTAGCGCCAGCGCCTCGTCGAGTGCGTTGGTGTGCAGCGATTGGGTGTGGCCCTGGGTTGCGGCCATCGCCTCGATGCAGGTGCGCGCGACGTTGTTGAAGGCGTCCTGGGCGGTCAGCGACCAGCCTGAGGTCTGCGAATGTGTCCGCAGCGACAGTGATTTGGGGCTCTTCGGGTTGAACTGAGCGACCAGCTCGCTCCACAGCAGCCGGCCTGCCCGCAGTTTGGCCACTTCCATGAAGAAGTTCATCCCGATGCCCCAGAAGAAGGACAGCCGCGGCGCGAACTTGTCGATGTCCAGCTCGGCGTCCAGCCCAGCCTTGATGTAGTCGACACCGTCGGCCAAGGTGTAGGCCAGCTCGAGATCCGCTGTCGCACCCGCTTCTTGGATGTGGTAACCGGAAATGGAGATGGAATTGAATTTCGGCATCTTGGCACTGGTGTAGGCAAAGATGTCGGAGATGATGCGCATCGACGGCTTCGGCGGATAGATGTAGGTGTTGCGCACCATGAACTCTTTGAGGATGTCGTTCTGGATGGTGCCGGCCAATTTTTCCGGCGGCACCCCCTGCTCCTCGGCGGCCACCACGTACAGCGCCAGGATCGGCAGCACAGCGCCGTTCATGGTCATCGACACCGATACCGCGGACAAATCGATGCCGTCGAACAGCTGGCGCATGTCGAGAATGGAATCGATTGCCACACCGGCCATTCCAACGTCACCTTGAACGCGTGGATGGTCGGAGTCGTAGCCACGGTGGGTAGCCAGGTCGAAGGCGACCGACAGACCCTTCTGCCCGGCGGCGAGGTTGCGGCGGTAGAAGGCGTTGGACTCCGCGGCCGTGGAGAAGCCGGCGTACTGGCGGATTGTCCACGGCTGGTTGACATACATCGTCGGGTACGGGCCCGCGCAGGAACGGCGGCTCACCGGGGAAAGTGTTCAGCGGATAACCTTCGGCCTCGACAGCGGAGCGGTCGGCGGCGATGTATACCGGTTTGACCTCAATGTCTTCCGGCGTGTGCCACACCAGCTGGTCGGGTGTATACCAGTGCGCGGCCGCCGCGGCCGCAACGTGTTTTTCCACTGCGGCTTCGGTCGACGGCGGCACGGTGCGGTCACTGTGCAATGGGATATCGGAGAAGCTGCCCACGACAGGCGCGGTGGTCGTCATCGTCGCTACGCCCCTAACCGGCTTAGCAGGCTCGACAGAGCTTCCACTGCATCGATTTTCGCGGTCAGAAACTCGTCGGGTTGTTGTTTCGGATCTGTCTCCGCTACTGCTTTGTGCGGCCCGGCCAGGCAGACGTGCGAGATTCCTTCGCGGCGTGCCGCCTCGACGATCGCCGCTGCCTCGGTGCCGTAGCGGCCGTCGGTGCCGCAGATAACCGCCACGGTCGGCGAGCCGGCATCGGCGACAGCCTTGGCGACACCGTCGGCGTCGACTGTTCCCGGGTTGACCGCCTCGATGCCGCCGGAAGCCAGCAGGTTCGCCGCGAACGTCGCCCGGATGTTGTGCTCGGCCAGCGGGCCCAGCGGCAACAGCAGCGCCTGCGGGCGTGAACCGGTGCGGGCCAGGTAGGCATCGGAACGGTCCCGCAGCGTTTCGAACGCGGCGGCATAGCGCACCAGGTTGCCCGCCGCGAGCGGCGAATCCTGCGAATCATTTTGCGGCAGCGCAGGTTCGCCCAGGTCCGGGTATTCGTTGACGCCGGTGATGGTAGTCCGGCGATGCGCGATGTCGTCGGTGCGCCGTGCCGCTATCTCGCCGATCTGGTCGGCGATGTAGTCACGCGCGTCGACGAATCCGCCGTGTTTTTCGATGGACTGGAAATGCTGCCAGGACTGCCGGGCCAGCTGTTCGGTCAGGTCCTCGACGAACCACGATCCGCCCGCCGGATCCAGAATCCGGCCGACGTGCGACTCTTCGAGTAGTAGCAGCTGAATGTTGCGGGCCATCCGGCGCGCGAAACTGGTCGCCATGCCTGGGAAGCCGTCTGGAATCGCCACATCGAACGGAAACACCAGCACGGTGTCGGCGCCACCCACGCCGGCGCCGAACGCGGCCAACGTCGTTCGCAGCATGTTCACCCAGGGGTCGCGCTGGGTCATCATCGGCAGCGACGTCTCGGCGTGCACGACCGCTGCGCCACTTTCCGGCTGGCCGACGACCTCAGCGACCCTCGCCCACAGTTCGCGCAGGGCCCGCACCTTGGCGACCGTCATGAACTGGTCGTCGTCGGCAGCCAGCCGGAAACTGATCTGACGCAGAGCCTGGGCCACCGGGAGGCCGGACGCGGTCAGCACCCGCAGGTAGGCCACCGCGGCCGCGACGCTGCCGGCGAGTTCCCACGTCGCGTTCGCGCCCAGATTGTGGAAGGCGGGCCCGTCGACGGTGATCGCCCGCACACCATGGCTGCCGGCCACCTGCTTGGCGACGCCGACGACTTGCTGGATCGCCGGGGTCGGACGGTCGCTGAGCGACGCGGTCAGCGGGTCTGCGCCCAGGTCGACTGACAGAGTCGCGCGCTGGTCGGGTTCGACCTCGGCCACCACCGCCAGCAGGGCGTCGCAGGCCGCCAGGTAGTCGGCACCGGCATCGAGGATCACCGGCGCCATGCTCAGATAGACGCCGTCGAGCACCTTCTCCAGTTGCCCTGGTGCCACACCGGACTCCCCCACCCGGATCAGCAGCGCGCTGACCCCCTCGGCCAGGCCGGCAAGCACCGCGGCGTTGACGTCTTCGGCCGCAACCCCGGCTACCCGGTTGGCCGGAAGCGCCTCGGCGACCTTCCATCCAGACTTGACGTCGCGCAGCGCATCGCCACCACGCAGGTAGGGCCACTCGCCCGGCAGCGGCGGCTCCGGCAGCTCGTCGAGCGCGGTGTAGAGCGGGCGGATCGCGAAGCCCTCATAGGTCGGGCTGTCGAGCAGCCGCTCGGGTTCTGGCCCCAGGACCTCGGGGTCCTTGGCGTCCCGCCGCGTGCTCTTGGCCAGCACTCCGGCCACCGCCGTGCGCCAGCGGGCGCGCCCCTGTGCGGGGTCGCCGGGCCCAACGGACACATCGACTGACACCGGCGGCTCCTTTGTCGCAGCATGTGGCGGCTCCAACGCTGGCCTGCCACTTGACCACCAGGCTAAATGATCGTCAGCGACGCCCTAAAGGCGACCGGTGGCACCCTGGCAGCCCCGGCGAGCTGCGCAAGTTAGGTGTACCTCACTTAGGTAAGAACGGCTAATGTTAGGTCGATGATGCGGACTCGGGCGCAGCGCGCACGCGATCAAGCCAGGTCGGTGATCGTGCTTGCCCAGCTGCCGCCGGGCCGGCGAGCAACGGTGGTGGGCACGCTCCCACGGACGGCCGCTGCGATAGCAAAACGATTGGGGCAGTTAGGCTTTCGAGCGACGGCCCAAGTCGATGTGATCCGTCGCGCACCGCTGGGTGACCCAACTATTTACCGGGTCCAAGACACCGAACTGTGTCTGCGCCGCCGCGAAGCGCAACTGATCGTCGTCGTCCCCGAACCTGACCGATGACGGCCTGCCACGACGTCGCTGCAACCCCGGTCACCGTCGCCGGTGTCCGGCGGGTGGCCCTGGTGGGCAGCCCGAACGCCGGCAAGACCAGTGTTTTCAATCACCTGACCGGGTTGCACGCCAAGACCGGCAACTATCCGGGCGTCACCGTCGGGCGCAGCGTCGGCACCACCAAAGTCGACGGCGTGACGATCGCCGTGGAAGATCTGCCCGGCACCTACAGCCTCGACCCGATCAGCCCGGACGAGCAGGTGGTGACCGACCTGCTGGCCGGCGAATATCCCGACATCGACCGGCCCGACGCGCTGGTGCTGGTCGCCGACGCCACTACGCTGCGTCGGTCAATCATTTTGGTGGGCCAGGTGCTACGACTGGACCTGCCGTGCTTGCTGGCGCTGACCATGAGCGACGAATTGACGTCTCGTGGCGGCAGAATCGACGTCGAGGCGTTGTCGACAGCGCTCGGCATCCCGGTAACCGCAGTCGTCGCGCACCGCGGTTCGGGCATCGACACCCTGCGCGCGCAGCTGGCGTCATTCGACCGGTGGCAACGCCCGCCGGTGCTCCCCCCGGCCGACCAAGACGCCGTCGACGCCTGGGGACGGTCGGTGCTCGATGCGGCCGACTACGTTGCGCCGCAACCGGATCGGCGCACCGCCCGGATCGACCGAGTGCTGCTGCATCCGCTGTGGGGCACCGTCGCGTTCTTCACGGTGATGTTCTGCTTCTTTCAAGCCCTGTTCACCATCGCCGCGCCGCTGCGGAACGGAATCAGCGACGGGCTGACCTGGCTGGGCGGGCAGGTTGCCGAGCACATCGGTAATCCGGTCCTCCGCGGGCTGCTCGGACAGGGGATTATCGGCGGGGTCGGCACCGTGCTGCAGTTCATCCCGCAGATCGTGTTGCTGTTTTTGCTGATCGCGCTACTGGAGAACATCGGCTACATGTCGCGGGCAGCGTTCTTGATGGATCGGGTGATGGCCAAGACGGGGCTGGAGGGCCGCGCCTTCGTCGCGATGCTTTCATCGTTCGCCTGCGCGATCCCGGGCATCATGGCCACCCGGACGTTGCCGTCGTCGCGCGACCGGATCGCCACCATCGTCACCGCGCCGTTGATGACATGCTCGGCCCGGCTGCCGGTGTACACGCTGTTGGTCGGTCTGCTGGTGGCACCGCAAACGCAGTGGTGGGGGCTCAGCGCCCAGGGTGTCACGATGTTCCTGCTGTACCTGGGCGGCGGCGCCTCTTCGCTGATCGCCGCGTCGCTGGTCAAGTCAACGATCCTGCGCGGTGATCTGCTGCCGTTCACCATGGAGCTTCCGCCCTACCGATTCCCGTCGCTGACAGTGCTGCTCGCCGCGATGTGGAGTGCGGCCAAGGTGTTCTTGCGCAAGGCGGGAACCATCATCCTGGGCACTTCCTTGGTCTTGTGGGCGCTGCTCAACCTGCCACTCCGCGAGGCCGAGACCCAGGGGCGCTCCCCGACCGACGCAGGCGCCTATGTCATGAACCACAGCTACGCCGCCGACGTCGGCAAAGCTGTCGCGCCGGTGTTCCAACCGCTGGGCTTCGATTGGCGCACCGATGTCGCTCTGGTTGGCTCGCTTTCGGCGCGCGAAGTGTTCGTCTCCACCCTGGGCCAGGTTTCGGCGGCCACCAACCCGGCTAACCCGCGCCAAGCGTTGGCCACCATGACCGACGATCACGGCCACCGGGTGTTCACCGCACCGACCGTCATCGCGCTGATGACGTATTTCATGTTTGCGTTGCAGTGCATGTCGACCATCGCGGTGATGCGCCGCGAGACCAACTCGTGGCGGTGGCCGGCCTTCGCGTTTTCCTACATGTTTGTGCTGGCATGGGTGATGGCGTTTGTTGCCCGGTCGATTGCGGTAGGGCTGGGCGCATGATTCCGATCCACGCCACGGCGACCGCGGACCCGCAACAGCTGCGCTGGGTGATCGCCGCCGACCGGCTGCCGCCCGCCGGCACCGTCCGCCGGGCTCCTGGCCGTCTCGGCGCCTTGCTGGACGGCGGGACGATCGACGAGATGGTCATCTGCACACACGATTTGCTGATCACACTCAGCGCCGGCAACAGCTGGCGAGAGTTCGGCGATGACGTCCGCGAAGCGCTCACCGACGCACTGCTGGACCCGGCGGGTTGGCGAGTCGACGCCTCAGACAACACCGCCCAGCTCGCGGCGGTCGCCGCGGAGCTGCTCGCCGGTCCGGTCGGCGCGCTCGCCGAATCGCACGGTGGGTCGATCGAGTTGGTATCGGTGGTCGGTCACACCGTGACCGTTCGGATGTCGGGCGCGTGCCACGGTTGCCCGGCGGCGGCCGCTACACTCCACGACAAGCTGCAGCGAGAGCTGCGCCGACGGGCCGGCCAACAGGTCACGGTTTGCACCGAAAACGATTCGGCTGCAACACCATTGGGTAAAAGGCTGTTGTCGTTGTTGGTCCGTTGAGATATTTGTCACCTCCGGTGGGCGTCGGCGGGCGCCGAGACCCGTACTCTTGAATCTTGTGACGGCGCCCGCCACGGGGAGATTTACTGACGCGCTGCGCGGCTTGGCCGCAGCAGTCGCGGCGACGGCACGCCAGGTGTCCAAGCGGCGGATCGTCGTGACGGGTTTGGTGGTGGCGGTCTTGATCGCGGTGGCGCTGCTGGTTCGGCTGCCCACGGCGGTGCAGATGCGGGACTGGGCAACCTCGGTGGGCCCGTGGTTCCCGCTGGCCTTTCTGGCCGCCCACATCGTGGTGACGGTGTTGCCTTTTCCGCGTACTGCGTTCACATTGGCCGCCGGTCTGCTGTTTGGGCCGGCGCTCGGAGTAACGCTGGCGGTGGTGGCCAGCACGGCCAGCGCGGTGATCGCATTGGTGTTGGTCCGCGCGGCCGGCTGGCAACTCAGCCGGCTGGTTCGCCACCAGGCCGTGGAGACGGTCGACGCCCGTCTGCGCGACCGCGGCTGGATTGCGGTGATGTCGCTGCGGCTGATCCCCGCGGTGCCGTTTTCGGTGCTGAACTATGCCGCTGGCGCGTCGGCCATTCGGGTGCTGCCCTACACGTTGGCGACGCTGGCCGGTGTGCTTCCCGGGACGGCGGCCGTGGTGATTTTGGGCGACGCGCTCACCGGCCACGTCAGCCCGCTGTTGATTCTGGTGTCGCTGTGCACGGGCATCGTCGGGGTTGCGCTGTTGGCTTACGAGATCCGGCACCATCGGCGGCACAGAACGGCACCGGTGACCGAAATCGACGTTGCGGGCGAGCCGGCGCTTCGCGGGTAACCGGCCTTCCGCCTCGCTGCATGTTTTCGGCGCGACCTGCGATTTCGGCCTACACTCGAGCGATGCGTCCGCGCCCAGCCGCCCGGGGGCTGCTAGTCACCGTGGTGAAGGTCTGGGAGGAGAACAGAAATGGACGCAAAACACTTAGCCGCCGCGGCGCGGATCGCGCTCGGCGTTGGCATAGCGGCACTGACGGGCGGGACAGGACAAGTCAACGCCGCCCCGTTGGACCCGCCCCCGCCTTCCCCAACTAGCCAACCGGATCCGGGTCCGCCGCAGGGCATTCCAGCCGAAAAATGCTGGAAGTACGGGCGCCAGGGGCCGGGAGGTCCTAAGGGCGGCGGTGGAGTGCCGGTATACCCGGCGCAGTGCCCCCCAGCCGCACCGCCGAGCTGACCGGTCCGAGCTTTCTCTCGCTGCGCGACAAGTGGGCCTCACCTTTACCGTCGGTGGTTGAGACGCTGGCGCAGTGCGCGCCGTTGCGGGTTAGTTTCGGCGTGTCCTGGGTAGCCGCGAGCCAGCACGTTGAACGCATAAAGCCTCAGACGGGAACGAAAGACACTGGACCTTAAGCGCGCGGCTAGCGCGGGGCGATCGCTTTCGGCGTCGGCAGCATGGCATTGCCGGTGCCGGACACCAACGCTTGGGCGACCAGCGGGGTGGAGCCGCCGACCGCCGATATCGAGATGTTGTAGGCGATGGCCAGTGCTCCGTAGCGTACGTCGGTTGGAAACAGTGCCGGCAGCGTGGCTGGCGAAGTGCTGTCAAAGCAGAGTTCGATCGGCCCGATCTACAGCACACCGATGAAGATCACCGGATAGCCGCTGCCGATCGTCGAGCTGCGGCTCGGTTAATCTCCGTTCGGCCCCTTGGCCGTGAGCACCGCGTAGGTGGCCAGGAGCGACGCCGCCGGAACGGCATTCACGATTCGGTCGTGCGCGCGAAGATGCGCGCCTACCGCGAGAGCAAAGTACAGCGTCAGCATCGCCGTGGTCAGGCGCGCCAATGCCGGGATCCTGCTGGCCGAGAGCAGGCCGATCACGGAGGCGGCCTTCGAGGCCGGAAGAAGCCACCGGATATCTGGTGGAATGTGCAGATTGTCAAGGGTTTTGCGGCGATCGGCAACAGCGGGATCGCGCAGGCGACCGCATCACCAGCCTGAAAAGCGGCAAGCGCCGCATACGTTTTCGGTGAAGTCACGGCGCTCATGTCACTGATTCAGCTCGCGACGGCGGCGGGAAGGTGCCCTCGACCGGCTTGCGCGCGTCGGCCTCGGCCTTGGCCACCGCCTGGAGGATCGCCGGGTCGGTTTCGGTGGAGAACCAGTCGGCGACATCGGCGTCGTCGTCGGCAACGGCGTGCTTGGGCACGTCGTCGACCGGCGATGGCTGATACCGGAACACCCCGTCCGAGCCGGGAGCGCCCAGCAGCTTGGCGAATCCCTGTAACGCCGTGCCGAAGTCGCTGGGCACCAGCCACACCTTGTTGGCTTCGCCCTGCGCCATCTTCGGCAAGACCTGCAGGTACTGGTAGGCCAGCATCTCCGGGGTGGGCCGACCGGCCTTGATCGCGGCGAACGTCTTCTCGATCGCCTTGGCCTGGCCCTGCGCCTGAAAGTAGGCGGCGGCCCGCTCACCCTGCGCCCGCAACATCCGGGATTGCCGGTCGGCTTCGGCGGCCAGGATCGCGGCCTGCTTGGCGCCCTCGGCGGCCAGGATCTGCGCCTGCTTCTCGCCCTCAGCCTGTGTGATTGCGGCCTGGCGGCTACCTTCGGCGGTCAGGATCACCGCCCGCTTCTCCCGGTCGGCCTTCATCTGCTTTTCCATCGAGGCCTGAATCGACGGCGGCGGGTCGATGCTGCGCAGCTCCACCCGTGCCACCCGCAGACCCCACCGGCCGGTCGCCTCGTCGAGCACGCCGCGCAACTGGCCGTTGATCTTGTCGCGGGAGGTCAGGGTCTGCTCCAGGGTCATCCCGCCGACCACGTTGCGCAGGGTGGTCGTGGTGAGCTGCTCGACCCCGACGATGTAGTTGCTGATCTCATAGACCGCCGCCTGCGGAACGGTGACCTGGAAGTAGACCACGGTGTCGATGTTGAGGGTCAGGTTGTCCTCGGTGATCACCGGCTGTGGCGGAAACGACACCACCCGCTCGCGCAGGTCCACCCGGGCGCGGACGCGGTCGATGAACGGAATCAGCAGGGTTAGCTGCCCGCTGATCGTGCGGCTATATCGGCCCAACCGTTCGATCACCGCCGCTTCAGCCTGCGGGATCAGCGCGACCGACTTGGCCACCACAATGATGGCGAACACCACCAGAACAGCCAGAAATATCAGAGCACCAACTGCACCACCTGAACTTTGACTGACAATTACAGCATTTTGAGCTTGCATCCGAATTTCTCCTATTGCTCCAGAGGGATTACGGGTTCTTCCAGACCACCGCAGTGGCCCCGTCGATATGCATGACGGTCACCCGCTCGCCGGGTTCGAAGACATCACCGTCGTTCATCGGTCGCGCCGTCCACACCTGGCCGTCCACCTTCACCTGCCCTTCGTCACGGGCGACCCGGTCGAGGACCAGTGCGCTTTTCCCCTCCAGCGCCTTGACACCCGTCGGCAGGCCCTTCGCGGGGGTCAGACGCCGCCGCAGCACGGGCCGGACCAGCACCAGCAGAAGCACCGAAACTACCAGGAACACTGCCCCGTCGGCCCAGATCGGCAAGTTCAGCAGCCAACTGGATCCGGCGGCGGCCAGCGCACCGCCGCTGAGCATCAGCATGAACATATCGCCGGTCAGCGCCTCCGCGCCGGCCAGCCCGAACGCGACGATCAGCCAGATCAAAGCCGCAGGCATGCCGCCAGGATATCGCGTGATCAGCCTTACTTACGGCGAACAACTAGACTGCGAAACCATGTGGTGCCCCAGCTCAACGCTCTCGGTCTGGGCCAACGCCTGGCTCGCCGGCAAGGCCGCGCCCGACGACGTCCTCGACGCGCTATCCTGTTGGGCGCCAATACAATCGGTTACCGCATACGATGCGGTCGCGGCGGGCCACACCGGATTGCCATGGCCGGACGTGCACGACGCGGGCGCGGTGTCGCTGCTGCAGACGCTGCGTACCGCCGCCGGTCGGCCGTCGACGGGCACACCTTCGATCAAGGTGGTGCTGCCGGTTCCCGGCGATGTCCGCGGGCTGGCGGCAGGCACCCAGTTCGAGCGGGACGCGTTGGCCGCGGGAGAAGCGGTGATCGTCAGCAATCCCGACGATCCCGGCGTCGCGGTCGGGCTGGTGCCCGAATTCGGATATGACGAATCTGACGACGAACTCGTGGTACCCGAATTGTGTGCGACTGTCCTGGACGGTCTATTCACTGCCGGGCGCCCCAATCGTCGACGATACCGAGCTGGGCCAGGCCGAATACGCCCTCCGGCTGGCGGTGCGGTCAGCCGCCGACGCGCTGACCGCAATCGGCCTGGGGTCCGCCGGCGTCGACATCGACGATCCGCGCGGGCTCGTCGAGCAGTTGTTGGAATCCGCGCGGCAGCACCAAGTTCCCGAGCCTGTGCCGTCGCGTGCCTTGCAGGTGCTGGAGAACGCCGCACATGTCGACGCGATCATCGCGGTCAGCGCGGGGCTGACCGGGATCGGAACGCAGTCGTTGTCGGAGGCCCAGATCGCCACCGACGCGCTGCGTCCGCTGGCCGCTGTGGTGCGGTCGGCGAGGATGGCTGCGCTCAGCGCGATTCTGCACGCCGCCTGGCGAGCCTAGCCCGCCGATCGGTCCGCGCGTTGCTCGGCGACACAGTGCGGCGGACGGCACGGCTCGCCGTTGATGCTGGCCGCGCAGCCCGGCACCGGATCGGGTCCGCTCACCCGGGCAGGCGCACGGCCATACCGCAATTCGTCGATCAGGTCCACGGCCAGGCGGGCGAAACGCCGGTCGGCGTTGAGCGTACTGGCCCGCGCATACGCGATACCCGCCGCGTCTGCTTGTGCGCGCAACTCGGTGTCTAGGTCCCACACCACCTCGATGTGGTCGGAGACGAATCCGATCGGGCAAACGATGACGGCCTTCCTGCCGGCCCCGGCCAGTGCTGCGAGGTGATCGGCGACATCCGGCTCTAGCCACGGCACTTGCGGAGGGCCCGATCGCGACTGCCAGGCTAGGTCGTAGTCGGCATAACCGGCGGCGGCCGCGACAAGCCCTGCAGCATAACGCACTTGGCGGCTATACAGATTAGGACCGAGACGGCCGTCGGCGGCCACTGGGATGGAGTGCGCGGTGAACACCAGCCGCGCATCGTCGGGGACCGTCTGCGCGGCAGCTGCGATGTTGTCGGCGAACATCTCGACGAATAGAGGGTGGTCGAAGTATCGCCGCAGTTTGACGAGTTCGGGCGCCCCAGGCCCGGCCGCCCGCCTGGCGCGGTCGATATCTTCGGAATACTGTGTGCAGCTGGAGTATCCGCTCCACGCGGACGTAGCGAATACCGCTGCGCGGCGAACACCGTTGTCGCGCATGGTCGCGACGGTGTCTTCGACGTAGGGTTCCCAGTTGCGATTGCCGAAATAGACTGGGAGGTCCAACTCCGCTTGCAGTTGGGCGACCAGCGCCCGGTTGATCTCGTTGATTGGCGACACCCCGCCGAAGTGCATATAGTGCGCTGCGACGTGGTCAAGGCGTTCGGGTGGCACATTGCGGCCTCGGGTGACGTTCTCCAGGAACGGCCTTACCTGCTCGGGTCCTTCCGGCCCGCCGAACGACAGCAGCAGTACCGCATCGAATTCCATTAGCGCCCAGAGCAATCTTCTTTTAAAGCAACTGCGTGCTAGCGCCGCCGTCGGCGTAGATGATCGTCCCGGTGGTCGCCGGCAGCCATTCGGAGAGTAGCGCGCACACCGTCTTGGCAACGGGCGTCGGGTCTTTCATGTTCCAACCGACCGGAGCACGCTGGTCCCAGCCCTCTTCCAGCAACTGTATCTGGGCGCCCGCCTCGTCGCCGAGCGCCCCACCGACGATCGCGCTCATCGCCAGCGTCCGGATAGGCCCTGCGGCAACGAGATTCGAGCGGACGCCGAACTTACCGGCTTCGCGCGCCACGAAACGGTTGACCGACTCCAGCGCGCTCTTGGCGACCGTCATCCAGTTGTAGGCCGGCATCGCCCGGCTCGGGTCGAAGTCCATGCCGACGATGGAACCGCCGGGGTTCATGATCGGCAGCAGCGCCTTGGCCAGCGAGGCATACGAGTACGCGGAGATGTGGATGCCCTTGGAGACATCCTCGTAGGGCGCTTCGAAGAACGGGTTGATGCCCATCCCGCTCTGCGGCATGAAGCCGATCGAATGCACCACGCCGTCGAGCTTGTTGCCCTCGCCGATCTCGGCCGTCACCCGCTCGGCCAGGGTGTCGAGGTGCTTCTCGTTTTGCACGTCGAGTTCGACCAGCGGGGCTTTTTCCGGGAGCCGGTCGGCGATGCGCTGGATCAGCCGAAGTCGGTCGAAGCCGGTCAGCACCAGCTGGGCGCCCTGTTCCTGGGCCACTCGCGCAATGTGGAACGCAATCGACGCGTCGGTGATGATCCCGCTGACCAGAATCCGTTTGCCTTCAAGCAGTCCTGCCATGTCCGTCCTAGTGTCTTGGGGTAGCTGTCGGTTCCCTCAGTGACCCATGCCCATGCCGCCGTCGACCGGAATTACCGCACCCGAGACGTATGCGGCGTCCTCGGACGCCAGGAAGCTGACCACTCCGGCGATCTCCTCGACCTTGCCGATGCGGCCCAACGGAATCGCCTGCTGCGCCATCTCCACGTATTTGGGTTCCATGGCCTGGGTCATCTCGGTGTCGATGAAACCGGGGGCCACCACATTGGCGGTAATCGAGCGCGACCCCAGCTCGCGGGTCAGCGACCGGGCCAGGCCTACCAGCCCGGCCTTGGACGCAGCGTAGTTCGCCTGCCCCGGTAGGCCGGTCAGCCCGACCACCGAGCCCATGAAGATATAGCGGCCGAACCGCTTCTTGAGCATATTGCGCGATGCGCGCTTGGCCACCCGAAAGGCCCCGGTCAGGTTGGCGTCGATGACTTTTTCGAACTGTTCCTCGCTCATCCGCATGATCAGCATGTCGGAGGTAATGCCCGCGTTAGCCACCAGGACTTCGACCGGGCCCTGATGCTCTTCGACAGCTTTGAACGCGGCGTCGACGGCGTCGACGTCGGTGACGTCACACTCGACACCGAAGAGCCCCTCGGGCGCGCCGGATGACCGGTGCGTCACCGCCACCTTGTGACCGTCGGCGGCCAGCCGACGCGCCACTGCCAGCCCGATCCCCCGGTTACCTCCGGTGACCAGCACCGACCGGGATACGAAAGCGGGTTTGGCGGCGTCGGATTGTCCTGCGGTGTCGGTGGCTTTTTCGGCGGCTTTCTCGGTGGCTTTTTCAGTGGCTACGTCAGTCACCCCGCCAACCTAACGCCTCACCGCGGCAACGCTGAAATCGCCGGACCTTGGTCTAGTACTACAGGCAGATCGACTGCGTACGCAGCCTTGACGTGGGCGGGCTAAGGTCGAACCCATGGCGACCGTCCGCGAGGCGCTGCGACTGCAAGTCATCGCATACAGCTGCAGCCATAATTGCATGGGTGTGCGAGGAAACGCCGGCGGATGCTGCACGCTCGATGATCGCGACTTTATTCCGGGGCCCGTGCGCGACGCGGACGTCTTCCTGGTTGACCTTGGCCGTCTCCTCGACCGGGAAGTGTCCCGTGAAGAGGCATTCATCGACTTCGAGGAGGGACGGGCCCTGTTCCCGGATCGCCCGTCGTGGCAGGAGCCTGCTAACTACCCAGCGTTGCGCGTCCGACCGGACGTGGAGTGGATTCCGTGCCGCTTTTACGACAAGACAACGCTTGCGTGCACCGTCTACGACATTCGTCCCGCGATGTGCAGAGACTTCTTCTGCGACCACCTCAAGGACGTCATTTCCCTGCTCAACTTGAACGAGGAATAACGGTCGGTCGTTAGGAAGCTCCGCCGATTAGGTCGGCAGCCGCCGGTTGATCAGCAGGGCCGCCAGCCCGGCCAGCGCCAACACCAGCGAACCCAGCCGCAGCCACCCGACGCTCGCGTCGCCGCGGATCGTCTCGTAACCGATCTGCTGCTGCAGCGACGCGTAGACCTCCTTGAGCTCTTGCAAGTTAGAAGCGCCGTAATGGTTGCCGCCAGACAGCTCGGCGACTTTCTTCATCGTGCTGTCGTCGACCGGCACCGGCTGGCGTTGGCCATTGATCTCCACGAAGCCATACGGGGTACCGAACGAGATCGTCGAGATCGGCACACCCTGGTCCTTGGCGGTGCGCGCCGCGGTGAAGGCACCCTTGGGGTTGTCCGGGTTGGTCGGCATCGTTTCCTTGCCGTCGGAGAACAACACGATCCGTGCCGGTGGCGGTGTATCGCCGCCGCCGATCACCGCACCCACGGTGGCGATGGCCTGCAGCGCGGTGAAGATGCCCTCCCCGGTGGCGGTGCGGTCAGCGAACTGCAACTTGCCCAGCGCGGCTTTGGTCGCGTCCCGGTTAGTCGTCGGTTGCACCAGAACCGTCGCAGTCCCGGCATAGGCGATCAGCCCGAGGTTGATACCGGGGGTGAGCTCGCCCGCGAACTCCTTGGCGGCCGCTTCGGCCGCGGCCATCCGGTTGGGTTCGACGTCGGTGGCCCGCATGGACTGCGACACGTCGATGACCAGCATGACGACCGCACGATTGCGCGGGATTCGGACATCGTGGGTCGGTCCGGCCATCGCGATCGTCAGCAGCACCAGCGCCGACACCAACAGGATGGCCGACAGGTGACGCCACCGAGTGGGCTGCTTGGGGGCGACGCTTTCCAGCAGTTCCATGTTGGCGAAGCGCAGCATCCGGCGATGCCGAGCCACCTGCACGATGATGTACAGCGCCACCAGGCCCAAAACCACCAGCAGGAACAGGAAAAACCAGGCGTGGGCGAAGCCGGACAGCGTCATCGGCCCGAGCAACGGCAATGTCATAGCAGACCTGTCTTGGTGTGTGTGTCCGCTGACGTCACTGGCGCCCCGCCAGTGCCCCGCGGCGGCGGGATTCGACGAAGCGGACGATGTCGGCGATCCAATCTCGATCGGTGCGCAGCGACAACAGCGGTGCTCCGCAGCTGCGCATGGCGCGCGCCACGTCGGCGCGATGCGCGACGGCCGCCTTGGCGAAGTCGTCGCGAAGCTGCTCGTCGATGGTGAACTCGCGGGTGGCACCGGATTCGGCATCCTGCAAGATGACGTCGCCGATGTCGGGAAGCTCGACATCGCGCGGATCGAGCACCTCGACGCCCAGCACCTCGTGGCGAGCAGCGATCGCCCGCAACGGCCGCATCCAGTTGATCGGGCCGAGGAAGTCGCTGATGATCACGGCCATCCCTCGCCGGCGTTCCGGACGGCGCAACGCTTCGATGGCCACCGCCAAATCCCCGCGCACCCCGACCGGCGCCTTGGGCGTAGTGGCGATGGTGCGCAGCAGCGTCTGCTCATGCTGGCGTCCCGAGCGCGCCGGCACCCGAATCATCTTCTCGCCGTTGGCAACCACCGCGCCGAGCCGGTTGCCGCCCCCGCTGTTGAGAAACGTGATGGCAGCCGCGGCAGCCACCGCCAAGTCACGTTTCTCGCACACGGCTGTGCCGAAGTCCAGGCTGGCCGACAAGTCGACCACCAGCCAGGTCTCCAATTCACGGTCGGCGATCATCTGCCGGACATGCGGGTGGTTAGTGCGCGCGGTGACCGCCCAGTCCATCCGGCGTACGTCGTCGCCGGGCTGATACTCGCGCGACTCCCCCGGCTCCGAACCGGGGCCCGGAATCAGGCCCAGGTGGTCGCCGTGCAGGACACCGTCGAGCTTGCGCTTGACCGTGAGTTCGAGTGTGCGCAGCGCCGCCGACAGCTTCGGGTCATCGATCTGCCCGCGCTGCATCGACGGCGGATGGACCACCGCCGGCGCTTCGGGATCGGTCACCGACCGCTAGCCGCACCCGCGGCCTGCATCACCGGCGGTACCGAATGGCCGTGTTGCGGAACGGCATTCACCTGCGGCATACCGACAGTCTGCAGGATCCGGTTGATGATGATCTCCGGCGACACTTCGTCGGCGAGCGCGTCATAGGTGAGCACCAACCGATGCCGCAGCACGTCGGGAATGACCTCGACGATGTCTTGCGGGATCACGTAGTCGCGGCCGCGCACCAACGCCAGCGAGCGCGCGCCGGCGATGATGCCCAGCGAGGCACGTGGCGATGCACCGAACGAGATCCAGCTCTTGACGTCGTTCATGCCGAATTGCTCGGGGTAACGGGTGGCCATGACGACGCGCACCACATAGTCGACCAGCGCGTGATGAACGAAGTTGTTGGCCGCGATCTCCTGCAGCCGCAGCAGGTCACCGGTGTTCAGGATCTGCTTGGGCTCGGGCGGCCTGACACCCATCCGGTAAATAATCTCGCGCTCTTCCTCCGTCGAGGGATAGCCGACGTTGATCTTGAACAGGAAGCGGTCCCGCTGCGCCTCGGGCAGCGGGTAGACGCCCTCGTGCTCGATGGGGTTCTGGGTGGCCATCACCAGGAACGGGTTGGGCAGCGGGAACCTCTTGCCACCGATCGACACCTGGCGTTCCTGCATGACCTCCAGCAGCGCCGACTGCACCTTCGCCGGGGCCCGGTTGATCTCGTCGGCGAGCAGGAAGTTGACCACCACCGGACCGAGCTCGGTGTCGAACTCCTCCTTGCCCTGGCGGTAGATCCGGGTACCGACGATGTCGGTGGGCACCAGGTCGGGCGTGAACTGGATACGTGCGAACGTCCCGCCGACCACCCGCGCGAAGGTCTCCACGGCCAGCGTCTTCGCCACGCCGGGCACACCCTCGAGCAGCACGTGGCCCTTGGACAACAGGCCGACCAGCATCCGTTCCACGAGCTGGTCTTGGCCCACGATGATTCGCTTGACCTCGAAGATGGCTCGTTCCAGGGTGTGCACCTCGGCAGCCAGCCCGTTGCCGCCGCCGGACGGCGCCGCGTGCGCAGGGGCCGTCGGGGGTCCGCCCGGGCCCGAGTAATCGGTGGCGCCCGGGGGCGGCCCGCCTGCTGATGTCATCGATTACCCTCCACGGCTCGACCCTCCAAAGCTCAATCAGACACGACTGCTCGCACTACGAACGTCGCGGGGCAGCGGCGTGCCCTTGCTCAACTATTCCAGGCCGCCCGGATTCCGTCGACGTGGCCGTCTCTGGCGATGATGCAGGACCCGGTGTCAGTACTCAATGATCCGGGTTAGAAACGGCGTCATCCCCCCCTTGCGCACCGGGCTGACAGTGACTTTGCCGGCGCTGCCCGACGCCTCCAACATCTGGCCGTTGCCCAAGTAGATGGTGACGTGCTGGCTGCCGCCCGGGCCGTAGAAGATGAGGTCACCACGCTTGGCCTGCGACGGCGGAATGTGGCGGCCGGCGTTGTACTGGTCACCCGAGAACCTCGGGATCAGCACGCCCACCCCGGCAAAGCTGTACCGAACCAACCCCGAGCAGTCGAAGCCGACGGTGCCGGCACCGGAGTCGACGCCCTTGCTGGGGCCATTCAGGGTGCCGCCACCCCACGAATAAGGCACACCCATCTGCGAGGACCCACGGCGAATCACGTACTCGACGGCCTGCCGCCCGTAGACGCGCGGTATCCCGTTGGGACTGGTGCCACTGCCGCCGCCGAGGTTGATGCCAAGGCCGCCGAGGAACTGCCGCCCTAGATCAAGCGTGGTCTGGGTGGCGTTGGCGGTGGCCTGCAGTGACTGGTTGGCGATGGCGACCGGGTCTCCCGGTGCGCCCGCGCTGACCACCGGCGGCAGGGTGGGATCCCACCCGCCGTCCTCGGCATTCGCGGGACCGGCCAGACCGATCACCAGAGCAACCGCAGCCAGAATGGGCCAGACCAGCCAAGCCCGGCGTAACCCCTTGGCATTTCTAGACGAGCGGCGTCTAGACCAGCGGCGCATAAATCCCTTCACGCGTCAGTACTCGATGTAGCGGACTACGTAGGGCGTCATACCGCTGGTACGAACCGGTGCGACCCGGACTTTCAACCCAACGTCGGGCGCTTCGAGCATCTGACCCTGACCGAGGTAGATGGTCACGTGCTGGCTGCCGCCGGGCCCGTAGAAAATCACGTCGCCACGGCGCATCTGCGAAGACGGGATCTTGCGGCCCAGGTTGTACTGCGAACCCGAGTAGTGCGGCAGCTTGATCCCCACCCCGGCAAACGAGTACAGCACCAGGCCCGAGCAGTCGAAACCGTTTGTATCGGAACCGGATCCGATGCCGTTACTCGGTCCGCCCGCGTTGCCACCGCCCCACGAATACGGCACGCCCAACTGCGACAGCCCGCGGCGGATCACATACTCCGACGCCTGCCGTCCATACACCCGTGGAATGCGGCCGTTGGTGAAGCCGGTGGGTGTGGGAGCCAGCCCCATCTGCTGTAGGAAGCTGCGGCCCATATTGGCGGTGACCTGCGACGAGGTCGCCGAAATCCCCAGAACCTTGTTGAGGATCGCGATGGGGTCGCCCGCGACGTTAGCGCTGGGCACCATCGGCAGCGTGGGATCCCATTCGCCGTCCCATCGACCGCCGTTGCCCTGGGGTGCGTTGGGCGAGCCGGGGGCCGCCGGATCCCATCGGTCACCGGAGGACCCTGATGTTGAGGCCGCCTGGCCCCTGGCACCCGGTCCGCCCGCGGGTGCCGACCAATTGCGGGCGGCGTCGAGTCTGGCTTGGGCCGCGTTACGCTCGTCGGCCAGGCGGTTGATCTCCTGCTGCTGCTCGCCGAACTTGCGGTGTATGTCGGTCAGTGCGGCCACCGCGGCGTTCTGGCTGGATTGAGCGTCAGCAACAGCCTTATCCGCTTTCTGCTTGGCCAGCCGCGCGGCGGACTCCTCGTTGACTTGCTCGGTGCGAGCCCGTTGCAAGTTGTCCATCGCCTGCCGAGAACTGGCGGCCAGGGTCTGGCCGGCGGCCGCGGTCGCGATGATGTCGTCGGGGCTGGCCGCCTTGAGGTAGCTGTCTGATGGACCGTTGACGTAGCTGGCAACCGCGAAGCGGTCAAATCGCTTCTGGGCGGCGGCGATTGCAGCGCTGGCATCCTTGACCGCGTGCTGGCTGGCCTCGACGTTCTGTTGTGCGGCCGCGGCGTTGTCGCGCGCGGTTTCGACGTCGACCACAGCCTTGTTGACGCTCTCCTCCTCGGTCTGAATTTGCGCGCCGAGGTCCTGCAGACGTTGGTTGGCCTGAGCGACGTCTGCGATCAGTTGGGCCATAGTGTTCGGCTCGGCGCCGGGGTCGGCATTTGCCAGCCCGGGGATGCACAGCGTCACAGCCACGCTTAGCGCGACCGGAACGATGCGGCGGGTGAGCCTAGTGGCCAGTCGGACAGACGAGCCGCGGCAGATGCGTCTCATACGACTTGGATCTCCTATGGCTCAACGCGGGCGGACGGCGCTGGTAGTTCGCGCCCCCAGTAATCACTGGAAGCGCGATTAAATCAAAAGCATCCTTTGCACCGTAAGTCACATTTGACCCAATAGAAACTTTAGTAACAAATTACAAGCCTGTTCTTCCGACAACTGTGACCCAACGGTGACGTCACTGATTTGCCCGCAGCGGCGGTAGCGGTGCCGCCGCTATGCAACACGAGCCGAATACGGCGAGTTAAGCGCTCTGGCCAGCTTCTTCGGTGGGTGCTTCGACGTCATCTGAGGACGTTGCTGACCGCCTCACGCGCAGTTGCATGATTCGGGCGCCAATGACCGCCGCCAGCACTCCGATAAGAAGCACGATCGTGAAAGCGGTCCAGGGAAACTGCGGGGTGTTGAGCTGGTGCAAGAAATTCTGCGCCGAGACCACCGGGTTGCCGGTCTTGGCGTTGTCTTCGCCGATCTCCAGCGTGGCCCGCGGGAAGTGTGTGCTGTAGGTGCCGACGAAGTTCGGGCTGAGCACCAGCACGGTGGCATCGGTGTGTTGGGCGCCCACCCTGGTCGCGATGTCTCGCAGCGGTGTGTCGTTCGGCGGGTTGTGGTCGAGGACGACGATCTTGAGATCGATGCCGTCGTTGTGCGCCTGGTTGATCACCTGCAGTAGCGCCGGCGTGACGGCGAGCGGCGCGCTGATGTTGTGGGCAGTGACCTGTTCTTGCACGGTCGCCAGGCATTGCTCGGGCGGCGTCGCCGGATCGGCACCGATGGTGCCGCAGATCTCGCCCGGGATATAGAGCGGCGGGTGCGGGATTGTCACGGTGCAAGACCGTACCGCGCCGCGACGATGCGGGCAGTGCCCGGCCCGCATCGCACGACACTTAAACCACTGCTACAACACGCCGAGGCTCGTCGCGATGGTTGCAGTCTCGGGGACATACGGATGATTGGCCTGAATGCAGGACAAGCGTACTGTTAGACTGGCCTCGTCGACACGGCCCGTCGGCGAGCAGAACTAAATCCCGGGAGTTGATGTGACCAGCAAAGATTCGGTGAATTCATTCGAAGCGCGCAACACCCTGGCGGTCGGCGACAAGAGTTACCAGATCTATCGCCTGGACGCCGTGCCCGGCACGGAGAAACTCCCCTACAGCCTCAAGGTTCTCGCGGAAAACCTGCTGCGCAACGAGGACGGCAGCAACATCACCAAGGACCACATCCAGGCGATTGCGAACTGGGACTCGTCGGCCGAGCCCAGCATCGAGATCCAGTACACGCCCGCCCGCGTCGTCATGCAGGACTTCACCGGTGTGCCGTGCATCGTCGACTTGGCCACCATGCGGGAGGCCATCGGGGATCTCGGTGGCGACGCCGAGAAGGTGAACCCACTCGCGCCGGCCGACCTGGTGATCGATCACTCGGTGATCGCGGATCTTTTCGGCCGCGCCGACGCCTTCGAGCGCAACGTCGAGATCGAATACCAGCGCAACGGCGAGCGCTACCAATTCCTCCGTTGGGGACAGGGCGCCTTCCAGGATTTCAAGGTGGTGCCGCCGGGCACCGGCATCGTGCACCAGGTGAACATCGAATACCTGGCCCGCGTCGTGGTGGAGCGCGACGGAGTGGCCTACCCCGACACCTGTGTCGGTACCGACTCGCACACCACGATGGTCAACGGCCTGGGCGTATTGGGTTGGGGTGTCGGCGGAATCGAAGCCGAGGCCGCGATGCTCGGTCAGCCCGTCTCGATGCTCATCCCGCGGGTGGTCGGCTTCAAACTCAGCGGTGAGATCCAGCCCGGCGTGACCGCCACCGACGTGGTGCTCACCGTCACCGAGATGTTGCGCAAGCACGGCGTGGTCGGCAAGTTCGTCGAATTCTACGGCGAGGGCGTGGCCGAGGTGCCGCTGGCCAACCGCGCGACGCTGGGCAACATGAGCCCCGAATTCGGTTCCACCGCAGCGATTTTCCCGATCGACCAGGAGACGATCGACTACTTGCGGTTCACCGGACGCAAAGAAGAGCAACTCGCTTTGGTCGAGGCCTACGCAAAAGAGCAGGGCATGTGGCACGACGCCAAGCACGAGCCGGACTTCTCCGAGTATCTCGAGCTCGACCTTTCCGAGGTTGTTCCCTCGATCGCGGGACCGAAGCGGCCGCAGGACCGTATCCCGTTGTCCGAGGCCAAATCCACGTTCCGCGAGCAGATCCCCACCTACGTCGGCGACGACCCGGACAAGAAGGACTACTCGAAGCTTGACGAGGCGGTGGACGAGACGTTCCCGGCCAGCGACCCGGGGGCGCTGAGCAATGGCCACGCTGACGACCACAAACCGGTGGAGTCGGCCGCAAAGCATGCCAAGGGCCGGGTGAGCAATCCGGTGACGGTGAAGGCGCAAGAACTCGGCGAATTCGTCGTCGACCACGGTGCGGTGGTGATCGCCGCGATCACCTCATGCACCAACACGTCCAACCCCCAGGTGATGTTGGGCGCGGCGCTGCTGGCGCGGAATGCCGTCGAGAAGGGCCTCACCTCCAAGCCCTGGGTGAAGACCACCATGGCACCGGGCTCGCAGGTCGTCAGCGATTACTACGAAAAGGCCGGGCTATGGCCGTATTTGGAGAAGCTTGGCTTCTACCTGGTCGGCTACGGCTGCACCACCTGCATCGGCAACTCCGGCCCGCTGCCCGAGGAGATCTCGAAGGCGGTCAACGACAACGACCTGTCAGTCGCCGCGGTGCTCTCCGGCAACCGGAACTTCGAGGGCCGCATCAACCCGGACGTGAAGATGAACTATCTGGCCTCACCGCCGCTGGTGATCGCCTACGCGCTGGCCGGCACGATGGACTTCGATTTCGAGTCGCAGCCGCTGGGTAAGGACACCGACGGCAACGACGTCTTCCTCAAAGACATCTGGCCGTCGCAGAAGGACGTCTCCGACACCATCGCGTCGGCGATCAACCAGGAGATGTTCGTCAAGAACTATTCCGACGTGTTCAAGGGCGACGAGCGCTGGCGCAACCTGCCGACCCCCAGCGGCAACACCTTTGAGTGGGACGCCAACTCGACCTATGTGCGCAAGCCGCCGTACTTCGACGGGATGCCCGCCGATCCGGAGCCGGTCAGCGACATCACCGGCGCGCGGGTGTTGGCGCTGCTTGGCGACTCGGTGACCACCGACCACATCTCGCCGGCGGGCGCCATCAAGCCGGGCACCCCGGCTGCGCAGTATCTCGACGAGCATGGCGTCGAGCGCAAGGACTACAACTCCTTCGGCTCGCGGCGCGGCAACCACGAGGTGATGATCCGCGGCACGTTCGCCAACATCCGGCTTCGTAACCAACTGCTCGCTGGTTTGGGGGAAGTCGTCTCCGGTGGGTACACCCGCGACTTCACGCAGCCCGACGGACCGCAGGCATTCATCTACGACGCTGCGCAAAACTATGCGGCAAAAGACATTCCGCTGGTCGTGCTCGGCGGCAAGGAATACGGTTCGGGATCGTCACGGGACTGGGCGGCCAAGGGCACCCTGCTACTGGGCGTACGAGCGGTGATCACCGAGTCGTTCGAGCGCATCCACCGGTCCAACCTGATCGGCATGGGAGTCATCCCGCTGCAATTCCCTCCAGCCAAGACCGCCGAGTCGTTGGGGCTCGACGGCACCGAGGTATTCGACATCACCGGCATCGAAGCGCTCAACGACGGCAAGACGCCAAAGACGGTGCACGTCAAAGCCAGCAAGGACGGCGGAAAAACAGTGGAGTTCGACGCTGTGGTGCGCATCGACACACCGGGCGAAGCCGACTACTACCGCAACGGCGGCATTTTGCAGTACGTGCTGCGCAACATGCTCAGGTCGAGCTAGTGGCGATCGCAAGCGCGGCGCAGCCGGGCGCAGCGGATCGCCACGCGAGGATTTAGCGGAGCGCCCGTGCCTAAGGTCAGCCAGGACCATCTGGCGGCCCGTCGCCGGCAGATCCTCGACGGTGCCCGTCGCTGCTTTGCCGAATTCGGCTACGAGCAGGCGACGGTGCGCCGGCTGGAACACGCCATCGGCTTGTCGCGGGGAGCGATCTTCCACCATTTCCGTGACAAAGACACGTTGTTCTTCGAGCTGGCCCGCGAGGATGCCGAGCGGATGGCCGCGGTCGCGTCGCGGGAGGGTCTCATCCAGGTGATGCGGGACATGCTCAACGCGCCCGACCAGTTCGACTGGCTCGCCACGCGATTGGAGATCGCGCGGAAGCTGCGCCACGACCCTGCGTTCAGCCGGGGGTGGGCGGAGCGTTCCGCGGAGCTGACGGCGGCAACGATCGATCGGCTACGTCGACAGAAGCAGGCCGGACGGGTGCGCGACGACATCCCCAGCGACGTACTGGTGTGCTACCTGGACTTGGTGCTCGACGGCTTGGTCGCCCGGGTGGCCTCCGGCGAAGACCCGCAGCGCCTTAGCGCCGTCCTCGATCTGGTCGAGAGTTCGGTACGCCAGGGATAAGCCGTCGCGGCGAAAGTGCCGGGCTAGCGGACTCGAGACCGGGTGCGGTGGTTGGGCCCACCGCGGCTTCGCATCGCGGTGCCCGATTCGCGCAGCATGCTGTGGACCGACCCGTACGACCTGCCGGTGGACGCCACCAGGGTACGAATGCTGGCTCCGCCCTCGTAAGCGCTGCGCAACTCGACCAGCAACTGATCGCGTGTCTTTCTCGATTTCCTCATCGGCGCCTCCCCGCTTCAAAAGGATCCCCAACGCACACAGCGTAGAAAGCCGACGTCGGCGGCGGGCCGATTTGACGAATGTTCTTGGGCGCAAGCCCGCAAGGCTGAAAGCGCCGGCGGCGATCGCCTCTACGAGTACAGCACCCACACGACTGCCCTGTCGCAATCCTGCCTGTGCGGACACCGTGAGAAAAAGCCGCTCTCTCAACGGGTCCACCGCTGCGGGTGCGGCATCAAAGAACACCGGGACCTGTTCTCGGCCTACCTGGGACTCCACGTCCACAGGCAGGCTGATGGTTCCGACCGGCTGGACCTGGAGGCAGCCAACCACGGCTGGCTCCACCGTCACGATGTCGACGGGCGCCGAGGCCCAGTAGCACCATCGAACCGGCGAGGCCGCAGACATCCGCCGTCGCGGAGGTCAGTGGCGCGCATCAAGGCCCGCAGGGCCACGAAGCGACAGAACCGGTCGGCGCGAACTTCCACCACCACCCAGCCCACGGCGTTGCCCGCGTGAGCAACGAGACAGCCGGTTGGCACGGGGAATCCGCGCACCTTGAGTGCGGGGAGAACGTCAAGAAATCGCCTGCGCCACGCGAGCCGAGTCGGAAGATCAGTCGACCGACGAGGCCGCGCGTGGAATCCGTCGAGCCGAGTCGCGTAAGCGGTCAGGCCAACTCGATCAGATCCCGGTAATCCTCGGACCAATGGTCTTCGGTGCCGTCGGGAAGCAGCACGACACGTTGCGGATCGAGCGCCTCGGCGGCGCCGGGGTCGTGCGTCACCAGCACCACCGCACCGGTGTAGCTACGCAGAGCATCCAGCACCTGCTCACGAGACGCCGGATCGAGATTGTTCGTCGGCTCGTCGAGCAGCAACACATTCGCCGTCGACGCCACCAGGCCGGCCAGCGCCAGCCGAGTCTTCTCACCGCCGGACAGCGTGCCGGCCAACTGGTCGAGCTGGCTACCGCTGAACATGAACGCGCCGAGCAGACCACGCAGGTCTTGCTCACCGGAATCGGGTGCGGCGTGGCGGATGTTCGCCCATACCGTCGCCGTCTCGTCGAGGGTGTCGTGCTCCTGCGCGAAATACCCGATTTTCAAACCGTGTCCGGGCTCCAAACCCCCGGCGTCGGGCTGCTCGACACCGGCCAACAGCCGCAGCAGTGTCGTCTTGCCCGCGCCGTTGAGTCCGAGCACCACCACCCGGGAGCCGCGGTCGATCGCGAGGTCGACACCAGTGAACACTTCCAGTGAGCCGTAGGTCTTGGTCAGACCGGTGGCCACCAGCGGGGTCCGCCCACAGGCGGCCGGGCTGGGAAACTTGATCCGGGCCACCTTGTCGGCCACCCGCTCTTCGTCGAGCGCGGCCATCATCCGATCGGCGCGTCGCAGCATATTCTGCGCCGCAACAGCTTTGGTGGCTTTGGCGCCCAGCTTGGCGGCTTGGGCACGCAACGCGGTGGCCTTGCGTTCGGCGTTGGTACGTTCCCGGCGGCGCCGCTGCTCGTCGGTGGCGCGGGCGTCGAGATACTTCTGCCAACCCATGTTGTAGACGTCGACTTCGCCGCGCATCGCGTCGAGAAACCAAACTCGGTTGACGACGTCGGCCAACAAGTCGACGTTGTGGCTGATGACCACCAAGCCGCCGGTGTGCGCCCGCAGGAATTCCCGTCAGCCAGCCCAGTGAATCGGCGTCGAGGTGGTTGGTCGGCTCGTCGAGCAACAAGGTGGTGGCCGACCCGGCGCCAGTGTCCGACGCGGCGAACAGAATCCGCGCCAACTCCACCCGGCGGCGTTGCCCGCCGGACAGCGTGCGCAACTGCTGGGTCAGCACCCGTTCGGGCAACCCAAGACTCGCGCAGATTCGGCCGGCCTCGCTTTCGGCTCCGTAACCGCCCAGTGCGGCGAACCGTTCCTCGAGTTGGCCGTAGCGGCGAATCGCACGGTCGCGGGAGGCGTCGTCGGCGACCTCGGCCATCAGCGCCTGCTGCTTTTCCAGATCGGTGAGTAGCGTGTCCAACCCGCGCGCCGAAAGCACCCGGTCGCGGGCCAGGACGTCGAGATCGCCCTCTTTAGGATCCTGCGGCAGGTACCCGATCTCGCCGCTGCGCGTCACCGTCCCGGCATAGGGCTCGCCCTCCCCCGCAAGGATGCGCAGGGTGGTCGTCTTCCCGGCGCCGTTGCGCCCGACCAGACCGATGCGGTCACCGGGCTGTATCCGCAGCGCCGGGCCGTCCGCGGAGAGCAACGTGCGCGCGCCAGCGCGGACCTCGAGGTCCGTACCCGTGATCACGGTCACTCTCCTTGTTCAGGCTAATTGTCCGGCGTATTACTTGTCGTCGGTGAACACCGGCGGCCGTTTCTCGGCACGCGCGGCAACCGCCTCTTCGAAGTTGGTGGTGAGCAGGCGAACGAAGAGCTGCCCGAGGCCCTCGGCCTGCATGTGCCCTTCCAGGCTAGCGGCGTCCAGTCCACTCCACAGTGTGCGCTTGGTCAACTCGATTCCGGGCCGCGAGAACGCCGCGATCCGTTCGGCAATCGCATAGCAAGTCTCCAACAGCTGGTCTTCCGGTACCTGGCGGGATACCAGTCCGATCCGCTCGGCTTCTTCGGCGTCGATGTCCCGACCGGTCAGCATGATCTCGAACGCCCGCGACGAGCCGATGGCCCGGGGCAACAAGTAGCTAAGACCCAGCTCGCTCGCCGTCAGCCCGTTGTTGATGCCGGCGGCCCGGAAATAAGCCCCGCTCGACGCGACGCGGATGTCGGCGGCCAGCGCCAGGCACAGCCCACCACCGATCGCTGCGCCGTTGACCGCGGCGATCACCGGTTGGTGCAGCCGTCGCAGCGCCAGGATGATGTCGTCAAGAACCTGCATGGAACGCAGCGCGTAGGTGGGCCTGGTCAGGCCCTGCGCATGCGGCACTTCCCCGGCCGACTTGTGGTCGGCGCCCGACGAGAAACCTCGACCGGCCCCGGTCAGCACGACCACCCGCACCGAGTTGTCATACGTGATTTCCTCCAGAGCCGCTTTGAGCGGCACCATGACGTCGAACGCCATGGAGTTCATCCGCTCCGGTCGGTTGAGGGTGATTAGCGCGACCTGCGGTCGCGGATGTTCAACGAGGACCAAACTCACCGTTGAACGGTAACCCGCCTGACGACGATCCGGGCCGCGCGGCGGACCGGTGTGGAGGTACCGCCCGCTTGCGGGGAAGCGTCAGGCAAGTAGCCCCGGTCCCCCTCGCGGCTATCAGGCCTGGTCGTGTTCCTGCGCCGCGATCGCCGCGTCGACGTCGAAGTTCTTGACCTGTTGCACTAGGTCCTCTAGCGCGGCGGGCGGCAGGGCTCCGGCCTGGTTGAACACCAGCTTGCCCTTCTTGAACGCCATCAGGTCGGGATGGACCGGATCTGGGCAGCCGCCGCGAGGCCATCTTCGGCTTCGGTGTCGACCTTGGCGTGCACGACGTCGGGGTGCTTTTCCGCGGACGCGGCAAACGTCGGCGCGAACTGGCGACACGGTCCGCACCACGATGCCCAGAAGTCGACGAGCACGATGTCGTTGCCGTTAATAGTTTCGTTGAACTGTTCGGCAGTGAGGTCTTGGGTAGTCACGCCCGGGTTAACGCCGCGAACTGCCCCAGTGTTCCCTCTGTGTTCCCCAGCGTTCCGCCGGCGCGCTAGGTCAGGTGGTCGTAGTCGCCACGGACCCAGGCGGCGTGGCGGGCGGCCGATCGCTGGACCGCCGCGTGGCCGTCGGCGTCGATGGAGTTGGTGAACAGGCCGTAGATGCGGTCGAAGTCCAACGCCGCCAGGGTGTCGGCCATGCGCTGCACGACCGCGGCGGACAGCGGAAGTCGGTTCGGGTAGCTGCGCAGAAACGCAACCGTGCGGCGGTCCGGGTTGGGAAAGATGGTGTCGCCGGCCAGCAGCACGCCGCGCCCACCGGCACCCTCGGTCCAGCAGGCGACCGCGCTGCCGGGGAAATGTCCGCCGACCCGGACCACGGATAACGACGGGGTCAGCTGCAGGGTGTCCGACCACTGCTCGATCACCGGGTCGGGACGCATCACCCACTCGGCATCCACGGCGTTCACATAGACCGGGACGCCGCCCAGTCGGTGGCTCCATTCGACCTGTGCGCCGTACATGTGCGGATGGCTGGCCACAATTGCGATGACCGGTCCACGCTCTGCCACTGCGGCCACGGCATCGTCGTCGACGAAGCCGGACGGATCCCACAACACGTTGCCGACATCGGTGCACACCAGCTTTCCCAGCTGTCCGATACCGAGCGGCGGCGAACTGCCGATCGCGACCAGTCCGTCCTCGATGACCGAGACCCGCGACCGCATTCCTTCGGCTATCCAGCTGCTCCAGCGTCGCCCACTGCTGACCCTCGGCCGGCACCCACTGCCGGTCGTCGGCACAAATCGCGCAGACGTCTGATGCGGTGGCGTGCTCAACACCGCAGGTTCTGCACACCCAAAACATGGCACAACCCTATTCGACCGGACCGCGTCAAAAGGCCGCTCACGAGCTCAGCTAATAATTGTGCAACTCAGCACCGCAGCGGGTACCCCTCCCCGCAACGCCTCGATCGGAGAACCGTGATGTCCGCCGCCGCGCATCGACGTCGATTGACTCGGCTCGTGATCCTCGCGGTCACCGGCGCTACCGCAGTGTCGCTCGCCGCGTGCGGCAATTCGAGCAACGAAAACACCGGAAAACCCAGCACGTCGGCGAGCTCAACGATTTCTTCGCCTCCGAAGCCCACGCCGCCGCCGGCACCACCCATGGGTCATGACGAGGTCGAGGGCTTGGTCAGATCGGTGTCAGGCAACAGGATCCAGCTCACGCAGCGGGATCGGACGGCGGCCGCGGTGGACTTCACGCCGTCGACAATGGTCACCGAGCTCGGCCCGGCCAAGCTGACCGACGTCACCCACGGCAGCTGCGTCGATGTCGAGGCCGCGGCACAGGACGGTCCTCCTGGTGGACCGGTCACCGCGCAGAGCGTAACGATCAGCCCATCTGAAGGCGGCAAGTGCCCTCCGCCGGCACCATCGCCCGGAGGGCCGGCTGAAAGTCCCGGCGTCAACGGCATCGTCGACTCGGTTACGGGTAACACCATCGCCGTCAACGGCATCGATCCCACCGGCAAGACCACGCACACCACTGTGAACGTCACCGACACGACCACCTACACCAAGCACGCGGTTACCAACTCCGCAAGCGATCCAGAACGGTAAGTGCATGGCGGCGCAGGGAACCAAGGACGGCGGGGTGCTGCACGCGGCGACCATCGACCTCGAACCGTGTCCACCGATGGGTCGCCCGCACCACCACTTCCACTTCCCGTGGCCGCACCATCGCCATTAGAGCCAAGACGCGACTCGTCCAAAGGCCTACGCACCGATGTGGAAGTGGCGCCAACGGCGTTGAGGTAGCCCCAATGCAGCCGGGCCCATAGCGCTGACCTCGCACCCTACGGTTGCGTCGCCGTAGGTTACGGTTCCGTCGCCGTAGGTTACGGTTGCGTACCCAATCCCGCCTCGGACACACTGCGTCCACAGCTCACTCGGGGAAGGGAAAACCGTTGGGGCACTACATCGCTAACCTGCGCGACATTGAGTTCAACCTGTTCGAGGTGTTGGGCATCGGCACTGTTCTCGGCTCAGGGCGCTATCGCGACCTCGACGTCGACACCGTCCACACCATGCTCGATGAAGTCGCTCGCCTGGCCGAGGGCCCGATCGCCGAGTCGTTCGCCGACGCCGACCGCAACCCACCGGTTTTCGAGCCGGACCGGCACACCATCTCGGTGCCGGCCGAGTTGGCCAAATCGGTGCAGGCGGTCAAGGACGCCGAGTGGTGGCGCATCGGTCTCGCCGAAGAGATCGGCGGCGTGTCCGCACCGGGCCCGGTGACGTGGGCGATCAACGAGATGCTGCACTGCGCCAATCCGGCCGCGGCCTTCTTCTACAGCGTGGGCCCGGCGATGGCCAACGCGCTCTACGTCGAGGGCACCGAACAGCAGAAGCGGTGGGCGGCGATGGCCCTGGAACGAGGTTGGGCGGCCACCATGGTGTTGACCGAGGCCGACGCCGGCTCCGACGTCGGAGCGGGGCGAACCAAGGCCATCGCGCAACCGGACGGCAGCTGGCACATCGAGGGCGTCAAGCGTTTCATCTCCGGTGGCGACGTGGGCGATACCGCCGAAAACATCTTCCATCTCGTGCTGGCCCGACCCGAGGGTGCCGGTCCGGGCACCAAAGGTCTGAGCCTGTTCTACGTTCCCAAGTACCTTTTCGACCCGGAGACTTTCGAACTCGGCTCCCGCAACGGGGTTTTCGCTACCGGTCTGGAACACAAGATGGGCCTGAAGGCGTCCCCGACCTGCGAGTTGACCTTCGGCGCCCATGGACTGCCCGCCGTCGGCTACCTGGTCGGCGACGTGCACAACGGGATCGCGCAGATGTTCACCGTCATCGAGCACGCACGCATGACGGTCGGCGTCAAGGCCGCCGGCACGCTGTCGACCGGATATCTCAACGCGCTGGCATACGCCAAACTGCGGGTGCAGGGCGCGGATCTGACCCAGATGACCGACAAGACCGCGCCGCGGGTCACGATCATGCACCACCCGGATGTGCGCCGCAGCCTGATCACGCAGAAGGCCTACGCCGAAGGGTTGCGCGCGCTGTACTTGTATGCCGCGGCGCACCAGGATGACGCTGTCGCACAACATGTTTCAGGTGCGGAAGCCGAGATGGCGCACCGCGTCAACGATCTGCTGCTCCCGGTGGTCAAGGGAGTGAGCTCGGAACGGGCTTACGAAATCCTGACCGAGTCGCTGCAGACGCTCGGTGGGTCGGGCTTTTTGACCGACTACCCCATCGAGCAGTACATCCGTGACGCCAGAATCGACTCCCTCTACGAGGGCACCACCGCGATCCAGGCGCTGGATTTCTTCTTCCGCAAGATCATTCGCGACCGCGGCGAAGCCCTCGAGCATGTGGCATCGCAGATCCGCCACACCATCGGTAGCTGCGATGAGACGCTACGGCAACACGCCGCTCTGCTGCAGACCGCACTCGACGACGTCACGGCAATGACCGCCACCCTGACCGGATACCTGATGGCCGCCGCCGAACACCCAACGGAGATACACAAAGTCGGCCTCGCATCGGTGCGATTCCTGCTCGCCGTCGGCGACTTGCTCATCGGCTGGCGGCTACTGGCACAAGCCGACCTCGCGCAAGCTGCCCTGGCCACCGCGCCGGCCAACGACGAAGCGTTCTATCGGGGCAAGATAGCCACCGCGCGATTCTTTGCCAAGAACATGCTTCCGAATCTCACCACACTGCGCGGCATCATCGAGGCTATCGACGACGACATCATGGCGCTTCCCGAAGCGGCGTTCTAGCGACAACTCGCGCGGGCTTCCCGAATACACAGCTGGCTCATAATCGGCCGCCAGCCGGTACTCAGTTGTGCCACGAATGGTGAGAATCGTTGCTTGGCCGGCCTACTCACAGCGGCCGACGATTCGAAAGGACCTAGATGTCTGGGATGCGTGTCACTTTCTGGTCCGCGCGACTGACCCGATTGGCGATACTCACGGTCACCGGCGCCACCGCGCTGTCCGTTGCCGCGTGCGGTGCGTCGAACAATACGAAGCCCGCCACGTCAGCAAGTCCGACCACCTCCGCTGCGACACCGCCGTCAGCGTCGGCGAACGGCAAAGGCTGGGTCAGCGGCATGATCGCTTCGGTGTCGGGCGACGCCATCCAGGTCACCCAGCAGACCGGAAACGCAACCGTCGACTTCACACCGTCGACCAAGATCACCGAGCTCACTTCCGCCCAGCTGACTGATGTCACCGCCGGCAGTTGTGTTGCTGTGCGTCCCATCCGGGAAAGCGCGGACACCGGCGGCACGATCACCGCGAAATCCGTGCGAGTCAGCCCGGCAGCCGAGGGCAAGTGCCCGGAACCCAAACACCGCGCGGGGATAGCTGGCACCGTTGCCTCCGTCGCGGATAACACCATCACGGTGAACGGCACCGACGCCAACGGCAACAGTTCTTCGTCCACCGTGACCGTCACCGACACGACCAAGTACACCAAGCAGGCCGCCACCGACGCGCAAGCGCTGGCTCAAGGCAAGTGCATCGCTGCGCGGGGGACCCAGGGCAACACTGGCACGCTGCAGGCGATGACCATCAGCGTTCAGCAGGCGGACAACGGCAACTGCCCGCAGCCCGGCGGGAGGAGGCACCCTCACTAGCGCGGTTAAGTCTTGCCGCGCCAACCGCGTTCGAACGGCAGCCGCCATGCTCGCGGGGCAATCAGCGGATGGACCGCGTTGGGACCCCACGAGTCGAGGTCGTAGCTGCGGACCGGCGGCGGATCGTCAAGCAACGGTGCCGAGACCTCCCAGAGCCGCTCAATGCCTTCTGCCGTGTTGTACAACGTCCGATCGCCGCGCATCGCGTCAAGAATCAGACGCTCGTAGGCCTCGAGCACATCGCCGGCATGGCCGGACTCTTCCATGGTGAACTGCAGGCTGAGTTTGTCCAGCTTCATTCCCGGTCCGGGCCGCTTGCCGTAAAACGACAGCGACATCTTGGACACATCGGCGAGATCGAAAGTCAGGTGATCCGGACCCTTTTGTCCCACACCAGATCCGGCCGGAAACATGCTCCTCGGCGGCTCGTGGAATGCGATTGAGATGATGCGCTGTCCCTCAGCGAGGCCCTTGCCGGTGCGTAGAAAGAACGGGACACCCGCCCAGCGCCAGTTATCAATCTCGCATTTGAGCGCGACGAATGTTTCGGTATCCGATTGCGCAGACACCCCAGGCTCGTCGCGGTAACCCCGGTATTGCCCGCGCACCACCTCGGTTGGATTAAGCGGGCGCATCGACCGGAAGACTTTGTTCTTCTCGTCGCTGATCGCCTCTGAAGCCAGCTCGGTGGGAGGTTCCATCGCGACGAACGCCAGAATCTGGAACAAGTGGGTGACCACCATGTCTTTGAACGCCCCCACGGATTCGTAAAACTGCGCGCGGCTCTCACATGTGAGCCTCTCGGGAACGTCGATCTGGATGTGGTCGATGAAGTTTCGATTCCAAATCGGTTCGAACAACCCGTTCGCGAACCGGAACGCGAGAATGTTCTGCGCGGCCTCCTTACCCAGGAAGTGATCGATCCGGAAGATCTGTTCTTCCTCGAATCGCTCATGAATCGCCGCGTTCAATTCCCGAGCGCTGGCCAGATCGACGCCGAACGGCTTCTCCATGATGACCCGCGAGTTCTGCACCAAATCCGCCTTGTGCAGCGTTTCCATGACACGCAACACCGCCGCAGGCGGGACGCTCAAGTAATGCAGCAAACGGGCATCACCGCCGAGGACATCGATCTGCTCACCCACGGCGCGGGCCAGCGCTTCCGGCCCGTCGCTCAGGGGTGCATAGATCAAATTGGTGGTGAACTGATCCAAAACATCATCGGAGATGTCGTGGCTGGAGTACTCGTGGCAGGCTTTAGACACCAGCTTGCGGAAGGTTTCGTTGTCGATCTCATCGAGCGATGTGCCGATTATGCGGATTTCGGGAGCCAGGTTGGAACAGGACAGGTGAAATAGCCCGGGCAGCAGCTTACGCCGTGCTAAATCTCCTGTGGCGCCGAACATCACGACCACATGCGGCTCCGCGCCGGTTGCCAGCTGCTTGGACCCGTGGGCTGCCGCGGCATCATTCACAACCATGATCGTAGCCAGGACTGGTCCGGCCGCAACCTCACAGAGCTGGTCGCGGCGTCGCCGGCCCGAAGCGTTCGGACGGGTTCAGACGGGAAGACGACTGATCAAGGGATGCCCACGAACCCCCAAGGAACCTGATACCAGCCTGACGCGTCCGAATACGCCCAGCCGCACGGCGCCAATTCCTGATGCCCAGCATCGTTCGTTACCCAACACTTCGGCCCGTTCGGGTCAGGTGCAGGTGCCGGGTCGGGGTCTGCATGGGCAATGCCGCTGCCCAGCAGCGCTGTAGCCGCGCAGGCCGCAACGATCATCAGCGTTTTCTTCATCGGGCGATCCCTTTCTGTCCTGTACTTTGATTCTGCGGCCAAGTTGTCGCTAGCGCGAGTTTTGGGCGGCGGACCAAAGTTTCTCAGGACCGTATCTAAACACCGATGTACTCACGGCGCTGGCCAGCGGAACACAGCAACGATTCCAAGACCTTGTCGGTGATTGCAATCACTGTCAGTGCCCAGCATCGTGGAGACGCTGACCGACAGCAGCGCCGGCAATTCGCTGCCCAGCTTCGCCGAACATCGTCAACGCAATCAGCAGCGCCGCCGCGTCGGCGTATGCCACGCTGCTTTCGACCGCGGACCCCATCAACGCTCTGGTTCAGACGGTGAAGCCCAGCGCGCGCAGTTGGTCGCGGCCGTCGTCGGTGATCTTGTCCGGGCCCCACGGCGGGTTCCACACCCAGTTGATCCGCAGTTCGTCGACCAGACCGTTTCCGATCAGTGCGTTACGCGACTGATCTTCGATGACGTCGGTCAACGGGCAGGCCGGTGACGTCAAGGTCATGTCGATCAGAGCTACGGTCCCCTCGTCTCCCTCTTCGAGATTCAGGCCGTAGATCAGTCCCAGGTCGACCACGTTGATACCCAGTTCGGGGTCGACGACATCGCGCATCGCCTCCTCGATGTCGCCGAGCAGTTCGTTATCCGTTGCGGCGGTCTCACTCATCCCTTACCTCCTGGACGTCTTCAGCCGCTTGCGCCAGCGCGTCTTTAAACGCCAGCCAGCCAAGCAGCGCGCATTTGACCCGGGCCGGATACTTGGCGACGCCGGCGAATGCGATGCCGTCGCCCAAGACGTCCTCGTCACCGACTACGGTTCCGCGGGAAGCCACCATCTCGGTGAACGCGGTAACCGTCTTCAACGCCTGCCCAACGCTTTGACCGATCACCTGCTCGGTGAGCACCGATGTGGCCGCCTGGCTGATCGAACAGCCCTGCCCGTCGTAGGAGACGTCGGCGATCTGCTCACCGTCGCCCGACAGCGCGACTCGCAGCGTGACCTCGTCGCCGCATATCGGGTTGACGTGGTGCACCTGCGCGCCGAACGGCTCGCGCAGCCCGCGGTGCTGCGGGTGCTTGTAGTGATCGAGGATCACGTCGTGGTAGATCTGCTCGAGGCGCACGCGCGGCTCACGCTCCGCCGAAGAAGTCGAGGGCATGCCGGACGCCGGCCACCAGCCGGTCGACCTCCTCGTGGGTGTTGTAGACCGCGAACGATGCGCGTGCGGTGGCGGCCAGGCCAAATCGGCGGTGCAGTGGCAATGCGCAATGGTGACCCACCCGCACGGCCACCCCGTCGTCGTCGAGGACCTGGCCCACGTCGTGAGCATGCACGCCGTCGACGATGAAAGATACCGGCGAGCCGCGGTTCTCCATCGACTTGGGCCCGATCACCCGCACTCCGTCGATGCCGGACAGGCCATCGATCGCGGCGGCCACCAACTCGCGTTCGTGTGCTTCGACGGCGTCCATGCCGATGGCGCCGAGATAGCGCGCGGCCGCGCCCAGCCCGACCACCTGGGAGGTCATCGGCGTGCCGGCCTCGAACCGTTGCGGCGGCGCCGCGTAGGTGGTGGCCTCCATGGTCACCGTCTCGATCATCGACCCGCCGGTGAGGAATGGCGGCATCGAAGACAACAGTTCACGTCGTCCGTAGAGAACGCCGATCCCATTGGGGCCCAACATCTTATGCCCTGAAAAGGCGGCGAAGTCGACGTCGAGCGCGTGAAAGTCGACCGGTTGGTGCGGCACCGACTGGCAGGCGTCCAGCACCGTCAACGCGCCCACGGCCTTGGCCCGGCTCACCAGCTCGGTCACCGGGGCCACTGCTCCGGTCACATTCGAATGATGGCTGAACGCAACGACTTTGACCCGCTCATCGAGCGACAACGAATCAAGGTCGATACGCCCCTCGTCGGTTACGCCGTACCAGTGCAGGGTGGCGCCGGTGCGCCGGGCCAGCTCCTGCCATGGGATCAGGTTGGCGTGGTGCTCGAGCTCGGTGGTGACGATGACATCGCCTGGGCCGACGCCACGCTCGAACCGGTTGTCCCCCAGCACATATGACACCAGGTTGAGCGATTCTGTGGCGTTCTTGGTGAACACCAGCTCGTCGGTGTGCGCTCCGACAAACGCGGCGATGTCGGCCCGGCCCTGCTCGTAGGCATCGGTGGACTCCTCCATCAGCTGGTGCGCGCCTCGGTGCACCGCGCCGTTGGAGGTCAAGAGGAATTCGCGTTCGGCGTCAAGGACTTGCACCGGCCGCTGCGACGTGGCGCCGGAATCCAAATACGCCAGCTGATTTCCGCCCCGCATCACACGGCTCAAGATGGGGAAATCGGCCCGGATCGCAGCGAGGTCCGGCGCCGCCGGGCGACTGACCGAAACCGTCATGTCAGGCCCCCGTGGCAGCTGTCTGGGAGAAGCGCTCGTAGCCGTTCTCCTCGAGTTCGTCGGCCAGCTCCGGCCCCCCCGATTCGATGATCCGGCCACCGACGAACACGTGCACGAATTCCGGATGGATGTAGCGCAGGATCCGGGTGTAGTGCGTAATCAGCAGAATGCCGCCGTGCTCGGATTCGGCGTAGCGGTTAACGCCCTCGCTGACCACCCGCAGCGCGTCGACGTCGAGGCCGGAGTCGGTCTCGTCGAGGATCGCGATCTTTGGCTTCAGCAACCCCAGCTGCAGGATCTCGTGGCGCTTCTTCTCACCGCCGGAAAAGCCTTCGTTGACACTGCGTTCGCCGAAGGCCTGGTCGATGTCCAGGTCATCCATCGCGGCCTTGACCTCTTTGACCCAGTGCCGCAGCTTGGGCGCCTCGCCGCGGACGGCGGTAGCGGCCGAGCGCAGGAAGTTCGACATCGACACGCCCGGCACCTCAACGGGATACTGCATGGCCAAAAACAGGCCGGCGCGGGCGCGCTCGTCGACGGTCATGTCCAGAACGTTCTCGCCGTCGAGCATGATGGAACCCGACGTCACGCGGTACTTCGGGTGCCCGGCGATGGCGTAGGACAGGGTGGATTTGCCGGATCCGTTGGGCCCCATCACCGCATGCGTCTCGCCGGAGCTCACCGTCAAGTTGACGCCGTTGAGAATGGCGATCTCGCCGTCATCCGACGGGCTCTCGACGCTGACATGCAAGTCTTTGATTTCCAAAGTGGTCATCACGCGGTTGCTCTCGATTCCGTGATAGCCAGTTCGTGCTCGATGGCTTTGGTTAAGCGCTCCCGTACCTCAGGCACCGCGATCTTGGCGATGATCTCGTTGAAGAAACCACGCACCACCAATCGGCGGGCCTGCTCTTCGGGGATGCCGCGGGAACGCAGGTAAAACAGTTGCTCGTCGTCGAATCGCCCGGTGGCGCTGGCGTGTCCGGCGCCGACGATTTCGCCGGTCTCGATCTCGAGGTTGGGCACCGAGTCGGCGCGCGCGCCGTCGGTGAGCACCAGGTTGCGGTTGACCTCGAAGGTGTCGGTGCCGGTGGCCTCGGCCCGGATCAACACGTCGCCGATCCAGACGGTGTGGGCGTCCGGGCGATTCGAGTCCGGATCTCCTTGCAGCGCACCCTTGTACATCGCGTTGGATTTGCAATCGGGTTGAGCGTGGTCGACCAGCAGCCGCGACTCGAGGTGCTGACCGTCGTCGGCGAAGTACAGCCCGAGCAGCTCCGCGTCGCCGCCTGGCGCAGCGAAGCGCACCATGGCAGACATGCGCACCAGGTCGCCACCCAGCATGACGGCCACATGCCGCAGCACCGCGTCCTTGCCCAACCGAGCGTGCTGCGCGCTGACATGCACGGTGTCGTCCGCCCAGTCGGCGATCCACACCACGGTGAGCCGGGCGGCGTCGTCGACGACGAATTCGACGTTGTCGGCGTAGGTTCCGCTGCCGCGCTGGTCGATGACGACGACCGCCTCGGCCAGCTCCTCCACCCGGATCTGCAGGTGTCCGTAGGCCACCGCACCCTCACCCGGGCCGGTGATGACAACTTCAACCGGATCAGCGACCTGCGTGTCGCGCGCAACGGTGACCACTGTGGCCGCGTTGAACGACGAAAAGGCCTGCGCGGCAACACGGTCAGTCGGTACACCACCGTCGCCGAGCCGCTGGTCGCCGCGCCGGACGGTTTCGACTCGCACCCCGGGCCGTTCGCCGACAGCGATCTGGGCGCTCCCGGTCGCAGGAGCCGAGCCGTCGTGCAGGCCACGCAGCCGGCGCAGCGGGGTGAACCGCCAGAGTTCGTCGCGGCCGGCGGGGACCTCGAACGCATCGACGTCGAAAGAGGCGAAGTGCTCGCCCTTGTTGGCAGCGGCGAGTAACGAACCCTCAACCGCTTCAGTCAATTTCGTCACTACCCGACCGCGCCTTCCATCTGCAGCTCGATCAGCCGGTTGAGCTCCAGCGCGTACTCCATGGGCAGTTCCTTGGCGATCGGCTCCACAAAGCCGCGCACCACCATCGCCATCGCCTCGTCCTCGGTCAGCCCGCGGCTCATCAAGTAGAACAACTGGGTCTCGCTGACCTTGGACACCGTCGCCTCATGACCCATCGTCACGTCGTCCTCGCGGATGTCGACGTACGGATAGGTGTCGCTGCGGCTGATCGTATCCACCAGCAGTGCATCGCATTTCACGCTGGAGCGCGAACCGTGCGCACCCTTGTTCACCTGCACCAGGCCGCGGTAGGAGGTGCGGCCGCCGCCGCGCGCCACCGACTTCGACACGATGTTGCTCGACGTGTTCGGCGCCAGGTGCAGCATCTTGGCGCCGGTGTCCTGGTGCTGGCCTTCGCCGGCGAATGCCACCGACAGCACCTCGCCCTTGGCGTGCTCGCCGGTCATCCAGACTGCCGGGTACTTCATCGTCACCTTCGACCCGATGTTGCCGTCGACCCACTCCATGGTGGCGCCGGCCTCGGCGCGGGCCCGCTTGGTGACCAGGTTGTAGACGTTGTTCGACCAGTTCTGGATCGTGGTGTAGCGACAACGGCCGCCGGGCTTGACGATGATCTCCACCACCGCCGAGTGCAGCGAATCCGACTTGTAGATCGGCGCGGTGCAGCCCTCGACGTAGTGCACGTAGGCGCCCTCGTCGACGATGATCAGTGTCCGCTCGAACTGGCCCATGTTCTCGGTGTTGATCCGGAAGTAGGCCTGCAGCGGGATGTCGACGTGCACACCCGGCGGGACGTAGATGAAGCTCCCGCCACTCCACACCGCGGTGTTCAGCGCGGAGAACTTGTTGTCCCCGGCCGGGATCACCGTGCCGAAGTACTGCTTGAAGATCTCCGGGTGCTCGCGCAGCGCCGTGTCGGTGTCCAGGAAGATGACGCCCAGGGCTTCCAGGTCTTCGCGGATCTGGTGGTAGACCACCTCTG
>CAVRER010000012.1:0-14640 GCA_963720085.1 uncultured Actinomycetota bacterium
GTCCGCCGGGGGAAAACCCGCCCGCCGGCGGGTTGGGCAGCTGAGCCATGAACTGCTTTGTCGCTCCGTAGAACGGATCGCTGTTGCCGCAGTTGACCCTGATCGGGATGGACGCCAGTGCGGGCATCCCGAATACCGAGTTGGCCGCGAAATCGTCGGGTCCGTCGAATGCGCCCGGCGCGGCCGCTCCGGACGACAACCACAGCGCCGGGCTCACCGCGCAGATCGCTGCGGTGCGGGGCGCTCCGAGCCGGCCGCCGAGTAACAGGGCGCCGTAGCCGCCCATCGACCAGCCCAGAAAAGCGACCCGAGAGGTATCGAGGCCCTTGGCGTCGAGCATCGGGATGAGCTCGTTCAACACCATGGCACCGGAATCCTCGCCGGAAGCCCGTTTGTGCCAATAACTTCCGCCGCCATCGACGGAAACCACCGCGAATGGCGGCAGGCCGGCATTGACGGCTTGGGCCAGGCCCTGCTCGACGCCGCCGTCCATCACGGTGGCCGCGCTACTTCCCTTGCCGTGCAGCGCGATCACCGGTCGCAGGGGTTTGGTTTGACCCGGCGGCCGGGCGATCGCCCAGTTGGTAGCTATCCCGCCGCGCGCCGCCGACACGAACGAGCCGGTCACCATTGTTGGGGCTGCGACCGGCGCTGGGGCCGGGTCTAGCGGCGGGTGCGGGGCCAACGGAACGCCAGTGCCGGTCATCGTCACCGGCGCAGTGAGCGGAGGGCGCGCCGGCAGCAATTTGTCCAGCGCGTAAGCGCCTAGGGCTCCGGTCGCCGCACCGGCGCCAAGGCGCAACACAGCGCGACGACTCAGATCTGGCATGCGGGCCATGATAAGCGCCGCTCCTCGCTCCCTCGCCGCTGCGCGGCTGGGGGTCCCCCACATCGCTCGGCTCTGTATCGTCGCCGGCGTGTTAAAGCGCCGTTGCGTCACACCGGACCTGGCGTTTGTCGGAAAGGGTGATGCAGAACACAGCTGACTGGCAGCATGTCGTAGGTGACTGCAGCGGTTACTCCCAAGGGAGAACGTCGACGGTACGCGCTGGTCAGCGCCGCCGCCGAGCTGCTGCGCGAAGGCGGATTCGAGGCGGTCCGCCACCGCGCCGTTGCCCGCCGGGCCGGCCTTCCGCTGGCTTCGACCACCTATTACTTCTCTAGCCTCGATGACCTCATCGCCAACGCGGTCGCCCATATCGGAATGCTGGAGGTGGCGCAGCTGCGGGCCGAGGTCGCCACCCTGTCGCGCCGGCGCCGCGGCCCCGAGACGACCGCGGACCTGCTGGTCGATCTGCTCGTCGGCAGCGAATCCGGCCCGCGTCTTACCGAGCAGCTGATTTCGCGCTACGAGCGCTACATCGCGTGTGCCCGCCAGCCCGCATTGCGCGACATTCAGCGCCGCAACCTGCGTCACCGCGTCGACGCCATCGCCGAGGTGATCGAGCGGTCGGGACGCTCGGTGCGCATGGAGCTGGTCTCAGCGTTGATTTGCGCAATCGACGGCGCGGTGGTTTCCGCCTTGGTCGACGATCGGGAGGATCCCCGCACCGTCGCGCGGGCGACTGTGATCGATGTCATCGACTCGTTGGCACCGTTCGACCAGCGCCACGTACAGATTTGACCTCGTTCCAGCTGAACGGGACTTTTTGGGGCGACCGGCGGTGTCGCGCCGGTTGGCGCGACACCGGGTTAGCGGTCGAGCTGTCGGCGGATCTCGGCCAGCCCGCGTTGTGCTTCGTCGAGGAGTGCAGCAAGCTGCGCGAGCCGCTCACGTAATTCGTCGGTGTCCGGCTGTGGAGCGGCACGACGACGCGGCACGGGCGCCAAATCCGGCGGAAGAGTCGGTGTGACGATGTAGCCGCTCGCGAAGTCGCCATATAGGGTCACGTCTTCGGGCCGGTGATACCAATACAGCCCGACGTATGCGCACAGCACGGCGTCGACGGGGTCTTCGTCTCGATCGAGCTGTCCCGGTCGCGTCGCGGCGGCAACCCGTCTGCGCAGTTCCACCCAAGACACGTTGTGGTTCACCCGCAGCCGCGGCGTTGCCTTGTCGAGTCCCTCGATCAGTGTCATCAACTGCAGCAGCTCATTTTGACGAACCTCGAATGGACCCCTCTTGTACTTCAGAGTCTTCTCCAGGCCGAACAACACAATGGTCGCCGGGTGTGGATATACCTCAATCGCCCGTCGTGGCGAATTCGATAGGGGATCCAAGTCGAGAGTGAGTGCCGTCGCGATCCGGGCGCCGCGAGGATCAACGAATTCGGGCTTCTCCGCATAGGCCGGGCGTGCTCCCGCGTCGAACCGGTGGAAGTCGTGGTTGAGCGCCGCCTCGCACGGCCGGTGTCCGGTCAAATTCTTCACGATCAGCGGCGCGTCGATGGCCACCAGGCAGTCGTTGCTGACATATGGCGACACCGCGGCTTCGATGCTCGCGTCGTCTTGCGCGGCACCGACGTGCAGAAGCCGGCCGTCGGAATCGATGACCGCGACACCGGTGCTGTTTTTCTCGCCCCAGGCGAGATCGAGCCCAACGAAGTGCATGTGGCTACTGTGCCTGATCCGCGGCCGCAGCGGCGCCGTTAAGCTGTGTGTTTGTGACAATCCCGAACGTGTTGGCCAACCGCTACGCCAGCGCCGAGATGGTGGCGATCTGGTCGCCCGAGGCCAAGGTCGTCGCGGAACGGCGGCTCTGGCTGGCGGTGCTGCGGGCGCAGGCGGAATTGGGGGTCGAGGTTCCCGAAGCCGCCGTCGCTGACTACGAGCGGGTCCTCGACGATGTCGACCTAGCCTCGATCGCCGCCCGCGAGCGGGTGCTGCGCCACGATGTCAAGGCCCGCATCGAGGAATTCAACTCGCTGGCCGGCCACGAACAGGTGCACAAGGGCATGACCAGCCGTGACCTGACCGAGAACGTCGAGCAGCTGCAGGTTCGCCGGTCGCTGGAATTGGTGTTCGCCCACGGCGTCGCCGTGGTGGCCCGAACGGCCGAGCGTGCGGTGACCTACCGCGACCTGGTGATGGCCGGACGTAGCCACAACGTCGCGGCGCAGGCCACCACGTTGGGCAAACGGTTCGCCTCGGCGGCGCAGGAGACTCTGCTGGCGTTGACCAGGCTGCGGGAACTGATCGACCGCTACCCGTTGCGTGGCATCAAAGGTCCGATGGGCACCGCCCAGGACATGCTCGATCTGCTCGGCGGTGACGTGGCGAACCTCGCCGAACTCGAACGACGCATTGCTGACTTCCTAGGATTCACAACGGTTTTGACCAGTGTCGGACAGGTGTATCCGCGTTCACTGGACCACGAAGTGGTGTCCGCTCTGGTGCAGCTGGGCGCCGGGCCGTCGTCACTGGCGCACACTATCCGGCTGATGGCCGGCCACGACCTCGTCACCGAGGGTTTCGCGCCGGGGCAGGTCGGCTCGTCGGCGATGCCGCACAAGATGAACACCCGCAGTTGCGAGCGGGTCAACGGGCTGCAGGTGGTGTTGCGCGGCTACGCGTCGATGGCTGCTGAATTGGCCGGCGCGCAGTGGAACGAGGGCGACGTGTTCTGCTCGGTGGTGCGCCGAGTTGCGTTGCCGGACAGCTTCTTCGCCGCCGACGGGCAGATCGAGACGATGCTGACCGTGCTCGACGAGTTCGGCGCTTACCCCGCGGTGATCGAGCGCGAGCTGGACCGCTACCTGCCGTTCCTGGCCACCACCAAGGTTCTGATCGCGGCGGTGCGCGCCGGAATGGGCCGCGAGGCCGCCCACGAGGTGATCAAAGAACACGCGGTGGCCACCGCGCTGGCGATGCGCGAACGCGGCGCCGAGCCTGACCTACTCGACCGGCTGGCCGCCGATCCGCGACTGCCCCTGGACCGAGCGTCCCTGGACGCCGCGCTGGCCGACAAGCAGGCGTTCATCGGCGCCGCCGGCGACCAGGTCGACGCGGTGGTTGCCGGGGTGGACGCGCTAGTTGGCCGCTACCCGACCGCGGCCAAGTACACGCCGGGCGCCATCCTTTGACGTCCTCCACCGGCGCTCTCTCGGAAATCGACTTCACCGATCTGGACAACTTCGCCAACGGATTTCCGCACGAGCTGTTCACCGTCCATCGCCGAGAAGCGCCGGTGTACTGGCATGAGCCGACCGAGCACACTCCCGACGGAGAGGGCTTCTGGTCGGTCGCCACGTATGCCGAAACGCTTGCGGTGCTGAAGGATCCGGTGACCTTCTCATCAGTCACCGGCGGTGACCGGCCGTTCGGCGGCACGCTGTTACAGGACCTGGCCATCGCGGGTCAGGTGCTCAACATGATGGACGATCCGCGGCATTCGCAGATTCGGCGACTGGTCAGCTCCGGGCTGACACCGCGGATGATCCGTCTCGTCGAGGATGATCTTCGGGCCCGGACCCGTCGGCTGCTGGACGCGGTGGTGCCGGGCGAACCGTTCGACTTTCTGGTTGACATCGCCGCCGAATTGCCGATGCAGATGATCTGCATCCTGCTGGGAGTGCCGGAGTCCGAGCGGCATTGGCTCTTCGACGCCATCGAGCCGCAGTTCGACTTCGGCGGCTCGCGTAAGGCGTCAATGTCACAGTTGTCGCAGCTCTCCGTCGAGGAGGCCGGTTCGCGGATGTACTCCTACGGCCAGGAGTTGATCGCGTCGAAGCGTGCTGAGCCGACCGACGATATGTTGTCGGTCGTCGCGAATGCGATGCTTGACGACGTGGAAGCTCCGGCCATGTCGGATCTTGAGCTGTATCTGTTTTTCAGTCTGCTGTTCAGCGCCGGTGCGGAGACGACGCGCAACGCGGTGGGCGGTGGACTGCTGGCGCTGGCGGAACATCCGGAGCAATTGCAAGCGCTGCGTGAGGATCTGGACAGGCTCCCCACCGCGGTCGAGGAGATGGTCCGGTGGACGTCGCCGTCGCCATCCAAGCGGCGCACCGCCACGCGCAGCGTCACGCTCGGCGGAGCCTTCGTCGAGGCGGGACAGAAGGTACAGATCTGGGAAGGCTCGGCCAATCGAGACGCGAATGTGTTCGACTGTGCCGATGAATTCGACATCAACCGAAAGCCCAACCCACACTTAGGTTTCGGCCAGGGCGTGCACTACTGCCTCGGCGCCAATCTGGCTCGGCTGGAACTGCGAGTGCTGTTCGAGGAGCTGTTTACCCGCTTTCACGCCGTGCGGGTCACCCGGCCCGTCGAATGGACTCGCAGCAACCGTCATACCGGTATCCGACACTTGGTCGTCGAATTAACCTAGCGCGCGTGCGCGGCAATTCCCGCCGAACGCAGCTCGAGGGCGGCGAGCCCCCGGATGGCGCCGGGATCCGCGACGCGCCACGCGCCGACCGGGTCCGGGCTGACGGCGGCCAGCCGGCGCAACGGCCGGTTCGCCAATGCCCGCAGCGCCAGCAGTTGTTCGCCGGCCGGTGTGCTCGCGAGCGTGCTGACAGTCCATTTGCGCCGGAAGAACCGGATGCGCAGCACCAACCAGGGCATCACCACCCCAAGGGCCGGCGGTGCAGCGACGGCCAGCGCCAGCACCACCGCCAGCCAGGTGGCGGTGGTGTCCAGGTTGTGCCCCGCACCGGCGATGTCGAGGGCGGCCTTGCTGGCCGCGGTGAGCGGTTTGCTCACCGCGTCGCCGACCAGTGGGATGCGATCGGCACTTTGGCCAGCCGACTCGAGGCTGTCGGCGACACCGTCCGCGCCGCCTTTGACCTGTCGACCCACCGTGGCGATGGTCGACACCGCGCTATGGACGGCCAGGCCGACGAACACCCAGATAAATGTCCAAATGACGATGACGACATCGCTGAACAATTGAGCCACCAGTCGCCTCGGAGTAGTGGCGTAGGGGAGAAACCGCGATTTCATAGCACTGATCCCAGCACAGGGTCGGGTCGCCGGGACCGTGATTGTCGACGACGCGCAGGTCGTGCATGTGCGCGCCACCAAGCGCCTCGCCGAGCTGGGCGAGACACCCGGCGAACCGTTTTTCAAGTCTTAGTAGTCAGGGGGCTTCGCGGAGCACTTTGGCCCCCGATTCGGTCGCCCGCGCCGCCGGCCCCGACGAACACGGATACTTCAGCCTGGGCACCAACGCCGACTACGCCGCCACTTTCATCGGGCAAGTTCCGTTCTTCCTGGAGGTGACCGACGGCCAGCCGTTCACACACGGAGAGAACCAGATCCACATCCGCCAGCTCGCCGGATGGATCCGCAGCGACGCCGGTTTTCCCGCGATCACACGCCGGCCGCCGGCACCCCAGGACGAAGCGATCGCCGGCCACATCGCCGAGATGATTCCCAACGGCGCCTGCCTGCAAGTGGGCGTGGGATCCATCCCCGACGCACTGCTCAGCGCGCTGAGCGACCACCGCGATCTAGGCATCCACACCGAAGCGCTGTCGGACGGGCTGATGAACCTCGTCGACAGCGGTGTGGCCACCGGCACCCGCAAACAGCAGCACCGCAACAAGCATGTGGCCACTTTCGCGGTCGGCACACCGACATTGCTGCGTTGGCTCGACCACAACGCCGCCGTCGAAATGATGCCCGTCGACTGGACCAACGCCCCCGCGTCGTGGCCAACGAACCAACTTCGTCTCGATCAACGCAACCACCGAAGTCGACCTGATGGGCCAGGCCGCCAGCGAACCATCGCCGGACGCTACTGGTCATCCTCGGGCGGGCAAGCCGACTTCGCCCGCGGTGCGATGTATTCCCCCGGCGGCAAAGCTTTCCTGGTGCTGCACTCCACCACCAGCGGCGGCCGCGGCCGCATCCGCGCCACCCTTACCCCGGGCAGCGTCGTCACCACCCTGAAAAACACCGTCGATCACGTCGTCACCGAATACGGCGTCGCCGCGCTGCGCGGAGCCAGCCTCGACCAACGAGCCCGCCGCCTGATCGCCATCGCCCACCCCGATCACCGCGACGAACTCCAATTCGACGCCCGCAAGGCCGGCCTTCTGCACTAGGCACCACCACCTGCCGCAAGCTGCCGACCACCAAGGCGCTTGCGCCACAAAGCGTTCACGAAAGGGCTAAATGATGACGATTGACGTAGTGCACGAAGATCACGGTCCGGCTAAACGGTGGGCAAGTGATCGAGCACGAGGTTCAGGACTTTCCCGGCCTGGCCTGAATCCGTTCACGAGTCAAGGTAAGCGCGGACCTCGACGATGAGGTCACCGTCGAAACGGCACACCCAGCAGTATCGATTATCGAACGGAACGCCCTCGGTGGTCGTGGCGATCGCTTGGAGTTCAGCGATGGTGTAGTCACCGGCAATGTGCAGGTTCTGGACCTCAAGGCGGAGGCCGTCGCGCATCAATGGACCCAATATGGTGAAGGTGGAATCGAAAAAGGCCTGCTTGCTCGTATAGGTGCCGGCCAGCGGATGAGTGCCCTCCACGGTCCAGGACACGCTGTCGGATACGCGCTCGAAGAACTTGCCGGTGGTGGCGGGGTCGGCCAGCTTGGCGAACAACTCCTCGCGGTCTGCTGTCACAGTTGAATCGGTCATGTCGATCTCTCTCCCTTTCTTGTGTGAAGCACGAATCATTGGGGCGCGTAGCGGCGTTCGAGTTCGTCGTAGCTGGCCTTGCGGACCAGGCGTTGCCGTTCTTCCCACGGCGCGAGCTGATCGCGAGCCGCATCCAGTGAACCGGTGCCGCGCAGACTCCTCAGGACTATCTGGCTGCCCAGGATCGCCCCCTGCATGGCGGCGTTGGCGTACAGGATGATGGAAAAGCCCATGGCTAGCAGTTCGTCCCGGCTCAGAAGGGGTGTTTTTCCGCCTTCGACCATGTTCGCCAGCTTCGGAATTCCCGGCACGCATTTGCCTGCCGCGCGCAGTTCTTCCCGTGAGTGGAGGCCCTCGATGAAAAGGACGCCGGCCCCGGCTGCCGCGTAGGCTGCGGCGCGGTCGAGCGCGGCGTCGAGACCATGGTTTGCGCGGGCGTCGGTCCGGGCGATGATGACGGTGTTCTCGTCGCTGCGGGCGTCGACCGCGGCGTGGATCTTTTGCACCATTTCGGCCGCGCTGATCACTTCCTGACCGTCGAAATGGCCGCAGCGCTTCGGGGCGACTTGGTCCTCCAGCTGGATACCGGCGGCCCCGGCACGTTCCAGGACACGTACCGTGCGTGCGACCGCGATGGCATTGCCGAAGCCGGTGTCGGCGTCGACGACGAGAGGCAGGTCAACCGCGTCCGCCATAGCGGCGGTGTTCGCAGCGACTTCAGGTAGTGAAATCAGGCCGATATCCGGGAGACCGAGGTAGGTGTTGGTGAGTCCCGCGCCGGTGAGGTAGACGGCGTCGAACCCGAGGTCCTGTGCGATGAGCGCGGTGAGCGCATTGGGTACGCCGGGCAGCAGTAGTCCATGGTCGGTGCTGAACAAGTCGCGCAGGCGCGCACCCGGCGAACGGGCCAGGGCGCTACTTACCTTGTTTCCGTCGGCGGGTGTCACGGTGGGTCTCCTGTTCGTGTCAGTCGCCAGTAGTCGAGGTGGCGAAGGTGGTATGGCCGATGACGTCATCGGTCATCGCGGCGACGATGTTGTGCAGACTGTTGTTGATGTGCAGGGCAGTGGCCTGCGCAGCGGCGGTTTCATCGCCGTCCTGGATGGCCGCACATATGGCCAGATGCTCTAAGACGGTTTGCTGCATGCGCGGTGGTCGGCGTTTGGCGATCTGGCGCAGTCGCTGCAGTTGTGTGCGCAGCCTTCCGAGTGACTCGCGCACGTAGGGGTTGCCACTTCCCTCATCGATCGCGGTGTCCATGCGCTTGATCAACGTGTAGTACTCGGCGTAGTCGCGCTGCGGCGACGATCCCCTCGCGAAGAGGTCCTTCTGATCTTCGAATGCCGCACGCAGATCGCCGAAATCACTACGGTCGGGGTTGCGCGCGCACAGACGCGCGGCGTAGGGCTCCAGTGCCTCGCGCATCTGGAACAGATGCACAACGTCTTGCAGCGAGAGCTGGGCGACGAGCGCACCGCGGCCCGGAATGATCGTGACCAGTCCATCACGCGCCAGGCGTTGCACCGCCTCACGCAGCGGAGTCCGCGACACGCTCAGGCGTTCCGCCAACGGGACCTCGTTGAGGTGGGTACCCGGCGGCAGCTCCCACTGCACGATCTCGTCTCGCAGTTGCTCGTAAGCGCGTTGACTGTGATTCACTCGCTCGCTCATCCGACCGACCTCGCCTCACTCATTGACGTTCCCGTCGCAGTGCCCATACCTGGATACAGAGTGTACACTACTCTGTATACAATCGCTCGGACGTCCGGTCGCTCTCCTTCAAACGCGGGCCGACTCGACGGCCTGATACTTACGCTGACACGACACCACGAAGGACCACCGAGCATGAATCGCGAAACGATCGCCTCACTGGAGCGACAGGCGCGCGCCCTCGATGCAACCGCGGTGTATGTGCTGGTCGAAGGCAACACACTGCTCGATGTCGGTGACACCGCCAGGCCGATACGCGTCCACTCGGTACGGAAATCACTGATCAGCGCCCTGTATGGCGTCGCGTACGACCAAGGAGTCGTCGACCTCGGCGCCACGCTCGGCGAGGTGGGCATCGAGGACACACCCCCTCTCACCGACCTCGAAGTGCCGGGTGTCGGCACGCTTAAGGCCACCGTTGATCAATGTCGGCATTCCGACCGTCTTCGTCAATGCCGATGCCATCGGCTATACCGGCACGGAGCAGGACAGCAATCTGGTTTCGGACCACCGGGTGTCGACGTGCCACCGGCCCGGTCACCACGACGTGTATAGCGGTGAGTGGTGTCGGCGGTCATCGTCGCCGTCGGCGTCGGGTTCGCGGTATGGGAGGCCACTGGTCATGCGGCCCGCCGGCCCAACGGCTACCGGCAAGGCGACTGCGTGGTGGTCAAGGCGCAGGAGCGCGGCGGCGAACTGGACGCCAAAGCGGTCAGATGTGATGTCGATCCGAGTTTCACCGTGGCCAAGGTTGCTGATCGATCAGACAACTGCGGGGTGCCAGGGCCCCGCCGGTTGTCATCGAAAGCGAGCGTAATCCCGTTTGCGCGGTCGAACCGCAGCACACCGTGGGTGGCCCATTAGGCTGTCCCGATGCGTCCCGCTCTGTCCGACTACCGGCACTTGGCCAGTGGCAAGGTCCGCGAGTTGTACCGCATCGACGTCGATCACCTGTTGTTCGTCGCGACCGACCGGATCTCAGCGTTCGACTATGTGCTCGACAGTGTGATTCCCGACAAAGGCCGGATTTTGACCGCGATGAGCGTGTTCTTCTTCGACCTCGTCGAGGCGCCCAACCACCTTGCCGGTCCGCCGGACGACCCGCGCATCCCGGACGAGGTCCTTGGCCGTGCATTGGTGGTGCGAGAGCTCGAGATGGTTCCGGTGGAGTGCGTGGCCCGCGGCTACCTGACCGGCTCCGGACTACTGGATTACCAGCAGACCGGAAAGGTCTGTGGCATCTCATTGCCTCCGGGCTTGGTCGAGGCCAGCAGGTTCTCTTCGCCGCTATTCACTCCGGCGACGAAAGCCGAACTGGGACAACATGATGAGAACATCTCGTTCGCCCGGGTGATCGAGATGGTAGGTGGGGTCCGCGCTAATCAGTTGCGCGATCGCACTATCCAGACCTACATACAGGCGGCCGACCACGCGCTGAGAAGGGGAATCATCATCGCAGACACCAAATTCGAGTTCGGTATCAACACGCACGACAGCTTGGTACTCGCCGACGAAATCTTCACACCCGATTCATCGCGGTACTGGCCGGCCGCCGATTACCGCGCCGGGGTGGTGCAGGCGAGTTTCGACAAGCAGTTCGTCCGTAACTGGCTGACCGGCCCGGACTCTGGCTGGGACCGCTCGGGATCTAAGCCTCCGCCGCCGCTGCCCGAGAGCATCATCGACGCCACCCGTGACCGTTACATCGAGGCTTACGAACGGATTTCCGGGCTACGCTTCGACGCTTGGATCGGGCCGGGGGCATGAGCGACCTACCAGCACCGCCCGTCGCCAAGCGGGTGGAGAGTCGACGGGAATTCCACGGTGACGTATTCGTCGACCCATATGAATGGCTGCGCGACAAGTCCAGTGCAGAAGTGATCGCTCATCTGGAAGCAGAGAACGACTACGCCGACCAGGCGACCGCCCCCCTCGAGCCGTTGCGGCAGAAGATCTTCGACGAGATCAAAGCACGCACCAAAGAGACCGACCTGTCGGTGCCGATCCGACGGGACGACTGGTGGTATTACGCCCGCAGCTTTGAAGGCAAGCAATATGGTGTCCAATGCCGTTGTCCGGTAACTGATCCGACCGATTGGAGCCCGCCGATCTTCGATGAGCACACCGAGATCCCGGGTGAGCAGATTTTGCTCGACGAGAACATCGAAGCCGAGGGGCACGACTACTTCTCACTGGGCGCTGCCAGCGTCAGCCCCGACGGCAATGTGCTCGCGTACTCCGTCGACGTGGTCGGCGATGAGCGTTATACGTTGCGGTTCAGGGATCTTCGCACCGGCGAGCAATACCCGGACGAGATTGTCGGCATCGGCGCCGGAGCGACCTGGGCTACCGACAATCGAACCGTCTACTACGTCACGGTCGACGCGGCGTGGCGCCCCGAAGCGGTGTGGCGCCACCGCCTCGCCTCGGGTCTGAGCGCGGAGAAGGTTTATCACGAAGCCGATGAGCGGTTCTGGCTTGCGGTGGGCCGGACCCGCAGCGACGCGTATGTGTTGATCGTGTCGGCGTCGGCGATTACCTCAGAGGTCCGCTACGCGGACGCCGCCGACCCGCATGCCGAGCTGGTCACCGTGCTGCCACGGCGCGACGGCATCGAGTATTCGGTGGAACACGCGATCGTCGACGGGCAGAACCGGTTTTTGATCCTGCACAACGACGGCGCGGTCAACTTCACGCTGGTGGAGGCACCTGCCGATAACCCGACCGCGCAGCGCACGCTGATCGAACACCGCGACGACGTGCGGCTGGACGCCGTCGACGCCTTCGCCGGCCACTTGGTGGTCAGCTACCGCGCTGAGGCATTGCCGCGAATCCAGCTGTGGCCCATCGACGGCGCCAACTACGGACGGCCTGAGGAAATCTCGTTTGACTCCGAGCTGATGTCGGTCGGCCTGGGCGCCAACCCGAATTGGGACTCACCGAAGCTCCGGATCGGTGCGGGATCGTTTGTCACTCCGGTACAGATCTACGACCTGGATCTGGTCACCGGCGAGCGCACACTGTTGCGCGAGCAGCCGGTGCTCGGCGACTACCGACGCGAGGACTACGTCGAACGCCGTGATTGGGCGTACGGAGCCAACGGAACCCGGATCCCGATCTCAATCGTGCACCGTGCCAACATCGAATTCCCGGCCCCAGCACTCGTTTACGGCTACGGCGCGTATGAGATCTGTGAGGATCCGCGTTTCTCCATCGCTCGGCTGTCGCTGCTCGACCGCGGCATGACGTTCGTCGTCGCTCATGTGCGCGGGGGCGGCGAGATGGGTCGGCTGTGGTACGAGCACGGCAAGCTGCTGGAGAAGAAGAACACCTTCACCGACTTCGTCACCGTCGCAAACCACCTGGTGGACTCCGGATTGACCCGACCGGAGCAGCTGGTGGCCCTGGGCGGCAGCGCTGGTGGGCTGCTGATGGGCGCGGTGGCCAACATGGCCCCCGATCTGTTCGCCGGAATCCTGGCGCAGGTCCCGTTCGTCGACCCGCTCACGACAATTCTGGACCCGTCGCTGCCGCTGACCGTTACCGAGTGGGACGAATGGGGAAACCCGTTGAGCGACAGCGATGTTTACCGTTATATGAAGTCGTATTCGCCGTATGAGAACGTCGGCGCCCAGAAGTATCCGCCGATCCTTGCGATGACCTCGCTGCATGACACCAGGGTCTATTACGTCGAACCGGCGAAATGGGTAGCGGCGTTGCGGCACACCAAAACCGACGGTAATTCGGTGCTGTTGAAGACCCAGATGACCGCCGGCCATGGTGGAATCAGCGGGCGCTACGAGCGCTGGAAAGAGGTGGCCTACCAGTACGCCTGGCTGCTAGCAGCCGCCGATCACGACCACTACGGCAGCGGCCAGATAGACGATCTCCTCAGCGGTGCGCAGGGGTAGCTGCGTCGTCATCGACTTGGGCGGATTAGGCATCCGCGCCGCATAGATGTTGGCCGGGAACATCGCCACCATCAGCAGCAGCAGGCAAACGGCCGCGGCGACCCGAGTGGCCGGAACCAACAGACCCACCGCGCCAAGGAGTTCCAGCACGCCGGTGACGGTCACCAGCAGTCCGGGTGTCGGTAGCTGCGGAGGCACGATCGCAATCAGCGCCGCGCGCAGTGGCGGGACGAAGTGCGCGACACCGGTCAGGACGAACATCGCGGCCAGGCCGACGGCGATCGCTTTGGTCCAGTTGTCGACGTAGTCGACGCCTGCCCAGCCCACGATCCGGGCCACGGTGCTTCCCGCTAGCAAGGTGATCAACGGACCCATGTCAACCCTCCGATCTAGACACTGACAAGTTCCTAGCGATGAGCGTAACGCCAGAACTAGCCACTGTCAAGTTCGTCCGTTATGCTGGCGTTATGAGTCGTCCGACCTACCATCACGGGGACTTGCGGGCCGCGATCCTGACCGAGGCCGCACGTCTTGTCGCTGAGCGCGGCGCGGACCGGGTGTCGCTGCGCGAATTGGCGCGCGAAGCGGGGGTGTCACACGCAGCGCCGGCGCACCACTTCATTGATCGGCGCGGGCTGTTCACCGCGCTGGCCGCTCAGGGGTTCGAGTTGTTGGCCGCCGCCCTCGCCGACGCCCGGCCGCGGTTCCTCGACGCCGCGCTGGCGTACGTGCAGTTTGCCATCGAGCATCCTGGCCACTATCGGGTGATGTTCGACAAGTCGTTGGTCGATCCGTCAAATCGGGAACTGGTCGCCGCGCAAACGGCTGCCGGCGCCGAGTTGTCTCGGGGTGTGGCGTCGCTGCCGGACCAGCACGCCAACGCGGATCCGGCCGGTGCCGAGCTGGCGGCTTGGTCACTGGTGCATGGGTTTTCGATGCTATGGCTCAATGACGCGGTGAACGCCCACCTGAAGTCGACCGATCCGATGGTGACCGTCGAGCGGATTGCGACGATGTTGTTCGAGGTGTAGCGCCCAACTAGTACGCCGGCACCGGCGTCTGGCGCTTGCCCGCCGGCGGTGGCTTGTTGGGCAGGAACGCGACTGGCACAAGTGCCAACGCAACAATGACGATCGACACCACGATGACCAGCGTGTAGGCGTGTGTGAGGTCGTGCATCAGCCGGATGGTGAAATCGGGGGAGACCTCGTGGTGAGACGGCGCCGGCGGATCGTGTTTCCCGAGTTTTCCTCGTAGGATCCCGAGTTTCTCTGCGGTAGTGATGCTTTCGCTGCGGTTGAATTGGCTGGTCAAAATCACCGACATCAATGCGGTGCCGACCGAAGCGGCGACGTGCTGATTGACACTGAGCAGCGTCGACCCGCGCGCCACCTGGTAGCGCGCCAAGGTCTGTACCGCCGATCCCGCAAGCGGTGTCATGGTGCAGCCCAGGCCAACGCCGGTAATGATCAGTCCCGG
>CAVRER010000013.1:0-45382 GCA_963720085.1 uncultured Actinomycetota bacterium
TGCGTCTCGCGGACCACCTCTTCGCCCTCGAATTCCATGATGCTGACGACGTAATACGGTTGCCCGTCATACGTCACGACGAGCTCGCTGATCCACAGATCGCCGCCGCCGAGCATGCGGGTCACGGTGAAGCGTTTGGTGTTCGGCTGGGCTGCGCGGGACTTCTGAATGTTGGCTCGGCCTCGGATGCGCTCGCCCGATTGTGGATACTCGAGAATTGCATCAGCCCGGTAGATTTGGTGCTCCGTCGCGAAATCGCTCGCGTCGGAGGCATCCCAGTGTCGCCGCAGGGCGGACCGCACGTCGTCGTCACTCATGGCTATCCCTCGTTCACTGCCTGCTCGCGCGCCCACCGGTAGTCGGCCTTCCCTGACGGGCTGCGCTCGATGACTGGCCGGAAGACGACCGCCTTGGGAAGTTTGTAGCGGGCCAACGACTTTCCGGCATGTGCGATCAGTTCGCCGGAATCGGTGCGTGCGTCATCGGCGAGCGCGACGACGGCCACGACCTCCTGGCCCCACCGTTCGCTGGGCCGCCCGGTGACGACCACGTCGGCCACCGACGGGTGCGACGCGATCGCGGTTTCTACTTCCTCGACGAAGATCTTCTCGCCGCCGGAATTGATCGTCACCGAATCGCGGCCGAGTAATTCAATGACGCCGTCGGCGCGGTGGCGGGCCCGGTCACCCGGTATCGCGTATCGGATGCCGTCAATGACCGGGAAGGTGGCGGCCGTCTTGGCAGCGTCGCCCTTGTAGCCCAGCGGCACGTAACCTCGCTGGGCCAGCCAGCCCATGCCGTCGTGACCCGGTTGCAGGAGCGAGCCGAAGTCTTCGGCGGCCACGACGGTATCCGGTCCAGGGTTGAACATGCCGGTCGACACGGCCCCTGCAATCGATAGATGAGTCATCTGCCCACCTGTCTCCGACGATCCCACACCGTCCACGACCATGGCGTTGGGCAAGGCCTTAATCAGACGCTCTTTGACATAAGGAGTCAACAGCGCCCCGCCATTGGCGACCACCGCCAACGACGACACATCGGCTATGCCCTTCTCGATGGCGCCGAGCAGTGGCCGGGCCATGGCATCGCCAACTACCGTCACCGCGGCTACCTTTTCCCGCTCGATGGTGCGGGCCACGTCGTCGGCATCCAGATGGTCCACCACGGCAGGAAAGACCAGCGTCTGCCCGGTCGTGATTGCCGTCATAACGCTCCATTGGGCGGCACCGTGAATCAGCGGTGGCAGGATCAGCACTTTGGTGCCAGGGCCCGCGGCCACCCGTGCCACGATCTCATCGATGGAACCGACGGTCTCGCCGGTCATTAGATTTCGGCCGCCGAAGGACGTCATGAAGATGTCATGCTGGCGCCAGAGCACACCTTTCGGCATTCCGGTCGTGCCACCGGTGTAAAGAACGTATAGATCGTCAGGCGAGTGTTGCACCGGCGGCGTCGGCGAACTCGATTTGATGATGCTTTCGTAGTCCACGGCGCCGTCGAGCAACGCGTTACCCGAGTCGTCGGCGATCTGAATAAGGACTGGCAGCTGCGGTAGGTCCGGCAAGACTTCGGCTACTCGCGGCGCGAACGCGGAATGGTAGATCAGGGCGGTCGCACCCGAATCCGCGAGCAAATACTGCAACTCGCTTTTGACATAGCGGAAGTTGACGTTGAACGGGGCAACGCGCGCCGCGAAGGCACCCAGCAACGCCTCGACGAATTCGTTTCCGTTGTAGGCATATAAGCCGAGGAGATCCTGCCCGACCTCGTGGCCGGCAAGTGCCGAACGCTCGGTGTGGCAGCCCAAACCCCGCGAATGTAGGTATGCGGCGAGACGGTTCGACCGCTCGATGATCTCTGCGTAGGTGAACCGTCGCTCGCCGTGGATGATGAGCTCGCGATCGCCAATTGTGGCTGCGACAGCTCCGGCGACGGCGGGCACCGTGAATTGTGTTGCGGTGTCGGACATCAGGCCTCTCACGGCTGGTGCGGAAGCAAGCGGACCATCAGGCCGTTGGCTTCGGTGAGCAGCGTGCCGTCGGCCGCTGCCATGGTAGCGGTGACGAATGCTTTCCTGCCGTCGATCTCGGCGATCCGGCCGTATGCGGTCAATGGCTCGTCGATCGGGGTGATGTGGCGGTAGTCGACGTGCAGGTATGCCGTGCGGCTGGGGGAAAGCCCGGCGGTCGACACGATCATCCCAAAGTGCCAGTCATAAAGCAGCGGGATCATGCCGCCGTGCACGGCGTTGTTACCACCTACGTGAGACCGGGTGAAGAGCCCTTCCATGGTGACGCCGTCGGGTCCGAAGTCGGTGACGGTCCACGGTGGCAGCAGGGGATGGCCCAATCCGGGCAGATCGATGACCCGGCCGGCCGGCGCACGACCCTCCGGCACCTGATGGTCTTGCAGCAACGCGCACAGGTCTTCCATGCGCTCGGCCGCGGTAGCCCACATCGCGCTCTCTGGATTGGTCGAAACCGTCAGGTCTTGCAGGCGGCGCAGAGAGGCGACGAACCGGCCCAGCTCAGGGGGTGCGTCGACTGGCTTCACGTCTGGAAATCCACCCCGTACTTCGGGTGCTGTGTCGGTCATTCCTGCGTCCATACCCGTAGCAGCTCCTCGGTCGTGGTGATCGTCGCGAGTAGGGACAGCGTGTTATCGATGACCGCGGCGCCGTACTCGGTGGGTATACCGGCGACGGCATCGCGCGGCACGATGACGCGATAGGCAGCGTTGACCGCGTCCATCACCAAGTTGGGGATCGCGATATTCAGCGAAACACCGACCACGACGATGGTGGACACTTCGAGGTTCCGCAGCACCGCGTCCAGGTCGGTGCCGCCCATCGGGCCGACGCCGTGCCACCGGCTCAGGACCAGATCGGTTGGCTCAGGGCCTAACTCGGGCAACACGGCGGCTCCGGGCGTACCTGGAGCGATGTCGACGTCGCCGCGCGCGATGGAGAAAATCTTGGCATTGTGGTTGGAGCCGAGCCCATCGGGTCGTCGCTGCACCAAGCAATGCACGATTCGCACGCCTGCTGCCCGAGCCGTCGGCAGCAACCGGGTGATGTTCGGTAGCGCAACGCGGCGTGCTTCTCCGGCGAGCACCGCCAGCCCCGCGTTCGGGCCGATGACCGCGCCTTGGCACTCCTGGGCGACGATCGCGGTGTGCTCGGGCGCCGCGAGTTCCGCCAGGTCTGTCATGCTGGCACTTCGTAGAACTGGGTCGCCCACTTCCGCAGTGCCATATAACCTTTCGCGTCGACCTTGGAGAGTGGCGGACGTTCCACATACTTCTGGTAGCGCCAGATTTGCAGATCGTCGAACACAGTCGACAGGAACTGTTTTTCGATGAGCTCACGCAGCTTGCCCTCCGGCACGTCGGCGGCATCGCCTGGGGATCGCGGCCACCAGATCGAGTAGAACAGGTCTGAGCACTCGTCATCGACCGGCGTGCAGGTGAAAATCAGCCGATGGTTCTGCGCACCCTCGAAGACGCTGATCGCTCCGCCGAGGCCGAACAAGTGGCTGTGGAACCGCAGCGCGAGATCGTCGGGGTTGTCGCTACTCGCGTCCGGCCAGCCCGCGATGAATTGCCATTCTTGGTCCACGATCTTCCAGTCCAGCAGGCGCGGTGTCACCGTGGCGTGGTGCACGTACTCGAAATGGGCACTGTCGGGGGCGTTTTCCGCCACGATCTGCGGGTGCACCGGTTCGCGCTCCGCGCGGCGGGAGAACTCCGGATAGGCGCGGTAGTAGGCCGCCGGATCGGTCTCGAATTGCGGGAATTTGCGAAAGATGTCCGGCATCTCCCACTGCGGCTCCTTGCCGTCCGGCTGATGCCAGATGAACACGCATTCGTACTGCTCGCGGACCGGAAACACCCGCAGCTGTAGCGCGCGGTTGGGGCGGTCCGGCTGATAAGGGATGTAACGGTTGGTGCCGTCCGGACCCCACCGCCACCCGTGAAACGGGCATTGCACGCAGTCGCCGACCACCTTGCCGCCGTGGCCGATGTGAGCGCCGAGGTGTTTACAGTGCGCCTCGAGCACATGCAGCTCACCGTTCTCATCGCGGTAGGCCACCAGATCCTCGCCGAAATAGTGGAGTGGCCGGACCTCGCCGATGGGAAACTCGGGAGACCAGCCGACCATGAACCATCCGGTGACTTTCCAGGTGAGTGGTACTAACACGGCGGCGCCTCACTGTAGTCCGCTGATACTAAATTCGTTACAGTATAGGTTTCAGGTCGAGGAGGCGTAACAGGGTGGCTGACGATCTCGAAGCGATTCGGCAGTTGAAGGCGCGTTACTGTCGCTTTCTCGACGCCAAGGACGTCGAGGGGTGGCGCAGCGTGTTCACCACCGACGTGGTGGTCAAGCTAGACATGGCGGTTTCCACGGGCGGGGCCGACCCGATGACGGCTCCGCCGGTGGAAGGCGTCGACAACTTCGTGCCATCGGTGATGGCCAGCCTGGGGAACGCGGCCACCATGCACCATTGCCATACCCCGGAGATCACCCTCAACTCACCCACCACCGCAACCGGCATCTGGGCGATGGAGGACTGGGTCATCTTCGGCGGCGGGCAGGAGTTACACGGTGCCGGCCACTACCGCGAGACTTACGAGAAGCAGGATGACACCTGGCGGATCAAAACATTGCACCTGACCCGGACCATTTTGAAGATAACCGGTAACGATGCCGACTGAAGCCGACGCGTCGTTCGACGTGCTGGTCATCGGCGCGGGATTCTCCGGCCTGTACACGCTGCATCGGTTGCGGCAGCTTGCAATGCGGACCCGCGTGCTGGAAATGGCCGAAAACGTCGGCGGCACTTGGTTATACAACCGTTATCCCGGCGCTCGCTGTGACATCGAGAGCATCGAATACTCGTACAGCTTCTCTGACGCCATCCAGCAGGAATGGGTATGGACGGAGACAATGCCGGCCCAGCCCGAGGTCGAGGCCTACCTCAACTTCGTCGCCAATCGGCTGGATCTTCGCCGCGACATTCAATTCGACACCAAGGTCGTCGCGATGGCCTTCGATGACGAGGCTGCGGCGTGGGCGGTACGGACCGAAGCCGGCGAGACGTTCAGAGCTCCGTTCGTGGTTGCCGCCACCGGCATCTTGTCGGCGCCGCTGGAGCCCGACATCCCAGGGATGGCCACCTTCGCCGGTATATCGTTGTTCACCAGCCGCTGGCCGAAGGAGGGCGTCGACCTTGCCGGAAAGCGGGTCGGCGTCATCGGGACCGGCTCAACCGGTGTTCAGCTCATCCCGGTGGTGGCCCGGGAAGCTATGCAGCTTTACGTGTTTCAGCGTTCGCCGGCGTATACCCTGCCCTGGCGGGTGCGCCGGTTCGAGCCCGGCGAGCTGGACGAGCTGAAAGCGCGGTACGACGACATCCGAGCGGCCCAGCGGGCGCACCCGGTTGGCGCTGTGCGGTTGAGCGCCTTCTCGGTGCTGCTCGGGATGCTCGGCAAGCCGCCGCTGAAGTCGGCGTCACGCGAAGATCAATTACGGGCCATCGAAACCAACGGCGTGATGGGTGCGCTGAATTGGGGCGACATCTTCTTCGACATCGAGGCCAACCGGATGGCGGCCAAGTTGTACGGCGAGGCGGTAGCGCGGATCGTCAAGGACCCGGAAACGGTAGCCTCCTTGGTGCCCGACCACCCGTTTGCGTGCAAGCGGCCGATCATCGACCAGGGCTACTACCAGACCTTCAACCGGGACAACGTGACGCTCGTCGACCTGCGCAAGGGACCGATCCGTGAGGTGACTCCGACCGGCATCCACACCGAGCAAGGTTCCTACGACTTGGACGTGATCATCTACGCCACCGGATTCGACGCGATGACCGGCGCGCTCAGCCGGATCGACATCCGTGGGCGTGACGGGCTGTCGCTCAGCGAATTCTGGGCCGCCGAAGGGCCGCTGTCCTATCTGGGGCTGGCGGTGGCCGGCTTCCCGAACCTGTTCACGATCCAGGGTCCGGGCAGCCCGAGCGCGGCCACCAACTTCGTCGCCGCGCTCGAACAGCATGTGGAGTGGATCAGCGATTGCATCGCGTACTTGCGCGCCAACAAAATCCGCACCATCGAGACGCTGCCGAGCGCGCAGCAAGAGTGGATCGATCACGCCACCTCGCTGGTCGCGGCGACGGTGCTGGTCCACCCGTCGTGCAACTCCTGGTACAACGGCGGCAATGTGCCCGGCAAGAAACGGATGTACATGGGTTATACCGGCGGAATCCCCGAATACCGGCGGCGCTGCGATGAAATCGCGGCCGGCGGATACACCGGCTTCAAGCTGGCATAGGTGAGCGGCATGTCATTGGCGACGCGCAGTCTGGGCCTTACCCGCGACGTGGCCCGCGAGCTGGGCATGGTCTTACCGCGTACCGTCGCCGGTCTCAACGAATCGACCGGGTGGGCCCCGGCGTCACCGCGCGGCATGCGTCAGTTCGGCGAAGTCATGCTGGACGAACTTGTGCTGTCCGGATTTTCGCTGCTGGGTGGGGGACCGGCGGCGGTGCGGCCGTTGAGTGATTGCGCAGCGGCGGCCGAGGAATTGTCGGCGCTGGGCATCGACGGGGCGCACGTCGAACCAAAACCGTTGCAGGCGACCTCGATACGGCGGCGGCGCATCGCCGGCCTGGCATACGAGCGGATGACGTTCGAACACGATCCGAAGCTGCCGGCGACGCTGGAGGCCGATGGGCTGGGCGGCCCGGCGCGGGCGGTGGTGCACCTGTGCCGGCATCGGGACGGCCCGAGGCCGTGGCTGGTGTGGGTCCACGGCGCCGGCCAGGGCGGCACGGGAGACCTGTTGCTGTCCCGGATAGGCCGAATCCATCACAGGCTGGGGTTCAACGTTGCGATGCCAGTGCAGCCCGGCCACGGTTCCCGACGCCGCGAGTGGCCGGATTACCCGGACATGGATCCACTGGGCAACGTCGCGGGCATGATGCGCGCGGTGTCGGAGGTGCGCGCCGTGGTGCGCTGGGCGCGGCCGCAGGCCAACGCGGTTGTGGTATCCGGGATCTCGATGGGCACCCCGGTCGCCGCGCTGGTCTCGCACCTGGAGAGGCAGATCGACGCGGTTGCGCTGTACACCCCGATTCTGGGGTTGAATGCGATGATCGCGCGACACCTCGGGCGCTGGGGTTCGTCGCACGACGGATACCGGGAGCTGCTGCAGTCCTCGGTGGTCTCGAGGCTGACCTCAGTGATCGATCCACTGGCCGTCGACCCGGCTCCACCGCCGCAGCGGCGGCTCATTGTCGGGGCGTGGCATGATCGGATGGCGATGCGTGAGCCCGCGATTGCATTGCAGGAGCGCTGGGGCGGCCAGCTGTACTGGTACGACGGCGGCCACGTCGGCCACGTGTTCTCCCGGCGTGTGCAGCGAGTTACCGAGCGATTCCTGCGCGACGTCGAGCAGGTGCAGAGCCGTACTGCTGAATGATCCGGGAGCGAACGCAGTTCAGCTCGTCATCGAGGTCATGCGCTTGTGGCACGGCGACCCACTGAAATGCGATGCCGAACACCGCCGCGGTGATGTCCTTGACGGCGGCATCGATGTCGATATCGGATCGGACCGAGCCGTCCGCAATGCCGTTACGCAGCCCCGCCTCAACCTTGACTGCGCCGCTCATGAGTTGAGTCTGGATCCGATCGCGCAAGGGCGACGTCGTCTTTACCGCCTCGAAAGTGGCGACGAACATCGCCAGGAGGAGTTCCCGATCCTCGGCAAGGATTTCCTGAATCCGATCGAAGTGCGCGAGGACCTGCTGCATACCAGTGGTGCTGAGATCGGGGTCCGGGTTGAGCCGCTTCACATACTCGCCAAGGAAGGCCTCAAGGATGGCGTCCTTACTGCCGTACCGGGCATGCACCATGGCGCGGCTGTATCCCGCGCGACGACCGATCTCTGCGGCCGTGGTTGCTTCCCAGCCCTTCTCCACGATCAGCTCAGCCGCGGCGTGCAGCAGCCGTCGACTCGACAACTCCACGCGCTCGGGTTGGGTAAGCCCGCGTACTGGGGAAGGCACGGTTGCATTTTAGACGCTCGACAACTATGTTAGTTGTTTGTCGTCAAATATCTTTAGGAGCTCGATGGTGACACTGGCCGAAGGGCGCGTGCCCCGCGCAATCGACGAGGTGACTGCCGGGTGGCTCAGCGAAGCGCTGCGCGCAGACGCCTTCGCCCCGAAACCTCTGACCATCAATGCCATTCGCGTCGAACAGATTGCACAAGACACTGGATTCTCGTCGCTGCTGTACCGGGTCCACTTGGCGGGCGACCCCGGCGTGCCGTCGACGGTGATCGTCAAGCTGCCCGCCCAATCCGAGGCTCGGTGGGCGATGGACATACTGGGCGGCTACCGGCGGGAGTTGTCGTTTTACCGATACGTTGCGGGCAGGGCACCGATAGCGACACCGCATGTATACGCTGCCGGGATAGCTGAGGAATCAGCGGATTTCGTGCTGGTTCTCGAGGATCTGCGGGACTGGGACAATGCCGATCATCTGGCGGGCCTGACGATGCACCGGGCCCGGTTGTGCATCGAGCAGTTGGCCGGCATGCACGCCTGGTCGGTCACCGCCGCCGACGCCACGGCACTCGACGCGTTTCCGAGCCTTGACACGCCGATCGCCCGCGAAATACTGCATCCCGCCTTTGAGCTCGGATGGCGAGTGTACCGCGATAGGTCAACGGTGGCGGTTCCCGCCGCGGTGGCAAGGTATGCCGAGCGGTTCGCTGAACTCGCCCCGAAAGCGCTGGCCGCCTTGACGGTACGGCCGATGTTGCTGCACGGGGATATCAGGGCCGACAACATGTTCTTCGACGGGGACTCGCTGAAGATTGTCGATTTCCAGTTCGCATCCCGGGGTGCCGGTGCGGCCGACGTCGCTTACCTGATCAGCCAAGGCTTGCCCACTGTGGTGCGCCGCGGACACGACGAGCAGCTGGTGCGCGAGTACCTTGTTCGGCTCGCCGACAACGGTGTCATTGATTATTCGTTCGACGAGGCGTGGTGGCACTACCGCTTTGCGGTTGCCTACCTCATGCTCCTCCCCGTCATCACCCTGGTTGGTTGGGACACGATGCCGGATCGCTCACGCGCCTTGTGCCTGAAACTAACCGAGCGAGCAGTGGCAGCGATAGATGACCTGGACGCGACCGAGGTCTTCGAATGAGCCCCGCAGCCCGCACCGCCCGCGAAGTGGTCGAGCTGTACAACTTGGTGGTCTGGAACGAGCGCAACCTGGACCTGGCCGAGGAGTTGTTCGGCGACACCGTCATCCGGCACGAGGTCGGTGAGGCGCACACGCTGACCCACGCGCAGGCGGTCCAGCGGGTCGCCGACGTATGGCAACTGTTCGACAGGCTGCGCTTCGACCTGAACATCGTGATCGCCGACGACGACGGCGAGCGCGTCGCGATCGTCTACGACTCGACGATGACCACCAAGGACGGTGCCGAAACCAACGTCGCAAGCATCGAGGTGTTTCGCGTCGTCGCCGGGAAGATCACCGAGGTCTGGAATTGCGGTTACAAGCAAGGGGTTTGGAATTGAACGATCGCACGCTTGACGAATTGGGCTACTACTTGCTGGCCGGGGCCGGCGGTGAGGGCCCGGCAACCTTGATGGATGAGGCCCGCCGCGGCGAGGAGTTGGGCTTTGGAACCGCGTTCATCTCCGAGCGCTGGAACGTTAAGGAGGCGTCGTCTCTGGTCGGTGCCGCGTGCGCGGTGACCAGCCGGATGCAGATCGCCACTGCCGCAACCAATCACAATACCCGTCACCCGCTGATCACCGGATCGTGGGCGACCACCATGCATCGGCTTTCCGGCGGCCGGTTCACCCTGGGTGTCGGCCGTGGTATCGCCGCGATCTACGGCGCATTCGGCATACCGGCGGTGACGACCGCGCAGATGGAGGACTGGGCCCAGGTCATGCGGCGGTTGTGGCACGGCGAGGTGATCTTCAACCACGACGGGCCGATGGGCAAGTACCCCATACTTTTTCTCGACCCGGACTTCAACGAAAACATCCGACTGGCGCTGGTGGCTTTCGGGCCCAACACGCTTGCGCTCGGGGGCCGGGTTTTCGACGATGTCATCTTGCACACCTACTTCACCCCGGAGACGTTGCGGCGCTGCGTCAAAACCGTTAAGTCAGCCGCCGAAAAGGCAGGCCGTGACCCGGAGGGCGTGCGGGTGTGGTCGTGCTTCGCGACGGTCGGCGACCACCTTCCCGAACAGTTGCGGCTGAAGAAGACCGTCGCGCGTCTCGCCACCTACCTGCAGGGGTATGGCGATCTGATGGTGCAGACCAACGACTGGGATCCCGCTGTGCTGCAGCGTTTTCGGGAGGACTCCGTGGTGACGTCAATCGCCGGCGGGATCGATCACAAGGCCACCCCCGAGCAGATCGAACACATTGCCACGTTGATTCCCGACGAATGGCTGGAACCGTCGGCGACCGGGTCCGCCGAGCAGTGCGTGCAACGCATTCGCAAGGAATTCGACTACGGCGCCGACGCGGTGATCATGCACGGCGCTACTCCCGACGAGCTGCAGCCGATCGTCGCGGCGTATCGCCTCAGGGCATGATGACGGTGCGGCTCACCGGCTCGGCGGCGGCTTGCCGGCTGGACAAGCCCCGAATGCAGGGAAGCCAGCAGCGCGTCACGGGTCTCGCGGGGATCGATGAGTTCGTCGAAACCCATGTGTTCGGCCGACCGGTAGGAGGCCTGCAGCTCGGCGTCGCGCAGCTTGGCCGAGAGGTCCTCGCCGGCGTGCGATGCCTTGCTGAGCGCTGCCGCGCTCATGGCGCCCATCGTCGCGCCGGGGTAGGCGAGGGTCGCGACCTGGTGGTCGAAACTCAGCAGCGACATGACCATCGAGCCGAACCCATACGCCTTGCGCAGGGTGAGGTGCAGCTTCAACGTGGTGGCCGCGGTCTGGGCGGCAAACATGCGCGCGCCGGCACGCAATACGCCGCTGCGCTCGGACCGGCTGCCGGGCAGCATGCCGGGGTTGTCGGCGAGGAAGACGATCGGTAGGTGAAACGAGTCGGCCACCATGATGAAGTGCGCCGCCTTGTCCGCGGCGTCGGCGTCGATGGAGCCGGCCAGCACCTTGGGCTGGTTGGCCACCACCGCGACCGGGTGGCCGCCCAGATGGGCCAGTCCACAGATGATCGCCCTGCCGAACTTCGGCTGGACCTCGAACCAGTCCGGCCGGTCGAAGACCACGTCGAGCACGGCGCGCATGTCGTAGACGCGGCGGTTGTCGCGGGAGACGATGTCGAGCAGCTCCGGTGTCTGCCGCGGTTCGCTGGTCTCGTCAGCGGGCAGTGGCGACGGGTACGACCACGCGCTCGCCGGGAAATACGACAGGTAGCGGCGGATGTCGTCGAGCACGGCCTCGTCGTCTTCGGCGACGTTATGGATCACCCCGCTGGGCAGAGCGACGTCGGGTCCGCCGAGGTCCTCCTTCGAGATGTCTTCTCCGGTGGACTCTTTGACGACAGGAGGCCCGGCGGTGAAGATGGCGCCCTGAGAGCTCATGATGCGGAAATCGCACACTGGGGCTACCAGTGCGCCGTGTCCGGCCGAGGGGCCGAGCACGGCGGCGACAGTCGGGACCCGGCCCGAGCACTGCGCCTGGGCGAGTAGGTCGGTCGGGCTGCGCCCATAGTGCCCGCCGGTGGGACGAAAGCCAGCACCCTCCAGCAGCATCACCAGCGGAATCTTGTCGCGCAGCGCCAGTTCCGCGATCCGGTAACGCTTGGAGTTGCCGCCAGGCCCGATGCTGCCGGCCATTGTGGTGAAGTCCTCGGCACCGAGCATCACCGGCGACGCCGTTGATCAACCCGGACCCGACGATGATGCCGTCGGCCGCGATCTCGCCGCCGACGAGCGTGCCGAGTTCGCGAAATGTCCCCGAGTCGAGGACGTGGTCGATTCGCGCCCGGGCATCGAGCTTGCCCTTGCCACGGTGTTTGGCAACCCGCTCCGCACCGCCCATCGCCCGGGTGTGCTGCCGCCGACGGTCGAGGTCGTCGAGCGTTTCCTGCCAGTCGGCGGACTTCGTCATGGCGATGTCCTCACTCGTCGCCCGTCACGTACTGAAGTGCTTACTGTAGCGTCTGCGAGAGATAGCCGGCCACCGGCCGCATGACGACAGAGTAGATGAAGTGGCGCGATGACGATCCGGTTGACGGTGGACGAGGCATGGGAAACTGTTGAACTCGGCGCATACCGGAATTCTGACAACTCTTCGCCGCGACGGCATGCCGATTGCGTTGCCGGTGTGGTTTGTGGTCGACGATCGCAGTATCGCTTTGATGACTCCGGCCGGCACCAAGAAAATCGTGCGCGTCCGGCATGATCCCCGGGCGTCGTTCCGGGTCGAGTCGGGGAAGCGGTATGTCGAGCTGCGCGCAGTCCATCTCACCGGACGTGTCGAGGTCGTCGAGGATGCCACGGCGATGTCCCGGATCGAGGCTGCCGTCAACGCCAAGTACGCAGCCTTTCGCCCGCCTATTGCCGGCTTGCCGGCGGCGGCTCAGGCCTACTACGCGAAGCAGGCGTTTCTGCGCTTCGTGCCAGACGGCGGGATCCTGACATGGGACAACGCCCGCCTCGCGATGAGAGAGTCATAACGAAGTAGCTGTGTCGCAGGGCTTTTGCCGCCAGGCGGGCAGTCGACATTGACCCTACCGAATAGCTTACTGTAGCTTCTCAAGTATGAGGTCCGAGTGCTCCCAGCTGCGGCGGAGCGCGCGCGGATGACCGCGACTGTTGCGTCCGGCCTCAAGGTCGACGGGGGCATTTTCACCGACCTCGCCCGTGTTCCGGAGCTGGCAAGCGCCCTCGAGCAGCAGGGCTACGACGCCTGCTGGACCGGCGAAATCAACCACGATCCGTTTCTGCCGCTGCTGCTGGCCGCCGAACACACCACGCGACTCGAACTGGGCACCAGCATCGCGGTGGCGTTCGCGCGCAATCCGATGATTGTCGCCAACCTCGGTTGGGATCTGCAGACCTACTCGCAGGGTCGCTTCATCCTTGGCCTGGGCACCCAGATCAAGCCGCATATCGAGAAGCGGTTCAGCATGCCCTGGAGTCATCCGGTGGCCCGGATGCGCGAGTTCGTGCAGGCGCTGCACGCGATCTGGTCGGCCTGGAAGGACGGCACCAGGCTGCGGTTCGAGGGTGAGTTCTACACGCACAAGCTCATGACGCCGATGTTCACGCCTGAGCCGCAATCGTTTTCGGTGCCCAAGATCTTCATCGCCGCGGTCGGCGAAGCGATGACCGAGATGTGCGGCGAGGTCGCCGATGGCCTACTGGCCCATGCGTTCACGACCAGGCGCTATTTGCATGAGGTGACGATGCCTGCGGTGCAGCGTGGCCTGCAGCGCTCTGGTCGTGATCGGCGCACATTCCAGGTGGCGTGCCCGGTGTTCGTGGTGACCGGCAACGACGAGGCCGAATTGACGCTCGGTGCGGCCGGTGTCCGCAAGCAGATTGCCTTCTACGGGTCAACGCCGGCCTACCGCAAGGTCCTCGAGCTGCACGGTTGGGGTGATGTGGCGACGGAGTTGCATCGACTTTCGCTGCAGGGCGAATGGGATGCCATGGGCACGCTGATTGACGACGAGATTCTGGACGCCTTCGCGGTAGTCGCGACGTACGACGAACTCGCAGCTGCGCTACAAGACCGCTGCGACGGCGTCATCGACCGGGTGATGCCGTCGTTTCCCCGCACCATTTCCAAGACCACGATCACCGCCGTGCTACAAGAGTTGCGTCAGTGAGGAGCTGCCCATGAGTACGCCGACGATGGATGAAGCTGCCAAGGTCCTGGCCGATCCGCTGGCGTATGCCGACGAGCCGAAGTTGCATGCGGCGCTGGCTCATCTGCGCGCCAACGCCCCGGTGTCGTGGGTCGAGATGCCGAATTACCGGCCGTTCTGGGCGATTACCAAGCATGCCGACATCATGGACATCGAGCGCGACAACATGCTGTTCACCAACTGGCCGCGCCCGGTTCTGACGACGATGGAGGGTGACGAGCTGCAGGCCGCCGCAGGGGTGCGCACACTGATCCACCTGGACGATCCCGCAGCATCGGGTGGTGCGGGCAATCGGCGCAGACTGGTTTCGTCCAAAGGCGATGCGAGCGCTGAAGGTTCGCGTCGATGAGCTGGCCAAGATTTACGTCGACAAGATGATGGCGGCGGGCCCCGAATGCGATTTCGTCCAGCAGGTCGCGGTCAATTACCCGCTCTACGTGATCATGTCGCTGTTGGGGATCCCCGAATCGGACTTCCCGCGAATGCTCAAGCTCACCCAGGAGCTATTCGGCAGCGACGACAGCGAGTTCAAGCGTGGCAGCACCGATGAGGATCAGCTGCCTGCGTTGCTCGACATGTTTCAGTACTTCAACGGCGTCACCGCCGCGCGTCGTGAAGACCCGACCGAGGACCTGGCGTCCGCTATTGCCAACGCCCGCATCGACGGTGAGCCGCTGTCCGACATCGACACGGTGTCCTATTACCTCATCGTCGCCACCGCCGGCCACGACACCACCAGCGCGACGATATCCGGCGGCCTGCATGCGCTCCTCGAGAGCCCGGACCAGCTGGACCGGTTGCGAGACAATCTCGACCTGATGCCACTGGCCACCGAAGAGATGATCCGATGGGTCACCCCGGTCAAGGAGTTCATGCGCACCGCCGCTGAAGACACCACGGTGCGCGGAGTCCCGATCGCGGCGGGGGAGTCGGTGCTGTTGTCGTACGTGTCGGCCAATCGGGACGAAGACGTCTTCACCGATGCGTTCCGCTTCGACGTTGCCCGCGATCCCAACAAACACTTGGCATTCGGCTACGGCGTGCACTTCTGCTTGGGGGCAGCGCTGGCCCGCATGGAGGTCAACAGCTTCTTCACCGAGTTGTTGCCGCGGCTGAAATCCATCGAATTGACCGGGCCTCCGCAGTTCGTCGCCACGACGTTCGTCGGCGGACTCAAACACCTCCCGGTTCGCTACCAACTCCACTGAGCCGGGTTGATCTGATTAACAGCAGGCAAACACAGACCCTGGATTAGGAAACGCCGATCGGGCGGAAATGCCAAATACCTACCAACCTGGGGATCTGCCGTGATACACCCACCGGTAGTGGATATCCTTAACGGCTTCGTAGGAGGAACTAAGGTCATGGTTGTCGCACAGTGCATCACCGCCACCGCCTTTCTCGCCGGTCTCGCTCTCGGACTCGCCGCCCCCGCCGGCGCGTGGGGACCGGCCGGGCCTGCACCATTTCCTGCTGACTTCCAGACGGACGCCCACTACATCTCGACCCAGATAAACCCAAAAACCGGTCAGCCGTTCACCGTCGAGGGTCATCCGGTCACCAACAATTGGTACTTCACTCCCTGCGGTGACGGATGCGCCTCAGCAGCTCACACACCCGGTGGACCGCCTGTGGGGCAGGCTAATTTGGTGAACGGGCAATGGGTGTTAGACACTACCGATCGCGCAGAATGCCCTGACGGTACCAGCGTTCCCGACGCCATCTCCGCCCACCGCACGTGGGACCCGAACACCCTGGCGGGCACGGTCCAGACCACCGGTAAGGAAGGCGCCTGCGGCTTTCCAGCCGGGGTAACAGAGACCGCGAACATCCAGCTCGCGCTGCAGCCCTGACCCATAGACCCGAATCGGCGCCCGCGGGTCGGCCCTGCTCCTAAACTCGCAGCATCATTGTGACTTTTGCGTGCTGAGGATGCGGGAGCAGGCCTGTGTTGGGTGTTCATCATGCGGCGATCTGCACCGCGGATGTCGAGCGATCATTGAGATTCTGGCGAGACGGGCTGGGATTCACCGAGCTGTTCGATCACACCTTCCGCGGTGACTGGCCCGAACTCTTCGGGGCCGGCTCAGATCAGCTGCGGTCGATATTCCTGGGTGATCCGCAAAACCCGGACACCGGGATCGTGGAACTCGTGGTCTTCGAGGGAGCCGGCGACGCGCTGACCCCAACCCCCGGCCCGCGGCACGGATTCTTTCTGCTGTCTTTGCAGCGCGACGTCGAAGCGACGCTGTCCGGCTTGGCCGCTTTGGGTTTCACCGATGGCGTGCGTCGCATCAGCGTGCCCGCACCGGCCGGCGCGACGGTCCCGATGGCGGTCATCACCGCACCCGACGGCGTACTGGTCGAGTTGATCGGGCCGCCGGCATGAGCGCCCTGGTGACCGGCGGTGGGTCGGGTATCGGGCGGGAAGTCGCAGGCCGGTTGCGCGACGCGGGCCACGACGTCGTGGTGTGGGACCAGGCCGGCGGCGACATCGATTGCGATATCAGCGATCCAGAGGCGGTAACCACCGCGATGAGCCAGACCGTGCGCGAGCACGGTGTACCTACGCGGGTGGTGGCCTGCGCGGGCATCGGCGCATCTGGCACGTTGCTGGCGGAGTCAGTTGAGCAATGGCAGCGGGTGATGGCGGTGAACCTCACCGGCACTTGGCTGACCATTCGGGCCGCCGCTCAAGCGATGATCGACGCGGAAATCGGCGGATCGATCGTCGTCGTCTCCAGTATCAGCGGAACGGTCGCCGACCGGGACATGGGCGCCTACTGCGTGTCCAAAGCGGGGTTGAACATGCTGGTCAAGGTCGCGGCTGTGGAGTGGGGCAGCTACGGCATCCGGGTGAACGCCGTCGGGCCCGGCGTCACCCGGACACCGATGCTCGGCGAACCGGAGCAACTACCCGGCTGGGTGGAGGGGTTGTGCTGAGCGCACCGCATTGGGACGTCTCGGGGAAGCGGCCGATGTAGCCGGTGTCATCGTCGGTGTTCTCGAATTGTCTTGGGTGACAGGCCAGGTCGTTCATGCCGACGGCGGGCTTGCCCTGCACAGCCCGATCGACGCATACGGTCAGACACAGCGACTGCGTGGGAAAGTCAAGCAACCCCGAAATCAATGACGCCACGGACGATTTCACCGTCGAGCAGGTCTGCGTACGCTTCGTTGATGTCGTCCAGTCGATAACGTTTGGTGATCATTTCGTCGAGCAGCAGCTGGCCGGTCTCATAAAGCCTGGCCAGCCGGAAGATATCCGACTTTGCGTTGCACGAGCCGAATATGGTGCCGGCCAGCGTCTTGTTCATCAGGATGAAATCCTGCAGGTCGATCTTGACCGAATGGGTCAACTGCGAGGTCATGCCGGTGAGCACGCAGGTCCCGCCCTTACGGGTGAGTTTGATCGCATCGCGCACGTCCTCGGGGGCGATGAGCGACGGCGCGACCACGACGGCGTCGGCCATCACCCCGTAAGTCAGACCACTGACCAAGTCCAGCGCCTCGGCTGCCGTTGCGGCGCTGTGGGTGGCGCCGAACCGCAGGGCCGATTTCTGTTTGAACTCCACCGGGTCCACGGCGACGATCTGCGCGGCGCCATTGATGCGGGCACCCTGGATCGCGCCGGTGCCGATGCCACCCACGCCGACGACGACGACGGTGTCGCCCGCCCGCATGTTGGAGCGGTTCGCGACCGAACCGTAGCCGGTCGGAATGGCGCACGACAGCAGTGCGCTCGGCACCAGCGGCAGGTGCCGCTCGATCTTCACAATCGAATTCGTTGACACGACAGTGTGTTCGGCGAAAGCGCCGACCTTCGCCAGATGGCCGAGATCTTTGCCCTCGGCGGTGTGGTGGCGGAAGGTGCCGTCGGTGGGCATCCCCGGGGTCAGCGTCCCGATGCCCTCATCGCACAGGTATTCCATACCGGTTGCGCACCAGCGACATTGGCCGCAGACAGCGACGAACGACATCACCACGTGGTCGCCGGGCTCGAAATCGGTGACGCCGTCGCCGACTTCGCGCACGATGCCGGAACCCTCGTGGCCGCCGATGGTGGGAAACATCGTGGGCAGCCCCATCGCCCGCAGGACTTCGTTGGGCGCCGCCATGTCGCCCTTGAGGATGTGGTCGTCGGAGTGGCACAACCCGGCGGCGGCCATTTGGACGAGAACCTCGCCGGCGCGCGGGGGGTCTAGCTCGAATTCCTCGATGGACCAGGGGCCGCCGACATCATGCAGAATCGCCGCCCGGCTTTTCATGACACCGGGGTGAAGCTGACCGGAAGCTTGTTGGGCGATCGGAAGGTGAGGCCGACGATTCTGGCGTCGTCTCCGGTTCCGTCGTCGGCCACCAGGGCCAAGTTCGCGACGCGGTCGAGCAAGCTGTTCAACATCACCTGGGTTTCCAGCCGGGCCAAGTGCATTCCGAGGCACATGTGGATGCCGCCGGCGAACGCGATGTGCGCTTGGCGCGGACGGCGGATGTCGAACGTGTTGGAATCGGTCCAGCGGCTCTCGTCGCGGTTGGCCGAGCCCATACACATGTCGACTTGTGCGTTGGCCGGGATTGTCTTGCCGCCTATTTCGACGTCCTCGGTGGTGGTCCGCATGACCATTGTGAGCGGGGTTTCCACCCGAAGGCCCTCTTCGATGGCGGCGGGTATCAATGACCGGTCTTGGCGGACCATCGCCAGCTGCTCGGGATGGGTCAGCAACAGGTACAACAGGTTGCCCGACGAGCGGTAGGTGGTCTCGAGTCCGGCGGGCAACAGCAGACGTAAGAACGCGATGATGGCTTCGTCGGTGAGTTTCTCGCCGTCGATTTCGGCGGCGACCAGGTCGCCGATGATGTCGCTGGTGAGTTTGCGGCGGCGCTGCTCGACCTGGTCGAGGAAGTAGCCGTGCAACTCCGCCGCCGCGTTCAGCCCCGCCATGATGTCGGTCGGGATCGAAATGAGGTCAAGCGACAGCCGCCGGAACAAGTCGAGATCCTCAGGGGGCAGTCCGAGCAACACGGAGATGATCCGGGTCGGAAACTCGAACGTCAGCGCCTTCACCAGGTCGGCGTGTCCGTCGCTCTTGATCTCATCGATCAGCTGGTCGCACACCGGCCCGATGACCGACGGTTCCCAGCGTTCCAGCGCAGTGGCGCGAAAGGCCTTAGCCACCAGGCTGCGGTGGTCGTGGTGCTCTTTGCCGCCCATCGCTAATATCGTGTGCCCCATCACCAAGCCGATGGTCTTGTCGTAGGCGGCGGAGGTGAAGATCCGATCGTCGCGGAAAGCCTGGAACACGCCGTCGTAGCCGAACAAGACCCACTCGTCGTCCGGCCGCATTTCCTCGGGCATCTGCGTGTGGTCCGCCAAGGCGCCGTGCCAGACCGGATCGGTGCGCCTCATGTATTCGAAGAACGGATAGGGGCTGGTTTCACCGGTGAAGTCGAGGGTGACGGGTTGGCCGTCGGGGTCGGTGCTGAGCGTCATTCAGCGCTCCCTTCTGAGCGACCGGAATATCGCTATCATAATATAAATAGCAACGAAGCCCAACGGCTTGTGGTGGTTACCGTAACGGGGACAGTATTGACCTGCATGATCGTCAGGGAGGCGGTGATCGGGCCGTGTTGAAACGCCGCTTCGTGTGCTCCCTCGATGAGTTGCCGCCGGGCACGATGAAGCTGGTCGATGCCGGGAAGTTCGGAGTGGGTGTGTACAACGTGCGGGGGTCTTTGCACGCGATCGTCAACTACTGCTCTCACGAAGGTGCGCCGTTGTGTCTGGGCTACACGGGCGGCACTAACGAAGCCGACCCCGGCGCTCCGGACGGGCTGCGGCGCACCCGTGACGGGCAGATCGTTCGTTGCCCTTGGCACAATTGGGAATTCGACATCACCACGGGATGCAATATCGCTGACCCGCGGCGACGAATCCGCACCTACCAGGTCGACGTCAGTGACGGCGAGGTGTTTCTGACTGCTTGACGTCCTCCACCGGCTTAGCCGGTGGATTCCAACCCCGTCGCACCTACGCAGCAGGAGAACAGAGTTGAGGTTCACGGTTCGCAGACCGGCTAGCGCCGAGGTCTCCCCGTGCTGTGACCGCCCGTCCGGCGGCGATATTGCGTGCGGCGTTCACGTCGGCATTACAAGGACCTGCGCCGCAGGCGACGCACTGGAAAACCGCTTGGCTCTTGCGGTTTTCCGGCGCGACATGCCCACATGCAGAGCATCGTTGCGACGTGTACGCAGCTGGAACGAATTCGAGCCGCCCCGCAGGTTTGTGCTTCAGCCGGGCAACCAGCAAGCCCCAGCCTTGGCGGCGAATCTCACGGTTGAGGCTCCGTTTCTGCGCGACGTTAGTGCCCGGGCATTCACGACTACCGCGCGCCGAGCGGGTCAGAGCACGCACGTGCAGATCCTCGACGCGGATGGTGTCGAAGCGGCGCGCCACATCGGCGGTGGTCTTTTCCACCCGGTCACGCCGGCGATCTGTTTCACGAGCGCGCAACCGCGCAATCGCCAGCCTCGTTCGTGCCCGCCGGTGCGAACCGCGTCGCGCCCGGGCCAGACGCTGCTGCAACCGCCGCAGTCGCTTAGTTTCACCAGCACGGAGGCCAGGAACACACAGCAACTCGCCGGTGGACAGCGCCACCGACACCGCCACGCCGCGATCAACACCAACCACGCTGCCGTCATCGGGTCCCGGGACAGATTCGGGTATGGCGGCAAAAGCGATGCGCCAGCGCCCCGATCGATCCAGAGTGACTCGGTAAGACTTCACGGCGTCGGGGATGCTGCTGGTCCACCGGAACCGAACCCAACCAACTTTCGGTACCCATACCTGCCCGTAGCGGCGGCTCAGCCGCTTGAGGTGGCGCGGTTTGAATCCGACTTGCCGGAATCCTTCGTGCTTGCCGGCCTTCCGCCACGCCGGGCGACGGTGGGTACCGTTGAAAAAGTTGCGCATCGCTTGCGCGAAGTCTCGCAGCGCCTGCTGCTGGACAGTCTGCGACCCGGCCGCCAGCCAATCGTATTCGGCGCGGGCCCAGTCAATTGAGCACATTGCTCGTTGTAACCGGGCGCCCGGCGCCCTGGTTGCCAGTGCTGCTGCTGCTCCACGGCCAGATTCCACACAAACCGGGCATGGCGACAATGCTCGGCCATTGCTGCCGCCTGCTCGGGGCTGGGGAGCAACCGAAACCTGCACACAACCACAACTTAGGCTTGACCACCGACAACACCTCGAAAGGAGGAACGCGGCGTCTCCTCCCTGGCTAAAACCAGTAGTTTCCACGCCGCAAATCCCATGAGTACTACGGTCGGCCCGGTTATCGACACCAATGTTCAGCCGCATTTCGGCTCTAACGCCGAAATCCGGCGTTACCTCCCCGCCGCCCACCAACTACGGGCGATCCCCGACGTCGAGCAGCAGTGGTATCAGGCCCCGGGCGGGGACTATCGCCAAGACCTCTACGGAGAGCATTACCCAGGGTCTGATCGGGAAGCCGTTGCCCGTCACCTTTTTGACGACGGCGGGGTCGCGTACGCCATCTTGAACCCGTTGACCCGCGGCAACATTGCCGACTATCTGCTCAACAGCCGAATCTGCGCCGCGGTCAACGACTGGCTGCTTGACCGATGGCTGGAGCCCGACGCCACCGACCGTTTCCGCGGCACCATCCGGGTCAACCCCGAGGACCCCAAGGGCGCGGTCGCCGAGATCGAGCGCCTTGCCGCCCATCCCAAGCTGGTACAGGTCGGGGTTCCGCTGCAGTCCCGCGAGCCGTATGGCAAACCGCAGTTCGAGCCGATTTGGGAGGCCGCCGCCGCCCACGGGTTACCGGTTGCGGTGCACATCAACGGCGGCAACGGCGTCGACTATCCGCCGACGTTCGCCGGCCATGCGCACACCTACCCCGGCTACGCGGCCTTCATGCCGCTGAACTACTTCGTCCACCTCGCAACGCTCATCGTCGAAGGCATCTTCGGCAGGCATCCCGGCCTGAAGTTTGTCTTCGCCGACGGCGGCTATGACATCCTCACCCCGCTGATGTGGCGGCTGGACACGTTCTGGTTGTCGATGCGCGACCAGACGCCGTGGGTGGACCGCTATCCCAGCGAGTACCTGCCCGGCCATGTCCGGTTCTGTTCGTCGGCGTTCGACGGGCCGACCGACGCCGGGCAGATGCAGCGCTGGATGGACTTCTCCGGCAAGGCCGACCTGCTGATGTACGGATCGAGCTACCCGCATTGGTCGACGTCCGCGCCGGACGTGGTGGCCGCAGGTCTCGACGCTGCACAATGCGACAAGGTGTTGCGGCAAAACGCCAGCGAGCTTTACGGACTTGCAGTGAAGGAGCATGCGTGATGACCACGATCGAACGAATCGAGCCGCAGACCGGTCAAGAAGAAATCGCGGTCACCATTGTCGACACCGACGTCCACCCGCTACCCGTCTCGCCAGAGGTGCTCAAGTCGTATGCCCCCGCCGAATGGGTCGACAAGATCTGGCCGACTGGAAACGCGGTCAACCCAGTGCCGCATTTCTACGACACCCCGGACTCATACAAGACCATGTCGCTACGGGTCGACGCCACTCCGCCCGATGGCGGTATCGCCGGCAGCGATCCCGACTACGCGGCCAAGCAGTTGCTGGTCGACGCCGGCGTCAGCATCGCGTCACTGGAGCCGATGTGCGACGCGCAGCTGCCGCAGGCCGAGCATGTGCTGAAGTCCACCTACAACGACTGGCTCGCCGACGTCTGGCTGGACCAGAACAACGCGCACGGTCGCTGGCGCGGTTCGATCAGCGTCAGCGCGCAGGTACCTGAGCAGGCGGCGCGCGAAGTCGAGCGGTGGGTCGGACACCCCTACATGGCGCAGGTGTTGATGACGCCGCAGACTCGTGGAATCCCTTTCGGCAACCCACATTTCGATCCGCTTTACGCGGCCGCGTCTCGCAACGGTCTACCCGTGGCCACCCACTTGATGGGGCAGACGCCGTTCGAGCTGATTCCGGTCTACCCGGTCGGCAATCCCGCGCACTGGCACGACTTCTTCGCCTCCTGGCCGCTGCTGTACGTGTCGCATTTGATGAGCCTGGTGTTCGACGGCGCCTTCGACCGCCACCCCGATTTGCGGGTGGTGTTCATCGAGGGCGGCTTCACCTGGGCGATGCCGGTGATGTCGCGGATGGACCGGATCTGGGAAGCCCGCCGCGCCGACCTACCGCACGTTCGTCGCCGGCCGTCGGACTATGTCCGCGAACATGTCCGGTTCACCACTCAGCCGTTGGAAGACACCGACGTCAGGCAGTTCCGCGAATATCTGGAAATGATGGACCTCGGCGACAACCTGATGTTCTCGACGGACTATCCGCACTGGAGTTATGACTCGCCGGCCTACGCGATCAACCGTTTCCCCGCGGCGCAGCGCGAACGGATCATGCGCGGCAACGCGACTGCGTTTTACGGGCTGCCAGCGACGGTGAAAGCCTTGCCCGGGGAGCAGCCCCCGGTCGGTGTCAGTTTCGAGTGAGGCATTGACCGGGTGGGCCGCCAGGCTGAGTGCGCTGGTTGATGAATACGACGCAAAATGGTCGGCCCTCGATTTCGCGGGGCTCGCCGACCTCTGGGAAGACGACACACCGCAGCCGGTGTATATCGGGGACGAGTACGCGATGCCGTTGATCGGCGCCGACGAACTCGACCGACACTGGGCGCGGGTCGCCGGGCGCCTCAAGCGCGCGTCGGTGTCGTCAGAGCTGCGGTCGGCCGATCTGCTCGCCGACGACTTCGCGCGCTGCGTCGTGTTCAGCCGATGGAGGTTCACCGGACGTGAATCCGACGTCGAGCACAGCGGGAGCAGTTGGATCACCTGGCTGGTGGTGGCGCGCGGCGAGAAGTACCGCATCTTTCACCACATGGAGTCACAGGTCTACCTTGACGACGGTTTGGCTGACGATCGTTCAAGACGCCGGAAAGATGAGACGGCATGACGACCGAGACCGATCGCGTGCAGCCGAATCGGCCCACAGGGCCTAGAGGAATTGGTCGAATCGATCCGGCGCTGCGCGACGCCGCCGCCAGCCTGGACATCGTCGAATTCAGTGCGGAGTCACTTCCTGCCGAGCGCGAGCGTGCCGATCGGCTGGCTGCCGAGCGCGCGGCTGCCGTCGACACCGGCAGCGTCGAGATCGAAGACCGCGCCATCACCGGTCCGGGGGATCGGCGGCTTGGCCTGCGCCTCTACCGCGGCCTGACCAAGTCGGCAGCACCGCTGGCGCTATATGCCCACGGCGGCGGCTTGGTGACTGGAAATCTTGATACCGACCATCCGCACTGCGTGGACCTGGCCCGTGCGGCCGGCTGCCTTGTGGTGTCGGTCGACTACCGGCTGGCGCCGGAGCATCCGTGCCCGGCAGCACTCGATGACGTCGAAGCGGCGTTTCGCTACGCCGTCGAGAACAGCGCCCGCCTCGGCGCGGACGGCACCCGCGTGGTGCTGATGGGCCGGGACGCGGGCGCGGCGCTGGCCGCCTCATTGGCCCAGCGCATGTTCGACCACGAGGGTCCGCCGATCTTGGCCCAGGTGCTGCACCAGCCGATGCTCGACTCCGACGCGACGCCGTCGCGCCGTGAATTCCAGCGCACGCCCGGACTCAACGGACCTGCCGTGAGTCGCGCGTGGGGCCACTACCTCGGGCACAGCGCCGCGGCAACGGCTCAACACGTACCGGCCCACCGGGCGAACTTGGAAGGGTTGCCGCCGGCGTTCATCAGTTGCGCGGAGATCGACCCGTGTCGCGACGAAGCCATCGACTATGCCAACCGGCTGCTGCACGCCTATGTGCACACCGAATTGCACGTCGTCGCCGCGACATTTCACGGGTTCGATTCAGTGGTGCCCGAATGGGTTGTGTCCCGGGAAAGCGCCGCGCTGCACGCGCAAGTGCTTCGCCGCTCGTTCGCTATCTAGCTGCCGCGCCACGCCGAGCGTGCATCTATGGCGAGTTTTCTCCCGATTTTCCGCCGTAGGTGCACGCTGGGCGTGGGCCCACGCTAGACCGGCTGGAACTTAGTGATCAGCCACTTGCCGTGCACCTTGGTCAACGACACCAGCACGCTGCTCGACGCCATCGCCGGATCGGGCCGGTCCTTGCTGGTGGTGGCCTGATTGACGAAGAGCAACACGACCGCTGAATTCGGCTGCACGTCGGATGCCGCCGCACCGACCACCTGAGCGGTGGTCGTCAGCGCCTTTTCCTTAGCGGCCGGCGTCACGATCTGCTGAGTGAACTGGTCGTAGTAGTTCAAGAAATCCCCGGTGAGATGGGATTTCGCGGCGGCGAAGTCCTGGTTGAGGGTGTCTGGTTTGTAGGACAGCAGCGCGACGGTCCCGTCGCGCGCGGCGTCAACCGCGCTTCGCGCGGCTGCCGTGTCGGTCTGCTGGTCAGGCCGGTACTGATCGACGTACAGCCACGCCGCCAGCGCGCCGGACAGCAGGAGCAGCAGGACGAGAACGACCGGGACAATTTTGACGCGGCGGCGGCGTGCGACCTCGTCGCCGAGGGACGAGGTTGTGTCAGGCGCGGTCGTGTCGTCGTCCTGCTGCGCTTCGTCGGCGGCGTCTGCGGACTTGTCGATCTCGACCCCGTCGCTGGGCTCCAGATCAGACGCGCCCTCGACCGCCTGCTGCTCGGTCTTGTCGTCGGTACTCATAACACAAACTCGACTTTCGAAATCTTCAGTTGATCGCCGTCGTGGACCACTGAAACCCGGAACCGAAAAGCCCGTGGATCGTCTTTGGCGCCAGCCGAATTGGTGACGCGTTCGTTGGCCAAGACCAGGACAACGGCGGAGTCTTTACCCATCGACTCAACCGCTGTGGCCACCACCGACCCTTCGGTGACCGCTTTGGAATCTTTCACCACCGATGTGAAATCGTCGGCGCGACGCTGGAAGTCGTCCCGGAATTCGCCGGTGGCACTGTCGAGTACTCGCTGGACGTCTTCCTTGGCCTTGTTGAAGTCCAGTGACGTCAGGTTGATTACGCCTTGCTTGGCGGCTGCGATGAACGCCGCGGATCGCTGCCGTTCCGCTAGCGCGGTGTGGTGATGCCACAGCATCCATCCGCTGGTTCCAAGCAGACCGCAGATGGCGACGATGGCGGCCGCGGCGAGCGGCTTGGATAACCTGGATACGTTCGGCACCCGCAATCGCCGGCGGGTTGCCTCGGTTGGCGCCGCGGGTGACTCTGCGGCCTTGGCCGGTTCGGGCGTCTCGGGCGTCTCGGGCGCCTCCACGGTGGCGTCTGTGGATTCGACGACCGCGGTGGTCTCGTCGGCGTTCTGCTCGGCCTGCGACTGCGCCTCGCGCCGCAATTTGATGGCGCGGGCGCGGGCGCGCGCGGCCGCAGCCAGCGCTTCTGCCTCAGCGGCTTCGGCCTCGGCTTCCTCGGCCAACGCCATCGCGTCTGCCTTGGCCTTGGCGGAATCCTGCGGCCGCTTGCTCGCGTCAGCCATGGCGACTACAGCTTCTCGACGTCATTATCGACTGAACTCCGGTATCTCTTACTGTATTGCTCATTGCTACCATCGAAGGCACCAGTGAACCCCGACTGGGTTCGAATCGGACGGATGACCAGGACACGCCCAGCCTTCATCCGCAACGGTGAAGGAAGGCGCAGGAAGGTCTCATTCAACATCATGACTGCCGTCGATTCCCCCGAAAAGATACTCTTCGCCTCCACCACCCAAGCTTTTCTCCAGAAAGAGGTTCCGCTGAGCCGGGTGCGGGAGCTGCACGCGGCGGGCGTCTCGTTCGACCAGACCTGGTGGCAGCGGGCCGCTGAGCTGGGCTGGACGGCCTTGTTGGTGCCCGAGGAACTGGGCGGCGGCAGCGTCTCGGGCGACGGTGTCGCCGATCTGGCGATGGTCGCCGAACAGCTCGGAAAGACGGTGGCGCCGGGGCCGCTGTATCCGGTCAGCACGGTGCTGGCCGGGCTGGTGGACTGCGCTGAGCGGCAGTCCCATGCGGCCACGATCGAGTCGCTGATCTCCGGCGAAACGGTGGCCTCCTGGGCCGTCTATGAGCCGGGGCAGGGCTGGGCGCCCCACGAGCCGTCGGTGACCTTCACGGAGACTGATTCCGGCTACCGCATCGACGGTGTCAAAGATCGTGTGGAGGCGGGTGCCCAGAGCGGTCTGCTGCTTGTGGTGGCACGAGGTGACGAGGGCGTGCGCCAGTTCCTGGTGCCCACCAATGCCTCCGGGGTACAGATCGAGCCGCAGCATTCGGTCGATCTGGTCAAGCAATACGCCCGCGTGCATTTCGACGGCGTGGACGTCGAGCACAGCGCGGCCGTCGGCAGCGCCGCCGAGACCACCGAACTCATCGACCGTCAAAGCCAAGTAGCGCAGGTGCTCCAGTGCGCCGAAGTGATCGGCATTCTGCAAACAGTTTTCGACTTCACCATCGCTTGGGCGTTGGACCGGCACACCTTTGGCCGCCCGCTGGCGTCCTACCAAGCACTCAAACACCGCTTCGCAGATATGAAGATGTGGTTGGAGGCATGCCGGGCCACGACGGCCGCAGCGGTGGCCGCCGTCTCCGCCCGTTCGTCCGACGCCGGTTTGTCGGCCAGCATCGCCAAGGCGTATGTCGGGGAAATGTCGCCTGAAATCGTCCAGGGCTGTGTGCAGATGCACGGTGGAATCGGCGTCACCTGGGAACACGATCTGCACGTGTACTTGCGGCGGGTTGCGCTGTACCGGTCCATGTTCGGCACACCCGAAGAGCACAACCTGCGGGTGTACCAGTGGCAGGAGGCTGGAAACCCAGCCCCGAGGTCTGCTTGATGACCGAGGCTGAACTGGCACCCACCGATATGGGATCCATCGATGAGTTCCGCGCCCGGGCGAGAGCCTGGCTGGCTGACAACATGCCGCCGATTGACCCCGCGCATCCGCCGGCCGCCCATCGTGACGAGGAACGCTGTTGGCAGCGGGCTCGCGAGCTGCAAAAGCGGTTGTATGAAGGCGGATTCGCCGGCATCTGCTTTCCCCGCGAGTACGGCGGACTGGGTCTGGACTACGAGTACCAGCGGGCATTCGACGAGGAGAGCCTCAGCTATGAGATGCCGCTGATCCTCAACACGCCGACGTTCACCATCTGCTGCGCGACGCTGCTCGACACCGGTAGCGAGGAACAGAAACGTCAGCACATCGCCGCGGCGCTGCGGGGTGACGAGGTGCTGGTTCAGCTGCTGTCCGAGCCCAGCGGCGGATCGGACCTCGCCGGTGTGATCACCCGGGCCGAACGTGATGGCGACCGCTGGGTGATCAACGGCGCAAAGACGTGGAGCACCAGCGCATTCGCCGCCGACTACGGTCTTTGCCTGGCCCGCACCAATTGGGATGTGCCGAAGCATGATGGCCTGACCATGTTCCTGGTGCCGATCAAGCATCCGGGAATCACGTTGCGGCGCATCACTCAGCTGAACGGGTCGACTGAGTTCTGTGAGGAGTTCCTCGATGGTGTCGACGTCGGCGCCGACGCAGTCGTCGGCGAAGTCAACGACGGATGGACGGTCGCCTCACGCCAGCTCTACCACGAGCGCCGCGCGGTGGGCGGGAGTTCCGAATTCGCCAGCGGCAGTGGTAGTGAGGGCGGCCGGTCCACACCGGTGAACTATGTACGGCTGGCCGAGAAGATCGGGCAGTCCGACAACGAGCGGGTGCGGCAGATAGCCGGACGAGCATTAGTGCACCGGGCGGTCAGCGACCAACTGGGCGACCACATTTACCGCAGCGTCCGCGACGGCACCCTGCCGCCTGCCGCCGGAACGCTCCTCCGGCTTTTCCACGCCGAGACGGTTACCTTGGAGATGGACGCCGGGCTGGAAATCACCGGAACGGCCGGGGTCGTCGGCGCAGAAGGGGAGGGCCTGGAGACCGGCCTGCGCTACCTGTCCCGGCAAACGGTCTGCATCGGCGGTGGCACTAGCGAGTTGGCCCGCAACGTCATCGGCGAACGAGTGCTGAACTTCCCCCGCGAGTACGCCGCCGACCGTGGTGTGCCGTTCAGCCAGGTGCGGCACGGCAACTAACCACCCGCCGTCTCGCCTCTATACCGTGCGAGCCAAGCGGTGCACGAGCAACTCGGCGAACCGCGCCGGATCCTCGGGTGTGCCCCCTTCAGCGAGAAGCGCTGTGCCGTAGAGCAATTCGGCGGTTTCAGCGACCTCGGCAAGCTTTGCGGCATCGTCGGCGCGGTCTTTGTGCGCCTGCTGCAGGCCGGTGACGAGCGGATGGTTCGGGTTGAGCTCCAACGTCCGCTTCTCGACCGGAACGTCCTGCCCTGAAGCCCGGTACATGCGGGCGAGCGTCGGGGTGATGCCGAAGGCGTCGGTGATCAGACAGGCCGGCGACTCGGTCAGCCGGGTGGAGAGCCGCACTTCCTTGACGTGCTCGCTCAGGGTCTCCTTTAGCCAGGTGAGCAAGTCGGCGAAATCCTTCTCCCGCTCCTTGCGCTCGGCCTCGTGGGCCGTCTTCTCTTCCTCGGTGTCGAGGTCCACCTCTCCCTTGGCCACCGACTGCAGCGGTTTGCCGTCGAACTCGGTCACCGACCCCAGCCAGATTTCGTCGACGGTGTCGGTGAGCAGCAGCACCTCGTAGCCCTTGGCCTTGAATGCTTCCAGGTGCGGTGAGTTGAGGATTTGCTGACGTGACTCGCCGGTGGCGTAGAAGATCTGCTGCTGGCCGTCCTTCATCCGCTCCACGTACTCGGCAAGGGTGGTGAGTTCGTCGTCGCTGTGCGTCGAGGCGAACGAGGAGATTTGCAGCAGCGTCTCCTGGTTGTCGAAGTCCCGCATCAGGCCTTCTTTGAGAACCTTGCCGAACTGGCCCCAGAACGTGCGGTAATCATCCGGCCGCTCGGACTGCAGATCCTTGATCGTCGAGAGGACCTTCTTGGTCAAACGACGCCGGATCGCGTTGATCTGTCGATCCTGTTGCAGGATTTCGCGGGAGACGTTCAGCGACAGATCCTGTGCGTCGACGACACCCTTGATGAAGCGCAGATATCTCGGCATGAGCTGGTCGCAATCGCCCATGATGAAAACGCGCTTGACGTACAACTGGACACCGATGTCCGCGCCCGGCTCGTATAAGTCGAATGGAGCGCGCGACGGGATGAAGAGCAGGGCCTGATACTCGAAGGTGCCCTCGGCCTTCATCGAGATGACCTCGAGCGGCTCGTCCCAGGCGTGCGCGATGTGTTTGTAGAACTCTTTGTATTCCTCGTCGGAGACCTCGTCTTTGGCCCTGGCCCACAGCGCCTTCATCGAGTTGAGGGTCTGGGTCTCTAGCGTGACGGTCTCTTGCCCGCCGTCTTCTGAAGCGGGGGTCCGGGTCTCGACCTCCATCCGGATGGGCCAGGCGATGAAGTCAGAGTACTTCTTGACCAGCGTCCTGATCTTCCACTCCGAGGTGTAGTCGTGCAGTGCGTCCTCGGCGTCTTCGGGCTTGAGATGCAGCGTGACCGACGTTCCCTGCGGAGCACCCTCGATCGAGGCGATGGTGTAGGTCCCGTCGCCGCTCGACTCCCACTTGGTGGCCTCGCTCTCGCCGGCTTTGTGGGTGAGCAGCTCGACCTTGTCGGCCACCATGAAGGTGGAATAGAAACCGATACCGAACTGACCGATGAGTTCCTCGGACACCGCCGTGTTTTTAGCGGTCTGGGCCTCACGCAACTGCTGGCGCAGCTCGGCGGTACCCGACTTGGCCAAGGTGCCGATCAAATCGACGACCTCGGCGCGTGTCATACCAATGCCGTTGTCGCGGATCGTGAGGGTGCGGGCGTCCTTGTCTGCCACGATCTCGATGTGCAGATCGGACGTGTCAGTGATATTTGGGTCCAGATCTTTATTACGGAACGCCTCAATCCGCAGCTTGTCCAGTGCGTCGGAGGCGTTCGAGATCAACTCCCGCAGAAATGAATCCTTGTCGGAGTAGACCGAATGGACCAACAAGTCCAGCAGTTGTCGCGCCTCGGCTTGAAACTCCAGTTGCTCGACGCCCGCAGTCATGACTTCCCCTTTACGCCCTGCACAAGATTCGCATTCGAGGGGCAGGCTACAGGATCGCTCCGCTGTCTTTGGCCTTGGCGATGTCGTCCCAGTCGAAGCCGAGCTCGAGCAGAATCTCCTCGGTGTGCTGCCCGTGTTCGGGTGCCCGTCCCGGGCCAGGTGGCGTTTCGTCGAACTGCACTGGCGCAGCCACCATTACGTACTCGATGCCCTGGTCGTCGACATTGGTGATCAGGTAGCCGTTGGGTTTGCTTTGCGGATCGTTGAGCGCCTCACGCGGTGTGGCCAGCGGCGCCCACACGCCGGGTTCATCAGCCAGTGCTTGCCGCCAGTGCTCCAGGTCGTGCTCGGCGAACTTGGCACCGATCAGGGCGGTCGCCTCGCCGGCGTTGGCGACCAGATTCGACGACGGTACGAAGCGCTCATCGGTGCCCAGCTCGGGCAGCCCTATCCGCTCACAGAATCCCGCCCAGAACTTGTCCGGCTGCAGAAACACCATTTGGATCCACCGGTCGTCCTTGGTCTTATAGCGGTTGACCAGCGGGTTCATCGCCAACCCCGGCGGCGCTCCCGGGATGCCGTCGATATCGAAGAGGTCGGCGACCGAAATCGACGGCGCGATGCTCCACATCGCCTGGGCCAGTAGCGACGAATCCACGATCGTCGGCTCGCCGGTGCGCTCGCGGTGAAACAGTGCTGCGCAGACGCCGCCGGCCAGGGTGATTCCCGCCTGCAGGTCGCCGAAGGCCGGGCCCTGCACGGCGGGATTTTCGGTGCCGAACGGTGTGAGCGTGTAAGCGACTCCACCGCGAGCCAAATACGTGGCGGCATCAAAGCCGCCGCGGTCGCGGTCGGGGCCGCGCACACCCAGCCCGGTTCCGCGGGCGATGATGATGTTCGGGTTGAACGCGCGGATGTCTTCGACCGTCAGACGTGCCCGCTCCAGCGCCGCCGGGAGCCAGTTGGTGAGCAGTACGTCGGCCTCGGCCAGTAGTCGGCCGAAGAATTCCCGACCGGCCTCACTCTTGAGATCTAATGCGATGCTTCGCTTTCCGCGGTTGCTCAGCTCGAGGATGAAGTCGGCATCGGCACGTGCCGCTTGCCGGGTGAACCCTCCGACCACCAGCGCCCGGCCAGGATCACCGACGACGCTCTCCACCTTGATGACCTCGGCGCCCCAGTCCGCCAGGGCGACACCGGCAGCAGGGACATACGTCCAGGAAGCCAGCTCGACGACCCGGACCCCACTGAGCACGCCTGACATTTGCCCACTCTTTTCGGTGTCTTTTCTATTTTAGGTAGTATAGATACTATAGGTATTTGTCAGCCTGTACTGCAACGACGCAGCGTCGTGGAAGAGATGCGATGGAGTCCAACGCTCGTCCGGTCCCAACTGATGGCCGGGTCAGCGCCCCATTTATTTTTCCCGGCACTCGCGCGAAAAATCCTGAGCCCCAGTGTGGTTCGCCTTTACCAGATGCGCTGAGAAAGGACCGGCGATGGGCAGAGTGACGGGCAAGGTAGCGGTGGTCAGCGGGGCCGCGCGCGGTCAGGGCCGCTCTCATGCCCGAATGCTCGCCGCCGAGGGCGCCGACATCATCGCGGTGGACGTGTGCGCAGACATCGAAACCAACGAGTATCCGCTGGCCCGCCCGGAGGACCTCGACGAAACCGCGCGGTTGGTCGAGAAGGAGGGCCAGCGCGTTTTCACCGAGATCGCCGACGTTCGTGACCGTGCTGCGCTGTCCGCGGCGATCGACCGGGGCGTCGCCGAGTTGGGTCATCTCGACATCGTGGTCGCCAACGCAGGCATCTGTCCGCTGACCGCGGGCCTGCCGCCGCAGGCCTTCGCCGACGCGGTGGACGTCGATCTGGTCGGCGTGCTCAACCTCGTCCATACCAGCCTCAAACACCTGCAGGCCGGCGCCTCGATCATTGTGATCGGATCCAACGCGGCATTTATGTCGTCGATGAACACCACCGGCATCGACGGCGGTCCCGGCGGAGCAGGATATGCCTTCGCGAAAATAGCTGCCGCACACTATGTCAACGACTTTGCGCTGGCGCTGGCCAAGTTCTCCATCCGCATGAACGCAGTGCACCCGACGAACGTCAACACCGACATGTTGCACAGCGCGCCGATGTACCGGGCCTTCCGGCCCGACCTGAAGAACCCGACTCGAGAAGACGCCGAACCGGTTTTCCCAGTAGTCCAGGCGATGCCGATTCCCTACGTCGAACCCGAGGACATCAGCGAGGCCGTGCTGTTTCTGGCCTCCGACGCCGCCCGCTACATCACCGGTCAGCAGCTCCGGGTCGATGCCGGAGGTTTTCTCAAGGTGAAGCCATGGGCAGGCGCATGAGGTTGCGTCAATCGAACGGCACCCCAACCGAATTGGAGAGGTGAACATGCCCAAAGGGATCATCTACCTCGAGACGATGCCGGTGTCGCCGGACCGCGAGGCGGAATACCACAAGTGGTACAACGACACGCATCTGGCCGAGATCTGCTCCGTGGACGGCATCGTCTCCGCGCGCCGGTTCGCGCCCACCGACGGAAAGGGCCCATTCATCGCTATCTACGAGCTCGACTGCGACGACCTCGACTCGGTGGTGCAACGGCTGGGGGAGCTCGGTGCCAGCGGCAAGATGTCGTCGCTGGAGCTGCTTAATATGGAGCCGCCGCCAATTCCCAAGGTATATCGGCAGATCGGCTCCTACACAAAGTGACTTCGATCCTAGAGGTAGCTCCAGAGGTGCAGAAGCGCATCTATGCGCTGATGGTGCTGATGAAGGCGGCCGACGACCGGCTCTCGAAAGGCATCGGCACCGGCGAGTTCATGTGCGTGTACTGGCCGTCGCGGGGCCAGGAGGCGATCGCCGCGGCGATGGGCGTGTCGCTGCGACCCGACGACCAGCTGGTCACGACCTACCGCGGGCTGCACGATCTGATCGGCAAGGGCGTCCCGCTCGAGGAGATCTACGGCGAGATGATGGGCCGCACCGTCGGCGCCAGCCGCGGCAAGGGCGGCACCATGCATATCGCCAAACCCGATAAGGGCGTGATGCTTTCGACCGGGATCGTCGGAGCCGGACCGCCGGTGGCGGTAGGTCTGGCGATGGCCGCCAAACGCAAGCGCCTCGACCGCGTCACGGTGGTCAGCTTCGGTGACGGCGCCACCAACACCGGCTCATTCCACGAAGCGGCCAACATGGCCGCGCTGTGGGATCTGCCGGTTGTCTTCATGTGCCAGAACAATCTCTACGCCGAAATGACGCCGACCGCTGACACCATGAAGCTCGAACACGTCGCTGACCGCGCGGCGGGTTACGGCATGCCGGGTGTACGCGTGGACGGTAACGACCCGCTGGCCGTCAAGGCCGCGCTCGACGAAGCCGTGCTGCGGGCGCGTAACGGCGGTGGCCCCACGTTCATCGAGTGTGTGACCTTCCGTTTCCGTGGCCATTACTTCGGTGACCGGATGCCGTATATCCCCAAAGAGCAGTTGGCCGCGGCGATGGCCGCCGATCCGGTGCCGAGATTCCGCGACCACCTCGCCGACGCCGGCATCTGCGGTGGGGATGAGCTCGACACCATCGAGAACGAGGCTGCGGCGACGGTGGAAACTGCGCTGAAAACCGTGATGAGCGCGGACTCCCCGTCGATCAACGAACTCGACCAAGACGTGTACGCAGCTCCGATCAAGTTCCCGGTGTGAGGCCATGCAAGACAAAGAAATGACGATGCGCGAGGCGCTGAATCTCGCGCTAGATCAGGCGCTGCAGGCAGACGACCGAGTGTTCTTGCTCGGCGAGGACATCGCCGATCCCGGCGCGTCCGGCCCGACCGCGGGGCTGTCGACGAAGTACGGCCATGACCGGGTGTTGGACACCCCGATCTCGGAAGCCGCGATCGTCGGTGCGGCAATCGGCGCTGCGATCGACGGGCTGCTACCGGTGGCCGAGATCATGATCATGGATTTCATCGGCATCGCCGCCGACCAGTTGATCAACAACGCCGCCAAGCTGCGGTTCATGACCGGCGGGCGCACCACCGCGCCGATCACCATCCGCACTCAGGTGTATGCGGGCCTGGCCACCGGCGCCACGCATTCCCAGAGTCTGGAGGCCTGGTTCATGCACATCCCCGGGATGAAGGTGATCGTGCCGTCCACTCCACGGGACGGCAAGGGCTTACTGACCACGGCGATCTTCGACGAGGACCCCTGCCTGTTCGTCGAAACCATTCGTCTGCAAGGCAAAAAGGGACCGGTTCCGGTCGAACCCGGGTTCTCGATTCCGCTCGGCGAGGCCGACATCAAACGATCCGGCACCGACGTCAGCTTGATTAGCTACGGCCGCAGCGTGCACGAGGCCCTCGCGGCCGCGGCCACATTGGCCGAACGTGGTGTGAGCGCGGAAGTTGTCGATCTACGTACTCTCGTTCCCCTCGATGTCGAGATGATCGTCGAATCCGCACGCCGCACCCGAAGAGCCGTGGTCATCCACGACGCAGTCCAATTCGCCGGGCCAGGAGCAGAGATCGCCGCGATCCTGCAGTCCGAATTGTTCGGCGAATTGGCCGCACCCGTCGAGCGGGTGGGTGCCAGGTTCGTCCCCAACCCCGCTGCCGCTGCGCTGGAGGCGCAGGTCTACCCGTCGGCGGCGCGCATTGTCGACGCCGTAGAACGCACCCTGAAGAAGGCTAAAGCCCATGGGTGACTTCGTCATTCGCATCCCGCGGGTATCGGTGGCCGTCTCGGAGGCCGAGCTCACTGAGCTTCTGGTCGATGCCGGGGAGCATGTCGACGAGGGCACACCGATCTACGTGATCGCCACCGAGAAGGTGGAACAGGAAATTGAAGCCGGAGCCTCGGGCACCGTGCAATGGACGGGCCGAATCGGCACCACCTACGACATCGGCGCCGCAATCGGTGTCATTACGTCATAACGAAAGGGTTAGCAGATATGGATCTCAACGAGACCCGCGAGCGGATCATCTATCAAAAAGAAGGGGCCATCGCCAAGATCACGCTGAATTGGCCCGAGAAGGCCAACGCCCAGGACCAGAAGCTGGCCGAAGAAGTCGACGCCGCGCTGCTGGACGCCGACCGTGACTACGACATCAAGGTTTTGATCCTCAAAGCCAACGGCAAGGGCTTCTGCTCCGGACACGCGATCGGCAACAACGCCGTCGACTACCCGGATTTCGTCAAGGCCGCACAGGTCATGGGCACGCCCTGGAAACCGCAGACCGACCTGTTCGTCAAGCCGATCCTGAACCTGTGGGAGTTCTGCAAGCCGACCATCGCGCAGGTGCATGGGTACTGCGTTGGTGGGGGCACCCACTACGGGCTGACCACCGACATCGTCATCGCGTCGGAGGATGCGTACTTCTCCTACCCGCCGCTGCAGGGCTTCGGCATGCCGTCCGGTGAATGCTCCATCGAGCCTTGGGTTTTCATGAATTGGCGCCGTGCTGCCTACTACCTGTACCTGGCCGAGGTCATCGACGCCAAGAAAGCGCTAGAGGTCGGGCTGGTGAACGAGGTGGTTCCGCGCGATCAACTCGACGCGCGTGTCGAGGCCATCGCCCGCCACATCGCCCAGGCGCCGATGACCACGCTGCTGGCGACCAAGGCCAACCTCAAACGGGCCTGGGAGCTGATGGGCATGCGGGTGCACTGGCAGAGCTCCAACGACCTGGTCGCGCTCGCGTCAATCAGTAAGGACGTGCAGCAGTTGATTCAGCAGGTGTTCAAAGACAAGGTGTTGCCGTCCGAGCAAGCGCGGCGCCAGGCAGCCGCAGCCGCATCGACCGACGGCGCGACGGCCACTTAAGTTTTCGGGTCTGCTGGTGAATATCGCCGATCACGCGATCAGCGCCGCAGGGTCGCCGGCCCTCATCATTGCGGACGGCGACACGGTCTCGTTCGGCGAGCTGCATGCCCGCAGCCAGCGGGTCGCCGCGGTGCTGCACAGTGCCGGGTTGCGCCGCGGCGACGGCGTGGCCCTGGTTCTGCCGAACCGGCCTGAGTTCTTTGAAATCACTTGGGGCTGCCAGCGTTCCGGGCTCTACTACACTGCAGTCAACACCCACTTCACGCCCGACGAAGTTGCCTACGTCATTGACGACTCCGACGCAAAGGCGGTGTTCGTCGACGCTTCGATGGGTGATCTCGCGGCACATCTGTGCAGTGCCAATTCTGCCGTCGGCGTCCACATCGCGGTCGGAGGCAATCTGGCCGGCTGGCAATACTACGGCGGCGCCGTGGCGGCGGCGGGTGATGCGCCGCCAGTGTCGGACGGGTCGGAGATGCTGTACTCGTCGGGCACTACCGGGCGGCCCAAGGCCGTGCGTCGACCGCTTCCGACCGATGGCAACGGGTCGTGGGCCCAGTCGGTCCTGGAGATGGCGCTGATCCACAAGTACGGCATGAGTCCCGCCAGCGTGTACCTGTCGCCGGCACCGCTGTATCACGCCGCCGGGGTGAACTACACGATGGCGGTCAACCGTGTTGGCGCCGCCGCGATCATCATGCGTAAGTTCGACCCGGAGGCCGTGCTGCGGTTGATCGAGACGCACCGGGTAACCCACGCGCAGTTCGTGCCGACGATGTTCGTGCGGATGCTCAAGCTGCCGAAGGCTGTTCGTGAGAAATACGATGTCTCGAGCCTGACGTGTGTGATCCATGCGGCAGCGCCGTGCCCGGTGGATGTCAAGCACGCGATGATGGAGTGGTTCGGGCCGATCATTCACGAATACTATGGCGGGACAGAGGGATTCGCTGGTACCACGATCGAGCCCGAGGAGTGGATCGCTCATCCCGGCTCGGTGGGCATACCAATGGCCCCGGTGCACGTGGTCAGCGAGGATGGAGAGGAGCTTCCCGTCGGGCAGTCCGGCGAGCTTTACTTTGAAGGTGGACCGGACTTCGAGTACTTCAAGGACCCCGGCAAGACCGCGTCGGTGTGCAACGACCGCGGCTGGCGCTCGTTGGGAGATATGGGCTACGTCGACGACGAGGGGTACATGTACCTGACTGACCGATCGACATTCATGATCGTCTCCGGCGGGGTGAACATCTATCCGCAAGAGGCGGAGAACCTGCTGGTCATGCATCCCAAACTGGTTGATGCGGCGGTGTTCGGTGTTCCCAACGACGAGTTCGGTGAAGAGGTCAAGGCCGTCGTGCAACCGATCGAAGGCGTCACACCCGGGCCCGACCTCGAAGCCGAGCTCATCGAGTACTGCCGAGCACACCTCGCCGGCTATAAGTGCCCGCGCACAGTTGAATTCGACCCGGAGTTGCCGCGGGACCCCAACGGAAAGCTCTACAAGAGGCGTATCCGCGAACGTTACTGGCAAGGGCGGGTATCACGGATCGTCTGAGCGTTTGACTGTTTGCTGATTTCGCAATGCCGGCCCCCTGGTCCACATAGGCTGTTGCGGTCGTAGAGAACCGGATTGCTTGGGGATGGAATATGGCCGACGTATTGCCTGCCGGGAAATCAGACGCCCCTGCCCTGCCGAACAAAACGGAGTACGACGCATTTTTGTCCTACGCCCACCGGGATAAAGATGTCACAAGCGCGATTCAGAAAGGTCTGCACCAGATCGGGCGCCGCGTCGGGCAATTGCGCGCACTGCGGGTTTTTCGGGACGACACCAACCTGACCGCCAATCCCGACCTGTGGGCCAAGATCACCGAGGCACTGGACTCGTCGCGATTCATGATCGTGGTGCTGTCACCGCAATCGGCGGCTTCGCACTGGGTCAACGAGGAGATCAAGTACTGGCTTGCGCACCACGGCCATGAGGGGTTGATGTTGGTGCTGGCCGAGGGCCAGCTGCAATGGGACGCGACGGATGCGCAATTTGACCCCGAGCAAGCCACTGCGGCTCCGCCGGCGTTGACCGCGCCGCGGTCGCTGCCAGTGGAGCCGCTCTACATTGACGTGATCGACGATGCGCCCTGGGAACTTGGGTCACTGGTGTTCCGCGACAAGGTCACCTCGTTGGCCGCCGCCATTCACGGCAAGCCCAAAGACGCCTTGACGGGTGATGATTTGCGTGAGCAGCGTCGGTTCCGGCGGCTGCGGCGCGCGGCGTTTGCCGTGATGGCCGTGCTGACGGTTGTCGCTGTGGCTGCGGCATCAATTGCGTTCGTGCAAAGGGGAAAAGCCATTCGTGAAGCGCGTGACGCGCTGGCCGCCCAACTCGACACCGAGGCCTCGGCAATCTTTTCGCGGGTCGCCGGCGGTAGTGACATTCGCGCGCTCGCCGACACCCTGGCTGCGCAACGGATCCGGTCCGACCCCACCGCAAGCCGCGGCGCGTTCTACACCGCCACCGCGGCGCTGCACACCACCAGGGTCATCTCCACAACGGCACGCGGGAGCACAGAGGCGTTTAGTTCCGACGGGCACATCCTGGCCTCCGGCAGCGCCGATGGCAGCGTGCGGTTATGGAACCTTACCGACCCGGCGCGCCGCCCGGGCCCGCTGGGTCAGCCCCTGACCGGCCACACCAATGCCGTGAGCAGTGTGGCGTTTAGCCGCGACGGGCACATCCTGGCCTCCGGCAGCGCCGATAACACCGTGCGGTTGTGGAACCTCACGGACCCGGCGCACCCGGTGCCGTTGGGTCAGCCTCTGACCGGCCACACCAATGCCGTGAGCAGTGTGACGTTTAGCCGCGACGGGCACATCCTGGCCTCCGGCAGCGCCGATAACACCGTGCGGTTGTGGAACCTCACGGACCCGGCGCACCCGGTGCCGTTGGGTCAGCCTCTGACCGGCCACACCGGCGGTGTGATGAGTGTGGCGTTTAGTCCCGATGGGCACATCCTGGCCTCCGGCAGCGTCGATGGCACCGTGCGGTTGTGGAATCTCACCGACCCGGCGCACCCTGGCCCGCTGGGCGAGCCTCTGACCGGCCACACCGTCTGGGTGATGAGTGTGGCGTTTAGTCCCGACGGGCATACCCTGGCCTCCGGGAGCATGGATGCCACCATCCGGTTGTGGAACCTCACCGACCCGGCGCAACCCGCCGCGCTGGGCCAGCCTCTGACCGGCCACACCAACGGTGTGATTAGTGTCGCGTTCAGTCCCGATGGGCACATCCTGGCCTCGGGCAGTGGCGACGACACCATCCGGTTGTGGAACCTGACGAACCCTGCGCAACCCGCCACGCTGGGCGAGCCCCTGACCGGTCAGACCGCCTTTGTCACGGTGGTGGCGTTTAGTCCCGACGGGGACACCTTGGCCTCCGGCAGCATGGATGGCACCGTGCGGTTGTGGAACCTCGACACCGTGTTACCTCTCCGGGGCCACACCGCCGGTGTGCCCAGTGTGGCGTTTAGTCCCGACGGGCGCACCCTGGCCTCCGGCAGCGGCGATCACACCGTGCGGTTGTGGAACCTCACCGACCCGGCCCACCCGCGCCCGCTAGGCCGGCCCCTACGTGGCCACAACCAGGCCGTGGGCAGTGTGGCGTTTAGCCCCGACGGGTACATCCTGGCCTCCGGCAGCTTTGATGACACTATCCGGTTGTGGAACCTCATCTACCCGGCGCACCCGGCCCCGCTGGGCCCGCCCCTGACCGGCCACACCAACGGCGTCGACAGTGTGGCGTTTAGCCCCGACGGGCACACTCTGGCCTCCGGCAGCTTCGATGCCACCGTGCGGTTGTGGGACGTCGCCGACCCGGAGCACCCGGCCCCGCTGGGCCCGCCCCTGATCGGTCGCATCGGCCCCGTGTGGAGTGTGGCGTTTAGCCCCGACGGGCACACTCTGGCCTTCGCCAGCGGCGATGGCACCATCCGATTGTGGAACCTCGCCGACCCGGCGCACCCGGTGCCGCTGGGCCAACCCTTGACCGACCCCACCAGCGCCCCGCACGGTGTGGCGTTCAGTCCCGACGGGCACATCCTGGCCTCCGGCGGCCTCGATGGCGCGGTGCGGTTGTGGAACCTTGCCGACCCGGCGCACCCGGGCTCGCTGGGCCCGCCCCTGACCGGCCACACAAACGAGGTAATCAGTGTCGCGTTCAGCCACGACGGGCAGACCCTGGCCTCCGGCAGCAGCGATCACACTATCCGGCTGTGGAATCTCACCGACCTGGCTCACCCGGGCCCGCTGGGTCAGCCTTTGACCGGCCACACCGCCATGGTGAACGGTGTGGCGTTTAGCCCCGACGGGCGCACCCTGGCCTCCGGCAGCGGCGATGGAACCGTCCGGTTGTGGCCCACCCCCCTCGACGCCACCGTGGCGACCCTCTGCTCGAAACTGATCTCCAACATCAGCCACCACGACTGGCATGACTGGATTTCACCGTCCATCGGCTATATGACCCTCTGCCCCGACTTGCCGGTCCCACAGGACTGAATCACGTCGGGCTACTGCGGGATTCGGGTTGTGCCCGGGTTCGTGCGGCAAACATTCGCGGCCGCAGGCCAACGACGAGGACGAGTTGTCGACCAGTCGTGGCCAATAGCAGCGTTACCGCTTGCTGCCAGCCACTTAGCAGCACGCCCATCTCCTCGCTTTCTGGCAGGGGAACGATAGTTACGCGGCGTGGACGAGAATATAGTTCTTGTTTTGGGAAGGTCGTTTTGCTTTTGCGAGTTCACCGAACTTCGAGGCAGAGAAGGTGCGCAGAGTGACCGAGATGGACTGGACGCAGCTGCCGGTGCCATGGGCGGTTGAAGCCCCGGATCGAATCCCCAAGCAGCGCTACTACGACCCGGACTTCTACGCGATGGAAGCCGAGTTGTTCTGGCCGCAGGTGTGGCAGATGGCCTGCCGGCTCGAGGAGATCCCCAAGGCCGGCGACTTCGTGGAGTACGAGATCCTCGACCAATCGATCATCGTCGTCCGCCTCGACAGCGACAATGTGCGGGCCTACTACAACGCGTGCCGTCACCGCGGGGTTAAGTTAGTGGAAGGCAACGGATCCCGGCGAACCTTCGTCTGCCCATTTCACGGCTGGTGCTGGGGCATCGACGGCACCAACACCTACGTGGCACGCCCGGAGGTTTTCGCAGAGCACAATCTGTGCGCCGAGGACATCGGACTCGTCTCAGTGCGGTGCGAGTTGTGGGGCGGCTGCGCGTGGATCAACCTTGACGACGATGCGCCCGCGCTGCGTGATTGCCAAGAACCGTTCGCGTCGACCTACGACGCCTGGAAGGTGGAATCGCTGCGCGTCGAGTGGTGGCAGTCGTGCCGGCTGCCGGTGAATTGGAAGCTGGCGACGGCGGCGTTCATGGAGGGCTACCACGTCCCGCAGACCCATCCGCAGCTGCTGCCGTCGGCGCAGACCGGCAGTCCGTCCGAGGCGGTGCACCCCGTCGTCGCCAGCAGCCTCTACTTCATGCGCACCTTGGGCGACGGCATGGGCGGCATGACCCACGAGAACGACATCCGCGTCGCCGAGGGTCTGCAGAACATCGAGCTGCCCGCCGATCCGGCGCAAGCGATGACCGCCTGGCGCGCTGCTCTCAACGATGCCGTCGTCGGCTGGCATCGGGCGCGGGGCAGCGCGATGCCCGATCTCAACGACCTTGTCCGTCGCGGCATTACCGACGCGATCGGATTCTGCTTCCCCCACCACTTCATCCTGCCCACCTACAGCAGCGCCTCGTCGTATCGGATCCGTCCGCTCGGGCCGGAGGAAACGCTGTTCGAGATCTGGTCCCTCACCCGCTTGCCCTCAGACCTCTCTGCGGGCAAGCCCACGCCGCCGGAGCCGATGGCGCCGGATGACCCGCGTTGGCCGCCGATCCCGGCTCAGGACTTCTCGAACCTGCCGCGACAGCAAAAAGGGCTGCATTCCAAGGGCTTTGAGTACATGCGCCTGTCGGACCAGATCGAAGGGCTGATCTCGAATTTCGAGCGTGTCGTCGACGGTTTCCTGGCCGGCTTGCCGTACGAGAGGCTGGTACCGGCGATTCAGAAGACCAACACCACCATCGACGTGCCGATCGCCGATCTGGGATTCAGCTCGGAGGCACGATGAGCCCCCGGTGGGACCGCTCCGTCGACCTGCTGATCGTGGGCAGCGGTGGGGGCGGCATGGCTGCGGCCCTGGCGGCGCTGGACTCCGGGATCGAGCCGCTGGTGATCGAAAAACAAGCTCTGGTGGGTGGTTCCACCGGACTTTCCGGTGGCATGGTGTGGCTGCCGAACAACCCGTTGATGCGCGCCGAGGGCATCCCGGACTCGCACGAGGACGGTCTGGCGTACTTCCACGACGTCGTCGGCGACATCGGCCCAGCCTCATCGCCGGCACGCCGCGAGATGTTCCTCAGCGCGGGCTACGAGATGATCAACTTCCTGACGCGCAAAGGTGTTCGGCTGGTGCGGTGCCCGGGCTGGAGTGACTACTACCCGAATCACAAGGGCGGCAACGAAGCTGGTCGCGCAATCGAGGGCGTCCCATACGATGCGGCTGGGTTGGGCAACTGGAGCGACAAGATCCAGCCCTCGATGGCCAAGAGCTACGGCGGGTTCGTCCTCAAGACCAACGAACTACGCGCGGTGCAGTACTTCAACCGATCACCGCGGGCCTTCGCCGTGGCCATGCGGGTGTTCGCACGCACCGGGGCGGCCCGGCTCCGGCGTCGCGAGATGCTCACCAACGGCGCCTCACTCATCGGCCAGATGCTCAAGGCTCTGATCGACCTCCGCGCCGAGCCACCGATCTGGACCAACGCGGCAATGGACGACCTCATCGTCGAAGACGGCCGGGTCGTCGGTGCGCGCGTCTCACATAACGGCGCCTCGCTGAACATCGAGGCGCGCAAGGGCGTCCTGCTTGCGGCGGGCGGCTTCAGCCGCAACGCGGACATGCGCCGTCAATACAGCGGCGACCAGCCCAACGAGGCCAAGTGGTCGATCGCCAATGCCGGCGACACCGGCGAGGTGCTGCAGACGGCGATCCGACTCGGGGCGAAAACCGATCTGATGGATGAGGCCTGGTGGCTGCCATCGATTTTCATCGCCGACGGAGGTGACGCCGCGAGGGCACTTGGCAGCGGCCGGCAGCGTCCCGGGGCCATCTACGTCGATGGGACCGGCAGGCGGTTCTGCAACGAGTCGAACTCCTACGTGGAGGTCGGCAAGGCGATGTACGCCAACAAGGCGGTGCCGTGCTGGATGGTCTTCGACGAGGGCTACATCGGCAGATACGTCTCGGGGGCGAACCCCTTCAAAAAGCGTCGCCTCTCCGAAGAACTGATCGAGCGAGGCGCCATCATGCGTGGTGACACCATCGTCGATCTCGCTCGCCAGATCGATGTCCCGGCCGATGCGCTGGAGCAAACCGTGAAGCGGTTCAACGGTTTTGCGGCCAAGGGCCTCGACCCCGACTTCGGGCGCGGCCAGTCAGCCTACAACGACTGCCTGGGCGATCCCGGCTATCGGCCCAACGCCGCCATCGGACCGCTCGAGCAGGCGCCGTACTACGCCACACGGGTTCTTCCCGCCGATGTCGGAACGTGCGGAGGAGTGATCACCAACGAGCACGCGCAGGTCCTCGACAACGACGACTGTGTGATCGACGGGCTGTACGCGACGGGCAATATCACGGCGACGGTGATGGGCCGAAACTACCTGGGCGCGGGCGGAAGCATCGCCTACACGATGGTGTTTGGCTACGTCGCTGCCCGGCACGCCGCCGGCCGAAGGATCGCCGGCGAGATGAGCCGCTAGCTGTCGTCCGCGGTTTCGTCGCGCCCCACGAAATCCCTTGGCTTCAAACCTGATTGCATGAGCTCGGCTCGGCGGGCCTGCACGTCTGATGCCGCGCCGACCATGTTGGTCAAGATGTGGCTGACCTGGAGGTGTACCCGCATTCCCATCAGTTCCCAGGCCCGTTTCACGTTGTTCTTCACCGCCATCAATGTGGTCAACGGGATCTGGGCGATTTTGCGTGCCATCTCCTCGACGACGTCCTCGAGATCCTCCCGGGGGACTACCTTGTTGAGGAGCCCCCAATCGAGCGCCTCCTGCGCCGACAGCGTCGGTGCCAGCAGCAGCCAATCCATGGTGCGATGCCAATTCATCAGCAGCCACGGCTCGATCATGGTGTGCCCGCCGGGCTCGCCGAGACTCTGCGCAAGCGGCATCTGGAAATAGGCGTCCTCGGCCGCCACGCAGAAGTCGGTCAGCAGGCCCAGATAGATGCCACCACCCATGCAATAGCCGTGAATCTGCGAGATCGTCGGCTTCGGGAATTCCCACAGATACAACGTCGGCCACAAAAACAGGTCGGCGGTGCCCTTGTAGAGATCCTCGAAGGTGTCGCCGAAGTCCGGATACGGATTCTCGTCGGGACCCCAGCGGGCCACGTGGCCGCCGCAGAAGCCGTTGCCGTTGGCCTTGGCGAATACGTC
>CAVRER010000014.1:0-6125 GCA_963720085.1 uncultured Actinomycetota bacterium
GAACGACGCCTGCACGTGACCGTGCATTCCCTGCTGCGCGAGTCACTGCTCGACGGGCGCGAACACGCCGCGATGCTGGACGGCTCGGCGCTGGGGATCCAGGTCCTCGCCGACCAGGGCTACGTCTACACCGCCGCCACCCAGGGTTCCGTCGCCGCCGCCAACGCTCTTTTTCATTCCGAACGGGAGGTGGATTACACCGCCCTGCCCCGTGTCACGTTCACCAGCCCGGCGATAGCGTCGGCCGGCCTCACCGAGGCCGAACTGGTCAGGTCCGGGGTAGCGTGCGACTGCCGGGTGCTGCCGCTGAAGGCCGTGCCGCGCGCGATCGTGAACCGCGACACCCGCGGCGTGGTCAAGCTGGTGGTCGAGGCGGCCACCGGCCGCATCCGGGGCGTGCACGCCGTCGCCGACGGCGCCGGGAGATGATCACCGCCAGGGTGTACGCGATCCGCGCCGGGATGACCGTGTCCGAGCTGGCGGGTACCTGGGCGCCGTACCTGACCATGTCCGAGGCGCTGCGGCTGGCCGCCCAGTCCTTCAGCCGCGACGTATCGAGACTGTCCTGCTGCGCCGCCTGACCGGCGGACCGGGTCGCGCAACGGAGGAACTGATCATGACCAGCCCCGAAGAGGCTGGGTGGACTGGGACGGCGGCATGTCAGCGGCCCTCCTTCAGCAGTGCGGCGTAGCGGTCCAGGTACAGCGGCCAGCCCTCCGGCCCGTCGATCCCTTCGGTGACCGCTTCCCATCCGGGGCCGTGCCGGTCGATGTGCCGGTGCTCCAGTTCCACCCGGGTGCGGGTCGGCGACTCGGCGTAGAACCGGACCTCGACCTCGCTGGTCCGGGCCTGGTCGGTCTCGATGGTCCACCGCGGGCTGATGTCCCAGCTGAACACCACCCGGTCCGGGGGCTCGAAGGCCAGGATCCGCGCCCACCGGCACTCGCTGCCGTCCGTTGCCCGGTCTACGATGCCGCCGCCGACCCGGGGCTCGAACACCGTCTCGGCGATCGGCGCCCCGAGCAGGTTGTGCTCCGGCGGCTTGAAGTCCCCGAACCGGTCGGTGAACACCGTGAAGGCGCGCTCGATCGGCGCGTCCACCACGATCTGCTTGCGGACTGCCGCTGCCCCCGTCTGAGCCATCAATCCTCCTCCGTCGGCGCTTCCACGGCATCGGCGTACCCGGCCAGCGCCCGCTGCCAGTAGGTGTCGAGCTGATCCCGCAACGCGGCCAGCGCGACCGGGTTGAGCCGGTAGATCCGGCGCGTCCCCGCCGCGACGTCCTCCACCAGGCCGGCGTCTTTGAGGATCTTCAGGTGCTGGGACACCGCCGACCGGCTCACCGGCAGCCCCGCCGCCAGCTTCCCGACAGCCAGGGGACCGTCGGCCAGCCGCGCGACGATGGCCAGGCGCGTGCCGTCGGCCAGCGCACCCCACCGGTTAGCATCTCGGTTAGCATTCACTAACCGTTAGGATTCACTAACCGACTCGCCTTGTCAAGGTCCACCTGTCCATCCGCCACCCCGACCCGGTGCCGCACCCCAATCGGCGGAACCAGCCGCATGATCGTCAGTCGCCGACGGGCGCGAAGCCATCCTGGACCTATCTCAGCATGCCGCTGGAGTATCCGCAGAATGGGACCGTCGATGGTGAGCTGGGCGCGGGTATGGGCCACTGCGAAATGAGCGATGTATACTTCCAGTATGGCTGATCCGATTACATTTCGTCCGACAGCCGAGGATACGGAGAACCTCGCGATCCTCACGTCAGACGGCACCAGCCCCACTCACGCGATCCGGCACGCACTGGAAATCGCCGCGCACAAAAAGCGGCAGGAAGACCTGCGCGCCGACGCCGCGCGATTGGCGGCCAATCCCGAGTACCAGGCGGAGATCCGCGCGGTCCGCGAGGAACTGGACGAACTCCGTGCGTGGTGACGTCTACCGCCTCAAGAGACCACGTTCCGCTCAAGGACACGAGCAGCAAGGCGAGCGCTACGCCGTCGTCGTCCAAGCCAACGCCTACGACCACCTCTCAACGTGGCTTGTGGCCCCAACGACGACCAAGTCCTTCGGATCCATGATCCATCCCACCATCGAGCTCCTCGGCCAGGATGTCCGGGTACTGGTCGAGCAGACCACCGCCGTCGACCCACAGCGCCTCGGTGACTTCGCGGGCCGCCTGGACCCGGAAGAACTCATGGAGATCAACGTCGCATTGCGCACCGTACTTGACCTCGAATGACGGGTGCCTGCGGCATCGACAGCCGCGAAGGAAAGCAATCCGCTTCCAGCTGGCCGGGCAGTCTCTCCTCATCACCGGGCTGCCCCTGCTGCGCCGCATCCTCGGCCAGGGATCGCCGCTGATCGAGGCCGGGCTGATCGACCCGGATGGCCTGAAGGCCGCGGTCACCGAACTGGAAACGGCCCCCGCACCGAGGACCCGTGGTCGAAGCTGGTCGAGGTGATCACGCTGGACCAGCGGCACGGGCGTTCCTTCCCTGAACCCCGGACCGAGCCAAGACGACAGGTCAAGCCGCTCGGCCTTACGCGCCAGCATGTACGCTGCTCCTCGCGCACCAGGGCGAAGCCCCGGGCCTGGTTGTAAGCCGCGACCTGCGGGACCTGGGCATGCCGCCGGACCCAGGGCACGCCCTGCCGCGCGGCCAGCCTGGTGTAGCGGACCCTCGTCCCGCGCGGCTGCGGCATCCGGGCTCTCCCCGCGCTAGCGATCCTGCGGTATCAGCGGACCGCACCAGGCAGACGCCGACGACGGCCCTGGCCCGGTTAGTGATCTGCGCCAAGCCACTTGCCTGACCTTACTGGAAATGATTACCATTACGGTATTCATTTTCATTAACCGCCGCTCCGCGGCGCTTTCCCACCCGGGAGTACAAGGTCATGCGAACCCGCTCCGGTGTTCTCGCCGCTGCCCTGCCGCTGGCAGCGGCCATGCTGGCGAGCGCGTGCTCGTCCTCGCCCGCCGCGTCCGGTCAGACGGCCGCCACGTCAAGCGCCACCATCACGGCCATCGGCGCCGAGAACGAATACGCTAACGTGATCGCGCAGGTCGGCGGCAAGTACGTCAACGTCACGGCGATCGAGAGCAACCCGAACACCGACCCGCACACCTACGAGGCGAGCCCGGCCGTCGCGCGGGAGATCGGCAGCGCCGGGCTCATCGTGCAGAACGGAGTCGGCTACGACACCTGGGCGACCACGATCGAGAACGCCGCCCCCAGCTCCGGGCGCAAGGTCATCAACGTGCAGCGGCTGCTCGGCCTGCCGGACAGCACCCCCAACCCGCACCTGTGGTACAAGCCCACCACGATGCCGGCCGTGGCCAACGCGATCGCCGCCGACCTCGCGGCGATCCAGCCCGCGCACGCCTCTTACTACAAGGCCAACGCGGCCTCGTTCATCGCCAGCCTGACGGCCTGGAACCAGGCCATCGCGACGTTCAAGGCGGCATACCCCGGCACCCCGGTGGCGACGACCGAGCCGGTGGCCGACTACATGCTGCAGGCCGTCGGCGCCGACAACATGACGCCGTGGGCCTTCCAGGCCGACATCATGAACGGCACCGACCCCTCCCCGCAGGACGTAACCATCGAAAAGTCCCTGTTCACCCAGCACAAGGTCAAGGTGTTCCTGTACAACCAGCAGGTCACCAGCTCTCTGACCGAGTTGATCATCAGCCTGGCGCACGCCAACGGGATCCCGGTCATCGGCGTCTACGAGACCATGCCGACCCCAGGCTACGACTACCAGTCCTGGATGCTCGCCGAGGTGAACGCCCTGGACAAGGCCGTGACCGATAAGGTCTCGACCGAACACCTGTGATGGCCGGGCCTGCCGGGCAGGACCTGCTGCGGGTGGACGGCGTAGACATCCGGCTCTGGCCGTCGACATCGCCCTGGTCACCGTCTGGGCCGGCATCGCGTGCGGCCGCTCGGATTCATCGTCGGCGTTATCGCCGCCAGGTTCTTCCTGCTCGGCCAGGGCTGGGCACCGTCCGCAGGCGCGGGTCGGCGCGACGGCCGGCGCCCGCGCTCAGTCCTGTCCCCTTATCCAGAACGGCCGCGTGGCGCCTCACCGCGCCGCCCCATCCCGGAACGGGCGGTGGCGGGCCGGCAGTCGCCACCGCCCGTTCGGACGATAAATGGCGGTTAGCAGTCGACGAACTCCGGGCTCTGGTTGAGAAGCTGCGCGCGGGCGGAGGTGAACTCGGCGAGCGCGACGGTCGGCGGCCGGGCGGAAGACGGCGGCGCGGTGGCAGTTCTGGAACGCCAGCCGGACGCCGTAGCGCCGCTCGACCGCGGCGCGCATCGCGTCGCTGGCCATCAGCCGCAGCAGCTGGCCGCGGGCTGCCTCATCGGGCGGCGGTACCTGGTTATCGGCGAACTCGCCGCTGCCCGTCTCCAGCTCGGTGACCAGGCCGGCGATCACGTCCCAGGCATACGGCAGCGAGGCGCGGACGCAGTCCAGGAACGCGGCGTCGTCCACCTCGCCGTGCTGTCTGCCTGCTCGAGCAGGCCCGCGGGTACTGCTAGCGACATCGTGATGTCCCTTCTTCGTATCGGTCGATTACCTCGCCGTCATCCTCACATGAAAATGACAACCATTTCAATATGATGGCGCACCGACTGTCGCGGGCCCGGCGCGGGGTCCGGAACGCAGTGCAGAGCAGTGAAGATCGCGTTCGCCGGTAAGGGCGGCAGCGGCAAGACCACCCTGTCGGCGCTGTTCACGCGGCACCTGGCCGCCCAGGCGCTGCCGGTGGTCGCCATCGACGCCGACATCTACCAGCACCTGGCCGAGGGTGCTCGCGGTGATGCCGCGGGTACGGCAGGTTTCCGCACAGAGACCAATCCCCTTCGACTACGCTCCCGTCTCGTGTCTCGTATCCCGGTAAGGGCTTCGAGGCGACGGCTTGGCTGTGGCACTTCGGATGCTCCGGCCGTCAAGTTAGCTCGCTACTCGGTTAGGCCCCGCGATGAGGCGTTCCGCCCGATGAGCCCCTGGTGAGTCGTGTCCGGCTGCCGGGTTCCGCGTCCCGGAGCCTGGCGCTTGCGGCTGTGGCCTTGGTCGTGATCTCGGCCTTCGTGGCGGGCAGCGTCCTGGCGCTGAGGCTGCACCGATCACCTGCACGCAGCAGGCAGGCCGCCGACCCGGGGCTCCGCGCCTCCGGCACGCCGGCCTCCCGGCGTAGCCCACCGAAGTCACCGGCGCCGGTGCCATCGCCCGGGTCATCGCCACCGCCCCGGCAACATCGCGACCCGTTTGGATCCGCGGGCGCAGCCCTGGCCAGCACTCACCCGGGCATGATCATGGCCGCTGTCTACGACGTCGATACCGGACAGGAATGGAATCTCGGCCACGGTCCTGCGCAGGCCGAGGCTAGCGTCGTAAGCTCGACATCCTCGAGACGCTGCTGGCGCGCTACCGCGACGCCGTCTCGACGCTGCCAGCCGACGACCTAGCCGCGCAGCGCAGCAGATGATGGAATTCAGCGACAACACGGCCGCGACCGCACTGTGGTTCGCGGCGGGCGGATCAGGGGAAATCGGGTCGTACAACGCGACAGTCGGCCTGCGGGACACCGCGTTGTCGCAGTGCGTGGACTGTCCGGAATTCCCGTTGCCCGGATGGGGCCTGAGCACCACCACGCCCGAGGATCAGATCGCCTTGCTGCGGCAGCTCATATCGCCACGATCGCCGCTGACCGCGAGCCAGCGGCGCTACGCGCTCCGCCTTATGGAGAACGTGACCCCCTCGCAGCGCTGGGGCGTGTCAGGTGGAGTCCCGCCCAGAGTCACGGTAGCCCTCAAGAACGGGTGGCTGCCGCTGGATGCCGCCGGCGACGACTGGCAAGTCAACAGCGTCGGATGGATCTCCGGGGACGGCCGAGACTACCTCATGGCCGTGCTGACCACCGGCAGCGCGACGGAGCAGGACGGCATCGACCTGATCGACGAGCTGACTGGCATCGTGTGGCACAACATGAGGTCAGTGCCAGTCGCGCTCGCCCTCGCATACCGGCTAACGCCGTCCGCGTGCAGTAGCGGCGGGAACTGCGCGCGGCGGCCTGCGGCCCATAAAGCGAATGTGGAAACGCCGGTGCGG
>CAVRER010000015.1:0-6932 GCA_963720085.1 uncultured Actinomycetota bacterium
GGATGGTGTTGTCGGTGGCCGCGGCCTACGGCAGTTTGGTGATGGTCTTCCAGTGGGGCTGGCTGGAGAAGCTGGGGTTCGCACCGATCAGCTCGATCGACTCCACCGTTCCACCGCTGGTGCTGGCCATGACGTTCGGTTTGTCGATGGACTACGAGATCTTCTTGCTGACCCGAATCCGGGAACGGTTCCTACAATCCGGTCACACCCACGACGCGGTGGCCTACGGCGTGAGCACCAGCGCGCGCACCATCACCAGCGCCGCGCTGATCATGATCGCGGTGTTCATCGGTTTCGCGTTCGCCGGTATGCCGCTGGTAGCCGAAATCGGGGTGGCGTGCGCCGTCGCGATCGCGGTCGACGCCACGGTGGTGCGGCTGGTGTTGGTGCCAGCCTTGATGGCGATGTTTGCCCAGTGGAACTGGTGGCTGCCGGGCTGGCTGCACCGCATCCTGCCATCGGTCGACTTCGAAAAGCCTTTGCCCACAGTCGATCTGGGCGATATCGTGATGATTCCCGATGACATCTCGGCACCAGTGGTGCCCGGTGCAGACCTGCGGATCGTGCTGAAGTCTGCAGCCAGGCTCAAGCACCTGGTCCCAGACGCGATTACCGTGGCCGACCCGTTGGCCTTCACCGGATGTGGACGCAATGGCGAACTGCGAGGACACGTCAAGGGCGGCGATAATGCCGCGAGTGCCGCCACTCAGCGGCTGGCCGCGGCGGGGGCCCCGGCCGGGACCAACGGTCATCCGATGACCAGGAAGTTCGTCGGCGGCTTGTCGCACCGCAACGGCGTCGGCCGCGCCGCACCCCGCGCGGTGCGGGCCGTGCATCCGGTCACGCTGTGGCGCGGCCGGCTCTCGGTAGCTCTCGACGCGCTGGAAACCCAGGCCGAGACCGACCACCCGACGTTCGAGCGACGCAGCCCGGTGGAAACCACCCACGTCCAGTTGCCCACCGGTGACCGGCTGCAAATCCCGACCGGCGCGGAGACGCTGCGGCTCAAGGGCTACCTCATCATGTCCCGAAACAGCAGCCGCGATTACGCCGAATTTGCTGAGCTGGTCGACACGATGGAAGCCGAGACCGCAGCATTAGTGCTGGCCGGTATGGATAGGTATTACTGTAGTCAATCACCCAGGCGGCAATGGATCGCTACCCAGTTGGTCCGGCGGCTCGCGGATCCACGTCCAACGGATCTCGACGACGAGCATTGGCCCGGTCCGGATGCGAAGGCAGACTGGGAGGAGGTCAGGCAGCGCTGCCTGTCGGTGGCAGTGGCGATGCTGGAGGAGGCGAGGTGACGTTGGCAGCCGACCGACGCCACGGACCGTCGCCGCATCGACCCCCCGTCCGCCCGCGTAATGTCGAGCGGCCCGTGGAGTTCTGGCCTACCTCGGCCATCCGCTCGGCGCTGGAAGGTGGCGACATCGCCACCTGGAAGCAGATCGCGGTCGCGATAAAACGCGACCCGTATGGGCGCACCGCCCGTCAAGTCGAAGAAGTTCTGGAGAACTCGCGGCCGTACGGCATCTCCAAGGCCTTGGCGGAGGTGCTGGACCGCGCCCGCGCCCACCTAGAAGCCAACGAGCGGACTGAAGTGGCCCGGCACGTGCGGTTGCTGATCGAACGGTCAGGGCTGAAGATGCCCGAGTTCGCATCCCGAATCGGGGTCCCCGTCGACGAGCTGGGCGCCTACCTCGCTGCCACGACCAGCCCGTCGGCGGCGTTGATGATCCGGATGCGCCGGCTGTCTGACCGGTTCGCGAAGGCCAGAACTCAACAGTCGTCTCAGCAACCACCCCAGCGGCCGCCCCGCAGCAACTGATGCTCGGCCAGCCCGATGATGTGACGCTGCGGCGCATCCTTGCCGAAACCCGCACCATCGCGGTGGTCGGCGCATCGGACAAGCCGACGCGGCCAAGCCATGAGATCTACTCGTATCCTGGTCTCGACGGGCAACTACCAGGTCTACCCGGTCAATCCGACGATCACCGAGATCGACGGCGCCCCAGCGTATCCCCGGTTGGCCGATTTGCCGGTGGTACCCGACATGGTCGACGTGTTCCGGCGGTTCGACGAGTTGCCATCGGTACTGGCCGATGTGCTAGCCCTTGAGCAACGTCCGAAAACCCTTTGGCTGCAGGAGGGTTTGTGGCATGAGCAAGTGGGTCGCGACGCCGAGGCAGCCGGAATGCAAGTGGTGATGGACCGTTGCCTGATGGTTGAGGACGCTCGGCTGCGCTGACGCTCGTTAGCGAGCGTTGATCGGTGAGATGTCGAGCACCAGCCAATGGTCGCCTTGCTTGGTCAGGAGGACGCGCAGCGCCACCACGGAGTTACTGGTCGGCTGGCCCGGTGCGTTCTGGGTATAACGCAGGATCACCGCCACGCTCGCCTTGCCCGGCCCGATCGCCTCGACGCCGGCTTCCAGCGTCGAACCCGAGGCGGTGACATTGTGGCGGACCAGATCCGCTGTTGCCTTTGCGAATCTATCCTTGAACTCGGGCACCATCATCGCCGCGGCACGGTCGATGGACGCCGGCGGCTGTTGCGGTGACACGGTGGTCGTCGCCTCCGCCACCTCCCTCGCGATCCCCACCACTTCTGCCCAGTCAGCCTTCAGGCGGCGGTCCGGCAGCGTCCAATCCTTGTATCCGGTCAGCACCGCCGACACCACCGCCACCGCGCACAACCCGACTACCGCCAACCGGAGACCGGGCGCGTCGTCGTCGGTGCCGACGGTGACCGAATCCCGGCGCAGCAGCCAGACATTCACCGCCACGGCTTGGACAATCAGCAGCGCCAGCACCGAACATGCCGACACCCACCACCGCGGCCAGCTCAGAACGACCCCGATCGCCAACACCGCAGCGATCGCGGCCAAGGGTGCCGCGATGTCGAAAGCCAAGACCCGCCAGGCGTTCCTCATCGAATCGACTCGAGGCGCGAGATCATCAGCTTGCCGTCTACATCGGAGACCCCCAACCGCAGGTTCCAGTGCACCGTCTGCGGTTTGCCGCCGGCGTTTTCGCTGACCGATGTGGCGACCACCATGGCCGTGTCGGTGCGAGAGGCGACCGAGGCCGTCAGTTGCTCGGCCGCCGGGGGCCGGCGGGTGCCCGGTTGGGTGTCCAGGTCGTGGTGCACCGCTTCCACCGCGACCGCCTCGACCTGACCATGGCTGGTCGACTGCAGCCGCTGCACCACCTGCCGGTAGGGCTGCATGGCGGAGTCGAAATCGGCGTTCAGTTCCCCGACGGTCCCGTCGTGCAACCGCTGCAGGCTGGCCGTGATGTTGTTCGCGTTCATGTTGATCAGCACGCCCGTCCAGTCGACGGCGGCCTGCATGACTCGGCTCTGATAGCCGCGTTCGTCGACGTCACTGCGGTGCGCCAGCCAAATCACCGCACCCAGCGCGATCGCGGCCACGGAAAGCGCTCCCAGCGCCGCCGATGCGACGCCGTAGCCGGAGATGGTCGGGCCGTCGAATTCGTCAGGCGCCGTTTCATCTGCTGGCTCGGTCTGCTCGGGCATGGCCGTGAGGGTACCGGGCGCCCCACTGCCGAGATGGAAGGCTTGGCATAAGGAAGGCTTGGCATAAGGAAGGATAGTTGGGGTGACGGTAGAAGCTATCCGCTCAGGCATCGACCTGAGCAATGTCGACGCTGGTGCCCGCCCCCAAGACGACCTGTTCGGCCATGTCAATGGGCGCTGGCTGGCCGACTATGAGATCCCGGCCGACCGCGCCACCGACGGCGCCTTCCGCGCGCTGTTCGACCGGGCCGAGGTCCAGGTGCGTGACTTGATCTCCGAAGTCAGCGAGAACACCGGGAACATCCTGGCGCCCGGCACCGACGAACAACGCATCGGCGACCTGTACGCAAGCTTCCTCGACGAGGACACGGTCGAACTGCGGGGTGTGCAGCCGCTACTCGACGAGTTGGCGGCGATTGACGACGCTGCCGACCCCGACGCGCTTGCGACCGTTGTCGGCGCCCTGCAACGTACCGGCGTCGGCGGTGGGGTCGGGCTGTACGTCGACACCGACTCCAAGAACTCCAGCCGCTATCTGGTGCACGTCAGCCAGTCGGGGCTGGGACTGCCCGACGAGTCCTACTATCGCGACGAGCAGCACTCCGAGCTGCTGACCGCCTACCCGGAGCACATCGCGCGGATGTTCGCGCTCGTCTACGGCGGTGCAGACGACGACCATCGCCAGGTCGCCTCACGGATCGTGGCGTTGGAAACCAAACTGGCTGCGGCGCATTGGGATGTGGTCAAATGCCGCGACGCCGACCTTACCTACAACCTGCGCACGTTTGCCGATCTGCAGGCGGAATCAGCGGGTTTCAATTGGCCCGGCTGGGTGAACGCCCTGGGCAGCACGCCGGATGCGGTCGCCGAACTTATTGTGCGTCAACCAGATTACCTGACCGCTTTTGCCGAACTGTGGCGCAGCGAGGATTTCGACGACTGGAAGAACTGGGCACGCTGGAGACTTATCCACGCCCGCGCCGGATTGCTTACCGATGCGCTGGTCGCCGAGGACTTCGCGTTCTACGGCCGCAAGCTCACCGGAGCCGAGCAGATCCGCGAACGCTGGAAGCGGGGGGTCGGGCTGGTGGAGAGCATGCTGGGCGACGCCGTCGGAAAGCTTTACGTCCAACGCCATTTCCCGCCTGATGCCAAGGCCCGCATCGACGCGCTGGTCGCCAACTTGCGCGAGGCATACCGGGTCAGCATCACCAACCTGGGCTGGATGACCCCGCAGACCCGGCAACGCGCGCTGGCCAAGCTGGACAAGTTCACCGCCAAAGTCGCCTACCCGAAGAAGTGGCGGGACTACTCGAAGCTGGTGATCGACCGCGGCGATCTCTACAGCAACTACCGGCGCGGCTACACGGTCAACTACGACCGGGAGATGGCTAAGCTCGGCGGCCCCGTCGACCGCGACGAGTGGTTCATGACCCCGCAGACCGTCAACGCCTACTACAACCCGGGAATGAACGAAATCGTCTTTCCCGCAGGCATTTTGCAGCCACCGTTTTTCGACCCCGACGTCGACGACGCCGCAAACTACGGCGGTATCGGCGCGGTCATCGGCCATGAAATCGGGCACGGCTTCGACGACCAGGGCGCCAAATACGACGGCGACGGCAATCTGGTCGACTGGTGGACCGACGACGACCGCACCGAGTTCGGCGCCCGCACCAAGACGCTGATCGAGCAGTACGACGTCTACACCCCGCGCGGGCTCGATAACGGCCATCACGTCAACGGTGCGTTCACCGTCGGTGAGAACATCGGCGATCTGGGCGGTCTTTCCATCGCGCTGCTGGCCTATGAGCTGTCGCTGAACGGCGAAAGCGCGCCCGTCATCGACGGTCTCACCGGCGTGCAACGGGTGTTCTTCGGCTGGGCCCAGGTGTGGCGCACCAAATCCCGTGACGCCGAGGCGATTCGCCGGCTGGCCATCGACCCGCACTCGCCGCCGGAGTTCCGCTGCAACGGGGTCATCCGCAACATCGACGCCTTCTACGACGCCTTCGACATCGCCGAGAACGACGAGCTATACCTCGACCCGCAACGCCGAGTCAGGATTTGGAACTAGCCGTCAGAGCTGCCAGTCGTTGGAGCCGTCGTTCTTCGAGTAGGTCCCGACCGAGTTCTTCACCACGATGGGATCGCCGGCGCCGAAGTTGTCGATGAACCACTTCGCATTGGCTGGGCTGATGTTGATGCAGCCATGGCTGACGTCACGCTTGCCCTGATCGTCCACCGACCACGGGGCGCTATGCACGTAGTCGCCGCTGTTGTCGAACCGGACGGCGTCCTGCACCGTCACCTTGTAGCCCCACGTCGAGTTGACCGGCACTCCGTAGGTGGACGAATCCATCACCACCTGGGCCTTCTTGTCGAGCACGTAGTAGGTGCCGTTCGGGGTCTGGTGGCCGCCGGCCGCCATACCCATCGACATCGGGATGGTCTTCTCCACGGTCCCGTTGCGGGTGACAGTCAGCGTGTGGGTGGCGTCGTCGGCCGTCGCGATCAGCTGGTCGCCGGTCACGAAGTCCGAAATGGTCCCTGCCGCGTCGACGTGCACCGCGGTGTGCGCGGGCCAGAAGCTGAGCGGGCGCCAGCGCAGCTGGGTCGGGGTCATCCAATAGAACTTGCCGGACACCGGTGGGGTCGACGAAATGTGGATCGCTTGTTCGGCCATGCCCGCGTCGGCGATCGTCCGCTGGAAGTTGATGATGATCGGCTCGCCGACACCGACCGTCGCGCCGCTGACCGGATTGAACGTCGGGGGCACGAACGGCGGCTCGCCGACGAACGGCGCGGGGTTCTGCCCGACAACCGGACCAGCCGGTACCGCGGCCGGAGCAGCGGCCGGCGGCGCCAACGGGTCGCCCGGAGGCGGTGGCGGGGGTCCGAGAGGAATTCCCGGCGGCGGCGGTACCGCGAGCGGGTAAGCCGGAGGTGGCGGTGCCAGCGGATCGGCCGGCGGCGGCGGGGCGTCTACGCCCGGCGGGGCGGTGGCGGCGGCGCCGGCTCTGGATCAGCCAGCGCCGAACCACTCGCCAAGGTCAGTGCAGCGGTCATTCCCGCTGCGCTGAGCGCAGCGACGATCCATCGCGACATATGTATCCCTCCAGCCACGTCTCAACCCAGTATGCATAGCGGCGAGACCGGCTTCTGGTTCGGCAATCTTGATTCACCCAGGACACCAGCCCTCTTCAGGCCGCTGACCTGCTGTGTTGTTGGTCGTTGAGAGGCAATCTTACCGGAGGCCGGTGGCGGGGACGTCGAACAGCTGCCGCTCGGCGGTCATCCCCGCAGCTCCGGCGCCGATCAGCACCGCTGAGGCGGCCAACATCGCCAGCACGCTGCGCTCGTAGAGCAACCCGCCGGCGAAGGATCCGGCC
>CAVRER010000016.1:0-5360 GCA_963720085.1 uncultured Actinomycetota bacterium
CATGCGGAAGACCATTGGGACGCTGAATGGCCCGCGGATTGCCGGGGTGTCACGCCAGGTGACCGAACCGGTCAGTATGGGATTCCGCGCAAGGATATGGCGCAGCGCCACCGTGGTTTCGAGTCGAGCCAAGGACGCACCGAGGCAATAATGTGCACCGTATCCAAAGGACAGCGGTGCCGGGCCAGCGCGTGTAAGCCGCAACTGGTCGGGCTCATCGAAGACCGCGGGGTCACGATTGGCAGCGGCGACAACAACGAGAGCTTGCTCACCGCAGGCTATTTCGACATCTCCGACGAGCTGGCTTTGGGTCGCGGTACGCGCGGTTGCCTGCACTGGTCCATCAAGCCGGAGCAATTCGTTGATCAGCGACGAATCTGCAGCATCCAGGCTGTCGGCGATGTGGGTGCCATCGGGCCCGGGGGTGAGTAGGCGAATCATTGCTGCCCCAAGGAGATTCGCGGTCGTCTCATGACCCGCGACGGCGATGAGAATTGCGGTAATGACGACGTCATCGAGAAGCAGACGCGGGTCGGACGCGATGAAGCTGAGCAGGTCATCACCTGGGTTCGAGCGACGGTCGGCCGCGAGCGGAAGAAACTCGGTTGCCAGCGCCGCGAAGGCCGCTGCGCCGGCGGCGATCTCGTCGGGGTCCGCGAGCGTACCCAGCATCCGGATGATCGCCGGTGATTGTTCACGCAGTAGCCGAGAGCTCTCGGAATCCAGCCCAAGCCACTCCCCGGCAACAGCGATCGGCAGCGGCAATGCGATATCGGCCATGAAGTCGAAAGCCGTGGCCATCGGCGGGTGGTCGATTACCGCTGTCGCAATGGCTTCCACGCCAGCGGTAAGGCCGGTGATGAAGGAACGAGTGAACACGTCGCGCACCGACCCGCGCAGCCGGTCATGATTGGCTCCGTCGGCGAACAGCATGGACCGGTCGACCAGATCGGAACCCATGGAATCGATTGCCGCGCGGGCATTCGGGTTGGCCAGCGGGTTGCTGGTCCATCCCGATCCGCCCAGCACCTGACGCGCGGCGTCGTAGCTGAAAACGAGCCAGGCTTGCGCGGTTTCGTCCCACACCACGTTGCCGGCCCAGCGACGTTGTTCATAAAACGGATAGGGATTGGTGGCATCCCACGGCAAGCGCGGGGCAGCGGTGCTAGGGATGGTCATGGGGCTCCAATCCGTAAGGCAAACCGCGTTGGCGCACCCAGGCGTGATGCTGCTTGCCGAGCGGTGTGATCGGTTCGGCCACCCCGTCCATGTCGTCTGCGATCGACCGCGCGTAAATGGTGGCTCCTAGCATGGCGCATATCGGGTTCAGGATGAGGTTAAGCCGGGGAAAGAAGACCAAGTCGTCCGGTGCCGACAGGCGGCGAACAGCGTGATCGGGCGAGCGCAGATCAATCAGCGTTTGGATGGCACGTCGTGAGGTTTCCTGGGTAAAGGTGACCGGCTGGGGCACGAGTGCCTCATAGAGCATCTCTGCCATCCACTGGTATGCCTCGTCCGCAGACAGCGTGGAACCTCCTGCGAAGTAACCCAACTCGGCCATCAGATCGTGCATGTCGTGCTTGCGACCGTCAATGGCTGCGCGAACCATCGCGACGAATCTGCGGCGCTGGCGCTCAGGGAGGACCTTGACGCAGCCGAAGTCGACGAAGCCGACCTGCCCGTCCGGCCCGAAACGGTAGTTCCCCGGATGGGGATCGGCGTTGAACAGGTTCGCGTGCCGGTAAGAACCCCCAGCAAATCGCCAGATCACCTCCGTCCAGGTGTTCTTCAGGTCCTGGTCAGCCTGTTGCGCTGCGGCCCAGTCCATTCCGTCTAGATAGGTCATGGTGAGTACCCGATCACCGGATGCCTCATAGACGACCTCCGGTACGCGGATAAACGGGTGGTCCCGGTAAAGCTCGCTGAATGCGGTGATGTTGGCGGCCTCATGGCGGTAGTCGATTTCCTCGGCGATGCGCGCGGCGATCTCCCGGGTCATCTGCCGTAGATCCGGCTGCATGGTGGTACCCGACGCGGATGCGGCGAACCGGACGAACGTCGCCAGCAGTTCGGTGTTGGCCAGATCGTTTCGGATCGCCGCTGCCACACCCGGGTACTGAATCTTGACCGCTACCTGGCGGCCGTCGTGCATCATCGCACGGTGCACCTGGCCGATGGAGGCGGCGGCCATGGGTTGGTCGCTGAACTCGGCGAACACCTCGCCGACGGGCCGGCCAAGATCGGCGTGCACTATTTCCTCGGCCAGGGCCCGATCCATGGGTGGCGCATCGGCCTGCAGCCGAGACAGCGCTTTCTGATACGGCGAATAGCCTCCGTTGCCAATCGAACTCGCATCCACCATTGACAACACTTGACCGGCCTTCATGAGCACGCCTTTGGAGTGACCGAGTAGATCCGTATACCGCTCGGCCGTGCGCTCGTGGAAGCGCTGTACGGCGCCAGCGTCGCCGGTCTTTTCCCGCAAGGCGGCCACCATCCGCCCGCCCGCGGCGCGTGCGGTGAACCCGGCCAACGGCATGGTGCGCCGAATTCGCCCGCGCGGCAACGAGTCATCCCTGGGGGTGGTCATGGGGCTCTAGTCCGTACGGCAGGCCACGATCACGGACCCAGGCGTCATGCAGTTTGCCCAGCGGCGTGGTCGGTTCGGCGACACCGTCAATGTCGTCCGTGATCGACCGCGCATAGAGGGTGGCGCCCAGCGTGGCGAGTATCGGGTTCATGATGAGGGGGATCCGGGTCAAGAAGAGCAAGTCGTCGGGGGCAGACATGCGACGAACGGGGTGATCGGACGAGCGCAGATCGATCAGGCCACGGATGGCACGTTTAGAGGCGTCGTGCGTGTAGGTCACCGGCTGGGGCGCGAGCAACTCAAAGACCAGCGCTGCCATCCACTGGTATGCCTCGTCTGCGGATAGTGTGGAACCTCCTGCGAAGTGACCCAACTCGGCCATCCGGTCGCGCAGATCACGCTTGCGTCCGTCACGGGCTGCGCGAAACATCGCAACGTATCTGCGGCGCTGGCGCTCCGGCAGCACCTTGACGCAGCCGAAGTCGACGAATCCGACCCTCCTGTCCGGCCCGAAACGGTAGTTCCCGGGATGGGGATCGGCGTTGAAGAAATTCGCGTGGCGGTAAGAACCCTGGGCAAACCGCATGATCACCTCCGCCCAGGTGTCCTTCAAGTCCTGATCGGCCTGTTGCGCGGCGGCCCAGTCCAGTCCGTCGAGGTAGGTCATGGTCAGGACCCGATCACCGGATGCCTCATTAATGACCTCCGGGACACGAATGAAAGGGTGGTCGCGGTAGAGATTGCGGAAGGCGGTGATGTTGGCGGCCTCGTGGCGGTAGTCAATTTTCTCGGCGATGCGCGCGGCGATTTCTCGGGTCATCTGCCGGAAATCGGGGTGCATCACGGTGCCTGACGCCGAGGCAGCGAACCGGACAAACGTCGCCAGCAGTTCGGTGTTGGCCAGATCGTCGCGGATCGCCTCTGCCACACCGGGGTACTGGATTTTGACCGCTACCCGGCGGCCGTCCCGAAGCACGGCACGATGGACCTGTCCGATGGAGGCGGCGGCCATGGGTTGGTCGCTGAACTCGGCGAACAGGTCGTCGACGGGTCGGCCAAGATCGGCCTGTACTACCTCTTTGGCCAGGCTGGGGTCCATGGGTGGCGCGTCGGCCTGGAGCCGACTCAGCACTTTCTGATAGGGCGAAAAGCCGCCGCTGCCAATCGAACTGGCATCCACCATGGAGAGCGTCTGACCAGCCTTCATGAGCACGCCCTTGGAGTGACCAAGCAGCTCCGCATAGCGCTCGGCAGTGCGCTCGTGAAAGCGCTCTACGGCGCCGGCGTCGCCGGACTTCTCGCGCAGTGCGGCCACCATCCGCCCGCCGGCGGCACGGGCGGTGAAGCCGGCCAACGGCATCGTGCGGCGGATCCTCCCGCGAGGGACCGGGTCTGCCATGGCCACTCCTAGCGGCGCTGCAATCGAGGCGCTAAAGTAATCACTTGTCGATACTAAGTGAGTACTTGGGGAGCGGTCAATGCCAGCAACGCCGACCCGAGAACGGCTCGTCACCGAGGCGATGCGACTCTTCGGCGAGCAGGGTTATCAGGCAACCAGCGTCGCGCAGATCGAGGCTGCGGCGGGTCTGGCACCGGGCTCGGGCGCCCTTTACCACCACTTCAAATCGAAGGAGGCGCTGCTGGACGCCGGCATCGACCGGCAACTGGACCGCCGCCATGCCATGCGCGATATGCGCGCACTTTTCGCCGGGCTCGGCGATCTGCGTAGCGAACTGACCATGCTGGGCCGATATGTGCTGGCCGTGCTCGACGAAGAAACGCAACTGCTCCAGATCGCCTCCCGCATCCCATCAGGTCAGTCGGCTCGGCTCACCGATGCCTACGCAGCATTATTCGACGGGCTGTACGCCGAACTCGCCGACTGGGTGACCGGCTGGATCCCAGCGATTAGCCAACAGGACGCCGCGGCCATCGCCGCCGTCGGGGTCAACGCGCTCCATGGCAAACGGGCGACAAGCACCGCGTTCCACGAGCCAGAAGCAACCATGGCTGACGAGCAATACATCGCGGAGTGGACGGCAATGCTCGCCAGCCGGATTGAATCGCTGCGGTAGCGGCGCGGGAGGCCTACGTGCCAGGATGAGCAATCGACGTGCCGCAACAGCGGCAGGCAACCGGTCGAGTGGTGTGCCAATGTTTGAGAAGGCGACAGGCCGCGTGGTCGCCGTGATCGTGCTGTTGATTCTCGTTGCTGCGTCCTTGCGCGGATATCTGCCCGGCGTCGAGCGTCCGCAACGCCAGCCGGACACCGACAATCCAACGTCGCTGGTGTTCATTGTCGCGCTGCTCGGCGTGACGCTTGTGATCGTCGCCTTCGCGGTCATCACCCGGTCGCGCGATCCCCGCACGGCGGCCGCCAGCGCAGGCCTGCCCGAAGGAAGGTTTGGCGGCGGCATCGGCCGGCCCAGTTGGCGGGTACTCCTGATGGGATTTGGGGTCCTTGTCGCATGGCTGCTGATGGTGTGGCTGCTGACCCGGTTAATCGGGCCGCGCGGGGTCGGCCAACCGCCGGGCGGGACAGCACCAACCACCCCGCCGCCGGGAACCGGCACCAGACCACCAGCCGATCCGCGCGAGGTGGGTGGTGACGGCGACGTGGTGGGCTACCTCATGGCGAGCACAGTCATTATGCTGCTGCTGACCGTCGCGGGCATGGTTGTCGCCTTCCGCAGACGGCCGCGCAGCGCGAAACTCCAAATCGTCGCTGCCGAACCGTTCGGACCGGCCCCCTCATCCATGCCCACGGGCA
>CAVRER010000017.1:0-16601 GCA_963720085.1 uncultured Actinomycetota bacterium
GTGCGGACCACCGTGATGCCCGCGCTCGCTGCGGCGTCCAGGACCGGTCGCGGGGCCGGGCCGCCGCCGACCAGCACCGCGTCCAAGTCGGCCAGCGCCGCTGCCGCCGCCGGATCGGTCAGCGCCTTGGCCAACTGCGTGGCTACCAGTGCTGTGTAACGGCGACCGGAGCCGAGTTGCTTTATCGCAGAGGGTAATTCGGTGATGTCGAAGCCGATCGAGACGTCCAGCTCAATCGGAACGGTATCGGCCAGCAGGCTGCGTACCAGCACCTGGACACCGGCAATGTGGTACGGCGGCAAAGCCAACAGCCATCGGCCCGGCCCGCCCAGCCGGTCATGGGTGGCTGCGGCGCTGGTGCTCAGCGCGGCGGCGGTCAGCAGCGCACCCTTGGGCGCACCGCTGGTTCCCGATGTCGTCACCACCAGGGCGACGTCGTCGTCGATCGCTTCGCCCACCCGCAGCGCCGCCAATGTGGACCGGCGATCGGCACCGGCAGGCACCGGTAGCAACGCCGGCGCGCGGCCGTTCAGAACCTGCTCAAGGGCCGCGAGCAGCGGTCGCGCCGAGGCTCCCTGCGCCACGGCGAATGCGCGCAGGACGGCTATCCGGTCTCCTCGCCGTCGCGGGCATTGTCCAATGGCCAACCCTTGGCGGCCAGCCGTTCCCGCACCCGCTCGATGTCCTCCGGGGACGGCAGCTCGTCGGTGATCTGGGTGATCAACACACCGATGTCGATGTCGTCGAACCCGTCCCGGTGCATGAGTTCGCGGGCCACCGTCTTGGCCTCATCGCTGGACAGCCGACGCGACAGCAGGGCGAGCACCGGAAAGTAATCGGTGGGTGGGATGCCCTCCGGATACCCTGCGCGCAGCCAGGCGACTATCGAGGTCAGGAATCGGTTCACACTGCCTCAACTTCCCCCGTTGAGCTTCGGTTAAGCCTGAACAGTGAATGAATTCCGATATTACGCGGGTTTGGCTCCGAGGATGTACATGCCGGTGTGCGCCCCGATGAAATCCCGGGCGATGTACAACACGCCGATCACGACCGCGACCAGCGCCACCGAGTACACCACCCAGCTGAGGGCGGTCAGCGCCGGATTCTTGTGCCCCACGGCAGCGCCATCGGAGCCCTCGATGGTACCGGCGCCCGCGGCGCCCGCCCGCACCCCGAGTGCGAACAGCGCAGGCAGTCCGCTACCGAGGACCAAACCGAAAACCAGGATCTTCAACGAAGCCTGGTAGTTGAACCACGTGCTCATGACATGCCTGCCTTTTTTGCCGGGGCGGTGCCGGGAGCGACGTCGGTAAGCTCTCCGTTCCCGCCGGGGGCTCCCGCGCCGACGGTGACCGTCGGCTGGTCGGCCTCGTCGAGCCCGGCAGTCAGGTCGCCCTTCCATTCGGCGTTGACGTTGTTGTGGTCTACCTTCGTCTTGCGCGACTGCAGGTAGATGGCCGAGGCCACCGCCACTAGCAGGCCGAAGCCGATGATCGAGCCGACGTAGCCGCCGATCTTGTGCACTATCAGATAGGTGATGGCGCCGACGGCACCGGCCGACGGCAGCGTGATCAGCCAGGCGGTCGCCATCCGGCCGGCCACCCCCCAGCGCACCTCCGCTCCCGGTTTGCCAACGCCGCTGCCGAGCACGGAACCGGTTACCACCTGAGTGGTGGACAGCGCATACCCGAAGTGAGCGGACAGCAGAATGATTACCGCCGAAGACGATTCGGCGGCCATCCCTTGCGGCGACTTGATCTCGACGAGTCCCTTGCCCATGGTGCGGATGATCCGCCAGCCGCCAAAGTAGGTACCCAATGCCATCGCGCAAGCGCAGGCCAAGATGACCCAGAACGGGGCAAGGCGGCGGTCCTGCTGACCGCGCCGTAGGAGATCAGCGCCAGGAAGATCACGCCCATCGTCTTCTGCGCGTCGTTGGTGCCGTGTGCCAGCGAGACCAGCGATGCCGAGAAGATCTGGCCGCGGCGGAAAGCGCCCTCGCTGCGCTGCTCCGGAACGCCGCGATTGAGTCGGTAAACCAGCCAGGTGCCGACCGCACCGACCAACCCGGCCAACGCCACCGATACCAGGGCCGGGATCAGCACGCGGGACACCACGCCGGTCCAGATCACCCCGTGTCCGCCGACCGCGGCGATCATGGCACCGACGATGCCACCGACCAGGGCATGCGAGGAGCTGGACGGGATACCCAGCAGCCAGGTCAGCAGGTTCCAAACGATCCCGCCGACCAGACCGGCGAAGACCAGTTGCAGTGTCACCAGATGACCGTTGACGAGATCTTTGGCGATCGTCCCCGCGACGGCGGTGGAGAGGAACGCTCCTGCGAGGTTCAGCACTGCCGAGAGCGTTACCGCAGCTTTCGGCTTGAGTGCGCCACTGGCGATGGAGGTGGCCATGGCATTGCCGGTGTCGTGGAACCCATTAGTGAAATCGAATGCGAGGGCGGTGATCACGACGATGATCAGAAGGAACAACTGAAGGTTCACGGCGCTAATTCTGGGGGTATCTGGGTGTGGTTGTCGAAAGAACGGCGATGTGAATCTCAGGTATTCGACACTCGTCGACAGATGTTCGCCTCGGGTTAACCTGCGGCCTTGGGGCGTTCACCCCGAGTGTCGCGGCGCAGCGGGTGATCGCCGGGGATCTGGACGAAGATCAGCGTTACGCCGTCGGGATCGGTGACGTGCATTTCGTGCAGACCCCATGGTTCGCGGCGGGCCTCGCGGGCGATCGACACACCTCTGCTCTCCAGCTCCGCTTGCGTCGCGGCGAGATCACGCACCTGCAGCCACAGCGCGCCGGGAAAGGGCCCGGCGGGGTGGTCCGGCGCGCCGTGGCCGGCCAGCTCGATCAGTGACTGGCCGGCGTATAACACGGTGCCCGCCCCGTACTCGCGGGCGATCGCCAACCCAAGCTGGTCGCGGTAAAAGCTGAGCGACCGCTGGTAGTCCGCCGGCCGGAACAGCATCCGGCTGGCGAGAATCTCCATTAGCGCGCCCTTAGGGGAGCGGCTGCTTTAGCCGTCGCGGGAATGAGGACGTCGGCTGCGTCGCGCCGGGAACTTGTCGGCACCTTCCCGTACGATCCTGACCGGGCCTGGGCTGGGCCTTCGGGCGGCTCCGGAGAGACAACTGGTTGCACAGCCGAGAAGAGTCTGCGGTCGAAGCCGACGCTGTCGGCTTCATCCGTCAGAGAAGTCACGCCCTCGTGTCTATCACGCACCGAGGCAATTCGAGTCACTGTCGCTCAGCCGATGGGCAGGATAGCCCTCGGCTGAGCGGCCGGTGGCCGCTTAGCCGCCGGGCTGAAGGCGCTGCCGTCTTATCAGCGTGGTCGCCAAACCGGGACCGATGGTGTCCAGTGCCTGCGCGACGAACGACATCCGCGGCGCGATCCGGACCGGCCGAGTGCGTGCGGCGGTGATCATCCAGCCGGCGGCCTCGCGCGGTGTCAAAGCCGGCAACCCCTGGTATTGCTTCGTCGGCGCGATCATCGGGGTGGCCACCAGCGGGTAGTACAGCGTGGTCGAGTGCACACCCTTTGCGCCCCATTCGGTTTCGATGACCCGGCTGACCGCGGACAACGCGGCCTTCGACGCGTTGTACACCGAGAACAGCGGTGACGCCTCGCTGAATACCCCCCAGGTCGCCACGTTGATGATGTGTCCTTCGCCGCGCTGCAGCATCTTTGGCGCGATCGCGCGGATCAGGCGCAGCGGCGAGTAGTAGTTGAGCACCATCGTCCGCTCGACGTCGTGCCAGCGTTCCAGCGACTCGACCAACGGCCGGCGGATGGAGCGACCGGCGTTGTTGATCAGGATGTCCACCCCGCCGAGACGGTGCTCGACCTCAGCGGCCAATGCGTCGACGGCGTCCATGTCGGACAGATCGCAGGGGATCGCGATCGCGGTGCCGCCGCGATTCTCGATTCGGCTCACCAGCGCATCCAGCAGATCCTCGCGGCGGGCCACGGCGACCACGGTGGCGCCTTTGCGGGCGAACTCCCTAGCGGCGCTCTCGCCGATCCCCGATGAGGCCCCGGTGAGCAGGATGCGCTTGCCGTCGAGATTTACGGGTTTGGTGGCCGGGCGGTATGCCGCTAGTCGCGGCGCGATGGGCGGGCGCATGGTGGCCAGCACGAACTGGTCGGCCAATCGTCTAAACGGACTTCTGCTCACAGGACGCGAGTCTAGGGGGAGGCCCTCCCCGCACCGAGATCGACGTTAGCGTGAGCCCTACTCGCGTTTTTCCGCGCTGCCGTCGATTTCGGAGAAGGTGTCGGTGCCGAAGGCCACTATCGGCGCATGGGTGGGGTGTTGATCGGCAGCGAAGCAATCGCTACCGGGGTGTTGACAGAGCATCAGTTGCGCCGGTGGCATCGGCCCCTCTTCCGCGACGTCTACGTACCAAAGTGGGGTGCGCCGTCGCTTGACGATCGCATCCACGCGGCGTGGCTGTGGTCGAGGCGGCGGGCGGTGGTTGCCGGTGTCGCCGCGTCGGCGCTGCATGGCGCCCGATGGGTTGATGCTGAGACACCGATCGAGCTCGTCGCGCCAAGCGCCCGACCGCAGCGTGGGCTAGTGGTCCGCAACGAAACACTCGATGGAGACGAAGTCACGCGCGTCAAGCAGCTACGGTGACCACCGTGGCAAGAACCGCCTTCGATCTTTGTCGTCACCTACCCCGCGGTGCAGCTTTGGCACGAATCGATGCACTGATGCGCGCGACCCCGTTTTCGCGCGAAGACGTCAACGTGCTCGCGAAGCGCTACCGCGGTGCGCGGGGTTTGCGACGACTTCGGGACGTATTGCCGTTAATGGATGGGGGCGCAGCGTCGCCGAGGGAGACTTGGTTGCGGCTCTTGTTCATCGACGCCGGTTTACCGACCCCCACCACGCAGATACCGGTCTACGACGGCTGCCAGTTCGTGGCCATGCTGGACATGGGTTGGGAGGAGTACAAAGTGGCTGCCGAGTACGACGGAGACCAGCACCGCACAGACCGCAGGCAGTTCGTGAAGGACATCAACAGGCTGGCCAAGACGCAAGACCTGGGTTGGCAAGTGATCCGCGTGGTCAACGAGCATCGACCCGACGAAGTCATCAGCCGCGTATGTCAAGCGCTCGCCCGCCGCGGGTATCGCCGAGATCTGCGTTAGCGTGACGCCCACTCGAACTTTTTCGCGCTGCCGTTGATTTCGGTGAAGGCAGCCGCCCTAGAAGTAGCGCGGGAACCGGCTCCAATCGGGAGGCCGCTTCTCCAGGAATGCATCGCGGCCCTCGACGGCTTCGTCGGTCATGTACGCCAGCCGGGTCGCTTCACCGGCGAACAGCTGCTGGCCCACCAGCCCGTCGTCGAGCAGGTTGAACGCGTACTTCAGCATCCTTTGTGCCTGAGGCGATTTCGCGTTGATCTCAGCCGCCCATTGCACACCCGCCGACTCCAGTTCAGCGTGGTCGATAACGGCGTTGACCGCGCCCATCGCGTGCATCTGTTTAGCGGTGTAGTCGCGGCCCAGGAAAAAGATCTCCCTGGCGAACTTCTGGCCCACCTGCTTCGCCAGGTACGCGCTGCCGTAGCCGCCGTCGAAGCTGCCGACGTCGGCATCGGTCTGCTTGAACCGGGCGTGCTCGCGGCTGGCCAGGGTGAGGTCGCAGACCACGTGCAGGCTGTGTCCGCCGCCCGCCGCCCATCCGTTGACCAGGCAGATCACCACCTTGGGCATGAACCGGATCAGCCTTTGTACCTCCAGGATGTGCAACCTGCCGGCGCGGGCGGTGTCGACGGTGTCCGCGGTCTCGCCAGCGGCGTAAAGGTAGCCGCTGCGCCCGCGGATGCGCTGGTCCCCGCCGGAGCAGAACGCCCAACCGCCGTCCTTGGGCGACGGCCCGTTTCCGGTCAACAGCACTACCCCGATGTCGGACGACATCCGGGCGTGATCCAGCACCCGGTAGAGCTCGTCGACGGTGTGCGGGCGAAACGCGTTGCGCACCTCGGGCCGGTTGAACGCGACCCGCACGGTGGCGTCGGCGACGTGGCGGTGATAGGTGATATCGGTCAGCTCGGCGAACCCGTCGACCGGCTTCCAGCTCTCAGCGTGAAAAGGGTTGTCGCTCATCGGATTACACCGGCTCCAGCCGGAACACCGCGCAGCGGCCGGCCAGCGCCTCGAATTCGTCAGGCCTGCCTTCGGTGACCAGCCCGGCCCGCTTCATGAAGCCGACACCGGTGGGCACCTCGATCGGGAAGACCCGCAGCAACGGCCGCGCATCGTCGGCGGACAACTCCACCATCTTCACCCGTCGTACCTTTCGGCCGCGGGCCACGCTGGCCTGTCCTGCGGCTCGCGCGTTGGCCACCCAGTCGGCGCCGGGGAATCCGGCGACGACGTATTCCTGGCCGTCGACGCTCATCGGGGTGACCGGGGTCGACCGCTCGCGACCGGATTTGCGTCCGGGCACCGTCAGCACGACCGGGCTCTCGCCGCCGAAACTCATGCCCAATCGCGACATCTGGATGAAGACCTTGTTCGCCGGTTTTAGCCACCACGGCGGCCGGACTGGTTTGCTGCTGGCCATACCGGCGACGTTACCCGTCAGCTTGGGCAGCGCTAGTGTGTGGCTCCGTGCCTACGTCGCATCCGCATGAGCCGCACCTGGGTTCGGTGTCCGCCAGATTGAATTGGCTACGCGCCGGGGTGCTCGGCGCCAACGATGGGATCGTGTCAACCGCGGGCATCGTCGTGGGCGTTGCCGCGGCGACCGTCGCACGTGGTCCGATCATGACCGCGGGGATCGCCGGGCTGGCGGCGGGCGCGGTGTCGATGGCGTTGGGTGAATACGTATCGGTGAGCGCTCAGCGCGACACCGAGCAGGCGCTGCTGGGGCAGGAGCGCCGGGAGCTGCATGAGGACCCGGTTGCCGAGCTGGACGAACTCGCGGCGCTGTATGAAGCCAAAGGGTTGTCGGTGGCGACGGCACGTACCGTCGCCGAGGAACTCACCGACCACGATCCGATCGCCGCACACGCCGAGGTGGAGCTTGGGTTCGATCCCGAGGAGCTGACCAACCCGTGGCAGGCGGCACTCTCGTCGGCGTTGGCGTTCAGCATCGGCGCGCTGCTGCCGCTGATAGCGATCCTGGCTGCACCGATCACGCTGCGGATCCCGGTCACCGTCGCGGCGGTGCTACTGGCCCTGGTGATCACCGGGGCGGTGTCGGCGCGTCTGGGCGGGGCGCCGAAGCATCGCGCGGCACTGCGCAATTTCGTCGGCGGCGGCCTGGCCCTTGCCGTTACCTACCTGATAGGTCATCTGGTCGGCGCCGTAATCAGCTGAGCCTCAACGGCTTTCGGTGAACATTTCGACGCCGTGCTCGTAGCGTGGACTCTGATCTGGCGGGCAGACCGCGTCCAGCCGCGCGATCGCGTCCGCGCTTAGTGCGACGTTCGCCGCGCCGATGTTCTCCTCGAGATGTGCGATCGACCGGGTGCCGGCGATCAGCAAGGTGTTCGGCGCGTGAGCCAGCAGCCAGGCCAGCCCCACTTGGGCCGGTGTGGCATCGAGGTCGAAGGCGATCTCGCGCACCGCTTCGCTGTCGGCGACCTTGGGGAAGCCGGGGAACGACGACCCGAGCGGGAAGAACGGCACCCAGGCGATTCCTTCCCCGCCCTGAGCCTTACAGAGATCAAGCATCGCTTCATGTGTTCGGTCGAGCAGGCTGTAGGCGTTCTGCACGCAGACGATGCCCGCGGGCAGCGCGCGCTGCAGGACGTCGAGTGGCACGTTGCTGAGCCCGATCGCGCCGATCTTGCCCTCGTCGCGCAGCGCGATCATCTCGGCAAGTTGGTCGTCGAGGTCGACGAGCTGATCTCCCTCGGCGGCCAAACCGGGCCCGAGGTCGAGGCGGCGCAGATTGACCACCGGGACGCAGTCCAGGCCGAGCTCGCGCAGATCGTCTTCGACCGCACCGCGCAGCTCTGCCGGCTTTTGTGCCGGAGCCAGCGGTACCGGTTGTCCGCCGGTGTATCGCGCGCCGACCTTGCTGACGATGACGAGATCGTCGCGGTAAGGCGCCAGCGCCTGGCGGATACGGCGGTTCACCTCGCCGGGGCCATAAAACGACGCCGTGTCGATGTGGTTGACCCCGAGCTCCACCGCGCGGCGTAGCACTGCCGCTGCGTCCTGCCCGGACACCGCCTCGTCGAGTTGCATCGCGCCGTAGCCGATGCGGGCAACCGTCCTGGTACCGATCGGGCCGATACCGCCGGGCTTTGGTTGGTCTGTCATGGTGCTCCCGTCGTGAGACACTGGGTGATGCGGAGGACCCTCCGCTTAATCAGAGAGTAGCAGAAACGGAGGAGCCTCCGATTTGGTGGACAGTGTTCGGGCCGACGCGCGGCGTAATCGCGAGCGGCTACTCCAGGCGGCGGTTGCGGCGTTCGGCGCCGCCGACGGGACACCGGTGTCGCTCGAGTCGATCGCCCGCGACGCCGGGGTCGGAATCGGCACGCTCTACCGCCACTTCCCGACCCGCGACGTGTTGGTCGAGGCCGTCTATCGGTCCGAGCTCGCGGAGGTGGCCGCAGCGGCGGGGCAGCTGTTGAAGCGGCACCCGCCCAAGGCTGCGCTGCGGCGCTGGATGGACCGTTACGCGAGCTTCGTGGCCGCCAAGCGGGGAATGGCCGAATCGTTGCGCGCAATGGTCGAGTCGGGGGCCGTCGAACACAGCCAGACCCGCGCCAGCATCGTCGGCGCTGTCGAGATGCTGCTGAAAGCCGGCGCCGACGACGGCAGCCTGCGCTCCGACGTCCGCGCCGACGATGTGGTGTCCAGCCTGCTGGGCATCTTCTTGGCCAGCGCATCACCAGCCCAGACCGGCCGTCTGCTCGATCTTCTGGTGGCGGGCGTGGCCGTTTCGCCTCGCTGAGGGAATCAATCGACGCCCGCCGTGGTAGAAGCAGGCATGAAACTCAATGATGCAGCGCGCGAACTCATCGGCAACGGCGCCGACGCCACCCTGGTCACGCTGAACCCCGACGGCAGCCCACAGGTATCGCTGGTCTGGGTGGCCTTGCGGTCCACGCCAGACGGCGACGAGTTGGTGACCGCACATCTCGCCGAGCACAAGAAGGTCCGCAACATCCGCCGCGACCCTCGCGTCGCAGTGACGATCGCGTCTCCCGGGGACGTGGGCAAAAACCTGCGGTCGTATCTCGCGATCGACGGGACCGCGCGGATCGAAGAGGGCGGCGCGCCGGAGCTGCTCGAAACTCTGTCGGAGGTGCTGTTGGACCCCAACGTGTTCCCGCCGAAGGATGCGCCGCCCGGATTCGTGACCCACATCCGCATCGACAAGATCGGCGGCGTCGGCGTCTGATCGTTCTGACGTCTGCTCGCGCGGGTTAGCCGACGGCGCGGCCCGCGCCTTCCCAGAACTGTGCGCGGACGGCCTTCTTGTCCGGCTTGCCCAATCCGGTCAGCGGCAACGCGTCGACGACCACCACCCGCTTGGGTGATTGCACCGAGCCTTTGCGATCCTTGACCGCCGCCTGAATCTCGGCGGTCATCGCCTCGATCGCGGCGTCATCGGACGCCGCGTCGCCACGTAGCACCACCACCGCGGTGACGGCCTCGCCCCACTTCTCGTCCGGTGTGCCGACGACGCACACCTGCGCGATCGCCGGATGTTCGGCGACGACGTCCTCGACCTCGCGGGGGAACACGTTGAACCCACCGGTGACGATCATGTCCTTGACCCGGTCGACGATGAAGTAGAAGCCGTCCTCGTCCTCGCGGGCCATGTCGCCGGTGTGCAGCCAGCCGTCCTTGAACGTCTCTGCCGTCGCGGCCGGCAGGTTCCAGTACCCGCCGGCCAAAAGCGGTCCGCTGACGCAGATTTCGCCCGGCTCGCCCTGCGGCACCGGATTGCCGTCGTCACCGAGCAGCGCCACCCTCGCAAACAGCGTGGGCCGCCCGCATGAGGTGAGCCGCTTCTCGTCGTGGTCGGCCTTGGCCAGATAGGTGATCGCCATCGGCGCCTCGGACTGCCCGTAGTACTGGGCGAAGATCGGGCCGAACCGCTCGATCGCCTCGGCCAGCCGAACCGGGTTGATCGCTGAGGCGCCGTAGTAGACGGTCTCCAGCGACGACAGATCCCGGGTACGGGAATCGGGGTGGTCCATCAGGGCATACAGCATCGACGGCACCAGCATCGTGGCTGTAATGCGTTGCTCTTCAATGACTTTCAATACCTCGGCCGGATCGAACTTGCCGAGTACGAACATCGAGCCGCCCTTGACCACGGTCGGCGTGAAAAACGCCGCACCCGCGTGCGACAGCGGCGTGCACATCAAGAACCGCGGGTTTTCCGGCCACTCCCATTCGGCAAGCTGGATCGACGTCATGGTGGCGATGTTCCCGGTGGTGCCGATCACCCCCTTGGGCTTGCCGGTGGTGCCGCCCGTATAGGTCAGGCCGCCGATGTGATCCGGCGGCAGATCCGCCACCACCAATGGCTTCGGGGAGTACTTGGCCGCCTCGGCCGACAGATCGACCGCAACATCTATCAGCTCGTCGGGCACTGGGCCGATGGTCAGGATCTGCTTGAGCGAGTCCACCTTTTCCAGCAGCCCCAGCGCCCGCTCGACGAACATCGGGTTGGGGTCGATGATCAGCGAGCTGGCACCGGCATCGGACAGCACGTAGGCGTGGTCGTCCAGCGAGCCGAGCGGGTGCAGGGCGGTGCGGCGATAGCCCTGGGTTTGGCTGGCACCGAGGATCATCAGCACCTCGGGGCGGTTGAGCGACAGCAGGCCGACCGTGACGCCGGTGCCGGCGCCGAGCGCCTCGAAAGCCTGGATGTACTGGCTGACACGTTCGGCAAGCTGACCACCGGTCAGCGTGGTGTCGCCGAGGAACAGCACCGGCCGGTTCTTGTGGCGCTTGAGCGCGCCTACGAGCAGGTGTCCGTTATGGGTCGGGTTGCGCAGCAGCTCGTCACTCATGTGGCAAGACTAGAACGTGTTGCAATTCAGGTCTGTCGCGCCCTCGCACCACAGCGCGATCACTAGTATCCGAGCACATGGCCGATGCAGATGTCGTCATCACCGGGACCGTGTTGACCGTTGATGACGCCCGGCCCACCGCCGAGGCGCTCGCCGTCGCCGACGGCCGCATCATCGCCGTGGGCGACCTCGAGGTCCGTGCGACGTTCCTGGCCGGCCGCCAGGTCTACCCCCAGTGACTCCGGCCCTGGACGACGTGCTTGACCGGCTGCATGTCGTCACGCTCCCGATGCGGGTGCGCTTCCGCGGCATCACCAGCCGTGAGCTGGCACTGATCGACGGTCCGGCCGGATGGGGCGAATTCGGCGCCTTCCTGGAATACGACCACCCGGAGGCCGCGCACTGGCTGGCCGCCGCTCTCGACTCGGCCTACCGGCCGGCACCGCCGCCGCGACGAGACCGCATCGCGATCAACGCCACGGTTCCGGCCGTCCCCGCTGCGCAGGTGCCGGAAATCCTCGCCCGGTTCCCCGGCGCGGGCACCGCGAAGGTGAAGGTCGCCGAACCCGGCCAGACCCTTGCCGACGATGTCGCCCGCGTCGACGCGGTCCGCGGCAGGGTTCCCACTGTGCGGGTTGACGCCAACGGCGCCTGGACCGTCGAGCAGGCCGTCGAAGCCGCCTCCGCGCTGACCGCGAGCGGTCCGCTGGAGTATCTCGAGCAGCCCTGCGGCACCGTCGACGAGCTCGCCGAACTGCGCCGCCGCGTCGACGTGCCGATCGCCGCCGACGAGAGCATCCGCAAAGCCGCCGATCCGCTGGCCGTGGTCCGCGCCGGTGCAGCTGATATCGCCGTGCTGAAAGTTGCTCCGCTGGGGGGTATTTCGGCGCTGCTGAAGATCGCTGCGCAGATCGACATTCCGGTTGTGATCTCCAGCGCGCTGGATTCGGCGGTCGGGATCGGCGTTGGCCTGGCCGCCGCCGCCGCGCTGCCGGAACTGCATCATGCCTGTGGCCTGGGCACCGGCGGGCTGTTCGTCGAGGATGTCGCCGAAGCCGTCGCACCGGTCGACGGCTACCTGCCGGTCGCGCCGGTGACACCCGACCCGGCGCGGTTGCAGGCGCTGGCCGCGCCGCCGCAGCGGCGACAGTGGTGGATTGACCGGGTCAAGGCCTGCTACCGGCTGTTGAGCTAACCGCCCTATTCTGCGGCGCTCCAGCGCTGGCGGCACTACACTGCCAAACCGGCTCAGCTCAAGGCCGGGACGCAGCTGCTGTGGAAGCGCGCGCTGTCCGCCGCGCGGGCCAAGGCCGCCCGCCGCTAAATTGCCGCAGCCGACCGGCGCTAGCGGCCATATGCTTGGCAGATGCGGCGGCTGGGCATCATCGCGGTGTCGGCGTGGGCGGTGTGCCTGGCCATAGCCGGGTGCGTCGGCTGCACCTCGACCGTCGCCGGAACCGCCACCGTCCACGGCGGTGCGAAAACCCCCACTGCGACGGCACACGGCCTGCCGGCATTGCTGCTCAGCCTCGACGAAATGAAGCAGCTGCTGAAGTTCGAAGACATCGCCATCGAAGACACCTTGACCCGGCCCGAGGAACGCGGAATCTATCAGCCCGCTAGCTGTGTGGGTGCGGTGTTCAGCAGTATGGCGGGCTCCTACGACGGCAGCGGATACCGCGACTTCTACGAGGTCCGGCAGTCAGACGTAACTGGGGGAGGCTTGCCGCACTGGGTCGATCAGAGCGTCGCCACCTTCGACAACGAGGTGGCCGCAAAGGATTTCGTTGCCAACCAGGTCGCCCAATGGCGCAAATGCGTTGGCCGGCAGTTCAAGTATGCGTATCCGCTGCCAACTGACTGGCAGGACTCCTACCGTATCGGCGACACGATCGATTCCGGTTGCGTGACGATGATCTCCAACGTGACTACCGGCGACAAGCACTACACCGACATCCGGGCATTGGCCGCGAAGTCTAATGTCGTCGTCGATTTGCAGTTCACCGGCTTCGACCTGACCGACGAGCCCGCAACGGCAGTCAACCGGATCCTGGATCGAATCGCTTCGCGCGGGCACGAATGCGCGTTTTGGGCATAACTGGTTAGCCCGCTATTGCGTCGATCACTGCGTCCGGGTTATCAAGAGAAACAAAGGTTTTCGCATCTGGCACCTCGATCAGCTTCCCGTTGCTGAATAACCCGGCCAGCCGGCGGCCCAGACCCGGCGTGAAACAGCGATCCGACTGGCCCCAGACCAGCGTGACCGGCTTGGTGAACCGGGGTAGGCGGGTGGCCACGTCGGTCAGATCGGTCTTGGCCACCTGACGCAGCAGTGCCGCCAGATCACGGCAGATGCGTGAGTCCTTGAGGCACGGTTGCAGCCAGGCGGCCGTGAGGTGCGGATCGGGCTTGTTGATCAGCAGGCCGAAGCCAAGGGACGAGTGCCGCAGCGCCCGCAGCCGCAGTGGTCCGAAGAGCGCCTTGATCGAGACGGGGCCGCGAAGCACGCCGAACGCCATGTCGAATGGGAAAGGTGGGCATTTGTCGAAGGCGTCGCAGTTGGTCAGCACCAGGCGGCCAATCCGGTCGGGATGGGTGTCGACGACCAGTTGGCACAGCCCTCCGCCGGTGTCGCTGCCGACCAGCGTCACATCGGAAAGGTCGAGGGCGACGATCGCGTCGTTGATGATCTCCGCGACACCGGCCAGCGATAGCACGGTGGCGTCGCGGACCGGGATGGTGTGTGAGCCCAGCGGCCAAGTCGGCACGATGCAGCGGATACCCGCGGCGACGCCAGGTCTTCGGCGACGTCGCGCCACAGTTGCCCGTCCACCAAGATGCCGTGGACGAACAGCACCGGCGGGTGCGCCGAATCCTTCGGTCCGAACTCCTGGTATTCGATGGTGGCCTGCCTGAGTGCGAGCTCTGCCATGTCGTTCGTTCCTCCTCCAACTCCTCGATTCCGTTCCGGAGAAATTGGAGCTCAGCGGCCGCTGCCAGGTCGACGCTGCGAACTGCCAGATACTGCCACCGCGCGGGCGTCGCGTAGGTTCGTCGTCGTGATCAACCTGGCGTACGACGACCAAGGGACCGGAGAGCCCGTCGTGTTCATCGCCGGCCGTGGCGGTGCCGGACGCACCTGGCATCTGCATCAGGTCCCGGCTTTCCTGGCGGCGGGCTACCGCGTCATCACCTTCGATAACCGCGGGGTGGGCGCGACGGCGAACGCCGACGGCTTCACGACGGAGAGCATGGTCGCCGACACCGCTGCGCTGATCGAATCGCTGGGCATCGGCCCGGTGCGCATCGTCGCGGTGTCGATGGGTTCGTTCATCGCTCAGGAGCTGATGGTGGCCCGGCCCGATCTGGTCAGCCACGCCGTGCTGATGGCGACCCGCGGCCGGCTGGACCGCGCGCGCGAGTTCTTCCGCACCGCCGAAGACGAGTTGGCCGCCTCCGGCGTTCAGCTACCGGTCTCTTACGACGCGAAGATCCGGCTGCTGGAGAGCTTTTCGCCCAAGACGCTGAGCAACGACCAGGCCGTCGCCGAGTGGATCGGCATGTTCACCATCTGGCCGATCAAGCTCACCCCAGGGGTGATCCGCCAAGGTGCCATCTCGCCGCAGGGTAACCACTTGCTCACCTACCGAAGCATCACCGCGCCGGTGCTGGTGATCGGCTTCGCCGACGACGTGGTGACGCCGCCGCACCTGGGCCGGGAGGTCGCCGACGCCATACCCAACGGCCAGTACCTGCAGCTCGCCGACACCGGGCATCTCGGATTCCTCGAGCGTCCCGATGCGGTCAACTCCGCGGTGCTGCAATTCTTCGGCTTTATGGGGGTCTGACGCGCACAGGAGTTGGCGGTCGGGCTGCTCAGCAGGCCATCGGCCTGCATCGTCGCCCGACGTAGGCTGGTCGGGTGAATCCCTCGACGGCCCAGGCCCACGTCGTCGTCGACGAACTGATCCGCGGCGGCGTCCGCGATGTGGTGTTGTGCCCGGGCTCACGCAACGCACCGCTGGCGTTTGCGCTGCAGGACGCCGACCGGGCCGGTCGGATCCGGCTGCATGTGCGCATCGACGAGCGGACCGCCGGGTATCTGGCGATCGGGCTGGCGATCGCCGCCGGCGCGCCGGTCTGCGTCGCGATGACGTCGGGCACCGCGGTGGCCAACCTGGGTCCGGCTGTGGTGGAGGCCAACTACGCGCGGGTGCCGCTGATCGTGTTGTCGGCCAACCGGCCCTACGAGCTGCTCGGCACCGGCGCCAACCAGACCATGGAGCAGCTGGGCTACTTCGGCACCCAGGTTCGCGCCACGATCAGCCTCGGGCTGGCCGAGGACGCGCCGGAGCGGATGGACGCGTTCAACGCGACCTGGCGGTCGGCCACCTGCCGGGTGCTTGCGGCCGCTACCGGTGCTCGCAGCGCCAACGCCGGGCCGGTGCAATTCGACATCCCGCTGCGCGAGCCGCTGGTACCCGACCTCGATCCCGGCCGCACGCCGCAAGGACGCCCGGGCGGCGAACCATGGACCTACTCCCCGCAGGTCAGCTTCGACCAGCCGCTGGATATCGACCTGGGCCTGGACACCGTCGTCATCAGCGGCCACGGCGCCGGCGAGCAACCTGAGTTGGCCGCGTTGCCGACCGTCGCTGAGCCGACCGCCCCGCCGGCGGCCAATCCGCTGCATCCGCTGGCGTTGCCGCTGCTGCGCCCGCAGCAGGTGATCATGCTGGGCCGCCCGACCCTGCACCGACCGGTCTCGGCGCTGCTGGCCGACCCGTCGGTGCCGGTCTACGCGCTGACCACCGGCCCGCGCTGGCCCGATGTGTCGGGTAATTCCCAGGCCACCGGCACCCGGGCGGTCACCACCGGCGAGCCCAATCCGGCCTGGTTGCGCCGCTGCGCCGAGCTCAACCGGCAGGCGATCACCGCGGTGCGCGGGCAGCTGAAGGCCCACCCGCTGACCACCGGCCTGCACGTGGCCGCCGCCGTCGCAGATGCGCTGCGCCCTGGTGACCAACTCGTGCTGGGTGCGTCCAACCCGGTGCGGGACGCTGCGCTGGTGGGCCTCAATCCGCACGGCATCAAGGTGCGTTCCAACCGCGGCGTCGCCGGCATCGACGGCACGGTGTCCACCGCGATCGGGGCGGCGTTAGCGCACGAGGCGTCCCACGAGCGGGCGGGCGGCCGCACCGTAGCGCTGATCGGCGATTTGACCTTCGTGCACGACAGCTCCGGCTTGCTGATCGGGCCGACCGAGCCGGTACCGGCCGACCTGACCATCGTGGTGTCCAACGACAACGGCGGCGGCATCTTCGAACTGCTCGAGCAGGGCGACCCGCGGTTCTCTGACGTTTCCTCCCGGGTGTTTGGCACCCCGCACGACGTCGACGTCGGCGCGCTGTGTCGCGCCTACCACGTCGACAGTCGGCAAATCGAGGTCGATGAGCTCGGCCCCGCGCTCGACGAAACGGGTGCCGGCATGCGGGTGCTCGAGGTCAAGGCCGACCGGTCCTCGCTGCGGCAGCTGCACGCCGCGATCAAGGCCGCATTGTGAAGGTCCCTGCCAGG
>CAVRER010000018.1:0-22029 GCA_963720085.1 uncultured Actinomycetota bacterium
AGTCGTTCCGCGGGGTTTGGCTGTCGTCATAGCCGTCCTTCCGGGTATGTGCTGCCGAGGTGCGCCAGTTGCTGGGAAGCCGAACCCGCAGGTGAGTTCGTTCTGTTTGGCCCATAAGAAGTACCGATGCAGCGGATAGGTGGTGTCGATGCCGATCCCGCCGTGCACGTGTTGGGTGGTGGCCGCGACTCGGGCGCCGGCCTCGGCAGCCCAGAACTTCGCGATCCGTGCTGCGCGATCTGCCGGCCGTCCCTGCGCAATCAGCCAGGCCGCGTGCCAGGTGGTCCACCGGATCGCCTCGACGTCGATGAATCCGTCGGCCATCCGCTGCTGCACCGCCTGGAAGCTGCCGATCGGGCGGCCGAATTGTTCACGGCCGGTGGTGTATTCGGCGGCCATTCGCAAGGCGCGATCGGAGACGCCAAACTGGATCGCGCACAGGCCGACCAACGCGCGGGTGTATAGCGATTCGACCAGGGCACCGGGGCCCGTCAAGCCGGTCCGCGTCGGAAACGATTGCGCCGTCGAGGAATACGTCGGCGTGCGGTTCGCGAGTGGTGGTCGTCACCGGCCGGATATCGACGCCGCGGGCGTCGGTCGCCAGCAGGAACAGGCCGACGTCGCCGTCAGTGCCGTCATCTATAGAGGCGGGAATCAGCACGGTGTCGGCGAGTTGGGCTGACGGCACCAGCTCTTTGGTGCCGTCCAGCCGCCACGTCGCGCCGTCGCGACGAGCGGTGGTGACCGGGGTCGTCGGGTCGGAGCGGCCCGGCTCTTGCAGGCCCGCGGTCAGGATGCGGGTTCCGTCGATGACGCCGGGCAGGAAGCGTCGCTGTTGCTCCGGGCTGCCGTGCCGGGCGATCGGGTCGGCACCCAGCAGCAGCGTCGGATAGGCAGGAACCGGAGCCACGCTCGATCCCACTTCGGCCAGCAACACCCCGAGTTCGACGAAGCCACCGCCGGTGCCGCCGAACGACTCCGGTAATGCGGTGCCCAGCAGGTCGACGCCGGCGAGTTCCTTCCACAGCGCGGCGTCGTAGCGGGACTCGCCGGCTTCGAGTTCGGTCAGCCGTTCCGGAGTGGCTCGCCGCTCGAAAAGTTCCCGGGCCAGCTTGCTGATCGTCTCTTGCTCTTCGGTGAACGTGAAGTCCATGGGAGTCACCCGGTCATTCGGCAGCCGGCCGGAACTGGTGCAGCACAAGGTCGTTATCGAAAGCTTGGTAGATACACCTCGACCGGCATCCCGACCCTGACGTCGGCTGGGTCGATATCGCTCAGGTTCGATACCAGCCGTACCCCTTCGGCGAGCTGCACCAGGACGACGATGTAGGGATAGTCGAAGAACGGGAACCGCGGTTCATGCGGCATCACGTAGCTGTACACGGTGCCGCGGCCCGACGACTCGATCGCTTCCCAGTCCAGCGAACGGCATTTCGGGCACATCGGCTGCGGCGGATTGCGCACCGTTCCACATCCGTTGCAGCGCTGGATCAGCAGCTTGTGGTCGCGCAGCCCGTTCCAGAAGAACTCGGTGTCCGGGCTGATCGTCGGTGCCAGTCGGGTCGCCATCAGCGTTCCGGCTTGAATCGCAGTACCCGGAATCGCTGGCGCCCCAGCACCTCACCGTTCTGATCGGTATAGGTGAGCACCCAGGTCAGGAAGAAACCGGTGCCCAGCGCCGTCGTCTTCTCGTCGGAGACGTCCTCGTACACCGACGTCGCGCTGATGACGTCGCCCAGCCGGGGATAGCGGTTGATCTCGAACTCCGAGTTGGTCGCCACGATGCTGGTGTATCCGGCCTCGTCGAGAAACGCGGTCGGGTTGCTGGTGATCTCGATCGGGGCACCGCCCCGCTCACCGATGCCTTCGAGTTTCGGCGACGGCATGGTCCAGGTTTGCAGCATCACCGGTGGTGACACGATGCCGCCGAACCGGGACTTGGCCGCGAACTCCGGGTCGAGGTAGACCGGATTCATGTCGTCGAGCGCGTACGCCCAGTGCCGGATCATCGGCTGATTGACCGGATCCGGTGCCACCGAAGGCTTTCCGGTGCCGCCGGTGGGCTGGCCGACGAGTGCCTTCAGCTTGCTGCGGAACTCGGATCTGTGTCGGTCACTGAGTTGATCCTCCTGACTTGTCCGTGCGCGCGAAGGTCACGTGGAGCTCGCGGCATGCCCAATCCGGCCATCGCGATGATGTCTCGTTGGATTTCGTTGGCGCCGCCGCCGAAGGTGCTGATGACCGCGACCCGGTAGGCGGATTCCAGCGCACCGCGCAGCGGCGCGTCGGCGCCACGCCGTAACCCGTTGTGGTCCAGCACTTCCAGCAGCTGGCGGGCGACCAGCTGGGTCAGCTCGGTGCCGAAGACCTTGGCGGCCGAGGCCTCGCCCATGTTGAGCCAGCCGCCCTTGGTCATCGCGGCGTTGACCCGAAGGTTGATCAGCTTGTAGGCCGCGACCTCTGCCTCGACCCGGGCCAGCGCCAGCTGCACCCAGGGTTGGTCGATGACGCGACCGCCGTCGAGTTCGGTGTCGCGTCGCCCACTGCAGCGTCTTCTCGAACAGCGGCTCGAGCGCGCCGAGGTTGCCCAGGGCGGCGCGTTCGAAGTTCAGCTGGGTGGTGATCAGCTGCCAGCCCTGGTTTTCACCGGCCACGATCGCGCTCGCCGGCACCCGCACGTTGTCGTAGAAGGTGTAGAAGGTGGAGACGCCCGGCATGGTGTGCAGCGGCTGCCAGGAGAATCCGGGCGACGAGGTGGGCACGATGAAGATCGGAAATGCCCTTGTGTTTCTTGGCGTTTGGGTCGGTGCGGGCGGCCAGCCAGATGTAGTCGGCGTACGCGGCGCCGCTGGTGAACATCTTCTGGCCGTTGATCACGTAGTCGTCGCCGTCGCGGACCGCGGTGGTGCGCAGCGACGCCAGGTCGCTGCCCGCCTCCGGCTCGGAGTAGCCGATGGCGAACTCGACGCTGCCGTCCAGGATCGCCGGCAGGAACGTCTGCTTTTGCTCCTCGGTGCCGTAGTGCATCAGGGTCGGCCCGACGGTGTTGAGCGTCACCAACGGGATCGGCGCGTTGACCCGTCTGGCCTCCTCGGCGAAGATGAACTGCTCGATCGCCGAGAAGCCGCGCCCACCAAACTCTTTGGGCCAACCGACACCGAGCAGGTCGGCCGCCGCCAGCGCGCGTACGCATTCGCGTACCGCGGGACCGCCCTCCATGCGTTCGCTGACGGCGGCCTGCCGTTCCGGCGTCATCACCTGCTCCATCGTCGCGCGGATCTCGTCGCGCAGCTGCTCTTGCTCGGGGGTGTAGTCGAGTCGCATCGGTCAGGCCCCCAGCCGTACCGGCATCCGCTTGACCCCGGGCACCATGGTGGCCCGCATCCGGTCGACCTCGCCGACCAGCTCGAGTCTGGGGAAGCGGCGCAGCAGCTCCTCGAACATCACCGTCGCCTCCAGACGCGCCAGTTGCGCGCCGACGCACGAATGTTCACCGCACCCGAACGCGATGTGCGGGTTCGGGTGGCGAGTCACCTTGAATTCTTCTGAGTCGGCAACCGAATACGTCCTCGTCACGGTTGGCCGACCCGTACAGCATCACCACCACGTCGCCTTCGGCGATCCGCTGACCGCGGATCTCGACGTCGACGATCGCTGTGCGCGCCATGTGGACCACCGGGCTGTTCCACCGCAGCATCTCCTCGACGGCGCCCGGGATCAGCGAAGGATCCTCGACCAGCAGGCGGCATTGGTCGGGGTGAGCGATCAGCGCGAGGGTGCCCAGCGCGATCAGATTGCGGGTGGTCTCGTTGCCGGCCACCAGCAGCAGGAACGCGAAGTTGAGCAGGTCTTCGTCGGTGAGCCGGTCCCCGTCGATCTCGGCGCCGGCCAGCACCGACAGCAAGTCGTCGCGCGCTTCGACGCGCCTGGCGCCGATCAGCTTTTGGAAATACTCGAAGAGCTGCCCGACAGCCACCATCGGGTCGAGGTCGATCTCCGGGTCGGCGGTTCCGGTGGCCGCGTCCGACCAGGCCCGGAACTGCTCCCAGTCGTCCGGCGGCGCGCCGATCAGCTCGGCGATCATCCGGGTCGGCAGCGGAGCGGCGATCTCTTCGGCGAACTCGTGCACGGAATCCGGTTGCACGCCGTCGAGGATGCCCCGGACGATCTCGCGGATCTTCGGCTCGAGCACGGCAACGCGGCGCCGGGTGAAGCCCGAGTTGATCAGCTTGCGCAGCTGCCGGTGCCGCGGCGGGTCGGTGAAGATCAGGTTTCCCGGCTGCACCGGGTTCGGCATCGCCGGGTCCGGGATGGTGACGCCCTGGGTCGAGGTGAACGTGGCCGGGCTGCTCGACACGAACCGGATGTCCTCGTAGCGGAGCAGCGCCCAGAAGTTGGTGACGTCGTTCCAGCACACCGGCGCCGTCGCGCGCAGCTCGCGGTACGCCGGGTAGGGATCGCCGGCGTAGAAGTCGGGGGAATGCAGCGGGACCGCCGAGCAGGACTCAGCGTGCACGCCACCTCCCTGGACATATGGACGCGACCGTGATCGTACATTTGCATACGATCTGTCCGGTGCACTCTGTTTACTCTGGCGGTACCGGCAATGTCAATATGCTTGCCGTCGAGGTGAAATAGCGGTACGGCAACCGGAGGGCAACGTTGAGCATTGACGACAGCCGGCCCGACAGGTGTAGACCAAACGTTGAGCCGCCGGACCGTCCAAAGGAATCAACATGGCTGACCCACGCTCACTGATCGACACCTACGCGGTCTACATCGACGGGCAGTGGGTCGAACCCGAGAACGGCCGCTACGACGACATCAGTCCGGCCACCGAGGCGGTGATCGCCTCCGCGCCCGACCCGAGTCCCGCCCAGGTCGACAGCGCGATCGCGGCCGCTCGCGCCGCGTTCGACTCGGGGCCGTGGGCCGACGCCGGACCCGAGCAGCGGGCGGGCTGGCTCAACCAGCTCGGCGAGGCGTTGCTGGCGCATGCCGACGAGTTCTTCGCGTTGGCGCAGCTGGAGTGGGGCTGCACGGCCAACGAGCGGGTGATCCACGTCGAGGGACCGGCGTTCTCGGCCTGAACGCCGCCGAACTCGCCACCCATCCCGTCGAGGAGCAGATCGACGCATACGGCGCCGCGGGAACCACGCTGCTGCGCTATGAGCCACTCGGTGTGGTGTCGATCCTGACGCCGTGGAACTTCCCGCACACGCTCAACGTCATGAAAGTGTGCGCCGCGCTGGCCGCGGGCAACACCGTCGTGCTCAAGCCGTCGCCGCTGGCGCCGCTCGCCGGTCTGGCGCTGGCCCGAATCATCGACGAGCACACCGACATTCCGCCGGGCGTGGTCAACGTCGTCACGCCGACCGATATCGAATCCAGCAAGCTGCTGACCGTCGACCCGCGGATCGACATGGTCAGCTTCACCGGAAGCTCGGCGGTCGGCCGCGAGGTGATGGCCGCGGCCGGCGGCACCATGAAGCGGCTGCTGCTCGAGTGCGGTGGCAAGTCGGCCAGCATCGTGCTCGACGACTGGACGCTCCGGCGCTATCCGACGAGACTGCTGGAGCGGATGCTGTTCGAGTCCTGCTCGTTCCACGCCGGGCAGGCCTGCATTCTGCACAGCCGGCTGCTGCTTCCCGAATCGATCCACGACGAGGTCGTCGATCGGCTGGTCGCGCTGGCCCGCGCGGTGAAGGTCGGCGATCCCACCGATCCCGAGGTGCAGATGGGTCCGCTGATCAGCGCCGCACAGCTGCGAACGCGTTCAGGCACACGTGGATCGGGCTCTCGACGACGGCGCCAAGCTGGTGACCGGCGGGGGCCGGCCGGCCGGCTTGGATGGCGGCTTCTACTTCGAGCCGACGATCCTGACCGAGGTCACGCCGGATGCGACCATCGCGCAGGAAGAGGTGTTCGGACCGGTGTTGTCGGTGCTGCGCTATAGCGACGACGACGACGCGGTGCGGATCGCGAACAACTCGCAGTACGGGCTTTCCGGTGCGGTGTGGGGCACCGACGTCGACCGTGCGGTCGCAGTCGCGCGCCGCGTTCGCACCGGGCAGATCGCGGTCAACGGTTTCGGTCCCGGCGGTGCGCCGTTCGGTGGCTTCAACCAGAGCGGGTTCGGCCGGGAAAGCGGCGGGATCATCGGGAATTCGTCAGTACATGGAGCCGAAGGCCATGGGACTGCCCGCGTGACGCGCCGACGACGAAGATGCCGGCGCAGCCGGGGTTGAGGAGTGGCGCACGTGACAGCCGCCGACGACGATGCAGAGCGTAGCGATGAGGAGGAGCGGCGCAGATGACCGGCCCCTCGACGGGCTTCGTGTCATCGAGATCGCCGACGAGATCTCAGGTCCCTACTGCGGCAAACTGTTCGTCGACCTCGGCGCCGACGTCATCAAAATTGAAGCACCGGAAGGGGATCCGCTGCGCCGATGGGGCCCGTTTCCCGGCGACGAACCCGACCCCGACCGCTGCGGACTGTTCGAGTACCTCAACGCCGGAAAGCACGGCACGGTCCTCGACATCACGTGTGAAAGCGATGCGGCGGTCGCACGTCAGCTCATCGGCGACGCCGATGTCCTGATCGACGCGCTGGCTCCCGGAACCCTGGACAAATCCGGACTCGGAGTCGACGCGCTGCAAAACATCAACCCGGGTCTGGTCGTGGTGCGGATCTCAAACTTCGGGCAGCACGGGCCGTTTCGCGACCGCGTGGCGACGTCGCTGACAATCCAGGCGGTGTCGGGCTGGATCACGGCGCGCGATCCCGACCGCCCGCCCGTACAGGCAGGCGCCCGGATCGCCGAGTACGTCGCGGGCGGCTACGCCGCCCTGGGCGCGCTGACCGCGTCTGCGAATCGCGTCCACCGAGTCGGGTGACCGAGGTCGATGTCTCGGTGTTCGAGGCACTGCTGTCCACGCTGCCGTACCCGATGCTGCTGGCCGAACAAGTGCGCACGTTGGGCTTGCCGTCCAACATCCGCTCGGGCCCCATGCTGGGTGTCGTCCGGGCGGGCGACGGCTGGGTCGGGATCAACTGCCTGACCGGGCAGCACTGGCTCGACGTGTGCGCCATGCTCGGACTGCCGGAGTTCGGCGAGCAGCAGTTCGCCATCATGATGGGCGGTCCGGAGCGTGCCGAATTCTTCGCGGCGGCCCAGCCCTGGTTGAGCGAGCGAACCGTCGCCGAGATCGTCGAGCTGAGTCAGGCACTGCGTATTCCGGCGGCGCCGGTGGCAGACGGCGCGACCGCGCTGGACTGTCCCGCAGTACGTCAAGCGGGGATTTTTCGTCGACGGGGGAGGACGGGATTGGTCTTTTCGACGTCCGGGCCCGCCGTTTCGTCTCTCGAAGACACCGGCGATGCCCGCCAGTCGCACAGTCCGGTGAAGTCTGGCCGGCCAGCGAGAGTCACCGATCCGATCTCTTTGCCGTTCGCCGGCATGAAAGTCCTTGACCTGACTACTTTTTGGGCGGGCGGCTACCTCACCTGCTACCTCGGCGCCTTCGGTGCCGACGTCGTCAAAGTCGAGTCGATCCAGCGACCCGACGGATTCCGCTACTCGGCGGCGTACCCGTACGAGGGCGACGACTGGTACGAGCGCAGCGCGCTGTGGCAGGCCACCAACCTCAACAAGCGAGACATCACGCTGGACTTGACCTCGCAGGCCGGCCGCGAACTCGCACGACGGCTTGCCGCGCAGGCTGACGTTGTCGTGGAGAACTTTTCGCCGCGGGTGGTGGAGCAGTTCGGGCTGGACTACCAGTCGCTGGTAGCGCTGCGCCCCGACGTAATCGCAGTCCGCATGCCGGGATTCGGCCTCGACGGCCCGTGGCGGGACTACGTGGGCTGGGCGCTGAACATCGAACAAGTTTCCGGCATGTCGGCGGTGACCGGCTACGCCGAGGGTCCGCCGTGCAACGTGCAGGGCCCCGCCGATCCCATCGTCGGGGTGCACGCAGGCGTGGCGTTGCTCGCCGCACTCGAGCACCGCCGCCGCACCGGCGAAGGTCAGCTGATCGAGGTCGCGCAGATCGAGGTCGGCGCCGCCGTCACCGCCGAACCGGTGATCGAGTACTCGATGAACGGGATCGTCCGCCCGCGCGACGGCAACCGGCAGCGCGGCTACTGCCAGGGCGTCTACCCGACCGACACCGACGATGCGTGGGTGGCGCTGTCGGTGCGCGACGACAACGACTGGTCTGCAGTTGGTCGAGGCGATGGGTCGCCCCGGGCTGCTCGAGGATGACCGGTTGGCGACAGCCGATCGCCGCGCGGCCGCCCACGACGTCTTCGACGAGGTCGTCGCCGCTTGGACTCGAACGCAGTCGCCCGCGAATATCGTTGCGGCTCTTCGGGAACGCGACATACCCGTCGAGGAGGTCATCGCGCCCGAGCAGATGTATGACGTGCCGCAGCTCGATGCGCGCGGCTACTACGAGGATTTCGAGCATGCGATCACCGGCCGGCACCGCTATCCCGGGTGGCCGTTTCGCATCACCCCCGGACCGGCTCGTCACCACCGCTTCGCGCCGCCGACCCTCGGCCAGCACAACGACGAAGTCCTGAGCGGCCTGGGACTGTCTCGCGACGAGCTGGCTATCCTGCGCCGTGACCGGGTGATCGGCAATCGGGTGGCCAACACCTGACTTGACCGAGAGGCGAACGGCCTGTCGAGTAGGGACTAAATCCTCCTGACTGACGACTGCTCAGCAAGTTAGCGTCATCGACATCAGAGCGCTTGCCTGAGTCGAGACCACACGGAGGAATTAGCGAAATGCCAAATTCTGCAACAGATCGGGGCATCGTTGTCGGTGTCGATGGGTCGTCGTCGTCCGACAGCGCTGTTCGCTGGGCCGCGCACGAGGCAAGGATGCGCAATGTGCGGCTCACCCTCGTCCACATTGTCGTCACGCCGGCTTGGGGACCGACACCGTGGCTGCTGTCCGATGCGGCGCTTCCGCTGCCCGCCGAGGAAGACCCGGCGCTGGAAGAGGCGGGGCAGAAGATCATCGCCGAGGCGATCAAGATCGCCCAGGACTGCGCCCAGGACGACACCCTCCCGGAAATCAAGAGTGAGCTGTACTTTTCGGTGCCGGTGTCGACGCTTGTCAATCTGTCCAAGCAAGCACAAATGGTGGCGGTGGGATGTCTCGGGCAGAACACTTTGAACCGCCTTCTGCTCGGATCGGTCAGCAACGGTTTGCTCCATCACGCGCACTGCCCGGTCGCGGTGATCCACGACGCCGTTCCATCCGCGCCGAAGGGGTCGAATCTTCCCGTCGTGGTTGGTGTCGACGGATCGCCGGCGTCGGAATTGGCCACTGAGATCGCGTTCGACGAGGCAGCACGACGGGGCGTCGACTTGGTCGCCCTACACGCCTATAGAGATGCGGACCTACCACCAGTCCTGAATGTGCAATGGTCGGGCGAGCTAGCGATTCAGCCGCAAGCCTTGACTGACCGTCTGACCGGTTGGCTGGAACGCTATCCGGGCGTCACCGTTCACCCCCGGATCGTGTGCGACAACCCTGCCCGTCACCTGCTCGAGGAGTCCGAGTCGGCCCAGCTTGTCGTCGTCGGCAGCCGCGGCCGAGGCGGATTCGCGGGAATGCTGTTGGGGTCGGTGAGTACAGCAGTGGCCCATGCGGCAAATGTTCCGGTGATCGTGGCGCGCCACGGTTAGGGCCTTATGGCCCTGCCCCGGGGGCACGCCACCGGGCATCGTTGGGGAAGGCAGATGTTGAGCAGAGGTAGCAGAAATGAGTGCAGATTTCCCAGACCGAGCGACCATCCAGTCAGCGCTGACGATGGCCGTCCGAGCGCCGTCAGTGCACAATACCCAGCCGTGGTTGTGGCGGGTTGGAGATAACAGTGTCCATTTGTACTCCAACCCGGATTTGCAACTGCCTAGCACCGATCCGGACAGTCGCGACTTGATGATCAGTTGCGGGATCGCGCTGAATCACTGCGTCGTTGCTTTTGCGGCCCTGGGTTGGCTGACCAAGGCGCATCGTTTGCCCAACCCCGCGGACAGCAGCCACCTCGCGGCGCTAGAACTCGAGCCCTATCCGGCCGCCGAGGTCGATATCGCACTGGCGGCGGCGATTCCGCGGCGGCGTACCGATCGACGGCATTACACCTCCCGACCTGTCTCCACCGCCGACATCTCGCTGATGGGCGCTCGCGCCGCGCGTGCAGGTGTGATGCTGCGTAACGTGGCATCGCTCACCCGGTTGAGCGACCTGGTGGCGCAGGCCGCTTACCGGCACGCCGACAGCTTTGAATACCTCAGCGAATTGTCTATGTGGAGTGGGCGATACGCCTCTCAAGCTGGTGTACCGGCGCGCAACGCACCGCGGCTCGATCCGGCAACGGCCATTCCCCGTCGGGTGTTCGCCGGTCCTGCGCTGACTGAACCACGGGGTACTCCGACGGCCGACGACCACGCCGTGGTGTTGGCACTCGGCACCCGAGATGACGACGACGTGGCCCGGCTGCGAGCCGGGGAAGCCACCGGCGCGGTGTTGCTGACGGCGACCGCGTTAGGGCTGGCCAGCTGCCCGATCACGGAGCCGTTGGAAATCAGCGAGATCCGCGACGAAGTCCGTACCGACGTCTTCGGCACCAGCGGATACCCGCAGATGCTGCTGAGGATCGGTTGGGCACCGGTCAACGCCGAGCCGTTGCCTGCAACGCCGCGTCGCCCGCTGTCGGACGTCGTTACCTGGCCAGATCGCACACCCGATTAGCGCAGTCACTAGGTCAGCCCAGCGGTGCCGACCAGTGCAACGCGGTGCCTCCGCCGGCGGCGTCGCCCACACTGAATCTTCCGTCGGCTGCACTGGCACGATGTCGCAAATTGGCAAGACCGCTCTCGGTGACGTGGCCGGAGATGCCGCCGCCGTTGTCGACGACATCGATGCGCAGCTCGTCTTCGACCCTGACGTTGATCGACACCTCAGTTGCGTCGGCATGCCGGACCGCGTTGCTGAGGGCCTCGCGCACAACGGCTTCCGCGTGATCGGCCAATCCCGCACCGACGACCGACAGCGGTCCGGCGTACTGGACGGTGGTACGCACGCCTGAGTCGGCGAATTGGGCAATCGCCGCATCGAGGCGCTGGCGCAATTGAGTTGTGTCGGAGAGCCCACCGTGCAGGTCGAAGATCGCGACGCGGATCTCCTGAATTGTCGCCTGGAGATCATCGACGACACTCGAAAGGCGCTGTTGCACCTCGGGATTACGCGAACGAGGGATCGTGCCCTGCAACGCCAGGCCGGCCGCAAAGAGCCGCTGGATCACATGATCGTGCAGATCGCGCGCGATGCGATCTCGATCGGTCAGCACATCAAGTTCGCGCATCCGGCGTTGCGCGGTGGCCGACTGCCAGGCCAACGCGGCTTGGTCGGCAAACGCGGCGGTCATGTCGAGTTGTTCCTCGCTGAACGGAACCGATCCGCCGTCACGCAGCACCACGACGACTCCGGCGATGGCGTCAGCGGCCCGCAGCGGCAGTACGAGTGCAGGCCCGGCGGCGTCTACACCGTCGAAGTCGAACCGTTCGATCCGCTGCGGCTCGCGCTCTGTGTAGGTCACACCGATCACCGTGCCGGCTAGCGGAATGGTGTTGCCGGCGAGAGCAGCGACCGCCTGGCCCACAGTTTCGGCCACCAGCAGCTCCGCCACTTCGCCAGTGGCAACGGGGTCCTGGACCGGGATGGCAACCAGGGCCGCGTCGGCTCCGGTCAGCTTGAGCGCCTCTTCCGCGACGCGACGAAAGACGGTCGCCGGTTCAGCGCCGGACAACAGGTCAGTCGCAATGTCGCTGGTGGATTCGATCCACGACTGCCGCGCCTTAGCTTGCTGGTATAGCCGGGCATTTGAGATCGCGGTACCGGCAGCGGCGGCCAGGGCCTGCACCAGCACTTCGTCGTCTTCGCTGAATGGTTGTCCGTGCGCCTTTTCGGAAAGGTAAAGATTGCCGAACACCTCGTCCCGGATTCGGATCGGCACACCCAAGAAGGTCCCCATCGGCGGATGATGCGGCGGAAAGCCTGAGGACACAGGGTGGTCGGCGATGTTGTTCAGCCGAACGGGCCGGGGATCGTCGATGAGCAAACCCAGCACACCCTTGCCCTCCGGCAGATGTCCTATGCGCCGGATAGTTTCGTCATCGAAGCCTTCGTGGACGAACCTGACCATTCGCTTGGCCTCGTCATGCACTCCAAGAGCTCCGTACCGGGCGTCGACGAGGTGGGTGGCCATGTGAACGATGGAGCGCAGGGTGTCTTCGAGGTCCAGTCCGGAGCTGACGGCCAGCATCGCCTCGACGAGACCGTCAAGCCGATCGCGGGTTTCTATAATCTGTTCGACGCGATCCTGTACCTCGACCAGCAGTTCCCGTAGCTGCAGCTGAGACAGGGCACTGCGCAGCGGAACTGACCTATCGTTCGGTTCCATCGGAGTGTTCCGGTTGGTTGAGCTTGGACGCGAAAACCGCCGCCTGGGTCCGGCGTTGCATCCCGAGCTTGGCCAGTAACCGGGAGACGTAATTCTTCACGGTTTTCTCGGCCAAGAACATCCGGTCGGCGATCTGTCTATTGGTCAGACCTTCCGTCAACAACTCGAGCAGCACTCGCTCCTGCTGCGTGAGCCCCGACAAGGGGTCGCGGCGTTCGGCGTCGCCGCGAAGTTTCGCCATCAGCGCCGCTGCTGCGCGGTTGTCGAGCAACGAGTGCCCGGCCCCAACGTCTTTGATCGCTCGAGCCAACTCCATGCCCTTAATGTCTTTGACGACATATCCGCTGGCGCCGGCAAGGATGGCGTCGAGCATGGCCTGATCTGAGCTGTAGGAGGTCAGGATCAGGCAACGCAGATCCGGCATGCGGGAAAGCAGATCGCGGCACAGTTCGATTCCGTTGCCGTCGGGCAGCCGCACATCCAGCACGGCGACGTCAGGCTGCAACGCCGGAATCCGCGCCTGCGCTTCGCCAACCGATCCTGCCTCGCCGATCACCTCGAGTTCTGAGTCTGCGTTCAGCAGGTCGATCAGGCCCCGCCGCACTACTTCGTGGTCGTCGACCAAAAAGACCTTGACCATGCCAGTAACGATAGGCTGAGCTGGGCCGCTTGGGCTCATAACCAGCACTGCCGGTCGCTAATCAGCAGACTGCAGCGTCCGGCGCCCAACGCCGCGCGGCCCACGGGATCCAAGAGGATGTCGACCCGTCCCGGGTCGACCACGAGCAGCTGCACCGGCACGGCATGTCGATGCAGGTGTCCCAGATAGTCGACGACGCTGCCCGACAGGGTGGTCGACTCGATCTCGACATCCGGATGACTGTGCCGCCAGGCCGCGAGGCGACGGTCGAGTTGTGCCGCAACACCGTTCCGGTCGGCTGCCCTGCCGGCATTCAGCACGCGCAGCGGAGCGCCACGAAGCGCGGCTTCTGACACCGCGAGCTCCAAGACAGCACTGCCGGCGGGCGATCCATCCGCGACCGCGAGAACCCAACCGTCTGAAGCCGGGCCGGCGCTGGTCGGCACGATCGCGACTGGGCAATGGGCAGATGTGGCCAACGCCGACGCGGTGGAACCGATGTGCCCCTTTATCGCGTGCTTCAATCCGGTTGAGCCGACGCACAGCATCGTCGCCGAACGCGACGCCTCCTTCAGCGCGATGATTGGGTGGCAGTCCACAATATCGGCTTCGATCTTGACCGGCTTGCCCGTCGACTCGATTGCGGTAACCGCCTGGTGGACAACGCGCTCGGCGGTGGCCAGCTCCGGCGTCCTGTCGTCGGCATCCCTGTCGGGCGAATCGATCGCGTACACCAACTGCAGCGAAACGTCGCGGTCAACCGCCTCGTCGATGGCCCACAGCGCCGCTTGCATGGCTGATCGCGAACCGTCGAAACCGATGACCACCGCCGGGGATGGCGAGTACGGATCACGCATCGCGAGCCCATCACCCTCGTATGTGGAAGACGTCGTCCACCGGCCTGCGTGGACTGGCTGGTGGCACGCTTTCGATAGCAGGTGCCACGCCCACGCGGATCAGAACCTGCGGCACGCGGTCGAAACCCATTAATGCCGTGACGATCTCACGCGTAGTGCGGAGCTCGGTGATGTGGGTGAGCGTGCAGGTGGCGAAGCCAGCCGTGGTGCATTCCAGTAAGACCGCCGAAAGGGCCTCGCCGCATGCCAACGCGTCGTCGGGGTCGTCGCTATCAGCAGACAGCAGAAGGATTTTCGCGTGGTCTTCTGGAATCTCGGGTCGGCGTTCGCCGCGACGAGTCACGGGGAACAGTCGACCCACGTCCACCCGGTCGCCCTCCGTGGCCGAGACCAGTGAACTGTACGGGATTCCATCTGATGCCCGGAATGGGCCTGTCCACCAACCGACTTCGGCGTGATATGCGGAGTCGTAGAGCCTTAATGACGCGCTAAGTTGCGACGCCTCGGCTAACTGCGGACGTAGATCGTCGGGCAGCGAGTCCAGTCGTACGGCATGGGTATCGATGACGTTGCGCAGCAAAGGCTCGAAAGACTCCCAATCTGTGGGCTCACAAAATGGCAGGCGGTCGCTGCAGCGCGTCAGGATCGCGTCGGCGCGACGACGATCGCCTTCGGTCACATGGTCCAGCGGAGTGAATTCGAGGGAGGCCAGCTGGTTCGGGTCGTCCGGATTAGGGAACCGGTCGACGTGCGTGCGCCACCCGCCTGCGGCCATCGCCACTTTCAGGTGGTGCAGAGCGGCACCGCATCCGATCAGCGCTTCGCGGCGCGAGCGGTCATAGTTCATCACGCGTGCGGGATCGAGAAATAACTGCAGTGCACCGTCGCCCGCTACCCATCGCCAAGGTTGACTGTTGTGCAGTGACGGAGCTCGGCAGGCCAAACTCACTGCATCTTTGATGATTTCGGTTCGCACCGTCGTGGCGGGCATGTCAACCTCCGATCGCCATCTGTTGTCCATGATTCGGGCCGAACCGTTAGCGACGACAGGGCCATTGGTCCCTGATCCGGGTGCCATCAGGCCCGTCCGGTCCTTTTTGCCCGGTCGCACCGGGTAGCCTGCACACGTGCTGCTGACCTCGCTGGATCCCGCCGCGATCACCGGCGGCCGCGATCTCGGCGACGCCGTCCGCATCGGCGACGTCACGCTGAGCCGCAGTGATGTCGTCGGCGCCGCGACCTCAGTGGCCGAGCGCGTGGGCGGCGCGGACCGGATCGCGGTCCTGGCCACGCCGACCGCCCGGACCGCGTTGGCCATCGCCGGATGCCTGATCGCCGGCGTGCCGGTGGTGCCGGTGCCCGCCGACGTCGGGCAGGCCGAGCGCCGGCACATCCTCACCGACTCCGGTGCGCAGGCCTGGCTGGGCCCGGTGCCCAACGAGTCGGAGGGCCTGCCGCACATCCCGGTGCGCACGCACGCCCGGTCCTGGCACCGCCATCCCGAGCCGTCCCCGCGGGACCCCGCGCTGATCATCTACACCTCGGGCACCACCGGCCCGCCCAAAGGGGTGCAGCTGAGCGGTCAGGCGATCGCTGCCGACCTAGACGCGCTCGCCCAGGCTTGGCAGTGGACCTCCGAGGACACCTTGGTGCACGGATTGCCGCTGTTCCACGTGCACGGTCTGGTGTTGGGTCTGCTCGGGTCGCTGCGAGTTGGAAATCGCTTCGTGCACACCGGAAAACCGACGCCGGAAGCCTACGCTCAGGCCTGTTCTCAAGCCGGTGGCACGCTGTACTTCGGTGTGCCGACGGTGTGGTCACGGGTGGTGGCTGACACGGCGGCCGCCGAGGCGCTGCGGCCGGCGCGGCTGCTGGTGTCCGGCAGTGCCCCGCTGCCGGTGCCGGTGTTCGACCAGTTGGTCCGGCTCACCGGGCATCCGCCCGTCGAACGCTACGGCGCCACCGAGTCGCTGATCACGCTGTCCACCCGCGCCGACGGCGAACGCCGTCCCGGCTGGGTCGGCCTGCCGATTGCCGGCATCGAGACTCGATTGGTCGACGACGACGGCGGCCCGGTGCCGCACGACGCGGAAACGATTGGGCGGCTACAGGTTCGTGGCCCTACCCTGTTCGACGGCTATCTGAATCGGCCCGATGCCACCGCCGACGCTTTCGACACCGACGGCTGGTATCGCACCGGCGATGCCGCCGTCATCGACAGCGACGGTATGCATCGCATTGTGGGCCGCGAGTCGGTCGACCTGATCAAGTCCGGCGGATACCGTGTCGGCGCCGGCGAAATCGAGACGGCGCTGCTCGGGCACCCTGGGGTGGCCGAGGCGGCAGTGGTCGGGCTACCCGACGAAGACCTGGGCCAGCGCATCGTCGCCTTCGTGGTCGGTGATGCCGAGCCGCAAGAGTTGATCGATTATGTCGCCCAACAGCTTTCGGTGCACAAACGGCCGCGTGAGGTGCGGGTCGTGGATACCCTGCCGCGCAACGCGATGGGCAAAGTGCTCAAGAAAGAACTGTTGACCCGAGGCTGAGGGTCTAAAACTTCGAAGGCCCCCGACTCTTTACAGCGTCTTTACAGCGCGACATCAGTGTTCTTTATGGGCAAGGCGAGGCTCCTTCCCCTACCGTCGTTACCGTGCACAGAGGCAGCCGAACACCGATGAGACGGGTTGCCGCTGCGTGTCTGGTCGGCTCGGCAATCGAGTTTTACGACTTCCTGATCTACGGCACCGCGGCGGCGCTGGTTTTTCCCACCGTGTTCTTCCCGCAGCTCAGTCCTACGTTGGCCACGATCGCCTCGATGGGCACGTTTGCCAGTGCGTTTCTGTCCCGGCCGGTCGGCGCCGCCACGTTTGGCTACTTCGGGGATCGGCTAGGCCGCAAAAAGACCCTGATCGCCACGCTGCTGATCATGGCCGTCGCGACCGTGACCGTCGGCGCGGTTCCCAGCACGGCGGCCATCGGTACCGCAGCCCCAATGATCCTGATTGCGCTGCGGCTACTGCAAGGATTCGCCGTCGGCGGCGAATGGGCAGGGTCAGCGTTGCTGAGCGCCGAGCACGCGCCAGATGGCAGACGCGGCCGGTATGGCATGTTCACTCTGCTCGGCGGCGGCACTGCGGCGGTGCTCAGCAGCCTGACGTTTTTAGGCGTGAACTTCAGCATCGGTGAAGACAGCCCCGCGTTTATGCAGTGGGGATGGCGCATACCGTTCCTTATCAGCGCCGCCCTGATCGTTATCGCCCTCTACGTGCGGCTCAGGATCGACGAGACGCCGGTGTTCGCCGAGGAAAAGGCCCGAAACCTGGTCCCCACAGCGCCGATCGCGGAGTTGCTGCGCTTGCAGCGTAGGGAGATCCTGCTGGCTGCGGGCAGCATCCTGGGCGGCTTCGGCTTCGCCTACATGGGAAACACCTACCTGACCGTGTACGCCCATTTCCATCTCGGCTACACCCGCAGCTTCATCTGGGCCGTCGGGGCGCTGGCCGGGCTGGCAAGCATCGCGTTCGTCGCACTATCGGCCACTCTGTGCGATCGAGTCGGGCGTCGCCGGATGATGTTGCTGGGCTGGGCGGGATGTGTGCCGTGGGCGCTCGCGGTGATTCCGTTGATGGACACCCGCAAGCCGATTTTGTACGCGGTCGCCATCGTCGGCATGTCCGCGATCGCCGCGATCGGCTCCGGACCTACCGGAGCGTTCATTCCCGAGCTGTTCGCCACCCGTTACCGCTACAGCGGATCGGCATTGGCGGTCAACACCGCCGGCGTCTTCGGCGGCGCGTTGCCACCGCTGATCGCCGGAGCACTGCAGGCAACCTATGGCAGCTGGGCGGTCGGCCCCATGCTGGCCATCCTGGCCTTGGCCAGCTTTGTGTGCACCTACCTACTTCCCGAAACCAGGGGGACAGCGCTGCAATCCACTCCGGGTGCCGGTGTCGCGGCAGTGCCTTCGAAACTCGAGTTGCCTGGAGGCGGCCGGTAGCTCAGTTCGCGTGCAGGTCCTCGTTGAGCGCGATCCCGCGACCGTCGCGGGACACCACCTCGACCGCACCGGTCAGCGAATTGCGCCGGAACAGCATGTTGCTGCCGCCGGAGAGCTCACGGGCCTTAACCGAATTCCCCTCGGGCATTGCGACTTTGGTGCCCGCCGTGACATACAGGCCGGCTTCGACGACACAGTCGTCACCCAGCGAAATCCCCAGCCCGGCATTGGCGCCGAGCAGACAATGCTTGCCGATCGAGATGACCTCGGTGCCACCGCCGGACAGGGTGCCCATGATCGACGCGCCGCCGCCGATGTCGGAACCGTCGCCGACCACTACGCCCGCCGAGATGCGGCCCTCCACCATCGAGGCGCCCAACGTGCCGGCGTTGTAGTTGACGAATCCCTCGTGCATCACCGTCGTGCCCGACGCCAGATGTGCGCCCAGCCGTACCCGGTCTGCGTCGGCGATACGCACCCCGGTCGGCACGACGTAGTCGACCATGCGCGGAAACTTGTCCACGCCGTACACCGCGACCGGGCCGCGGCGGCGCAGCCGGACCCGCACCGTCTCGAAACCCTCGACCGCGCAGGGCCCGTGGCTGGTCCACACCACATTGGTCAACACACCGAAGAAGCCGTCGGCGTTGAGCCCGTGCGGCGCGACCAGTCGATGCGAGAGCAGATGCAGTCGCAGATAGGCGTCGTAGGCGTCGACGGCCTTATCATCCAGCGAGCCGATCACGGTGCGCACCACCACGGTCTCGGTGCCCCGGTCGTCGTCACGTCCGGCCAGCGCCGCCAACTCGTCGGGAACCTCAGCCACCGATAGCCGCACCGTACCGCTGTCGCCCGATTCGATCAGTTCCGGTGCGGGGAACCAAGTGTCGAGGACCGACCCGTTGCCGGCCAACGTCGCCAGCCCAATACCTGAAGCTGCAGTCACATGCCCCACGCTACCCACCCACTACGCTGGGATCGTGCTGGACCTCCGCGGCGACCCGATCGAGCTGACCGCAGCTCTGGTCGACATACCCAGCGAGTCGCGGCACGAGGAGCGCATCGCCGACGAGGTGGAAGCGGCGATGCGGGCCCAGACGTCCGGTTTCGAGATCATCCGCAACGGCAACGCCGTGCTGGCGCGCACAGCGCTCGGCCGACCGACGCGGGTGCTGCTGGCCGGGCATCTGGACACCGTGCCGACAGCTGACAACCTGCCCAGCCGCCGCGACGGTGATGCGCTGCACGGCTGCGGCACTACCGACATGAAGTCGGGTGCCGCGGTCTTCCTTCATCTGGCCGCCACGGTCACGGCACCCGCACATGACCTGACACTGGTGTTCTATGACTGCGAGGAAATCGAGTCAGCGGCAAACGGATTGGGCCGCATCGAACGCGAGCTACCGGAATGGCTGTCGGCCGACCTGGCGATCCTGGGTGAGCCGACCAGCGGTTACATCGAGGCGGGCTGCCAGGGCACGCTGCGGGTCGTCGTCCACGCGACCGGAACTCGAGCGCATTCGGCGCGATCATGGCTGGGCGACAACGCGATTCACAAACTGGGCGCCGTGCTGGACCGGCTGGCCGATTATCAGGCTCGCAGCGTCGAGATCGACGGCTGCACCTACCGCGAAGGATTGTCGGCGGTGCGCATCGACGGCGGCGTTGCCGGCAACGTCATCCCCGACGCCGCCTCGGTGACCGTGAACTACCGCTTCGCGCCCGACCGTTCGCCGGAGGCCGCGCTGGCCCACGTTCATGAGGTTTTCGACGGGCTCGACGTGCGGATGGAGCAGACCGACCTTGCCGCCGGAGCGCTGCCCGGGCTGTCCAAGCCGGCCGCTAAGGCCCTGGTCGATGCCGCCGACGGGCAGGTACGGGCAAAGTACGGCTGGACCGACGTGGCGCGGTTCGCCGCCAGGGGCATTCCCGCGGTCAACTATGGGCCGGGCGATCCCAACCTGGCGCATACCCGCGACGAGCGGGTGCCCGTCGACCAGATCACCGCCGCCGTGGCCATGCTGCGGGATTACCTTAACGGCTCGTCCTAGCCGCCCAACGCCGCTACCTGCGGTTATACTCCTTTGATGACGTCGTCCGGGGCATGGCCAAAGAACCCGAAGACCGGACGATTTAGTGTTGCGTCTCAGGACAAAGTTTGAGTTGCGCGGGCAGCACTTGACGATTTCGCGGTCTTCGCGATCGTTTCGAAGCCACGAGGGTTGCCTTTGAAAAGGCACACAATCAACGACGCTATAGTCCAGGCGGGCGTGATCAGCAATGCCGCCAACACCATGGCAGCGAGGGACTGCCACAATCGATTCAGGAAGAAATGGGCGGGGCTTCGGGCAACCAGGGGGTCTCGACGACCGCTGTTGACCCAGCCAGCGATGAAGAAGGCAACGAGCCAGGTAACGAACCCGCCCTGGCAATACACCAACAAGAACCCCGTGGGACGCAGGGCATGGGTAGCTATGGCGCCGATTCCAGCCACGGATAAAACGGCGGTGGTAGGCCCTAGGATGTGGCGGGCAGCCACGAACAGGCGTCCCCAGACGGGGAGAATTCCCTGATGGCTGAGGGCGTGAATGTTGCCCCACAACCACCGCCGTCTCTGTTTGATGTAGTCGCTGCGGGTCCATGGACTAGTCAGCTCAACATATTCATGGAACCAGCCCCAGCGCAGACCCAGGCTGGCGGCATTCTGGCCTACCACCAGATCTTCCGACGCGAAGATCTCGTAGTCCCAGGTCACGATCCGCTCGGCGCGAGCGGTCATAAACAGACCTTCACCGTGTGCATACACAGGCCGCTTGAGTACCCCCTGCGCGAACGAGCACCAGACCAGACAGGTGAGCAACCGCATATCGTCCATGTGACTTAACAGGAAGTGCCTAATCCCGTGATTTCCATACAAAATACGTGGAGCAGTAACCCCTTGGCAGATGTCGTAATCCCCGATGAACCCCGTCATCACATATTCACGGGTCGGCTCGACATCGTCATCGAGGAAGAGAAGCTTGAGAGTCCGATCGAAACTCATTCCGTTCTCTTCACGGATCCGGCGGCTGTACTCCAGCGCTCTGGCCTTCGCCACTGCCCGACAGGAGAAGTCTTCGGGCACCACGTAAACGCAATCTGCGCCGTCGTACCGGGTCGGGAATCCCGGCTCCAACACAACCCAAATCTGATAATGCATGGGCAGGTGATACGACTGAATCCGAGATATGATCTCGATGACCCGTTCCTGCTCCTTTCCGAGCGTCGTTATCTGGATAACCAGATTTTCATACTTGCTTTCATCGGTACGAAATGCAGCATGAAACCACGACTCTCCGATGCTGACAATCGCGAGTTCGACATACGGCATGCCGAAAGCGGCCAATATGGCGTACAAGAGCACCGTCTGCAACCAATTTGAGCTTTCGATCATCAGCAAATCCTTCTTGCCGGCGTCAGGGCGCCGTTAGTCAACGTGGTTACTTGATTGCCAGTAATCCGGTTGTTGACTGTTTCGACTGCAGAAATTAGCGGCGTGGAAATTCGCAACGATTTGAGGAACTTCAATATCGCCGATACATCCTTCGGAAGACACGGCCCACCAAAGGCGCCCAGATTAAGTGTTCCATAGCTAGGTTGCCAGATGCTTTCGGCGCTTTTGACAGTGATAGAAAACGCCAAGTCGATCTCGGCCTGAGAGAACCCGATCTGACCGGCCGCCTCACGCATCTCGTTGAAGAATGAGATCTTGGCTGCGTTAGCAAGGTTATGAAGATACTTTTGGAATTCGGCAACATCCCAGCTCGTGAGAACAATCTCCGCCCTAAACATCCCGTACAGGCCGTACATCGCCTCTTGCGTTCGCCAATCTTGCAAATCGATCCCCAATAGCACTACAGCTGGATTCAGGAAATCTTCTCTCGCAGACCACTCCCGTAGATATTCCGGGTTATAGCAGACTCCGAAATCGACCCCTGCGCGTCCGCGCGACACCGTTTCGAGCCTTGGAATGAGTCGACTCCTTGTTGAGCCCGGAAGCATCGTCGATCGATAG
>CAVRER010000019.1:0-4222 GCA_963720085.1 uncultured Actinomycetota bacterium
TGTCCGATGGTCCCATGAGCCAGCGGCGAAACGGCCACGCAGCGGGCCTGTCGCAGATGGTCGAGGAGCGCCCTGACCTCCCGGTTCCTTTTCATCCGCTCGGCGAGACACATCCAGCAGGCGCTCTGGCCCGGTCTGAACACCGGTCCCACCAGGGGAAAAATGCCGGAGGGTTGGACGAGCGCCCATGGGGCGCCCGTTCCATACGATTGTTTCTGATTCGTCGATAACTTTTCCAAATCGGCTTGCGTCTCAGGACCGATATCAAGCGCTTCCTCTTCTTTTTCAATGTCATCCACTTTTCGAACAAGACTTGTTTTCCCAGCAAGTGATGTACCCACGACAACATCAGTCGGTAACAGAAGCTGCGTCTGTTCATGTTTTGCGTGTGCAAGCAGTTGTTTTGCAAGAACAAATCGTCCGGGAAATTAAACTTTTTCCAACATCATGTCCTTGGGCGCGAGCCGGCCAGGCTCTGGCCAGCCATGGCGGCAGCCGGCTCGGCCTGGCGTCCCCGGGCTGTACCCCGGGAGCGGTGCGGACCGAACTCACGCCGCGGCGCCTCTCAGCCGGGCCCCCCGGCATCCGCCAGCCAGGGCGCCGGCGGAGACCACGCCCTGGCGACGGTACTCGTCCGCTGCCGGTTCGGCCGACGTCCGCCGGCCGTCAATCACGCGCCCGTCACGCACGACACGGCCCACCCTCCAGACGAGCCGCTGCTCCTACCCATCATCCTCAACGAACGACTGGAGCCTCATGAACACCACCGACACCACGATCGCCGATCAGGTCGCCCGTGTCCTGCGCGAGTCGGCCGATCATCTCCCCGCCCACGTGCTGGCCGCCCTGGAATCGGAGAGGGCCGAACTCAACGCCAGGGGCGTCCCCGAAAACATCCTCAAGGCCGGGACGCTGATGCCCGACGGTGACCTGCTCGACGTAGACGCCAACCCGACCACCCTGACGAAGGTCCGTGGCGGCAAGCCCGCGGTCGTGGTCTTCTACCGCGGCCAGTGGTGCCCGTACTGCAACCTGACGCTGCGCGCCTACCAACAGACTCTGGTGCCCGAGCTCACCACGCGGGGGGTCGCGCTGGTCGCGATCAGCCCGCAGACGCCTGATGGCTCCCTGCCCATGCAGCAGAAGCACCAGCTGACGTTCGACGTGCTCTCCGACCCGGGCAACCAGATCGCCGGGCAACTGGGAATCCTCACCGGGCCGACCGACGACGCCCGCAAAGCCCAGGCCAGCCTCGGCTTGATTATCGGCGAACACAACGCGGATGGCACCGACACCACTCCGATGCCGACCGTCGTGATCCTCGACGCCGAGGGCACCATCCGCTGGATTGACGTTCATCCCCACTACACCAGCCGGACCGAGCCGGGGCAGATCCTCCAAGCGATGGACCTGACCGGAACCGGCACGCGTTCACGGTGATCCAATGATGGCGACCGGCGTGTCGCGGATTGCCGCGTTCGGCGCCGCTACGGGTTCACGGGTTCCGGCGGCACCAGCCGCACTGGCCTGGCCGGCCACCTCGTCAGACCCGGCGTGGGTCCGGGCGCCACTTACCCGCGGCACATCGGCACTGCTCGTTGCCGGCGAGGCGGTGGGCGATCAGCTGACCAGGACCAAGAGCCGGCTGGTCCCAGTCCAGCTCATCCCCCGACTCGTCCTTGCCGCCGGCGGGGGTGCCCTGCTAGCCGCCCGGCCGCGGCAGCGACCCCTGCTGGGCGCTGGAGTGCCGGTTGGCGGCTCGCTTGCAGGCGTGTACGGCGGACTGCTCTGGCGTACCTGGGCGGCCGGCAAGTCCGGGCGCGACGCCTACGGCGCCGTCGGCGGATGCGCTGGTCCTCGGTGCCGCGGTCTTGTCCGTGCGCCAGGAAAAGCTCTGCTGACGGCACCACGCCAATGATCCACGACGCCGGCAACCCCAGGAGGCACGTCATGACCACCACGCTCGACGGGCGAACGGCTCTCGTCACCGGAGCCGGCCGCGGTATCGGCCGCGCGATCGCGATCGGCCTCGGGCACCGGGGCGCACATGTGGGGCTGCTCGCTCGCACTCAGCGTGACCTCGACGAGGTCGCCGCCGAGATCCGGGACGACGGCGGCACCGCGATGGCGCTCGCCGCCGACATCGGCGACGCCGACCAGACGCGCAGCGCCCTCGAGCGACTGGCCGGCGAACTCGGCCAGGTCGAGCTGCTGGTCAACAACGCGGCGGTGGTGTGGCCGCTCGGCCCGACGCACGATGTCGATCCTGGCGCGGTGGCGGCCGCGATGACGATCAACGTGGTCGCTCCGATGACCATCACCCGGCGCGTACTGCCAGGAATGCTCGCCGCCGGCTGGGGGCGAATCGTCAACGTCTCCGCTGCGATCGCCGAGCACCCAGGAATGCTCGCCGGACTCAACACCTACGCGGCATCGAAAGGCGGCCTCGAAGCCCACACACTCAACCTGGCCGCCGAGCTGGACGGCACCGGCGTCACCGTCAACGTCTACCGCCCAGGCACGGTCGACACATCGATACACGCCTACATCCGCGCCCAGCCACGCGAGCAGATAGGCGCCTCGCTCCACGACGTCTTCACCGGCATGCTCAGCTCGGGCGCCCTGATCACCCCGCAGACCGCCGCCGAGAGCTTGCTCGCTCGCCTCACCGGACCCCAATCCGGGCAAATCTGGGATGTAAGTGACCCGATCCCGGACCAAGAGAACTGAGAAGGACACATCACAAGGCCGAGTTCCCGGCACCCTCCGAAGGCATCGTGCTCACCCATTTCGTCGTCTCCGACCACGTAGTCCGATCATGACGCTTCTACACCGGCGTCCCTGGTGGCAAGACAGCGATGGAGGGCGAGCCGCCGGTCGCCGCACTCGCCAACAACTAGATCATCATCAACACGCGCGGCGGGCTACCGACGACAAGCCAAGCGTCACCCTCGAGACCCCGCCAATCCCGACAGGACCAGCCGGCCGCGCACCCGATGGCCCTCATCAACCCCGCGGCCACAGCGATCACATACAAGTTGCCCAGTGCCTGCCTCGCGATCCCCGAGGCGTCGGGCAAACCAGGCTGGCCGCTGGTCCTCCATCGCGGCAGAACACCTGTTACGCACCGGCGGCGATCCACTGGAACTTAAGCCGCGACTAGCGATAACGGCGGTTCCGGTTCACTCTGGGGTTGCGGGGTGTAACGGCGCGAAGTGGTCGCATCGCTGGCCGGGTCAGTTTCCGGCGGGCCGGGCTGGCGCTAGGCCGGTCATCTTTTCGCTGAGCTCCCACAATTCCCGCGCAACCGTGTCGTCGCGCGCGGCGGCCGACGGCTCACGCCGCTGGCGCTTGACGTAGTACCCCCCGGTGTGGCCCGCTACATCCGGAGAGCTGGCCAGGTACACGATGGTGTCCGCGCCGCGCTCGGGCGAGGCCATGAACGGCCGGGCGATCGTGATGCCGAGCTTCAGCAGCGGCCTGGACTCCCGGCCGAAGCCCGTCCGCACCACCCCCGGGTGTGCGCAGTTGGCCGTCACCCCGGTGCCGTCCAGCCTGCGGGCAAGCCCGCGCGTGAACAAGATGTTGGCCAGCTTGCTGTTGGCGTAAGACCGCCAGCTGTCCCACCCGTGCTCCAGGTTCGGGTCGCTGAGGTCGAGACGGGCGGCGGAGTGCGCGTCGGAGGTCACGGTGATGACCCGCGCGGGCGCGGAGGCCGTCAGCTTCAGCAGCAGCAGGTTACGCGACGCCATCTGCCGCTGCGGCACGGAATGGCCGGGGCTGCCGCGTGGGTTCTAGCCACCATGACCACCACTCAGCAGGCGGGCGGCGCAAGCCCGGTCGACTTCGCGACGTTCGGCGACTACGGCGACTTCCGGCGGAAGCAGCCCCAGCCAGCGACGGGGGAGTTCGTGCGGCCCGCCTACCCGTTCCGCGGCCGGGTCACCGCGGACGGCTCCAGCGGGTACCCGGCCGTGGCCGGCCGGTACCATCTGTACATCTCCTGGGCCTGCCCGTGGGCGCACCGGACCGCGATCGTGCGCCAACTGCTCGGCCTGCAGGAGGCCATCTCGCTGTCAGCGGTTGACCCGGTGAGGGACGGCCGCGGCTGGGCGTTCCGCGAGGGCCCCGGGCACTCGCTGGACCCGGTCAACGGGTTCTCGCTGCTGCGCGAGGCCTACGAGGCGACCGAGCCCGGTTACGACGGGCACATCTCCGTCCC
>CAVRER010000020.1:0-7850 GCA_963720085.1 uncultured Actinomycetota bacterium
CGCCACGTATTGCTGTGAAGTCGTCCGGGTCCGCCGGTGTGAACGCCGGGCTGGGCTTGGTCCCCGGCACGTCCAAGGTGATCAGCGTCGACCGTAGCGGCCGCCGGATGTCCAGCGGCAGCCAGCGGCGCAGGTCTGAGGTGCCCCAGACGCGGAACCGATGCACAAACAGTCCCAGCGGTTCGGCCTTGTATCCGCGGATCTGGTCCAGCGCAATGATCTTCGACGTGCCGGACGGAAAATGGTAGCGGCGCAACGTGATCGCCTCCCGGTCCAGTTGGACCAGGCCATCATCGTAGGAGCCATAGCTGGACGAGCTCATCGCCGGGAGGACCGAAGCTCGTGGCCCCGCGTGGTGAGGCAGCGGCCGTTCTCCAGGTTCCATTGCCACCCGTGCAGGTTGCAGGTCAGTGTGGTGCCCTCGACCACGCCGAACTTGGACAGGTCAGCTTTCAGGTGCGGGCAGCGACGCTGAATCTCCCAGCCGTCCACGGTGATTGACGCCGTGTCGTCGTGCGCTTCGCCGAACCAGCCGTCGGCGTAGGCGATCCGCTCGTCGGTCAGGCATTTGAAGAATGTGTACAGGTATTCGTTGTAGCCGCCGACCCGCCACGCTTTGAACCGGGTGGACAGGAAAATGGTATTGACCCAGTCGGGCTCGTCATCCCGCAGCACGGTGCGCACCAGTTCCGGCGGGATCGCAAAGCCGTAGCGGAATTTCTCGTCAGGAATCGCCTCCCGCACGGTGCGTTTGGGAAAGTCGAGCACCACCCGCTGAGAGCCGATGACCAGTTCGACGGGGTAGCCGATGCCGTCGCAGATCTCGTCGCCGGCCAACATGATCGGCTCGAACACTGCTCGCAGCGGCTCGAGCAGCGACTCGCCGGTGGCCGGTTCCCAGCCGGCTTTCTCCGCCGCCAGCACGGGTTGCATGCGGGCGGCGTAGTCGGCGATGTAGGCCGCCTTACCGGTGGTGAAGATGGCCTCGACTCCCCCGCAAGCGGGAGGTGCCCCCACGTCGCTGGGCAGCGGGTGGCTTAGCGAGTTCAGTTGTGCACCACAGAATTCGGCTGTCGAGCCGGGAATCATCAGCAGCCCCCGGTCGTGTCCGTGCGCGCGCATCTGGTCGAGGAACACCATCTGGTCGGGGAAGATGTTGGCCGGGTCGCCGTGGTCGTCGTTGAGGTCACGCAACTCCGGATCCAGGAAGCACGGTGGGCCGGCCGACGGAATGACCCACGTAGCTGCGACCTGCGCGACGTATTGACGGGCTCGGTCCATCTGACGTTGGCGTTTCTGAATGCCGAACGCCTCCTTGGCGCGCGACGGCATGTCGTAGACCATCGGGTACCAGATCGCGCCGGAGTACTGCAGCATGTGCACGTCGATGTTGCCGAAGTCCGCGTGCAGCACCTCCAGGTCCACGGGCCGGGCGTCGTTCATGTTGAACGCGGTCGTCTCGCCGTCGCAGACCACCAGCGCGGAATCGCCGATCGGGCCGTCGGCGGGCGCCCGCAGCGCGATGACCATGATGTCGAGGTCGCCCTTCGGCCCGCTCATCCGGTGCTTAACCGAATCGGTGGTTTCGTAGAACCGGTGAAACCCGAGCTTTTGCAATGCGTCTTTCAAGTCGGGCACCGGAAAATCCGGTAGCAGTACTACGGCGTCTTTGTTGACGTGCTCAGCCAGCAGCTTGGCGTCGAAATGATCCCTGTGCAGGTGCGAAACGTACAGATAGTCGCAGTTGCCGAGGCTGTCCCAGTCCAGCCCGCTGTTGTCCGGGAAAGGAAACCACGACGCGAAGTAGGCCGGGTTTACCCAAGGGTCGCAGAGGATGCTGCCCGCCTGGGTTTCGATCCGAAAGCCGGCATGGCCGACGCTGGTGACCTGCACTGATGCCCTTCAAAAGCGATTTTCGCGACACTGATCTGCCGCCCCGAGCTTAGCGGGAGCGCCGCGGGGGACGGTTGCGCACAGATACCTGTGTGCCGACCCGCCGCGGCCGCCCAGACGGAAACACTAGGGTTGATCACCGTGGAACCGGTATACGGGACGATCATCCAACTCGCCCGTTTTGCGTGGCGATTGCAGGGTTTGCGTTTCACGCTCGACGGGGTGGAGAACGTGCCTACCACCGGCGGCGCCGTCGTCGCCATCAACCACACCAGCTATTTCGACTTCACCTTCGCCGGATTACCCGCCTACAAGCAGGGACTCGGGCGCAAAGTGCGGTTCATGGCCAAACAAGAGGTCTTCGACCACAAGATCACCGGGCCGATTATGCGCAAGCTCCAACACATCCCGGTGGACCGGGCCAGCGGCGCCGTGTCATTTGATGCGGCCGTCCAGGCGCTCAAAGCCGGTGAACTGGTCGGCGTCTATCCCGAAGCGACGATCAGTCGCAGCTTCGAAATCAAGGAGTTCAAGTCCGGCGCCGCCCGGATGGCGATCGCGGCCGACGTGCCGATCGTTCCGCACATCGTGTGGGGCGCCCAGCGGATCTGGACCAAAGACCATCCCAAGAAATTGCTGCGTCCAAAGGTGCCGATCGAGGTGGCGGTCGGCGAGCCGATCCTGCCGACGCTGCCCGCCCCCGACCTGACGGCGTTGCTGCACTCGCGAATGCAGCATCTGCTGGAGCGGGTGCAGGATTCTTACGGCCCGCATCCGGCTGGCGAGTTCTGGGTGCCGCACCGGCTCGGCGGCGGCGCCCCCACTCTCGCGGAGGCGGCCCGGTTGGACGCTGAGGAAGCCAGCCAACGCGCAGCCGCCCGGGCGGCTCGCGACCGAGCAGATCCGGCGGGCGCACCGGAGTAGCAGCATGGAGCCGGTTTTCCGAACTCTCGAGATCGCGGCCAAGGCCTTGGTCTCAGCTACCGGCACCAAGATCACCTATCAGAACCTGGAGAACATTCCACGCACCGGCGGTGCGGTGATGGCGATCAACCACACCAGCTACGTGGACTGGCTGCCGGCTGCGCTTGCTGTGTATTACCGCGGGCGGCGCATCCGCTACATGATCAAGGCCGAGATGCAGCAGGTGAAGCTGGTCAACTTCTTGATCAGGCACACCAAGACCATCCCGGTCAACCGCGGAGCCGGCTCCGAGGCCTACGCCGAGGCTGTCCGGTTGCTGCAGGCCGGCGAGGTGGTCGGCGTGATGCCCGAGGCGACGATCAGCCGCAGTTTCGAGCTCAAGGAGTTCAAGACCGGGGCAGCGCGGATGGCGCTGGAGGCCGGCGTCCCGATGATTCCGCTGATCGTCTGGGGAGCACAGCGGATTTGGACTAAAGACCACCCGAGAAATGTGGGGCGCAAAAAGATCCCGGTCATCGTGGCGGCGGGTCAGCCGTTGTCTCCGGCCGGCTGACGTCGAGCAGCTTGAAGCGGCGCTGCGCGACGAAATGACGGCCCTGTTACATCGCGTACAGGAGGAATATCCCCACCCCGAAGGCGCGTTCTGGGTACCGCGGCGGCTTGGCGGCAGCGCACCTACGGTGGCGGAGGCAAAGATTCTTGAGCAGACTGAAAAGGCGGAGCGCGCCCGTAAACGGGCGGAGCCCGGTGGGTGACTCGGCGAGCAGCTGAGGGCGCTCGGGTCCGCGCCGGGGGCGATCAAGCGGCGCCGGGTTGAACGAAAGGAGCTCCGAACATGGCGGAGCCGTTTTACCGGTTCGGTGAGTGGGTGGTGCCGCCGGTCGTCGCGATGAACGGAACCAAGGTTCACGTTCCAGGGTCTGGAGAATATTCCGAAGCGGGGCGGCGCAATACTTGCCCAGAATCACACCAGCTACCTCGACTGGCTTCCGCCGTTGTTCGCCGTCCGTGAAAGCGGGGCCGGCGGATGTACTTCATGATCAAGGCCGAGATGGCGGATGTGAAAGCGGTGAACTACGTCATCAAGCACGCCAGGCTCATCCCGGTGGACCGCAGGCGCGGGCACGACGCGTTCGACATCGCCGTGCAGCGGCTGCGCGAGGGACAGCTCATCGGGATGCATCCCGAGGCCACCATCAGCCGCAGTTTCGAACTTCGGGAGTTCAAGACCGGGGCGGCCAGGATGGCCTTGGACGCGCAGGTGCCGATAGTCCCGATGGTCGTCTGGGGCGCCCATCGTATTTGGCCGAAAGACCACCCAAAGAAGGTGTTCCGCAACAAGGTCCCGATCACCGTGGCCGCCGGACGGCCGCTGCCCCCGCAGCGGCACTGCCGAACAACTCAACGTCGTCCTGCGGCAGGCGATGAACGAGTTGCTGTATCGGGTGCAAGAGGAATATCCGCACCCAACGGGCGAGTTCTGGGTGCCGCGGCGGCTGGGTGGAAGCGCGCCAACCCGGGAGGATTCCAAGGCGCTCCGGTTCGCCGAATTGCAACGGCGCCTTCAGAAGCGCGGAACCGACGGTGTGACGCGCCCGGGCGAAGCCCAAAGCGGAATACATTGACCTCCGGCTGGCTGCGAAGGCAGATCAGGCCAGTGACCTTGCCTGCGCCTGATCGCCTGCGATGTGGACGGCACCCTGATCGCCGACGACGAGAAGATCAGCCCGCGCACGCGCAACGCGGTGCAGGCCGCGGTCGAGGCCGGGGCGCAGTTCGTGCTCGCCACCGGTCGACCACCGCGCTGGGTGCAGCGGGTCGTCGACGAGCTCGGGTTCGCGCCAATGGCGGTGTGCGCCAACGGCGCGGTGATCTACGACCCCGCCACCGATCGCGTGGTGTCCGCCCGGACGCTGTCCGTCGAGATGCTGGGTGAACTCGCCGAGATCGCGACGCGCGCCATCCCGGGCGCCGGGTTGGCGGTTGAGCGGATCGGCCGCAGCGCGCACGACACGGCGACGCCGCAGTTTGTCAGCTCGCCGGGATACGAGCACGCCTGGCTCAATCCCGACAACACCGAAGTGTCCATCGAAGACCTGCTGAGCGCCCCTGCGGTGAAACTACTGGTCCGCAAGGCCGGCGCCCGCAGCGGCGATATGGCCGCCGAGCTCGCCAAGCATGTCGGCATCGAGGGAGACATCACCTACTCGACCAACAACGGGCTGATCGAAATCGTGCCGTTGGGCATCAACAAGGCCACCGGTATCGCCGAACTCGCCCGCCCACTCGGCATTACCGATGACGACTGGGTTGCGTTCGGCGACATGCCGAATGACGTGCCGATGCTGCTGCGTGCCGGCCACGGGGTGGCGATGGGCAATGCGCATCCCGACGCGATGGCGGCCGCCGATGAGGTGACCACACCCAACACTGACGACGGGGTGGCACGGGTGCTGGAACGCTGGTGGCTCTAGCCCTGCGCTGTTTAGTCGGCGGGATGTACCGGTGAGAACCGCTCGAGCTGCATCGGCGGCCCGGTCGGCGGAGCCGGCGGCAATTCCTCGGCAACCCCGTCGATCACCCGGCTGACGCGACCACTGAGCCGGTCGAAGTCCAACGTGCCGTGCTGGAAGTTCTGCTTTCACCCATTGTGGCTCCTGCAGCTCGCCGCTGGTCGGCAATCCCAGGGCACCCCGTTCATAGCCGAGTGAGGCCCACGCGTCATAGATGGCTCCGGTGACCGGTTGCAGCGCCAGTCTCCGGCGACCAGTACATCGCGCCCTTGTCGAAGGTGGCGTAACGCGCCGAGCCCGCCGCGGTCGCTTCCGGTGATGTCGGCGCGCCCAGCACGCTGTTTATGCCGCCCATCGCCTGCCAGCGGTCATAGATCGCGCCGCCCTGCAGCGACATGGCCAGGTCTTCGGGGCTGGGCGGGCTGTTGAATCGGGCCGCGGTATCGCGGATTTCGTCCAAAAGCCCGTAGGCGACGTTGCCCGGGCAGTCGGTAGCGCCGACGTCGCGGTGGCTGAAGATGGTCGGTAGCGTCGCCGTGGCGTCGACCGGAAAGTTGGTGTCCGGCCCGCCGGCCGAGGCCAATGTGACTGTCCCTTTGGGGTCGACGCGATCCAGTCCCAGCCGCCAGCCGAGCAGCCGGGCGACGGTGTGCAGCTGGATCGGCGTCGGCGCCACGTCGTCGAAGTTGCCGATCATCGCCACGCCCCAGGTGTCGCGGTTGAAGCCGCCGGTGTGGTCGCCCTGCACTGGTCCGGTGAGCGCGCCCGCTCTACCCTCGAACACCTGGCCGTACTTGTCGACCAGCGCGTTGTAGGCGATGTCGCACCAGCCCAGTATTTGGGTGTGGTAGGCGTAGATGGACTGGACGATCGCCGCTGAGTCCTGCGGCTGGTAATCGTTGCTCTCGCCGGTGTGGTGGACAACCGCGGCGCGGATACCTTGATTAAACGGCCGGTTTCCGCACCGCACCAGTTCGTCGGCCCCCCACTGCGCGCGACCGATGACGGTGGGCGGCTGCCCCGCCGCGATGACTGCGGTGGGCGGTGTCCACTGGGTATCGGCCGGCGCCTGTGGCGGGGAGATAAGGACAGCGGAGATGTTCTGCGCCAGCGGCTGTTCCGTGGTGGCCGGAATATAGCCAAGGCCGCCTGTGGTCGGCGTCGTGTCGTTCGGTTGTGAGGTCGGAGGCGCGCCCGGCGGGCGGGTCACCGCGATCTGAACGGTCGTGGTCTTGCCCACGAACACCGGATCGGTGCCGTACCGACCCGGTGTCGACCCGTGGCCGCCCGGGGCCGCCAGCGCTTCGGTCGCATACCACGGACCCCACGAGCCATTAGCATGCCGGGCGCGTATTCGCGCGGAGGTGCCGCTGAGGTCTCCGCCCGCCAGCGCGACCATGGAAAACGGCCTGGTTTGGCTGATTTCGCGGACCGTTACGCCTCCGGCGAGGCCGACCAACGGCTGCTGGGTGAGCTGTGCATGGCCGGGGCGGGCCGACTGTTCCCGCTGATCCCGATGTCCCGTGGCCGGGTGAGCCGCCCACGGCAGGATGACCACCGTCGCTGCGATGGCGGTGACCAGCATCGTCGGTGCGGGACGGCGGGGCGGCACCACCCGATGTTACGTATGTGTCTAGTGTTGCAGATGATTCGACACGCTACGCAAGTGAACAAAGTGGACTGACCAGGCACGGCACCGCAGAGATTGGGCGGCGCTAGTCGCGCTCGGTCCTACTTCTGCGGTGCCGTTTCGGGTGTCAGGTTCTTCAGCCCGCTCCGATCAGGGAATTGGCGCCGGTACGGGCGGCGCCAGTACCGGAAGCGGAGGCGCGGCGACGGCCGGTGCGGCCGCGGCCGCGGCCGGATTCGCGCCCTGCATAGCCTGCTTCAGCCCCGGCATCACTAGGCCCTTGAGCAGGTCGATGGCCTGACCGGCGCCCAACTGGTTGGCCGCGCTCATCATGTCGCTGACCAGCCCGCCGCTGCTTCCTCCGCCCGACGGGGCGGCGCCGAGCGACGGGTCGCCGAGGATCGGGTAGGTGCCGCCCGCGCCCGGGTCCAATCCGATCGGGTCGCTGATGGGATATTCGCTCGGGTTCGGCAGAGCAGTAGGACTGACCAACGACGGATCGAAGCCGGCCGGGTTGGTCAGCCCGGGTGTCAAGCCGCCGGGGCTGGTGAGACCCGGGCTAGTCAGACCTGGGCTGGTCAGACCGGGACTTGTCAGCGATGGGTCGGTCAGGCCCGGAGTCGCACCCGGTGTGAGGCCCGGCGTCGTGCCCGGCGTCAGACCCGGGGTGGTCAGGCCGGGAGTCGCGCCCGGTGTCAGACCTGGCGTTGCGCCCGGCGTCAAACCCGGAGTGGTCAAACCCGGGGTAGTCAGACCCGGCGATGTCAGGCCCGGGGTGGTCAGACCCGGCGATGTCAGGCCGGGCGAAGTCAGACCCGGCGACATCAGGTCGGGCGAGGTCAGACCGGGCGAAGTCAAACCTGGCGAAGTCAAACCTGGGCTGGTGGCAC
>CAVRER010000021.1:0-8943 GCA_963720085.1 uncultured Actinomycetota bacterium
TTGGCGCTGTTCGCCGGATCGGTGCTGCGCGGCGCCGATCTCGCCACGCTGCTGGAGCGGGTACGGGAGGCTTACTCTCAGCGCGCGGTATGCCTGGTGCGTGACGTCGACGGTCGCCCGGAGCTGGTCGCAAGTGTGGGCAAAGACCCGTGCGCGACGGTGGATTCCGCTGACACCGCCGTGAAAGTGGGCGATGAGGAATTCTGGATGCTGATGTCCGGTCGCGCTCTGACCGGCCGTGACCGCAGGGTGCTGTCGGTCGTAGCAACGCAGGCCGCGGGTCTGGTCAAACAAGGTGAGCTCGCCGAAGAGGCCGGCAAGGCTCAATCGCTCGCTGAGGCCGATGAGCTGCGCCGCTTGCTGCTTTCCGCCCTCGGCCACGACCTGCGGACTCCCCTGACCGCCGCCAAGGCAGCGGTATCCAGCCTGCGCGCCGAAGACGTCTGGTTCTCGCCCGAGGACACTGCCGAATTGCTTGCCACCGTTGAAGAGTCGATCGACCAGCTGACGCTCCCTGGTGGCCAACCTGCTGGATTCGTCTCGGCTGGCCGCCGGCGTGGTCCGGCCACAGCTCTCCGAGGTCTATCTCGAAGAGGTCGTGCAGCGCGCGCTTGTCAGTATCGGCAAGCGCACCACGGTCTTCGGCCGGGACAGCCTCGACCGGGTCAAGGTCGAGGTCGGCGGGACGGTCGCGATGGCCGACGCGGGTCTGCTGGAACGGGTGCTGGCGAACCTCATCGACAACGCGCTGCGCTACGCACCCAACAGCATGGTGCGGGTCAATGCGGGCCAGGTGGGGGCGCGGGTACTGATCAACGTCGTCGACGAAGGACCGGGAGTCGCCAAAGGCGCCGCGGAGCAGATGTTCGAGCCGTTCCAGCGGCTGGGCGATACTGACAACAGCTCCGGTCTGGGCCTCGGCCTGTCGGTGGCCAAGGGGTTCGTCGAGGCGATGGGCGGCACCATTGCAGCGACCGACACCCCTGGCGGGGGCTTGACCGTTCTGGTGGACCTGGAAGCACCGCCGGAGCAGCGGTCATGACTCGCGTCCTGGTGGCCGATGACGACCAGCAGCTTCTGCGGGCGCTGCGAATCAACCTGTCGGTGCGCGGCTATGAAGTGACAACTGCCGCAAGCGGATCGGCTGCGCTGCGGGCCGCGGCCGATCAACATCCCGAGGTGGTGATCCTGGACCTTGGCCTGCCCGACATATCCGGCATCGAGGTGCTCGCCGGGCTGCGCGGTTGGATGAGCGCGCCGGTGATCGTGCTGTCGGCACGAACCGATTCCGCGGACAAGGTAGAAGCACTGGATGCCGGTGCAGACGACTACATCACCAAGCCATTCGGCATGGACGAGCTGCTGGCACGGCTTCGCGCCGCGGTGCGCCGGGCCGCTGTGTCAGCAGACGGAGACGAGCCGGTGGTGGAAACCAGGTCATTCACTGTCGACTTGTCGGCAAAGAAGGTGATCAAGGACGGCAGGGAGGTCCACCTGACGCCCACGGAGTGGGGAATGTTGGAAATGCTGGTGCGCAATCGCGGGAAGCTGGTCGGGCGTGAGGACCTCCTCAGAGAGGTGTGGGGACCCAAGTATGAGAAGGAAACTCACTACCTGCGTGTCTATCTGGCGCAGCTGCGGCGCAAACTCGAGGATGACCCGTCGCGCCCCAACCATCTGCTGACCGAGGCGGGCATGGGCTATCGCTTCGAAGCGTGATCGTTTTTGTCGTTCATTAACGGACACCTCGCTCACGACGTACCGATCGCCACAGTGCTTTTCGTGCCTAGATCCAATCCGTTCACAGCCAGACACCAGGACTGGGTCGCCGCGGGCGAATCACTCTGTGCGAGAATGCCTTCGGGATCTCGTCTGAGTTCCGGTGCCACGAACCGTGGATGGTAGCCAGTCACCTTTGCGTGACGCAAAATTCGGTGTCCCGGCCCGACGACACAAAGCCGTGGTGTAGCCTCCACTAGTAACGGCATCGGCAAAGCGGGTGCCTCCCGCGCTGAGTCTTGGACTCGATCGCAATCAGGTATTCCCGAGTGGCGGATGAGAGTATGCATCATCACTTCATTGTCAGCGGTGACGATGCGCTGGCCACGACGATCATCGAGGAGCTGAAAAGGGCTGGCGCGCGTGTTGTCAAGCTGGACAACAGCGAGCTTGCCGACGTCGGTGTCGCTCGCGAGCTCGCCCGCGCCGAGGTCGCGCGCGCCATCGCCGTCGTCTGTGCTGGCGATGACGACGCGACAAATCTCGAAATCGCGCTGCTGGCAAGAAGAGCCAACCCGAACCTGCGTGTGGTCGCGCGGCTGACCAACGACGTGTTGCGCGAAGCGGTGGCTGACGACAACGGGCCCGGCGCGATCTTCAACGTCGCGGAACTCGCGGCGCCGTCGGTCGTGGAAGCCTGCCTGTCGCACACCACCCACCCGTTTGAGGCCGCCGACATCAAATTCGTCGCCTCCGGCAGCGAAGCACCCCGCGACGGGACGTTGCGCGAGATCTATGGCGAATTGGCACCGGTAGCAATCATTCGTGGCGAAAACTCCCCCGCAACCGGCGAGGTGGTGGCATGTCCGACTCGGAATGAGAGGGTGTACGCCGGCGACTGGACGGTGATGATCGGGACCACTGACGAGGCGGCGGATCGCGGCGTCAAGGTTAGGAAGCCGACCGGGACGCGCGCACGGCAGCCCCGGCTGCGGCGAGTGCTCGATGCCATCCGGGTGGTGCTCAATGACTTCAACCCGGCGTTTTATCCAGCGTTGGCGGCAGCGGGCATCCTGTTTGTCACCTCAATGGCCTTGTTGCATTACAACTACCAGCGCCCGCGGATGTCGTGGATCGACGCGCTGTACTTCACCGTCGAGACGATCACGACCACCGGCTACGGCGACTTCAGCTTCGGCCATCAGGTGATGTGGCTGCGTCTGTTCGCTGCCATGTTGATGTTCGGCGGAGCGACCACCATTGCTTTGCTCGTCGCGTTCATCGCCGACGTGTTGCTGTCGCAGCGCTTCGTCCTGTCTGCCGCACGCCCGCGGGCGCGTCACCTGCGCAACCACATCATCGTCGTCGGGCTGAGCGAGCTCGGGATCCGGGTCGTCAGCGATCTGGTCGCCGCCGGACACGACGTCGCGGTGATCGAGCGTAACGAGGAGAACCGCTTCTTGTCGGTGGCGCACGAACTCGACGTGCCGGTGATCTTCGGGGACGCCACGCTGCTCCAAACACTGGAATCAGCGCGGCTGGATCGCGCCCGTGCGGTGGCAGTAGTGACACGCGACGACATGGTCAACATCGAGACCGGGATCATCCTGGCCGAGATGTTGGGACCGCGGGTGCTGCCCGAGATCAACCGGCGGGCCGAAGTTCCGCTTGTGCTGCGGGTGTATGACCGCGCGCTGGGTTTCGCGGTCGCCAAACGGTTCGGGTTCGATAACGTCCGGTCCACCGTCGAACTGGCCGCACCGTGGTTCATTGGCGCCGCGAGCGGGCTGGAGGTGCTGGGGACGTTTTCGGTCGGGCAGAGTTCCTTCATGGTCGGCGCAATGCGGGTGGCGCCCGGCAGCGACCTGGACGGGTTGCAGATGTTCGAGATGTCCAGCCAAATTCGCGTCATCGCGTTCAATCGGCAGGACGGACCGATCCAGCTGCGCCCACGCCGGGATGACCGGCTTCAAGGAGGCGACACCGTCTACCTCGTCGGCCCGTACCGAGATTTGCTGACCACGTTGCGCAGGGGGCTGCCGCCTCCGGCCACCCGAGACCGGCGAGGAAGGCCCCCGCGACGGCCAGAGTGGTCAACTAGACAAACAGGGCCAAGATGTCCAGCTCGACGCCCGCCAAGCAAAGACCGGTTAGCGCTGACAGCTAACGCCCAAGTCGCTACCAGCTACCTCACAGGACCCGCTGCTTAGAATCGGATCCGGACGGCAGCGGGCTAGCGACCAGGGGGCGAAAGCAGATGTCGCATCGCGGCCAGCCCGCAAGCGATGGCGACAAATCCGTAAACCTGAGAAATACAGGTGATTGACCTGAGAAAAACAAGTGATTGCTGCTACAAACGGCCATTAAGAACGCGTCACGAATTGTATAGCTGCCGTAAAGAACCGATAATGAGATCGCCTGACGGCCAAGACAGTGTGCTGGTGGGCGCCCTAAACCACGACCTGGCACTACGAATTCGGTGGCTTGCCTGACCATTATCGAAGAGGAAAGCAATGGTTTCTGAGGCCGGTGAGCCCGAATGTCTACAGCGGCAGCCGATGATTTTGCCACGCATTGTCGGCGTGGTGAGCGGTGCAAATGCGACCGTCGTGATGCCCCCGGCGACTCTGGCGTCAGCTGACGACGCGCCGGGCCTGGAGGCGACAAATGCCTTGGCGCATGCCACCATTCATCCAGCAGTCACTGGCGCAGCCACGGCCGAGCGCGAGCTATTCGTAACCGCCACACGGACCAGTGTCGGGGCCTATCGCGCCACCGACTGGGCCAACTCGATCGCGGTGAACTAGAGGGGTGGCTTAGCAATGGATTTCGGGATTTATCCACCAGAGATCAACTCCGCTCGAATGTATACCGGCCCCGGGTCGGCGCCAATGCTCACCGCCGCCGAGGCCTGGGAAGGACTGGCCGCCGAGCTGCATTCGGCGGCCAACTCGTATCAATCGGTGGTCTCGGGATTGACCGCCGGGCCCTGGCTGGGCCCTGCGTCCACGTCGATGGCAGCCGCGGCCGCGTCCTATGTCGCGTGGCTCAACGCCACCGCCACCCAGGCCGAGGAAACGGCCGCCCAAGCCAAAACCGCAGCCGCCGCCTACCAAACCGCGTTCACGTCGACGGTGCCGCCGCCGATGGTTGCGGCAAACCGCAGTCGATTGACGACGCTGGTGGCGACCAACCTGTTCGGCCGGAACACGCAGGCGATTGCGGCCAACGAAGCGCAATACGCCGAGATGTGGGCGCAGGACACCGCGGCGATGTACGGCTACGCAGCTTCGTCGGCATCCGCGACAACACTGACACCGTTCAACCCACCCCAACAAAACACCAACCCGGGCGGGTCGGCCAGCCAAGCAGCCGCGGTCAGCCAAGCCACCGGCACCTCGGCCGGCAACGTGCAGAGCACGGTTCAGCAGGCGTTCTCCGCGGTACCCAACGCGCTGCAAAGCCTTTCAACGGCAGCTGCAGCGCCGGCCCAGACGGACCCGCTGAGCACGTTGAGCAACCTGATCAGTATCTTTCTCGACGCACCGGCGGCCGTCGCTACCTTCGCCGCCGACATACCATTCGGCGTGATCGGGGTGGTTGCCCTTCCCCTTGACATCATCGGTGCAGGGACCGGTTTGCACACGGACGAGCTCGTGAGCGGTTGGGGAGGAGAACAGGCCTGGCCGGACACCGGGGACCGGCCCCCCACCGATTTCCCGGCGAGACTCACGGGCCCGATACAACCGGTGGCGACGAGCGTCGCGGCCGGTCTGGGCGAAGCCAACACGGTCGGAGCGTTGTCCGTGCCGCCGACGTGGGCCGTCGCCACCCCGGCGGTACGCCCCATCTCGTACGCCCTGCCGGCGCTGCCGGAAACCACGGCCGTCGCCACCGCCGGGCCAGCGACAGAAGCCGGTTCGGGAAGCACGCTCAGCGAGATGGCGCTGGCGGGTATGGCCGGTCGAGCCATGGCCGGAACCGTCGGCACCGGCGTCAGCCGGGGTGCCGGCAAGGCGGCGAAAGGCGCACGTGCGCCGGCTCGCGCTCCAGGTGCGGCGACCACCGGTGAAAGTGCGGCAGCGGGCGATAAAGACGAGGCCCCTAAAGACAAGCCTCGGGCCGTAGTCACCGGAGTCGCGGCCGAGTTACGCGAGTTCACCAAGCTACGCGATGAAGGAATTCTGACCGACGAGGAATACACCGAGCAGAAGAACCGCCTGCTCGGTCGCTGAGCCGCCCGCCGCCGTGCGGCGCAAGCGCCGGTTGCCTGGAAGAGGAATGCGCAGCAATGGATTTCGGGATCTATCCGCCGGAGATCAACTCCGGCCGGATGTATACCGGTCCGGGATCGGGGCCGATGCTGGCCGCTGCGCAAGCCTGGGGCAGCTTGGCTGACGAGCTGTATACCGCGGCCAGCGCGTATCAGTCGGTGGTGTCGGAGCTGGCCTCCGGGGTGTGGTCGGGTCCGTCGTCCACGGCGATGTCGGCCGCGGCCGGGACCTACGTGGAATGGCTGAGCGCCACCGCTGCACAGGCCGAAGAGACCGCCACCCAAGCCCGGGCTGCAGCCGCCGGTTACGAGGCGGCGTTTGCGATGACGGTGCCGCCGCCGGAGATCGTCGCCAACCGCAGCCTGTTGGCGGTGCTGGTGGCGACGAACATCCTGGGGCAGAACACACCGGCGATCGCGGCCACCGAGGCGCATTACGCCGAGATGTGGGCGCAGGACGCCTTGGCGATGTACGGCTACGCGGGTTCGTCAGCAGCTGCGACGGCGCTGAGCCCGTTCACCTCACCGCAGCAGAACACCGATCCAAGCGGAACGGCCAGCCAGGCTGCCGCGGTCAGCCAGGCCAGCGGCACCGCTGCCGGCAATGTGCAAGGCACCATATCGATGGTCCCGCAAGCATTGTCCGCGGCAGCAGCGCCGGCCCAGACCGACCCGTTGAGCACACTGGCTAACCTGATCAGCGTCTTTTTCAGTGCACCAACCGATCTGGTTACCCTTTTCGGGATCATCCCGATGGATGCCCTGTCGGGGCCGGTGGACTTTCCCATCGCCTATCTCGGCACTATCTCCGGTGTGAACACCGACGAGACCATCAGCGGATGGGCAGGGACAGAAGCGTGGCCGGGAACAGCGGACGTTCCCCCTACAGAGTTCCCGGCGGTTATCACCAACCCGGGTTCCGTCGCGGGATCGGCGCCGACCATGTCGGCAACACTGGGCCAGGCCAACGCGATCGGGAGATTGTCGGTGCCGTCGAACTGGACCGTCGCCGCACCCGAGATACGCTCCGTCGCACTGACTTCGCCGATCACCGGCCCTGGCGCGGCAGCTGCGCCGGCGGTGGAAGCCGGCTCGGCAAATGCGTTCAACCAGATGGGACTTGCAGGTATGGCCGGCCAAGCCATGGCCGGCCCACCGGTTGCTGACGAAACCCAGGACAGCGGCAAGCCGGTGACCCACGCACGGCTGACCGGCCGCGCCGCAGGTGCGGCGGGCGACGATGAGGCCGAAGTGACGCCGGCGCCTCGGACCGTCGTCACCGGAGTCGCGGCCGCGATCCGCGAGATCGCCAAGCTCCGCGACGAGGGACGTCTTACCGAGCAGGAGTACACGGAGCAGAAGAAGCGCCTGCTCGAGGTCTCAATCAGACACCGCCCGTTGGGCTGAGCAGCTCTAAAGCGGACGCGTAACTCAACTCACTGCCCGAGCCGACCGCACCGCTAGGTCGCATACCTGCCGCACCGCGTCGTCCTGTCCGTGACGGCTTTGACATCCGATGCTGATCCGAACCGCTTTGTCGACCAACACAATCCATTGGATGTCGTGCCCAGGCCGGACCTCCCGATAGGTAACAGCCGGGCGGTCGGCACTAGTGCCGACCGGGTTGAAGTCGACGAACACGCCGGTTGGCTCTGCATCGATTGCATGTTTCAGAGACTCCGCGGTGGCGCTCAGGGTTGCGATGGCAACTTGCGATTGCGTCACATGCAGCGCCACCTCCGGATCCGATGGCGATGTGACCTGCACCCGCGCCGAGCCCGGCCCGGCGACGACGCGCCGCATCGGCCATTGCACCGGAACCTGGAGGGCGACATGACCTTCCACCAGAAACGTAGTCGGCATGCCATCGCCCACCTGCACAGGATGACGGCGCAACGTGAGCGCGCCGAGCACCCCGAATACTGCGACGATGAGCAGTACGGCCACCAGCACCGGGCCCCGGTGACGACGATAGCCACGCCCCGCAGCTTCGGTGGAATGTGACTCGGAAGTGTCGCTTACATCCTGAATGATTTGTGCGGCAAGTCCTTTCAAGCGGACGTCGTCGACTAGCACCGCGCTGATGCGGTCGCTAGCGCGCAGTCCGTCGGCAATCATCGCCGCCAGCGCGCCGGCCCCCCCTACCGTGCTCGGCGCGTCAATCACGACCGCCGCAGCCACGCCCGATGTCATCTCGCGGATGGATCGTATCACCGCCTCAACGACGCGCTCGGGTTCTCCACGGCGGGCTTCGGCGACCACCGCGGCGCCGGTGATCACCACGAAGCAGTCAGCGATTTCCACGACCACCGTCGCGTGTTGGGACTCGAGCGGGGATGCCTTGATCAATAGCCACGACCGGGGTCGCAACACAACCTCGCCGGCGAGGACCTCTGCCGCGGCGCTGACCAGATCGATGCGCCTCGGCGCCCACCACGACGGGTGAACGACGATCGCTCGGTCAGAGCTACCACAGGCATGCGAACCCAGCAGGGTCCGCCACAGCGAGGCAACAGTGACCGGACGGAGGTCAATCAGGGTCACCGGATCGTCGATGCTGTTGAACGCGGCCGTTACCATCTCATCGTCATCGACTATTTCTCCGCCGCAACATAATTGGCGGATGTTGTTTGGACCGACCTCAACTACGTGCGTACTCATGGCAGCGGACTCCAGGCAACCTGCACCAGCTGTGGGCTGGCCCGGCGAGTGATCAGCGTGCCGCGGCCTGGCGGCATGGGTGACTGGCGGACAGACCCAATCATCAGGCCCTCGTCCGGGCTTCCGCTCATCAGCAGCGCCATGCAACCGGCGTCGCGCAAGCCGGCCAGCAGTGGCTCGAACATGGCGCGGGCCGCGCCGCCGCTGCGGCGTGCCACCACCAGGTGCAAACCCAGGTCCTTGGCCTGCGGTAACAATTCCAGCAGCGGCGCCAGCGGATTGCTGTTAAT
>CAVRER010000022.1:0-8289 GCA_963720085.1 uncultured Actinomycetota bacterium
AAGACGCGGCCGGGCTGCGACGCGGGCTTGTCAGCAACCGCGCGATCGGCAAGGCCATCGGCATGCTGATGGTGCTCAACGACGTCTCCGAGGACGACGCGTTCGACATCCTCCGTCGAACCTCGCAGGACGCCAACGTCAAGGTCGCCGACATCGCGGTCGAATTTGCTCGACGCCGCTTAGCGCAACAGCCTTAATGCGGCGTCGACCGCTAATACAGGAACGTTGAGGGTTTTCGAGCCCAGGTCGTGGCGCGCGCCGGCGATCTCGACAATCTCGGTCGGTGCGGGAATCAACGCGGCGGCGGCGCGCACCTCGTCGAGGGTGCCGAATGGGTCCGACGTGCCGTGGGTGAACACCGTCGGCACCGTGATGTCTGGCAGGTGCTCGGTGCGCGCGCGTTCGGGCTTACCGGGCGGATGCACCGGGTAGGAGAACAGCGTCAGCACGTCCACCGGCTGCGAGCTTTCGGCCACCACCATGGACGTCTGCCGGCCGCCGTAGGAATGGCCGCCGGCGATCAGCGGGCCGGCGGCAAGGTCGCGGCACACGGCGATCGCCTCAACGATGCCGGCGCGGTCGGTCGCCGCCGAACCCGACGGCGGGCCCTTGGGCCGTCGCCGCCGGTACGGCAGGTTGTAGCGGACCGCAAGCCAGCCGCGTCGGGCCCACTCGTCGCAAACTTGTTGCAGCAGAGGCGATTCCCTGCTGCCCCCAGCGCCATGCGTCAACACCACCACGCCGGATGGGGTGCGGTCGGGCTCATGCGCGATGCCCGCGATGGTCTCGAGCTTCATGACAGCCGAAACAGCGGGGATACCGGGCCGTGACCGTGGCCGAGCGGATAGGAGGCACGCAGGCACTCGGTCACCCACCCCTTGGCGAACCCGACCGCGTCGGGCACGGTGTAGCCGTGGGCCAGGGCGCAGGCCGTCGCCGCGGCCAGCGTGTCGCCGGCGCCGTGGTCGTGGGTGGTGTCCACCCGCGGCGACTCGAACTCGTGAAAGTCGTTGCCGTCGAACAACAGATCCGTGCTATTGGCCGTTCCGCGTAGATGGCCGCCCTTCACCAGCACCCATTGCGGTCCTAGCGCATGCAGGGCGCGAGCCGCGTCGGCCTGGGATGTCGAGTCGACAACATCGATATCGACCAGGAGCCGCACTTCGTGCAGATTCGGCGTCACCAATGTAGCCAACGGAAACAGTTCGGCGCGAAGGGAATCCAGTGCACTGCGGTCGAGCAGTGGATCACCGTGCATCGACGCGCAGACCGGATCTACCACCAGCGGCGCGTCCGCGCCATGCTCGCGCCAGCTCTCGGCGACCGCGGCGATGATCTCGGTCGACGCCAGCATGCCGGTTTTGGCGGCCTGCAGCCCGATGTCGTGGCATACCACCTCGATCTGGGCGGCGATGACATTGCCAGGTACTTTGTGAAAACCCCTGACGCCCACCGAGTTCTGCACGGTCACCGCGGTCACCGCGCACAGTGCGTGCACCCCTAACAGGGTGCAGGTCCGGATGTCGGCCTGAATACCGGCACCACCGCCAGAGTCGGATCCGGCCATCGTCAGCACCCGCAGCGGCGTCGTACCGGGCCGCGCCAGCGGGAGGTAGTTCACGGGGCGATCGGCAGATACACCCGGTTGCCGTGTTCGGCGAACTCGGCCGACTTCTCCGCCATGCCCTGCTGCAGAGCCGCCTCGATGGCTTCTTCGCTGTCGAGTCCGTGCTCGGCGGCGTAGTCGCGGACGTCCTGAGTAATCCGCATCGAGCAGAACTTCGGGCCACACATCGAGCAGAAGTGTGCGGTTTTGGCCGGTTCGGCCGGCAGCGTCTCGTCGTGGTATTCCCGTGCGGTGTCAGGGTCCAGTGACAACGCGAACTGGTCGTTCCAGCGGAACTCAAACCGCGCCGTCGACAGCGCGTCGTCACGTTCCTGCGCGCGGGGATGGCCCTTAGCCAAATCCGCTGCGTGCGCGGCGATCTTGTAGGCGATCACCCCGTCCTTGACGTCCTTGCGATCCGGCAGCCCCAGGTGCTCCTTGGGGGTCACGTAGCACAGCATCGCGGTGCCGGCTTGGGCGATGATGGCCGCGCCAATCGCCGAGGTGATGTGGTCATAGGCCGGAGCGATGTCGGTGGCCAGCGGCCCCAGGGTGTAGAACGGGGCCTCCTCGCACAGCTCCTCTTCCAGCCGGACATTCTCCACGATCTTATGCATCGGGACGTGTCCCGGTCCTTCGATCATCACCTGTGCGCCATGGGCTTTCGCGATCTTGGTGAGCTCACCCAAAGTGCGCAACTCGGCGAACTGCGCGGCGTCGTTGGCGTCGGCGATCGATCCCGGCCGCAGCCCGTCGCCCAGCGAGAACGTCACGTCGTAGCGGGCGAAGATGTCGCAGAGCTCTTCGAAATTGGTGTACAGGAACGACTCCTGATGATGCGCCAGGCACCACGCCGCCATGATGGACCCGCCGCGGGACACGATGCCGGTGACCCGCTTGGCGGTCAGCGGCACATAGCGCAGCAACACCCCGGCGTGCACGGTCATGTAGTCCACGCCCTGCTCGCACTGTTCGATCACGGTGTCGCGATAGATCTCCCAGGTCAACTCGGTCGGATCGCCTTTGACCTTTTCCAGCGCCTGGTAGATCGGCACCGTGCCGACCGGTACCGGTGAGTTGCGCAGGATCCACTCGCGGGTGGCATGAATGTCCTTGCCGGTGGACAAATCCATGATGGTGTCGGCTCCCCAGCGGGTGGCCCACACCATCTTGTCGACCTCCTCGGCGATCGACGACGTCACCGCGGAGTTGCCGATGTTGGCGTTGACCTTGACCGCGAACGCCTTGCCGATGATCATCGGCTCGCTCTCGGGATGGTTGTGGTTGGCCGGGATCACCGCACGGCCGCGGGCAACCTCGTCGCGAACCAGCTCAGCGGGCATGTCTTCGCGGGCGGCGATGAACGCCATCTCGGCGGTGATCTCACCGGCGCGGGCCCGCTGCAACTGGGTGCCACGGTCACGCACCACCCCGGGGCGCGGCGGCAGCCCCGCCGTCACGTCGATCACCGCGTCGGGGTCGGTGTAGGGGCCGGAGGTGTCATACAGGTCGAAGTGCTGTCCGTTCGACAGATTCACTCGCCGAAACGGCACTTTGGCTCCCGGCACCGCGACCAGCTCGCGATAAGCCTTGCTGCTGCCCGCGATGGGTCCGGTGGTCACCGACGGTTCGACGGTCACGGTCATTCTTCATCCTCCCTACGTCGGCATTACCCGGTCAGGTTCGTACGGTCGACGGCCCCGAGCCGTCCTCTCAGCGCACTGGGCGTGCGCTCCCGCGTTGTCGTGTGGTCCACGCTAGCGCAGCGGGACGTTGGTGTGCACGCCCCGCGACGATGCGCGCCGCGGCAGCGGCGTCAGGTGGGGGTACCGCCCGCTTGCGGGGGAGAGCGGGGCAGTAGCAGGGGCGAGAAATTTAGCAGGGCCGTTTAGTGCTTGCCCGTGTTTGCCAGAACGTCTGCGCATCCTGTCTAACCCGTGGGCAAGGTCTCCTAAACGGTGGAATGATCGTTAACGTGCACGAGTCCTCTGAAACTCTTGCAACGAGCACCGACGCCGGTGGCCCACCTGCCTTGCGGCCGGCGGAACCCCACGCTGACAACGTCAGCGTGGGTGCTTTCCGGTTCTGGTTTGTCGGCCAGCGTTGGGAATGGTCCGACGAGGTAGCCATCATGCACGGCTATGAGCCCGGCTCCGTGGTGCCGACGACGGAACTGCTGCTGTCGCACAAACATCCAGAAGACCGGGACCACGTTCAGGACCTGCTCGACCGGGCACTGCATTCCAAGAGCTCGTTCTCCAGCCGTCACCGCTTTATAGACACTGCCGGCAAAGTGCACGATGCGATCGTGGTGGCCGATCGGATGGCTGACGAGGCGGGCGCAGTGGTGGGAACCGCCGGCTATTACATCGACCTGACCGCCACCTTCGTCGAGACCCGCCAGGTGGCCCTCGACGAAGCGCTGCCAGACTTGTTCGAGGCCCGCGCGGTGATCGAGCAGGTCAAAGGTGTCCTAATGGCCATTTACCGGGTCAGCGCGGAGCAAGCCTTCGGTGTGCTGCGGTGGCGGTCGCAGGAGACCAACACCAAACTGCGCGCGCTGGCCAAGCAGCTCCTCGACGAAATCGCCACGCTGCCACCGCCGTCGGCGGAAGTGCAAAGCGCGTTCGACCATCTGCTGTTGACGGTGCATGAGCGTATTCCGGGCGAACCCAACGCGTAACCGGGTCGCCGGTTAGGCTCGACAAAGCCGTGGACGGTGAGCCGCCACGACATTGCATCTGGCGGTGCATCGAAGCGGGTGAACGCGATGGATTTGTTGATGGTCGACTATGAGGTGCGGCCGGAAGCTGTCGTGGTGCAGGCCAAGGGCGAAGTGGATTCCAGCACCGCCGGCGACCTCACCGCACAGCTGGATGCAGCGCTGCAGCAGGCCGGGAGCCAAGCCTCTCGACTGCTCATCATCGATTTGCAGGCCGTCACCTACTTCGGCAGCGCCGGACTGAACGCCGTCCTCGATTGCCACAGACAAGGGCGGACGCCGGGACGTCCGTCCGGCTGGTTGCCGACAATGGACTGGTGGTTCGCCCGATCGAGGTGACGAACTTGGACAGCGTGCTCGAGCTCTATCCCACGTTGCCCGATGCGCTGCAAGGCCGTGATACCGAGCAGGGGCAGTGAGCGGGCACCGCCGCGACTGGAGAAGCGAGCCGCAGGAGCTGCCACCCGACCTTGCCAAGGCCGTCGCGCTGGGCGGCGAGATGGGCCGTCTATTCGCGGAATTCGACTGGGCCGCACACCCATTGGGGGCGCCCGTAGCGTGGGCGGCCGAAGTGCGGTCCGCTGTCGCAGTGGTGTTGACCTCGCGATTCCCGATCGTGTTGTGGTTGGGCGCTGACGACCTGTTCGTGGTGTACAACGACGCCTACATCCAGATCCTCGGTGACAAACACCCGGCCGCGCTGGGCAGGCGTGGCCGATTTGTGTGGTGGGACATCTGGGAGCCGATCAGCCCGATGCTGGCCAGCGTCATCGCCACCGGCGAGGCGACCTGGTCGCACGACTTGATGCTGCCGATGGTGACCTGCTGGCCGCGCGCAGGAACGCTACTTCACCTTCACCTACAGCCCACTGGTCGGCGACGACGGCGAGATCTACTGGGATTTTCTGTGCGGTCCTGGGAGACCACCGAGCGGGTGATCAGCGAGCGACGCCTGCATCTACTCAATGCGGTGGCAGCGGCGACGATGGAAACCCGCACCGTCGACGACGCGGTGAGCGCAGCGGTCTCGGGGTGTGCCGACCAGCCCGCCGACGTACCGCTCGTCGCGGCCTACGTCAGTGGCGCGGACACGGCCGATACCACCTTGCGCGGCGCAACGCCGTCGGTGCTGCCGCTGCTGCCGCCCACGCTGGGAAAGCTCACCGACTGGCAGCCGACGGCGCGATCACGGGCGGAAGTGCAAATCGTCGATGACGTCGCGTCGGCGATTCGCGGTCTCGACGAGGTGTTGGACGCCGACTGCCCGGACCAGGCGCTGGTACTGCCGCTGGGAGACAATGCGATCGCGGGGGCTCTGGTCGTCGGAACGAATCCGCGGTGCCCGGTGGATGCGCAATACCGCGGCTTTTGTCAGTTGCTCGCCGACCAACTGTCCTCGGCGCTGGCCTCGGTGGTCTCCCACGAGCAACAGCGACAGCGCGCGGATGCGCTGGCCGAACTGGACCACGCCAAGACGGCGTTTCTGACCAATGTCAGCCACGAATTCCGCACGCCGCTGACCTTGCTGCTGGGACCGCTCGAAGACGCGCTGGCCGATGTCGATTCGTCCACGGTTCTCGCGGAGCGGCTACAAACGGCCCGGCGTAACGCGGGGCGGTTGCTGCGCCTGGTCGACTCGCTGCTGCAGTTCTCCCGTATCGAAGCAGGCCGCGCCACAACGAGATTGGTGTGCACCGATGTCGGGGCGCTGACGTCGCAGGTCGCGTCGTCGTTCACCGAATTGTGCGAGCGAGCCGGGCTTGACACTTGTCCTCGACTGCCGTCGGGCACTGGCCGACATCGACCCGGACATGTGGGAAACCATCGTGCTCAACCTGATGTCCAACGCGGTCAAATACACGCTGAGCGGCTCGATCACCGTCGCGGTGCTCAGCGGCGACGCGCCGCCTGGCGACGATGCGGGCCAGGAAGGGGCCCGAGGTGGGGGTACCCCCAGCCGCGAAGCGGCGAGGGGGAGAGTCGGGCGATCGGGCCGGGTCCTTATCAGCGTCCGGGATACCGGAGTCGGTATAGCCGAGGCGGACCTGAAACAGCTGGGCCAACGCTTCTTTCGGGCAGACACCGCGCTGGGCCGCAGTGTGGAAGGCACCGGAATCGGGCTGTCGCTGGTACGCGGGCTGGTCGAACTTCAACACGGCAGTTTGCAGATCGCCAGCGAACTCCACCGCGGCACCACGGTCACCATTACGCTGCCCAAATCGCTCGCTGGCACACCGGTCGACCATTCACCGGCCGACCTACTGGACAACCCCTACGTCGTCGAGGCGGGTCAATGGGCGGCGCCGCCGCCGACCGAGACCGTACCTAGTGAGGACAACCGCGAACTGGTGTTGATCGCCGACGACAATGCCGACATGCGGGCTCATCTGGAGCGGGTGTTGTCGACGCACTGGAGAACGGTTCTGGTCGCCGACGGCGAAGCGGCCCTGCGGACCGCACACGAGCTTCGCCCGGACGCCATCGTGACCGACGTGATGATGCCCAAGCTCGGCGGCTTCGACTTCGTCTCGTCGATTCGTGGCGATCCAGAGCTGGCCGCCACGCCAATCGTGATGCTCTCCGCCCGTGCCGGAAACGAGGCCGTCAGCGAAGGCTACGCCGGCGGTGCGGACGACTATTTGCCCAAACCGTTTCGCTCGCAGGAGCTGGTCGAGCGGGTCGCGGCGCGGTTGTCCGCTACCGGCCGCGAACGTGCCGGTCAGCAACAGCGTGAAGCCGAGCTTCGGCATGCCTCCGCCGTGGCTCAACTCGATGCCGCGTTGCAAGCCGCCGACTCGGTCTCTGGAATCGCCGAGGCGCTGCTGGCCTCTCCGCTCGGCGCGGGCGGTGCCGCAGTCGTCGTGATCGGGCTCCTCGACGCCGAGGAGAACAACGTCCGATTCGAGTACGCCGGTCCGGTCCCCACCGAATTCCGCGACCGCTACCACGTCGCCAACCTGGACACGCCGCTGGTGCCGATCGACGTCATCAAGACTGGTCAGCGCATGGTCATTACCGATACATTGGCTCTCGCCCCGCGCTATGGCCACGTGGTGCAGGAGACCGCGGACAGCATCCGGGCGTGCGTCAGCCAGCCGTTGCGCGGTCATGACGGCAACGTGATCGGTTCCCTTGGGTTGCTCTGGCCCACACCGCGGGACTTCGACCCCGCTGAACTCGAAATGCTCGCTTGGACCGCGAAGCTTACCCAGTCGGCTCTGAACCGGGTCCGCAGTGCACAGCGCGAGCATCGGATCGCCGTCGAGTTCCAAGAGCATCTACTCGATCTCTACCGCGGGTCCACGGCCGCGGTGGTGGCGGCGGTGTATCAGCCCGGCGGCGAGGCGATGCGGGTCGGCGGCGACTGGTATCTGGTAATCCCGCTGCAGCGACCGGGTCAAATCGCGATATCCGTCGGCGACGTCGTCGGACACGGTCTGCCCGCCGCGATCGTGATGAGCAGACTCCGAGCCGCAGTCGCCGCTACCGCGCTGACCGGCGCCGATCCGGACGCGGTGCTCGCCTCGCTGGATCGGTATGCGGCGGCAATTCCCGGTGCGCGCTGCGCGACGGTCAGCTATGCCGTCATCGACACCGGACAATCGGGAACGGCAGACGCCAGCTCCAGGATCAGCTACACCTGCGCGGGTCATCCTTACCCATTGCTGGTGATGCCGGACCAGCCACCGGTTTTTTTGCAGGGCGGCCGACGTCCCCCGGTTGCGGCATTGGAAAGCCACCTCAAGCCCAATACAGCAATAGACGAGTTGCCGGCGGGCAGCCTGCTGCTGCTCTACACCGACGGACTGATCGAGCGGCCGGGCGAGACACTCGATCAAGGATTCGCGCGGCTTCAGGCAGCGGCCGCCTATCGTGCCGAATTGTCGGTCGGGGAGTTCTGTGATGAGTTGCTCGACCGGATGGCCCCGCCCGGCGGCTACACCGACGACGTCGTCCTATT
>CAVRER010000023.1:0-10182 GCA_963720085.1 uncultured Actinomycetota bacterium
CATCTCTTGGCTGATCATCTGCGTATTGCCGCATGTGGTTCTCCTGGCTGACGGCGGTCGGAGAAATCGGCACCGGCATCATTTTCGGTGCCGTCGGAGTACGTGGCTGGATCACCCGGGATCGAAAAACGCTCTCCCGTGTCACAGTGATTTCCTGCCGAGCTACAGCCCGGTTCATAGTGATGACAGTAGGGGAATTTGCGCAGGTCAAGGAGCGGGCTGCGGGTGCGCTCGCCTTAGCGGCCGGCTCTGCTGGTCGAGTCGGTTTCAGGGTAGGGCGCACCGAACGCCGGCACGGCGTGGGTGCCGCGCGTGTGGGCGGCGGCGACGGCGCGCCGCACGGGCAGAATCAATGGCACAAACAGGATTTGGTCGACGACCATGGGCGTGATGAGCCGATTGTGTACGAAGGCGAACGAGCTCTTGGTGATGGGATCGGCCCACCCGATGGTTCCGCCCAGGCCGGCGTGGCCGAATCCCCGCAGCAGGCCGGGCACGGGTGATCCGTGGTAGCCGAGGTGGAAGGACATCGGAAACAATATGTTGAAGTCAGGCCGTAGGCTCAGCTTCCCCGCGAGGCCACGGGCCAATTCCGATGACAGAAACTGTGTTCCGTCGATGCAGCCGTCGTTGGCGAGTGCACCGTACATCTTGGCCAGGCCCCGCGCTGTCACCACGGCATTGACCGAGGGAATCTCACTGTCCAGAAACGGGATATCGCCCTGGATCAACGATGTGATGCCGGGGACATACATCGCGCCCAAGCCGCCGGCGATCGGCATCTCGGCGAGTCTGGGTGCCAAGCGGTCGAAAACCGGGTTGGCCCTGGTGGTTTGGGGAAACATGATCTGTGCGACCTTGGTGGGCGCCTCAGCCGGTGGGCGCCCGAGGTGCAGACCGTCGGTGTTGAGCGGACGTGCCAATTCGGCACGGATCAGATCGCGCATGCCCACACCGGTGACGGCTCGGGCCAGACCCGATGCCAGCCATCCATAGGTGAATGCGTGATACGCCGAGCGACCGGCTAGGCGGCGATCGACGGGTGCGGCGGCCACCCGCTGTTCCATCAGGCGGTGATCCAACAACTCGTCCTTGCTCACCCCCTTCAAGTGCGACAGCCCGGCGCGGTGTCGCATCATGTCGCGCACGGTGATCGCGGACTTGCCGTTGGCGCCGAACTCCGGCCAGTACTGCGCGACCGGTGCATCAAAGGACAGCAGTCCGCGGTCAACGAGCCGGTGAAGGACTGTCGACGCCAATCCCTTACTCGCGGAGAAGACCATGGCGCCGGTATCGGCGCTCCACCGCGCCTCACCGTGCCGGTCCGACCAGCCGGTCCACACGTCGACGGCCGGTTGACCGTCTACGTACACCGAAAGGGCCCCGCCGCCGAAACGGGGGCCGGGAAACAGGCTGGCGAACGTGCGCACCGCACAGGCGAAACGAGGATCGGCGGCGCCGTGGACTCCTTGCGGCAGGCCGCTGCCCACCTGAAGAACAGATCGGGGCGTCATGGCACCACACGACAGGGCTGCCGGCGCATCATCGGCCCAGGCCTGCGAACAGGCGCAACACTGATGCATGAGAATAATGTTACCACTATTGGATAACGCCATTCTGCCCTTTTGCGCCGCAGCTCGGACTGACACATCTGATTTCTCTGCTCCTCGCGGTAGCCGTCATTGCGGCGACATGTGGATCCATCGCATCAGCTGTTGTGCGGGGGAACAAGCGACGCGCACGCGGGCTTTTCCTGCTGGGCTTCTTCTGTGGATTGATGGCGGGCGCGATCCTGCCCGGAAGGCGTCGCGGCCTGAACGCGCTCGGAGCCGTCGCCCGCTGCGCCGACGTCCGCCCACTGAGGGCCGGGATACGTCGTGGCACTAGTCGTTTCGCTGCTCGCGCGCTCACTTTTGCGGCATCACATGTTCGACTTGGATTGTCGCCGCCGCAATGGCACCGCCAACTTCGGATGTAGCGCAGCGACGTCCGCGCCTGGAACCGCCGCCGACAGGTGCGGGACCTCGACACGAGCCTGATCTGCGGCCCTTCTGGTGGAGCTGCCGGGAATCGAACCCGTTCTTGACTTGGGGAAATGCGGTTTGACCTGCACATACGCTACATGTGGTTCCCGTTGGTCACGCGAGATTCCTGGGGATTCCGCCGGAGATGTTGGCGGCGCCAACACCCAGACCAGGCGGACGACCCAGGCCAAACTCGTTTGCGAGAAACGATTACGGTCGAAGGTATGAGCCCCCTGTCAGGATTGAACTGTTCTGACGCCCCAGCAGACGAGGCCGAAAAGCCGTCCTAGCAGCGGAAGTTCATCACCGCAGATCACTGGAGATATCTGTAACTGTGGGCAAATTGTGGGCAATATGTGGGCAGAGGCCCGGTTACACATACCGCCTCGACGGGCTAACGCAGTTCCCCGGCCCCTTGTTGGCTCGACCCGCTAGCGCGTGCCAGACTTGTGCCGACACCACCGCAAGTGAGGCCGACACGCATATCGCAAACGGTCAACAACCAGGCCGCCGCGATGGATGCCGCCGCGCGGGCAGCCTTGAATGGTTAGCGGGCACCCCAACAGAGATGCTCTGGTCAGCTGGGGCCGCACAGGACCCGACAGCGGTCGGCAACCTCGCTATCGTTCGGCTCCTGGCCATTAGGACTTTGGCCCCTACTCACGATTTCCCCGAGGGAGGACGATCAATCCCGGCTGACGGAAAAACGGAGGCAGAGAAATCACAAAGGAGTCATCATGCCTAATGTCGAGGCAACCAAGAAGGCGTATGCCGCGTTCTCTGCGGGCGACCTCGAAACGGTCCTGAGCATCTTGGACGACGACACCGAGTGGTTCTTGCCCGGTAACAGCACGATCAGCGGCACCTATCGCGGCAAAGCGGAGGTCACGGAATTATTCGGGAAGCTGGCGGAGAAGGACTTCATAATAGCGCCCAGCCGGTTCCTCGCCGACGACGATGTCGTGGTCGTCCTCTCCATAGTCACCGCCCTCGGAGAATCCGCACCCCAAGCCGATGCGTACAGCTTCCGCGACGGCAAAATCGTCAAAGCCCAGAGCTTCGCGGACACTGCCATGCAGGAACGGATCTACGGCACGAAGTAGTAGAGGCGCCGGACCCCGTGCCGGACATCAACAGGGGGCCGCGCGTGCGGCGAGCTTGGAGCTTTGGGTGCCGCACAAGGCTCTTGATCAGCACTCCCGCGACGGGAGGCGAATCCCCGACCTCAGCGCTGGGCGCGCCGCGCGGCGCCGCCCAGCCCACCACCCCAGCCGAACAGGCCATCCACCACACCATTTTGCGGGCGTTCGCAATACACGGCGGCCCGCCGGCGAGCACCGAGCTCGACGCGGTTGCCGCCGAGTTCGACACGTCCGCGCAGCAGATCCTGAACCGGCTGCACGCATCCGACGTCATCCGCCTGGACGCGTCGGGTCGCATCGGCTCGGTGTATCCGTTCTCCGCGACGCCGACCCCACACCGCGTTCAGATCGCCGATGGGGCCAGGGTTTACGCGATGTGCGCAATCGATGCACTCGGCATGTCCGCAATGCTCGATGTCAACATCGTGATCGACTCAGCCGATGCGTCCACGGGCGAGCCCATCACCGTGACCGTCCACGGCGAGGACGCCAACGCAGATCCCGCCACCACCGTCGTGTTCGTTGGTGCGCAGTCCGCGGAGGGCCCGTCCGCTGACACCTGCTGCAACTACCTCAACTTCTTCACAGACCGCCAAACCGCCGAAACCTGGGCCGCGGCCCACACAGACGTCGGCGGCGTCGTCGTCGACCTCGCGGACGCAACCCGATGCGGAGCCGCAATCTTCGGCCCCCTGCTCAGCACCTGACCGAACCGTCGGCTTCTTCCAGTTCCTTTAGGACGGGCTCCATAGCGTCGGCGAGTTCATCGATGTCGTTGGCGATCTCCGGCGTTGTGACGAAGCCAAAATCGATGGATCCGTGGTGGCTGAAACAGGTGATGTTCAATCCCACGTCCAGCATCAGCGGTCCGATGGGCACCAGCCGCTCGACGACCGCACCGGCCATATAGATCGGGAAGTCGGGCCCAGGAACGTTGGAGATCACCATGTTCACCGGTGCGACGTGGCCGCCCAGGTGGCTGGCGGTGTATGCCCGGACCGCCAACGCCAGCAAGCCCGGCGGCGTCGTCTCGGTCAAGCCCATGATCTGATGGGCGGTGAGCGCCTTGGCCATCTCCTTAGCACCTTGGGAATTGCCGTAGATGGTCTTCAGACGCTCTGCAGGATCGGCCACATTGGTGGCCAGGCTGATCGTCATGGAGCTGATCTGGTTACCGACATCTGGGCTGTCGCCGCGGGTGGATATCGGAACTTGGGCCACCAGTGGCCGCTCGGGGAGCTCTCCCCGGTCTTGGAGGTAACGGCGCATCGCTCCCGAAACCAGCGCGAGCACCACGTCGTTGAGCTTCACGCCATAGGCCCGTTTGACCGCCTTCACCCGATCCAGCGGCAGTCTGCTACTGCTGATCCGCCGCTGGGGGGTGAGCTCGGCATTGAAACGCGTGGCCGGTGCCTCGAAGAAGTGGGGCGGCTTATTGGCCAGTCCACGCACCGCCAGCTGCTGAGAAAGCGTTTGCTGCAGGACTCGCACCACCCGGTATGGCGTCATGACCGCGACGTTGACAATCGCGCCGAGCGCGCGCCGCTCGAAGCGGGGCATGCCAGCCCCAGCGACGAATCGCTGACCTCGACGGTAGGTGGTCGCGGTTCGGGCGTGACGTCAAGCATGATCTCACTTAACCCGGCGCCCGATACACCGTCGATGAGAGCATGATGCATCTTGGTCAAGCACGCGACACGACTGTGCTCGACACCCTCGATGAACCACAGCTCCCACAACGGTCTGCCGCGCTCCAGCGGGTAGGACATCAGGCGGCCGATCAGCTCCTCGAGTTCGCGGCGTCCTCCGGGTGGGGGTACCGCGATGCGCCGGATGTGATAGTCGATGTCGAGGTTGGTGTCCTCGACCAACCATGGCCTGTCCAGGCCAAGCGGCGCGCCAGCCACCCGGTAGCGCAGCACCGGCAGCTCCGGAAGACGGGCGGCGATGAGGTCCCTAACCGCATCGAAGCAGAAATTCGGCGCCTCGGAGGGGTCACAGATCGTCATTCCGCCGACGTGCATCGGGCAGGTATGAGTCTCGGCGAACCAGAACGCCGCGTCGAGGCTCGACAGGCGCTTCATGGCGACAGCGTAGAGCGACCCGCGCGCACCAATCCGAAAACAGACGAACCGCCACAGGTTCGTCGTCGGACCCGATTTGGATCGCGAGCCCACATGCCGAGCGGTGCCTCCCTCAGCGTTTGCGTCGTATCCGTGACGGGTCGACCAGCCCCGACTGCACCAGCGCATCGTCGATGAATCGCTGCACCGGCCGCGAGCTGAAGAACCCGGTGTGGCCGCCCTGATACCAGTGGATCTCGGGTCTGCCCCAGTGCTCCCAGAGCCGGGTGACCTGGTCGCGTGGGTGCACCAACCTGTCAGCGATACCGGCGTAGATGAAGCGGCCCTGCATCGGCACGCGGGGAGTCAGTGCCAGGGGCGAGATCATCCGGCCGATGGGCTTGGCCGACCTCATAGTCTGACGGAGAGCACCGTGGCCACTGAGGCCGGCATGGCGGCCGACCAACTCGACCAGATCGACGGCTGGGACGCCCAGAATCGCACAAGCGACGCCGTCGTCGAGGCTGGCGACCAGCGACGTGAGGAGACCGCCGAGGGAGATGCCGTTCAGCCCGATCATGGCGTCGGGCTGCTGTGCCCGGATCCAGGACAGCAGGCGCCGGATATCCCACACCGCCTGAGCGGCACCGTGGACTTCGTTGAGCACGTCCTCACCGGGGAACGCGACGCCCTTCGGCAGCCCCCGCGTACGAGGGCCGTGCATGGGAAGGACGGGAAGCACGACATTCAGGCCGAGATCGGAGTGCAGATGCCACGCACGAAACAGCGCGAGGTCGAGCGCCGCCCGCCCCATCTCCGCTCCGTGCACACAGACCAGCCATGGCCGCGGCTCGCGGTGTCGCAACAGCAAGCCGTACTCCCGGTTATTTCCGGTGTAAGTCAGCCACCGTTCCCGGCCCGGTTCGCCTGCATGGGGCTCATACTCACTGTCGAAGAACATGCGCTCGTAGGTGCGCCCCAGGCTGCTCACGGGCCTGACCGTGACGTCGGTCAGCGGCGGGGGTGCCGCGAAGAACCCCTCCGGCTTCTCGAGCCAGCCCTTCTGGCCATAGAACTCAAGTGCCGCGATCACCTCACGGTTGATGCGTTCGAGTGTCGTCGCGTCGGGGGCCGAGCGCAGCAAGCGAAACCCCAGCAGCACGATTTCGTCGCGGAACGCCTGCGCCGCGAGCGCGATGGTGGGCCGTGCCACCGGAAGCTCGCCAGGCTGATGATTCAGATAATTGTCCCAGGACCGGGCGTAGAAGCCGCCGGTCCGGGTGAACGGCCCCAGCACCTGCGACAGTGGACCGGCATTACCGCGCGGCCGGTCAGGGACCCCCCGTCCCCCGTGGTCGGCCTCGTCTGCTGCGCCAGCTGAGGCGCCTGCCTGCTCGATGTCTGGCATCTAGCCCCTACCTCGCCGGATACGGTTGGACACGAGATCGGGTCTCAGCCAGCCTACTGCTGCTGACGCGGCACCGTGGCCAAGGGCGAGGACCTCGTCACGGCTGGCCTCCGTCGCCGAGGGCGATGACCGCGTCAAAGCCTTCACGGATGCACGCCACGAGGGCACCCAGGTCCGGGACCGCTGCGGCGTCGACGTTGATGCCGATCAGCGCCTTGTGGCGATAACCCACCAGCGTGATATTGGCGGCGGTGCCGATCGGGGGCCCGAAGGGAAAGATGCTGAGTACCTTCGCGCCGGCGAGGTAGAACGCCAAATCGCCGGCGTTGACATCGCTGAGCACGAAGTCGTCGTGTTTCATGATCAACCCGATCACCAGATTCACCACCGGACCGAAGGCGTTGATCACCGTGCCGAGCGCGGCGGCCAACGGGAGTTTCGCAACCCCCTTCAAGCCGTTGATCAGAGCGTGATAGGTCGCCATCGCGGCGCCCGGGTCATCGGCGCCGATCGGGATCGCAATTCGGCAACCGTTGACCCGGTTGCCGAACAGTGGGTCGCCCGGCTTGCGGATATCAACGGGGATGGTGGTCCGCAGTCGCTCGACGGGTTTGCCGTGCCGTTGATGGTACAAAGCGAATCCGTGGGCGACGGCAGTGAGGAACGCGTCGTTGACGGTGCAGTCCCGTGTCTTGGCGGCTTTCCGCAATCCTTCGAGGTCGGCCTCGAGTGCTGCGAAGCGCAGCCATCCTCGGCGCTCGGTCATGAGCGGTGAAAGGGTCTTCAAGTTCGGCGCCACGATCCGTGTCACCGCCCACACATCCTTTGCGACGGTGGTTGCGGTATCGCGCGGACGCCGCACCACGGTCGGCAACGTACGCGCCGTCGAGCCCGCGAACCGGCCCAGGAACCTGAGGACCCGGTGGGCGGTGTAGCTGACGGCTTCGGCCGCCAGCCCGAGCCGGGATTGATCCTCGGGCTCAGGGATCGCCGGCATCGGGCCAAGATCGCGGGGCTTTCGGGTGAGGTCGCCGAGCAACCCGAAGATCGCGAGAAGGCCGGTACCGTCGCTCATCACATGATTCACCGTCAGGATTAACGCCGCCTGCCCGCCCTTGAGGCCCTCAACCACGGTGATGGTCCACAGCGGGCGCTCCCGGTCGAGGCCGGACATCGCCGACTGGCGCGCGAACTCCAGCACACCGTCCAAAGATCCATCACCCGGCGCACCGATCCAGCGGACATGGTAGGAGAGGTCGAAGTTCGGGTCGACAATCCAACGGGGAGTCGACAGGCGCAACGGCGCCTCCACCAGCCGGTGCCGAAATGAAGGCAGGGTACGGCTGCCACGTTCGAAGCGGTCCAGCAGGACCTCCCGGTCGGGCGCCCGATCAAGGATCAACACCACCGTGATCGTCTGCCGAAGCAACGGATCCTTTTCGATCCCCCACAGCATCGCGTCCAGATCGCCGGTGTGATGGGGCTTGTGCGAGGCGTGATTGTCGATGGTTACCATCGTTCGTCGGTTGCCGTTTGTAGTTTATGTGGGTCGGTTTCGTCTTTGCGCCCACGAATCGGGTATGCCGCCGGGTGTGACCGGGGCACCTAGGAGTGTGCGTCGCACTGGCTATCCCGCGGCAGACTTTCGAGGAATTCGGCGGTGCGAATCTTCGGCGGGGATGCTTGGACAGGATGCGCCGCGGCAACCGCTCGCGGTGCGTGGCAACATCCCCGTGGCGCCCTTGTCGTCGATTGCGAGGGTTGCGATTACGTTGCCGAGACGGGCTGCCGGCTCCTCGGGATCGGCCGCGACTGGAATGTGAGCGACGCCAGCCGCTTTCATCGGGTCCAGGAGGGCCAGTTCTTGTATTCGGCTGAGCTAAGGTCGGTTTCGATGTCAACGGTCAGTTTCTTTTCCCCGGCGGTGGCCGATACGCGGCCGCGTAGCTCCATGGTGGGAGCGTACATACACCGTCATCAGTCCAGTGACCTAGCGCAACTTTGCTACTGACTTTGCCCGTAACGTAGCAGCGGCTATCAGCCGCCATAGCGGTTGCGGAGTTTGGTCAACGTGGCTTCGATGCCGGCGGCATTGCGCCTGGCGAAACCCGTTCGCTCGTAATACTTCAGCCGGTCCTTCAGCCGTCCGGTGTCGCGGTAGTCGAACGTCTCGGTGACGCGTGTGGTCGTCGGCGTGATTGCGGCGAACTCCCAACGCCAGTGGTGCCCGACGGGGTGGCGCCATTCGATGAGTTCGTCGGCTTTCATCGCGGTGATGGTGCTGGTGATGCGAGAGGGCACCCCAAACATCCTCATCTTCGTGGTGAACCGCGCGCCCGGGACCAGCCGCTGCGGGGCGCGGATGTTTTTCCCGACGGTGCCGGAACCGTCGAGTTCGTGGTGTCGACGGGGGTCCGCGACGATCGCGAACAGGTTAGCTGCCGGGGCGCGGACTTCAACCGAGCGGCTGACCTGATTGCGGCCAGCGTCCACAGTGGTGACGGTCATTGTGTCTGCTCCCGACTTTTCTAGGCGGCGACCATGGCGAGGCTGCGCTCCCAGAGTTCACGGGCCAGGACCGGGTCGTAGGCCCGAGGGTTGGCCCGAGCGATTCTGTGGTGGGCGTAGTACTCGCCCGATTTCCAGTCGGTTCCCGGTGTGGATGAGGCCAGCCACACCAGCTCGTCGGATCCCTGTTCAGGTCCAACCAGTGCCAGAAACTTGATCGGGCCGCGAAACGCCGTCCGAATCCACCACGTCCGCGACTCGTTTCCGAAGTTGGTCGCCACGTCGCCGGGATGAAACGCCGCCGTCGAGATCCCGGCAGCGTGGTAGCGGCGGTGAAGCTCCTTGGTGAACAAGATGACTTCCAGCTTCGCGTCGCCGTATGCCCTGAGGGGCCGGTAGCCGTGCGCTGCGTCGAGGTCATCGATATTGACGCGGCCGAAGTACGTATTGACCACGCTTGAGGTGTTCAGCACCGTGGCGCTGGATTCGACGAGCCGATCCATCAGCAGCGTCGTGAGCAGAAACGCGGCCAGATAATCGACCTGGAAAGTCGTTTCGTGGCCGTCGACGGTGACCTCGCGCCGCTTCATGGCACGGCCGGCATTGTTGGCCAGCACATCGATGCGGGGGTAGGACTGCAGCAGCTGCTCGGCCAACCTCCGCACCTGTGAAAGATCCGTGAAATCGGCCACGAAGTACTCGACGCCCAGACGCGCGGCGACGGCGGTTGTTTTCGCTGCGGATCGGCCCACCACGACCACGTTCTCGCCGCTTCGGCTCAGCCTGGCCGCCGCAGCCGCGCCGATGCCATCACTGGCGCCGGTAATGATGACTGTCCGACCCGCCATTGGTGTCCTTTCCGACGCCACGCCGTCGCAGTGTCCCCCAACCGTCGCCACAAAACCGCCGCATCAATGATTGTTGCGATGCGAGCGTCACGTCCACCCCTGGCCGACTGGTGTCGCCTTGGGCTCGGCGCGGTCGTCACCGAAGTGGGAGACGACACCAGGCGCTGTTGGTGCGGCCCTAAAGCGATG
>CAVRER010000024.1:0-11170 GCA_963720085.1 uncultured Actinomycetota bacterium
GTTCATGTGATCGGCAGGCTCCGTCAGCGCAGCCAGCCCAGCTGGCCGGCCAGCAGCGCATACCCGACGAAAGCCACGGCGTCGATGATCCCGTGCGCGATCACTAGCGGCCACAGCCGGCCGGTGCGCTGCCAGGCATACCCGAACACCAGACCCATCGCGACATTGCCCAGCCCGGCGCCGAAGCCCTGGTAGAGGTGGTAGGTGCCGCGCAGCAGGCTCGACCAGACCAGCGCCACCGGCGCACGGACGCCCAGCTGCTCCAACCGGGTGAGCAGATAACCGACGACGATGATCTCTTCGGCCCAGCCATTGGCGAAGGCGACCAGCAGCAACATCGGGACCCGCCACCAGGTGTCGCCCAGGCTGGACGGGACGACCGACGCATTGAGGTGCAATGCCCGCGCCACCAGGTACAGCGCCAGCCCGGGCAGGCCGATCAACGCGGCCAGGCCGACGCCGCCGGCCAGGTCGGTGCGCCACCTGAAGCGCGCCAACCCGATCCGGGCCGGGCTTAGCCCGCTGCGCCACAACAGGTATAGGCCAAGCGCACCCCAGGCGACCAGCTGCACGACGAAGGTCGCATTCAGGCCGAGGTCGATCAGGTCGAAGTAAGACCGCCGCGGGTTGAGCGGGATCCGCTGAGCGCTGAGGTTGCGCAACACCGAGTCGGCAAGCTGCAGGATCGCGGTGACGGCGCTGAGACCGAACGTCACGGCCAACACGACGACGAGCTCGATGCGCAACGCGCGGCGCTGCATCGGCTGCCAGGCGGCGTCACCGCGGGGCCGGGTCACCTCGACACGGTAACCGGCAGCCGCCGGCCGCCCGCCGGTCAGTCTCGGCGGGCCCGCAACCCGTTCACGAACGGGCAGCCCATCAGCACCCGGATGGCCTGACCCAGACCGATGACGTCGTCAACCGGCTGGCGGAACGGCAGCCGGACGTCGCGGTCACCGTCGGCGCTTTCGACGCGTAACCGGACGCCGTAACGGTCGGACCCCGAGCGGGCGGACCTCTCCGCGCCGCAGCCGCGCCGGCAGCCGGGCGGCTAACCGGTCGACCACATCTCGATGGGCGGTGTCCAGGTGCCGGATCCAGCACGATTCAAACGCGCAGAACGGGTCCGGACGCGCAGCCAACAGAGCCCGCACGTCGACGGCCTCAGCTCCGGTCGCATCGGTCACCACCACCGACTCGATCTGCAGTCGCGCCAGCAGGTACCGGGTGTCCCCGGCCCACTTATCAGCCACCGGCTTGGACCCGGGGGTCTGTACTTGCAGCAGCACCGGGTTCGGGTGCTCGGCGGCGATTTGGTCGAGCAGCCTGTGCACTGTCGGCAGCGCCACCTGGCGCAGCCGGCCACGGATCCACACCAGCGAGCGCACCGGTTCACGCAATGGCAGCGGCGCGTAGTCGGCCAACTCCAACACCGCCTGCGCTCCACCTTCGCAGTCGACCAGCTGCGTGGCCATCGCCCCGCCGACCGGCACGGCGACGGCGAATGAACCGTCGCCGAGCAGGTGGTGCAGGGGGGTGGTGAGCGGCTCGGTGCCCTCGACGGCGAGCAGCGCTCCGCCCGCCCGGACGCAGGTGCTGCGAATCCGCTCGGCCGTCGACGGCGCCGGACAGTTGGCAAATGCCATCGGTGACCATCCTGGCTTGCGAAGAAATCTAGTGAGGTAAGCCTAACTTAACTAGGGATGATCGGACGGCGCAAGACCTACGACCCGATAGGGTTTTGGTCGTGGCGAGCATCGCGTATCTCGGTCCCGAAGGGACCTTCACCGAGGCGGCGCTGCTGCAGATGATCGACCTCGGCATGGTTCCGCAGCACAGCCCGGCTGCCGTGCGGCGGATGCTGGTCGACAGCACGACCGCTGCCCTCGATGCGGTCCGCGACGGCGCGGCCGCTTACGCCTGTGTGCCGATCGAGAACTCGATCGACGGTTCGATCATGCCCACCCTGGACAGCCTGGCGATCGGGACACCGCTGCAGATATTCGGCGAGCTGACGCTGGAGGTTGCGTTCAGCATCGTCGTCAAACCGGGCCGCACGCCCGCCGACGTGCGCACGCTGGCCGCCTTCCCGGTCGCCGCGGCGCAGGTGCGGCGATGGCTGGCTGCCCACCTGCCAGCCGCCGAACTGCGCCCGGCCAACTCCAACGCCGATGCCGCGCAGCAAGTCGCCGACGGCCATGTCGACGCCGCGGTGAGTTCGCCGTTGGCCGCGACCCAGCGCGGGTTGTCGACGCTGGCTGACGGCGTGGTCGACGAAGCCAATGCGTGCACTCGCTTTGTGCTGGTCGGCCCGCCGGGACCGCCGCCGGCTCGGACCGGCGCCGACCGCACGTCGGTGGTGCTGCGGATCGCCAACGCCCCAAGCGCGCTGGTGTCCGCACTTGCCGAGTTCGGTATCCGCGGCATCGACCTGACCCGCATCGAATCCCGTCCCACCCGAACCGAATTAGGCACCTACGTGTTCTTCCTGGACTGCGTCGGCCACATCGACGACGACGCGGTCGCCGAGGCACTCAAGGCGCTGCACCGGCGTTGTACCGATGTGCGCTACCTGGGGTCCTGGCCGACCGGAGGGCTGGTCGGCGCGCCGCCGCCGCAGCTGGACGAGGCGTCGCGCTGGCTGGCGCGGCTGCGCGACGGTCCCCCGCAAGCGGGAGGTGCCCCCACGGCCGGCGGAGGGCAGTCGCGATGAGCGGTCGTCTGGTGTTGGTGCGGCACGGCCAGTCTTACGGCAACGTCGATCGGCGGTTGGACACCCGGCCCCCGGGGTCCGAACTGACGCCGTTGGGTCGCGACCAGGCGCGAGCCTTCGCGCGGGAGGGGTTGAGCCGGCCCGGGCTGTTGCTGCATTCCGTGGCCACCCGCGCGGCGCAGACCGCGGCCGAGATCAGCGCGGAGGTTGACGTGCCGGCCAGCGAGGTGACCGGCATCCACGAGGTGCAGGTCGGCGAGCTGGAGAATCGCAGCGACGACGATGCGGTCGCCGAGTTCAACGCCATCTACCAACGCTGGCATGAAGGGGAGCGGGATGTGCCGCTGCCGGGCGGCGAGACCGCCAACCAGGTGCTGGACCGTTATCTGCCGGTGCTGACCGACCTACGGATGCGCTACCTCGATGACCACGAGTGGACCAGCGACATCGTCGTCGTCAGCCACGGGGCGGCGATCCGGCTGACGGCGGCGATGCTGGCCGGGGTGGAAAGCAGCTTTGTTCTTGATCATCACCTCAACAACACCGAGGCGGTGGTGCTGGCGCCGGTCACCGATGGGCGCTGGAGCTGCGTCCAGTGGGGGATCCTGACGCCGCCGTTCTACCCGGAGCCCGAGGCCACTCCGCTGGCTGACGCGGTGGAGTCGGGCACCGACCCGATGGGGTAAATCAGACGGCGAGCGCGTCCAGCTCAGCGCAGCGGCATCCGACCGCGTCGCAGTCTACGACGAAGGCGTGCGGCATCTGCTCCGGGCTGGTGCAGCCCTCCTCGGTGCACTCCGACCGGTGCAACCAGTGGCGAATGATCGTGCCGTGACAGTGTTCTAGCCCTGCTCGGCAGTCGCGGCAGCGTGTGTTCATGCGCCACTCCTCAGCATCGCTTCGCTCTGCATCGTCGCTGGCGGGGCTCATGCGCCACTCCTCAGCATCGCTTCGCTCTGCATCGTCGCTGGCGGTGTTCATGCGCCGTTCATAGCACTGATCGCCGACAGATCCGCGACGCCGCGCCCATCGGATCCGGAGTTAAGTTGCTCAGGCCCAGCCCAGTTCGTGTAACCGGTCGTCGTCGATGCCGAAGTGGTGGGCGATCTCGTGAACCACGGTGATCTTCACCTCCTCGACGACCTCGTCCTCGCCGTCGCAGATGTTCAGCAGCGCGTCGCGGTAGATCGTGATGGTGTCCGGCAGCGAACCGGCGTAGTTGGAATCACGCTCGGTCAACGCCACACCCTCGTACAGGCCGAGCAGATCGGCTTCCTCAGGGTCACGGTCGGCGACCAGCACAACCACGTTGTCCATCACGGCGGCCAGCTGCGGCGGGATCAAGTCGAGTGCGTCGGACACCAACTCGTCGAACCGTTGCGGATCCATCCGCACGGCCACCGGGCTATCCGCCCGGTGCAGGTGGCGGCGGCGGTGGAGCTTCCGGCGCAGGCGGTGCGGGCGCCGGAGGTGGCGGAGGTGGCGGTGGTGGCGCCTCGGGAGCCGGTGGTGGGGGCGGTGGCGGTGCTTCGGGAGCCGGGGCGCCCGGGGCCGGCGGAGCCGGCGCGGGTGGTGCTGCCGGTGCGGGCTGCTCCGGCGCGGCCGGCTGTCCCGGCAGGTGTTGGTTGCCCTGTCGCTGGCTGCTCGAACCGGTCGATCCGGCCGAAGACGTCGACGAACCGCCGGTATTCGGAGTTATCGGGATCGGCGGCAGGTTGAGCCGCTCCTGCGGGATGTCCGGTGGCGGAACGGGGGGCTGACCGTTGATCCGCAGCGGCCCCTTGGCGCTGTTAAGCAACGTCGCCCAGCCGCCGTTGCCCAGGGTCGCCCCGATGCTGCAGGCAACCTGCCGGCTGCCGGCCGACCAACTGGGCAGCGACAGCGTGCTGTAGATCAGCGTCAGCGTGGTGCTGCGCAACTGAACCGGCGCGAGGTAGGCGTCCGTCAGCCGGGTACAGGAGTCCTTGATGAAGGCGTCCTGTTCGGGCTCGGGAGGTAGCGCGTCGGGGAACTTGGCGAGCAAGTTGACCGTGCCGGTGACCTCCATCGCATGCGGTGCTGCGCAGTCGATCGGGATGTCAGTGGGTTGATTGGTCGAGGGGTCGATACCCAGGCAGGTGCCGTCCGGCCACACTTTTGACTGGTCTCTGTCGGCGACCTTGCCTTTGAAGGCGAGCTGTTCGTTGCCCGTGCCCGGCAGCTGCAAGCCACATAACATCCGCCGCTCTCCGGACTGCCGCCACGCTTTATCGCCCGACCACAACATGCTGATGATGAACTTGCTGTTCGGGTCGAACTTGGCGCCCAAGTAGCGGCGCACAGCCGACTCGCACTGCTCCTGGCTGATCTGCTCGATGCGGGTGGCCGACGGCGGCGGGGCGTCCGGGCCGTACTCCGAACCGGGGAACGTGCGCATGTCGATGGACTCAGCGACCTCAAACCGGTGCTCGTCTTTGCAGTCGACAATGGTCGCGGCTTCAGGCATTCGATCCGGCCACATCAGGCAGTTGCCGCTGGTGGCGCGGTTGAAAGCGTCGTTACCCTTCGAGCCCGTGCTGGGCACCGGGTCGATGTAACCGGCCAGCCGACCGGGACCATTGCCGATCGGCAGGGCGGTGACGAGGCCGGCAATGAGCAGACCGCCCAGAGCCGTCAGCAGCAACGCGCGCCGAGTGGCCGAGGCCTGCAGGGCGTTGAGCCACTCGACCCGCGGCACCCTAAGTCCCGGCCGATGCGCCGGTGGCTCGTGTTCGGATGCGTTCGACATTGGCTCTATTCTGACAGGCTCACCGGTCCCCGTGACAGCTGATGCAGAAGTAATGCATGTGGTTGTCGCTGCCGGGCGTCTCCCGCGTAGGGTTCTAGGCCGTGATCGACCTGAAGCTGCTCCGCGAAAACCCCGACGCCGTGCGCCGGTCCCAGACCAGTCGAGGCGAGGACCCAGCCTTGGTCGACACGCTGCTGGCAGCCGATACCGCCCGGCGGACGGCGATTTCGACAGCCGATTCGTTGCGCGCCGAACAAAAGGCCGCCAGCAAGCAGGTGGGCGCGGCCTCCGCCGACGAGCGTCCGGCGCTGCTGCAGCGGGCCAAGGAGCTGGCCGAGCAGGTCAAGGCGGCCGAGGCCGAGGAGGCCGAAGCCGAGGCGGCGTGCACCGCTGCCCAGATGGCGATCTCGAACGTGATCATCGACGGCGTGCCGGCCGGTGGGGAGGATGACTACACCGTCCTCGACCTCGTCGGTGAACCGGCCGCGATCGACAACCCGAAAGATCACCTGGAACTCGGCGAGGCGCTGGGTCTGATCGACATGGAGCGCGGTGCCAAGGTGTCTGGCTCGCGGTTCTACTTCCTCACCGGTCGGGGGCATCTACTGCAGCTGGGGCTCTTGCAGCTGCCAATCCGGCTGGCGGCAGACAACGGTTTCATCCCGGTCATTCCGCCGGTGCTGGTGCGTCCGGAGGTGATGTCGGGCACCGGTTTCCTTGGTGCGCACGCCGACGAGGTGTACCGGGTGGAGGCCGACGACCTCTATCTCGTCGGCACCTCCGAGGTGCCACTGGCCGGCTACCACGCCGACGAGATCCTCGACCTGTCCGGCGGGCCGCTGCGCTACGCCGGCTGGTCATCGTGCTTCCGCCGCAAAGCCGGCAGTTATGGCAAGGACACCCGCGGCATCATCCGGGTGCACCAGTTCGACAAGGTCGAGGGTTTCGTCTACTGCACGCCGGCCGACGCCGAGGCCGAGCATCAGCGGCTGCTGGGCTGGCAGCGAGAGATGCTGGCCCGCATCGAGGTGCCCTATCGGGTAATCGACGTGGCCGCAGGCGATCTCGGCTCGTCAGCGGCCCGCAAGTTCGACTGCGAGGCTTGGGTGCCGACACAGCGCGTGTACCGAGAGCTGACCTCGACGTCGAACTGCACCACTTTCCAAGCCCGCCGACTGGCCACCCCGCTACCGCGATACCGGCGGCAAGCCGCAGATTGCCGCGACGCTCAATGGGACGCTGGCCACCACCCGCTGGCTGGTCGCCATTTTGGAGAACCACCAACGGCCCGACGGCAGTGTGCGGGTTCCCGACGCGCTGGTGCCGTTCGTCGGCGTCGAACTGCTCGAGCCGGTGGCCTGAGGCCTAGGCATCCACCGGCGTCGGCACGGCGGAGGTTTGCGCATGACGGCGCTGCCGTTCGATGGTGGCGAAGTACCAGGCAAGCGGGAAGGAAAAGCTGGTGAAGAAGCTGGCCAGGAAGAACAGCCATGGACGCCGGATGCCGCGTCGGTAGCCATCGACGATGGTAAACACCGGTAGCAGAATGACATTGGCGATGATGTAGTCCTGGTCACCCGAACCAGCGGCGGGATTAGCGAACTGTTGGGCTAGGAAATGCGGGTAGCTGGCCGGTCCCTGGACGATGGTGCCCTGGCCGCCCGCGGCGAGCACGAAGTGGATGTTGAAGTACCAGCCCAGCACGATCGAGGCGATGCCGGCCGCGTAGTAAACGCATTCCAGCGGCGACAGCCACGGCCCGTCGGCCGGCTTGGCGTAGATCTTCGAGTTCGACGCGATAATCCAGCCGATGACGGCGAGCCCGAGTATTGCGTGCACGTAGAGCCAGATCATGGGCGAAGTCTCACCCGCGCCCCGAAGTTTTGTCAAGATTGACACAACGAAATCTGAGGTACCTTACTGCCATGGTCCGGCCAGCGCAGACAGTGCGCAGCGAGCGCACGCGGGAGGCGCTGCGCCAGGCTGCGCTGGTGCGATTCCTGGCCCAGGGTGTCGAAGACACGTCGGCCGAGCAGATCGCCGCCGACGCCGGGGTGTCGCTGCGGACCTTTTATCGCCACTTCCGGTCTAAGCACGATTTGCTGTTTGCCGACTACACCGGACTGCACTGGTTTCGCGCAGCGCTGGATGACAGGCCGGCCGACGAACCGATCATCGATTCGGTGCAGTCGGCCATCTTCTCGTTCCCCTATGACGTTGAAGCAGTTACGAAAATCGCCACGTTAAGGGGCGGCGAGCTGGACCCGAGCCGCATCGTCCGCCATATCCAAGAGGTCCAAGCCGACTTCGCCGATGCCATCGCCGCACAGCTGCAGCGCCGTAGCTGTGCAGCAGACCCGACGCCGGATGCGCGGCTGCGCATGGCGGTGACCGCGCGCTGCATCGCCGCGGCGGTTTTTGGTGCGATGGAAGTCTGGATGCTGGGCGACAACCGGTCACTGGGCGAGCTGGCGCGAGTCTGCCATGTGGCGTTGGAATCTTTGCGCGCCGGCATCACCGACGTCTGGGCGCGTGACCCGGTTTCGTCATAATTGACAAAACTTTGGACGCATGCCAGCCTGCATTCCTGGAGGCAGGACATGACTGAATATGACGCGATAGTTATCGGCGCGGGCCACAACGGGCTGGCCGCGGCGGTGCTGCTACAGCAGGCCGGATTGCGGACCCTGTGCCTGGAATCCAAGCTCTACGCCGGCGGGATGGCCTCCACCGTGGAGCTTTTCGACGGGTACCAGTTCGAGATCGCGGGCTCGGTGCAGTTCCCGACCGCGCCGGTGGTCAGGCAGCAGCTGGGCCTGGACACGCTGCCGACGATCGACCTGGACGTGATGGCGGTAGCGCTGCGCGGCGTCGGTGACGACCCGATGATCCAGTACAGCGACCCGATCAAGCTGTTCACCCACCTCAACGAGGTGCACGGAGCGGACGCCGTCAACGGCATGGCGGGGCTGATGGCCTGGGCCCAGGCGCCGACCCGGGCGCTGGGCCGGTTCGAGGCCGGTGCCCCGCCCAAGACGCTCGATGAGATGTATGCCTGCGCCACGAACGAATTCGAGCGCTCAGCGATCGATGACATGTTGTTCGGTTCGGTCACGGACGTACTCGACCGCTACCTTCCGGACCGCGAGAAGCACGGCGCGCTGCGCGGCTCGATGACTGTGTTGGCCGTCAACACCCTCTACCGCGGGCCGGCCACGCCGGGCAGTGCGGCCGCGCTGGCCTTCGGGCTCGGCGTTCCCGACGGCGACACCATGCAGATGAAAAAGCTACGCGGCGGCATCGGCGCGCTCACGGCGCATCTGGCAGATTCACTGGTGAGCGGTGGCGGCGAGGTTCGGCTGCGCACGAAGGTGACCGAGATCGTCGTCGCCGACGGCAAGGTGATCGGGGTTCGCACCGAGGCGGGGGAGACCCTGACCGCCCCGATCGTCATCTCCGCTATCGCGCCCGACCTGACGCTTAACGACCTGATCGACCCCGCTGCGTTGCCCGCCGATATCCGCGAACGCTACGCACGGATCGACCACCGCGGCAGCTACATTCAGATGCACTTCGCACTGGAGGAGCCGCCGGCCTTCGCCGCGCCGTACGAGGCGCTCAACGACCCGGCCATGCAGGCTTCGATCGGCATCTTCAGCACGCCGGAGGAGGTCCAGCAGCAGTGGGAGGACTGCCGGCGCGGGATCGTGCCCGCCGACCCGACGGTCGTCTTCCAGATCCCGTCGCAGAACGATCCCGACCTGGCGCCCGAGGGCAAGCACGCAGCGTCGGCGTTCGCGTTGTGGTTCCCGATCGAGGGCGAAGTGGACTACGGTGCGGCGAAGGTCGAAATGGGTCAGCGAGTGATCGACAAGATCACCCGATTGGCACCCAACTTCGAGCGCAGCATCATCCGGCACACCACCTTCACCCCCAAGCACATGGCGGTAATGTTCGGCGCCCCGGGTGGCGACTATTGCCACGGCTTGTTCCACGCGCAGCAGATCGGCCCCAACCGGCCCGGCCCGAAAGGCTTTATCGGGCAGCCGATTCCGGTCGACGGGCTGTACCTTGCCAGCACCGGGTGTCACGGCGGGCCAGGCATCACCTTCATCCCGGGATATAACGCCGCGCATCAAGCGCTGGCCGACGTCGGCCGCTGATCGAGCCAGCTAGTCCCGCTGGTCCAGCAGGCGGTCCAGCAGCGCGGTGAACTCTTCCGGTTCGGCCGGTGTGAATGCTGGGCTCGGCCTGGTTCCTGGTACGTCCAGGGTGATCAGCGTTGACCGAAGCGGCCGCTGGATGTCCAGCGGCAGCCAGCGGCGCAGATCGGAGCTGCCCCAGACGCGGAACCGGTGCACGAACAGCCCCAGCGGTTCGGCCTTGTATCCACGGATCCTGTCCAGCGCGATGATCTTCGATGTGCCGGACGGAAAGTGGTAGCGGCGCAGCGTGATTGCCTCCCGGTCCAGCTGGACCAGGCCATCATCGTATGAGTCGTAGCTGGAGGGGTTGGCCGCCCTCATCGCCGGGAGCTCCGAAGCTCGTGGCCCCGCGTGGTGAGGCAGCGGCCGTTCTCCAAGTTCCACTGCCACCCGTGCAGGTTGCAGGTCAGCGTGCTGCCCTCGACCACGCCGAACTTGGACAGGTCAGCTTTCAGATGCGGGCATCGACGCTGAATCTCCCAGCCGTCCATGGTGATCGACGCGGTATCGTCGTGCGCCTCGCCGAACCAGCCGTCGGCGTAAGCGATCCGTTCGTCGGTCAGGCATTTGAAAAACGTGTACAGGTATTCGTTGTAGCCGCCAACCCGCCATGCCTTGAACCGGGTGGACAAGAAGATGGTATTGACCCAGTCGGGTTCGTTGTCACGCAGCACGGTGCGCACCAGTTCCGGCGGAATCGCAAACCCGTAGCGGAATTTCTCATCGGGAATAGCTTCCCGCACAGTGCGTTTGGGAAAGTCGAGCACCACCCGCGCAGCGCCGAGTACTAGCTCGACAGGGTAGCCGATACCGTCGCAGATCTCGTCGCCGGCCAGCATGATCGGTTCGAACACCGCTCGTAGCGGCTCCAGCAGCGACTCACCGGTGGCAGGCTCCCAGCTGGCTTTCTCCGCCGCCAACACCGGCTGCATGCGGGCGGCGTAGTCGGCGATGTAGGCCGCCTTACCGGTGGTAAAGATGGCCTCGACGCCGCCGCAAGCGGGAGGTGCCCCCAGGTCGGTGGGCAGCGGGTGGTGCAGCGAGTTCAGTTGTGCACCATCGAAATCGGCTGTCGACCCGGGAATCATCAGCAACCCCCGGTCGTGTCCGTGCGTGCGCATCTGGTCGAGAAACACCATCTGGTCGGGGAAGATGTTGGCCGGGTCGCCGTGGTCGTCGTTGAGGTCACGCAGCTCGGGGTCCAGAAAGCACGGCGGGCCGGCCGACGGGATCACCCACGTCGCACCGACGTGAGCGACGTACTGACGGGCCCGGTCCATCTGGCGCTGCCGCTTCTGAATGCCGAACGACTCCTTGGCGCGCGACGGCATGTCGTAGACCATCGGATACCAGATCGCGCCCGAGTACTGCAGTATGTGCACGTCGATGTCGCCGAAGTCCGCATGCAGCACATCCAGGTCCACCGGCCGCGCGTCATTCATGTTGAACGCTGTCGTCACGCCGTCGGAGACCACCAGCGCGGAA
>CAVRER010000025.1:0-10506 GCA_963720085.1 uncultured Actinomycetota bacterium
GCGGTGTGCTGGTGCGCTCCGACCTGAACGTGCCGCTCGACGAGGGCGCCATCACCGATCCCGGCCGCATTATCGCCTCGGTGCCGACGCTGAAGGCGCTGGTCGATGCCGGCGCCAAGGTGGTGGTGACCGCCCATCTCGGACGACCCAAGGGCGAACCCGAATTGAAACTGTCGTTGGCGCCGGTCGCTGCGGCACTTGGCCAGCAGCTGGGCCAGGATGTGCAGTTGGCCGACGACGTCGTCGGCCGTGATGCGCACGCCCGCGCGGAGCGTCTGACCGACGGGGATGTCCTGCTGCTGGAAAACATCCGCTTCGACCCGCGGGAAACCAGCAAGGACGACGGGGAGCGGCTGGCGCTTGCCAGAGAGCTCGCCGAATTGGTCAGCGGCGCAAGCGGATCGACGGGCGCTTTCGTGTCCGACGGGTTCGGGGTGGTGCACCGCAAGCAAGCCTCGGTCTACGACGTCGCCACGCTGCTGCCGCATTACGCCGGCAAGCTGGTCGCCGACGAGGTCAGCGTGCTCGAGCGGCTGACCAGCTCGACGCGGCGACCCTATGCCGTGGTGCTCGGCGGTTCGAAGGTGTCGGACAAGCTCGGTGTCATCGAGCAGCTGGCCACCAAGGCCGACAGCATCGTCATCGGCGGTGGCATGTGCTTCACATTCCTTGCCGCAGCTGGCCTTTCGGTGGGAACATCGCTGCTGCAAACCGAGATGATCGATACCTGCCGCCGATTGCTCGACACCTACGCCGACGTGCTGCGCCTGCCGGTGGACATCGTGGTGGCCGACCAGTTCGCCGCCGATTCGCCACCACAGGTCGTCGCCGCCGATGCGATCCCGGACGGCAAGATGGGATTGGACATCGGGCCGGGGTCGATCACCCGCTTCAGCACGCTGCTGTCCAACGCCGAGACCATCTTCTGGAATGGTCCGATGGGTGTCTTCGAGTTTCCGGCGTTCGCCGCAGGCACCAAGGGCGTCGCCGAAGTAATAGCCGACGCGACCGCCAAGGGCGCGTTCAGCGTGGTCGGTGGGGGCGACTCCGCCGCAGCGGTGCGCGCGCTGGGCCTCCCAGGGGACAGCTTCTCGCACATCTCCACCGGCGGCGGGGCGTCATTGGAATACCTCGAGGGCAAGACGTTGCCGGGTTTAGAAGTGTTGAGCACCTAAAGCTAAGGACGCCGATGAGCCGCAAGCCGCTGATAGCCGGCAACTGGAAGATGAACCTCAACCACTTCGAGGCGATCGCGCTGGTCCAGAAGATCGCTTTCTCGCTGCCGGACAAGTACTACGACCGGGTCGACGTCTCGGTGATTCCGCCGTTCACCGATCTGCGCAGCGTGCAGACCCTGGTCGACGGCGACAAGCTGCGGCTGACTTACGGCGCCCAGGATGTATCGCAGCATGACTCCGGCGCCTACACCGGCGAGATCAGCGGTGCGTTTCTGGCCAAGCTGGGCTGCAGCTACGTCGTCGTCGGGCACTCCGAGCGGCGCACCTACCACAACGAGGACGACGCGCTGGTGGCCGCTAAGGCCGCCGCCGCGCTCAAGCACGAGCTCACCCCGATCATCTGCATCGGCGAGCACCTGGAAGTCCGGGAAGCCGGTGAGCACGTCGCGCATTGCCAAGAGCAGCTGCGCGGATCGCTGGCCGGGCTCTCGGCCGAGCAGATCGGCAAGGTCGTCATCGCCTATGAGCCGGTGTGGGCGATCGGTACCGGGCGGGTGGCCAGCGCCGCCGATGCCCAGGAGGTGTGCGCGGCGGTCCGCAAGGAGCTGGGCACGCTGGCGTCGCCGCATGTCGCCGAGACCGTCCGGGTGCTCTACGGCGGCTCGGTGAACGCCAAGAACATCGGCGACATTGTCGCGCAGGACGACGTCGACGGCGCTCTAGTCGGCGGCGCCTCGCTCGACGGTGAAGAGTTCGCGACGCTATCCGCGATCGCCGCCGGGGGCCCACTTCCGTAACGGGTGGGGCACGCGGGGCTGGTGGGGCATGTCGAGTTGACGACCGGCTGACGCGGGTTTAGCTTAACGAAACCTCAGAGACACACAGGGTCGTTAAGTTTATGATTGCGTAGCTCTACCAACTTCTCGGGAAGGCAACCGAATGGCTGGTCGCGACAGTGCCAACGGCACCACGCACTCACGCAACGCCAAGGTGCGCCGGCGTCGGGTGCGCATCATGGGTGGGGCCGTTGGGGCCTGTATGGCTGCGGCAGCGATGGCGACCGGTTCGGCGGTCACCGCGGCCCCTGCGAAGGCCGACATTGACACCCTCCTCGACCCGATCATCCAGCCCCTAATGACGTCGCTGAGCGATGCGATCGCCGGCATCGATCCCGCCGCCGCGACGGATCTGACCAGCTGGACCGACAGTCTTCTGGCTAGCCTGAATTCGCTCGATATCGGGGCTGCGCTGCCGTCAACCGCAGAGCCTGCGGCTGCCGCAGCGTCGTCGGCATCCCCCGCCGCGTCGGGCCCCTACGACATTCCGCTGACCGTCCTTGAGGACACCGAACCGGCCGTGAACGTCTCGGTTGACGGCGGCTCGTCGCTGCCCATGCTCGTCGACACCGGATCCAGCGGCCTCGTCGTTCCCTGGGAAGACCTCGGGTCAAACGCCTTCCAGGCGCTCGTGAACCTATTCGAGCTCGGGTTCCCCACCAGCTTCGGCGAGAGCGGCTACAGCGGCGGGGTGGACTACATCTATCTGACCTACGACAACGTACAAACTGTCTACGGAAGCGGCGCTGACTCTCTCAGCACGAGTGGCCCTGTCGACGTGGAGGTCTTGTCCTGGCCGACATCGTTGAGCTCGCCTTCGAACTTCGAGACCTTCCTCTCGGATAACGAGGTAAACGGCATCCTGGGTGTCGGCCAGAACACCGCGGGTCCGACCACCAGCCCGTTGGAGAGCTACGGCGGTGTGCTCGTTGACGTCCCTGACGGCAAGCTGATCGTCGACTCCGCCAACCCGGGAACGGCCATCGCTACGGTGAGCGGAGCCCCGATCGCCAACCTATACGAATCTGTCAATAGTGGAATCCGGGTAGCGGTTTCCGACGATGTCGATTCCGGCGGTGTGTTCGGAACTATCCCGTCGTCTCTCGAATCCGGAAGTTCCGTGCCGTCGGGAACAACCATCGACGTCTACAACAGCGCCTCCGGTGGCACGTTGCTGTACTCCTACACGACGGGCAATCTCGGCAGCTCGGGGTATGACGGGCCGACGCCGGTATCGGGAACCTCGATCGACAGCGGCGTCCTACCCTTCCTGCAAGAGCCGATCTACATCAGCTACACCGACGACACGATGAGCTTCGACTAGCCGTAGAACTCGCGCCGGTCTGAGCCGGCCGATCGTCGGCCGGTAAGGTGTTGGCCATGGAATTGGCCCTGCAGATCACCCTGGTGGTCACCAGCATCCTGGTGGTCCTGTTGGTGCTGTTGCACCGCGCCAAGGGTGGCGGTCTGTCGACGCTGTTCGGCGGCGGCGTGCAGTCCAGCCTCTCCGGGTCGACGGTGGTGGAGAAGAACCTGGACCGCCTGACGTTGTTCGTCGTCGGCATCTGGCTGGTGGCCATCGTCGGCATGGCGCTGCGGATCAAATACAACGTCTGAGCCGCCCTGCTCGCAGCGCGGGTTAGCCCGCGCGCGCCGATACTGGATTCATGGCTCACGTTTCCGATACCGGGCTCGAACCGATCGGCGCCGTACAGCGCACCCGCACCGGTCGTGAGGCCACCGAGCCGATGCGCGAGGACATCCGGCTACTGGGCACCATCCTCGGCGACACGGTGCGCGAGCAGAACGGCGACGAGGTCTTCGACCTGGTGGAGCGTGCCCGGGTTGAGTCGTTTCGGGTACGTCGCTCGGAAATCGAACGAGCCGAGGTGGCCCGCACGTTCGAGGGCATCGATATCCATAAGGCGATCCCGGTGATCCGGGCGTTCAGCCACTTCGCGTTGCTGGCCAACGTCGCCGAGGACATTCACCGGGAACGGCGTCGCGCCATCCACGTGGCTGCGGGCGACCCGCCGCAGGACAGCAGCCTGGCCGCCACCTATCTGAAGCTCGACGCGGCGGAGCTGAACGCATCGACCGTCGCCGACGCCCTGGCCGGCGCGCTGGTCTCCCCGGTGATCACCGCCCACCCGACGGAAACCCGTCGACGAACGGTGTTCGACACCCAGCACCGGATCACCCAGCTGATGCGGCTGCGCGCGCACGGGCGCACCGAAACCGACGACGGCGGCGACATCGAGCTGGAACTGCGCCGCCAGGTGCTGACGTTGTGGCAGACCGCGCTGATTCGGCTGTCCCGGCTGCAGATCACCGACGAGATCGCCGTCGGGCTCCGCTACTACCAGACCGCGTTCTTCGAGGTGATGCCAAAGGTCAACGCCGAGGTCCGGGAGGCGCTGCGCAGTCGGTGGCCCGACGCCGACCTGCTGCCCGAACCCATCCTGCGGCCCGGCTCCTGGATCGGCGGCGACCGCGACGGCAACCCGAACGTCAGTGCCGACGTGGTGCGACTGGCCACCGGCAGCGCCGCCTACACCGCGCTGGGTCACTACGCTGCCGAGCTGACCGCTCTGGAGCAGGAGCTGTCGATGTCGGCGCGACTGGTCGTCGTCACCGACGAACTGGCGGCACTGGCAGAGCAGTGCGACGAGCATCCCGCAGACGAGCCCTACCGCCGGGCAGTGCGCGTGATCCGGGCCCGCCTCACCGCTACCGCCGCGGAGATTCTGGATCGCGAACCGTCGAACCTGCTCGACCTCGGCCTCCCGCCATACGCCACACCGGGAGAGGTGCTGGCCGATCTCGACACCGTCGACGCCTCACTGCGGGCGAACGGCAGCGCGTTGCTGGCCGACGACCGGCTGGCCCGATTACGGGAAGCCGTGCACGTCTTCGGTTTTCACCTATCCGGTCTGGACATGCGGCAGAACTCCGATGTCCACGAGGAGGTGGTCGCCGAGTTACTTGCCTGGGCCGGAGTGCATCCCGACTACAACTCACTGAGCGAAGACGAACGGGTCAACATCCTGGCCGCCGAGCTGAGCACCCGACGGCCGTTGATCGGGGACCGCGACGAATTGTCCGAATTGGCCCGCGAAGAACTCGCCATCATCGGCGCGGCTACTCGCGCGGTCGCCGACTATGGCCCGCCGGCGGTACCCAACTACATCATCTCGATGTGCCGTTCCGTCTCGGATTTGCTGGAAGCGGCGATCCTGCTGAAGGAGTCCGGTCTGCTCGACGCCACCGGCAGCGAGCCGTACTGTCCGGTGGGCATCGTCCCGCTGTTCGAGACAATCGACGACCTGCGTCGGGGTGCATCGATTCTGGAAGCGGCACTGGACCTTCCGATCTACCGCGGCATCGTGCGGGCCCGCGGCGACAGCCAGGAGGTGATGCTCGGCTACTCCGACTCGAATAAGGACGGCGGCTACCTGACCGCCAACTGGGCGCTGTACCGGGCAGAGCTCGACCTGGTCGAGTCAGCACGCAAAACCGGAATCCGGTTGCGGCTCTTTCACGGTCGCGGCGGCACAGTGGGCCGCGGCGGCGGACCCAGCTACGAGGCGATCCTGGCGCAGCCGCCGGGGGCGGTGAACGGCTCGCTGAGGCTGACCGAGCAGGGCGAAGTGATCGCCGCCAAATACGCCGAACCGCAGATGGCGCGGCGCAACTTGGAGACGTTGGTGGCCGCCACGTTGGAGTCCACCCTGCTTGACGTCGAAGGTCTCGGCGACGCTGCCGGCCCGGCCTACGAGATCCTCGATGAGCTGGCCGACCGCGCGCTGCGCGCCTACGCCGAATTGGTACACGAGACACCGGGTTTCGTGGACTATTTCCTGCAGTCCACACCGGTAAGCGAGATCGGGTCGATGAACATCGGCAGCCGCCCGACGTCGCGAAAACCGACGTCGTCGATCGCCGACCTGCGGGCGATCCCGTGGGTGCTGGCATGGAGCCAGTCGCGGGTGATGCTGCCGGGCTGGTACGGAACCGGCTCGGCCGTCGAGAGCTGGATCGCCGACGGCGACGGGCGCGTCGAGGTGCTGCGTGACCTGTATCAACGCTGGCCGTTTTTTCAGACGGTGCTGTCGAATATGGCGCAGGTGCTCGCGAAAACGGATTTGGGCTTGGCGGCCCGCTACGCCGAGTTGGTGGAGGACGAAGCGTTACGGCGCCGGGTGTTCGACAAGATCGCCGCTGAGCACCAGCGAAGCATCAACGTGCACAAGCTGATCACCGGCCAGGACGACCTGCTCGCCGACAACCCGTCGCTGGCGCGTTCGGTGTTCAATCGTTTCCCGTACCTGGAACCGTTGAACCACCTGCAGGTCGAGCTGCTGCGCCGCTACCGCTCCGGCGACGACGACGAGCTGGTGCAGCGCGGAATCCTGCTGACGATGAACGGCCTGGCCAGCGCGCTGCGGAATAGCGGCTAAGGCTCACGACGCGTGAGACGCGTGATGAGCAATGCTTGAAATCTGTGGATCGGCTCGGGAAGGGGCGTACCTTCCCGGGTGACCGAATGAAGGTTCCAAGCAAGACTTGCGCGGTAACGCGGGTCGGGAAGGTACGACCCATGCTCACTGCAGTTTCTGATTCCGCCGACCGCGATGGTTCCGCGGCCGGGGCACCCTCGGGGTCGTCGTTGATCGACGAACTTGTCCGGGAGGGCGCGCGCGGCGGATGCTGGCCGAGGCGCTGCGGGCCGAAGTGGACGCCTACTGCGCCCGATTCGCCGACGAGCGCGACGAGAACGGGCGTCTCCTGGTGGTGCGCAACGGCTACCATGAGCCGCGCGAGGTGATCACCAGCGCGGGCGTGGTGGCGGTGCGCGCGCCGCGCGTCAACGATAAGCGGATCGGCCCGGTAACCGCTGAGCGGCAACGGTTCTCGTCGGCGATCCTGCCGCCGTGGGGACGCAAGACCCCGCAGATCGAGCAAGTGCTGCCGCTGCTGTACCTGCACGGCCTGTCCAGCGGGGATTTCGTGGCGGCGTTGGGGCAGTTCCTCGGCTCGACCAAGGGCCTGTCCGCGGCGACGATCACGAAGCTGACCCAGACCTGGCAAGCCGAGCCAGAAGGTCTTCGCCCAGCGAGACCTGTCCGGCGTCGATTACGTGTACGTATGGGCCGACGGCATCCACGTCAACGTGCGCCTGGACCAGGCCAAGCTGTGCCTGCTGGTGCTGATCGGGGTGCGCGCCGACGGCCGCAAAGAGTTGATCGCCCTCGACGATGGCTACCGGGAGGCCAGCGGGTCGTGGGCGGACGTGCTGCGCGATGCCAAGCGCCGCGGCATGCGCGCGCCGGTGCTGGCGGTCGGCGACGGCGCGCTGGGGTTGTGGGGCGCGCTGCGCGAGGTGTTCCCAGACACCCGCGAGCAGCGGTGCTGGTTTCACAAGATCGCGAATGTCCTTGCCGCGCTGCCAAAATCAACGCATCCGGGGCCAAGAAAGCGCTTGCGGAGATCTGGAACGCCGAGGACAAGGCCCACGCCCTCGATGCGGTGAAGGCCTTCGAGACGGCCTACGGCGCGAAGTTTCCCAAGGCGGTCGCCAAGATCACCGACGACGTCCAGCAGCTGCTCGCCTTCTACGACTTCCCGGCCGAACATTGGGTGCATTTGCGCACCACGAATCCGATCGAATCTACTTTCGCGACGGTGCGCAACCGCAGCAAGATCACCAAGGGCCCCGGCTCGCGGGCAGCGGGTATCGCCATGGCCTACAAGTTGATCGAGGCCGCCCAGTCACGCTGGCGCGCGATCAACGCACCCCACCTGGTGGCACTGGTCCGCACCGGCGCTCGATTCGAGAACGGCACACTCGTCGAACGCCCCGACGACGACACGACCACGAAGGAAGCCGCGTAAAAGATCTTGATCCACCGGGATGACAATTGCTCTCGGAACAACGCCGCCGCCTAAAAGAACTTCGGGTTAGTGCGACGATGACGGGGACGTCAACTGCTGGTTCCGCCTTGCCGGGCCGCTAACACACATATGCTGTTGCGGTTCGTGCGTGTGCCAGGCAGGACCGGCTGAGGTGAAGCGAGTGGGCGACGACGCTGGGTGTTCGCCACTGCTGGCGTGTCCGACTTGTCCGGCGTGGTGAGGTGGCGGGCCGGTGTCGCGGATCTTTGTGAGTCATTCCAGCAAGGACAATCGCCAGGCGCAGGCGTTGCGGGCGTGGCTGGTCGCGCAGGATCCGCCGCTGGCCAATGAGATCTTTTTAGACACCGATACCGGCACCGGTCTCCAGCCGGGGGTGAAGTGGAAAAACGAGCTCGTGAGCGCCAATTCGCGCTGCGAAGCGGTCATCTGTTTGCTGTCGACCAACTGGGAATCCTCACCGGAGTGCCTGGCCGAGTACCGCACCGCGGAAAACCTGGGCAAGCAGATCCTGTGCGCGCGTCTGCAAGACGGCACGGGCGCCCACACCAGCGAGTGGCAGCACACCGACCTGTTCGCCGACGGGCTGCCCCCCGAGGAGCTCGAAACCATTGCGGTGCGCGGTGGGCCGCCGGTGACCTTCGCCAAGGTTGGCTTAAATCAGCTGCGGGAGGTGATCCGCGGGGCCGGGATCGCGGCGGACAACTTTGTGTGGCCCCCACCGGCTCACCCCGACCGGTCGCCCTATCGGGGGTGGGAGCCGTTCGAAGAACTCGACGCCGGCGTGTTTTTTGGCCGCGACGCCCAGATCGTGCGCGCACTGGACATGTTGCGCGCGATGCGCACCACCGGTGTGGACAGCCTGTTCGTGGTGCAGGCCCCGTCGGGGTCGGGCAAGTCGTCGTTTCTGCGGGCCGGACTGCTGCCGCGGCTGCGCCGCGAAGACCGCCACTTCGTGCTGCTGGACATCATGCGCCCGGAACGCCACGCGCTGAGCGGCGACAGCGGGCTCGCCCACGCCCTCTATGCGGGCCGGCGGCGTCTGGGGCTGGAGCAGCCGGCCCTGGGCGACATCGAAATCGCCTGCACCACCGATCCCGCCGCGGTGCGCACCCTGCTGGCCGAATGCCGCCAGGCCGCCGCACAGCAGATGCCCGACGCGGGCCCCGATGCACCGGCGCCCACCCTGGTGTTGCCGCTGGATCAAGCCGAGGAGCTGTTCACCGCCGACGCTGGGCCAGAGGCGGCGGCGTTCCTGGAACTGATTGCCGAACTGGCTCAGCCCGATGCCGACGGGCAGCGGTTGGGGCTGATTGTGGCCGGCACCATCCGCACCGACCGCTACGAGGTGATGCAGACCGCGCCCCAGCTGGCTGGGTTGACCTCGGGGGTCTTCGATGACCTCAAACCCATGCCGGATAACCAATTTCGGGAGGTCATCACCGGCCCTGCGAACCGGGCCAGCGCCGCGGGGCGCAAGCTGAGCATCGCTCCCGAGCTGGTCAACCAACTGCTCGATGATGCCGCCGAGGGTGGGGACGCGCTGCCGCTGCTGGCGTTGACGCTGCGCCGGCTCTACGACCGATACGCCGCCACCGGCGAGCTGACCCTCGCCAGCTATGAGGCGATGGGCGGCATGGACCGGGTGGTGCAAACCGCCGTCGACGAGGTGCTGGCCGCCGATCCGGCGCAACGCAGCGCTCAACTGGCGGCGCTGCGGTCGGCGTTCGTCCCGTGGCTGGCCACCATCAACCCCGACAACGACCAACCCCTGCGCCGGGTCGCCCGCTACGGCGACCTGCCCGAACCCAGCCGACCGCTGATCGAGGCGTTCGTCGAAAAGCGGCTACTGGTCACAGACCAGCGCGGCAACGAGGTGGTCGTGGAGGTCGCGTTGGAAAGCCTGCTGCGCCAATGGAACGACCTCGCCGGCTGGCTGCGCGAGGAGCGCCAGAGTCTGATAGCCGCCGACGACATCGAACGCGCCGCCACCGCCTGGCACACCCACCACGACGACCCCGACTGGCTGCTGACCGGCACCCGGCTTGCCGACGCCGAAACACTGGCCGCCGAACCCGGATACCGCGACCGCCTTACAAAGCAGCCCACCCGCGACTACCTGGCAGCGTCCCGGCTAGCTGAAAACCAGAAACTGCAGGAAGAAGAAGAACGCCGCCACGAGCAACTCCGCCACGCCGAAGAAGTGGCACGCCTCGCCGAAGAACGCCAACAAGCCGCCGAAGCCCACGCCGCCGACCTGCGCCGACGCTCCCGCATCCTGCGCGCCGTGCTGGCCGGCACCGCCATCGTGGCCCTCGTCGCGGTGATCGGATTCGTGCAAGCCAGCCGCGCACAGCACCAAGCCACCCGTGAAGCGCGCGACGCACTGGCCGCCCAACTCGACACCGAAGCCTCGGCGGTGTTTTCCGGGGCCACCGCCGATAGCGACATTCACGCGCTCGTCGACACCCTGGCCGCGCAACGGCTGCGGTCCGACCCCACCGCCAGCCGCGGCGCGTTCTACACCGCCACCACAGCGCTGAACACCACCCGCATCATCATCCCCACGCCGTATCTGT
>CAVRER010000026.1:0-676525 GCA_963720085.1 uncultured Actinomycetota bacterium
GTGCGGTCACCTCGCCGGATTCGGATGCCGCGCGTGCCAACTCTGGCTCGTCGGCCAGCGCCGGGACGACGATCGCCGACTGCAGCCAGCTGGCCGACGGCGCCGCTGCGCGCCCCAGTTCCCGCGCGGTGAGTGCGATCTCCAGCAGACCACCGCCTTGGCCGCCGAGCTCTTCGTCGAAACCGACGCCGGCCCAGCCTTCGCCGACGAACAGCCGCTCAAAGCTGGAAAGATCGCCGGCATCCAGCCAGCTGCGAACCGCTGCCAGGCCAGCGCGTTCGGCCAACCACTCGCGCAACGAGGTGGTGAATAGCTCCTGTTCTTCGGAGAGCTCCCATCGCATCGGCGTTTCTCCTGCCAGCCTTCGGGTACCAAGATCAGTACGGCCTAATAAAATAAATGGTATCTTAGGTCTGACCATAAATCACCAGGGGCATGTGATGGAAGCAGCGGATCCCATGACCACACCCTCGCGACCCGGCATCAGGCTTAGCCCGTTCGACGTCCCCAAGGCGTCTGATGTGCTTGCCAACGAGCTTCGGGAGCGGATCCTCAATGGCGAACTCGCCGAGGGTGTCTCCCTACCGGCGGAGCGTGACCTGGTTAAACAGACGCAGATGAGTCGGGCCACTGTCCGGGAAGCGCTGCGGATCCTTGAAGTGCAAAACCTGGTTCGGGTCAAAGCGGGGCGTGCCGGCGGCGCGTTCGTACAGCGCCCTACCACGACGTCGATGGCCAGCTCGGTGAGCTTGCTCATCCGGGGCAGACGCATCAAACTTGTCGACCTCATGGAGACGAGGGAGGCCCTCGAGCCGTTCTGCGCCGAGCTTGCTGCCGGCAACCGTACTGACGAGGACCTCACCGACCTCGACCGGGCCAACGAAGCGATCGCCGATCCCGAGGCCGATCTCGAGCAGTTTCTGCAGGCCAACCTGGATTGGCATGTCGGTGTCGCGGTCGCTAGTCACAACGAGCTGCTAATCGGCCTCATGACCGCGCTATCGCAGGCAATCTATGCCGGCACCAAGAACGCGGCCTTCGTCGACACCGAGGTTCGTGCGGTGACAAGCCGGGCACACCGGGCGATCACGACCGCGATCCGGGACCGTGACGCCATCGCCGCCGGGCGGCGCATGCGCCGGCATGTGCACAGCTACGCCGCCGCCTTGGCCGAATCCGACGAGCGCGACGCAATCGACGTCGGTGACGCCGCCGTGGGTCAATAGCCGCGACGGCGATCTCGCACCCGCGGGAGCCAGCTCGGTCTTTATTTGCGGACTCCGTGGCACACTTCGTAAGAATGCTTGTCGCCAGCCAGGTCCCCGATGTGGTCGGCGAAGATGATGCGCAGGAAAGGCAAAGCCGCGCAGGTTGATTAGCCGTCAACTCCGAGTAGCTTCATCGCATTCGAGCCATGATCGCTTGCTGTCTGTTTGGGGCGTGGAGCAGCGGTTTCGCCGTTGCGGCGCCGAGGTGCAATTAGGCGTCCCGGGATGTACTGGCGGTGTGGTCGAGTCGGTGGGCCGCGAGGAAATCATCGACGATGCGGACGCAGTCCTGGTGGTCGATGACACGCAGACCAATCATCCATGCGAACAGCAGCGGCCCCACGAGTTGGCACACGGCAAGCTCGAGGTCGAACTCGTCGAGTTGAGTGTGGGCGTCGGGACTTTGCAGGATGGCTTCAAACGGTTGGCGGTAGTGCTCGACGACGCGTGCCTGCAGTGTGCCTTTGCATCGTTGCCAGTCTTGGGCGTCGTCGGCACTGTCGGCAGTGGATCGCAGGGCTATCCAGGCCAGGGTCGTCGGATGCAGCGGTGCCTCTTCGTACAGCGTCGCTTGCCGGCACACCAGCTCGACAAGCCGGTCACGCAACGACCCTGTCGACGGTGGCGGCGTGACCGCGGGCAGGAGCCGTTCGAGTGTGGCGGCAAGCAGATCAGACGAGCAGCCGAAGTGGCGGTAAAGAGTGGTACGGGCAACCTTTGAGGCTTTGGTGACCGCATCGATAGTGACGGCTTCGATACCCCCGGCCCGCAGTAGATCGACCGCCGCGTCCAAGAGGCGGGTGCGTGACCGCAGCCAGCGCGGATCGACTTCGTCATCGCTGTCGGCCGACAATTCTGTGTCCACCTCAGTCATCGCAGACCCCCTCGCCACCCTATCGCCGGGTGCGCCCTACTCCGTGACATCCGGCCCGGATGTAGTACCGAAAGTATCGTAGCGAAACTGACAGGCCTCCACACCGGGCTTAGCTCAATCCGTGCTGGTCCACGCTAATGCATCCCGGGCAAACGTGGGCTGGGCGGTGCTCGCACGGCTTGTCTGCCGCGGCCACCGGTCATGGCAATCTCGGAGGATCGGAGTGGATCCCTGACGTGCCGTTTCGATACTAGGAATATCGTAGCGATACCTTACGTTCCCTATCGATGACTGCCATGGAGTATCGAAGGGAATGTCATGTTCAACCAGGTTTCGTTACCGCGCCCAGGTCGGTTGGTCGACCTCGCCCCCGTTCTCGCTGCGGTGCGCCGCGGGTTGCTGACTTTAACGGTGCCTGCACGCCCAGCTCGAAGGTTCCTTCCAGCTTTTTCGGAAAGCTATTTCGAGACCGGCCTCATGAGACGCGAACTACGTAGGCTATAACTGCCGCGGAGACCACGCGCGGGTCGGCGCTCGAAGTTCGGGCGCCCCGCGGGCGAAGTGGTCGTCGACGCGCCGGGTGACCATCAGACCTTCGCCGGAATTGGTCTGCTAATCGCCTGTGGCGCTAGCAGGCCACCTTGATCACGAACGTACCCGTCGTCCTGGCGCTGGGGTTATCGGTATCGAATCCCTCGGCAGTACCGCGGATTGTGTAGGTCTGACCGCTCATGGTTACTTGTGCCCGGCCCTGGAGACCTTCCATGTAGCTACCCGTGAAGCCGCCTAAGTCCTGGATGCCGACTGACTGGGCGGTGAGCGCGTCTTCGTTGGACACGAGAGCGGTGGCGCCCGCAGTCACGTCACCTGTTGCGATCATCGTTAACGATTCGATCGATGTGCAATGCACCGCGTACGTCCTGGGAATGTCCTTGTTGTCGATCGTCACTTGCGCCGTTCCGGATGGCAAGGTCCCCGCTTGTGGTGACGCAGCGGGCGGCGACGAGCACGCGCCGATACCTACGACCATCAGCCCGGATCCCAGCCCGGCAGCGAATCGGTTCCACACAAGCCCACCTCGGTCCATTTGGGCACCTGCGTCACGTCCCGTACTGAGAAATGTAGCGTCGTGCAGGCCCGGCCGATGGCTGATCGCTGCGCTAGTTGCTAACTGGGCGAAGAAGAGGTATCTACGGCCTCATTTCCGGGCATGCGCCCAACGGGCATGCCCCGAAGAGGAGAGCAAAATGTGCTCTTCGGGGGGAAGCCTGCGACGGCTGCGTCGGCGAGGATGGCGATGCCTTACAAGTCATGAGGTGCCCACGCGCTGAGCCACAGCTGCGATCCGGTCCAAGGCCCGCCACCCGAGGGTGTACCGGGAAGGACACACGTCGTAGTGGAGACAGAGTTGCACCGGAAACCCGTTCCGTCGAACATCAACCTGCTGGGCGCGGTCATCACGGCATGGTCAGCATGACACCCCCTCAGCGCCAACCCCACGTCGTCGTCCTCGGCGGTGGCTCCTGGGGCACCACGATCGCGTCCATCTGCGCGCGCCGCGGGCCCACCTTGCAATGGGTGCGCTCGGAGGAGACCGCTAAAGACATCAACGAAAACCACCGCAACAGTCGCTATCTCGGCAACGACGTCGAGCTGAGCGACACGCTGCGCGCCACCACGGACTTCGCCGAGGCGGCCGATCGCGCCGACGTTGTTGTCATGGGTGTGCCATCGCACGGCTTCCGCAAGGTGCTGACCGAGCTCGCCAGACAGCTGCGCCCGTGGGTGCCGGTGGTGTCGCTGGTCAAGGGCCTCGAGCAGGGCACTAACATGCGGATGAGCCAGATCGTCGACGAAATATTGCCCGGCCACCCAGCCGGCATCCTGGCCGGGCCCAACATCGCCCGCGAGGTGGCCGAGGGTTACGCGGCCGCGGCTGTGCTGGCAATGCCCGACCCGCATCTGGCCGCTAATCTCGCCGAGCTGTTCCGCACCAGGCGATTTCGTACGTACACGACTGACGATGTCGTTGGCGTCGAAATGGCGGGCGCATTGAAGAACGTCTACGCGATCGCCGTCGGCATGGGCTACTCACTCGGTATCGGCGAGAACACGCGTGCCATGGTGATGACCCGCGCGGTGCGCGAGATGTCCAAGCTCGGCGAGGCAGTGGGCGGGCAGCGCGACACCTTCGCCGGGCTGGCCGGCATGGGCGATCTCATCGTCACCTGCACCAGCCAGCGCAGCCGCAACCGGCATGTCGGCGAGCAGCTCGGCGCGGGCAAGCCAATCGACGAGATCATCGCATCGATGAATCAGGTCGCTGAGGGCGTCAAGGCTGCCAGCGTTGTCATGGAGTTCGCCGATTCGTACGGCATTGCCATGCCGATCGCTCGTGAAGTCGACGGTGTCATCAATCACGGCGCAACGCCCGAAGGCGCCTACCGGGGCCTCGCGGCGGAGAAGCCCGGCCACGAGGTTCACGGGGCGGGTTTCTAGGGCTTCGCGTTCGGTTCGCGGGCGGCGGCTGTTCTTTCGGTGCCCCGAAGAGGTGAGCAAAAGGTGCTCTTTCGGGGGAAGCCTGCCAGCGCCGCGTCGGTGAGGATGACAATGTATTAGAAGTCACGAGGGGAATTCGAGTGTCGATTCCCCTCGTACACCCTTGATAAGGAGCAGGTCCGATGGCAACACATGCCGAACCCGGCACCTCGGCCCCCGCACGTGACTTGCGGCCGTACCCGACCGACTACACATCGTGGAAGATCATGGCGTGGACGGGCTTCGCCTTCATAGCCGCGTTCTTCTGTCTATGGGGGCTGCTGGCGCGCAACATCTCGCCGTTCCCGGCCTGGGCGGAGCCGCAAGCGGTCTGGGACCACTACAAGAACCTCAGGCTGCCGATCATGATCGGGATGAGCGTCTGCCTCACGATGACCGCCTTCTACATGGTGTGGAGCGTGGCCGTCTCCCGGGTGATGGAACGCATCGAGGGCGCCGGGGGCGTGTGGTCCAAGATGGAGATGATGGGTGGCACGATTACCTGTGCGCCCATCATGACGGCGTGCGCTATCTGGCTCACCGCCGCGCACGAGATCGACAACATCAATCCCGGCATGGCGCACACGCTCTACTGGTTTGGCTGGCTCCTGATCGACTTGGCGTACTTCGTCACCTCGTGGCAGATCGCCGGCGCCAGCATCGTGTTCATGCGTGACAAGCGGGAGAAGAAGCTGGTCCCGGACGTCGTCAGCTGGTGGGGCTGGATCACCATCGCGTCGTTCTTCGTGGTCAGTGCCATCCCGTTCGTTAACACCGGGCCGCTGGCCTTCAACGGCGTGATCAGCTTCTGGATCGCATTCTTCACCTGGTTCTTCTGGATCCCGGGGCTGTCCTACTACGTCATCAAGGCCATCCCCCGGCTCCAGGCCGAGGACGCGGCAGCGGGACGCCTGAACGATTAGTCTCGGCGTGGGGGTCGTTACCACCGAGCAGGTGAAGCCCAGACGCCTTCCCGGTGTGGACGGCGTCTGGGTCTTCATCGGCGCGGACTCGGTCATCTTCGCGATCCTGTTCCTGAGCTTCATGCAGGATCGGCTCAAAAACCCGGCCCTGTTCGAGGCCTCCCGGCACACGCTCAACATGCACCTGGGCGGCCTCGACACGCTGATCCTGCTGACCAGCTCCTGGTCGGTCGCCCTTGCCGTGCAGGCGATGAAGCGTGATCAGATCGACCGCGAGCCCCGCCTCCTGCTCGGGGGAGCGGTCACCGGTCTGATGTTCGTGGTGTCCAAGTCGTTCGAGTACTTCCAGAAGTTCGCCCACGGCCTCAACGCCGGGCACTAACCCCTTCTACATGTGGTACTTCACGCTGACCGGGATCCACCTCGCACACGTTGTGGCAGGTACCAGCCTGCTGACCTATCTGTGGGTCAGGTCGCGACGCGGCACCTACGACCACTTGCACCGGGCCGTGCCGGAAAGCGTGGCGTCGTACTGGCACCTGGTCGACCTGTTGTGGGTCGTGCTGTTCCCCTTGCTCTACCTGATGAGGGCGGTCTGATGTCGGTATTGCGTGAACGGGTCACCTGGGTGTGGCTGGGCCTGATGCTGGCGACCTGCGCGACGACGTGGGGGCTGTCCAAGGATCTGTTCAGCCCCGCCGTCGCGGTGGTCGGCAACTTCCTGATCGCCGCGGTGAAGGTCACGGTACGTGATGCTGGACTTCATGGAGCTGCGATACGCACCGATCCCGGTGCGTGTCGCCTTCGAGGCTTGGCCCGTGGTCGTAGCGGCGATGATCCTGGGCTTTTGGTTCGCCACTCCCGCCCTTATGTGATTGACGCCGGTCCGGCGGGCGACGGCCACGAGGAGTCATGCCCCGAAGAGGAGAGCAAAGTGTCTTCTTTCGGGGGAAGCGTAGAACGGTCGGGTCGGCGACGATAGCAACGTCTTACAAGTCACGAGGTGCCCACGGGAGCGACGACGGAATTGCAGTTCAAGTCTTGCAGCCGAGGGTGTTTCACGAAGGGCAGTCGTCGTAATGGGCGTTTCGCATGGGTATCGGTATCCAGGTTGAGGGGCTGACGAAGTCCTTCGGCTCCCAGCGGATCTGGGAAGATGTCACGTTGGAGGTCCCGGAGGGTGAGGTCAGCGTGCTGCTGGGCCCGTCGGGTACCGGTAAGTCCGTCTTTTTGAAGTCACTGATCGGCCTGCTGCGCCCGGAGCGCGGTTCGATCATCGTCGATGGCACCGACATCACCGAGTGCTCGGCCAAGGAGCTTTACGACATCCGCACGCTGTTCGGTGTGATGTTTCAGGACGGCGCCTTGTTCGGGTCGATGAACCTCTACGACAACACCGCCTTCCCGCTGCGTGAGCACACCAAGAAGAAGGAAGGCGAGATCCGTGACGTTGTCATGGAGAAGCTGGAGATGGTGGGTCTGGGCGGGGATGAGAAGAAGTTCCCCGGTGAGATCTCCGGCGGTATGCGCAAGCGCGCCGGGCTGGCCCGGTCGCTGGTGCTTGACCCGCAGATCATCCTGTGTGACGAGCCCGACTCGGGTCTGGACCCGGTCCGCACCGCGTATTTGAGCCAGCTGCTCATCGACATCAATGCCCAGATCGACTGCACGATATTGATCGTGACGCACAACATCAACATCGCCCGCACGGTGCCGGACAACATGGGCATGTTGTTCCGCCGCAAGCTGGTCATGTTCGGCCCGCGTGAGGTGCTGCTGACCAGCGACGAGCCGGTGGTTCGGCAGTTCCTCAATGGTCGTCGTATCGGGCCGATCGGGATGTCGGAGGAAAAGGACGAGGCCACCATGGCCGAGGAGCAGGCCCACCTGGAGGCCGGCCACGTCGACGGCGGTGTCGAGGAGGTCGAGGGTGTGCCGCCGCAGATCCTGGCCACTCCCGGCATGCCGGAGCGCAAGGCGGTCGGTCGTCGCCAAGCCCGGGTCCGGGAGAACCTGCACCTGCTGCCGAAGGACGCCCAGAAAGCCATCCTCGACTCGCTTGAGACCGCGAACACCGCATCGATCCCCACCCAACGCAGGTACTGAGACAAAATGGCGCGTCACCGCCTGAGGTCACATACCGAGGAACCGGCCGTGGTGTACGGATCGCGTAAGGCCTTGGCTGTGTGGAGGTTTAACCCGACGTCGCGCCAGTGGGTAATCCGTATGACGCGGAATTCAGCCCTGAGCGTCGCTGCGATAGCTCCCCTGGTACTTTGCTTGTGCCGTCAGCGGTGTGGCACGCCGAGTGCCCCTGCCCACCCCGGCTTTGCCCCGTGTTGCCATTACTCCGGTAGCGGTTGGTGCAGCCGCCAGGAGTGAGTTGTCCGGGCCGGCCGTGGTCGCCGTCGCGCGGCCGCCGGCCCGCCTACATATCGCGGCGGCCAACAAGTCGGCTCCGCCGCCGGTCACGGCGGTGAATTCGCCTAGTGCACTGGGCATTCCGTCGATGGCCCTGGCTGCGTACCGTAACGCCGAGCAAATGATGGCCACCTCTAATCCCGACTGCGGGATCAGCTGGAATCTCTTGGCCGGCATCGGACGTATTGAATCTGGACATGCCAACGGCGGTGCGACCGATGCTCGCGGTACCGCGGTTCGGCCGATCTACGGGCCCGCGCTAGATGGCACCCTGCCCGGAAACGACGTCATCGTCCAAAGTAGCGCCGGCGGTAGCGTCACTTACGCGCGCGCGATGGGGCCGATGCAGTTCCTGCCTGGCACCTGGGCAAGGTACGTCTCCGACGGCGACGGTGACGGCGTGGCTGATCCGCAGAACCTTTACGACTCCACGCTGGCCGCCGCCCGATATCTATGCAGCGGCGGGCAGAATTTGCGGGATCCGTCCCAGGTGATGGCGGCGATCTTGCGCTACAACAACTCGATGCCGTATGCCCGTAACGTGCTCGGCTGGGCCGCCGCATACGCCACCGGAGTAGTGCCGGTCGACCTGCCGCCTGTGACCGGGCCTGCACCGCCGCTCGGCGACCTACATCTGGAGAATCCGGAGGGACTCGGGCCGGGGCTGCCGCTCAACATCCATGGGCTGCCGCCCACCGACCCGCTGGCGCAGATGCCGCTCATCGACTTCGGCCCGTCCGTGTCCCCTCAACAACCGATGTGGCCAGCTCAGCCGCCGGCCCCGGCAGCTCCAAATTGCACGGTGATCTGCATCGGCCAGCATGGCCCCCTACCTCCCGCCCAGCCCTAGACCTCTACATTCAACGGAAAGGCCCAGGCCTGCCGCGCTGAGTGACATGCCTGTTCATGCCCGAGCCCGAATCGGCTCAATGCGCGGCCGCCATACCGCGCTTGTGATTCCTGAGTAACAACTCAGGCCACGGATCGTTGGGCCGATATAACAGACGCGTCTGGTCAGCGGTGACACGATATTGATATGAACGACAGTGGGTCGGGCCGCGTGAGATGACCACCACGGGGCTGTCGTGCGGATCGTGCGGCACGGAACTGAACGAGACAGCCAAGTTCTGTAGCGAGTGCGGTGCAGCCGTTTCGGCGGGCCCGAAACCGGCCGAGTACAAGCAGGTCACAGTTTTGTTCGCCGACGTGGTGCATTCGATGGACATCGCCGCGGCCCTGGGTGCCGAGCGGTTGCGCGAGATCATGGCCGAGCTGGTTGACCGCTCGTCAGTGGTCGTGCAGCGGTATGGCGGGACGGTGGACAAGTTCACCGGCGACGGGATCATGGCCTTGTTTGGCGCGCCGGCTGCTTTGGAGGACCACGCGCTCCGGGGGTGTTTGGCCGCGCTGGGTATCCAGGATGAGGCCAACCGCCTGGCCGTTGAGGTTGATCGCCGCGACGGTGTGACACTGCAGTTGCGGGTGGGCCTCAATTCCGGCCAGGTGATCGCCGGGGAGATCGGTTCGGGCACTACGGGTTACACCGCGTTAGGTGAGCAGGTGGGGGCGGCGCAGCGGATGGAATCGGTGGCGCCGCCGGGCGGGGTGATGCTCAGCGAGTCCACCGGCCGGCTGGTTGAGGATGCCGCGGTGCTGGCTGAACCGGAAATGGTGCGCATCAAGGGCGCCGACGACCCGGTGCCCGCCCGCCGGCTACTTGGGGTGGCGCCGCAGCGGCGGATGGACGGGGCCGACTCGACTTTGGTCGGGCGCCAGTGGGAGATGGGCGCGCTTGCCGGCATGTTGGGCCAGGCGACCAACGGCACCGGTCGTGTTGCGGGTGTGGTGGGCCCGCCGGGCATCGGCAAGAGCCGCATCGTCCGCGAGACGGCCGCCCTGGCGATGCGTCGGGGCGTGGCGGTGTTCACCACCTATTGCGAGTCCCACACCACCGACATCGCGTTCCGTGCGGTGGCGGGGCTGTTACGCGCCGCCCTGGGGACCAGTGAGCTGGATGACGTGGCGGCGCGGGCGCGGGTGCATGGCCGGCTTACGGGTGCCGACAGCGAGGATCTGGTCTTGTTAGACGATCTGTTGGGCATCGCCGATCCCGAGGTTGCTCTGCCGCAGATTGACCCCGACGCCCGGCGGCGACGGCTGACCGCACTACTGAACACCGCGTCGCTTGCGCGCAGCACCCCGGCGGTGTACGTCATCGAGGACGCCCATTGGATCGACGAGGCCAGCGAGTCGATGATCGCCGAGTGGCTGTCGGTCGTTCCCCAGACTCGCTCGCTGGTGCTGATCACCTACCGGCCCGAATACGAGGGCGTGCTGGCCCACACCCATCGATCGCAGACGATTGCTTTAGAGCCGTTGGAGGATTCGCAGATCGCCGCGTTGGCCTCCGAGCTGCTCGGGCCGCACCCGTCGGTCATGGAAGTGGCCGGCATTATCGCCAGGCGCGCCGCGGGCAACCCGTTTTTTGCCGGGGAAATCGTGCGTGACCTGGCCGAGCGCGGTGTGCTGGGCGGCCAGCGCGGAGCCTACGTGTGTGACAGCGAGCTGGCCGACGTGCGCGTGCCGGCCACCTTGCAGGCGGCGATTGCCGCGCGCATCGACCGCCTCGACCCGCTTGCCAAGCGCACGCTGTGCGCTGCGGCGGTAATCGGGACTCGGTTCAGCCCTGATCTGTTGGCTGCCTTGCAGATTGAGCCGGTGCTTGATGCCCTTCTTCGGGCCGAGCTGATCGATCAGATGGTGTTCACACCGCGCGCCGAGTATGCGTTTCGGCACCCGCTGATCCGCACCGTGGCCTACGAGTCACAGCTGAAATCCGATCGCGCCCAAGTGCATCGGCGGCTGGCCGCAGCGATCGAAGCCCGCGAACCGGAATCCGCCGACCAGAACGCCGCCCTGATCGCCGAGCATCTGGAGGCCGCCGGTGACCTGCGCGCCGCCTACGGCTGGCACATGCGGGCCGCAACCTGGGCGACCAACCGTGACATCGCCGCGGCGCGAGTGAGCTGGGAGCGTGCCACAAGGATCGCCGACGCAGTACCCGCCGATGACTCGAACCGAACAGCGATGCGCATCGCCCCGCGCACCATGTTGTGCGCGAACGCCTGGCGAGTCCATGAGCATGTAGCCGGCGCCCAGTTCGATGAATTGCGGAAGTTGTGCACCGCCGCCGGGGACAAGGCGTCCCTGGCCATCGGGATGGCGGGGCTGGTGATGGATCACCTGTTTCAGGCTCGGACGCGCGAGGCGTCGCAGCTGGCATCCGAGGCCGTGGCCCTCCTCGACTCGGTCGGCGATGCGACCTTGGCGGTGGGGCTGTCCTTCGCGCCGATCTACGCCAAGGGTGAAAGCGCCGAGATGTGTGAGGTGCTGCGCTGGTCACAGAGGGTCATCGACCTGGCCGACGGTGACCCGTCTAAAGGCAACTTCATCATGGGGTCTCCGTTAGCGGTCGCCCTTATGCAGCGGGCCGTTGCCCGTTGGTGCCTGGGTCTTCCGGGATGGCGCGACGACCAGCGGCACGGCCTGGCCATGGCCCGCAGCGCCGACCCCCTGACCTACGCCGGGGTCGTCGGCTACGTCTACTTCCTAGGGATATCCTGTGGCGTTCTGAGTCCTGACGATCTCGCGGTGCGCGAGATCGAGGATGCGTTACGGATCGCGGAACGTTCCAGTGATGACGTCGCGTTGGCCTGGTCCCGGTTGGCGCTGGGCGTTGCGCTGGTGCACCGCCACACGGATGCGGAGCGTGACCGCGGACAGACGCTCCTGGCCGAGGTCGGCGACGTGTTCCTGCGCCGCGGATACTTGCTGTGCGATTTGCCACTCGTCGAGGTGTACGCGGCGCGTGAGCGGGCTCGGCATGGAGATCGCGATGACGCCATCCCGCTCATGCGCGCCGCGGTCGACCACCTGTTCCGCGAGGGACGGCTGCTGGTGTGGGGCATTCCAGCGACCGGTGTTCTGGTGGCGACACTGCTCGATCGCGGGGCCGACGGCGACCTGGCCGAAGCCGAGGCCGCGATCGAGCGGTTAGCGACCGCGCCAGCCGATGAGGGTCTGGTGATGCGCGAGGTCTGGCTGCTGCGGGTGCGGGCTCTACTGGCGCGGGCTCACGGCGGCGCCGAGGTGTACAACCAGTTGAGGGACCGGTACCGCGACATGGCGAGAACGCTTGGCTTCGAGGGGCATATCGCCTGGGCCGAGGCGATGCCATGACGGGCGGTCGTTCAACGGCGCGCATCGGGAAAAACGCCTCCGGCGGTCACGGCTCGTCTGGGCTTGACCTCTATTACTGGAGGCTCACTTCAAAGCCGACAGCTACAAGCTCAGGAGCCCAGACGCGGCCTGATCAAGCGCCTGCTTGACTACTGCGTCTGCCCGCTCCTGGCAGTCTGGGTCAGGGTCGCGCGGTGGTGGCGGCGGCGGTTTCTTGGTGGAATGGTTACGGGGCGGGCTGGCGGTCACCGTTTATTCACCGCCAATGACCAGGAACCGACCGGAATTGCCCGGTTCGATCGGGGGTTCGAGGCAGTCAATCCGGTTGTCGCACAGTGAGAAACAGGCAATAACAGGGACTGTCAGGATCTAACGATTGCTAATCCGTTGGTCGCGGGTTCGAGCCCCGCCCGCCCCACGTCAGAGCCTATTTTTCAAGATCTTCGGTGCCGAGTCACCGTTTATTCACCGCTTTTAGCGACGGTTCGGTCAAGGAGATCAGCCACCTGCGTGTGAACCCGGCCACGAGTCATATAGCGGTCTTGGGTCATTGACACCTTCGGGTGGCCCAGGTGAGGCCAGCCGGGGCTGAGTCCTCAAATCGGATCAGGAGTCTCCTGACTCGCCGGTGCGGTTCGCTTTGACGGGCGTTTGTTCTGCTGGGGCATGTGGCTGAAATCGTCAGAGTTTTGTCATTGCGGCCATGGCTCTGGTGGTCGACTGTTGGGTGTATGGCCCGCCGCGTCGTGCTCGTCGCCTTCCCGGATCTCCAGCTGCTTGATCTCGCCGGGCCGCTTGAGGTGTTCGCGATGGCTGATCGGTTCAGTGACAGCGAGGTGAGCGAGTATGTGACCGAGGTCGTGAGTCCCGACGGCGGTGTGATTCGCGCGTCGAACGGACTGGAGATCGGCGCCAACCGTGCGATCGGTGCCTGCCGGGGACCGATCGACACTCTTGTCGTCGTCGGTGGACGAGGCGTTGCCCAGGCAATCGTTGACGATCGGCTCGTTGCCTGGATCCGGTCGGCTGCGCAACGCTGCCGGCGAGTGACCTCGGTGTGTTCCGGGGCTTTCTTGCTTGCCCGGGCGGGGCTGCTCGACGGCCGCAGGGCGACGACCCACTGGGCGACGTGCGCGCGTCTTGCGCAGCAGTTCCCGGAGGTGACCGTCGATCCGGACCCTATTTTCATCCGGGACGGCAACGTGTGGACCTCGGCCGGGGTGACCGCCGGCATGGACCTCGCCCTCGCCTTGGTCGAAGACGATCTCGGTCCCGAGCGTGCGCGTGAGATCGCCCGCTACCTGGTCCTATTCGTACAGCGTTCTGGGGGTCAGTCACAGTTCAGTTCGCAGCTCGCAGCTCAACGTCCTGAACGGGACACCCTCGTGCAGCTTGCATCCTGGATCGCCGACCACCTCGGAGACGACCTCTCGGTTCCCGTCATGGCCGCGCGCACCTCCATGAGCGTGCGGAACTTCTCGCGCCGCTTCGCCCAGGAATTCGGCAGCACCCCCGCTGCCTATGTCGAGGCCGTCCGCGTGGAAGCGGGACGGCGGTTGCTTGAAACCACTCGACGTGGACTAACGGATATCGCTCGGGATTGCGGCTTCGGCACTGTCGAGACGATGCATCGCAGCTTCCAACGCACGATCCGAGTCACTCCTGGCCAATACCGCCAACATTTCAGCCCACGAACACCCGCCTAAAAAAGGACCTCCATGCGCATCGTCATCCCACTATTCGACCAGTTCACTGCCCTCGATGCGGTCGGACCCTACCAGGTGCTGTCCGAGATCCCCGGCGCCGAGGTCGTCATCGCGGCCGCCCAGCGTGGCCCGGTCCGTAGCGACACCGGCACGCTCGCCATTGTGGCGGACGCGTCGCTGCGGGAGGTCGAGAACTGTGAGGTGCTCGTCGTCCCCGGCGGACCGGGCGCCCGCGGAGCAGCTACCGACGAGACATTCATCGGCTGGGTTCGTCAGGTCCACACGACGACCCAGTGGACCACTTCGGTCTGCACCGGCGCTCTAGTGCTGGCAGCCGCCGGACTGTTGCAGGGGCTCGAGGCCACCACCCACTGGGCAGCCGTCGACGAACTGGAAGCGTTCGGCGCCCGCTACACCGCCCGGCGGGTCGTCACCGAAGGCAAAATCGTGACCGCAGCCGGTGTGTCCGCCGGCATCGACATGGCCCTCACCCTCGCCGCCCGCATCGCCGGGGACCAGGTCGCCGAAGCGATCCAACTGGCCATCGAATACGACCCGCAACCACCTTTCGACAACGGATCGGTCGCCAAATCGAAACCGGAGACCCTCACCCTTAGCCGTTCGCTCCTCGCGAAACGCGTAGCGGCGTTGCGCAGTGATTGATGGCCACGGGAAGCATTGTTGGGTGCTAGCGGTAATGACATGTCGTCGCTGGCGCTCAATTCTGGTGGAGACGAGGACCGCTAAACCCGGCATCGAAGCCGTGCCACCACGCGGAGCCGGCCCCGCCACTTCACAAACCGCTATTGGTGGAGGGGACGTCGTGGCAGCGAGCGGTTGCACCAGTGGGCCGTTGGGGTTGGCCTGCGGTTCAGCAGTCCTCGAGCCGGCGTGGGCGCTTGAACACCCACCGAACGCAGCATCTGTTCGAGATTGGAGGTGCCGTGGTGCCAAGTGGTGGTGAGTTGTGGGCCACCGACGCGGACACGAGGGACGATGTCGCCGCTCAGTGGGAGCACATCCTGTCGGCCACGTATCTGCCCTGGGCGGTCGCAATCCCGGAGTTGCCTCACCAAGATGTGTTCCAGGGATGGGTCCGGCGCTGGTGGATGGATGACATCTTAATAGCCGACAGCCGGTGCGGACCGTGTTCCGGCAGGCGTGCTCGCCGTCAACTTGCCGATACCGAGGGTGAATTCGTCTACGTATTGGTCAGCCAGAAGGGGGCTATGACGCTGAGTCAGCGCGACACCGTAGCCACGCTGACACCCGGTAACATCGCCGCATTCGACACCACCCAGCGGAACCAATTCACCGTCCCGGAGTCATTATCGTTGCGCGGCATTATGATACCGCGGGCGGCACTGGACGAGGTCGATGGGCATCCTTGGATGCGCGACGGGGTCGTGCTCGACTCAACCGCCCCGGCAACACGGCTGCTGACGAATCATCTAGCTACGCTTACCGAGGTTTTGCCGGGACTGGGCTCGGCCACGATGAGCGCGGCCCGTATGGCGGCGTTGGAGCTGTTCGTCGGCGCGCTGCGCGGCGACAGCCACGTCTGCTCGGCCGCGAGCGTGCGGCCCGTGTTGCGGGCGTCGATCGAGCGGTATATCGATCGTCATCTGCTCGACGGCGCCGTCACGCCTGCCGCTATCGCGGCGGCTCATTGGGTGTCGATCCGCACCGTCAACCGTGTTTTCAGCGCCACCGGTCAGACCGTCGGTGAGGTCGTGCGCGCACGCCGGCTGGCACGCGCCCGAGCCGAGGTGACCGCCAGCGATCGGCCCATCTCTGTTATTGCTCACCGCTGGGGCTTCTCCGACACCAGCCACTTCAGCCGCACCTTCAAGGCCCACTACGGCTATTCACCGACGGACTACCGCAACGCCTACCCGCTGCGGCGGCCGGCTTCCTGACGCATCGGTACAGCGACCTGTCGCGCAGGTTCAAGCCCCAGACACACCTCGTGAGAAGACCGGTGACGCAACAGTTTAAGGCTCATGTGAACAGGACTGTAGAGTTTTAGAGTTCGAGGCTGTCGCCGCCTACGCTGCATTCACGGTCGGCGGCCCGTTCGGCGGTGTCCCGCTGCCTGCCTGAGCCGCGCGGCGTTCAGCCGCACCTTCGGGCCCACTACGGCTATTCACCTACGGACTACCGAAACGCGGATCACCGCGGCCCTGCCACCTGACGCAGCGGTACGCCGGCCTGTCGCGCTGATTCAAGCTCCAAACGGACCGGTTGACCACACTGAACTCACAGCGGCTCACGGCTGGAAACGAACGCGCATGGAGGTAGATCATGACTGCAGGCGAAGCTGAGTTTCACGCCGAGGGCGTCGGACTGCTTGCATCCGCCGGTGAGGCAACCGGTACGTTGGTCCGTCTGCTCGGTGCTTTCGAGCGGCTGTATCAGCGTCGCGGGCAAAAGAACACGATGCACTTGTGCATGGTGGCCGAGCGCGCTGACCACCTCCCCCGTTCACCCCTTGCTCGATCGGTGGGAGGTGACGACGATGCGAAGACACAGAGGTGATGTTCCCCAGGTGGCGGAGCCGAACTCGTGGTTTCGCACGCGGTCGCCCGAGCGGGCGAGTCAGCGGTGTGCGGCGTCTTTTTACCCGCATCGGCTTGAGCTACTGGGACGGGCGCACGGCTTTGGCCTGCTCACACGGGTCACCCGTGTGGGGCCGATCACACTCGGCGATATCACCCATGAGACCGACGTCCGGATGTATTTCGACGAGTCTCGCCCCAGCTACCATGTGTGTGTTCCTCTCAGAGGCTGGATTCGGGCGCGGCATCGGGGCCAGGAGCTGACCTCGACGCCCGCGTTGGGCTCCATTTATCGGCCGGACGCGGGGATCACGGTGACCCGATGGCCTGGCGGCAGCCGCCATCTGCAGGTCAAGATCGACCAGATCGCGGTCGACAGAGCACTCGAGACACTGCTCCTCGAGGCGCTGGATTCGCCCGTCGCCTTCGGCGCAGCCCTGCCGCTGCAGGCCGGTGCCGCCCAGGATTGGGTGCGGCTACTGCTGATGGTGCATCGTCAGCTCGAGTGCCCGGACCCCCTGTTGCAGCATTCCCTGGTCTGGGACCCGTTGGTCGAAAGCCTGATTCATGGCTTGCTGTTGGTGGCCGACCACCCGTACAGCCAAGCACTGGCTGGCCCCGCGGCGCCGGGTCGACCGGGCGTTGTCCGCGACGCGATGGATATCATCGAGGCCGGACCGCACCTGCCGCTGACCACCTCGACGCTGGCCAGGCAGTGCCACGTCAGTGTGCGTACGTTGCAGGAGGGATTCCGCCGGCACCTGGGCATGTCACCGATGGCCTATCTGCGCGTGGTCCGACTCCAACGCGCCCACCGGGATCTGCGCTCGGCAGATGCCGACCACAGCACCGTCGCCTGCATCGCGCATCGATGGGGGTTCACCCACCTCGGCCGGTTCGCCGCCGCGCACAAGGAGATGTTCGGCGAAACACCGCTACAAGTCCTGCGCGCGGCCTGATTCTGAGTGCTTTCATTAGCGCGCAGCGCAACTGGAAGACTGGCCGAGTTGTGGATCACCGCCGTCCTCGACTTGCAAAACCGACCCGACATCGCGGCGCGGGTCAGCCGGCGCCAGGATCTCGACGACTGGCTCGCGCGCAGCCCGCTGGTCGAGATCGAGTTCGACGACGAGCGGTTGCGGACGTCGCCCTCTGCGCGGCCCACTGGTACTGCAACAGCGCTGAAGTTGCGGGGAGCCGCTGCGCAGGAACGTGTCTCGCGGCAACGCGGGCGAGCTCGAGAACACGTGGCGAGCATCGACTGGTAACTACTATGAGTGACAGCACACTCCAAGATTGTCTGCTGTCAACCATTCTGAGGAGGGGCGAGTGATTGACAACATGGGCGACTTCCGCGCTCTGGATCCGTTCTTTCGGATCATCGAGCAAGGCCTTGCGGAATTCGTTGAAGGTGACCACTTCTTCGACCTGCTGGCCGACGACGTGGTCTTCGACTTCATCATCACGGTTCCGAACTACCCGCGCCACATCGTCGGCCGCGACAACCTCATCGAGCTCTACCGCGGCTACGGCTCCACGCTGTTCCTGGACCGCTGCTATGACCTGCGCGTCCACCCGTCACCGTCGACGTCGTCGGTGGTGCTCGAATATTCCTCCGAGGGAAGGGTCGTGGCCACCGGGCAGCCGTACAGCAACCGATACATCTCCGTTGTCGTCATCAAGGACAGCAAAGTCACCGCGTGGCGCGACTACCTCGACCCGCTACGGGTCTTCGCCGCCCTCGAGGGACGCCCCTTTGAACCAGACGTCCAAGAAACGAGGTGACGACCCGGACTCTTGCACCTGCATTTGTGGTACCCGTGGCGATCCGTCACGCGTCGACGGGGCCAGACGGGCGGCAAGTCCTTTCGAGCCACAACAGCAACAAGCACTCATCAACTACGCCGCACCGCTCTAGGCATCCAGGGCACCGACCCCAGACAACTACGAACTTAGGGAAATCTCATGACTGACGAAGAGTCAACCGAAGTAGTCAGCGGACCTCCCTCGGGAGTGAAGTACATCGCCGAAGCGATAGGCACGTTCTTCTTGGTGTTCACGGTCGGTGCGGCAGTCGGCAGCGGCAGCCAGTTCGCCCCGCTTGCTATCGGTGCGGTCCTGATGGTGATGGTCTACGCCGGTGGACACATCTCGGGTGGGCATTACAACCCCGCGGTGACCTTGTCGGTACTGGTGCGGCGCCGGATCATCGTGCGCGACGCCGCCATGTACTGGATCGTGCAGTTAGCCGCCGGGCTGCTGGCTGCGGCGGTGGTGCGTGGGATCGTTGATCCGGCACGGGCCACGAAGACCGTGACGATGACGCTGACCGGTCACGGTTTGGTGGCCGCACTCGTGGTGGAGCTGTTGTTCACCTTCGCCCTGTGCTACGTGGTACTCAATGTAGCGACGAGCAAGAGTCATCCGGACAACTCGTACTTCGGCCTGGCAATTGGTTTCACTGTGCTAGCAGGCGCTTTCGCAGTCGGCGCGATCTCCGGTGGCGCGTTCAACCCGTCAGTCACAGTCGGCGCGGCCGTGATGGGCATGTTCGCCTGGCCGACGCTGTGGGTGTATCTGGTCGCGCAAGTCATCGCCGGCGCCGCGGCCGGATTTACCTTCCTCGCGCTCAACCCTGACGACAAATGATTGCGCCCCCGCGGTCGGCGCGTCTGAGTGGCGCTAAGGGGTCGGCCCGGCTCTAGCTGATCGGCTGGCCAGTCCCCGCATCACTGTGGCCACGATGGCGTCGGCGTCGGCCGGCGTCAATCCTCCGTGCCCGGTCGCCCGTCGGTACAGCGCCGGAGCGAAGATGAGATCCAGCGCCACCTCGGGGTCGACGTTCGGATCCAGTTCACCGCGGGCGACTCCGCGGTCCCAGATCTTCCGCACGGCCGCTCGTCGGACGTTCACCTGGTGTGTTCGTATCCGCTCGCGTTCAGTTGGGTAGAACTGCGACTCGCCGATCAGTTGGGCGAAGATCGCGCCGAGTGGGCTGTTGTACAAGCGCATCATGCCGCGCAACGCTAGGCGGAAGTCTTCGGCCGCCGATCCGGTGTCGGGCACGGGCGCCTCGGCCATCATTTGGTACAGGAACGCCTCGATCGCCACCGCGGTTCTGTTCGGCCACCACTTGTAGATGGTCGCCTTGCTGACCCCGCTGCGTTGGGCGATCCGGTCGATCGACGCCCTGCGCAGGTCGTCCTCCTGCATCAGTTCCATGGCGGCTTTCAGGACGGCATGGCGGTGTTCCTCGCTGCGCGGTCGACCGCGCGCTCGACTTGGGGTCATTGCTCCAGTTTCCTACCCCTCGTCGGTACAAAGGTAATTACTAGACGTCTCGCTGTGAGTACGCGTCAGAGGCGAACCATCGACGGGGCACTAGTCGTGGGCATGGGTATGACCGCAACAACGTATTTCACGTCCGCCAACCAGGCTGCTCGTCATGGGGCGCTGCCCCGCCCATCGCGGCACCGCGGTGGCGTTCACACCACACCGGGCCGGGGTTCATGCGCTCGCCCAAACGGCTGGAGTCGACCATCGCAGCCTTGCGCCAACGCTGTCGCGCTACCCGAAAATGACTGGCTTCACTGAAGCGAACAACGGCTAAAGGAAATTCACGCAAGCGCGAAAGTCATTCGCGCACAGCCATTCAGCCACTCCCGCGCCGCGCAAGAAAGCTGCGGCATCGCACAGACAAGGATTGAGGAAATTGGTAGCACTGGGCAACATCAACGGATGGCAACCGCCGCACGGTCCGGTTACCACGTGGACGGCCTCACCCGCGGCACGTGAAGCGGCTCGTACTGCGCGACGCAGCGATCTCGCTGCGAGTTATCAGCAAGCTCAACACGCTCGGCTCGCGTACTACGCCAAGGCGATGGGCAGGCAGCTGCCCCGCCTGATGATCGTGGCGTGGGACATTCCCGGTGTGTGTGACATTCCGGCAATGACGGCAGCGATCAATGCGCATGTCCGTCGTCACGATACCTACCACAACTGGTTCGAATTCGAGAACGACGACATTGTCCGTCGCACGATCGACAGCCCACAAGTCATCGATTTCGTTTCTGTGGAGGTCGGATGTATGAGCGCCGAACAAATACGCATACACGCGATGACGACGACGCCCGAGACACTCGAGTGGGATTGCTTCACATTCGGCATTGTCCAGCACACTGACCATTTCACGATCTACGCCAGTGTTGACCATCTCCACATCGACGGCATGTCTTCCGGACTGATCTTCCTCGACATCCACCTGATGTACCAGAACCTGCGGCAGGCGACCCCCACCACGCTTCCGCAGGTTGGGAGCTATTGCGACTACACCGTGCGGCAGCGCCAGGAGGTGGCGAGCTTGACCCTGTCGTCCCCACCGATCAAGGACTGGATCGAGTTCGCTCAAGACACCGAGGGCGACTGGCCGAGCTTCCCGCTGCCGCTCGGCGACACGTGGGCCAACAACAACGGCGACTTCCTGACGGTCGACTTGTTGGACGCCGCCCAGACGGAGTCTTTTGACACCGTCTGCCGTGAGGCCGGTGTCCGGTTCAGCGGGGGAGTCCTGGCGTGCGCAGCTCTGGTCGAGCACGAACTCACGGGCACCGAGACCTACCACGGATTCACCGCCTACGACACGCGGACGCCGGGCATCGACACGATGAGTGTGGGTTGGTTCGCCAGCGTGTCTCCGGTCACCGTGCCGACCGGCACCGGCTCGTTTCCCGAGGTGGCCCGGGCAGCGCAGAAGTCGTTCGACGCCGGCAAGCATCTTGCCGGCGTGCCGTTTGAACGGGTCCTGGAGCTGGCGGCACCGGATCAGCTGGGGATCAAGCTGCCCACGCGTCCGGCAATGATGGTGTCGTTCCTCGACTTTCGCAAGATACCCCTCGCCACACTGTGGGAAGAGACGAACTTCGGCGCCTACGGCGACTGTCTGTCGCACGGCGGGATCAACATGTGGGTCAACCGGCACGCCGCAAAAACCACCGTGACGATCTCCTTTCCGGACAACTCCATCGCGCGTGAGTCGGTGCACCGTTACATCGCCACATTGATCCAGGCGTTCACGCGCGCCGCCAAAGGCACCTCGGACTGGGTGGATGCGGTGGCAGACCATGCGAATTCACACGAACCGTTCGCCTTGCGTGCGGCGGGCGAGTGACGAAAGCGACCTTACGAAGATGAGCAACATACTCGATCTGGTCGACCAGACCGTATTTCTCGGCGAGCGCGCCACCGGCGCAACCAGCCTGGGGCAGTGTGTCTGGGTGTACAACCGCGCAATCGACATCGACGCTCTGCGCCAGTTCCATCACCACCTTCAGCGGGGGCGGTTATCCCGCCGCATCGAACGGTCACCATTGCCGTTCGGCCGCCATCGCTGGGTCTCGCCCAGCGATCCGGCCGACCTCGAGATCGTCGCGACGCCTCGGCCGCGTGAAGAATTCGACGCCTGGCTCAGCGAGCAGGCCAACACCCCCCTGGATGCCGAGCATGGACCCGGATGGCACCTTGCGGTGCTCCCGTTCACCGATGGCGGCACGGGGGTGAGCTTGGTCGTCTCACATTGCCTCACCGACGGCGTCGGGGGGTGCTTGGCGGTGGTGGAAGCGGCGTGCGGCTACGACAACGCCGTCAACTGGCCTGCTGCTGCGTCACGGCGGCGGTGGCGGGCGCTGCGCGAGGACGCCCGCCAAACCGCGCGCGACATCCCCGGTATCGGCCGCGCCGTCGTCGCCGCAGCGCGATTTGCCCGGCGTAACCGCGGCGGTGCCGGATCAGCCACCCCGCTACCTACCAAGCCACCCGCGTCGCCCGCCGCAACGGACGAACGCATCACTCTCCCAATGGCAACGATCTTCGTCGACGCCGACGAGTGGGACGCCCGTGGACACTCACTGGGAGGGACGAGCAACACGCTGCTCGCGGGATTGGCGGCCCGCCTCGCCCAGCGAGTGGGACGGGTTGCCGCAGACGGCTCGGTCGCCTTGACATTGCCCGTCAACGAGCGCACCACCGGCGATACCCGCGCCAATGCAATCACGAATGTCGACCTCACGGTCGACCCTGCACCTGCGACGACGGACCTGCGCGAGATGCGGGCCGCAATCAAGCAAGCGCTGATCCGCTGTCAGGAGGTGTCCAACGAACGGTGGGAATTGCTGCCCCTCGCTCCTCTGGCGCCGAAGTGGCTGGTCAGGCGAATGGTCAGCGTTTCCGCGGGCAGTGCGACCAGCGTCGTCTCATCCAACCTCGGTGTGGTCAACCCGGCCGCCTACCGGCCAGACGGCACCGACGCCGACCACTTCGCCATGAGGTCTCTCGGCCCGGGCGTGACCAAGGCGATCATGCACCGGCTCGGCGGATTGCTGGTGTTGGTCTCGGGAAGAGCGCAGGGACGCATCTTCGTTTCGGTCCTTGCGTATCAGCCGGGCCGTCCCAACTCGAATGACGACTTGCGACGGGACCTTTTGAGCGCTATCAACGACTTCTCGCTCACCGCTACGACGGGCTGGCCATGCCCTGAGCCAGTCACCGGGGCGCAGTAAGCGTCCCATCCACGACGAGCGGGTGACCCCGCTCCCGCCCCCCGCTTGACCACACGAATGAAGGGTTCACCGTGGCTAACCAGTCCCGCGCCTCCGGGACCCCGACGCGCATCGATGCGTTTTCGGTGCTGGGTCGCTTCGTGGTGCGCGCACCGTGGCTGATGATTGCCGCCTGGATCGTAGTGGTCGGCGTGCTGGCCGTGGCCTTCCCCCCGTTGACGAAGGTGGTGGAAAGCCAGAAAGCACAGCTGCTGCCGCCCAAAGACATGGCGGCCGCCGAGCAGATGGCCAAGGATTTCGGCGAATCCGCCCAGAACGTCCTCATTGTCGTACTCACCGACAACAAGGGTCTGCAACCTGGCGATGAGGATGCCTACCGCAAACTGGCCGCCACGTTACGCGGCGACACCAACGATGTGACCGGCGTACAGGACGTCAGCACCACGCCCGCACTGCGTCCAATGATGGTCAGCGCCGACAACAAGGCGTTTTACCTGGCGGTGAATCTCAGGGCGCCTGCCGGCTCCCCGGAATCCTCGCGGGCCTACCAACGGATCACAGAAATCGCCAAACGCTCCACCGCGGGCTCCCCGCTGACCGCGGACGTGACGGGACAACCGGCCATGGTCGGCGACATGTCGATCGTCAGCGCCCATGACATGCACCGGATCGAGATTGCCACCGCATTATTGGTGCTGATTATCCTGCTGGTGATCTATCGACGATTCGTGACCGTGCTGCTGCCTTTGATCACCATCGGAGTTTCGGTGATGTCGGCCCAGAGTGTGGTGTCCGCGCTGACTCAGCTCGGACTTGGGGTGTCTGCGGCGACGATCGCGTTGATGACCGCGATGATCGTCGGCGCCGGCACGGACTACGCCGTCTTCTTGATCAGCCGCTACCACGAGTACATCCGGTCCGGCACAGACTCCGACCTGGCTGTGCAGAAGGCGCTGAGCTCCATCGGCAAGGTCATCGCGGCGTCGGCGGCCACAGTCGCCATCACCTTCCTTGGCATGGTCTTCACCCGTCTACCCGCGTTCACGAGTGTGGGCCCGGCACTTGCCGTTTCGATCGCGATCGCGTTTCTTGCCGCTGTCACGCTGTTGCCCGCCATCCTGGTGCTCGCGGGTCGACGCGGATGGGTGACGCCCCGACGGGCGCTCACCGGCCGGCTGTGGCAGCGGTCAGCCATTCAGATCGTTCGCCGGCCCAAAGCCCATCTGCTGATCAGTTTGTCGGTGTTGATCGCGCTGGCCGCCTGCGCGGCCTTCCTGCGGCCCACCTTCAACGACCGCTTGCAATTGCCGCAGTCGGCGCCGAGCAACGTCGGATTTTCGGCGATGGAAAGCCACTTTTCGACGAGTACGCTGCTGCCGCAATACATCTACGTCCACTCGCCCCGCGACCTGCGGACATCGCGGTCCCTGGCCGACCTGGAACAGATGGCGCAACGCGTGGCTCAGCTACCCAACATCGCCGCGGTGCGTGGCATCACGCGACCTACCGGCCAGCCGCTCGATCAGACCAAGCTCAGCTTTCAAGCCGGACAGGTCGGTACCAACCTCGCCAACGTCTCGACCCAGATCACCGACCGAACCAACGACCTCAACGCACTGACCAGTGGCGCCGACCAACTCGCAGCAAGCCTGGCCATGGTTCGCGACCAAATCCGGAGCGCCGGCGGGTCCATGACCGCGCTCACCACAACGCTGAACCAGGTGCAGCAGCAGCTCGCCACGGCGGCCCAACTGCTGGACACCATCCGCGGACTCGCGAACACCAACGGGTCCGTTTTGACGCTCGCCGCCAGTGTCGCCGACTCGGCGGGCCCAATGCTCAACGCTTTGAACACCAGCCCGCAATGCAGCGCCGACCCGGCGTGCAGCGCCGGCCGCTCCTACCTCGAACGGCTTGTCCAGGCGCGAGACAACGGCACATTGGACACCGCGCAGAAAGCGCCGGCACAGAACGTGCAGTCGACAGTGCAACACCTGAGCACGCTGTTGGCAACGGCAGGCGGCAGTCTGCGGGCAGCGGGCATCAATAGTCCTGCCGGTGTGCCGCAGAGGATCGCCCAAATGCAGGAAGGCGCCGACGCACTGGCCGACGGCAGCCAGCGGCTGGACCAGGGTGTCCGGGTACTCGTCGATCAAACCAGGCAGATGGGTCTGGGAATGAACCAGGCAGCCGACCTGCTGCTGTCGATGAAGCGTGACGCCTCACAAACCTCGATGGCGGGGATGTACATCCCGCCCAAGGTGCTCACCTCGGACGACTTCAAGAACGCCGCGAAGATGTTCATCTCGCCCGACGGGCATTCGGTGCGCTACGTCGTGGAGACGAAATTCGACCCATTCAGCACAGCCGCGATGGACCAGGTGAAATCGATTCTCAATACGGTTCGCGGCGCGCAGCCGAACACCTCGCTCTCGGATGCCGAGATATCGGTGGTCGGCCCCACCGCGATGTACAGCGCGATCCGCAGCTACTACGACGACGACGTTCGAGTGATCGTCATGATGACACTTCTCGTCGTCTTCGCCATCCTGGTCCTGCTGCTCCGGGCGATCGTCGCTCCGCTGTACCTCATTGCCTCCGTGGTGATCTCGTTTCTGTCGGCCGTGGGTGTGGGAGTCGTTTTTTTCCAGTTCGTGCTGCATCAGGCGATCTATTGGAACGTGCAGGCGACGGCATTCATCGTTTTGGTCGCCGTCGGGGCGGACTACAACCTGCTGTTGATCACCCGAATTCGTGAAGAGTCAGGTTCGGGGATCCGGTCCGGCATCATTCGTGCGGTCCGTTCGACGGGTGGTGTCATCACTTCGGCCGGCATTATCTTCGCCGCCTCGATGTTCGGCTTGTTGTTCGGCAGCCTCTCGACCATGGTGCAGACCGGCTTCATCATCGGCGTGGGCCTGCTAATCGACACGTTCGTGGTGCGCACCATTACGGTGCCGGCCCTGGCGGCAATGATCGGACGTGCGAACTGGTGGCCCTCCAAGCCCACTGCCGCCAAGGTGGCGTCGTCCGACATCCCGATAGCCGCAGAGACCTCCGCCGCCGACGTCGGTTTCTCGGATGTTCGCAAAGCCCGCAGCACAAGCTGTTTGGTGGGGGAAGCCGCGATTGAGAGGGCTGAGGGGCGATCGCGGGGCGAAGCGCATACCATCCAGGTGTTTTCTGGCAGCGCCCTATCGCCGCCGGCCTCCGCACGAGGTGCTGCGCTCATCAAACGCGGTGATTATTCGCTCGGCGCATTCTCAGTGTGGCTGGACGATCTTCTAGATGAACTTGATATCAGCCAGGTGACGTTGGTGGGTCAGTCCCTTGGCGGCGGTGTGGCCATGCAGTTCGTCCATCAGCATTCCGATTACTGCGAATGGCTTGTGTTGATCGGTAGCGGCGGTCTAGGTCCGGAAGTGGGCTGGACGCCGCGCCTGTTATCAGCACCAGGCGCTGAATTACTGCTTCCTGTGATCGCGCCACCCGCGGTGGTCGCCTTCAACCGGTTGCATTTCTCGTCGGGGCTTCCCACCCTGTTGATTTGGGGTGACCACGACCGCATCATCCCCGTCGCCCACGCTGGTTCCGAGGGTTCCGAGCTTCTTCGTCTTCATGACCCCTCGCTCTCAGTGCCGTCGGTTGTGGGGCCGCTCAGGAACATCAGTCGAAATTTTCCGATCTGCACCTCGTCGCCGTTGGCCAGTACAGCCGAGGCCACGGGTTCACGGTTGACAAAGATGCCGTTGAGGCTGCCGACGTCGACAACCCGGAATTCGGCGCTGACGCAGCGGAAGAACTGGGCGTGCTGGCGGCTGACGGTGATGTCGTCGAGGAAGATATCGCTGTTCGGCTGACGTCCGGCCGTCGTGATGGCCTGGTCGAGCGGGAACCGCGCCCCGGCGTTGGGGCCCCGCTTCACCACCAGCAACGCCGAGCCCTGCGGCGCGCCCTCCGCACCGAAAAGCTGGCCCGCGGCGCCGGCGGTGGCCGCCGCGTCTTGCTCGTTGCTGAAGTCGGCACGAAACGCCGAGGTCCTCTCCCCGGTGACGTCCACGTGCCGTTGGTCACTGTCGTTACCGGTCATCGGCTACTCCCTTCCCGGCTGCGGTGCCATTGAGCGTGTTGTGGCTGCAGGTAAACATGGGCGTTGGGGCTCAGTGCGTGGTGGTGAGCACCACGCGGAAGCGAGCCTGGTTGGTTACCATTCGCTGATAACCGTCTGCGACCTTCTCCAGCGGCAGGACCTCCACCATCGGTTTAATACCTTGTAACGCGGCGAAATTCAGGGTGTCTTCAAGGTCGCAAGAAGCGCCCGACGTATGGCCGTGCACGGTGCCGGAGATGCTGATCAGCTGCGTCGGGCTGACCTGTACCGGGTCGTCGAGGACGGCTAGGGTAAGCAGTTCGCCGTGCAGTCCCAGCCCGCCGACCGCGGCGGTCATTGCGTCGGCGTCGGTGGCGGTGGCCGCGATAACCCGCGCCCCGCCCAGTTTCTGCAGTTCGGCGGCCACGTCGCTGGCCACCGAGTCGATGTAGTGATGAGCGCCCAGTTGGCGGGCAAGCTCGCCTTTTTCGGGGCCACGCGCGATGGCGATGGTGCGAAAGCCCATCTTCACCGCGAACTGCACCCCGAGATGCCCCAGCCCGCCAATCCCGAGGATGGCGACCAGATCGCCCGGCCCCGCGCCGGTGCGGCGCAACGAATTGAACACGGTCAGCCCTGCGCACGCGAGCGGCGCGGCATCAACCGCCGACAGGCCATCGGGAATGCGAGCCAGCGCGGTCGCGGGCGCCACGAGGTAGTCGGCGCATCCGCCGGGAAAGGTTGCGCCGGTGACCATCCCGACCTCGCAGTACACGAAGTCCCCGCGCCGGCAGCTGCGGCAAACGCCGCAATAGCCGCCCGACCAGCCGATCGCCACCCGATCACTCTCGCGCCAGCCCTCCACACCCGTGCCGAGCGCATCGATATGCCCGGCGATCTCATGACCAGGCGTGACCGGGTACTGCACACCGGGCCACAGGTCATCGACGAACATCGAATCGGAATGGCAGATGCCGCACGCCTCCACCGCGACACGCACGGTGCCAGGTCCCGGTTCGGCCAGTGTTCGATCGACCAGAGCCAGCTGTCCTCCCGGTGAGGTGACTTGGGCCGCGCGAAATGTCGTCATGATGTGTGCCTTTCCGAGTTCGCTTTTGTTGTCGGGTTGGTTAGCTGGGCTGATGGCGTCGATGCTCTGCTGCGTCCGCCGGGCACCGATGTTCTGACTGAAGTTGGTCTCCGGGCGTCGCGCCCGTGCAGCAGAACCACGGGGTGCCCTTCACCCGCGTTGCGGTAGTGACCTTGGAATTTCGGCACGTCGGTGACGCGATCAGCGATCACGGCCGTGTCGGTTGCCGTCATTCGGAAACTCCTTGCGTCGCAACATGGGCCGACAACCCGGACGCACATCCTCAGGATGGACGCGGACAGCGCACGGCATCGGCTTGTTCTTCAACTTTGGCGCGCAATCAGACCGGCAACTCAAATTTGTTCCGGCCGCTGGAACACTCTCGCGCGGCCCCGGTCGCCGCAGCCCCAAACCCACCAGACTGATGGGGGTGGGGAGATGGGCCAATCCTCGGCCCTACATATCGATGTTCAACCGGAGGACTGTCGGTGCATACGTATTGCTGGCCTCGTGGCGGGAATCATCCACGGTCACTGGGTCGGTCATCGATGTCAGCAGCTTGGGGATCCCCGCACGGCCGACCTGGTGATCGGGGATGTTTGCACGACCTCAGGGCCCCGTCGAGGATGGCGGGATCGTCTGCCATGCGTGTCCGGCGCCAACAGTCGCACCGGCGTTGGCGGCGCGATTTACGGACACCAATCGGGGTGATCGCCGCAGCTCCGCGACGAAACGAGATGACCGCCAGCACAGCAGAAGCGACGCCGATCCGAGCCGCAGCGCTGTCCTGGCAAGCGACGACGCCGCCTACGTGACCGGGCAAACCATCGACGTCGACGGCGGGTGGGCCACGACGGCCCCGTCGATCTTCGGTCGACCGACGGCCGCCAATTTCACCGTCGGAACGGGCGCCTACGCTGCGCCCGAGCGGTCGATGGGTTTGGAAATCGACGAGCGAGCGGAACTGTGTGCGTTGGCCGCCAAGGCATTTCACCTGATAACAGGTTCGCCGCCGAATCTGCGTTCGAACCCGGCTGCAGCTCGTATAGCAACTAATTCCTCATAGTCGGCGACGCGGGCGACTCTAGAGCAAGCTCGGTCTAGTGTGACGAGATGCTCGTTGCCGGCGATGCGTTGATTGGCGGCTCTGCGCCAGCTGATACTCGTCGAGTTCGCATCGGGTGGGAGTGTGATGCCCGGATGGGGGGACCTCGACGCGGACCTAGAGCATCAATCCTGCCGGTCGATTTCCTAGATTGACGTCCGCAGCCATTAGAGCGTACCTTCTACTAGAAGGATCGTTCTACTGATCGGGATCACGATGCCGTACGACACGCCCGCCGCCACCGACGTGGCCCCCTCCGTTCTGTGGAAGGCGTTCGACGTGCTGGAGACGTTCAACCAGAGCCGCCGCGTTATGACGCTGAGCGAGATCGCCCGCAAAAGCGGTCTGCCGAAGTCGACGACACATCGAATCCTGACGATGTTGTTGGAGGTGGACGCTGTCCAGCGGGTGGGCCAGGGCTATCGGATCGGATTGCGGATTTTCGCTATGGGAACCTGCTCGGCCGAAGTTCAGTTGCGCAATGTTGCGCTGCCGCATCTCGAGCGCTTGCGACGCGTCACAAAGCAGACGGTGCACCTTGCTGTCCTCGAGGAGGCCGATGTCGTCTACCTCGAGAAGCTACCGAGCGCGGCATCGCCGTCGACGCCGGCGGTCGTGGGTGGCCGCTTACCCGCGCGGTCGACCGGCGTAGGCAAGGCGCTGCTGGCCTTCGCCGGTCCCGCTCCGGAATCGGTCACTCCTCCCCGTAACCACACGTCGACGTTCCGCCGCCCGGGTCTCCTACGCAGCTACCTGCAGGATGTCAGGATGATGGGCATCGCGGCAGACCGTGAGGAGGCGGCACGGGGCCTTGCGTGTGTCGCGGCGCCGATCTTCGTCGGGCAACAAGCGGTGGCTGCTGTTTCCGTGGGCTTCGCGGCGAGCGCAGGCAGTGGCGAGTTGTTCGTGAATCCGTTGCGCGAAACCAGTGCTGCTATCGGCCGGGCGCTCGCGATGACCTCGTCCCGTGCGCCGTGAGGTTAGTGATTGGGGGATGGTGAGTGGTGTGCTTGACGCTACCCTGATCAATTCCAAGGATGCCATTCTCGATGCCGCCGAGATGTTGATGGCGAGGGTCGGCTACGACAAAGCATCGATCTCGCAGATATGCCGAGAGTCCAAGCTGCCCGTCGGATCGATCTATCACCACTTCGGCAGCAAAGCCGGGCTCCTGTCGGCGGTTATCGAGCGGGGAGTCGGCCGATTCTTCTCGGCGTTGCCGCAACCAGACGCCGGTGCTGCTTCCGCCGAGCAGGCTATGCGCGAGTACTTCGGCGCCGCTGCAGATGCCATTGTTGAGAATCTGGATTTCTTCACCCTGGAGGGTGACCTCACGCGGTTCAGGCGGCGCGACCCTGAGTTCGCGCGGACCATAGCGACAGTCCGTGAGCGCAACGAGCAAAATCTGACGGCAGTGATAGCCCCTTTGGCGCATGAACTCGGCGTCCAGAACGTGGATGATCTGTGTCAGCGCCTGGTAGAGGTGACAATGATCTTCACGCGGGGAGCGGTGATGTCCGCCGGTGACGACCTCCCTCAACTGCGGCTGCTCATCCAGGACCTGCACACCATGATCCGGTCGGCGATTCTCGAAGCGGCCCAGATGGACCGACAGAACACGACTTCTCGCGGGCGAGGGCCACTGCGCTCATAGTCGTCCTCGCAGCAAAGCGCACTATCGCCGGTGCCGTCTCCACGAATGCCCTCGAAGTCTGGCGCCGTTACCGTCATCCAGCCGGAACAGTCGACGCGTTGGTGATGAACAAGCATGGGTTTTCAAACTCTCGGGCCTGGATGGCGGCCAGATGTTCGTCGTGGCGATTTGATTGCCATTCGGGATAGATGTGTCCGGATTGCAGCCGGGCTGAGGGTTGGAAGAACCTCGTTCGCCGTGGACCAGTTCCCCTGGTCCGGTCAAGCTGATGACAGTTCTGACTACAACGATGACGGCAGTCGGGCTTCCCGACACCTCCACCCTGGCGGATTGTGTTCAAGTTCACCGTGGCCTCGATCGGCCTTCGACAAGACACAGGTCGTAGGTATAGGCATGACTGCAACCACAAATTCCACATCCGTGAACCCCGCCGCCCACCATGGCCGCAGCGCCCCGCACATCGCCGGCACTGCGGTGGCGTCCACAGCGCACCGGTACAACCAGGATGAGGTGTCGCGCGAGCTCACCGAATTCGCTGAACCGGGGTTCATGCGTTTTGCCCAAACGACTGGTGTCGATCATCGTAGCCTCGCGCTGCCGCTGTCGCGCTACCCGAGATTGAATGGCTTCACTGAAGCGAACGACGCTTACCTCGAGGTTGCCGTTGACCTCGGTGAGCAGGCAATCAAGAAGGCGCTCGCCGCGGCCAACATCGAGCCTCACGAGGTAGACACCATCGTGCTGGTCTCGAGCACTGGAATTGCGGTGCCGACTGTCGACGCACGGCTGATGTCGCGCATCGGATTTCGGCCCGACATCAAGCGTGTGCCGTTATTCGGGCTCGGTTGCGTGGGGGGTGCGGCCGGGATGGCCCGCGTCTACGACTACCTGCACGGCTACCCGGAGCACGTCGCGTTGCTGCTGTCTGTAGAGCTGTGCTCTCTCACGCTGCAACGCGATGACACCTCGATCCCAGCCCTTATCGGTGTGTCTCTGTTCGGAGACGGCGCGGCCGCGGTGGTCGCCACCGGTGCGGACTGCGATATATCGGGCTTCAACGAGAATCGAGGTCCGCGCGTCCTCGCCACCCGCAGCCGGGTGATTCCGGAGACCGTCGACGTCATGGGCTGGAACGTCGGCTCCAGCGGGTTCCAGCTCGTGATGTCCCGTGACGTCCCAAAGATGGCCGATGACTACCTGCGTTGTGAGGTTGACCGCTTCCTGTCCGAGCACGGTTTGTCTATCGCGGATATCTCGACATGGGTCTGTCACCCTGGTGGTCCCAAAGTGCTCGATTCGATCCAAAACGCGATAGGCCTGTCGCCGGAGGCGTTGGCGCACAGCCGAAACTCCATGCGGGACAACGGCAATATGTCCTCCGCGTCCGTGCTTGACGTGCTGCGGCGAACTGTCGCCGAGCCGCCATCCGACGGAGCCCTCGCAGTGATGCTTGCGATGGGTCCGGGATTCAGCTTCGAGCTGCTGCTACTGCAGTGGTGAGGAAGTAAGACGATGTACTACTACCTCTTCATCCTGGCCATCGGCGCTCAGCGGTTGGTCGAGCTCGTGGTCGCCCGGCGAAACGCGAAATGGTCACTTGCTCACGGAGGCAAGGAGTTCGGGCGGGATCACTACCCGGCGATGGTTAGTATGCATGCGTTGCTTTTGGTTTCATGCGTCGTGGAAGTCCGGGTCCTGGGCCGGCCGTTCATCGGTTGGCTGGGATGGCCGATGGTTGCCGTCGTGGTGCTCAGTACCGTTGTCCGCTGGCGGTGTGTCGCCGTGCTCGGCAAGCAGTGGAACTCAAGGCTCATCGTGATCCCGGGCGCACCGCTGGTCCGGGACGGGCTGTACCGATGGGTGCGCCATCCCAACTACACCGCGGTCGCGGCGGAGGTTGCGGCGCTACCACTGGTTCATTCAGCGTGGCTGACGGCGATCGTGTTCAGCATCGCTAATGCCCTGGTGCTGTCTGTGCGGATCCGTGCGGAGAACGCCGCATTGGGCTACGCCTGAGCAATCTCCTTGCGCAACACCAATCAGATGCTCGTTCGACGGCTAGGTGGTTCACGGGAAACCGCAGAGGGAGAAAAGATTCCACGCCGAAGCCGCCGTCATTCGGCGCTGAATGGATATGCCGGGCTTGACTGGTGGTCAACTCGGCCAGGTCTGCCTGGGTGGCTAACCGCAACGTCGTGGGTCAAGCACAAGCCCGCTGTCTACACCATGGCCATGGGATTGAGCGAGTCGCCCGTCGCAGATGATGAGCTGCGCAGCAAGGCCCTCGGCGGGCGCGACGTACACCCCATCGGCCAGGGTTGGGAGGGAGTTTCACGCGGATTCAACTCGAAGACATCGCACCAACCAAGCACGAGCTGGCTGTGACGACCGGCGGGGGAATGCCCGAGCAAGTCGCTATCGGCTACATCCGCGCCGTGCACAGGGCCAACGGTGGGCGACGCGACGACGGCTTGACGCTCAACTTCCCCAGCTTTACGGGCGGCACACTATGAACGCGTGTATCACGTTCTCACTGTTCGGCTTTCGTGTCGGCGTTATCGACCTGACCATCAACCTCGCCGGCGTCCTCGACATACCCGAGCGCGAGGCCACGAAGGCCACCCAGGTCACCCGCAAGGCCGTCAAGGGCATCTCGCGGCTGTGGGTTAGGGGGATGGTCTATTGAAAGTGACCGTGTTCTCTGGCTCCGACTGCAACAAGTACGACCTAGCCAAGCGGCAGCTCGCAAGCGCGGCATTACACACGAGGAAGTCTCGCTCGTCGAGCATCCCGAGCTCGTCGCGAAGTTCAAAGCCGAAGGGCGCACAGAAACGCTCACCATCGCCAGCACCGGGCCTCCGGTCGGCTTCGGCTCACAGTGAACGGCGGTGCCCGTAGGTGCAACAGGTCATGGCCTGCTGCTCCTTGACGTACTTCAGGATGTCGATATGGCCTTTGACGTGCTCGATGGTTGTCATTGTGCGGCAGCACCTTCCATTAATTCGATGGCTTCGTCGTCCTCGCCGAACCATGAGAAGTCGTAGTCAGGCAGAGGTTGCCTGGCGCAACAAACTACATTGACCCACCCGCAGCGCCACTACTGTGCGATTTCTCCGCTGAACGCTGAATCGCTAGCCGAAAAGCGCGAACCGACGGACGGTCGCAGGAATCTTGCCGATCGGCTGCTTAGCCTGGCCACTGTGGAATTTCAAGATCCCGCGGTGACATCGGTTGGCACAACGGCAAATGTGGCACGTGCATCGCTGCACCCGACACCTTAGGGATGACGATGCGGGCTCGGCCCGCCTTGGATAGGAGTATCCAGATGCCCATTGACCCGACAGTAGTTGACGTGTCAGCAGTAACGACGCGGGCGCGCCGCAGTGCAACACGGGGACGGGTGCCCAGTTCTGGCACGAGTTCGGATCAGGTGCCTATCGAACGGACCGCCACCATCCATCAGATCCGAGCGCACGACCCACGGCCACATGAACGTTTCAGGACAGATGATCCGAATGCTGCCAGGATGCGGCTGCTCTACAACAGGCATGCCGCCGCCTTATGGCGCTATGTCTTGCGGCTGACGAGGGATCCAGTCCGCTCTGAGGACATCGTGCAGGAAACGCTACTGCGCGCGTGGGAGCACCCTGAAGTCGCCGATGACAGTGAGCGATCAGCGCAGGCGTGGCTATTCACCGTTGCGCGCAACATAATCATCGACGACAGCCGCACTTCACGGTTCCGCAACGAGGTGAGCTGGCGGGAATTTGCCGAGGTCCCGGAGCCTGCCGGTGCCGACGAGGTGAACACCGCCCTGGACCGGGTGCTAATCGCTGAGGCGTTCGCGCGGCTGTCGGCCGCGCACCGTGCGGTGATTTGGCGCAGCTTCTACTTGAGGTGGACGGCGGCACAGATCGCCCAAGATCTCCACATCCCCAAGGGCACTGTGAAATCGAGACTGCATTCAGCCTTGCGAGAACTGCGGCACTCATTGCAGGAAATGGGTGTCAGACGATGACGCACTGGCGATTTCTCCGCTGAACGCTGAATCGCTAGCCGAAAAACGCGAACCGACGGACGGTCGCAGGAATCTTGCCGATCGGCTGCTTAGCCTGGCCACTGTGGAATTTCAAGATCCCGCGGTGACATCGGTTGGCACAACGGCAAATGTGGCACGTGCATCGCTGCACCCGACACCTTAGGGATGACGATGCGGGCTCGGCCCGCCTTGGATAGGAGTATTCCGATGCTCATTGACCCGACAGTATTTGACGTGGACCTGGTTCGATGCGACGCGTTCGATGCCTCCCGGCCGGACCGCTGGCCACAGACGGGCACTCTTGAGTACCTGGATGGTGATGACGTCGACGACCGGCTCATGGGTCAGCTCCGAGGCGACGTCGACGAGGTTCTGGCCTGGACGGGATTGTTCCAGGGCGTCGAGCTCAGCGCGGTGTCCGCGCTCACGAAGCAACTGCACCGGGTCGACTTCCCGCGAGGGCATACGCTGTTCGTCGAGGGGCAACCTGGTGACCGGCTCTACATCATTGTTTCCGGCAAGGTCAAGATCGGGCGTCGCTCCCCGGACGGCCGGGAGAATCTGCTCACCATCATGGGCCCGTCGGACATGTTCGGCGAATTGTCGATCCTCGACCCGGGGCCGCGCACGTCGAGTGCAACCACAATCACCGACCTATGTGCGGTGTCGATAGATCGCGAAGCGTTGCGCGCGTGGATGGTTGAGCGTCCCGAAATCACTGAGCGACTGCTGCGGGTGCTGGCCCGCCGGCTGCGGCGCACCAACGACAATGTGGCCGATCTGATCTTCACCGACGGCCCGGGCCGGGTCGCCAAGCAGTTGCTGCAGCTCGCGCAGCGATTCGGCACCCAGGAGGACGGCGCGCTGCGCGTTACCCATGACCTGACGCAGAAGGAGATCGCTCAGTTGGTCGGGGCGTCACGCGAAACGGTGAACAAGGCGTTGGCTGACTTCGCCCACCGCGGCTGGATCACGTTGGAGGGCAAGAGCGTGCTGATATCCAACTGCGAACGACTCCGCCAGGTAAGCGCGCCCGGTAGCGGAAGGACGTCGGGAACTTTGATGGGGCCAGACGCGTGTCACCTTGAGACCCTCAGGCAGCCGCGATCGCGGGCTGGGGCTGGAACAGGCAGCCTGTGATGACGCTGGACAAAGTACTCATGCCCGTTCCCGACAGGAATCCCGACGTGTTCGAGCACGAATGGCCGCTACGGGTGGCCGATATCGACCGCTACGGCCGGCTGCGGCTCGACGCCACCGCGCGCCACACCCAGGACATCGGCCAGGACCAACTGCGGGAGTGGGGATTTGAAGCCATCCACCCGCCGTGGGTCGTTCGCCGCACGATGATCGACGTGATCAAACCGATCGAATTCCCCGACACGCTACGGTTGCGCACCTGGTGCTCAGCCACCTCCACCCGGTGGTGCGAGAAGCGGGTACGCATCGACGGCCGCAGGGGCGGCCTGATCGAATCCGAGGCCTTCTGGATTAACATCAACCCCGACAACTTCATGCCGTCGCGCATCAGCGACGACGTCCTCGAAGGCCTGCGCCGCACCACCGATGTCGACCGGCTGCAGTGGAAGGCCTACCTCAAGGGCGGCACCCGCGAGGACGCGACACATGTTCACGAGTACCCAGTGCGGGTCACCGACATCGACCTGTTCGACCACATGAACAACTCTGTGTACTGGAGCGGCGTCGAAGAATACCTCTTCACCACACCCGAACTGCTCAACGCGCCGTTGCGGATCACCATCGAGCATGAGGCCCCGGTCGCACTCGGCGACAAACTGGAGATCATCACCCACCTGCATCCGGCCGGTGCCACCGAGGCCTTCGGACCAGGACTAATCGACCGGCCCATTACCACGCTCACCTACGTCGCAGGTGACCGGACCAAGGCCATCGCTTCGATTTTCGCCTTGTCAGCGTAGATACCCGTTAGCAGGGTGCGTGCGGCGGGCGTCGCCAGCGGGGACGACTTCCGCTCGTGGAAAGGCAATTCTGAAAGTTACGTGCAGGAGATCAGCGATCGATCGCCCTCCGGGTAGGCGTTGGGAGGTGATAACACATGACATCACTTGTGTGCATCTTCAGTCTGCTGGTCCTGGTCAGCTGCCTACGGGTGCAACTGAGTCACCAAGCCAGAAGACAACAGCGACATAGCACATCGCCGGCGCATGTGACGCGCCCCACAACCGCTACCGCTCACTTCGGCGATGTCTCCCCGCTAAGGTCACGACGCGTCGGTAACTGAACTTCGTAGGGGATTTTGACGACTGGTGAGGTCCGACGTCCGGCGTGACGGTCGACTTCCATCGAGCTGCGGGCGCCTCGACGCGGTCCCTCAGGCCGGTGAGTCCGGACCCTTTAGCGCAGTTGGCTCCTCCAATTCCGTCGTCTCGAATCGAGAGGTGAAGCAAGCCACGGTGGGATTGGGCGCACACTGTCACCTGCGACGCCCGGGTGTGGTTGGCCGCGTTGATGAGCGCCTTCGGCAACGACCCAATAATCGGCCACGTCCGCGGATTCGGGCTTCTGGTGGTCGACACTAACCTCGAATTCCACCGGCACCGGCACCGGCGACGGCGGGCCAACGTTGTCAGCGCACGGCCCAGTCCTCCCGTCGACAGGATCGCCGGATGCATCCCCCGTAATCCACGGCTGCAGGGTTCTGGATCGAGCGGATCTTTTGTTGTACGACAGAGAGATTAACCGCAACCCTTGGACGCCGAACTGGAGATAGGAACCCACAACTCGGCCAGTCTCATCCAATTCCGCTGTGCGCTAATGAAAGCACTCAGAATTGGTGAAATCAGAGGGCCGCGCGCAGGACTTGTAGCGGTGTTTCGCCGAACATCTCCTTGTGCGCGGCGGCGAACCGGCCGAGGTGGGTGAACCCCCATCGATGCGCGATGTAGGCGACGGTGCTGTGGTCGGCATCTGCCGAGCGCAGATCCCGGTGGGCGCGTTGGAGTCGGACCACGCGCAGATAGGCCATCGGTGACATGCCCAGGTGCCGGCGGAATCCCTCCTGCAACGTACGCACGCTGACGTGGCACTGCCTGGCCAGCGTCGAGGTGGTCAGCGGCAGGTGCGGTCCGGCCTCGATGATATCCATCGCGTCGCGGACAACGCCCGGTCGACCCGGCGCCGCGGGGCCAGCCAGTGCTTGGCTGTACGGGTGGTCGGCCACCAACAGCAAGCCATGAATCAGGCTTTCGACCAACGGGTCCCAGACCAGGGAATGCTGCAACAGGGGATCCGGGCGCTGGAGCTGACGATGCACCATCAGCAGTAGCCGCACCCAATCCTGGGCAGCGCCAGGCTTCACCGGCAGCGCTGCGCCGAAGGCGACGGGCGAATCCAGCGCCTCGAGGAGCAGTGTCTCGAGTGCTCTGTCGACCGCGATCTGGTCGATCTTGACCTGCAGATGGCGGCTGCCGCCAGGCCACCGGGTCACCGTGATCCCCGCGTCCGGCCGATAAATGGAGCCCAATCCCGGCGTCGAGGTCAGCTCCTGGCCCCGATGCCGCGCCCGAACCCAGCCTCTGAGAGGAACACACACATGGTAACTGGGGCGAGACTCGTCGAAATCGATTCGGACGTCGGTCTCAAAGGTGATATCGCCGAGTGTGATCGGCCCCACACAGATGAGCCGTTCGAGCAGACCAAAGCTGTGCGCCCGTCCCAGTAGGGCGAGCCGATGCGGGTAAAAAGACACCGCACATCGCTGAATCGCCTGCTCGGGCGACCGCGTGCGAAACCACGAGTTCGGCTCCGCCACCTGGGAAACACCACCCCCACGTGTTCGGATCGTCGTCACCTCCTACCGATCAGGTCATCCCTGGTTGGTACGAACAAAGCAGGTGGTCGGTTGGTCGTCGGGACTCCTCGCCCCTGTAGCCTACAGGGGCGAGGAGTGCACCCGATTTGTGAAAATTCGTGGGCGGTCGTGACAGACGGGCTGGCGGTCACCGTTTATTGACCGCCAATGACTGGGAACCGACCGGAATTGGCCGGCTCCTATCGGGGGTTCGAGATAGTCAATCCGGTTATCGCACAATGAGAAACAGGCAATAACAGGGACTGTCAGGATCTAAGGATTACTAATCCGTTGGTCGGGGGTTCGAGCCCCGCCCGCCCCACTTCACATGTGTATGACCTCGGGTGATGCTTGACATTTCGGCTTCGGTGGATGCCTGACAGTGTTTCGGCTGATCCTTGACACTCCCTGGATGAGGGAGTTGAGCGTGGCTGAACAGCGGTATCAAGCGGTGATGGCGGTCATCGGTGACGCGTTTGCGGCGTCGAACTTCGGGGTGCGGCGGCAAACGATGTATCCGTGCTGCACGTGAGGCGACCCGAAGCCGCTACCACTACCGGGGCGATCTCCAGACGCGCGACCTCCATTGGGCGCAGGATTGCGATTGATCACACCTAATGTCTCCCTTCGCGGGAAGTTCGCAGGAAGATTCATGGGCGGCTCGATACGTTCGATATCGTCGTCGCATTCGCCCATTCGATCTATGCGAGGTGCATTCGCTGGGTCTGCTTTTGCGTTCACGGCTCTCGAATTCTCGTGCTCTCAGTGCTGCCTCTGCAGCAATCGGCGCAAGACCGCAGCGCAGCGCGACGCAACGATGACATTAGAGCCTGCTCAGCTCGCTAATTGTTTGAATTTCGGTGTCGCGGTAGGGCCGTCCATCGGGTTGAACCAAGTCTTGAAACCAGAGCTTCGGAGCTGTCGTGTACGGGTGATCCCAGGAGTCCCATGGAAAGTAGGTCTGGGTCTTCCCAGCGACCAAACCCCAATTGATCGCACCAACGTTGTGCCGCTTCGCAACTGGCAGCACTCCGTCAACGGTACTGCCGAACGTCCGAGCCAGGTACTCGGTGCAGAGGATCGGCCGCCCCAATGGCGATAGTTCGGCGATTCGGGCGTCAAAGGCCGCTGGCTCGTCATAGCAATGGAAGGTGACCACGTCGGAGTTGTCCAGTTGGATGTTAGCGATTTCGCTGCGCCGCTGGGGATCTCCCCACTCGCCGTCCCACACGCCACTCGTTAACGGTTGACTCGGATCAACCGATCGTGCCCACCCGAACGCCAACGAGAGCAGGTCGGCGACGCGGTCCAGCTTGTCTTTCCTCTCGACCTTGCGATACACGCGGGCGGGATTGTCGGGCTCATTCCACAGGTCCCAACCCAAAACGCGATCATCCGTGCGGAATTGGTTCAACACGCCCGTGACATAGTCGAGCAGAGTGCGACGGTAGTCGAGGTCATCGAGGTGTTCAGCGCCCGGGCTTTGCACCCAACCGGAGTTGTGGACCCCAGGCTTCGGGGCGCGCTGCCGTCCCGGTTTGGGGAACGGATCCCAACATGAGTCGAAGAAGACAAAGATTGTTTTGATGCGGTGGCGGGCCGCAATGCCGACAAACTGCGCAAGACGGCTTTGGAAGCCTCGATGGTCTTGGGCCCAGAGCTGATCGTGGAGGAAGACCCGCACAGTGTTGAGTCCGTGTAACTGCGCCCAGCCGAGCTCGGTATCGATGCGCCGGGGGTCGAAGGTGTCGGCCTGAAACATCTCGAGCTGGTTGATGGCGTTCGAGGTGATGTAGTTGGCGCCGACGAGCCAACCTTGCGCCTGATACCAGCGGTTGGCCCGATCAGGCGACCATCGGCTTTGCTCTGCGGCGGCGCGGGGTGCCTGGGTCAGCGTAGGGCCTGCCGCCAGCAGCACTGGGAGCGTTAGCACCGTTCGACGCCTCACGCAGTGACGATAGGAGATCGGTCGTGGCGGCGTTGTGAAAATTGGTGTCAGATCTGGCTGAGGTATTCGAGCTGCCCTTACGACTGTGTTAGCGGCGGCCGGACGAGCTCGTCGAACCTCACGAGTGCGGTGTTGAGGTCTGCCTCGTCGAACAGCTCGCACCGGCTGATCAGGTCGCCTTCGACAGTCTGAAGTTGGATCATTCGCCACTCGGCGTCGAGGCCTTCTGGCGAGTTCCCATGCGCCGTATAGGCGACGACTGCTGCGAAACTGCTGAGCCGATGCACCTCCTCGATGTGGGTAGTGAGGTCTGGCGTGAGGTCCCAAACGGCGCGGATCGCTGCGGGCAGATCACTTGCGTCGATCGGAGCGAGCGGCCGGTGGTCGATGGTGACCCAATCCGCCGTGGGGAGTTCGTGCCGGTTGAACGCGGCGCATTCCCGTGCGATTACCGACCATGTGTCTGAGTGGGCGGCCCCTTCTCACGCGAGATACCGCCGTTCGAGCTCCTCGAAGGCGACGCTGCCCCTTGGGCGGGTGTCGGCCCTGGCCGGCTGTAGGCATTGTCAATGAGCGGGCGCTGTTGGGCGTCAAGCTGGTCGGCCTGCGCAGTTTGCCCCCACAATCGCCGCCACTCGTCGAGAGGCAGGTGCTGGGTCGGGATCAAGACCGCGGTGATGTTGCCTCCAGTGGTCACCACGTTGGCCGGATTATTGAGTTGTGCGGTGACGTAGTTGTGGATGGTGGCCGCACCCGACTCGGCGTTCTGCATGGCCAGCTGATAGTTGGGGGAGAACATATTGGTGGGAGAGTCACTCCATCCGTCGTATTGACGGGCCACCAATATCACCTGGTTCGCGATGTTGGCGGGGACGCCCTGCCCAGCGGCGACGAGCTGGTCATTGCGGGCAAACGTGTCACCCAACAGCACGAACCGCACCCCTGGCGGGGGTGTACTGAGCCGGGTTGAGCGAGATCACTTGCGATCCGAGACTGAACCCGAGCACGGTGTCACCGGAGTGCAGTGGAGTATTGGCTAGCGCCGTTACTCCTTCCGCATTGTGGAGGCCGTCAGCGGGATAGGGCACTTTGACGCAGGGACACAACGTACCGCCCAACTCGGTTTGGGTCACCGACAGCACCATCCCCCTGACGCCGTCGTACTCAAACGGTTCGACTGTGTAGGTGACGCCACCCGCCTTAGCTACAGGGGGATCCATCGAGAGCGCCACGATAATGCTCGCCATCACCACCAACCTCTTGCCTAAGCCACTCATCGCCACCGGCCTGCCGCATCGGATGTTGATCATGCGAGTGCAAAATACCTCGTGGTCAGCCGGAAAACGCGGCGCAACAGCGAGGGACGCCCCGCGGCTCATGTAGCGGTATTGGGTCATCGAGACGTGGGAACGGCCGAGATGGTCAGCGCCGAGCCGCGCCGAGCGCCCTTCATCATCGATGAGGGTGGCCACCGTCTTGCGGAAACTATGAGTGGTTACCGCCGGAACCCCAAGTTGCTCGGGCGCGGTACGCGACTCCTTGGCGAAATTGTTCGGGTCCCCAGCGTGCCCGCGGTAGATGGGAAATTCACTTCCTGCTCGCCGAGGTAGGGCGATCCGCGGCGCTTGCGCCGCATCTCGACCGCGAACTTGGGCAGGGGGATCGGTCCGCCGGTCGGCCGCGGATTTCGTCTCATCCACGCGAACCAGGCCGTTACGGTCCACGCGGATCACCTTGCCGGTGACTGTGACGGTGCCGGCGCTGTCGTCATCATCGCCGGGACCAAGCCCGGAGCGCCTCTAGGTAATCAACTTATGCCGCGTCCTGACGCAGGGCTGACAAGGACACCAACGGCCTGATCCCCACGTCGACTCCGCCCGGGCCGCGTTAGGGGTGGCGCACAGCGTGCCCGGCGTTCGCGAGATATTGGTTGACCAGCGCAACCGCGATGGCGCCCTCACCCATCGCCGCCGCCACACGTCGAGTTGCACCGCGACGCACGTCCCCAGCCGCGAAGATGCCCGGCTGACTGGTTTGCAAAATCGACCGGTGCTTGTCCGGTGTTGTTTGATCGAATGGCCCGCCGAGATCGGTGCCGGTTAACACGAAACCGTGGCGGTCGAGCTCGACGGCGCCGGTAAGCCAAGATGACTGCGGCTCGGCACCGATGAACACGAACAATGCGCGTACCGCCAGGTCCTTGCGCGACCCGGTCGTGGTGTCTTCCACCTCGATGGCGGTCAGAAACTGGTCGCCGTGTAGTTCACGGATCTCGGTGTGCGTCATCACCGTGATGCGGGGGTCGCCCTCAATCTGGTCGGCCAGGTATTGGGACATCTTGGCGCCGAGACTGTGGTCACGAACCAGCAGATGCACGGCGCGGGTTGTGGCGGCCAGGAAGACCGCTGCCTGCCCGGCCGAATTGCCCCCGCCGACCACTGCCACGGGTTGTACGCCGCACGCCTCGCGCTCGTTGATGGTGGCTTCGTAATACACGTTGGCGGTCTCGAATCGGGCAAGTCCGGGCACGTCGAGCCGCCGATAGCGCGCTCCCGATGCGAGTACGACTGCGCGGGCACGCACCACGTCGTGGCTGCCCAATTCCACCCGGAAGTGACCCTCGTCGAGGGCTAAGGCGGTCACTTTCGCAGGCACGACCAGCCGGACACTGAACCTGCGGGCCTGGATGACCGCGCGCTCGGTCAACTCGGCGCCGGAAATACCGGCGGGAAAACCCAGATAGTTCTCTATCCGGGAGGTGGTACTGGCCTGTCCGCCGACGGCGATGGCGTCGACGGTAGTGACGCTGAGACCATCCGACGCGCCGTACACGCTGGCGGCGAGCCCGGCGGGGCCCGCCCCGACGACGAGCAGATCACACAAACCGGTCGGGCTCGGCGCTACCAAAATGCCCAGTTCGGCTGCGACTTGGGCATTCGACGGGTTACGCAGCAGCTTCTCGCGTCGAAGAATCACTATCGGCGTGTCGGCGCGATCAACGTTCATTCTTCGCAAGAAGGCGTCGACATCTGGTTCTTTTTCCAGATCGATCCACTTGTGGGGCAAGCGGTTTCGAGTGGCGAAATCCAACAGGCGGCGAGTGTCCGGGGCGTAGGACGAGCCGATGATGCGCATCCCCGCTCCGCTTTCGATCAAGCGCGAGCGGCGGATCAGATAAGCCCGCAGGATCGTCTCCCCCAACACCGAATCCCGGAAAGCGACGTCGCTGAGGTGAGCAGTAGGCACCGCCACGATCTGGCCGGCCTCTACCATTCGGGCGCTGAACAGGGCCGACAGCCCCTCCAGCATGCCTAACTCGCCGAGGACGCGTCCTTGTCCGTGAACCTCAATGATGTGGTCAGCGTCGGGGTCATTCTGAATAATAGCCACGCGCCCGCTCAACACCGCCAAGACTTCGTCGACGCGCTCTCCTGCACGGTAAAGAAAATCGCCCACTTCCGCGGTTCGTCGCTGCCCCCACGTCTTTAGGACGTCCAGTTGATCAGCGGTCAAACGCGGGAAAGCCTCATGGCTGTCGGGCGTTTCGCCCGGAACCAGCTCGGCATCGCCGCCGTTGGAAGTCATGGCTGACTATATGACTCGGGCGGCGTTGCCGCTGCGCGATTTCCCCGCCGTGATTGCACCCGCGCCTTCTGCCGAGTTTCATGGAATAGGTGACGGAATATCCGGGCATCGACACCACTGTCCCGCCCACCGGCCCGGGCTGTGTGGAATGTGAACAACAGCGCGGATGGTGGTTTCACCTCCGCCGTTGCGCGCAGTGCGGCCACATCGGGTGCTGCGACAACTCTCCCGGCCAGCACGCCACCGCCCACGCCGAAGCGACCTGACATCCCTGGATCACCAGTTACGAGCTGGAAGAACACTGGTTCTACGACTACCGCGACCAACAGTTCTACGACGACGGCCCCCAACTCGCGCCGCCGGACCATCACCCACTGGATCAGCCGACGCCAGGGCCCGCCGGACGCGTCCCTGCCAACTGGCAACAGCTACCGCATTGACGCCACGGGCAAATCGCTCACCGCATCATGCGGCAACCTAATCTCAGCATGCGCCATCCAAGTCGACAGCTGAAGAATTCCGAAGCGCGATTAGACCGCCAATGAGTCGTCGTTTATTCGACGTCAATGATCCGGAATCGACCGGAATTGTCCGGTCCGGTCCGGACTCGTTAGAGGACCAATCACCGTGTGGCACAATAGAAGACAGGCAATAATCGGAACTGTCCAGACCTAGGGGTTGGTAATCCGTTCGTCGCGGGTTTCGAGCCCCGCCCGCCCCACTTGGCAGACGCCGCACACCATGCGGCCCGCTATGGGGTTGAGGGCTCCGAGGGGTTGTCGACGGGCGAGGCCAGCCTGCGGCCAAAGGCAATGAGGTGGCGGGTGCGCTCGGTGTCCTCGGTGAGGTCGTGCAGCCGAGCGGCGAGTACGTCATGCCACCCCACATGACCTTCTTCGGTACCGTCCGACGACACGACCCGCAGCGGACGGCCGTCGGCTTCGGCGAGAATATTCGCGGCATGTCGCAAGGTGTCGCGCGTGCCGACGGTACCGCCCACGTGAACATCTGCGGGCTCGGGATGCATCACGTCGGCGACGACGAAGGTCTCCAGCGGGTCGGTGGTGTAGTCACGAGTTACATGCAGTCCGCGCCGCGCGATGGCGGGGGATGACGCTCAGGTTCCGTCTGCATCCGGTCGATCAGCGCCTGTCAGGTGATTGGGCCCGGCGGTCGATCCTGGTCGGCGAGGCCGAGCAGATCGAGCTGCATCCATGCGACGTCGTGCCAGCTGTCGTGTTTCCATTCGACGCGGCGGTAAAGGCCGGCATCCTGAAATCCGAAGGCTCGATGAAAACCGTTGCTGGCCTCGTTCGGCTGGGTGATGCCGGCGAAGGCTTGGCGGTAGCCACGTTCGGTGAGCCGGCGCAGCAGCCGCAGGTAAAGTTCGCGGCCGCCGCCGGTCCGGTGGTGGTCGACGTCGACATAGATACCGGTCTCGGCCGACCATTGGAATGTGGCCAGGCGCTTCAGCGGCTGCCCGTAGGCGAAGCCGACGATCTGATCCGTGCGTTCCAGAACGAGCCATTCGTGGGTGCCGCGCAGCCCGGCGATCCGCGAGGCCATCTCGTCGACGGTCGGGACCTCGATTTCCCAACTGATCGCCGTGTTCTCGACATACGGGCGGTAAATCGCCACGCAGGCGGCCGCATCCTGCGGGGTAGCCGGACGCACGCTGCCGCTGCTCGCTTGCATGTCGGTAGTCTTCCAGCCGCTTCAGGAGCTGTGATCACCAGCGGCAAAGAGCCCGCCGTGGTGTGAAGCATGACCGGCCAGATGGGGGTGGGCGTCGTGACGGTCGCGGCACAGCGCGGCGACTTCACACGGAACGGACTTAGCCAGGACGGGCTGGTTGGTGATCGTGATGGCGGCGACGGCTGCGGCGATGAAGAACAACACCGCGCAGACTTGCAGCAGCCGTCCGAAACCGGCGTCGGTCAGCGTGCTGGCGGCAATCAAACCCACGCTGGCCGTTGCGATCAGCGCCGAAAGCCGGCCCACGGCGTTTTGGATCGCTGAGGCGATCCCGCCGTGCTCGGGCTCGACGGATGACAAATTCAGTGACGTCAGTGGCGTGCTTGTGAGAACCGTGCCCGTGGCCAACACGATCATTCCGGGCATCAGGTCTGTAATCAGGTGGAATTCGTGTGTGTCGGGACGGATGAGCAGGTAGCCGACTCCGGCCTGTACCGGGCCCGTGATCACGAAGATCCGCGGTCCGATTCGGGCGGCCATCTGCCCGACGTGTCTGGCGAATAGAAGCGAAATGACGGGACTGGGCAAAGTGGCCAAACCGGCGGCGGTGGCCGAGTACCCGGCAACCTCCTGGACATAGAGCGTGATGGAAAGTGAGCCCATCGCCAGGCCGCCGTAGACGAACGCGGTTGTGAGATTGGCACCGGCGAAGTTTCGGTTTGCAAACAGGTCCAAGGGCAGCATGGGGTGGGGGGCGCGGCGCTCCCACGCCACGAACGCCAGCAACGCCGCGACACCCACGACCGTGAACGCAGCGACGAGGGGGTCGGTCCATCCGCGCCGCTGAGATTCGATGAGTGCAAACGCCGCGGCGCTAAACCCGGCCGCCGACAATGCCGCGCCGGCAACGTCGACGTGAGCGTGTTCTGCGGGCCCCGGCGTCGGACACAACCAGAAGGTCAAGGCGTAAGCGATGATCATCGGGATCGCCGACAGGACATAAATCCATCGCCAGGTGAGGAAGTCCACGGCCAGTCCACCCAGCAGCGGTCCCAACGCAAAGGCGCTGCCCGTCCAAGCAGTCCAGGAACCGATGGCTGCGGGTCGGTCTGGGCGGTCGAACGCGGAGTTGATCAACGCCAGCGAGCCGGGCACCAGAAACGCGCCGCCCAGCCCTTGGATGACGCGCCCGGTAATCAGCATCGCGGGCGAGGGGGCGGTGGCCGCCAGCATCGAGCCCGTACCGAAGGCCGCCAGCCCGAAACGCATGACTGGCACGCGCCCGAACAGATCCGAGATGAAACCGCCGGGCAGAATCGTGGCCGCCAGCGCCAGCAAGTAGCCGTCTACCACCCATTGCTGTGTAGCCAGACCGCCGCCGAGGTCGCGTTTGATGGCCGGCAGGGCCAGGTTCACGACGGTGCTGTCGAGGAACGCGACCATCGACACCATGATCGCCACTAACATCACCCTGCTAGTTGGCGCGGCGTCGCGAATTTTCACCTGCGCTCGCCAAAGCACCGCGAAAGCATTTGCACCACTCCTTTATTGAGTGGGCTGGGCACGGGATCGACGCTGCGCGGACTGCAGGCCCCAGTCCCGCAGCGGGACAAGGGGTGTAACCGTAAGGGAGGAGCGGTTTTCGGCTCTACCGACCGCCGCCGCCTCCGCCGATGAAGCCGCCGCCGCCTCCGCCGATGATCATCTTCACGATGCTGGTCTCAGTCATGACCGACAATCTATCGCCGAATCCGTGTCCGCAGCAATCAATTTGAAGGTGAACAGCCATCCCGCTGTTACGTGAACGGCGGCAGCGATTTAGTTTAACAGTCGGTGCTGTAGGGCGGCCCGAGAAAGCGTTGCAGCATGGTCTGTTGGTCGGTGGGGTCTTTGAGCGGCCAACACCACAGGGCCAAGAAGACGCGGATGAGCCATTGCGCGGCGAGCGGGTCATCGTTTTCGAGACCAAGCATTTCGGCGGCAAACCCGTTCACGGCGGGCGAGTTGGTGATCCAGTCGCTAATCGGAGTCTCGTGCATCGACCGCATCAAGTGAGCCAGCGGATCCGATTGCAGACCCTGCAGGGCGACGGTAGTGGCGATGACCACCCGGTCGGGGCCCTTGAGGTCTTTGATGGCCTGGCGCGCCGTGTCGACGATGCGCGCCGCCTGGATCGCGACGACCGCGTCGCGGATCGCGGCCTTACCGCCGGCATGGCGGTAAATCGTCGCGGGCGAGCAATGCACCTGGGCTGCCAAGGCCTCGATGGTTAAGGCGTCGTATCCCCGGCGAGCAATCAGATCGGCAGCGGCGGCGTAGATCCGTTCAGCAGCTTCGCTTCGGCGATCCCGTCCGACTAGCCAGTCGTGGCGTGCCATCCATCAAGCTCCCTAAGGTCGCAACCCAATGAAGGACTTCCCTCACGATGAGAATTTCCAGCCCTTTTCTCTCACAGTAATGCCCAGGTGGTACCGCGCAGACGATCTCGACCACAATTGGCTCGGGCGTGAGGCGTTCCTCAACTTTGTCGCGCACCGTTGACCCCGCCGCTGGTGGCCTTCAGCCTGAACCCATGACGGTGGTGGACGATCCGGCCCAGTTCTTCAGCGCCGCGGCGTTGCAGGACCCGTATCCGTTGTATGACCGCATGCGTGCGGAGGCGCCCGTGCACCGTATCGGTGACTCGGTGTTCTACGTCGTGTGCGGCTGGGACGCGGTGCTCGAAGCCGTCGAACGTGTAGAGGATTTTTCGTCGAACCTGACCGCGACGATGGTCTACCACAATGACGGCACCGTCACGCCCTTCGACATGGGCCCGCCCGGGGACCCATCGCACGCCTTGGCTACTGCCGATGATCCCGTGCACGCGCTGCACCGCAAAATCTTGTTGCCGCACTTGTCGGCGAAGCGGGTCCGGATCATCGAAGAGTTCGCGGCCGACACCGCGGACCGGTTGTGGGATGAGAATCTGCACGACGGGCAGATCGAGTGGATGAGCGCCATAGCCAATCGGCTTCCCATGATGGTGGTCGCCAGGCTGCTGGGCCTGCCTGATGGGGATGTCGACAAACTCATTCAGCTCGCCTATGCCGCCACCATGCTGCTGGACGGGATCGTCACCCCCGACCAACTCCAAGAGGCCGGAATGGCTGCGGAAAAACTGTCCGGCTACGTCTTGAAACACTTCGAAAAGGCCAGCGCCAGCGCTGAATACGGCCTGATCGCTGATCTGGCCGCCCGCTACACATCGGGCGAGCTGGAGCAAACCCCGGCGCTGGCGATCATGCTCACGCTCTTTGGCGCCGCCGGCGAATCGACGGCGTCGCTTTTGGGCAGCGCAGCGTGGATTCTCGCCGATCGCCCTGAGGTCCAACAGCAGGTACGTGAGAATCCCGATTTGCTGGTCGTCTTCATCGAAGAGACATTGCGCTTCGAGTCGCCGTTTCGCGGCCACTATCGACACGTGCTGCGCGATACAACGCTGGCCGGGATCGACGTGCCGGGCGACGCCCATCTGCTGCTCATGTGGGGAGCGGCCAACCGCGATCCGGAGCACTTCGAGGCGCCAAATGAGTTTCGGCTCAACCGAACTAGCGCCAAAGATCACGTGACGTTCGGGAAGGGTGCCCACTTCTGCGTGGGAGCCGCACTGGCGCGTTTGGAAGCCCGCATCGTGTTGGGCATGCTACTTGAGCGCACCCGCTGGATCGAGGCCGTCGACGTCGGCGAGTGGCTACCCAGCATCCTGGTCCGGCGCCGAGAGCGGCTCGAGATAGGTTGCCAGAGCGTTCGTTAGCCCTCGGCGGGCTTCATCGAGGTCGGCATAAGAGCCGAGCTGGCGCTCCGAGACCAGCCCGCGCATCGCACCGGGGATCAGCGCGGCCACCTCGCGGACTCGCTGCGGGTCGACACCCAAACCGGCGAAGGCATTTTGGCAGGTTTCCTGCCAGCTCTTGCCCCAGGAGAAAAGCTCGGCAGCGGTGCGCGGGTAGAGACGTTCCAGCTCAAGGTGGTCGCGGGGGAGTGCTGCCCGCAGATTCTCGATCGCGCGGGAATCGTCGGACGCAAGGCCGTGGTAGAGGGTGTCGATGATCGCAGCAACCCGCTCGCGTAGCGGGGCATCCGGTTTGACACTGGCCCATGCCGACAATGTCGCGTCACGGCGCTCGGCGGTGCGGTGCAGCACGGCTGCCCAGAACCCGTCCACGTCGCCGAATTGATACTGCACCGCGCCCCAGGTAGCGCCGCTCTCCTTCGCGATTCGGGTTGCCGACACCGCGCCCGGATCACCGGAGGCCAACGAGCGCACCGCGGCGTCCAGCATCGTCTGGCGGGTGGCCAGTCCGCGCTTATTGCTGCGCCGTTGATGCACTTCCGCTTGCGTCATTACATGGATGTTAGCGGGTTTGCCGCACTTTCATAGTGCCCACTAGGATTTTTTCGTTGAGCCGACTATGATTCCTGACGTCGCCCTGAAATGGCAGGTAGGACCCAGGAGGGACAAGGCACATGGCTAAACCGCCGTTGTCGATGAAACCGACCGGCTGGTTCCAAGTTGCATGGTCTGACGAGATCGGCATCGGCGATGTCCACACGATGAAGTACTTCGACCAGGAGATGGTTGCCTGGCGGGCCGAGTCCGGCCAGCTCACCGTGATGAACGCTTACTGCGAACATCTCGGCGCACACCTGGGTTACGGCGGCAAGGTCGTCGGCGAGGTCTTGCAGTGCCCGTTTCACGGATGGCAGTGGAGCCAGCAGGGCCGCAACGTCCGCATCCCGTATCAGGATCGCCCCAATCGCGGCAGGCGAATTCGCACCTATCCGGTGGTGGAGCGCAACGAGTCGGTCTACATCTGGCACGACGTGGACGGTCGTCAGCCGTATTTCGATGCACCGGACGTGTTCGCCGGATTCAATGACGACAGCAGCGCCGACGACTACTACCCGCAGCAGAGGTTGTATCGGGAGCGTCTGGAAATGCACCCGCAGTATGTCCTTGAAAACGGCGTGGACTTCGCACATTTCAAGTACGTGCACAACACGCCCATCGTGCCGATCTTCACTCGCCACGACTTCGCCGAACCGGTCTCCTTCGTCGATTTCACCATCACTTTCGAGGGTGACGACAATCAGAAGATCGAGGACATCGACAGCCGGGTGGAGGCCATCAACGGCGGTCTGGGAATCGCGGTGACCAAGAGTTGGGGCATGGTCGACAACCGCACCATCTCCGCGATCACCCCGGTCGACGAGTCCACCTCCGACGTCCGGTTCATGGTCTACATCGGCCGGACACCGGGTAAGGATCCGGCGCGGGCCGAGATCAAGGCGCGAGAATTCGGACAGGAAGTGATCCGGCAGTTCGAGCAGGATGTCCACATTTGGGCGCACCAGCGCTACTCGGATCCACCCGCGCTGGCCACCGCCGAGTACGAGGGTTTCACCGGAATTCGCAAGTGGGCCAAGCAGTTCTATCCCGACGGCATTGGTGGCAGTGCCGCCGACGTGTACGCCGCATCCCAGAAAGGCGCAACCGAATGAACGCACCCGCTCGACCGATTCGCGTGTTTCAGGTAGCTACCGGAAACGTCGGCTCGGAGATGATCAAGCGGATCGCCGCACAGCCCGACCTGGAACTCATCGGCGTGCACTGCTACTCGCCGGAAAAGATCGGCAAGGACACCGGTGAGTTGGTCGGCCTGGCTCCCAACGGCGTGAAGGCGACCGGCAGCGTCGAGGAGATCATTGCGGCCAAGCCGGACGTCGTCACTTTCCATGGCGTGTTCCCCGACGAGGATCTTTACGTCAAAGTCCTTGAGGCGGGAATCAATATCGTCACCACCGCCGACTGGATCACCGGGTGGCACCGCGACAAGAATCACCCCCATCCGTCGGGCAAGCCGGTAACCCAGCTCTTGCAGGAGGCGTGCGAAAAGGGCGGCGCCACGTTCTACGGCACCGGGATGAACCCAGGGCTGAATCAGATTCTGGGCGTGGTGTGTTCGGCTGATGTCGCCGAAATCGAGAACATCACCACCATCGAATCAGTGGACGTGTCGTGTCATCATTCCAAGGACACCTGGATCGAGGTCGGGTACGGCCTGCCGGTGGATGATCCGGAAATCCCGGCAAAGCTTGAGAAGTACACCCGGGTCTTTGCCGACAGCGTGCTGATGATGGCCGACTGCTTCGATATGGCGCTGGACGAAGTGAAGTTCAGCTATGAGCTGGGCGCGTGCACGAAGGACGTCGACCTGGGCTGGTACACACTGCCCAAGGGCTCGTTGGGCGGTAATTACATCAAATACCAGGGCATAGTGGACGGCGTCCCGCGGGTCGAGACGCATCTGGAGTGGCAGATGACCCCGCATACCGACCCGAGCTGGAACATCAAAGGCTGCTACATCACCCAAATCACGGGTGATCCGTGTGTCTACAACAAGCACATGATCTTCCCCAAGCCGGGCGTGGATCTGTCCAATCCGGATAATTTCGCCTCCATCGGCATGACCGTGACCGGCATGCCTGCCCTCGCTTCGATCAAGTCCGTGGTGGCGGCGCGGCCAGGACTGATCACGAGCGCTGACCTGCCGTTGCGCGGATTCGCGGGGCGTTTCAAGCGGTAGCTCTCGTCACCTGCCCGCTGCCGCGCAGTCACCGGTGCTGCGCGGAGATTCAGTCGGTGCCAGACTCGGGGGTGAGCGCGCGGCCTCGATCACGACAGGGATGCTGATAGACGAACTGTTGAGTTGGGTTAAGAACATGATTATGACGTGGGAATTGCCGGGGCTGCAGCGCCACGGCGGGACAGGACCGGCGGCATGACCGCTATCGATCCTTCAAAGGATCACCCCGAGGCAACCGAGGCAATCACTCTGGGCCTACATGACGCGTCCCCGCCGCACCTTGTGGACGCGATGGCCAAAGATGTGGAGCTCGAATTAGGTTGGGGCAAACTAATTTTCGGTCAAACTTTTGCCGATGCCGCCACGCTGACCGAGGCGCTGCGACGGGAGGTGGCCGGGCGCCGCGACATCTGCATCTACGCGCGCGAGTCCCACGTGGTGGTCGCGGGAGCACCGACTGAGCTTTTCATCGATCCCAGCCACACCTATCGACTGCGCTTCGCTGATGACTCACCCGAGGAAAGCCTGGCTCCGCCGCCGATCGGTGTGACTGTACGGACGCTGAACGATCCGGCCGATGCCGACGCCATGAACCGCGTATTCGTTCGCTGCGGAATGGTCCCGTCGCCGGTCGAGACGATCTGGGACAACCACCTCCATGCCGACTCGGTGACCTACCTGATCGCAGTGCGTGACAACGACAACGCCGTGGTTGGCACCGTGACCGGTGTCGATCACAAAGTGCTCTTCAACGATCCAGAGCAGGGATCTAGCTTGTGGACCCTGGCGGTCGACCCGGCTGCGGCACTTCCCGGAATAGGCGAAGCGCTCACCCGGGCCTTGGCTGAGCATTTCCGCAGTAAGGGCCGCGCCTACCTTGACCTTTCAGTCGCGCACGACAACGCCGCGGCAATCGGTCTCTACGAGAAGCTGGGCTTTCGCCGCGTTCCAGTCCTGGCGATCAAACGCAAGAACGCGATCAACGAGCCGTTGTTCGCCCCGCCGCCGGAGACGGTCGACGACCTCAACCCTTATGCGCGGATCATCGCCGACGAGGCGATGCGCCGCGGTATCTGGGTAGAGGTTCTGGATGCCGGGGCCGGTGAGATGCGACTGACCCACGGTGGCCGCAGCGTGATCACCCGCGAGTCTTTGTCCGAGTTCACCTCCGCGATCGCTATGTGCCGGTGCGACGACAAACGCTTGACTCGGCGCCTGGTCTCCGAGGCCGACATCACGGTGCCTCGTGCCCGCCTGGCGACCACGAACGATGACGACTATGCATTCCTGAAAGAAGTCGGGGAGGTCGTCGTCAAACCGACTCGCGGTGAACAGGGCAAAGGCATCACCGTGGGCGTCGTCGCCGACCATGGTCCTGACGAGCTTGCCGCCGCAGTGGCACGCGCGCGGGAGCAACACCCGGAGGTCCTCATCGAGCAGCGGGTCGCGGGCAGCGACCTCCGGTTGGTGGTGATCGACGGTCGAGTAGTGGCCGCCGCGCTGAGGCTGCCCCCCGAGATCATCGGTACTGGTGAGCACACCGTGCGAGATCTGATTGCGGCCGAGAGCCGACGACGCGCTGCGGCCACCGGTGGTGAGTCACGCATCCCGCTCGACGAAATCACCGAGGCGACGGTCGCGGAAGCCGGATGGATGCTGGACGACGTCTTGCCTCGAGGAGCTCGGCTCCGCGTTCGCCACACCGCCAATTTGCATCAGGGTGGCACGATCCACGATGTCACCCCTGAGGTGAACCCGGAACTCTGCCGAGTTGCGGTGGCTGCTGCTGACGCGATCGGTATCAGGGTGACGGGCATCGACCTGCTCGTGCCTGACATCACCGGCTCTGAATACGCCTTCATTGAAGCCAACGAGCGACCAGGCTTGGCCAACCACGAGCCACAGCCCACCGCCGCGGCTTTCATCGACTATCTATTTCCCGGCCAGCCCGGCCAGCCGCTGGCCTGGACTCCCGAGGAGTCGCGGCCTTGAAGGTCGTTGAAACACGACTTTGACCGTGCAAAATTTCGCCGCCATCAGAGTTTGACAGCTGTGTAACATCTGCGGCATCGATGGTCCTTAGTGTCGGCCGAGCAAACAACCGACAAATCCGATGCAATGCATCGCAGTGATAGGAACTCCATTGAGCGGCAACCCAGTGCGCCTGCAGGCAATTACCAATGTCGAGGCGTATGTGCCCCCAGCGATCAGCTTCGACTCAGGCGAGGAGCCGGGGGAGATCTTCGGATCGAATGTGTTCAGCAAGGCCCAGATGCAGGCACGACTGCCGAAGTCGGTGTACAAGTCTGTGGCGGCGACGATCGACAAAGGCGTCAAGCTCGACCCTGCGGTCGCCGACGCGGTCGCAGTCGCCATGAAGGACTGGGCATTGGAGAAGGGCGCCACCCACTACGCCCACGTCTTCTACCCGATGACCGGCCTGACCGCTGAGAAGCACGACAGCTTCCTGGAACCCGTCGGCGACGGGAACACGCTCGCCGAGTTCGCCGGCAAGACCCTGATCCAGGGCGAACCCGATGCCTCTAGCTTCCCGTCGGGTGGGCTGCGGAGCACCTTCGAGGCACGCGGCTACACCGGCTGGGACGTCACCAGCCCGGCCTACATCCTGCAGAACCCGAACGGCAGCACACTGTGCATCCCGACGGTGTTCGTCTCGATGACCGGTGAGGCACTGGACTACAAGACGCCGCTGCTGCGCAGCCAGCAGGCCATGGGTGTGCACGCCGAGCGCATCCTGAAGCTGTTCGGTCACAAGGATCTCAATCACATCGTGTCGTTCTGCGGGCCGGAGCAGGAGTACTTCCTGATCGATCGGCACTTCTTCCTGGCGCGGCCGGACCTGGTCAATGCCGGTCGAACATTGTTCGGCGCCAAGCCGCCTAAAGGCCAGGAGTTCGACGACCACTACTTCGGTGCGATTCCCGAGCGGGTGCTGGGCTTCATGATGGACACCGAGCGGGAGCTGTTCAAGCTCGGTATTCCCGCCAAGACCCGGCACAATGAGGTGGCCCCCGGCCAGTTCGAGCTGGCGCCGATGTTCGAGCGGGCCAACATCGCCTCTGACCACCAGCAGCTGCTGATGACGATCTTCAAGACGCTGGCCAAAAAGCACGGCATGGAATGCCTGTTCCACGAGAAGCCATTCGCCGGCGTCAACGGATCCGGTAAGCACGTCAACTTCTCGTTGGGCAACTCCGAGCTGGGCTCGCTGCTGGTCCCGGGCGATACCCCGCACGAGAACGCCCAGTTCCTGGTGTTCTGCGCCGCGGTGATCCGCGCGGTACACAAGTTCTCCGGGTTGCTTCGTGTTTCGGTCGCGTCGGCCACCAACGACCACCGCTTGGGCGCCAACGAGGCACCGCCCGCGATCATCTCGATCTTTCTCGGGGAACAGCTCGCCGATGTATTCGAGCAGATCGCCAAAGGTGCAGCCACGTCGTCAAAAGGTAAGGGCACGATGATCATCGGTGTCGACACACTGCCCCCGTTGCCGACCGATCCGGGGGACCGCAACCGCACCAGCCCGTTCGCGTTCACCGGCAACCGGTTCGAGTTCCGTGCGCCTGGCTCGGGGCAGACGGTTGCCGTGCCGTTGATCGTCCTCAACACGATCATGGCGGACTCGTTGGACTACTTGGCAACGGCGCTGGAGAAGGCTGTCGACGACGGCGAGGACTTCGATAAGGCGGTGCAGAAACTGCTCACCGAGGTCATCACCGAACACGGTGCGGTGGTGTTCAACGGCAACAATTATTCGGATAACTGGCAGATCGAGGCGGCCGAGCGGGGCTTGCCGAACCTCAGGACCACGTTGGACGCCGTTCCGGAGCTGATCAAGCCAGCAGCGGTCGAACTCTTCGAGAAATACGGCGTGTTCAGCGAACGCGAGCTGCACAGCCGCTACGAGGTCCGCCTGGAGCAATACGCGCTGACCATCGGCGTGGAGGCCAAGCTGGCAATGGAGGTCGCCGCGACGATCATCCTGCCGGCTGCGCTTCGCTACCAGACCGAGCTCGCGCAGAATGTCGCCGCGTTGAAGGCCGCCGGCGTGGAACCGAGCACCGCTGCGCTGCAAGCTGTTTCGGCACCAATCGCTGATCTCGAGGCGGGCTTGGCAAAGCTAAAGGCGGCGCTGTCCGATCATTCGGCGGAATCGGCGCTTGATGAAGCCAAGCATGCACAGGAAGAGTTGTTGCCGGCGATGGCGGCGATTCGGGCAGCCGCCGACGCACTCGAAGGCGTCGTGGCCGACGATCTTTGGCCGCTGCCCACCTATCAGGAGATGCTCTACATCCTCTAACGTCGTCCACTTGGCCTGGCCAGCAGTCAGTGACCGACGACCTTCTCTCGGGCCGTGTCGGTGAGGAATCGTCTCCACGACACCGGCCGGAAATCGCGGGCCGCCTCGGTGAGCGCGTTGCGGGAGTCTGCGCTCAGCTCGATATCGGCGGCGGCGACGTTGAACTCGAGCTGCTCAACGCTCGATGCGCCGGGAATGGCGACCACGTTCGGCAGGCTGATTAGCCAGGCCAGCGCGACCTGTGCCGGCTTGGCGTCGACTTGCTTGGCGACATCGCGCAACGTCTGCAGCAGCGGCTCGATCCGGCGCAGGTTCTCGGTGCCGAAAAGTGAGTTAATAGCGCGAACCCCGCCAGGTCGGTTATCCACGCCGTACTTGCCGCCCAAAAGCCCTTGTGCCAGTGGGCTATAGGCGATCACGACGCGGTTCTCCCGCTCGGCGAACGGAACGAGGTGGTCCAGCGCACCAGGGCGGGCGAGTGAGAAAAGCACCTGGTTGCTGATCACGGGTCGTCCGAGCGCGGCATCGGCCTTCTGCCAACGCGACAGCGAGTAGTTCGAGACGCCGGCGGCGCCGATGGCGCCACTGTCGAGCAGATCGCGCATGCCCGGCATGATCACCGAGTCGGGCACGACCGGGTTGGGCTGGTGGATTTGGTAGAGCGGGATGCGGTCCAGCTGCAGCCGGCGTGCGCTGGCGCGCTCGCGCTGTTTGATGACGACGGGGAAAGGGGCGACCGGAAAGATCTTGCTGGCCACCGCCACCTCAGTGCGCTCGTCGCCGAGTGCTTCACCGAGGATCCGTTCGCTTTTACCCAGTCCGTATATCTCGGCGGTGTCGAACAGCGTGACCCCCAAGGCGCGAGCGCGACGAACGATGTCTCGGGCGGGTCCGGCGGCGTAGCTGTCTCCGTAGCCCCATTCCCGCGACCCGAACTGCCAGGTGCCCAGCCCGATCCGGCTGACTCGTCCGACTCCGTCGACGTCCAGATATTTCATGCTGCCCACCGTAGCGAGCGGTGACCGCCTCAGCTAGGCGGCATCGGAGTCCGCCGCAGCGGCCTTAGTGATCGCGCCGTGCCTTTCAAGTACCTCCAGGACTTGCTGGCTTCGGACGACGTCTTCCTTTTCGCACAGCTGGCAAAGCTCGTTGACGACAGTCTGCAAGAGGTCCAGCCGCGCCGACGCTTGGGTCAGGGTGGTCAGCCAGTTGTCGTAGTCGCGGTCGTCGGGGCCCATTTCAGCCACGGCGAAAGAAGTCATGCCCATCTGCTCACACTCCCGGAATTCAGTTAGGTGCGCGGGGGGTGCCCCGCGCTTTGCAGCCGGGATTAGCCCGTTGTTGATGTGTGTAAACTCACAAATCCGCAGGTCACCGACTATCCGGACGAAGTATCTAACTCTCTGGAATTCCGCTCCAATCAGGCGAGCCCTCGCCTGTGGACAACGAATGGCCATGCCGCACCGGCCAGGGTCAGCTGTGCACCTGGTGGCCGATACGCTGTGCCTGCAGCGGGCTCGTTACAAGGAAGGGCAAATATGTCAAGGACAGTGGTGGTCGGCGCCTCAAGTGGCCTTGGGCGTTGCATTGGTGTTGGCCTCGCGCAGCGTGGCGCTCAGGTCGCGTTGCTTGCCCGGCGTCGCGCACGCATCGAGGCTGCCGCCAACGAAGCGGGCCCGGGTACGGTCGCCATCCAATGTGATGTCACCGACGAGAAATCGTGTCGAGCGGCCATCAACGATGCCGCCGATGCGCTTGGCGGCATCGACTCCCTCATCTACACGCCCGCGATAGGGCCACTCGTCCGGATGGTCGACACCGATGCGGAAACGTGGCGGCGCGTTTTCGATACCAATGTCATCGGCGCAGCGCTGGTGACGGCGGCGGCGGTGCCACACTTGACGGCCTCGGCGGGCAAGGCGGTCTACCTTTCTTCCGACGCAGGACCTTTCGGGCCGCCCTGGCCGGGCCTCGGCGCCTATGGCGTCAGCAAGGCTGCGCTCGAGCAACTCGTCGATGCCTGGCGAGCCGAACACCCGGATATCGGCTTCACCTGCCTGATCGTGGGGGAGTGCGGAGGCGGCGAGGGCGACGCGGCGACGGGCATGAACATCGGTTGGGACATGGACCTTGCCATGAAAGCCGTTCCGCTGTGGTCGTCGCGTGGCTGCATGCCGGGCAAGTTGATGCCGGTCGAAGACCTCATCGAGGTGGTGCACACCATTTTGTGTACTAATGCGTCGACGTCGATGCCGGTCGTCGTTGCACGAGGCGCGCCCGCGAGCCCGGTAGCGTTTCCGGATCCCAGTTAGTCGCAGCAGACCTCTGGACTGGCGAAACTGTTGAACGCGAGCTGAATTCTGGCCGCTGCACGCGATCACGTCCTTTACAGTTGCGCTGATAACGACGAGCGAAGGAGACGCCGGATGGCGTGGTTCCTGGCCCTCCAAGGCCCATCCCACACACCCCACCAGTCATTGGTCTACGAGCTTCAAGACGGGGTGGATGTGGACAAGATCGCCCAGGAGCTGGTCAGTTCCGCGACGCTGGATCGGGTCGTACCCATTCCTGCGGTGCTGTCGCAAAACAAGCGTCGACATCAGAAAGTGACGCTGTATGTCCGGCCCGCCGCCTGGGGGCTGTGGGCGTTTTACGAGCTGTCCGACGAAGACCGGCAACAGCTCTTGAAGGACAACCCGGTGATCAATGCGCTCGCCCAAGCGCAGCAGCGCGGAAAAGCAAACGCGGCGGGACAACGAGGCCCAATGACGGTGCAAGTCAATCCGCTCACCGGCCAGGTGGGACCCGCCAATTCGGGTCCCCCGGGGAATCGCGGCTAGGCCGCCGGCGCGGCGTGCTCAACTGTGCCGCAGAGCCACCACCTTATTGTTGCGGCCTCCGACATAGACGGTGCCAATGTTGTCCACCGCCAAACCCCACGGATAGTCGAGGCCGGTGATGGGCAGTTCGACTTGCTTGGTCGAGCCTGCGGAAAGTTTCAGCACCCGGTTGTTTCCCCTATCGGTGACGTATACGGTTCCCTCGTTGTCCACCGTCACGCCGCCGGGATCGCTGAGGCCCGTGAAGGGCAGCGCGGCTTGAATGCTCGAGCCCGCGGCCAATGCCAGCACCCGATTGTTGCCGCCATCGGCCACATAAACAGTTCCGTTCTCATTCACCACTACACCGGTTGGACCGTTAAGACCAGCAAAGGGCAGCGCGGTTTGCCCGTCTGAGTTGGCGGGAAGTGCCACCACCCGATTCCTGGCGGTGTCGGTGACGTAGACGGTGCGGCTGTCGTCCACCGTCACACCGGTCGGATTGCCGAGATCGCTAAAGGGCAGTTGAATTTGCTTGGTCGAGCCGGCAGGCAAGACCACCACCCGCTTGTTGCCGGCGTCGGTCACGTAAACCGTGCCGCCGTTGTCCGCGGTCACACCGGTTGGATAGTTGAGGCCGTCGAACGGCAGCACGGTTGGAGAGGTCGAGCCCGCCGACAATGCCAGCACTCGATGGTGCAGGGTGTCCGCGACGTACACCGTGCCGCCGTTATCGACCGAAACACCTTCCGGTTCAAGGAGGTTAGCGAACGGCAGCGTCGTCTGGGACACTTCGTGTCCTGAGCGCTGACTGGTTATCGCGGCTATGCCCGCAACAACAGCGGCGACCGCAAGCACTACCGCGCCTGAGGCAATGAGGACCTTGCGGCGCCGCCACCACGGCCGCGACGGTGACGGCGTCGCGGCGGGCGGAAGGTTTGGCCGCCGGTGCTCGCCGGTCGCTGAAGCGGAGTCGAGATGCGGTGACGGGGCTGGCCGTTGACCGCGGTTGTCCGGGCGGGCGTCGGGGATGACGCGACGCGGGATTGCTGGCTCTGTCCGCGCCGATGGATGCAGCGGGGCGATCGGCGTGGTGACGGCGTTGTGGGCGGCTTGCGCCAGCTCGACAGCGGTGTTGTACCGCTCACCAGGATTTTTGGCCATGCCCTTGGCGATGACCGCGTCGAAGCCCCCCGGCAGCCGGGGGTTGGTGTTCGACGGCCGTGGTGGCGGAGTGGTGAGGTGGTTGGTGATCTGTTGTTCCAGGCTGTCCCCGGGGAATGGGTGTTCTGCGGTCAAGCACTCGTACAGCACACAGGCCAACGCGTAGACATCCGAGCGGGCGTCGACCGACGGGCTGTCAACCTGTCCGGCATGGAACTGTCCGGCGCTGAACCGTTCCGGGGCCATGTAGTGGCAGGTTCCGACCACCTCGCCGGCCATGGTTAGTCCCCGCTCACCAATCGCGCGCGCAATTCCGAAATCGATCAGGTAGGCAAAGTCGTCATCGTCGAGTAAAACGTTGGACGGCTTGACATCTCGGTGCAACAGCCCGATCTTGTGCGCGGCGTGCAATGCCTTGGCGATCTGCTCGATGATGCGCACCGCCCGCTCCGGCGATAGCGGCCCGCGGTTCAGCACCGACTGCAGGTCGGGTCCCTCGATCAGCCGCATGTCCACGAACAGCCGTCCGTCGATTTCCCCGTGGGTATGGATCGGCACGACGTGCGGACTGTTCAATCGCGCCGCCGCAAAGGCCTCGCGCCGGAACCGTTGCTGAAACACCGCGTCTTGGGAGATCTGGGCCGACAAGATCTTGATCGCAACGGTCCGGCCGATGACGGTGTCATCAGCCCGCCACACCTCGCCCATGCCACCGCGGCCCAGCAACTCGATCAGCCGGTACCTTCCGAACGAAGTCCCGTGCAAAGAGGCCTCCATGCAACATTCCAGCAACTGGCCAGCACAATAACCCGCCGCCAATGACGGTTGCACGCATTTCGCCGCGCTGCGCGCGGCGCCCGTCCTGGAGGCGCTATGCGGTGTGTTGGGAATCGCCGCACTCGTCGGCCGCCGATGCGGCTCCAAGCGTTGAAAGCATGCCGACAGCCGCGCGGTGCCAAGTGAACATCTCGGCACGGCGCCGCGCAGAGGCCCGCCGGTGTTCTTCGGGTCTGCTGACGATCGCGCTGACCGCTTGTGCGATGGCCGCGGGGTCGTTGTCGGCCAGGGCTCCGCTGTCTGCGGTGATGATTTCGCTCAGCGCCGACGTGCGGGAAACCACGGCCGGCGTGCCACACGCCAGTGATTCCAGCGCAGCCAGCCCGAACGTTTCGTGCGGCCCTGGCGCAAGCGCGACATCAGCCGAAGCCAGCAGCGCGGCGACCGCGTGCCGATCGGAAACGAAACCGGTGAAATCGATTGGCAATCGCGCGGCCTGCCGTTGCAATCTGGCGCGCAGCGGGCCGTCGCCCAGGACGACCAGGCGGGCATCGACACCGGCGGCACACAGTTCGGCGACCGCGTCGATGCTGCGGTCGACCCGCTTTTCTACCGACAGCCGGCCGCAGTGCACCAGCAGGATCTGCGACGACGTGGCCCAGCGCTGACGTACCAGGGCGGAGCGCCGGCATGGGTGGAAGGTTTCCAGGTCCACGCCCAGCGGGATGGTGACGGTATTCGTTGCGCCGATGCGATCGAATTCTTCGCGGGCAAACCCGGTGGTGCATACCACGGTGTCGTAGTTGGCCGCGGTGCGCCGGTTGGCGAAGTCAGCGAACGCCCTCGCGGTTCGACGCGGAAGTAACTGGCCCGCAAGGCGATCAAGGCGCTCGTGAGAGATCATCACGGTAGTGGCGCCGTGTTTGCGACCCCAGCGGCCCAGTGACCTCAGTGTGAGCCGGTCAGAGACCTCCAGGGTGTCTGGTCGCAGTGCTTCCAGCAGTGCTCGCACCGGTCCCGGCAGCACCGCACGGTAGCCGCCGGTCAAGGGAATCAACCTGGCGGGCACGGTGATTCGAACTACGCCCGTGGGCAGCCGGCTCTGCGCAGCACGCGGACCCGGGACGATCAAAAACACCTCGTGGCCTGCGGCACAGTATTCCGCGCCGAGCCGGTCCACGGCGGTGCGAAGGCCGCCGGAGCGAGGTCCGTAGAAGTTGGCGACCTGAACGACACGCATATAGCCAGCAGAACCGCTGCTCGTGTGCGGTCAACGATCTGACATCGACGGTTGGTTGAACAGGCCATGAACTCCAAGGACCGAACAGGCCGATGTGTGTCAGGCGGCGATCGGCCGAAGGCGAAAGAGCCTGATCTCGCGCGGTGCGCAGCTGGCGCGGTAGCGCTCGTAGCCGGCATAAAAGTCGGTGGTCACGGCCCATGCCGAGGAGCGGGCGTCGCCGCTGAGCAGTTCGGCTCGGTATTGCGCGGGCGGACCCTTGAACTCGACTGTGCATTCGGGGTGCGCCAGCAAGTTGGTACTCCACGCTGGGTGTGGCGGGCGACCATAGTTGGAGCCGATCGCAAGCAGCCCGTCAGATTCGTCGATCAGTACCAGCGGTACGGTGCGCGGCAGCCCGGACTTCGCACCGGTCGTCGTGACCAGTCCCACCCGGTCGATCCCGGCCGAGCTGAGCCGACCGTGGGTCCGAGGGATCACCACCTTGTCGATACGGGGAGCCAGGTGCAGGAGGAACTGGTAGCCGGCCGGGCTCATCAGGGCGCGTTCCATCAGCGCCTCATCGAGTCGCAGCCGGCGCCCGCGAATTGGACTTTCTCGCCGAAGGGACACAGGTCGACGGTACCCAATGCGGGCTATGTCCACGAGTTGTTCGAGAATCCGTCGCCGGTCACATCAACGTGGGAGTTACACTCTGCGGCCCGGGTGTATTCCGGACGCCGTCTGCAGCCCTACTTGGAATCACTGAGCGCAGTCTAAAATTGGCTTAATTCCTCGGTTTTTCCCGCCGAAGCGCGCGGTAGGCTTGGGTTTCGGGGGAATGGGGATGAAGAAAGATGCGCCACTTAACGGCCGCGTTAGCCGTTGTCGGCATCTGCATTCTCGGCGCCGGTTGCGGTACCGGTAGCAACCAAGCGAGTGTCAAATCGACGACGACCAAGATATCGCTCATTCCGCGCCCGGTTGTTGAGCGTGAGCTTGATGCGTTGTTGCTCAGCCCGGAGCAGATCAACCCCGTGATGGGCGCGACCGCAATGGCGGTCACCAGAAAGCACGATGCGATGTCCGACGACAGTGCCACCATGAAGCCCAAGGAATGTCTTGCCATCGACGGCGCGGCGCAAGTCCAGGTCTACGCCGACAGTGGCTTTACCGCGGTGCGTGATCGGGCACTGAACGATGGGGATAACTTCACCCATTACGCCGAGCAAGCGGTGGTGCTATTTCCCACCGCCAAACAAGCCGGCCTCTTCTTGATCGCGTCGGCCCTACGTTGGCCGGCCTGCCACAGCTACACCCACATCCAGTCTGGAACACAATGGACTGTCGGGCCGATATCAGATACCAACGGTGCACTGAGCACGATTGCAACGCAACAGAATGCCCGGGCTGGCGGTTGGGCCTGTGGTCGGGCGCTCGCGCTGAAGAACAACGTCATCGTCGATGTCAACACCTGCAGCCCCGATCCGAAGAACTCAGCCGTCGACATCGCCAACCAGATCGCCGCCAAAGTGTCGACGCGGTAAGGCCGTTTGCCTCCTCACCCGGTGTCGGCGGGGTCGAGCAGTCGCACCTCCTCGAGGTCCATCGCCGACTGCAACTCGCGCAGGATGATGTCGTCGATCCGATTTTGGTCTCGAAGCTCGATGATGGCCCGGCGTTTGTGTTCAAGCACGCCAAGCCGCACCCGCCGAAGCAGATCGTTCCGCTCGGCCACCTCATTAGGCCCCTCAGCGTCGCCGCCGGCTTCAACGAGGGCCGCGTGTTCTTCGTATTCCTTCTGCAGGCGGCGCAATAGTTCCTCGCTGACGCCCATTTCGCCGGCGACCACGGGCAGGGCTTCGAGGGCCGCCTGGACGCCACGGCAGCGGGCCAGTTGCAATTCGTCTGCGCGACTTACGTCTTCGGGCATACGGGCCCAACGAACGACGGCGGACAAGGTGCTGCCTTGAACGAGGACGGTCACCAGAATCACGATGCACACCACGAAGATGATCAGGTTGCGGTCCGGGAACGGGGCGCCGCTGTGCGTGGTCAGCGGGACCGCCAGTGCCGCGGCAAGCGATACTGCGCCGCGGAATCCGGCCCAGCCGGACACCATGCGCTGGCGCCAGTCGACGCGACGGGTGCGCTGTACCGCGCGCCGGTCCACCGTACGAAGCAAAGCGGTGATGGATTCAATACAGGCAAACCGAGTCGCCAGGATGACGCCGATGACGGCCAGGGCCAGTAAAGCGGCGTGGCGGATTCCGCCGTCGACGCCTGCTATACCGCGCACCGCGTGGGGCATTTGCACGCCGACGAACACCCATAGCGAGCCGTTGATCAGAAATGTCGCCAGATCCCAGAACGCGTATGTCTGGAGGCGGGAACGAGCCCGGATCACGTACGGCGAGGCGTACGCCATTACCAGGGCCGACACCAGAACAGCGACGACGCCGCTGCAGTCAATCGATTGGGCGAGCAAGAACGCGGCGAATGGCGTCAGCAGGCTCAGGGCTCCCTCCTCCTGCGGTGCGTCGAGTCGGCGGCGCACCAGGGTCACCGCCAGACCGACCAGCAGCCCGGCGCAGATACCACCGAGGTAGGAGCCGAGAAACCGGGCTGTCAGGGCGGCCGGGCTGATCGGGTTTCCGCCAACCGCAACGGCGACGCTCACACCGAAGAGGACGAGCGCGGTCCCGTCGTTGATGATGCTTTCCGCCTTCAACACGGTCACTGCGCGACGCGGTAGCTGCTTCGCCAGGCCGGCCACGGCGGCGGCGTCGGTGGGGGAGAGCACGGCACCGAGGACCGACGCCGCGTGTGACTCCATTCCCATCGCCCGTGCTGTCCAGGTCACCGCCACGGCAGTGGCAATCACCAGGCCGACACTGAGGAAAACGATGACTCGCAGGTTCTTCCGGATCTCGCGAAAGCTGGTGTTCAGGCTTTCCCAATACAGGATCGCCGGCAAGAACAGCAGGAGCACGATCTCCCCGTCGAGCCGCACGCCGCCGAACTGAGGGATCAAGCCCAGCAGTGCACCGAGCAGGATCAGCAGAACCGGTGGGCCCACTCGATAGCGCCGGCCAAGGACCGTCCCGACGATCACTGTGGCAAAGAGCGCAACGATTACGACAAGCCCAAACACCAGCACATCATCCTGTACGAACTGGTCTCGGGCGCGATGTGGGTCAGGACCGGTAAGGAATTCGCAGGTCGTCGAGTAGCCGGCGCACGCGGCGTTCGATCTCGTCGCGGATGGCGGAGGGGCTTGCGCCGGATCGTCAAGGGCCCAGTCCTCGTATCGACGGCCGGGCAAGGTTGGGCCGGTGTCGCCGCAACCCATGCTGACGATTACATCGGCGGCTTGGATGATCTCACCGGTCCACGGTTTGGGGTATTTGCCGGAGATATCGATACCGCGCTCGGCCATGACGGTGATGGCAGCGGGGTTGATCTCGCCTTTAGGTTCCGAACCACCGGACCACACCACAGCGCCGCCACCGGCGAGATGGTTGAAAAATCCCATGGCCATTTGGGATCGGCCTGCGTTGTGGTTGGCACAGGAACAACACGACCAGCTGGTAATCATTTGATTTGCCATTGATTTTCGCGATGGCATGCAGTTGCTGTCGCGCGAAGCGCTCTGCCAGCAGTGGCAAGAAGTCGCGAACGGTCGCGTGGGCGGCCAACTTTTCGTACGAGGAGCAAACCAACCGTTCAACGGTCTCCACGTCGAAGGCGCCGGCGAATTCGGTCTGCAAACGCACTGCGGCCGATTTAAGAGCATGACGCTCGTTGATAGACAGCTCAATGTGCAGAGCCGACTCGCTGGCAGCGTTGTACTTCATTACCTTCATCGTCACCGCGACGTAACCGCAAGTCAATCAGCGTTGGGTACCAAGACGATCACGGGCGCATACCGATCTAGCCGAGTGATCTGGCGCGGTCGGCTGCTTGCGCAAATCATGGCACAGTGCTCCATTGCGGAACACGCCCGCGAAATATCCACATCGGCGCGATCGGATATTCGCACGCTCGATAGGAGGTAAGCACGGCATGACGGCGGAAGCGCACGGTGGTCGCATCCTCGACACCGCGAAGGGCATTCTCATCGGCCTTCGTCGGTGTCCCTCAGAAACTGCTTTCCACGAGTTGCTCAGCGCGGCACAACGTCACAGGATGCCGGTGTTCGCAATGGCCTGGGCGCTCGTGCATCTCGCTAATGGTGGCGACAATTCAGCTCCACACTTCTGCCGACGCACAGTCGGCGGCTCGTGACGAATGGGGTCAGCTCTTCGCCGGGTCGGCGGTGTCGGTCGGTTGAGCAGTTCAGCGCCGCGCGGACTCTGTCAGAGGTTGACCGTTGGCTGCACGCAGCAGACAGATGACGGTACTCGGAGCCGGGATTGTCAGAGGTTCGATCCTGATTGGAGTCGATGAGGTACGTCACCGCCAATGAGCTGCCGTCGACGGATCGACCGGTGTACCTCGAAAATCCGGTAGCACACTCTTGGTTGGCGACGTCGGCGATGGCGGTATTAACCGCCAACGGCCCGCGAAGATAAACCTCTGCCGCGTGCGCCGTCGCACAGTCGACAATGGTGACCGTGACCACGCTGGGGTCGCTCGGCGGAAGCTCAGCCAGAGCAATCACCGACCTGTAAGTCAATCCACTTCTCGGTGCGCGGATTTCGCGTCGCGGGTGGGGCAGCGACGGCGGTTGTCGTGCTGACCGGAGTCGTGGCCGCGGTTGTCGATGTTGGGTTCGTCGACGTCTGCCCAGGTTGGACCCCGTCGCCGCAGCGCCGACAGCAGGGTCAGCGCGACTACTGCGGCGGCCACAAGTCGAACTTTCACGTTCATCTCGCAACCAGCGCCGGATCGCTGCGTGCGTCGCTAGATATGACTCGCGGCGAAATTCGCGGCCTGGTCAACCATGCCGTCGTCGGCGTAGGCGGCATGTGCAGCCCAGTCGCCGCCGTCCGAACAGACCGGATCGTCAGCCGCGCACAATTCAAGTGTCTTGGGTTGATACAGCGGACCGATCACGACCTGCGGCGCGCCGACCGTGTCCATGAACCGGTGTGACGGCGTGCCAAACAGGGTGACCGCGGCAACATGGTTGGCCACGTCAGCCGGCATCGGCTTCGGTACGTCGGCAGCATCGACCCCGTCCGGTATTGCAGCCGAGGTGACGAAACCCATCACAGCCGCGCCCTGGGAGTACCCGCCGAGCACCATCTTGGTTTTAGGACAGGTGGCCGCCATGGACTCAACGTGATCGCCCGCGTCTCTGAATCCCGTCGACTGCGGTGGGAAAGTCGGGGTGGCAGGGTAATCGACTGCGTATACCCCGAAGGTCTTCGGCCCGACCTTCGACTGAAGGGAATCGACGAATGCCTGTCCGATTGCGCCGACACCTGGGGCCTCAGTGGTGCCTCGGGCGAACACGGCTTCCACGTCGGGGCAGTCCTCGGCGGACGCGGATGGAATCGAGACACCCAGTACTGCCCAAGTCATTACGACAGCGGCGAAGAATCTAGCGACGAAACGTGTACACACGTCTCAGATATTGCCATATCGCCTCGGCAGTACGCGGGACCCGACCCGGGACGCCGTTAGTAGCGCTGGAGCGAGAACGGATACGTGACGGTACCGCCGGGTGCGCCGCCGCAGCCGGCGTCGAAGGTGGAATCCACCGAACCGGCCAGCGTCACCCCATCCCATGAATAGGTGTCGTGCGAAGGCAGAAAGTACACGGTGCAGCGAACCCCATCGGGCACGTCGACGACCATCGTGTAGCGACCATTCGCGAGGTGCGCATCCGCGTCCCATGGCACCGCTTGCCCGTTGGGCCTCGGCGTGCCCTGCACGTGGACGCAGTCCGGAACCTCGTACCGGCATTTCCTGACCTCCCAGAGCCAGGAGTGGCCCGGATCCCGCGTGGTCTCGACTTCGTAGTTGCCGATCAGCATCCCGGCTGCGGCGCTCGGCGCGAGCGCCAGCGCGGCTGCGGTGAGCGCCACGCCGACTGCCACGGTCTTCGGGGTCTGCACGGGTTCCTCCGTTCCTCGCCGCCCAGGGGCTTGCGCCGAACTATACGGTTCTGACGTTGCGCAATGGGCTGGAATCAGCCCGGCGGCGTCCAGGCGATCGGGCAGCGTCTTGATGCCGTGAATGAACGGCGACAGCAACCGTGCGGGCTCCTCGGTCGCGACGATATCGGGGATCTCGCGCTGCAGTTCCTCGAACATGACCCGGATTTCGCGACGAGCCAGGTTGGCGCCCAGGCAGAAATGGGCGCCGCCGCCGCCGAAGCCGACATGCGGATTCGGGTTGCGGGTTACGTCGAACTTCCACGGGTCGGCGAACTTCGACTCGTCGCGATTGGCCGAGCAGTACCACAGCGTCGCCTTGTCCCCGGCGGCCATGTTCGTCCCGCTCAGCTCGAAGTCGCGGGTGAGGGTGCGCCGCATGTAGATCACCGGTGACGCCCACCGCACAATTTCCTCGACCGCCGGTGTGCGATACGACCGTCGAAGTCGGACCACCACGTTTGCCGCTGCTCGGGGTAACGCGTCAGCGCGAGCAGGCCGTGGCTGATCGCGTTGCGGGTCGTCTCGTTGCCGGCGACCGCCAGCAGAATGAAGAACGACGCGACCTCGGCCGAGGTCAATCGCTCGCCGTCGACCTCGGCTTCCACCAGGCTTGTCGTCAGATCGTCGTGGTGATTGACGCGACGATCCTCGGCCAACGCGCTGGCGTACGCGCCGATCTCCATCGAAACCCGAACGAAGTCATCGAATTCGGTAGTCAGATCGGGGTCGCCGAAGCCGAGGATCACGTTGGTCCAGTGGAAGATCTGCTGATGGTCCTCCTCGGGGATCCCCATCATGTCGCAGATGACCTGCAACGGCAGCGGCCCGGCCAGCTCGCTGACCGCCTCACCGGTGCCGTCGGGATGAGCGGCGATCATCGATGCGACCAGCCGGTGGGCCCGCTCGCGGACCGATGCCTCGATGCGGGCCACCACTTTCGGGGTGAAAGCCCTGCTGACGATCGATCGCAGCCGCTGATGCCGCGGGTCGTCGAGCACGATCATCGAGCCGAAGTACTCCGATACCTCCGGGGTCTGGTCGTTGATGGTGATGTTCGGGCTGGAGCTGAAGATCTCAGGGTGGCGGCTGGCGTAGAACACGTCGTCGAGTCCGGTCAGCGCACAATGCCCGTCGCCTGCTTGGAAGCCTTCTTGGACGGGCTCCGGCCAGAACGAGATCGGCGCCTCGCGCCGCAGGGTGGCGAACGCCCCGTCGCGCAGATCGTCGTCGAGTGCCCAAAAGTCCCACGTGCCCAGGTCGATATCGGCGAGCGGAACCTCGGGCGGCGCCGTGCCGTTAACTCGAGTCGCAATGCCCATGTCGACCGTCCTCGTGGTTGAGCGGGCTACAGGCGCGAGCCTAAACCGCTCCCGACCGATCTTGAAGGCGAGTCAAGGAACTGCTGCACGACTTCCGTCAGGATGCGGCCACCCCGGGTGTTGAGGTGAATGCCGTCGATGTGAAACTCCCAGCCATTTCTCTGCGAGATCTCGTCGAAACTGCGTCGCAGAATCATTTCGCGGAACAGGTAGTCGCGGTAGAACGCGGCGAAGGAGAACCGGGTAAAAGGCTTGGCGACCACTGAGCGGTCGAGTTGGTCCCGGAAGCGTTCGTAAAGCGGGATGTAGTACGCGCCGCTGCTGTGCGAGACGTCGCCGATGATGCGGTTGTAGGCGGCAACGAGCTCGTTGAGCCGCGCCTGGACGGCGTCGTCCGATCGCAAGGGCTTCTCCGACGGGCGACAGCGAACTCAGCGCGATCGTGGCGGAGGTTTCCTGCTGTAGCCGGCGGGCGACGAGTTCGAGGTTGTCCTTGAAGTGTGCTGGCGAGGGTTCTTCAGGCACTCGCTTTAAGGCGCGGGTGAATCGTCGGAAATTCGGAAACACGCTCGCCAGAACGTCGTTGGTCCCGATCAGGATGATGACCCGGTCCGGCGCGACCCGCATCACCGGGTCGAGCCGCCTGGCGATGTTGAAGGACAGATCACCGCCCACGCCGAAGTTGACGAATCGGAACCGGCTGTTTTGCGGTCGCGCGGCCAGCTCATCGATCCAGTTGTAGGTGCCCTTGGCGGCGGTTGTGCTCGAGCCCAGACAGGCGACGATTTCTGCTTCGGACACGGCCACATACTACGCTTGGCGTATTACGTCCGACGTACTAAAGTCAATGAGCATGGCACGTGCTTCCCGACCGGCTCGGAAGCTGGGCAGACGAAATGACCCGGGTGTGCTGATCATGACCAGCCTGGCCTCGGGCGCTAAGCACGGCTACGCGCTGGCACGCGATATCGAGAGATTCGCGGGTGTGACGCTCGGGCCGGGAACGCTGTATGGAGCGATCACCGCATTGGAGGAGCAGGGCCTGATCGAACCGGCGGGTCATGACGAGCGGAGGCGCCCGTATCGGTTGACCGCCGCGGGCCGGGCCGAACTGGCCACAGCGGTGCGCAGCCTGGGGGCAATTGCGGCCGAGGGTGCCCGCCGGCTCGGGATCTCATTGCATGCTCCAAGCCCTAGGTGGGCGCAATGAATCCGGGCGACGCCCGCGGCATGCTGCGCTGGTACCCCGCGGCCTGGCGCCGCCGATACGGCGAGGAGTTGATCGCCATGCTGGACGACACCTACGGCAACGACAAGCTTCCACTCCGTGTTCGGATAGCACTGCTCCGATCTGGCCTGATTGAGCGAATTCGCCTGTTGCGCAAGCATTCTCGTACATACGTCGGCTACAGCATCGCCTGTGCCGTTGTCTGGGCCGTTATCCTGGCGACGGTGTGGACTCACACCGGTGATGCCACCCGGCACACTTTTGCGGTGTTCTTCGGCGGGTGGGCGATCGGCTGGCTGTCGGCGAGCATCGCACGCGTCGTCTACCCACCACCGAAACCGCGCAGACCCGTCGACACCGATCAATAATTTCGCCCGCACGGTCGAAGCGTCAGTGCGAGCAGACAGTGCGGGCGGGTGCCCCGTTCGCGGTCGCTTGGCTGACCACCTTGCCGTCGAGCAGGATCGTGCAAGTGATCGAGCCGGGACTCTGCGCGCTGATCACGAACACTTTCCAGCGCTCGGCATTGAACTGCGTCTGCCATGGCAACGGCACGTGCGCTTGCTGAGTCTGGCCGGTCTGGCCGGTGTCGGTCTGATACGAGATGTAGTCAGCCACCGGGGCGCTGCCACTCAACTGATAGGTCACCACCTGGGTCTCTGGGCCCGTTGCGTTTGCCACCCCGCAAGTGTCTACCGTCGTCGCCAAAGCGGCCAGCACCGCAAGCAGGATCGACGAACCTGTGCGGGCCTTGACCGGGCGTGTGCTCATCGTCATCTCACGCGACATGGTGTCACTCCGGCCAAAGGCGTGGGGACGTTTTAGTGTCTTTTCACGGAAGCAGGGGATTCTTGAACCAATGTCAGCTGATCGTCGTAGGGGCTAGTGATGACTGAACAGCCGGAGGAGTCCGGACGCTGGGGCGCCACGCGACCCGGCAGGCGCGATGTGCTACGCGGTGCGGCGGTGGTCGGAACCTTCCTGGCGGCGGATCTGGGCGCGCTGCTGTATGCGAACAAATGGATCGGTCCCGCACGATTGACGCCGCGGGTTTTCCTTGACGGCTTTGCCAAGGTGTTCGGTCGACAACCTGGGTTCCGCAAGAACCACGCCAAGGGTGTTGCGGTTACCGGTTACTTCGACAGCAACGGCAACGGCCGCGATTTGTCGAAGGCGGCGGTGTTCGCGCCCGGTCGGACGCCGGTGATCGGGCGCTTCTCATTGGCCGGCGGGAATCCGCACGCCGTCGATGCGTCATCGACGGCGCGCGGGCTTGGCCTGGTGTTCGGATTCCCGGGCGGCGAGCAGTGGCGGATGGCAACGCTGAACCTTCCGGTGTTCCTCGATAATTCGCCGCAAGGCTTCTACGACCGGCTGATCGCCTCGGCCGTGGTCCCCGGCACCGGCAAGCCCGACCCGACGGCGATGGCGCGGTTCCTCGCCGCACATCCGGAAACCGCGCGGGCCATGGACATCGTCAAGCAGCATCCGCCAACACCTGGCTTCGCCGACAGCGTCTACCGCGGGTTGAACGCCTTCTACTTCGTCAACGGGTCCGGCTCACGAGCACCGGTGCGGTGGTCGCTGACTCCGCTGCAGCAGGCGCTGCCCCCCTCATCAGGGCCGAACGCGTTGTTCGATGCACTGGTCCGGCAGTTGCGGGCCGGCCCGCTGCGCTGGCGCCTGGTGCTGACCGTCGGCGCCGCGGCCGATCCGACGCACGACGCGACGTTGCCCTGGCCTGCCGATCGCCGCAGCGTCGACGCCGGGCTGCTCACGCTCGATTCGGTCGAAACCGACGCCCGCGGCAACGCGCGGGACGTCAACTTCGATCCGCTGGTGCTGCCGGCCGGCATCGAGCCGTCCGACGATCCGCTGCTCAGCGCGCGATCGGCCGTCTACGCTGCGTCGTACCGGCGTCGCACCGGCGAGACCGGAAGCCCGCCCGCGGTGCAGGTCGACAGGGTCGCGCTGTGACCGGCGTGGTCGGACCCGGCCGCTACACGGTGCTGACCAGGGTCCTGCACTGGTTAACGGCCGCTTTGGTGTTCTGCGCGCTGTTCATCGGATTCGTGATGGTGAACTCGGTGCGCGACTACGCCGCGCTGATCACTATTCACCGGACGCTGGGGGTGACCATCCTGGTGGTGGTATTGGTGCGGTTGGTCAACCGGTTGACCCATCGAGCTCCGGCACTGCCCCCGACGGTGGGGACGCTGGAACGCAGGATTGTGGTGCTGTCCGAGGTATCGCTGTATGCCCTGCTGCTGATCCAGCCACTACTCGGGTGGGCCATGGTTTCGGCCGCCGGGGGACCGGTGGTCGTGTTCGGCTCGCTTCGGCTCCCGCGTATCGCGCCGTTCGATGCGCAGTTGTTTTGGCTGTTGCGGCAAGCTCATTCGGTCGTCGCATATACGTTGATGGCCGCTATCGCCGCGCACGTATCCGCGATCCTGCTGCACACATTGACGTTGCGCGACCGGATGATCGAGAGGATGACATTCAGGTTTGGCCCGAACGATGACCGCACCCGCTTAGGGTGAACGCAGGGGGTTGTCGATCGGAAGGTGACGCATGGCTAAGCGGATCGTGATCTGGGGTACCGGTTTCGTCGGCAGGATGGTGATCGCCGAAATCCTCAAACATCCGCTATTCGAGTTGGTCGGCGTCGGCGTCAGCAATCCGAAGAAAGTCGGTCGGGACGTCGGCGAGATCTGCGGACTGGCCGGACCGGTCGGCATCACCGCCACCGACGATGTCGACGCGCTGATCGCGCTGCGGCCCGACGCGTTGGTGCATTACGGCCCCACCGCAGCGCATGCCGACGTCAACATCGCGCTGATTACGCGTTTCCTGCGGGCCGGGATCGACGTGTGCTCGACGTCGATGACGCCGTGGGTCTGGCCGACCATGCATCTCAACCCGCCCAACTGGATCCAGCCGATCACCGAGGCCTGCGAGTTGGGCGAGTCCTCGTGTTTCACCACCGGCATCGACCCGGGCTTCGCCAACGACCTGTTCCCGATGACGCTGATGGGTGTGTGCTCCGAGGTGCGCACGGTGCGGGCATCCGAGCTGCTGGACTACACCAACTACGAGGGCGACTACGAGAACGAGATGGGCATCGGACGCGAGCCCGAGTTCCGCCCGATCCTGGAAAGCCGCGATGTGCTGATTTTCGCGTGGGGCGCCACCGTGCCGATGATCGCGCACGCCGCCGGCATCGTGCTCGACGAGATCACCACGACCTGGGACAAGTGGGTGACGCCCAACGAGCGCAAGACGGCCAAGGGCGTCATTCCGCCGGGACACGTTGCCGCGGTCCGGTTCACCATCAACGGGGTCTACAAAGGCCAGACCCGCATCCAGCTCGAACACGTCAACCGCATCGGCCTTGACGCCGCACCGGACTGGCCGGCCGGCACCAAAGACGACGTCTACCGGGTGGACATCGAGGGCACGCCGAGCATCTCCCAGGAGACCGCGTTTCGGTTCACCGACGGCTCCGGACGCGACGCAGCCGCAGCCGGGTGCCTGGCGACCGGGATGCGCGCGCTCAACGCGGTGCCGGCCGTCAACGAACTCTCGCCGGGCTGGGTCACCCCGCTCGATCTGCCGCTGATCGCGGGGGTCGGCACGATCCGATGAGGGCCGAGCCGATGACGGTGCCTGCGCGGCAGAATCGAGACGGCCTATAAATTGGACGATATGGCTGACGGAGGACGGTCGGCGTTAGGCCTCTCGATTGGCGCCACCAACTTGGTGGGCGTGACCGCCGAGCGAGCGGTGACCCGCAGGCCGGTGTTGACCCTGTATCGGCAGCGCCCACCCGAAGTCGGTGTGCCATCGGAGAACCCGAAGCTCAACGAGCCGGGGCTGGTGATCACCGACTTCGTCGACCGGGTGGGTGATCCGGGCGGCATCGTGGCGGCCGACGGTACGACGCACCGCAGCGAGACGCTGGTCGCCGACGCGTTGCGGGCGCTGTCCTACGCCGCAACAGATGGACGACCGCTGCCGGATGCGGTCGCGGTCACCCACCCCGCTCATTGGGGACCGCGGGCGGTCGATGCGGTGCGAGTCGCGTTGAGCCGGGTAGCCGAATGGTCGGATGGGCGATTGACGCTGCTACCGGACTCGGTGGCAGCGCTGATCGCATTGCAGGCCAACCCGGGGGTGCCGAGCCACGGGATCATCGCCGTGTGCGATTTCGGAGGGACCGGAACCACTCTTACCCTGGTCGATGCCGCCGACGGCTACCAGTCCGTCGCGCCGGCCGTGCGGATTGGTGAATTCTCCGGCGATCTCATCGACCAGGCGTTGCTGACCCACGTCGTCGCCGATCTGTCCTCGGCCGGTTCGTTCGACACCTCGGCGACCTCGGCGGTCGGTTCACTGGCTGCACTGCGGAGCGCCTGCCGACACGCCAAAGAAGAACTCTCGTCGACCATCGCGACCACGCTGACCGCCGACGTGCCCGGCTATCGTGGCGACATCCGGGTTACCCGGGACGAACTCGACGACGTGATCCGCCAGCCGCTGGACGGGTTCATGACAGTCGTCCACGAAACATTGCAGCGCAATGGGATTCGCGCGGAAGATCTGGCGGCGATCGCGTCGGTAGGCGGGGGTGCCAGCATCCCAACGGTCACCACGACCCTGTCGGAACAACTCGGCGTGCCTATCATCACGGCACCGCGGCCATATCTGACGGCCGGTATTGGTGCGGCGTTGCGGGCCGCACGCGGCCCGGCCGATAGCGCGACAGCGATGGCGCCGACGGCGGCTGGAACGGTCGCCGATACGACGACGATCGCGGATATTCCGGTGGAACCCAGTCCGGCCCCGGCGCTGGCATGGTCGGAAGCCGACGATGATTCCGGCATCATGCCGATCCGCCCCGGCGAATACCCGGAACAAGGCAGCACCGGGCTGACGGCCGCGCGGCCGCAGGTAGGTATCGACGGCGACTCCGAACCGGTCGTGAGTCGTCCGGTTGCCGACGCCTGGTATCGCCGGCCGGCAGTGGTGATGGTCGGTACCGCGCTCGTGGTGCTGGCCGTCGCCGCCGCAGTGATGATCACCCTGCGTCACACGCCCGGCAGTGCACCGACCACACCGGCACCTAGTGTGAGCACTGTGCCTGCCCCGTCTCCGTCGGGCGCAACGGACACTCAGGCGCCGGCGACCAGTGCGCCGTCATCGACCGAGTCGGACACCGGGACACCTCCGTCGACAACCACCGAGGCACCAACGACAACGACGACCACCACGCAAGTTCCCACGACAACTAGCAGCTCAGCGCCGACGACCACCCAAGCGCCCACGACTACTCAGGGGCCGCAGCCGCCGCGTTTTCCGGGATTTCCCCGCGGGCCGCGGGGCTTCCCTGAACCGGGACCGGGTTACCGATAACAGGCGATCAGGCTTTTTCGGCGTGTTCTTGCGGCTCGCCTTTCGCGTCTTCTTGCTGCTTGTCCTTGCCGAACTTCGGGTTTCCCTCGTCGTCAAGCCACTCGTTGACCGCGACGCCTGTGATGGTCCCATCGGTACCGGGCAGCACTGCCGTCGGCCGATCGTCGTCATAGGCTTGCTGCATCTTGCGGACCTTTTCCTTACCTTCCTCGCTTAGTTCGGGCGTTTCGGAGGAGGTCTTTTCCTCGTTACCGGTGTTTTCGCTAGTGGTTTGGTCGTTATCGTCTGCGCTCATAAAACCTTTCCGTCCTGCCGAGGCTTACGGCCTGCCGACGGCGCTATCTTCGACGACTACCCGCTGCGGATAAGTCCAAACTGCAGCGCGCGGGAATCAGTTCGATTTCGGGTAGCTCACCCCGGTTAATTGCTCGGAGATCTCCCACAGTCGCCGGCCATCGGCATCGTTGCGAGCCCGCGCAGGCACCTTCGCCGCCTTCACCCCGCCGCCGGCGGCCTCGTAGATGCCGCGGGGCCCGTAGAACGCGCCGCCTTCGGCCTGCGGGGAAGTTGCCGCGTAGAGCGCGGGAAGAATCCCTGCGTCGATTTCCTGCCACAGGAACGGTGTCAGGCGCCACGACAGCTTGTAGAGCTGCTCCATCGTCGATGGTTTCGACCGGCCGTGGGACGGGCCGCTGATCTGCAGGTTGGTCTTGGTCAAGCCGGGGTGCGCGGCAGTGGAGACGATGTCCCAGCCGGCCTCGCGGCTGCGGCGGTCCAACTCGCGAGCGAACATCAGCACCGCCAGCTTCGATTGCCCGTAGGCCTGCATCGGCGCATACGACTTCTCGAATTGCAGATCGTCGAAGTGAATGCGGCCGCTTTGGCGCGCAGCCACGCTGCTCAGCGAAACAACCCGCGCGCCGTCCGCGGCACGCAATAGCGGCAGCAGGTGCGCGGTCAGTGCGAAATGCCCGAGATGATTACTGCCGAACTGCAATTCGAATCCGTCGGTGGTGGTGTCGCGTTTCGGCGGAGTCATCACACCGGCGTTGTTGATCAGGATGTCAATCGGGCGACCTTCGGCGTTGAGTTGCTCGCCCAGGGCGGCGACGCCGGCCAGTGACGACAGGTCGAGGGGTTTGATGGTCAGCTTCGCGTTCGGAACAGTCGCACGTATATCGTCGATCGCGGCCTCACCCTTGGCGCGGTTGCGGATCGCCATGACAACGTCGGCGCCGGCCGCGGACAGCCGACGGGCCAGTCCGAATCCCAGGCCGCTGTTGGATCCGGTGACGACGGCCAGCCTTCCGGACAGATCGGGCACAGTGGCGACGAGACTGGGGGCCATGAGTACACTCCTTTTCCTTTTCCGGTGGAGCATGGACTGCTGACTTGGTCGTAGTGTCCTCTCTACCTCGCCGTGAGCGAAACCGAGCGGCATCCTGATCGGCATGGGCCTGCGCATGCCGCCATCCGCCCGGCGCCGCTGGCGAGCCTGTCGACGGCGCATCCCTGGTCGCGTGGCCGCGGTGGTCGTCGGAGCGATACCCGCGCTCGCATTTGCCGCGCCGTCGTGGTGGTGGCTGGCCTGGTTCGGCCTGGTCCCGCTGCTCTTAGTAGTGCGGGCGGCGCCGACCGCGCGGGAGGGATCCGTGCGGGCCGCCTGTGGCGTTGGCGGGTTTGTCCTGACCAACCAGTACTGGCTGGTGACCAGCATTGGTCCGATGCTGGCGGTGTTGGCCATCGGGCTCGGTGCGCTATGGCTGCCGTGGGGGTGGTTCGCGCATCTGCTGTTGTCAGCGCCGGTCACCATCGGGCGCACGGTGGCCGCCATGGTCGTGTTGCCCAGCGCGTGGGTGGCGGCTGAAGTCGTGCGGTCCTGGCCCTCGCTGGGCGGTCCGTGGGCGTCGCTGGGTGCCTCGCAATGGAACCAGCCCGTGACGCTGGCATCGGCATCCTTGGGCGGAGTGTGGCTGACGAGTTTCCTTCTGGTTGCGGCCAATTCCGCTATCGTCTGCGTGATCTTGCTCCGGGACGTATCCGGTCAACTCGTCGCGATGGGATGTGCGGTGGCATGTGCGGCGCTCGGGCCGGCCTGGTATCTGCTTTGCCCGACACCGGAGAGTGATCCCATGGTCCGCGTTGCGTTGGTGCAGCCAGGCGATATTGCCAACTCCAACGCCCGCCAGGCGGCCAGTGAGGCGCTGACCGCGACGGCCGCCGGCCAGCGGGTGGACCTGGTGGTGTGGGGAGAAAGCAGCATCGGACAACACCTCACGAGCCATCCTGAAGTCCTGGCACGGCTTTCGGATTTGTCTCGGCGGGTGGGCGCGGACCTGTTGGTCAATGTCGACGCGCCCACACCGAACGGGGGCATCTACAAGTCGGCGGTGCTCGTCGGAGAGCGCGGAGTCTTAGGCAGCTACCAGAAAACCCGCCTGGTGCCGTTCGGCGAATACGTGCCGCTGCGACCGCTTTTCGGTTGGATCAGTCGCCGCACCAAGGCCGCCGCCGAGGACCGGCTGCGTGGTACCGGGCCGGTGCTGCTACGGGTCGGCGCTCCGCATCCGCTCGACATCGGGCCGCTGATCAGCTACGAGGCAACCTTCTCCGACCTTGCCCGTCGCGAGGCGCAGCTCGGCGCCCAGCTGCTGGTGTATCAGAGTTCCACCTCGTCATTCCAAGGGAGTTGGGCGCAGCCGCAGCTGGCCGCCCAGCCCGCGGTGCACGCCGTCGAGGTGGGTCGCCCGGCAGTGCACGTCGGATTGTCCGGTGACAGCTCGGCCTTCGACACCCACGGCCACCGGCTGGCGTGGTGCCCGTCCGGCTTCAGGGGCGTGATCGTGGTCAGCGTCCCGGTCGGATCGAACGTCACGCTGTACCAACGCCTGGGCGACTGGGTGCCGGTGACGGCGTTCGTGATCCTTAGCGGTGCCCTCGGCTTTGTGTCGTCTCGCTGGCACCGCCTCGCTCGCAGTGACACACTGCGTGAATGAATAGCAGACGGCTCGCGAAGATTTCGCTGGCACTGGCCATCTTGGCGATGATTGTCGGGGGAGTCGGCTTCATCGTCTTGCCGATGCTCAACGCGTTCGTGCTGGACAAGTACAACGCCTACGGTGAGGTGCCCATCCCCGGATCAGCCAGCCTGCACCTGCCGGCCGGCAAAGTCACCGTTAGCTTTCACACCGAGGTCATCTCCGGCCCTAATGGCGGTGGGTTGCCGGTGCCGCAACTTGGCATGGATATCGACCCGCCCCAGGGCGTTCCGGATCCGGCGGTCACCGAAAGCTATGGTGGGACAACGACAATCAACAACGACGCGCATCGGCGGGTCTGGGTCGTTCAGGTTCCGGCCGACGGCACCTACACGATCAAGACCGACGGTCAGGTCAACGGGTTCATCAACCCAAGCCTGGCGTTCGGTCAGGAGAGTCCCTACGGCTGGTCGGTATGGCCTTCTGTCGGGCTGTTCACCATCGGTACGCTCGCGCTGATCGGCTCGACGTTGTGGTTAGCGCGAACCCGGCGGGTCACGCAGCCGTTCGCAACCACCGGGCAGCCCATCCCGTTGTACAGCCCCACCGATGCGGACGTGTCGGTGAGCGCGCCGGAGCAAGCACTCGCGTCGCATGCTCCGACCGCCGAGGCCATCAAACTGGAGCTGCTGAAAACGCTTGCCTCGCTGCGGGATTCCGGTGCGTTGACCGAAGCGGAGTTCGAGGCCGAGAAACGCAGAACTCTCGACGGCCGCTAGTGGCCTCGGGCCACCCATTCGTCGTAGTGGACGATCTCGTCGCCGATGCTGGTGGTATCGCCATGGCCGGTGTAGACGACGGTGTCGGCAGGAAGTTTTCCTAGGCGGCCCGAGATCGATTGAAGGATGGTCGGGAAGTCTGAAAATGAGCGCCCGGTGGCACCGGGCCCGCCGGAGAACAGTGTGTCCCCGCTGAACACCGCGCCCAGGTCGGGCGCGTACCAGCACACCGACCCGGGGGAGTGCCCGGGGGTGTGCAGCGCTCGCAGCTCGGTGCCTGCGACACTCAGCGTGTCCCCGTCGGATACCGTACGAAAGCCCTTGTCCGGGTGAGTCATCCGCCACAGCACGTCGTCGCCTGGATGCAGCAGTACCGGCGCGTCGAGCGTCTTGCCGAGTTCGGGGGCCACGGTCACATGGTCGTTGTGCCCGTGTGTGCATACCACTGCCACCACATTTCGCCCGCCGACGGCCGCCACGATCGGCGCCGCTGTGTGCGCGGCATCGAAGACCACGACGTCGGAATCGTCGCCGACGACCCAGATGTTGTTGTCGACTTCCCAACTGCCGCCGTCGAGTTCGAAGGTGCCATGCGTAACGATGCGCTCGATGGCCGGCATTACAGCATCACCACCGAGCGCAGTACCTTGCCGTCGTGCATTTTGTGGAACGCCTCCTCGATATCACCGAGGCCGATGCGTTCAGAGACGAACTTCTCCAGCGGCAGGCGGCCCTGTAGATAGAGCTCGATCAGGGTGGGGAAGTCACGTTCGGGCAGGCAGTCGCCGTACCACGACGACTTCAGCGCGCCGCCGTGCGAGAAAAAGTCCACCAGCGGCATGTCAAGGCGCATATCCGGTGTCGGAACACCCACCAGCACAACGGTTCCGGCAAGGTCGCGGGCATAGAAGGCCTGCTCCCAGGTTTCCGGTCGGCCGACGGCGTCGATCACCACGTTGGCGCCGAAGCCGTCGGTCAGGTCCTGGATGGTCTTGACCACATCGAGGTCGCGGGCGTTGATGGTGTGGGTCGCGCCGAACTTGCGGGCCCAATCCAGTTTGGTGTTGTCGGTGTCGACGGCGATGATCCGTCTGGCCCCTACCAGCGCCGCCCCGGCGATCGCGGCGTCGCCCACGCCGCCGCAACCGATCACCGCGACGGTGTCGTCTCGGTTGACCGCGCCGGTATTGATGGCCGCGCCCAGGCCTGCCATCACCCCGCAGCCCAGTAGGCCGGCCACTGCCGGGTCGGCTTCGGGATTGACTTTGGTGCATTGACCCGCGGCCACCAGCGTCTTGTCAGCAAACGCACCGATGCCCAGCGCCGGGGTCAGCTCGGTGCCGTCGGTAAGTGTCATTTTCTGCTCGGCGTTGAAGGTGTCGAAGCAGAGGTTGGGTCGGCCACGCTTGCAGGCGCGGCACTGGCCGCACACCGCGCGCCAGTTCAGGATCACGAAGTCGCCCGGTTCGACCGCGGTCACGCCCGGTCCCACCGCTTCGACGGTGCCCGCGGCCTCGTGGCCGAGTAGGAACGGATACTCGTCGTTGATCCCGCCCTCGCGGTAGGTCAGGTCGGTGTGGCACACCCCGCAGGCGATGATGTCAACCACGGCCTCCCCGGGGCCTGGGTCCGGGATGACGATGTCGACCAGCTCGACGGGTTCGCTCTTCTTCCGTGAAATCACGCCGCGCACTGTCTGACTCATGGACTACAACCTAGTGTCTGGTGGCGCGCCGGCCGCACCCACTCTAGACACCGGTCGCCATTGCTGAGATGCTCCGGCGATGCCAGCTAGTAACGGGTTCCGCGTTGGACTCGTCGATCAGATCGTGAATTCGCGATATTCGGCGACCGCCGGCGCCCGCACCGATTACTTCACCGCCATGGCGAGCGGCGTCGACTCATACTGGGTAACTGATCATCTGAATGCACTGCTGCCCCGGGCGATCGCCACGCCGCAGTACCTGGGTGTCGCAAAACTCCTGCCGAACATCGACGCCCAACTCGAGCCGTGGACGGTGCTCGGACATCTTGCCGCACGCAACCGGTTGGCGCGGCTGCGGCTCGGCGTGGGCGTCACCGACGCGAGTCGTCGAAACCCCGCAGTCACCGCGCAGGCCGCCGCGACGCTGCATCTGATGACCCGTGGCCGCGCCATCCTCGGCGTCGGCGTCGGCGAGCGGGAAGGCAACGAGCCATACGGTGTGGACTGGACCAAACCGGTGGCGCGGTTCGAAGAGGCAATCGCTACCATACGGGCGCTGTGGGACTCTGGCGGCGAGCTGGTCTCGCGCGAGTCTGCTTACTTCCCGCTGCGCAATGCGGTGTTCGCCCTGCCGCCCTACCGCGGCAAGTGGCCCGAGATCTGGATCGCCGCTCATGGTCCGCGCATGCTGCGGGCGACCGGGCGCTTCGCCGATGCGTGGTTCCCGAGCTCAGATAGTGCGGCCGAAAGACTACGCGCGCGGCCTGGAGAAGCTGCGAACGGCGGCGTCGGACGCGGGCCGGGACCCGATGTCGATCACCCCGGCGACCTGGCTGTTCGTCGTCACCGGCCGCGACCGCGACGAGGTTGACGAGACGCTGAATTCCGATATCGCCAAGGCGTTCGCGCTCAACTTTGCGGCCGACATATGGGCAAGGCACGGCGCACAGCATCCGCTCGGCGCAGACTTCGCCGGTGCGCAGGACTTCGTTCCGCAAACCCTGGACGAGCAGACCGCGCTGTCGTATGCACGCCGAGCGCCATTGTCGTTGTTGAAGGAAGCGCTTTTGACTGGGACGCCGGGGGACGTGATCGACCAGGCCGCGGAGTGGCGCGATCACGGGCTGCGTTATCTGGTGGTGTGCAACATCAGCGGTTTGCAGCCGAGCTTGCGGAAGGGCCTGGCAACCGGTGTGCCGTTCTTCCGGATTTTGCGGGGCCTGAAGAAACTGTGATCCCCGGGATCCGGTTACGCTCCTGCGCGATGCCCGCACTTGACGTACTCGACGACTGGCCGGTTCCGACCGCGGCCGCCGCAGTGGTCGGACCGTCGGGCGTGCTGGCCAGCCACGGCGATACGGCAAAGCCGTTCGCGCTGGCGTCGGTGACCAAGCTCCTGGTGGCGCGGGCCGCGCAGATCGCAATCGAAGAAGGGGCGGTGGATTTGGACACCGCTGCCGGACCACCCGGATCGACCGTTCGGCATCTGCTGGCCCATGCCTCGGGGCTGGCGATGGAGTCCGATGACACACTTGCCTGGCCCGGCACTCGCCGGGTGTATTCCAACTACGGCTTCGCGGTGCTCGCCGAGACGGTGCAGCAGGCGTCCGGGATCGAGTTCGGTCGCTACCTGACCGAGGCGGTGTTCGAGCCGCTGGGAATGACCGCCACCCGGCTCGATGGCGGTGCGCGGGCGGCCGGCTTCGGGGTGACGTCGACGGTCGCGGACCTGGCAGCCTTCGCCGGTGACCTGTTGTGTCCGGCGACGGTGTCGGCGCAGATGCACGCCGAGGCGACCACCGTGCAGTTTCCCGGCCTGGACGGGGTGTTACCCGGATACGGTGTGCAGCGGCCCAACGACTGGGGGCTGGGCTTCGAGATCAGGGATTCCAAGTCCCCGCATTGGACCGGCGCGGAAAATTCGGCGCGCACCTACGGCCATTTCGGTCAATCGGGCACGTTTATCTGGGCAGATCCGGAAGCGAAGCTCGTGCTGGTAGTGCTGACCGACCGCGATTTCGGTGAGTGGGCGCTGCCGCTGTGGCCGGTCCTGGCCGATGCCGTGATATCGGAGTGCGTCGCGGACTAGCGCAACAGGGGTCTCACGAGGCACAATAGACACGCAAGACACAACTTTATCGCGAATCAACATTCGGGAATCATGCTCGTCGGGTTCACCAGGTCGTTGGGGAAGACGTCCCTCGTGGAGCCGAAGGAGCAGCAGATGCGTGCGTCAAACCAGTTCGCCGACGTGACGACCGGCGTGGTGTACATCCACGCCTCGCCCGCCGCGGTGTGCCCGCATGTCGAGTGGGCGTTGTCGTCGACGCTGGCCGCCAAGCCCAATCTGAAGTGGACCCCGCAACCGGCGATGCCCGGGCAGTTGCGCGCGGTGACCAATTGGGTCGGTCCGGTGGGCACCGGCGCCCGGTTGGCCAATGCCTTGCGTTCCTGGTCGGTGCTGCGGTTCGAAGTCACCGAGGATCCCAGTCCCGGCGTCGACGGACAGCGGTTCAGCCACACACCCCAGCTGGGACTCTGGAGCGCAGCGATGAGCGCCAACGGCGACGTGATGATCGGCGAGATGAGGCTGCGAGCGATGATGGCCGACGGCGCCGACGCGCTGGCCGCCGAGCTGGATTCGGCGCTGGGCACGGCTTGGGATGAGGCGCTCGAGGTGTATCGCGACGGCGGTGACGGCGCCGAGGTGTCCTGGCTCAGCCGTGGAGTCGGTTAGGTCGCAAGATCAGCAGCGCCCCGGAGACCGCCGAGATCTCAGCGGGCAGCGCGCAGGCATACTCGCCGTCGGCGTAGGCATTGATGCCCGGTGAGTCCACGTCGACGGATGTCGCGCGCGCCGTTGTCACCTCATCAAGACCGATATGGCTGCCTTTGTAGACCGTGGGGAACAGGCGGATCAGCCGGGTGCGCGACGCCGAGTGCACCATCGTGATGTCGAGCTGGCCGTCGGCAGGATCTGCGTTGGGGCAGATCAGCATTCCGCCGCCGTAGCTGCGGGTGTTGCCGAACGCCGCAAGGGTGAGGTCGGTGACGATCTCGTTGCGTCCGTCGAGCATCAGCCGGAACGGCAGCAGCTTCAGCTGCGACAGTTCGGCGAGCATCGCCAGGTTGTAGCGCATCCGGCCGCGCGGCCAGCGCATCCGGTTGGCCCGATCGGTGACCAGTGAATCGAATCCTGCGGCAGCAACGGTGCCGAACCACTTGGTAGCACCTGTGCGGTCGCGAATCCTGCCCAGGTCAACGGTTTCGGTCCAGCCGTCGGCGACCACGTCGGCGGCGGCGACGGGATCCTTTGTGGGCAGCCCGAATTCGCGGGCATGGTCGTTGCCGGTGCCGGCCGGAATGATTCCCAGCGGAATTTCCGTGCAGGCCAGTACTTGCAGGACATCGGAGATCACTCCGTCACCGCCGGTGACCACCACTGCGTCGGTGCCCTTTTCGACCGCGGCTTGCAGCAGACGACGTGCGTGCTCGGCGTCGCTGCCGACGATTGCCACGACGTCGATGCCACGCTGTTGCAGCCGCTCGATCGCCTTTTCGGCGGCGTGCGATGCGTTTCCGTGTCCCGATGCCGGATTGGTCAGCACGGTCACCCGGCCGATTTCGCGGCGGGTCATATGGCGCCGCTCCTCCTCATCGCTTCGCTCTGAATCGTCGCGCCGCGTGATCACGGGATGAGCTTGCCGGGATTGAGAATTCCCGCGGGATCCAATGTCGATTTGACGGCCCGCAACACCTGGACGCCCAAATCGCCGATTTCGTCGCGCATCCAGGGCCGGTGATCGGCGCCGACCGCGTGGTGATGGGTGATCGTCCCGCCGGTGGCGACGATCGCGTTGCAGGCAGCGGCCTTCGCGGCGCGCCATTGTTCAATCGGGTTCCCGCGTTGCCCGGCGACGACGGTGAAATACAGCGAGGCGCCGGTGGCATACACATGCGAAATGTGGCACAGCACCAGCGCCGGCGTGCCGGATTCGGCCAGCGCGGCCGTCAATGCGTCGGTGACGGCGGCCTTCAGCGCGGGAATGTTGGACCAGTCGGTGGCCGTCTCGAGCGTCTCGCAGAGTGCGCCGGCGGCCAGCAGCGAGTCGCGCAGATACGGCGCGCCGAACCGGCCGTGCTCCCAGGCCCGCGCCGGGCCTTCGCCCAGCGACGTGCCGCCCAGTGCCGCCATCAGCTCCCGGGTTTCGGCGTGCCTGCTTTCGGTATGTGCCGCCGTACCTTCGAACACGGTGATCGCCAAGCAGCCGCCGGTGATCTGGGTTTCGCCGATGGCTTCGGTGGTGGCCAGGTTGACGCCGGTCTCGGCCTCGTCGGAAAGTCGGACCACGGTCGGGCCGGTGCCGGTTTGCGTGATAACGCGCAATGCGGTTGTCCCAGTGGCGAAGTCGGGGAACGACCACGCCTCGTAGCGCGTGACGTCGGGCACTGGATGAACCCGAACCCGGACCCGGGTGATGATGCCGAAGACGCCCTCCGACCCGATCAGCAGTTGCCGCAGATCCGGGCCGGCCGCCGACTGCGGGGCGCGGCCCAGATTCAGTGCGCCCGCGGGCGTAATGACGTGCAGCCCGCGGATCATCTCGTCGAACCGGCCGTACCCCGCCGAGTCCTGCCCCGACGACCGGGTCGCCGCATAACCGCCCAGGCTGGCGAATTCGAAGCTCTGCGGAAAATGGCCGAGCGAAAACCCGTGCTCAGCAAGCAGTTGCTCGGCCTGCGGGCCGGTGACGCCGGCGCCGAACTCCGCCTCGCCGGACACCGCGTCGAAAGCGAACAGTTGGTCGAAGCGCCGCAGATCCAGCGACACCACGGCGCTGAATTCGCCGCGGATGGGATCGAGTCCACCGACCACGCTGGTGCCGCCGCCGAACGGGACGACGGCGATGCCGTGCTGCGAGCAGTACCGCAGAATCGAAGCGACTTGATCCTCAGCGTCCTCGTGCTCCGGGCCGCCGGGTAACAGCACCGCGTCGGGTGCCTCTTGCACGCCGGAGTCGTTGCGCCGCAACAGATCCAGGGTGGACTTGCCGCCGGCATGCAGCAGTCGGTCGCGGTCGCCGACTCGGCAGTACTCCGGCCCCACGATGGCGGCCAGCGCTTCGCGGTGGACGTCCGCCAACGCCGACGGGCGCAGCTTCACCTGATCGGCGTCACGTTCGGCTGCAGGCGAGTCCGTCACCCCCAGGGCCTGCTTCAACAGCGAGCGGATGCCCTCGGAGAGGGGTTTGGCTTCCTGGGGGTCACCCCACGCATTCCACTTCATCGGCGGCAGCAATTGGTCAGACATGCGTTACAGTATTACATATGCTGTCAATCAGTAACGCTCCGGTGGAGATCGCAGATCGGATCCTCGCGGCCGCCGCGAGCTGTGTGATCGATTTCGGCGTCGAGCGCGTGACGCTGGCTGAGATCGCCCGACGGGCGGGCGTCAGCCGTCCGACCGTCTATCGTCGCTGGCCGGACACCCGGTCGGTGTTAGCGGCCCTGCTGACCAGCCACATCACCGCCGCGTTGGATGACGTGCCGATGCGCGGAAGCGGCCGTGCGGCGCTGGTCGAGCGGGTAGTGGCGGTGGCCGAACACCTCCGACGCGACGAGTTGGTGATGGCGGTGCTGCGGTCGGAGCTGGCACTTGTCTACATCGCCCAGCGGCTCGGCCGTAGTCAGCAGATGCTGATCGACGCGCTCGCTGACAATCTGCGCGCGGCCCAACGCGACGGCAGTGTGCGACCCGGCGACCCGCACCGGCTCGCCGCGATGGTGCTGCTGATCACCCAATCGACGATTCAGTCCGCCGAGATCGTCCGCCCGATCCTGGACGCCGATGCGCTGGCCGCCGAACTCGCTTACTCGTTGAACGGATACTTGTCATGATGTCGACTGCCCTTAACGCAGCGCGCCGCACCGCCGACCTGACTGCGCTGGCCGATGGCGAGCCGACTGATGTCGTCGTGATCGGTGGCGGCATCACCGGCACCGGCATCGCACTGGACGCGGCGTCTCGAGGCCTGCGAGTGACGTTGGTGGAAAAGCACGATCTCGCATTCGGCACCAGCCGGTGGAGCTCCAAGCTGGTGCACGGCGGATTGCGCTACCTGGCAAGCGGCAATGTCGGCATCGCCAGGCGAAGCGCTGTCGAACGCGGAATCCTGATGACGCGCAACGCCCCTCATCTGGTTCGGGCTATGCCACAACTGGTCCCGCTGTTGCCGTCGATGGGACGGATGGAGCGGGCGTTGGTGCGAGCCGGTTTTCTGGCCGGCGACGTGTTGCGTAAGACGGCGGGCACGCCGGCGTCCATTTTGCCCGGCTCTAGCCGCATTTCAGCAGCGCGCGTCTGCGAGATGGCGCCGGCCGTTGAGCGCAACGGTCTGGACGGCGGCCTACTCGCCTACGACGGACAACTGATCGACGACGCCCGACTGGTCGCCGCCGTCGCCCGTACCGCGGCGCAGCACGGGGCCCGAATCCTGACCTATACCGCCGCATCCGAGGTCACCGGGATGTCGCTGCGGCTAACCGACCAACGTAGCGGCGAATCGTTCGATATGTCGGCACGCGCCGTCATCAACGCCACCGGGGTGTGGGCAGGTGAAATCGACCCGACGCTGAAGCTACGTCCCAGCCGCGGCACCCACCTCGTCTTTGATGCCGCAGCCCTCGGCAATCCCACAGCGGCGCTGACGATTCCGATACCCGGCGAGCTCAACCGGTTCGTATTCGCCATGCCCGAACAGCTGGGGCGCGTCTACCTTGGACTGACCGACGAAGAAGCACCCGGGCCAATTCCTGATGTGCCACAGCCGACTTCGGCCGAGGTGAAGTTCTTGCTGGACGTCGTCAACACTGCGCTGGGTATCACGCTGGAAAATGCCGATGTGATCGGTGTCTATGCCGGGCTGCGGCCCCTGATCGACACCGGAGCCGGCCGCACCGCGGACGTGTCACGCAACCACGCCGTGGTCGAGTCACCCTCTGGGGTAATCACCGTGGTCGGCGGCAAGCTGACCGAGTACCGGCATATGGCCCAGGACGTCCTGGACCGGGCAATCGAATTGCGTGGTCTGGACGCCGGCGAGTGCCGGACCCGAAACCTGCCATTGGTCGGCGCGCCGGCAAATCCGGGGTCAAGCGTGGCGCCGATGGCGGGCTTGCCGGAGTCGCTGGTCCTGCGCTACGGGGCCGAGGCGGCCAACGTCATCGCCGCTGCCAGGTGCGAGCGGCCGGCCGACCCGGTGGCCGACGGGATCGACGTGACCAGGGCGGAGTTTGAGTACGCCATCACCCATGAGGGTGCGCTGACCACCGGCGACATCGTGGATCGTCGCACCCGGATCGGTTTGGTCGCCGCCGACCGCGACCGAGTAGTCGGCGTGGCCGACGAGCTGGTGGGCTAAAAGTGACAGTAGCTACTATATAGTAGTAACTGTTATTTTTGTATCCGCGGGAAGGGGGTGGATCCAGCATGAACCGGGTTAGCGCGACACACGTTCCGGTTCTGATCGTCGGGGCGGGCGCTGGTGGGCTTGCTACATCGGCTCTGTTGGCCAAACACGGGGTCAGCTCGCTGCTGGTCGAAAAGCGGCGCGAGGTCTTCATTTACCCGAAGGCCCGCAACCTGAGTTTTCGGAGCCTGGAGGTTCTTCGTGGTCTGGGCCTGGACGACCAGGTCCATGCCGTCGCCGATCGTGTTTCGGACATGGTCGTCAAGTCGGCACTGAACAGCGCGGACGAAAAGCTGGCCATTGACATCGAGGCGATCTTCGGCGGCTTTGACGGACTGAGCCCCGAGCCTTCTGCGCAGTACTGCCCGCAGAGCAAGCTAGAGCCGATACTGCTCGCCGCAGCCCGCGGGCATGGCAACGAGGTGCGCTACGGGACGGAATTGTCCTCTTTCCAGCAGGATGGCAGCGGCGTCACGGCGGTGCTGCGTGATCTGGATTCCGGTCAGTCCGAGACGATCCGCGCCGACTACCTGATCGCCGCCGACGGAGTGCACAGCAGGATTCGGGACTCTCTCGGCGTCACAACGTCGGGATACGGGGCGCTGCCGATCTTCGTCGTGTTCATCTACTTCCGCGCTCCTTGGCGCAGGTTTGTTGCCCACCTCAACGAGGGCGATGGCGTGCAGGTCAAAAACGCCGACGTGGACGGCATATTCCTGGTTGTCCGAGACGACCTTGGCATGTTCATCACCACGTATTTCCCTGGGAGGGGTGAGACGGCGGCGCAATTTACGCCGCAATATTGCGGCGAAGTGCTCACCAAGGCCATCGGCGAGCAGATTGAGCTCGAGGTCATCGATACCGCGGCGTGGCAGCCCTACGAGCAGGTGGCCGACCAATTCCAATGCGGGCGAGTCTTTTTCGTCGGGGACTCCGGGCACACCATGCCGCCGTTCAAGGCCGGAGGAGCCAACACCGCCATCCAGAGCGCGCATAACCTGGCCTGGAAGCTGGCTGCGGTGTTGCAGGGAACAGCAGAGCCGCCGCTGCTGACCACCTACCACGCCGAGCGCCACCCCGTCGGGCGGTTCGCCGCTCGCCAGTCACTCACCGGGCCGACAGTGGGGTTGCTGCAGTTGGACGACGAGGGTCCCGGTTTGCCGCCGGACGAAGAGGCCCCGATGTTCGCGCTGATGGTCGGCTACCAGTACCGCTCGCGGGCGATCGTGACCGACCAGCCTGCACCAGCTGATCCAGACGCCGCGACTTTGGTTGACGAATTACGTGGCCAGCCAGGCACCCGGGTGCCGCATGTCTGGGTGCAGCAGGGCGAACGGCGGATGTCGACGCTCGACCTGCTCGGCGGTAGCTTCAGCGTGCTAACCACCAATGACGGTGCCCGATGGGCTGAGGCCGCCGCGGCGGCGTCGGCTGCCCTCGGCGTCCCGATCGCGGTCCACCAGATCGGGCGCAACGGCGACGCCCTCGATTGCGACGGCGCCTGGGCGCAGGCCGCCGGACTCACAGCAGGCGGGGCTCTACTCGTGCGCCCGGACGATTTCGTCGGGTGGCGGGCGGACCGGCTTCCGGCTGACCCCGAACGCGAGCTTCGCCAAGCGCTTTCGGCCATCCTCGCCCGAAGCTGACGATCGGCTGCCGCCCATTGACTGTTGACCGAAATCGTATTTTGGTCATAAGGTGACTGCCGTGGTGGTGGAACGCTCCCGCGGCGATCGGCGAGAAAGGGCCGAGCGGATTCTTGATAACGCCCGCGACTTGCTGCTGTCGTGGGGCTATCGCCGGGTGACCATCGATGAATTGGCCCGCCGCGCCGGTGTCGGTAAGGGCACGATCTACCTGCACTGGCGTTCTCGCGAGGAAGTGTTCCACGCGGTCAGCGCCCGCGAGGCGGCGGCGATGGCGGACGCGATTGTTGACGCGGTCCGCAATGATCCGGCCGAGGTCGCGCTGCATCGCTACCTGCGGCGGCTGTTCGTCGAGGCGATGAACCGTCCGGTGCTGCGGGCGCTCTACACCCGCGACTCCGATACCCTCGGCACTTTTCTTGCCGCGGCGCATCATCAGCGGCTGGAGGAGAGCAAGCTCGGTGTCAACCGCGACTATCTGGGTGTGCTCGCCGCGGAGGCCATGCTGCGGCCCGACCTGCATTTGAAGGATCTCGACTACACCCTGCCCACGATCGTCTTCGGTTTCTTTGCGGCAGAACCGTTTCACCCACCGGCAATCACGTTGACCTTGGAGCAGAAGGCCGATCAGCTCGCCGACACTGTGCGGCGGGCTTTCGAGCCAACTGATGCGCCGAGCGGCGACGCTGTGAAACGCGCTGCGGCGAAGGCTCTTCCGATCCTCGAACGAGTCGCCCGAGACCACCGGGCGGCAACCTACGGAGGCGATCAGGATGACTGAGCTGGCAACTGATTTCACCCGTCCGCGGGGGCGGTATGGGGTGGACGGGGACTACCGGTTGATTCCGGCGCCGCTCGTGTTGATCGGCTATCTGCTGTTGTGCCTTACCGCAGCGGTTTTCGCCGGCCTGCTACTGGGGGCCGGACGAACGGTATTAGGACTTATGTCCGCCGTGGTTGCCGTCTTACTGATCGCCGCCGGCGTCAGCGTCTGGCGGTTCAGCCGGCGAGGAAAGTTCGAAGTATGGGCACGCCTGCTGACCGGAATGGATCTGCGGGGCGATGAACGGGTGCTCGACCTCGGTTGCGGACGTGGCGCAGTGTTGTTGACGGCGGCCAAGTTGGTGCCGCGTGGAAGGGCTGTGGGAGTGGACATTTGGCGGGCCGACCAGACCGGCAACTCCATGCAGGCGACACGGACGAATGCCGATGCCGAGGGTGTCGCCGACCGGGTCGAACTGCACACCCGGGACATGACCGATCTTCAATTTCCCGACGAGTCCTTCGATCTCGTCGTGAGTAACCTCGCGATACACAATCTGCCGAGCAACGACGCGCGGAGGTCAGCGATTGACGAAGCCGTGCGGGTGCTGCGCCCGAGCGGGCACGTCGTAATCGCTGACCTCGGCTTTACCCGTCTTTATGCCGCCCGGCTTCGGCAATGCGGAATGGCAGACGTCAGGCGACAAGATCTTGGCTGGCGGGCCTGGTGGGGGCTACCGTTCTTCCGCACCCACGCCGTCACCGCGACCAAGCCCGGGTGAGCCAAATGGCGAGCACATCGTCGGTATCCCGAGTGGTGGCCTTGGAAGAGGCGTTTCTTCATCCACGGGTATGGGACTTGTTTCCCGAACCGCTGCAACGGAAATACCAGCCCGTCCGGGCCCGGCTCAGCGACGTCGGAGCCGAGCGCATCCGTCACATGGACGCCGCGGGGATCGACGTGCAGGTGCTCTCACACGTCCAGCCCGGTGTCCAAGTGCTCGCCGATGAGCAGGCCGAGTTGGCGGCCGCGGTCAGCCGTGAAGTCAACGACTGGTTGGCAGCTGCGGTCGCCGCACACCCGGGCCGGTTCGCGGGCTTTGCCATGCTGCCGACCCAGTCACCGGCTGACGCCGCCGACGAACTGGAGCGCGCCGTTTGTGATCTCGGCTTCAAAGGCGCGCTGATCAACGGACACACCAACGGGCATTACCTTGACGAGCCGTCGTTCGACGTGCTGCTCGGGCGGGCCGAATCTTTGGGCGTTCCCATCTACATTCATCCCACTGACCCGCCGCCGGCGGTGACGGATCGCTATTACGCGCCTTTCGATTCGGCGCTGGTGCCTACCTGGGGCTGGCCGGTGGAAACCGGAACGCATCTGCTCAGGTTGATCTGCGCCGGGGTGTTCGATCGTCATCCGAATCTAAAGGTCATTGTTGGGCACATGGGAGAATTGCTTCCGTTCTGTTTCACCCGGCTCAACGTCGGACTGACAATGGCCGGGTGGTTGCTGGACTCCGCGTCGGACAGCCAAGTCATGTCGCAATCGCCGATGCGCAACAGCGTCGGTTACTACCTGCGGGAAAACGTATTCATCACCAGCAGCGGGGTTTTCGACGTGCCGGTGTTCGACTGTACCCGGGCGATGCTGGGCCTGGACAACCTCATGTTTTCCGTCGACTATCCGTTCCAGGACAACTTCGCCGCGATGGAATTTCTGGAACGGTGCGACCTTTCGCCCGAGGACAAGGAGCGGTTCGCGCACCGCACCGCGGAGAAGCTGCTGAAGCTTGACGATGGGCCGGCTGACATTGGCGTCGCTAGCGCTGCCGTCGGCGATGCCTGGTACCGGCTACGCAGCCGCGCGAAGTCGAAAATCGGCAGGGCATTGATTTCGGCCCTCGTCAAGTAGCGCCTTACAGCGGAATGTTCTTGTGACGTCCGCGGCGTGCCGGCGCCTCGGCCAGCGCGGCGGTGAGCTTGCTGCGGGTGTGGGCCGGGTCGATCTTCTCGTCCACCACACCGATGTCGATGGCGTTATCCACGCCGCCGGCGAGCCGCTCGTGTTCGCCGGCAAGCTCGTCGTGCAGCGCCTCGCGCTCGTGGTCAGGCGCTGCGGCCAGCTTCTTCTTGTGCAAAATGCCCACCGCCGCCTTGGCGCCCATCACCGCGACCTCGGCATCCGGCCAGGCGAACACCTTGGTGGCGTTCAACGAACGTGAGTTCATCGCGATGTAGGCCCCGCCGTAGATCTTTCGGGTAACCAGAGTGACTCGCGGAACGGTGGCCTCACCGAACGCGTGCAGCAGTTTTGCCCCGCGGCGCACGACGCCGCCCCATTCCTGGTCTACACCTGGCAGGTAGCCGGGAACGTCGACGATCACCACCAGTGGGATGCCGAACGCGTCGCAAAGACGCACGAAACGCGCTGCCTTCTCGGCACTTTCCGAGTTGAGGCAACCGCCAAGCCGCAGCGGGTTGTTGGCCAGCACGCCGACCGTGCGGCCCGACAACCGGCCCAGGCCGACCACCATTGACGGTGCCCACTTGGCCTGAAACTCATCAAAGGACGGCGTGCCGTCATCATGCGAGTCGAGCAGCGCGACGACAAGTGGGTGCACGTCGTAGGCGCGTCGTGGCGACTCCGGCAACAGCGCATGCAGGTCGGTGTCATGCGCCTCGGCTTTGCTGCGGTCGAAATGCCCTTGCTGGCAGAACAATCCGACCAACCGGCGACCACGCTCGTACGCGTCGGCCTCGTCGTCGGCGACGATGTGGCAAACCCCGGATTTCTTGTGGTGAGTGTCCGGGCCGCCAAGCGACGCCATGTCGACGTCTTCGCCGGTAACGCTGCGCACCACGTCGGGCCCGGTGACGAACACCCGGCTGTCCGGCGCCATCACGACGACGTCGGTCAGCGCAGGCCCGTAGGCCGCGCCCCCGGCGGCGAAACCGACCACCACTGAGATCTGCGGAATGTATCCGGACGCCCGGATCATCGCCTCGAACACCAGCCCGACCGCGTGCAGCGCGCGCACGCCCTCGGCCAGCCGCGCGCCGCCGGAGTGCCAGATGCCCACGATCGGGCTCTGCTCTTCGATGGCGGTGTCGTAGGCGTTGACGATGTGCGTGCAGCCCTCGAGACCCATGGCACCGCCCATCACGGTGCCATCGGTGCAGAAAGCGACGGTGCGCAAGCCGTTCACGGTTCCGGCGGCGGCGAGCACACCGGAGCGGTCACGCTCGTGTAGCAGCTCTATGCTGCCGTCGTCGAAGAACCTGCTGAGGCGCAGCAGCGGATCGCGCGGGTCGAGCGACTCGTCAACCGCGTCCGGGGCCAGGGTCGTCATTGCAGTTCTCCTAGATCAGTCGTGCTTCGGTTAGTACCGGCCAAAGGTGATCGCCACGTTGTGACCGCCAAATCCGAACGAATTATTGATGGCGTAGCGGTAGTCACCCGCCCGCGGCTTGCCCGCCACCACGTCGAGGTCGATCTCCGGGTCCAGGTTCACCAGGTTCAGGGTGGGCGGAACGACCTGGTCACGCAGTGCCAGCACGGTCAAGATCGACTCCACGGCGCCGACCGCGCCGACCGAGTGGCCGAGCGCGGACTTGGGTGCGTACACCGCCGCGGTTCCGCCGTGCGGCCCCAGGGCGTTGTTGATGGCCTTGCCCTCGGCCAGGTCACCGACCGAGGTGCCGGTGGCGTGGGCATTGACGTGGCTGATGTCGGCCGGGGTGAGGTCGGCGAGCTGGATCGCCCGCGTCATCGCATGTCCAGCCCGCTCGCCGTTGGGGTCCGGCGCCACCATGTGGAAGCCGTCCGAGGTGACGCTGGCCCCCATGATCCGGGCCAAGATGTTGGCGCCGCGCGCCTTGGCGTGCTCCTCGGTCTCGATCACCATCAGCGCGCCTGCCTCGCCGAAGACGAAGCCGTCGCGGTCCTTGTCGAACGGGCGGCAGGCACCGGCCGGGTCGTCGTTGTTGGTCGACATCACGATGCGCATCTGGGCGAACCCGGCGATGGGCACCGCCTCGATCTTGGTCTCCACGCCACCGCAGATCGCGATGTCAGCCTCACCGAGCGCGATCTGCTGCCAGGCATGGGCGATGCCCTCCGAACCCGACGCGCACGCCGACACCGCGGTCATCACCCCGGCCTTTGCGTGCCGTTCCAGCCCGATCGCGGCGGCCGCGCCGTTGGGCATGTACATCTGCACGACCAGCGGAGAGACCGCCTTCAAACCACGTGCGCGCATGCCGTCGTAGGCGAAGATCAGCTCCTCACTGGAGCCAATGCCGGTGCCGATGGATACCGCCAACCGGTTGGTGTCCACTTCGGGCGAACCGGCGTTTTCCCACACCCGCCGGTTCAGCACCGTGGCCATTTTCTGCAGGTAACCCATCCTTCGGTTTTCGACGCGGTCCAGTTGGCTGTCGAACTCTTCGAGCAGATGCCCACCGATGCGGACCGGCAGGTCGTACTCCTGCACGAACGGGTCGTCGAGCGTGCGGATCCCACTTTGCCCGTCCAGCAGCAACTTCCACGTGGTCTCCACGTCAGTTGCGAGGGCGGTTGTCATGGCAACGCCGGTGACAACGATATCGGGGAAGCCCTTCCCCGTAGCCAACCTTGCCGAAGTGGTCATGGGTACTACGAACGTTCCTTTCCTACTTGTCCGGCTCCTCCTCGGGCCGTTTGCGGCCCGCATCGTCGCCGGACGTCCTGCTCAGTACCGACCGAAGACCAGCGCGACGTTGTGTCCGCCAAAGCCGAACGAGTTGTTGATGGCGTATTGGTAGTCGCCATAACGTGGCTCGCCCGCGACGACGTCGAGGTCGATCTCGGGGTCAGGGGTGTGATAGTTCAGTGTCGGTGGAATGACGCCGTCTCGCAGCGTGAGCACCGTCAGCACCGATTCCAGGGAACCCACCGCGCCGATGGAGTGGCCCAGCGCCGACTTCGGCGCATAGACCGGGGCGTGCTCGCAACCGGCCGCCCGCAGCGCGTTGGCTTCTGCCGTGTCACCGATGGGTGTGGCGGTCGCGTGCGCGTTGACATGGTCGATGTCCTTGGGTGACAGGCCCGCCAGCTCCAGCGAGCGCGCCATCGCCCGTCCGGCACGCAAGCCGTCCGGTGCCGGCGCCACCATGTGGAAGGCGTCGGACGTGATGCCGGCACCCATCAACCGGGCCAGCGGCTTGGCTCCGCGTGCTTTGGCGTGCTCCTCGGTCTCGATGAGCATCAGCGCACCCGCTTCGCCGAACACGAAGCCGTCACGGTCCTTGTCGAACGGACGGGACGCCCCTTCGGGGTCGTCGTTGCGGGTCGACATGGCCCGCATCATCGAGAACGCCGCGATGGGCAGGGCCTCAATGGGACCTTCGACACCGCCGCACACGGCGACGTCGGCATCGCCCATGACGATTTGCCGCCACCCGTGGGCGATGGCCTCCGATCCCGATGAACAAGCCGACACCGGGGTCATCACCCCGGCGCGGGCTCCAAGCTGCAGCCCTACGGTCGCCGCGGCGCCGTTGGGCATGATCATCTGCACGGCCAGGGGCGACACCTTGCGGGGGCCGCCCTCGTTCATCAGGTCGTAGCTTTCGACGATCCGCTCGGCGCCGCCAAGACCGGTGCCGACAACAACCGCGAACCGGTCGGGGTCGACTTCGGGGCTACCTGCGTTCTCCCAGAGCTGACCGCTGAGCAGCTTGGCCAGCCGCTGGACGTAGGACATGCGGCGCAACTCCAGTCGACTCATGTGGTCGTCGACGGATTCCTTGAGGTGCCCACCGATCTTGACGGGCAGGTCCCACTTGGTCACGAACTCGTCTTCGAGCACGCGGATGCCGCTCTCCCCGGCCAGCAAACCCTTCCACGTGCTCTCGATGTCCGGCGCGATCGAGGTCGTCGCCGTGACGGCGGTTACCACAACGTTGGGGAAACCGCCGTTAGCAGTGGAAGGTCTGGTCACTGGTGGTCGGCTTCCATCCTGGCCTTGACGTTGGCGACAGCATCGGGGTTCTCGGACACGAGCTTCGCGCGCAGCGCCTGGGCGGCCTCGGGGTTCTCTTCCTCGAGCTTCTGGATGTAGTTGACGACGTCACCGACAGTGCGGAGCCCGGCCAGGTCCTCGTCGGGGATCTTGACGCCGTACTTGTCCTCGGTCTGTACCGCGATCTCGACCATCGACAGCGAGTCGATGTCAAGGTCGTCGACGAACGACTTCTCCGGGGTGATCTCCGAGGGCTCGATGCCGGTGACCTCTTCGATGATCTCGGCGATACCGGCGATGATTTCTTCTTGACTGACAGACACGTTCAGTTCCCTTCGTAATGTGTTGTTTAACTGCTGATTTGACGTACGCTATGCGGTTGTAGGGGCGGACGGGTTTGGCTTTGGTTTTGGGTGGCTACGCACTCGGGGGTTACAGCTCTGTCAAACCATCCAGGTCTGCGGGAGTCTTGACGGCTCGCGTCGGGACCCCGCGAAGTTCACGCTTGGCGATGCCACTCAGTGCGCCGGCAGGCGGGAACTCGACAATCGCACTGACATTTCGCTGACGCAAAGTCTCGCTGCACAAATCCCAGCGCACCGGGCGAGTCAACTGCGCCACAAGCTTCTCTATGGCGTCACTGGCCGACGATACCGGCTGGCCGTCGCGGTTGGACAACAGAACGGCGGTCGGTTCGGCGGTCGCGACGTTCTGGACTGCCGCGGCATAGCCATCGAGGGCTGACGCCATGAATTCGGTGTGGAAGGCTCCAGCGACGCCCAGCGCACGCACCCGCGCCTTGGCCGGCGGGTCTTCGGCGAGCTTGTCCAGCGCGCTCAGGCGGCCGGCCGCCACGATCTGACCGGCGGCGTTGCGGTTCGCGGCGACCAGGTCGAGTTGCTCCAGGCGGGCCAGCACCTCGGCTCTCGTCACCACCGAGAACGGCGGACATACCCGTCGGCTCGTTGGCGCAGGCCTTGGCCATCTCCGCACCGCGGGTGGCCGCAAGAGCGACGGCGTCGTCGGCCGAGATCACGCCGGCGATCGCGTAGGCGGCGATTTCACCGACCGAGTGGCCGGCCACGATGACATCACCGGCGCCGGCGAGCACACTGCGCCTGGTCAGCTCCTGGTGGGCCAGCAGGGTGGCCGCGACGACCAACGGCTGGGTGATGGCAGTATCGGTGATCTCCTCAGCCGACGCGGTGGTGCCCAGGCGAGCGAGGTCGAGACCGCTGACCGTCGACCACGACGCCATCTGGTCCGCGGCGCCGGGTAGTTCCACCCACGCCGACAGCATGCCGGGGGTCTGCGATCCCTGTCCGGGGGCAAGCAACGCAATCACGTGTTTAAGAGAACACTGTGAAGACGGTTTTGCGCGGTGTAACAGATTATGAACCTTGTCTTAGGTTTTTGTGGAAACTCTACAAAAAAGCACGCGATGCGACGTATTCGATATCGTGCCGCGATCTGTCAACCGCTTGCGACTGTCTTCGATGGTGCGATCAGGTCCTTTTCCACCGCCGGCGTGACGGGCGTCACGATGTCGCTGGCGAGGCTGGACTGCTGAGCCTGGTAAGCAAGGTGGCCCACGGTGGCGGCCACCCGAAGGACATAGGCGTCGCGTGGCTGGGTGGGATCGCGGCCGGTGAAGTCCGCGATACGCCGCAGTCGGTAGCGCACGGTGTTTGGATGAACGAACAACTTGCGAGCGCAGGCTTCGATCGCGGCGCCGCAGTCGAGGTAGGCGTCCAGGGTCTCGGTGAGGGTCGGGCCCGCGTCGGCCAGCGGCCGCATCACGTCGGTGTGCAACGCCGCGATGGCCGACGCATCGCCCATCAGGGCCCGCTCGGGCAGCAGCTCGCGGGCCGGCACGGGCCGCGGCGCCCCCCGCCAGCCGGCCACGGCGTTCATCCCGGAGATGGCCTCACTGGCGCTGTGGTAGGCCGCGGTCAGCATCGGCGCCGTCGGGCCGATTACCACCGGACCATCGGAGAACGCGTCCAGCAGATCGCCGAAGACCTTCTCGGTCGGTGTCAACTGGCCGGACACGATCGCCACCAGCCAGGTGCCGTGCACGTCGGTGAGCGCGGCGCGGCCATGGCGGGTGGCGATATCCCGGAGTTCTTGGCTGGCGTCGCTTTCCCGGCCCGGCGCCGGAATTCCCACCACCACCGTCGCTGGGGCGGTGGTGTCCCAGTTCAGCGCGGCCGCGCGGGACAACAGCTCGGGGCCGGTGTCGCCACGCACCACCGCGTCCACGACGCTGGCTTCCATTCGGCTGTCCCAGCTGCCGCGCGCCTCGGCCGCATCGGCGTAGGCCGTGGCGGCACTGAAGGCGAGGTCGCGGCTGTACTTGAGAATCCCCACCGTCAGCGCGGTCAACTGCTCGTCGGAGCGTGCCAGCAAGGGGACGGCCTCTTCGAAGAACTCCATGGTCACCCGGACCATGTCCACCGAGTGGCGCAATGCGATGCGTCGGGTCAGGTCCTGCGGCATCAGCTCGAAGGCCCGCGCGGTGTAGTTGACGTTGCTGTGCGGGTCGGTCATCCACTCCACGAAGTTCACGACGGCGGTCTGCACCACCAGCGCCACGCTGGCCCGCTGGGAGGCTTCCAGCTCGGCGAAGAACGGCAGCCGGTCCTGCATTGCCGTCACCGCCTGGGTGGACAGCCGACCGGAATACTGCTTCAACCGCCGCAGCAGCGACTCCGGAACGCTGTCCCGCAGCTCGAGCGTTGACCGGGGCATCGCAGCTTGCTTGTCAGTCACGCCTAAAATCTACGCCAGTTTTGTGGATGGTTCCGCCAAAGACTCGCGCCGACGATGCGCGCTGCAGAGCGGCGGGCTGAGGAGGCGCGCCATCGGACTCCGCGCCGACGATGCGCGCTGCAGAGCGGCGGGCTGAGGAGGCGCGCCATCGGACTCCGCGCCGACGGCCTCGGCGGGCGGCTAGGCGCCCGGACCGGGATCGGAGGTCTGCGCCGGCGCCGCCTGCACATCATCGATTCGATATTGCCGGGCAGCCGCGATCGGTACCGACGGGTCGATTTGGCCGTCGCGCGCCAGCCCCTCCAGCACCGCGACGACCTGAGATTCGGCGTCGGTGTTGAAGTAGCGGCGCGCGGCCGGCCGGGTGTCGGAGAAGCCGAACCCGTCGGTGCCCAGCGTGACGTAGGTACCCGGGACCCAAGGCCGAATCTGTTCGGGTACCGCGCGCATCCAGTCCGACACGGCGATGATCGGCCCCGAGCATCCGGAAAGGGCCTGGGTGACGTAGGCCTGACCCGCCGGACGGTCCGAGTGGCGCAGCTTCTCCTTCTCGACGGCAATGCCGTCGCGGTTCAGCTCGCTCCAGCTGGTCACCGACCACACATCTGCGGCGACATCCCATTCGGCGGCCAGCATCTCGGCGGCGTGTAGCGCCGAGGGCATCGCCACCCCGGAAGCCAAGATGTGAGCCGTGTTGGCGCGGCTTTCCTTGGCCGCCTGATACCGGTAGATACCCCGCAGCACGCCTTCGGGGTCGAAGTTTTCCGGTTCCGGCGGTTGCACATACGGCTCGTTGTAGATGGTGATGTAGAAGAAGACGTTCTCCGGATTTTCGCCAAACATGCGGGCCAGCCCGCTTTCGATGATGTAGGCGATCTCGAAGGCGAAGGCGGGGTCGTAGGCGACCACCGCCGGATTGGTCGCCGCCAGCAGCAGCGAATGGCCGTCGGCGTGCTGCAGGCCTTCGCCGGTCAGCGTGGTGCGCCCCGCGGTGGCCCCGAGCAGGAAGCCGCGCGCCATCTGGTCGGCCGCGGCCCACAGGCCATCGCCGGTGCGCTGGAACCCGAACATCGAATAGAAGATGTAGATCGGGATCATCGGTTCGTTGTGCGTCGAATACGACGTGCCGGCGGCGGTGAACGAGGCGACGGATCCGGCCTCGTTGATGCCCTCATGCAGGATCTGGCCGATTTCACTTTCCTTGTAAGCCAGCATCAGGTCGGCGTCGACGGCGGTGTAGAGCTGGCCGTTGCGGTTGTAGATCTTCAACGAGGGGAACCACGAGTCCATGCCGAACGTGCGCGCCTCGTCGGGGATGATCGGCACGATGCGGGGCCCAATTTCTTTGTCGCGCAATATCTCCTTGAAGGTGCGCACGGTTGCCATGGTGGTGGCCACCTCCTGGTGGCCCGAACCTTGCTTCAGCGCCTGGTAGGCATCGCGGCCCGGAAGGGTCAGCGCCTTGGACTTGGTGCGCCGCTCGGGCACGAAGCCACCCAGCGCGCGGCGGCGATCGAGCAGATAGCGGATCTCCGGAGCCTCCGGCCCGGGGTGGTAGTACGGGGGCAGGTAGGGATCCTCCTCCAGCTGGGCATCGCTGATGGGAATCCGGATAGCATCGCGGAAGTCCTTAAGATCTTGCAGCGCAAGCTTTTTCATCTGGTGCGTCGCGTTGCGGCCCTGGAAGTGGGCGCCCAGTGAGTAGCCCTTGATGGTCTTGGCCAGGATCACCGTCGGCTGTCCTTTGTGGTCGACGGCGCCGCGGTAGGCGGCGTAGACCTTGCGGTAGTCGTGGCCACCGCGCTTGAGATTCCAGATCTCGGAATCGGTCATGTTCTCGACAAGCGCCTTGGTGCGCGGGTCGCGTCCGAAGAAGTGGTCTCGGACGTAGGCACCGTCGTTGGCCTTGTAGGTCTGGTAGTCGCCGTCGGGGGTGGTGTTCATCAGGTTCACCAGTGCGCCGTCGCGGTCGGCGTGCAGCAGGGCGTCCCACTCGCGACCCCAGACCACCTTGATGACGTTCCAGCCGGCCCCGCGGAAGAACGACTCCAGCTCCTGGATGATCTTGCCGTTGCCGCGCACCGGGCCGTCGAGGCGCTGCAGGTTGCAGTTGATGACGAAGGTCAAGTTGTCCAACGCCTCCAGCGCGGCGACGTGGGCCAGACCGCGGCTTTCCGGCTCGTCCATCTCGCCGTCGCCGAGGAACGCCCACACGTGCTGGTCGGAGGTGTCCTTGATGCCGCGGTCATGCAGATAGTGGTTGAACCGGGCCTGATAGATCGCGTTCATCGAGCCAAGGCCCATGGACACCGTCGGGAACTCCCAGAAGTCGGGCATCAGCCGCGGGTGCGGGTAGGACGGCAGGCCACCGCCCGGATGGCTGTGCTCCTGACGGAAACCGTCGAGCTGGTCGGCGGTGAGCCGGCCTTCCAGGAAGGCGCGTGCGTAAATGCCGGGCGAGGCGTGGCCCTGAATGAACACGTGGTCTCCGCCACCCGGATGCGATTTCCCGCGGAAGAAGTGGTTGAAGCCGACTTCGTAGAGTGCCGCAGACGAGGCGTAGGTCGAAATATGGCCGCCCACGCCGACTCCCGGACGCTGGGCGCGGTGCACCATGATGGCGGCGTTCCATCTGATCCATGCCCGGTAGCGGCGCTCGACGTCCTCGTCGCCGGGGAACCACGGCTCCAGTTCGGTCGGGATGGTGTTGACGTAGTCGGTGGACGTCAGCGCCGGGATCGCGACCCGCTGTTCACCGGCGCGTTCCAGCAGGCGCAACATCAGGTAGCGCGCCCGCGACGGCCCCGAGCGCTCCAGCAGCTCGTCAAAGGACTCCAGCCACTCGGCGGTCTCCTCCGGGTCGATGTCCGGCAGGTAAGACGCCACACCTTCGCGGATTACCCGCACCCGATCGGGTTCGCTTGCGCCGGTTGGGTTTTTCGCCAGATCGTGGCGTACGAACTCAGTAGTCAACTCACCACTCCTTGTGTGACGGTTCGTCTGCTTTTGGCTGATCTCGCCGTCGGTCGGCGCCGTGGCCCCTCTCGGGTCCCCCCTATCGTGCCGCACTGTCCATCGCGCTGCGTAGTCCCCGTCGAAGCTGGCCCAAGCCGTGACCCGGTAACGTCACAAGTTGTGCTGATCGGATGGCGTCGCGGCGTAAAGCCCGGGTCTGGGCGACGGGCTTCTGCCACGCCGGCCTCGCGGCGACTACAGGTTGGGGTGCGGGCGATCGGCTGCGTCGCGACGATCTTGATGGCAATCGTCGGGTGTACCAGCGTCACGGATGGCACGCCGACCGCCGACACCGCAATGGCTCCGGCGTACCGGGAGTCGGTATCCGCGTCGGTCTCGGCGTCGGCCGCGACGTCGAGCATCCAGGAGTCGCGTCGTCAGCAGTCGCTGACGACGCAGGCCGTGGTACGCGCGTGTGAGTCGTTTGCCGCCAGTAGCAAAGACGCCGTCGACAAGGTGAATGACTTTGTCGCCGCGTACAACCAGGGCCGCGACACCACTCCCAGCGAAGGCCCTGCCATCGATACCCTCAACCACAGTGCCGATCTGGTGGAACACAACACCGGCGGCCCAGTGTCCCAGGACCTGCACCAGGCGCTCAACGCTTATGCCGATGCGGCGCGCGACCTGGCGAAAGCCATCCGCTCGCACGGGGAAACTGGAGAGTTCAATCAGCGCGTCAATCAGTTCAACGACACCAAAACCGAAGCCGTCAAGCAGTGCCGAGCGGCCATATGAGTTGCCGGGTGTGCAAGGCTACGTGCTATGCGACGATAAATGCCATCGCGCTGCGCGTTGACGCTCGACAGGCTTGGAACTGACCGGCTTGGACCCGATAAGGAGGTCGCACGGTGGTGGCGGCGGATGACGCCCCGAGCTATGCCCGCAAACTGGGCATCCAAACAGGGCAGGTTGTCCAGGAGTGGGGTTGGGACGAGGACACCGACGACGATATCCGCGCCGACGTGGAGGATGCGTGCGGTGGCGAGTTGCTCGACGAAGACACCGATGAAGTCATCGACGTGGTATTGCTGTGGTGGCGCGACGGCGACGGCGACCTAGTCGACACCTTGATGGATGCGATCGCGCCGCTGGCCGACGACGGAGTGATCTGGGTGCTTACGCCCAAGACCGGCCGGCCAGGTCACGTGCTACCTGCTGAGATCGCAGAGTCAGCCCCCACCGCAGGGCTGATGCCAACGTCGTCGGTCAACCTGGGGGACTGGAGCGCGAGCCGGTTGGTGCAGCCGAAGTCGCGTGCCGGGCGCCGTTGATGCTGACGGTCGGTTCTACCGCACCAAACTTCACGCTGCGCGACCAGAACCGACAGCCGGTCACCCTCAGCGATTACCGCGGCGCCAAAAACGTGCTGCTGGTGTTCTTCCCGCTTGCCTTCACCGGAATCTGCGAGGGCGAGCTTGGTCAGTTGCGTGATCACCTGCCCGACTTCGAGAACGACGACAGTGTGGCACTGGCCATTTCGGTGGGGCCGCCGCCCACCCACAAGGTGTGGGCCGCCGAGAGCGGTTTCCTGTTCCCGGTGCTTTCGGACTTCTGGCCGCATGGTGCGGTCAGCCAGGCCTATGGGGTGTTCAATGACGACGCCGGCTACTCCAACCGCGGCACCTTCGTCGTCGACCGGTCCGGCACGATTCGGTTCGCCGAGATGAAGCAGCCCGGCGAAGTCCGCGAGCAGCGACTTTGGACCGACGCGCTGGCGGCACTGAAGGGCTGAACGGGTGGTCGGCGTTTTGGGCGCCGCATGGTCGGGGCGGTATCTTTGCGCGGCACGGGCGCGTAGCTCAGTGGTAGAGCTCTGGTTTTACACACCAGCGGTCGGCGGTTCGATACCGTCCGCGCCCACCGGTGTTTATGCAGGTCAAGGCTGTAATCCCCGGCGTCGGCCAGCCTCGCCCGATGCACGCCAGAGGCCCAGTGTCCCAGCAGTGTCCGGCCGCAGGGTGTCCCAGCGGTGGGCCAATGGGCTAGCGGTGGGGTAGCGAGTCACCCGAACAACGCCGCGCCCACGGCGCGCAGCTCGTCGGCCTTGACGTCGGAATAGATCGACAGTGCTACCGCCGGGTCGTGACCGTGCCAGCCCGCGACGATGTGCGGCCGCCGTGGGTATAGGAACGGGCCGGCAAATCGATGTGCTTCCTTTTCGCGGGTCCGCTCGTCGTCGACAGTCCGGGCCAGGTGCAGTTTCAGGTGACCGATTCGGCGTCAGGAAAGCGGGTAATGGGCAGGCTGTGGGCGGCGAACGCGGCAGCTCGGATCACCGCGACGCCGGGCAAGCTGGTCAGTACTTGCCCGTTAGTGGCGGCCAACAGCACGGTGATCTGCTCGTCGAGGCCGGCGATGTCGGATTGCAAGATCGTGTAGCGGTGCAAGTCGCGAGCTAGCCGTGCGGCCCGCTGCTGCGCGTCGGCCGGCGGGGGCAGGCAAACCCGCCATCGCTTAACCCAGTACTCGGCGGTGGCCCGTGTCATCCGGCCCGGAGCTCGACTGATCAGCGACCGCACCTGTGGGGCTCGACCGGCGAACGCCGCCGCATACGACAGCACCGCCAACCCCGTCGCAGAAGCCAGCGGCAAGGAACGACCGTGGCGGGCAGGGGCCGAAATACCCGGGCATAGCGCAATTGAGCTGATCATGCAGCCGCTGTTGAGCGACCTTGCGATCGGCCACCAGGCCACGACGGTGCCGCACCGCAGCCCGTAACGCATCCACGCTCGACTCCTCACCATGGCGGCGGCCGGCGCCTTGACGGGCCAGATAGGTCAACGCCGCGCAGTCGCGGTCGTCAGTCTTAAACCTGCCCGAACCCAACTGGATTCGAGCCGCCTTCGTCTCCGAGGGCGCAAACCCGATTCATCACCTTGCCCGGATCCACCGCCACAACCACCGTTGCCGGATCAAGGGCAACATCCAACATCGACATGAACCGCCTCCTCTGAATCGAACTCCAAAAAGAGTCCGCTCAGTTACGGTTCATCACCTATCAGCTCATGGCGGGACGAGCCGTCGCGGGTCGATCGCCACCGGCGACCAACCCCTGCGTAAGGTGAAGACCGCCACCTCGAGCCGTCACCCACCTCATCCCGAGGTGGCTACTTGGTCGATACCGCGCTCGGCCGGGTAAGGAGGTGATCATTCGAGGACCAACTCCGGCAATGCTTGACAGACGCTTCATCCGAGACAACCCCGACGCGGTCAAGGATGCCGTGCGGGTCAAAGGCGTCGACTTGGACGTCGACGAGCTACTTGAGCTCGATGATAAGACCCGAAAACTGCAGCACGAACTCGACGAGGGACGGGCGCGGAAGCGGGCTCTGTCAAAGGAATTCGCGAAAGCGGATGCTTCTCGATCTGAGGAACTGCGTGCGGAAAGCAGCCGACTTGATGATCAGCTACAGCAGTTGCGCAAGGTCCTCGACGAAATCAACTCGCGGCTCAACGACCTCCTGCTGATCACACCCAACATTCCCTGGGATCAGGCGCCTGTTGGAGCCGATGAGTCCGCCAATGTGGTCATCAAGACGTGGGGCCAGCGGCCGAAATTCGACTTCGAGCCGCTAGATCACGTGCAGCTGGCCGAGAGGCGTGGCTGGGCGGAATTCGCCAGGGCGCGCAAGGTTGCTGGCGAGCGAGCCTACGCCTTGATCGGCGATCTTCTCCTGCTGGAGCGGGCGTTGCACTCCTATGCACTCGATCTGCTGTCAGCCAAAGGATTCACTCCGGTTTCCGTTCCGTCGCTCGTAAAGGAAGCGCCGCTAATCGGAAGCGGAATGTTCCCGAAGGGACGTGAAGAGACGTACGAACTGCCGGCGGACAAATTGTTTCTCGCTGGCACCGCCGAAGTCGCACTCGTCGGCCTGCATTCGGACGAGATTTTAGACAAGAGCCGGCTGCCCATTCTCTATGCCGGGATATCACCGTGCTTTCGGCGCGAGATCGGCAGCGCCAGCCGCGACGTCCGTGGTCTGCTGCGGGTCCACCAGTTCGAGAAGGTTGAGCAGTTTGTGCTCTGTGAGGCTGACACGGCGGAGTCGGCCCGGTGGCATGCGGAATTGCTGCGGTCCGCGGAACAGATCCTCCAAGACCTGGACTTGCACTATGAAGTCGTCGAGTGCGCAACTGGCGACATGGGGATCGGCAAGTTTCGCATGAACGACATCAACACGTGGTTTCCGTCGCTGGGCACAATGCGAGAGACACACAGTTGCTCAACCCTGCTTGACTGGCAAGCCCGGCGCGCCAACTTGCGGTACCGCGATTCTGATGGCAAGGTGCGTTTCTTGCACACGCTCAACAACACCGCGGTCGCAACTCCTCGACTGCTAGCTGCCTTGATAGAGAACCATCAGACGCGTAATCACAGGATTGTGATCCCCGAGGTGTTGCGTGCGTACCTCGGAAGCCGTGAGGTCCTTTGATGTGGCCCGCCCTGATGGGCGGCAATTACGTGGCCGAGCCGTAGGCATTGGCTATGCGTATGACCCGCGCGTGCGGTAGTACAAGCCCGCGTTCTTCTTTCGAAGAGCTATTTTCCGTCGCGCCTCAACTGGAGACTGCCAACCGGTAGGTACGCGCGCAGCTCGCGCGTCATGCGGCCACGCTTCTGCGCATTGGCGTCCGGGCCTGCGCGGCGGTCGCGTTCCTCGCTGAAGGTGCGGCCGTCCCATTTGCGGAATGATGTGGCGGCGAGGCGGTCGCGGCTTATCTTGAGCCGCTGCGCGATCCGGTCCTCAGTCAAGCCTGACCGCTGCCGCATCTGCTCAAGGTCGGTTGTCGTCAAATTCGGGTCGAAGTAGCCGTCCACCAAAGCCTTTGACAGCGACGAGTCGATGACCTTGCGATAGGTGTCGTGTAATTCAAGTTCGCCCGCGCCATAGCGTTCTACAGCTTCCGACGGCCACGGACGTCCTCGACACACGTCGGCCACGGCGGACCCGAGCGGGGCCCGACCGTCTGGCGTCATAACCACATTGCCGTCCGACTGCACAAGGTCGGCTAACGTCACGGCGCCGGCCAGGTCGACGCCGCGGCGCCCTACCGACCGCTAGGAGCTAGCGGTCAGATCCGCAATCCGTAGGCGGCGAGGGCCACGGCTATCGCCAACACCCCGTAGCCCAGCGCCACGGGCCACCAGGGTTGGGTGGGTTGGGTGGGCTCGTGAGTGGCCACCGGAATCGTGCTCGGGGACGGGGGACTTGGCGGAACGACCTGTAGGGTCTGCACCGGCGTCACGCTCGCCGGCGCGGGCTCAGGCAGAGCGGACTCCGGCGGAGCCTCCGGAGTCTGCACCGGCATCACACTCGGCAGAGCGGGCTCCGGCGGAGCCTCCGGAGTCTGCACCGGCATCACGCTCGGGGGCGCCTGGGCTGGGCGCGACGGCGCGGCTTTGTCGCACACGTTCGAAGTGTGATACTCCTCCACGAAAAGCAGACAATTCTGGCAGGATATGGGGTTTGCAAAAACGCCGGCACACGGAGCCGCCTGTGCCACATCGGGTGTGGTGGCTACCACCGAGAACGGCGCGAGAGCTATGGCGGTTGCCGCCGCAATCCCGAGTGCTTTCATCTCGTGACCTTTCGGGAACCGCACTAGCTGGGGGAGCTGCGACCACCGAGGTTGGTGCGGACGGGTAGCGGCGCCTTTGCCGTTACTCGGCAAGTATCGCACCGTGCTGCGGCAGATGCCGTCTCTATCCCAGCACCGATTCTGGCATCGTTGCGGAGATGGATGCGCGTTGGGAGCCGGGTCTCAACGATCCGTTCAAAGAGGCGATTGACGACGCGCTGAGCTCCTTGCCGGCCGATCTCCGCGCGGCGATGAGCAACGTTGAGATCGTGGTCGAGGACGAGCCTCCCGACGGGCGGCCGCTGCTCGGCCTGTACCGCGGTGTACCGCTGCCGCGAAGGAGCAGCACGTACAGCGGAGTGCTTCCCGACAAGATCAGCATCTTCCGCGGGCCGATCACGCGACTCGCTGCCGGCGACGCCGATCGTCTACGCCGCGAGGTCAGACACGTCGTGCTCCACGAGATCGCGCATCACTTCGGGATCAGTGACGCGCGGTTGATCGAGCTCGATCGCTACTGACGTGACAATGGGCACGATCTCGCGTCGCCATCTAAGTCGTCGGGCAGATTTAGAACAGTGTCGTTGGGATCTTTGACAGGTCGTAGGTATAGGTGAAACGGTTCTAGAATCTGGTTGCTCACCTATGCGAGCCTGTTGCCTTCGCTGTGCCCTGGACGCGGTGCACGGGCTCCTGTCGGGCGGGTGCGGTGATTTCAAATGCCGAGCGAGAGTTCCCATCGGACAAGGTCTATCGCCGCGATGACCGCGGGATCGTCGGGGTCGAGTCCGTCATCAAGAACTGTGAGCAAGGCTGGTGATTCGGTGCTGATCTGTTGTCCATCACCGCCTGCGGTATTCGAGAGTGTCGATTGCCTGCGGGTGCGTGTGTGGTGGTGTTTTGATGTTGATGGTGTTGTGACTGCATACACCGGGCCCTTGGGGGTTGTTGATGATCGGTGATTACGAGCGTGTCGGGGTGGTGGCGCGTGGTGCACACAGCACGATCTGGAAGGGTTTCGACCCCGGGCTCAAGCGTGAGGTGGCACTTAAGCAGCTGTCGGGTTCGGGCGCCGCGGCGGCGGCTCGCCGCGAGGCCGCCGCGCTGGCCGGGTTGCGGCACCCCAACATCTTGTCGGTGTATGACGTCCTCGAGGACGCCGAGGGTGTGTGGCTGATCGAACAGTGGATCACCGGCGCACCGTTGTCGGCCGTGTTGGCGGTGACCGGGAAACTACGGGCGATCGACGCTTTGGCCTTGATCCACGGTGCGCTGCACGGCCTGTCCTATGCCCATCGGCGCGATGTGGTCCATGGTGACATCACGCCGGCCAACATCTTGATCGACCAGGCCGGTACACCGATGCTGGTGGACTTCGGTCTTGCGGTCGCCCCGGGTCACCTCAGCCTGGGCGGCACCCCGGGCTACATGGCGCCCGAGGCCGCCGCGGGTCAACCCGTGGACAAGCGATCCGATGTGTATAGCAGCTGTGTGGTGTTGGCCGAACTGCTCAGAGGTGCGCGACTGTTCACCACCGCGAGCAGCCTGGCCCTGACCCGTGAACAGGCCACCGGCGCACCGGAACTGGCCGGGATCGAGGCACCGGTGGCCGCGGTGCTGAGCACCGGATTGCATCCCCGACCCGATGATCGGCCCGCCGACGCCGAAACGCTGTTGACCCACCTCGAATCGGCGATCGAGGAAACCCACGGCCGCCGCTGGCTGGCCGCCGCCGGGCTGGGGGCTATCGGTTCGACCGCGGCCACCGTCGCCGCCGGGACGGCGCTGACCGGCGCCACGGCCACCACCGGGACCGGTACGACGGTGGCTGCAGGAGCCAAGGCCGGCACGTCAACACTCAGTCGGGGGAAGGTTATCGGTGCGGGCGCCGCGGGCGCCGCCGTCATCGCAGTGGCAGCGTTCACCCTGTTACGCCCCGCACCGCCCCACCAGACCGCAGCACAAACAACCACTCCGCCTGCCGCCGCAGCGCCCGCGCCCGCACAAGGAACAAGCTACTACCAGGTTCACTACCTTTCTTTCGTCTGCGACGGGTACGACATGTTAAACATCCACCCGGATGGTCCTGTCCCCATTACCCAGCAAGGCAATACGATCACCCTCCCCGGTTATGATGGTGTGACCCCCGCGACCGGCCCCTTGAACGCCGACGGATCGTTCGTGGCCACCGCGTTGCCCGGGAATGGATTTACTGGCACGACCACGATACAGGGTGTCCTCGCCACCGAAGGCGGCCAAACCGTCATCCGCGACGGCGACGAAACCGTTGTGGCCCCTAATTTGCATTGCCACGCAACCTTCTCGGCCACCAAGCTGTGAACGACAACCCAGGATCGCCCCCCATCTGCACTCTCACCTCGCTGAGTCTCCGGAGCAAGGGGCTAGCGCGGCGGCCTCCGGGTCGGGCGGGTTGTCGGGGACGGCGTAGGGCATTGGGGTGGCTCCTGCGGTCGGCAGCCCGCCATTGTCCTGGTATCGTCTCGGCGATTTATGCAGCGAGTCTAAGTATAGGCTCTGAGCGCAAGAACAGTGGTGCGCGGTACTGGGATTGAATCAGTCACGGCTTGCCAAATGGCGAGAATGCTTGCCCTTAATCTGCTATCTCCGAACCTTTGTGGTGACGTGGACGCTGGCCGAGCGGGGTCGCAAACGGGATCAAGTGCCCGTGCCCACGCCGTGCCCACAATTTGCCCACAGTTACAGATAACTAACGTGAAATACTGTGATGGCTTTTCGCAGTTCAGATACCCGCCGGCGGTATCTATCAGCCTCTTGAAACGCCTTTACACACCAGCGGTCGGCGGTTCGATACCGTCCGCGCCCACCAAAGTTATTGCAGGTCAGCGTCATCTGGGCGTTTTTAAGAAACTCGCCATGCGCTCGATGGCGGCGGCAGATTCCGGCAGTCCGGCAGAGATAAATACCGGCCAGACGTGTATTCCGTGTGGCCAGGACTCGAAGGCAACGCTGACACCTGCGGCGTTCGCAGCGTCTCGGATGCGAGTGGCATCGTTGTGGAGGATTTCGTTCTCGCCGACCTGGATCAGCATCGGGGGAAATCCGTGCATGTCCGCGTATATCGCGGAGCACCGGGGGTCGCGGGGGTCACTATCGGCGAGGTAGGCCGCTACGGTGGATTCGAGCATTTCACGAGTGACTATGGGGTCCAAGTGTTTGCGTTCCTGCAGGGAGGCGCCACTTAACGTTAGGTCGGCCAGGGGCGAGACCAGGGCGACGCGGGCGGGAAGCGCCAAGCCCTGATCCCGGGCGGCGGCCGTGACGGCAACCGCCAAGTTGCCACCGGCGGAATCTCCGAGCACGGCCAGCGGTTGCGGGTCCGCGCCGCTGTGCGTGACTAGCCAGTGATAAGCGCGCAGGCAATCGTCAAAGGCGCCCGGAAAAGGGGTCTCTGGAGCAAGCCGATAGTCCACGACGTGCACCCGGGCGTTCGCGGCCAGAGCCACAGCGGCGGCCAACGGAAGATAGCGATCTGGCGGAGAGCCACTGACGTAGCCGCCGCCGTGAAAGTAGAGCACGGTGCGAGCGGGGCGGCCGGCCTGTGGTTCCAGCGTGATGGCGGGGACACCTCCCAACTCGCTGTCGCCGCGTCTGACGCCTTCCAGCTCAGCCGAGCCGTTATCGAACTGTGCGGCTTCGGAGTCGTCCATCGTTGGCCGCGCGCGAAGGTAATGAATGAACGCACCGAGTAGCTGCGATGGACTCTCGCCACCGTAGTCCGCGGTAGGAGCCGTAGTGAGGACTGTGTAGAGCTCCGAGATGCGGTCGTCGCGCACGACGGCCGCGTCGAATCCACGGGCGACAGGTTGGTCGCCCTCCGGCCCAAGCTCCCAAGCCAAGAATCCGAATCCGTGCGTCTGGTAGGTCGGACCAGCCTTGGTGAAGATCAGTCCATGCATTTGCGACTGCAATGCCTTTGCCTTGGCCTCCAACGCTTCACGACCGACGGTGGTTCCCTCGTCGTCCGTCCAGCGAACATCTGCAGTGTAGGTCGTCTCAATTGCCAAGGCCCTCCGCTGGGCATTGCGCTCATTGAATACCCCGAGCAGGTTTGCTTCCATCAAGTCGCTTACGGTCTGAGTCATGGTGCATCCTCGGCATCAGCGGTTTCTGGCTTCATCAGTATACGTGACGTATCAAGCATTAATGAAGGTCGGCGATTCACTAGCGGCGCCGTCGCGATACCCTTACTACAGCCCGAAGGGATCGCCGAAGTGTCAAGTAGCCCGCGTCGAAGGACCGCTCAAGAACCCTGGCTGTCGGCCGCCGAGCTGCAAGCCTGGCGTGCGTTCATGCGCGTGCAGATGCGGATGAATTACGAGATGAACCGGCAGCTTCAGAGCGACACCGATTTGTCGCTTGCCGACTACCACGTTCTGAATGCGTTGACTGGCGCGCCTGGCGGGCGCCTCCAAGTCTCTGACCTGGCGGCCCTGATCGGTTGGGAACGAAGCCGCGCGTCGCATCAGCTGCGGCGGTTGTGCGAACGCGGCCTCGCAGGGCGAGTTCCATCAGAGGACGACGGCAGGGCAACCGATGCGATTCTGACCAAAGCAGGTCGCGCGGCGATCGACGCGGCCGCTCCGGGTCACGTGGACTTGGTCCGACGCCTGTTCTTCGACCCGCTGCCCGACGAGCTGCTCGCGCCCCTTACCGCGGCGCTGGAACATATCCACGTCCACATGAATTTCAATAGCTCGTTGCCGCCGGTTCCGTGGTGAGCGGCTGCGCCAACCCAGAATGATGCATCATCCACTAGCCGGGCGCTGACGCTGCCGGGCTAGAGCCGGATCCACCCAATCCTTCAGACCTATACAGGTTCCGCGTGCGGAATAAGCACACGTCCTCTTGAGATATAAGTGATAGATCACGTATTATGAACCGGGCATCCGGTCCGGAAACAGGAAGGAAACGTGATGAGCGCGACAACCCGTCCCAGCACGCGCGACGTCTTCGCCACGGTCGACTCGATGGATGTTGCCACGATAACCCCACTTTTCGCCGCGGACGGCCGTGTTGTTTTCGGCAACGCCGAACCGTTGGTCGGTGTCGACGAGATCCGTACGGGCTTAATCGCGTTCTTTGACACCATCGCGGGCCTGCGTCACGAAATCGTGAACGAATGGAACGTCGGTGACGACGCGATCGTCGAGTTCAAAGTCACTTACGACCGCAAAGACGGGCAACAGGTCGCCATCCCGTGCGTCACGATCTTCCATACCGACGCCGCCGACAAGATCGATGCCTACCGCGTCTACTTTGATGTCGCGCCCATCTATGCCTGACCGTTCAGTGCGAACCGGCTGATGCGGATGCGCTATCCCCTTGGCAACAAATCGGTTTGGCGCGTTGGGTACGGCGCGATGCAGCTGGCTGGAGACGGCGTCTTCGGCCCACCGCGGGATCATGATGAGGCCATCGCAGTGCTGCGGGCCGCCGTGGACGCCGGGGTAGATCACATCGACACCGCGCAGTATTACGGTCCCGGGGTCGTCAACGGACTGATCCGGGAAGCACTTTATCCGTACCCCGACGATCTGGCGTTGGTGAGCAAGGTGGCGGCTCGCCGCGACGATTCCGGAGCTGTGCTGCCTTATGACGATCCCGACCAGCTGCGGTCCGGGATACATGACAATCTGACGACGCTGGGTGTCGAGCAACTTGCGGCCGTCAACTTGCGGGTGATGGACAACGCCGTACCCGATGCCCGGTTCGTGGATCAGCTGGGTGCGTTGGTGACAGCCCGCGACGACGGACTCATCGGCGGAATTGGGATCAGCAACGTCAGCCGTGACCATCTGATGAGGGCGTTGGAGATCACCGAAATTGTTTGCGTGCAAAACTTTTTCAATCTCGCGGATCGAAACGGCCGACCCGTCCTGAAGGAGTGTCGTGAACGTGAGATCGCGTTCGTGCCGTTTTGCCCCTTGGGTTTTCCTCGATCGCAGCGCGACGCGATCTTGGGCAACCCGGTCGTGATCGCGGTGGCCGCTCACCACGATGCAACCGGTGCTCAGGTCGCGCTCGCATGGTTGCTGGCTATCGCCCCGAATGTGCTGCTGATTCCGGGAACGAGGAGTCGTGGCCACCTCGCTGAAAACATTGCTGCGGGCGGATTGTCATTGAGCGATCGCGACATCGCGCTCATTAACGAGGAGTTCAACGATTAGGAGGTCGGAATGAACCTGGCGCTGTGGATTATCGCGATCGTCTTGGCGGTCGGATTCGCTGCAAGCGGGCTGATGAAGATAGTCCGCTCCAAAGAACAACTGGTGGCTTCTGGCTTCGGCTGGGCGCAGGACGTCAGCCCGACCACAATCCGGCTAATCGGGGTCGCCGAAATCCTCGGCGCGATCGGGTTAATAGTTCCCGCTGCAACCCATATCGCGCCGATACTGGTGCCTTTAGCTGCAGTCGGGCTCGCGCTGGTAATGGTCGGTGCGGCCGCGATGCACGCTCGGCGTAAAGAAGTGCCGATGATCGCGATCAACGCCGTGCTGTTGGGGCTTGCCATCGTCGTCGCCTGGGGTCGCTTCGGCCCGTATCCTCTTCCGCAGTAACGTGTTCTGAACATGACAATGCCCGCAGTGGTGCTCACCGCGGACGGACGGATCGCGCTACAGGACCGGCCACGCCCGCCGCTACGCGCCGACCAGGTCCTGGTTGAAGTCGATCTGTGCGGCATTTGCGGCAGCGATCTGCACGCGTCTCAGCTACCGCAGGTGTACCGCGGCGATTGCATCCTGGGGCATGAATCCACCGGCCGGATCGCGGCAGTCGGCGACGACGTTGCAGACTGGACCGTAGGCCAGCGGGTCGCGGTCAATCCCAACGGCAACGTAGACGGCGATTGCGTGTACTGCCGGTCAGGGCGGCCAAACTTCTGTCGGCAAGCCACCTTGGAGACTGCGCTGGGCCTGCAGGCCGACGGAGCACTGGCACCGCTGATGGCCGCGTTCCCCGGACACCTGCGCCGAATCCCTGACGAGCTGGGAACTCTTGAGGCGGCCTGGGTCGAGCCGACGGCGACTGCGCTGCGGGCGGTGGAGCTCGCCGGCAACCTCGCTGGGCGGACGGTGTTGGTGACCGGCGGCGGCCCCATCGGCCAGCTCGCCTGCAGGCTGGCTCAGCTGAGCTCGCCCGCAGAAATCCTGCTCATGGAACCAGCTGCACAGCGGGCCGAGTTCGCGACCGCTTCCCACGCTGTGCCGATCGCCGCCGACGCAGCCGAAGGCTCCGCGGGCCGAGTGGAGGTCGACGTCGCGCTCGAATGCTCAGGTAGCGCCGCCGCCACCGCTGCCGCACTGAAAATGCTGGCCCCCGGCGGCGTCCTGGTGGTGGTCGGGGCGGGGCCCGATCCCGGCCTGGATTCGGCGACGATCCTGCTCAAAGAAATTACGGTGCGGGGGTCCTACATCTACACCGACGAATTCGACCGCGCAATCCACCTGCTGGCCACCCAACAAATCACGGTCGCAGACCTCACCACAGTGATCAGTCGGCTACCCGATGCGCTGTCTGCCTTCGACGCGCTTCGCGCCGGCGAAATCATGAAAGCCCTCATCGCGCCGGGCGATGCCCATCCCTGATGTCCGGCACGCGCTCAGCTCACGGCACCAGCACAACCTTGCCGATGTTCTCTCGCGCAGCAAGGATCCGATGTGCTTCCGGCGCGTCGGCGAACGGCACGGCGGCATGCACCACCGGCGCTGCCGTGCCGTCGGACAGTGCCGTCGACAGCGGTTCGATCCAGGGTTCGAGCGTGCCGCGGTCGTCCCACAACCGCAGCATGTTCAGGCCGATGACGGCCTTGGACTCGCTCATCTGCGTGATCAGGCTGAACCCGCGCAGCATCGCCAGCGCCTGTGGTGCCGCCCGGCGTAGCGACCGCTTTTCGCCTTGTTGCAACGACGAGAGGCCGTAGGCCACCAGCCGTCCACCCGGGCGCAGCAGGTCGAAGGACCGCCGCAACGACGTGCCGCCAAGCGGGTCCAGCACGATGTCGTACGGTTCCAGGTCTTTCCACCACCCGTCGCGGCGGTAGTCGATGGCGCGGTCGACGCCCAGTGCGGCGAGCTGGCTGTGCTTGCCCGGTGATGCGGTGCCGTGCACGATCGCACCTGCGGCCTTGGCCAGCTGGACCGCCGCGATGCCGACGCCACCGGCGGCGGCATGCACCAACACTCGTTCGCCGGCGCGCAGCGAGCCGTAACCGTGCAGCGCTGCCCAGGCCGTCGCATAGTTGACCGGGACCGCGGCGCCCTGCTCGAAGCTCATCGACTCCGGAAGCGCCACGGTGTCGTCCGCGGAGGCATTGACAATTTCGGCGTAACCGCCGAAACGTGTTCCGGCCAATACCCGCTCGCCCACGCGCGCCGGATCGACGCCGTCTCCGACGGCCTCGATCTTCCCGGCCACCTCGTAACCGACGACGCTCGGCACTTTCGGCGCATCGGGGTACAGCCCGACGCGAGCCAGGTGATCGGCGAAGTTCACGCCCGCCGCGCGCACCGAAATGCGCACCTGGCCGGCCGCGGGCGGCGGCGGGTCGGGACGGTCCTGCACCTTGAGCACCGACGGGGGACCGTGCTTGGTGATGACGACTGCGCGCACAACCCCTGGCTACAGGTGACTTGCGACGAAAGTCGCGGCCTGAGCGGGCATTCCGGAATTCGCATAGGAAAGGTGCGCCGCGGAGAACATCTCGTCATGAGTCGGCAAGGACAGGGGCCCGCCCGGGGTGCAGATCGGGTCGCCGGGCGCACACAAGTCAATGGCCTTCGCCCCATACCAGGAGCTGACCGTGCTTACCGGCGCGCCCAGATATCTGTCCGACGGATTCCCGAAGAGGGCGAGCGCGGCGACGTGATCGGCCACGTCCTGCGGTAGCGACGCGGGGACAAGGCCCGCAACTGGGAATTGGGCGATGGTGATCAGATCTATCACCATCGCGCCTTGGGAATACCCGCCGAGCACGATCTTTGTGTTGGTACAGTCCGCTGCCATGGACTCGACGTGAGCGCTCGCATCGCTGGCGCCGGCGGATGCAGATGGGGCGAAATCCTCTGAGGCGGGGTAGTTGACCGGATAAACCCCGACGGACCTACCCCCAACCTGCGAGCGCAGTGAATCGATAAATTTCTGTCCGACCACGCCAACACCGGGCGGCTCGGTGGTGGCACGGGCGAACGTCACCTCAACGTCGGGACACGGCGCAGCGGACGCGGAGCCGATGTTGATCGGTGCGCTCAGCAGCGCCACCCAGGTGGCCACCACCGCGGCAGCCAGGAAATGTGCGATTCGGCGAACGCTCACGTCGTAATGCTGACACATCGCGACCCGACTGTGGTCTGTTCGCCAATCCGCTTCCCGGACGCCTTTAGTCAGTCAGCCCGACGGCGCGAAGAACTCGAGCGCGATGCCGTCCGGGTCGCGAAAGCTCAATCCCGAGCCGTATGGCGCGTCCACGATCCCGCCGTGTTGAACGCCGAGCTCGTTGAGCCGGGCCATCCAGGTCTCCAACTCGGCGCGGTTGGCGCAGCCGAAGCTGACGTGGTCCAGGCCCACCCGGAACTCGCTGAATCGCTCATCGGCGGCCGAACGCTCGTGCTGGTGGATTCCGAATACCGTGCCGCCGTCGAGCAGCCACACCAAATGCCGGAATCCGGCGTCGGTGTGCTCGTCGAGCACCGGGTCGGCGCCGAACAGCGTCCGATACCACGGGCCGCTGGTGTTCATGTCGCGGATGGTGAGCGCGACGTGGGTGATTCCCGGAATAGTCATCGAGCTGCTCCCTTCTGAGCGTCAGTGCTAAGTGTGATGTACGTCGCAAAAGCGGGGTCGATGAGGCGAGCAACACATTTACTTCGGTTGACTAATTAGTCATGCTTGATACATGACTTCACAGCTCACGCCCGAACGCACGACCTCCCTTCCGGCGAAGACCGATGAAGCCCGGGAACTCCCCTTGCTTCTGCAACCGTGGTTTTTGATGGCGCTGCTGAGCATGGTCGCCATCGTGTTGGTAGCCCTCTTCAGCTAGCCGTTATACGATTCGCCGGCCACGTCGGGCACGAATCCGCATGTCCCACAGGTAAAGCCGGTAGCCCAAGATCCACGCCTGATGCGGAATCAGCCGATCAGCCAGCCGCAGCGCGGCTAGCAGCCACTGGAACCGGCGCTGCTGGGATTCTGCCCACTCCAATCGCATCATCGAGCGGAACTCCGGGGCGAGGAACCCCGTCGTCGCGAACAGGTTGAACGATCCGGCAAGTGCGTGCAGCGGCCGTGGCAGGAACGCCATCGTGGCTACTCCGTGCAGATGTTCGCGCACCGGGGGATCGATGCGCAGCTCTTCCAGCGAGCGCTTCCAGTAGTCGTCGAACGCGACCCGGTCCGGTGGCCACATGTCTTCCCGCACTTGAAGGGTAGTGCCCAGCCGCTTGGCGTCCTGGTACACGGCATCCGCGGTGGACTCATCCAGCCGGCCGTACAGAAACTCGTGCTGGTCGACGAAATAGCGGTACAGGCAGGCGGCCACCCATAACTGCAGCGCGGGATCGAATGCGTTGTAGGACACCGGGCTCGACGACGTCGACCGCACCTGCTGGTGCGCGGTGTCGACGGCAGCGCGGATGAGTTCGCGGTCCGACTCGGTCCCAATGGTCGCGACGGCCAAATACGTGCCGGTGGTACGCGCCCGTTTGAACGGATGCTTGTAGACGTTGCCGCTGTCGACTGGGCTTTCCAACACGCCATAGCCGACACCCGGCAACGACAGCTGCATGATCACATTCGCGGCGGGCAACAACACTGCCGCGGGGTTCAGCAGGTCGGCGACCCGGGTGGCGTGCCGCTTCATCGGGGCCGCCGCTCGCCAGAAGGCTGCATCAACCGAGTAGACCACGTGTGAGACGCTGCCGGAGTGTTTGGCGCGACGCGGCATCCGCGGCTCGTCGGTGTGCTGGCCGGCTATCTGGTCGACCTGGTGCTGGCCGACCCGCGGGCGGGTCATCCGGTAGCCGGATTCGGCGCCGCGGCAGCGGCGGTGGAGCGGGTCACCCACCGCGACACCCGGATCGGCGGCGCAGTCCACGTCGGCGTGCTGGTCAGCGCGGTGAGCCTGCTCGGCGCCGCGCTGCAGCGGCACGCTCGGCGGCGCGGCCCGCTGTGGTCCGTCACTGCAACCGCGGTGGCCACCTGGATAGCGCTAGGCGGAACGTCCCTGGCGCGCACCGGCCTGGCGATGGGCGACTTCTTGAGCCGCGACGACGTCGAGGGCGCCAGACGGCTGCTGCCCTCGCTGTGTGGGCGTGACCCGGCGCGGCTCGACGCCGCGGGACTGACCCGCGCGGCGGTGGAATCGGTTGCCGAGAACACCTCTGACGCACATGTTGCGCCGCTGCTGTGGGCGACGGTGGGCGGCGTGCCCATGGTCCTCGGCTACCGCGCCGTCAACACACTCGACTCGATGGTCGGCCACCGCTCGCCGCGGTATGCCCGATTCGGTTGGGCCGCAGCACGTTTGGATGACGCAGCAAACTATGTCGCCGCGCGCCTGACTGCGGCGCTGGTGGTGGTATGCGCGCCGATCGTCGGCGGATCGCCGTCGGGTGCGGTGCGTGCCTGGCGTCGTGACGCCGCCCGCCATCCCAGCCCCAACGCCGGCGTGGTCGAGGCGGCATTTGCGGGGGCGCTGGACGTGCGACTGGGTGGGCCCACGCAGTACCAGTACGAACTGCAGATCCGGCCGATCCTCGGCGACGGAGTGCCGCCATCGGTGGCCGACCTGCGCCGCGCGGTGCGGCTTTCTCGGGCGGTTCAGGCGGCGGCGACGGCGTTTTGTCTGGGGCTCAGCGCCGCCGTCCGTAGCGGTCGGTGAGTTTGTCCTCGACGGTGGCCGGCACCGGCTTCTCCGTGGGCTCGATGGATGAAGTCTGGCTCTTCTCGGCGCGGCGGGCCCGGACCTCGGCGTACACGAAGTAGCCCAGCAGGATCGGTGCGACGACGCCAAAGGTGATCCACTGGATGCCGTAGGACAAAAACGGCCCGGCATCCAGATGGGGGAGCCCGATTACGCCCAGCCCGCCTGGCTGGTTGTCGACCAATTGCAGATATGACCCGGCCAGCGGGACCCCGGTCAGCGTCGATATCTGGCTGACGTCGATCGAATACACCTGCCGCACACCGCCACTGGTGAATGACTTCTTGTCCAATACCGGCTGCTCGGAGTCGCGCAGGCGCGCGGTGATGGTCACCGTCTCGTGCGGAGGCGGGGGGATCGGCGGCACCCGCGAACCCTGTTCGGGTCGCACGTAACCGCGGTCGACCAAAACGTTGGGGCCGCCATCGACGATGAACGGGACCAGCACCTCCAGCGCCGGATCCCCGTCGGCCACCCGCAACCGAACCAACAGCTGCTTATCCGCCAGATAGTGGCCGGTCGCCGTCACTCTGCGCCACTGCGCGTCGGGAGCCGATGAATCTTGGCGCGCCAACAAGGTTTTCAGCGGCACCGTTGCGGTCGTCAGCGATTGCTGGATTTGGTTGTTCTCCCGCGACGTCTTGGTGTTCTTGCCGAGCTGCCACGGCGCCAGCACGGTGAAACACAAGTAGGTGAACGCGACTACCACCACGGCCAGCGCCACCCAGCCCGGCCGCAGCAGGAAGGTCAGGCGACGCATCAGGGATGTCCGTCATGGGTGAGACGCTCATCGACCCAGTTGTGCAGACCCGGCAAGGAGGCCTCAATGGCCGCGAAGACCGCTTCGAAGTCGTCGTGGTCGCCGTAATAAGGGTCGTCGACGTCGAGGACATAAACACCGGAGCGCGGGTCGAAAGAGCGCAGCATCCGGATTCGGTCGGCATCGACCCCGAGCTGCTGAAGCAGCCACACGTGGTTGCGGGCCAGCGCGACCACCAGGTCGGCCTCGATGTGATCGATGCCGATCTGCGCGGCGCAGTGGTCGGTGGGGTAGCCATGCGCGCGCAGCACCCGGTTGGCCCGCGCGTCGGCGCGCTTGCCGACATGCCAGCCGGCCGTTCCCGCACTGGTCACCAGCACAGTGTCCTGCAGACCGCGTTGGCAGATCTGATGGGCGAACATTTTCTCGGCCATCGGCGACCGGCAGATGTTGCCGGTGCACACGAACGTGATGTGCAGCCTTGACTCAGACACCTAACGCCCTCCGCAGCTCGGCGACCGTCGCGACATGCACCAGCCCGGTCGCCGCTTCGGTGGCGTCCGCGAAGTCGGCTTGGCCGTATCCCCAGCCGACTACCACCGCGTCGATGCCGTGCGCGGCCGCTCCTTCGACATCGTGGCGGCGGTCGCCGACCATGAGGACGCGTCCGGGTAGCGGCTGCAGTTGTGCCAATGCGTGGGCCAGCACGTCAGCCTTGGTGGCGCGGGTGCCGTCGACGCTGGCTCCGGCGACGACCTCGAAGTGCTGGTCGAGCCCGAAATGCGCCAGGATGAGACGTGCGGTCGGCTCCGCTTTGGAGGTGGCCACGGCGAGCCGGACGTCGGCCGCGCGCAGGTCGGCCAGCAATGGGCCAATCCCGTCGAAGAGGCTGTTCATCGCCCAGCCCCGGGTGGTGTAGTCGGCACGGTAGGCCGCGATCGCGGCATCGGTGTGCTCGCCCAGCCCCATCGTGACAAGGGTGTGGTGCATAGGCGGGCCGACGATCCGGCTGGTCAGGTCGCCCTCGGGCACGGCAGCGCCAATCTGGCCGAGCGCGTGTCGAAAGCTGGACACGATGCCGTCAGCGGAGTCGGTGAGGGTGCCGTCGAGGTCGAAGATCACCAGCTGCGGCTTTGGGGCGGCCGGTGACGATGCGCGCCGTGAAGCGGCGTGCTGAGGAGGCGGCCAATTTGGGGCGGCCGGTGACGATGCGCGCCGTGAAGCGGCGTGCTGAGGAGGCGGCCAATTTGGAGATGCTGAGATCGTGCCTGTCACGTCCCTATTGTCCAAGATGGCCCGACCTGCCATTGACCGTGTCCCGATACCTGGCCTCCTTCGCGAGGTCGTTAGGGTTTCAGACGTGGCGAATTTGGATCCGAGCGCGTCGATTCCGCTCGCGGTCGCGCGCTACCACGGCGATCAGGCCGCCGAACCGGGCATGCTCGATTTCGCGGTGAACGTCCGTCATGCACAGCCGCCGGCCTGGCTGGTGCAGCGGCTGGCCGCACGGGTGCCGGATCTGGCGCGTTACCCAGGCGCCGACGACGAGCGCACGGCGATCCAAGCCGTCGCGGTCCGTCACGGCCGCGCTCCCGACGAGGTCGCACTGCTGGCCGGAGCCGCCGAAGGATTCGCGTTGCTTCCCAACCTGCGCCCGACGCTGGCGGCGGTGATCGCGCCGTCGTTCACCGAGCCGGCGGTGGCGCTGCGGGCGGCCGGTGTCCGCGTGCGGCACGTCGTGCTTGACCGGCCGTTCAGCTTGGCCGGCGCGCAGGTGCCCGACGACGCCGACCTCGTCGTGGTGGGCAACCCAACCAACCCGACATCGGTTTTGCACACCCGCGAACAGATCCTCGCGTTGCGCCGACCCGGGCGGATCGTGGTGGTGGACGAGGCGTTCGCCGATTCAGTTCCCGGCGAGCCGGAATCGCTGGCCGATGAGCCGCTGCCCGACGTGCTGGTAGTCTCGCAGTCTGACCAAGACGTGGTCGCTGGCTGGCCTGCGGGTCGGCTACGCGCTGGGTGCGCCCGACGTGTTGGCGCGGCTGACGGCTCAACGGCCGCACTGGCCGGTGGGCACGCTGCAACTGACGGCCATCGCGGCCTGTTGTGTACCCGACGCCGTGGCCGAAGCGGCAGCGGAAGCTCGACGTCTGGCGGTGTTGCGCACCGAGATGGTGTCTGGCCTGCGGTCGGCGGGTGTCGAGCCAGTCGATGGCCGTGCGCCATTCGTCTTGTTCACCGTTGACGACGCCGATTTGATGCGAAATCATCTGCACACCAAGGGAATTGCAGTGCGGCGATGCGACACTTTCATCGGCCTGGACGGGCGATATCTGCGGGCCGCGGTCCGACCGGAGTGGCCGCTGCTAGTTGAGGAGATCGCCGAAATGGCGAAAAGCGGGGTACTCCGATGACCGTGCGACTGGCCGGTGTCATCGACGTGCTGGACGAGGCCTATCCGCCCGGGCTAGCCGAGTCGTGGGATTCGGTCGGCCTGGTGTGCGGTGACCCCGACGATGTGCTGAGCTCGGTGACGATCGCCGTCGACGCGACCGCGGCGGTGGTCGACAAGGTTCCCGACGGCGGTCTGCTGCTGGCCCACCATCCGCTGCTGTTGCGCGGCGTGGACACGGTGGCGGCCAGTACTGCCAAGGGTGCGCTGGTGCACCGCCTGATCCGTTCCGGCCGTTCGCTGTTCACCGCACATACGAACGCCGACTCGGCATCGCCGGGGGTGTCGGACGCGTTGGCGCACGCGCTCGGGCTGACCGTTCAGGCGGTGCTGGAGCCCGCGCAAGTGGTGCCTGGGTTGGACAAGTGGGTGATCTTCGTACCGGCGGAGAACGCGGAGGCGGTGCGCGCGGCGGTTTTTGCGGCCGGCGCCGGTAGAATCGGCGACTATTCCCAATGCAGCTGGAGCGTCACCGGCACCGGCCAGTTCCTGCCGGGCGATGGGGCTGCACCGGCTATCGGCAGTGTGGGCGCCGTGGAGAAAGTGGTCGAGGATCGGGTCGAGGTCGTCGCACCTGCGCGGGCACGGCGCGAGGTGCTCTTGGCGATGCGGGCCGCGCATCCATACGAGGAGCCGGCGTTTGACATCGTCGCGTTGGCACCGCCGCCTGCTGACGTCGGGCTAGGGCGAATCGGCTCGCTGACCCAGCCAGAGTCGTTGAGCGCGTTCATCTCCCGAGTCAGGGCAGGGCTGCCGCAAACGTCATGGGGGGTGCGCGCCGCAGGCCACCCGGACATGACCGTGTCCCGCGTCGCGGTCTGCGGAGGAGCCGGCGACTCGCTGCTGGACGCCGCGGCGGCCGCCGGAGTGCAGGCCTATGTCACGGCCGACCTGCGCCATCACCCCGCCGACGAGCATTGTCGCGTTTCTGACGTGGCCCTGATCGATGTTGCACATTGGGCCAGCGAATACCCTTGGTGTGAACAGGCTGCCGATGTATTGAGGTCGGCTTTCGGTGCCGACCTCTCGGTACGCGTGTGCCCGATCCGCACCGATCCGTGGAATGTCGACAACGCCCCCGGGAGTGACCATTGATGAAAGCCGCAGTCACGCAGCAGCGTTCGCTGCTCGAAGTTGCGGAGCTGGACGCTGAACTATCCAGGATCGCGCACCGCGCCGGCCACTTGCCCCAGCGCCAAGACTACGAGCGACTGCAAACCGATCAGGTCGCCGCCGATGACCGGCTCGGGGCTCTGCGAATCGCCTTAGAAGACTTGGACGCTCAGATATTACGCTTCGAGTTGGAGATCGATGCGGTGCGCCAACGCGAGGACCGGGACCGCTCGCTGCTGCAATCGGTCGCAGACGCCAGGCAATTGTCGGAATTGCAGCACGAGCTGGATACCCTGCAACGCCGCCAATCCAGCTTGGAGGATTCGCTATTGGAGGTGATGGAACGCCGCGAGCAGCTGCAAGCGCAACAGACCGCTGAGCTAGCTAAGAGCGAGGCGCTGCAAGCTGATTTGGCCGCTGCCCAGCAGGCTCTTGACGGCGCACGCGAAGAGATTGACCAAGCCCGCCGTCTTCACTCGACGCGGCGCGACGAACTCACCGCGGCGTTAGATCCCGAGCTGATAGCGCTTTACGAACGACAGCGTGCCGGCGGTGGCCCTGGTGCGGGAGCACTGCAGGGCCGTCGGTGCGGGGCCTGTCGGATCGAAATCGACCGCGGCGAGCTGTCCAGGATCTCAGCCGCGGCCGAAGATGATGTGCTGCGGTGTCCTGAATGCGGAGCGATCTTGTTGCGAGTCAAAGGCGTAAGCCAGTGAAGGTCATCGTCGAAGCCGATGGCGGGTCACGCGGTAACCCGGGACCGGCGGGCTATGGGTCGGTGGTCTGGACAGCGGACCGGTCGACCGTATTGGCTGAAAGCAAGCAAGCGATTGGCCATGCCACCAACAACGTCGCCGAATATTGCGGACTGCTCGCCGGTTTGGAGGAGGCGGCAAAGCTGAAGGCCACCGAGGTCGCGGTTTCGATGGATTCCAAGCTGGTGGTCGAGCAGATGTCCGGGCGCTGGAAGGTCAAGCATCCCGACCTCGCCGAGCTCAACGCCAAGGCCCACGCACTGGCTTCGCGGTTCGAGAGGATCAGCTACACATGGATTCCGCGAGCACAGAACTCCTACGCTGATCGGTTGGCCAACGATGCGATGGACGCTGCCGCTGCGGCGGAAGAGCCGGCGCAGAGCGATAATTCAGCAACGACGGCCCAAGCAAGCGAAACCCCATCGCCGCCAGGCTGGACGGGTGCGCGTGGCACTGCCACCCGGCTATTGTTGCTGCGCCACGGCCAGACCGAGTTGTCGGTGCAGCGGCGCTACTCGGGACGCGGTAACCCGCCGCTGACCGAGCTTGGGCGGCAGCAGGCTGACGCGGCCGCCCGGTATCTGGCGCAACGTGGCGGGATTTCGGCCGTGGTCAGCTCGCCGCTGCAACGCTGCTATGACACCGCGGCGACGGCCGCCAAAGCGCTGGGCTTGGACTTGACCGTCGACGATGACCTGATCGAAACGGATTTCGGCGGATGGGAAGGCCTCACGTTCGCTGAGGCCGCCGAACGTGATCCCGAATTGCATCGACAGTGGCTGCGCGACACCAGCACAGAGCCGCCGGGCGGGGAAAGCTTTGATCACGTGAGCCGACGGGTCTGCCGGGCGCGAGACCGGATCGTGGCGGACTACGCCGGCACCACGGTGCTGGTGGTTTCGCATGTGACCCCGATCAAAATGCTGCTGCGCCAAGCCCTCGACGCCGGGCCGGGCATCCTTTACCGGCTACACCTGGACCTGGCGTCGTTGAGCATCGCCGAGTTCTATCCCGACGGGGCGTCGTCGGTGCGGCTGGTGAACCAGACCGGGTATCTGTGAGTGCTGGCCGACTGGTTCCAGCCCGGCTGAGTTTCAGGCGGCGTCGTGAAAGATCAGTCCCAGCGCGTAGCGTTCGCCCGATCGCACGACGGACAGGCCATGGCGCACCGGCGCAGCCGACCAACCGCGAGCCGACTGCACCGGCCGGTCGCGCGTGGTGAACAGGTAACCGTGGCCGTGCGGCAATTGCATTGCGGTGCCGCGTGATTGGGCTCGGGGCCGCTGTTCGACGAGCATGAACTCCCCGCCGGTGTACTCGGTCTCCCAGTTGCTCAGGTTGATCACCACTTGAAGCGGAAACACCAAATCCCCGTAAAGGTCTCGGTGAAGAGCGTTCCAATCGTTCGTCCCATATCTGAGTACAAGCGCAGTGGATCTCGTCTGGCCGGCGGCATGGCACATCTCTAGCCATTCGTCGAGGCTGTCCGGCCAGGGAGCATCCCGGCCCAGCTTGGCCCACCAATCCCGGGCGATCGGCAACAGCCGCGGATACAGCGCCTGCTTGAGGTGCTCGATAGGTTCCGGATAGGGAGCGCGGAAGTATCGATACTGTCCGGAGCCGTAGCGACGCGGCCCCATGTCGATAGTGGCGCGAAACAGTTGATCCTTCGTGTACAGCTTGCGCAGCCGTTGGGTCTCGGTGGGTGTCAGGAGCCGGGGCAGCGGCGCTCCGCCGAAGTCGTCGACGGCAGCGGCGATGGCGTTCCAGTCACCGGCGTCAACGCGCTTTTCCCATCGGGTCGCCGGCATCCGATTGGTCCTCCCTTCGCCCCCAGATCTGTAGACGATAACGATGCCTCAGACGTGAGGACCAATCTTGTCGCCGACGTCGTGTATGATCGAACATGTGTTCGAGAGTCTGGCGGTTATCGATCCGGCGTGTGGGGAATCGGCGCTGGTCGAGCGCATTGCCGAGCTGGAACGGGTCAAGTCCGCCGCAGCAGCGGGGCAGGCTCGAGCGGCGGCTGCGTTGGATGCGGCACGCCGGGCCGCCGAGGCTGCGGCGGGTGTACCGGCCGCGCGGCGCGGACGTGGGGTGGCCAGCGAGGTCGCGCTCGCCCGGCGCGACTCGCCCGCGCGGGGTAACCGGCACCTCGGCTTCGCCAAGGCCCTGGTGCACGAGATGCCGCACACCCTGGCCGCATTGGAGGCCGGAGTGTTGACCGAATGGCGGGCCACCCTCATCGTGCGGGAAAGCGCCTGCCTAGACGTCGAGGACCGGCGCGCCCTGGATGCCCAGATGTGCGCTGACTCAGCCGATTTGGACGGTATGGGCGACGCGCGAGTGGCGGCGGCGGCCAAGACGATCGCTTATCGACTGGATCCACACGCCGTGGTCGACCGGGCCGCTAAAGCCGAAGCCGAGCGCACGGTGACCATTCGGCCCGCGCCCGAGACGATGACGTATCTGACCGCGCTGCTGCCGGTGGCGAAGGGCGTATCGGTATACGCCGCGTTGCGCCGCGCCGCCGACACCACGTTCGACGGCCGCTCTCGCGGCCAGGTCATGGCCGACACGCTGGTCGAGCGGGTCACCGGCCGCAGCGCGGCGGCGGCCACGCCGATCGCGGTGAACCTGGTGGTATCGGACGAAACGCTGTTGGGCGGTCGCGACGTGCCGGCAGATATCTGTGGCTACGGTCCCATCCCGGCGGCCGTCGCCCGCGGATTGGTCTTGGGCGCCGTCACCGATGCACGATCGCGGGCCACGCTGCGCCGGCTCTACGCTCATCCGCGCTCCGAGGCGCTGGTGGCAATGGAGTCACGGGCCCGGTTGTTTCCCCGCGGGTTGGCCGCCTTTATCGGGCTCCGGGATCAACGCTGCCGCACGCCCTACTGCGACGCGCCCATTCGCCATCGCGACCATGCACGACCATGGGCCCGCGGCGGCGCGACTAGTGCGGGCAACGGGTTAGGGCAATGCGAGCGATGTAACTACGTCAAAGAAGTCGCCGGCTGGCGCGTCGAACCCAGTATCGACGAAACATATCGACACACAGCAGAATTCACCACCCCAACCGGCGCCCATTACCGATCGGGCGCACCGCCGCTGCCAAGAGCGCCGGTGCGGATGGAGATCAGTGAGACGGAAATCGCCGTCGGGATAGCCATCTCCGACTTACATGCCGCTTAGACAGCGCTGGCCCCGGCATTACGCAGCGAGTACGGTATCTAGCGCGGACGAGTTGGCCGGGCGGCCGCGGCTCGTACACCGAGTCGAGGAAAGTCCGGACTTCACAGAGCAGGGTGATTGCTAACGGCAATCCGAGGTGACTCGCGGGAAAGTGCCACAGAAAACAAACCGCCACCCTCGTGGTGGTAAGGGTGAAACGGTGCGGTAAGAGCGCACCAGCATTCCGGGTGACCGGAATGGCTCGGCAAACCCCACCCGAAGCAAGGCCAAGAAGACCGCGCCACGGCGCGGTCGCGCAGGCGTTAGAGGGCTGCTCGCTCGAGCCTGCGGGTAGGCCGCTTGAGGCACCCGGTGACGGTGTGTCCAGATGGATGGTCGCCGCCGCGCTACCAAGTAACGCGGAACAGAATCCGGCTTACAGGCCAGCTCGCCCGCCCTGTCGGCTCAGCTTGACAGCTTGCACACTGCTTTATAGAGCTTGCGCAACGCCGGCTGGAGTTGCCGGCGGCATTCGAGCGCCAAGTCGGTCTCGTGCTGGTAGAGCAGCCCGTAGGTGAATGTGTCCTCGCCCGCGGCGTGTGCGGCCTCGGCCTGCTGCAGCAGGTGCGCGCGGCTGACCACGCTGTCCTGGTGATCGCCGAGCAACGACTGTATTTTTTTGGCCCGCTTCGACACGTTGGGCGCACCCGTCGCGGCCGCCGTGTAGCGAAGCCGCTTGGCGCGCTTGCGGATTCGGTGTATCGCGTCGTCACGATCTTCGTCACCGGCCCGTCGCGCCGCCTTGGCGGCTTTCCGCACCTTCTTAGCGGCTGCGGCGACGGTTACCGGGGCAGGCTCCTGGTCGGTCGGCGAGGCTGTCGCGATCACCGCTTCCAGGGCGTCGAGCAGACGGAAATATCGCGGGGAACGCAACGCGGCCAACGAATGCCGTAGCCCGGTCCGATAGCGATATTCGGCGCCGTCGATCAATCGTTCCCGGACAGGACCGCGGACCAACTCCGGGGGCAATCCGTCTAGGGCGTCGCGGTAGCGCTCGGCCAATACTTCGGCGTCGCGGGCTGCTCCCAAGATATTGGCCAGCTCGCGCAGCTCGTCGAGGAGGCCATCAGGGAGCGCAAACGAATCCGGCGACGCCTGCAGCAGGCTGCGCATCTTGCGAGTGGTCACCCGCATTTGATGCACGGCGTCGTCGGCCTCGGCGCGCACGGCCCGATCCCACGCCAGCAGCTCGTCGAGTTGCTCGGCCACCGCCCGATGTAGCGGGTCGCTCGATGACAGGTCTTTGGGCGTCGTGCCGAGCACCCGCGCCAGCTTCGAGCCGTGCCCTGCCGGGGTCGCACCAGCGCCAAGCAGCCGGTCGCTCAGTTTGTCCAACAGCTCGGTATTCGTTTCGGGCTGGGCGAGTTCGAGCTCCCACTCACGCCATCGCTGCTCTACTTCTGGCGCATCGGCGGTGGCGGCCCGCGACGCGGTGACCTGGTCGTCGCAGAATTCAGCCAGCACCGCGTCGTCGGCGCCGTAGAGGTGATGGACGCCCCGCGTGGTGGTTATTCGCGCGACCGGGCTTAGCGGGCGGTCCCGGACAATTGCCAGCACGACGTCCACCAGCTCGGTCGGCACATCTTCGTGGCTCTCTTCGCCGTTGCCGTCCGCGGTACCCAGCGGTGCGCGCACCTCGGTGCGGGCATCGGGTCCGGCCGGCAGCTTCAGGTGCCAACCGGCATCCACACCGCCGGTGCGACGGCGCAACGTGATTCGTCTGGATGCCAGATCTCGCGCCGGCGTATCGAAGTACACGGCATCGAGTGTCTGCGTCGGTAGCCGCTCCACCCGAAGAATGTCCGCCATACCGGCGAACGATGGTGAGCTGGTGGACTCGCCGACGTCGAACTTGCGCTCCACCTCTAGATAAAGCGATGTGGCCGGGGGCCCCATCAGACATTGTCAGGCATCGTCGCTTGTGGCGCCTCTAGAAGCTGTGCTCGTCCGCGGGGAAGGTCCCAGCGGCGACCTCGTCCGCGTATTGGGTTGCCGCGCGGCGCAATTCGCTCCCGACATCACCGAACCGCTTGACGAAGCGGGCCGTCTTGCCGCTGGTCAGCCCGGCCATGTCCTGCCAAACCAACACCTGGGCATCGCAATTGGGTCCTGCTCCGATCCCAACGGTGGGGATGGTCAGCTTGCCGGTGATCTGGGTGGCCAACTCGGCCGGCACCATCTCCATCACCACGGAAAACGCACCGGCCTCGGCAACGGCGATCGCGTCGGCGATGGTCTGTTCGGCGGCGTCGCCGCGGCCCTGCACCCGGAAACCGCCGAGGGTGTTGACGCTTTGTGGGGTGAAGCCGATGTGTGCCATCACCGGGATACCGGCGGCTGTCAGCGTGGCGATCTGCTCAGCGACGCGTTCGCCGCCTTCCAGCTTGACCGCATGCGCGCCGGCTTCTTTCATGAACCGGGTCGCGGTGCTGAGCGCCGCGGTGGGCCCGGCCTCGTAGCTGCCGAATGGTAAGTCAGCCACCACCAGAGCGTGCGGTGCGCCCCGCACGACGCCGCGCACCAGCGGAATCAGCTCGTCGATCGAGATCGGCACCGTGGTGTCATAGCCGTAGACGACGTTGGCAGCCGAGTCGCCGACCAGCAGCACCGGGATGCCAGCATCGTCGAAAACTTGGGCGGTTGAGTAGTCGTAGGCCGTCAGCATGGCCCACTTGTGGCCTTCGGCCTTCATCTTCTGCAGGTGATGGACGCGAACCTTGGTCCGCGGTGCGGTCGCAGCCCCGTAAACAGCGTGCTCAGACATCATTGTCCCTAGTTGTGGTCGGGTCGATCCTCGTGGCCCAGCAGGGTCCCCGGGTTCGTCTGACGTGACCAGTCTGCCACCCGCCGCCGCGCAAATGCACACCCGGTCCAGTGGACTTCCTCACACCGGTATCCATCGCGACGATTCGGGCGCCGCCGTGCGGTCCCGGACATACCATCGGCGAATGCAGCGGCTCAGCGGACTTGACGCCAGTTTTCTGTATTTGGAGACTCAAGCGCAGCCGCTGCATGTCTGTTCGATTCTCGAACTCGATACGTCGACGATGCCGGGCGGCTATACCTTCGACCGACTGCGCGACGAGCTGGCGGTCCGGATCAAGGCAATGCCACAGTTTCGGGAGAAGCTCGCCGATAGCCCGCTGAACCTGGATCATCCGGTTTGGGTGGACGACAATAACTTCGATGTGAGTCGGCATCTGCACCGCATCGGGCTGCCGCCACCGGGTGGGCGAATGGAGTTGGCCGAGATCTGCGGTCATATCGCCGCTTTACCGCTGGACCGCACTCGACCGTTGTGGGAGATGTGGGTCATCGAGGGTGTCGCGGGCACTAATGCCCAGCAAGGTGGCCGTCTGGCGGTGATGACCAAAGTCCATCACGCCTGCGTCGACGGCGTCACCGGCGCAAATCTGATGTCGCAGCTTTGCAGCACCGAACCCGACGCGCCGCCACCCGAACCGGTGGAGGGCGTTGGTGACGCCAACCAAATCCAGATTGCGGTCAGCGGGTTGGCGAAGTTCGCATCCCGGCCGCTACATCTGGCTGGTGTGCTGCCGAAAACCGTGTCGTCGGTGTTTGAGACGGTGCTGCGGGCACGGAGCGGCCTGACGATGGCTGCTCCGTTCGCGGCGCCACCGACGACCTTCAATGCCAGCATCACCGCACACCGCAACGTCGCCTACGCGCAGCTGGATCTCGAGGACATCAAAACCGTCAAGAGTCATTTCGACGTCAAGGTCAACGACGTGGTGATGGCGCTGGTATCCGGCGTGCTGCGGCAATTCTTGCTCGACCGTGGCGAGCTGCCGGATTCGTCGTTGGTGGCGATGGTGCCGGTATCGGTACACGGCCGGTCTGATCGCCCTGGGCGCAACCAGGTTTCGGGAATGTTCTCCCGGCTGGAAACCCAGATCGCTGATCCCGCTGAACGGCTCAAGTCCATCGCTGAAGCGAATTCTGTTGCCAAGCAACATAGTTCGGCTATCAGCGCCACACTCTTGCAGGACTGGTCGCAGTTCGCCGCGCCGGCGGTATTCGGTTTGGCGATGCAGGGCTTACGCCCGCACCAGGCTGACCAAGAGCCGGCCAGTGCACAACCTCGTAATTTCCAACGTGCCGGGTCCGCAGATGCCGCTGTATATGCTGGGCAGCGAGGTCAAAGCGATGTATCCGCTGGGGCCGATTTTCCACGGCTCGGGCCTGAACATCACCGTGATGTCGTTGAACGGCAAACTGGACGTTGGCCTTATCGCCTGCCCGGAGCTGGTGCCGGATTTGTGGGAGTTGGCCGACGACTTCGCCGTCGGGATGGAAGAACTGCTGCTGGCGACCCGGTAGAGCGCCCGGTCGCCCGTGCGGCAACAACAGCCACGCGTCGGTGCATGGCAGCATGGTGGGCATGGGAATCCCTCGCGGCGACAAGATCGCGCGCACGATGCTGATCTGGACCGTGATGGCGGTGGTCGTGGCGACGGTGGCGAGCTGCACCCACGTCGTCACCGGGCGTGCCTTGCTGGCCGGACCAAGAATCGGTCAGCCAGTGGAGTGGGGACCGTGTCGCGTCGCCGGCGGCGGCGGGACCTCGATAATGAAGCTCCCGGGTGGCGCGCAGTGCGGCAAGCTCGCCGTACCCGTCGACTACAACCACGTCGACGGTGACGCCACGACGATTGGCGCTGATCAAGTTTCCGGCGACACGAAACAAAATCGGGTCGCTGATCGTCAACCCCGGCGGACCCGGCGAGTCCGGCATCGAGGCTGCACTGGGCCTTCTGCAGTCGCTGTCCACCGCGGGTTCGCGAACGGTTCGACCTGGTCGGATTCGATCCGCGCGGGGTGGCGGCGTCGCGGCCGGCGATCTGGTGCAACTCCGACGCCGACAACGACCGGCTGCGCACCGAGCCGCGGAGTCGACTACAGCCCGGCGGGCGTGGCGCACATCGAGGACGAGACCAAGGCGTTCGTCGGCCGTTGCATCGACAAGATGGGCAAGAAATTCCTGGCGCACGTCGGAACCGTCGACGTCGCCCGTGATCTGGACGCCATCCGCGAAGCACTGGGCGACAGCAAACTGACGTTCCTGGGCTACTCGTATGGAACCCGAATCGGCTCCGCGTATGCCGAGGCCTACCCGAAGAACGTCCGGGCGATGATCCTCGACGGTGCCGTGGACCCGAATGCCGACTCCATCGAGGCAGACCTACGGCAAGCCAAGGGTTTTCAGGACGCATTCAACGACTTCGCGAAAGACTGCGCCAAGTCTCCGTCCTGCCCGCTGGGCACCGACCCGGCCAAAGCCGTTGGCGTCTACCACAGTTTGGTCGACCCGCTCGTCGACAAGAACAATCTGATGATCGGCAGGCCGGCACGCACCAAAGATCCCCGCGGTCTGAGCTACAGCGACGCGATCGTGGGCACGATCATGGCGCTCTATTCGCCGACCTTCTGGCATCACTTGACCGAGGGATTGACCGAGCTGACCCACCATCGCGGCGACACTCTGCTTGAGCTGGCCGACTTGTACATGCGGCGGGACAAGCACGGTCACTACACCGACGCCACTGACGCCAGGGTGGCGATCGACTGCGTCGACGATCTGCCGGTCAAGGATCGGGCCAAGGTCATCGACGAAGACCGCCGCTCGCGCCAGGTTGCACCGTTCATGAGCTACGGGAAATTCACCGGTGACGCCCCTTTGGGCACCTGCGCGTTGTGGCCGGTACCGCCGACCAGTAAACCGCACACCGTCTCCGCTCCCGGCCTGGCGCCGACACTGGTGGTGTCGACCACCCGTGATCCCGCGACGCCGTATCAAGCCGGCGTCGATCTGGCCAACCAGCTGCACGGTGGTTTGCTCACCTACGACGGCACCCAGCACACGGTGGTGTTCCAGGGCGACAGCTGTATCGACGACTACGCGACGGCATACCTCGTCAGCGGCACTCTGCCGCCGAAGGGGGCGAAATGCTAAGACCGCGCAGGAGATAACGAGACCAAGGTGTGACCCATTGGGATTACTACCCGTGGCCGACGCGTGGGACGATTGGCAGCCATGTGGCGCATGGGACGGTTGCTCTCTGCGCTGCTTTCTTTGGTGCTTCCGATGGTGGCAGCCGTTGCCACGACGCCGTTAGCAGCCGCGACCCTAGACCTGGGGTAACTGCGGTCGGTTCCTCGACCACCCTGACCACGTTCCCAGCGCGCAGTGCACCACCATTCCGGTCCCCATCGACTACGACAACCCCGGCGCCGGCCAAGCTCAGCTCGCCGTCATCCGAATTCCGGCGACCGGTCCGCGGATCGGAGCGCTGCTGGTCAACCCGGGCGGGCCCGGGGCGTCGGCGGTCGACATGGTCGCCGCGATGGGAGCCGGCCTGGCGGGCTCCGAAATCAGCCGCCGCTTCGATTTGGTGGGATTCGATCCCCGGGGCGTCGGCCACTCCACGCCGGCGCTGCGCTGCCAGACCGACGCGGAGTTCGACGCCTACCGGCGCGAACCAATGGTCGACTACAGCCCAGCCGGCGTCGCGCACATCGAACAGGTGTATCGGCAGCTGGCCCAGCGCTGCCTCGCCCGCAATGGCCCGACGTTCTTGGAGAACGCCGGCACGGCGTCGGTCGCACGCGACATGGATCTGGTGCGGCAGGCGCTGGGCGACGACCAAATCAACTACCTCGGCTTCAGCTACGGCACGGAATTGGGGACCGCGTACGTCGAGCGGTTCGGCGACCACGTGCGGGCGATGGTCCTGGACGGTGCGATCGACCCGAGCGTGGGTCCGATCGAGGAGAACATCAACCAGCAAGCCGGGTTTCAGACCGCGTTCAACGATTACGCGGCGGATTGCGCTCGATCCTCGGACTGCCCGCTGGGCACCGACCCGGCCCAATGGGGCAACCGCTTTCACCAACTGGTCGACCCGCTGGTCAGCACACCCGCCCACACGTCGGATCCACGCGGACTGAGTTACGCCGACGCGACCACCGGCACCATCAATGCGCTCTACACCCCGCAGCTCTGGAAATTCCTGACCAGCGGTCTGCTCGGTCTGCAGCGCGGCACCGATCCCGGCGACTTGCTGATGCTGGCCGACGAGTATTACGCCCGCGACGCCAAAGGGCACTACGACAACTCGCAGGACGCGTTCAACGCGGTTCGTTGCGTCGACGCGCCCGAGCCGACCGATCCGGCGGCCTGGGCCGACGCCGATCGCCGCATGCGCCAAGTTGCGCCGTTTCTGTCCTACGGGCAGTTCACTGGGCAGGCGCCTCGCGATTTGTGCGCGCTCTGGCCGGTGCCCGCGACGTCGTCGCCGGCGCCGGCGGCACCGGTCGCGCCGGGCAAAGTTGTCGTGGTGTCCACCACCCACGACCCGGCCACCCCCTATCAGGCCGGCGTGGACCTAGCCCGCGAGCTCGGCGCCGCACTGATCACCTACGAGGGCACGCAACATACGGTGGTGTTCAACGGTGACCAATGCGTCGACGGCGCGGTGGTTAGCTACCTGGTCGACGGGGTACCTCCGGGAAACTTACGGTGTTCGGCGCGGTAGTAACACGGAGTTAACTGGCTTTGCATATTGTTCCCGGTATGGACCGACAAAAGGAATTCGTGCTCCGCACGCTGGAGGAGAGGGACATCCGTTTCGTCCGGCTGTGGTTCACCGATGTGCTCGGTACCCTTAAGTCGGTCGCGATCGCGCCTGCCGAACTCGACGGCGCGTTCGAAGAAGGCATCGGCTTCGATGGATCCTCCATTGAGGGCTTTGCCCGCGTCTCGGAATCCGACACCGTCGCCCATCCCGACCCGTCCACCTTCCAGGTGCTGCCGTGGACCACCGCCTCCGGCCACCACCACTCGGCGCGGATGTTCTGCGACATCACGATGCCGGACGGCTCGCCGTCTTGGGCGGACCCACGCCACGTGCTGCGTCGTCAGCTGAGCAAAGCCAACGACCTCGGCTTCTCCTGCTATGTGCATCCGGAAATCGAGTTCTTCCTGCTCGAGTCGGGCCCCGAGGATGGCTCGATGCCCATTCCGGCCGACAACGCTGGCTACTTCGACCAGGCTGTGCACACCGCCTCCAACTTCCGTCGGCATGCGATCGACGCCCTGGAGTTCATGGGGATCTCGGTGGAGTTCAGCCACCACGAAGGCGCGCCCGGACAGCAAGAGATCGATTTGCGCTTTGCGGATGCGCTGTCGATGGCCGACAACGTGATGACGTTCCGCTATGTCATCAAAGAGGTCGCGCTGGAAGAGCGGATGCGGGCGACGTTCATGCCCAAGCCCTTTGGGCAATACCCCGGCTCGGCCATGCATACTCATATGAGCTTGTTCGAGGGTGAGGTCAACGCGTTTCACAGCCCCGACGATCCGTTGCAACTCTCCGATGTCGCCAAATCTTTCATCGCCGGGATCCTCGAGCACGCAAGCGAGATCAGTGCGGTTACCAATCAATGGGTTAACTCCTACAAGCGGCTGGTGCTTGGCGGTGAGGCACCCACCGCCGCGTCGTGGGGGGCGGCTAACCGGTCGGCTTTGGTCCGTATTCCGATGTACAGCCCAAGCAAAACCTCCTCGCGACGTATCGAGGTGCGTAGCCCCGACTCGGCGTGCAACCCTTACCTGGCATTCGCCGTGCTGCTGGCTGCCGGGCTACGGGGCGTCGAAAAGGGTTACGTCCTGGGTCCGCAAGCAGAGGACAATGTGTGGGACCTCACGCCCGAGGAGCGCCGCGCGATGGGCTACCGCGAGCTACCGTCCAGTCTCGACGAAGCGCTTCGTGCGATGGAGAGTTCCGAGCTGGTTGCAGAAGCCTTGGGGGAGCATGTCTTCGACTTCTTTTTGCGCAACAAGCGCCGTGAGTGGGCCACCTACCGCAGCCACGTCACGCCCTACGAGCTGAAGACTTACATTTCCTTATAGGTTTTTGCGCCCGCTGGCGCGATCGCACAGCCAAGTCCCAGGGAATCTGCGCTACCGTCGTGGTCGTGGTTCAACCCGTGACGGAGCGGTCGAAAGTGCCTAGCGTCGGCCGGCTCGGGTTGGTCGATGCGCGCGCAGGTGCCAACTTGGCGAAGCTGGGCTGGAACACCGAAGCGCAGGTCGAGCTGCTGTGGTCACTGTCGCGCGCACCGGACGCCGACGCCGCCCTATGCGCAACGATCCGGCTGGCCGAAGCGCTCGGCGACGACTGGGACGAGCTCGATGCGGCACTGGCGACCGACCGCGGCCTGCGCGGTCGGCTGTTCGCTGTGCTCGGGTCTTCGCTGGCTTTGGGTGATCACCTGATCGCCAATCCGCAGGCGTGGCATCTGCTGCAGGGCGATGTGAAGCTGCCATCCGCCGAGCAGCTGCGGACCGCCTTTACCGAGTGCGTCGCTGAAGCCTCAGACGGCGTGAGCTCGGTGCTGTTGCGGCTGCGCATCCTCTACCGCAGCCGGGTGATGGTGCTGGCCGCCCTGGATTTGGCGCCCACAGTCGAGAACGAACGGGTGCTGTCCCTCAGCGCCGTCGGCGCCCACCTGAGCGACATCGCCGACGCCGCATTGGCAGCTGCGCTGATCCTTGCCGAGGCCACCGTCTGCGGCGACACCACGCCGCCTCGGCTGGCAGTCATCGCGATGGGCAAATGCGGAGCGCGCGAACTGAACTACGTCAGCGACGTCGACGTGATCTTCGTCGCCGAGCACGCCGATGCGGTGGCCGCCCGCGTCGCCGGCGAGATGATGCGGGTGGCGTCAGAGGCGTTCTTCCAGGTGGACGCCGCGCTACGCCCGGAGGGCAACCACGGCGAACTGGTCCGCACCCTCGACTCGCATATCGCCTACTACCAGCGCTGGGCCAAGACCTGGGAGTTCCAGGCGCTGCTGAAAGCCCGGCCCGCCGTCGGCGACGCCGAATTGGGCAAGCAGTACGTCGCCGCGTTGATGCCGATGGTCTGGACCGCTTGCGAGCGTGAAGATTTCGTGCCCGAGGTTCAGGCGATGCGGCGGCGGGTGGAGCAGCTGGTGCCCGCCGATATCCGAAGCCGCGAGATCAAACTCGGCAGCGGCGGGCTGCGTGATGTCGAGTTTGCGGTGCAGCTGCTGCAACTGGTGCACGGTCGCACCGACGACTCGCTGCACGTGGCGTCCACGGTGGACGCGCTGGCAGCCCTGGGGGCCGGTGGCTACGTCGGCCGGGACGACACCGCCAACCTGACCGCCTCCTACGAGTTCCTTCGGCTGCTGGAACACCGGCTGCAGTTGCAGCGACTCAAACGCACTCACATGTTGCCGGCCTTCGACGACGACGAGGCGCTCCGCTGGTTGGCGCGTGCGGCTCATATGCGACCCGACGGGCGCTACGACGCGCTGGGCGTGCTGCGCGAAGAGCTGAAACGCCACAACCTGCGGGTCTCGCGGCTCCACGCCAAGCTGTTCTACCAACCGCTGCTGGAATCGCTTGCGCCGGAAGGCCTGGAGTTCTCGCACGGTATGACGCCGGCGGCGGCGGAGCGCCAGCTGGCCGCACTCGGCTACGACGCTCCGCAGAGTGCGCTCACCCACCTGTCCGCGCTGATAAACCAGAGCGGCCGCCGCGGTCGGGTGCAATCGGTGTTGCTGCCCAGGCTGCTGGACTGGCTGTCCGATACCCCCGATCCGGATAGCGGGCTGTTGGCTTACCGCCGGATCAGCGAGGCGATGTTCACGCAGCGTTGGTATCTGTCCACGCTGCGGGACAAGCCGGCGGTCGCCAAGCGGCTGATGCATGTGCTCGGCACCTCGGCGTACGTGCCGGACCTGCTGATGCGCGCACCGGAGATCATCCAGCAATACAGTGACGGGCCGTCGGGGCCGAAGCTGCTTGATGTCGACCCCGAGACGGTGGCCGGCGCATTGGTGGCCTCGGCGGGCCGGCAAACCGACCCGGTACGGGCCATTGCCGTCGCGCGCTCGCTGCGCCGCCGTGAGCTGGCCCGCGTCGCCTCAGCCGATCTGCTCGGCATGCTCAAGGTCACCGAAGTTTGCACGGCGCTTACCTCGGTGTGGGTTGCGGTGCTGCAGGCCGCCCTGAACGCGGTGATCCGCGCCAACCTTCCCGATAGTGGTGCCGCCCCGGCTGCCGTCGCGGTCATCGGAATGGGGCGGCTGGGCGGCCGTGAGCTGGGCTACGGGTCCGACGCCGACGTGCTGTTCGTCTGCGAACCGGTCGCGGGCGTCGAGGATTCGGCGGCCGTGCGCTGGGCGGTGTCGGTGGCTGAGCAGGTTCGGGCGCTGTTGGGCACCGCAAGCGCCGATCCGCCGTTAGAGATCGACGCCAACCTGCGGCCCGAGGGCCGCAGTGGTCCACTGGTCCGCACGCTGGCGTCATATGAGGCGTACTACGAGCAATGGGCGCAGCCCTGGGAAATCCAGGCGTTGCTACGGGCCGACGCGGTCGCGGGCGACGCGGATCTCGGCCAGCGATTCCTGCTGATGGCCGACAAGACGCGTTATCCCGCCGGTGGGGTGTCCGCGGAGGCGGTGCTTGAAATCCGGCGCATGAAGGCCCGGGTGGATTCCGAGCGGCTACCGCGCGGCGCCGATCCCAAGACCCACACCAAGCTGGGCCGTGGCGGTCTGGCTGATATCGAGTGGACCGTGCAGCTGCTCCAGCTGCGGTATGCCCATGCGATCGAGGCGTTGCACAACAGCTCCACGCTGGAGAGCCTGGATGCCATCGCCGCGGCCGGACTGATCTCCGCCGAGGACACCGAGCTGCTGCGGCAAACCTGGCTAACGGTGACTCGGGCCCGCAACGCGCTGGTACTGGTTCGGGGTAAGCCGACCGATCAGTTGCCTGGACCCGGACGTCAGCTCAACACCGTCGCGGTCGCCGCCGGCTGGGAAAAAAGCGGGGACGGCGGCGCATTCCTCGACCACTACCTACGGCTGACTCGACGCGCAAAAGCTGTCGTGCACAAGGTGTTCGGTGAATGAGGCAGCCCCGGCTGCAATGCGCCTTGCGGCTGGCGTGTTAGTAAAGACGCATAGGCCGGCTAATCCAGAACGCCCGCCACTAGTGCCAGGAGGCGGGTTACGGTGCAGATACCTTACGAGGTGATGAGCGCCGACGAGCATGATCGGCTCGCAGGGTTGTATGGTCCGCTGACCGACGCAGTGCGCGAGCTCATCGACGCCACCATCCGTACCGAGGCCGACCAAGATGCCATCCATGCCGCGCGGACTGCGATCCAGGCGGCGACGGACGCGCTGCGCAGCAGGCAGCGTGATGAAACGCAGGTGGTGCGCTACGCGGTCGGCGGGCGGCCCGTCGTATGGAGCAACGCGGTGATCGGCCTGCGCAACCCGATCGCGCCGCCGCTGACCATCCACCATGACGACGATGGCACCCGCTGCTGGAGTGAGTTCACCCTCAACACGGCCTACGAGGGGCCGCCCGGACTGGTGCACGGTGGCGTATGCGCCCTGGTCCTCGACCATGTCCTCGGCGATGCCGCCAGTGAGGGCCTGACCAAACCGCTGTTCACCGGAACCCTCACCGTGCGATTCGTGCGCGGCACCCCGTTGGGCAGGCTTCGCGCCGACGCCGCCGTCGAGCGCACCGAAGGAGTCAAATCCTTTGTTTCCGGCCATCTTTCCGACGCCGAAGGAATCACCGTCGAAGCGGAAGGGATCTTCATTCGGCCGGCGTGGGCGCGGGACGCCGGATGAAGTTCTACATCAGCAGCGCATACTTGAATACCCGCGAGATCGTGGAGGTCGCCAAGGCCGCCGACGACCTCGGCTATGACGGCATCGGGATTCCCGACCACATCGTCAACCTGGAAACCCTGAGCACCCCGTATCCCTACACCAAGGACGGTCAGCGGCGCTGGGAACCCTTCACCGAGTGGCCTGATCCGTGGGTCCTGGTCGGTGCGCTTGCCCAGGTCACGACGCGCCTGAAGTTCGTCACCACGGTCTACATCCCGGCAATGCGCAACCCCTATTCGGCGGCCAAAGCCATCGGCACCGCGGCATATCTGGCCGGCGGGCGGGTGGAGCTCGGTGTCGGCGTCGGCTGGTGTGCCGACGAGTTCGCCTTAATGCAGCAGCCCTTCACCGATCGCGGCAAACGCACCGACGAGATGCTCGAGTTGATGCGGGTGCTGTGGTCCCCGAAATGGGCGGATTTCGGCGGCGAGTTCTACCAAACGCCGCGGTTGGAGATGGAACCCACCCCGCCGCGGATACCGGTCTACGTCGGTGGTCTCAGCGAGACCGCGCTGCGGCGCGCGGCCCGCAACGACGGTTGGATCGGCGACCTGATCAACACCGACCGTGCGATCGCGGCCGCAGCCCGGCTGCGTGAGCTGCGGGCCGAAAACGATTTGGGCATGGACGATTTCACCATCCTCACACCGTTGACCGACGCCGTCACCATCGCCGACTACCAGCGCGCTGAGGATGCCGGCATTACCGGCATCCTGACCATGCCGTGGATGTTCTACACCGGGTCGGATGCCACCCTGGCCGAGAAAGTCGACGGCATGAAAAAGTTCCGCAAGGACCTCGCGCTCGACGGGTGACGCGGCTTGCGATAAGGAAAGCGTTCCGTCGTCCGCTCGATTGGCCTAACGTGTCTAGGGTGGAGTTACACGGAAACCCCGAATTAGTGCCCGTAGAGGCATTGCGCTCAGGTGACCCGATAACCGACGTCCACGGTGGCGGCCAGCATTACACAGTCCTCGAGTCGAAAGCTTTCGACGAGAGCTGCGTGGTCCTCGAGCTCGAGTCGAAAGCCAACGACCAGCTTCGAGTGATCGAAATGTCCTTCCCGGCCGGCTACTACATGGGCAGGTCGCCTCGGCGCATTCTGTGACGCCACGGCGTCCGGCTGATTCTGGGGGACCTGGGAGAAAACGTCGGTTCGGCGGGATCACCTGCCTACCTGCCGCCGCCTGGCGCTCACCGTTGCCTGCACGATGAACGCTATGTCCGAACTTAAGCCGTTTCGCATCAATGTCCCGTCCGACGTTCTCGATGATCTGCAGGAACGCTTGGCGCACACCCGTTGGCCGGAAGCCGAGTGTGTCGACGACTGGAGCCAGGGCATACCTTTGGCTTACACCCGTGAGCTGGCGGCGTACTGGGCCAACGGTTACGACTGGCGGTCTCGCGAGGCCGCGTTGAACCGCTTCGATCAGTTCACCACCGAAATCGGCGGGCTTGATATCCATTTCATTCACCAGCGGTCGCTGCATGAGGACGCTTTGCCGCTGGTGATCACCCACGGCTGGCCCGGATCGATCGTGGAGTTTCACAAGGTGATCGAGCCGCTGGTCAATCCCGCGTCGGGACGCCCCGAGGACGCATTCCACGTGGTGTGTCCGTCTCTTCCCGGATACGGGTTCTCCGGCAAGCCGTCGGAGACCGGATGGGGCGTCGACAAGATCGCGCAGGCCTGGGAGACGCTGATGCGGCGCCTCGGCTACGACCGCTACGGCGCGCAGGGCGGCGACTGGGGAGCGGCCGTCACTACGCAGATCGGCCGCAACCGTGGCCACTGCGTGGGAATCCATCTGAACATGCCGATCGCCCGGCCTGCGGCGGGATCCGGCGGCGATCTCACCGAAGACGAGCAACAAGCGCTGGCCGCTTACACACAGCACCGTCAATGGGGAACCGGCTATTCCAAGCAGCAATCCACTCGGCCTCAAACGCTCGGTTATGGACTCGTCGACTCGCCGGTGGGACAACTGGCCTGGATCGTCGAGAAGTTCTGGGCCTGGACGGACTGCGACGGGCATCCCGAAAACGCAGTGAGCCGCGATGAACTCCTCGACAACGTGATGCTGTATTGGGCCACCGGTAGCGGTGCATCATCAGCGCGGCTGTACTGGGAGAGCTTCAACAGCTTCATCACCGATGGCCGTGTCGAACTACCCACTGGCGTCGCCGCTTTTCCCAAGGAAATCCTGTGTACTCCGCGACGCTGGTGTGAGGCCGCCTACAACATCACACACTGGTCGACGATGCCGCGCGGCGGGCACTTTGCGGCATTCGAGCAGCCGGATTTGTTTGTCGACGATGTCCGCGCGTTCTTCGCGACGGTCCGGTAAGTCTCAGTCAGCGCCGCAGCAGCCGGCCACTTCTTCGCCACCGACCGCGCCGGGCATCCAGCGCGTAGGCGCCGCCGCCGGTAAAGATCAACAGGAAGAAGACAAAGCAGTACATCACCGCGGCCTCACCATGGTTGTTGATCGGAAAGAACCCCTTCGGCAGGTGCACGGTGAAGTAGGCGAACGCCATTGCACCGGAGGCCAGGAATGCGGCGGCCCGAGTGAACAAGCCGAGGGTGATCAGCGCGCCGGTGACCGTTTCGATCCAGCCGGCGTAGTAGTAAGGCCATTGGCCCACCGGCGCACGGACAGGCCCCGGTGGCGCACTGAAAGGTGCTGGCCACCCGATCAGCGTCGATAGGCCGTGGCACAGAAACAGCAGCCCGAACATCACTCGGAAAACCGAAAGGGCGATCGGCCAGTACGAATTGAGCCGTGCCTCCAGATTGTGCGTCATGCGCCGACGATACGGGCTTCGACCCGTGTACGTGGTTAAAGCTGGGCCCAGACCGACTTCGTCTTCATGTAGGCCTCGATGCCCTCCCGGCCGAACTCGTGGCCCCATCCGGACTGCTTGTAGCCCCCGAACGGCACGTCATGGTCGAAGACCAACTGGCAGTTCACCTGAACGCTGCCCGCCTGCAGCCGCTTGACGATCCGGTGGGCGCGGCCAACGTTTTCCGTCCAGGCAGTGGCCGCCAGGCCGTAGGTGGTGTCGTTGGCCATCGCCACGGCCTCGTCTTCGTCGTCGAACGGCAGGATGCTGACCACCGGACCGAAGATCTCCTGCTGGTACAGCCGCATGGCGGGGTCGACGTTGGTGAGCACTGTCGGGTGCACGAAGTAGCCCTTGCGGTCCAGGCGGTAGCCGCCGGTGACCACTTCGACGCCGTCGCTCTTGCCCTCTTCGATGAAGCCCATGACGCGGGTCAGCTGCTTCTGGCTGATCAATGGGCCGCTGACGCAGCCCTCCTCGCTGGGTGCGCCCAGCTTGAACGTATTCGCCATCAGCGCAATGCCTTCCACGACTTGGTCGTATACGCCGCGCTGCACGAAGATCCGCGACCCGCACACGCAGCCCTGGCCGGAGTGCACGAAGATGCCCAGCGACGCCATCAGGATGGCCTTGTCCAGTCGGCGTCGTCGAAGATCAGCACCGGCGACTTACCGCCAAGTTCGAGCATGACCTTCTTCAGGTTGCCGGCGGACGCCCGCACGATCTCCTTGCCGACCTCGGTCGACCCGGTGAAGGCGACCTTCTCGACGTCGGGATGGGCGGTGATCGCGGCACCCGCGGTGTGGCCGTAGCCGGTCAGCAGGGTGACGACACCGTCCGGTACGCCGGCCTCGTGGACCAACCGGTCGAGCAGAAGCGCCGAAAGTGGGGTCTCTTCAGCGGGTTTCACGAGCATGCTGCAGCCGGCGGCGAGCGCCGGCGCCAGCTTTGCGCTCGCATTGAAGATCGGGCCGTTCCACGGGAAGATCAGCCCGACCACTCCGAAGGGTTCCTTGAGGGTGTAGGCGTGCATGTTGACGAAGGTGTCCGTCGCGATGCCGTCGGTCTTGACGTCGTAGGCGACGCCGTTGAGCTTCGAACACCAACCGGCGTAGTAGCGGAAGAACTCCGAGCAGGTGGACATCTGCAACCGGGCCTGCATCAGTGGCATGCCGGTGTTCAGCGAGTCGAGCTGGGCGAACTCTTCGGCGTGCTCGTCGATCAAGTCCGCGATGCGCCACATGATCTTGGCCCGCTCGCGACCCGGCAGCTGGGACCAGCCGCCCGACTCGAAAGACGCTTTCGCCCGCGCGACGGCGTCGTTGACCGCTTCCGTGCCGCAGTCGGTGAACTCGGTGATCGGCTCCTCGGTTGCGGGATCGATGACTTGAATGACGTCACCGGAGCCGGGGCGCTTGCGAATGTCGTCCAATACCGTTTGCAGCGTCATCTGATCCCTCTCCTAGCTTGGATGCTGAGCACCTGCTTAGCATTGTCGGCGCTGCGTGGTCAAGATCGCTGACTAGCGCACGCCCAGCTTGCCGTCTAGGTAGTGCGCACGGCAGGCGCGGCGGGCCAGCTTGCCGCTGGTGGTGCGGGGGATAGCGCCGGCCGGCAGCAAAAGCACATCGCCGACGCTGAGATGGTGCCGGTGCGACACGGCCTCCCTGATCGCCTCAATCGCCGGTTGGGGATCGACCCGGCTGGTGCCCGCAGCCCGCTCGGCGACGATCACCAGCCGTTGGCTGCTGTCGTTGGCCGGTACCGAGAACGCCGTCGCATAGCCACGACGTACAACGGGCGAGGCCTCCGCGGCGGTGGCCTCGATGTCCTGTGGATAGTGGCTACGGCCTTCGATCGTCACCAGATCGGCGATGCGGCCGGTGACGTAGAGCTCGCCGTCGAGATAGACACCGAGGTCCCCGGTGCGCAGCCAGCTGCCTTCGACGGTCGAGCCGTCCGCGTGGCTGCCCTCCCCGAGCCGCGATCCCAGTTTGGCGCCGAAGGTCGCCCGGGTCTTGTCGGGCATTCCCCAATAGCCCCGACCAATGTTGTTGCCCTGCAACCAGATTTCGCCGACCGCACCGTCGGGCAATTCGGACCCGGTATCGGGGTCGACGATCACGGCCCACTGGCTGCGAGCCACTTGGCCGCATGACACCTGCGCGACGGCGTTCGGGGCATCCGCCGGGACGCCTACCGCGTGTCCGGCGCCCAGTTGCTCACGGTCGAAATAGACCACGGTCGCCTCGGCCTCGGGCGCGATGGTGGCAACGAACAGAGTTCCCTCGGCTATGCCGTACGAGGGTTTGAACGCTGTGCGCGGTAACCCGTAGGGCGCAAACGCCTTATTGAATGTTCTGATCGCATCGATGCTGACCGGTTCGGAACCGATGATCATCACCACGTTGCGCAGATCGATGTCGTCACCTTGTGCGGGCAAGCCACGCTGCGCGGTCCACTCGTAGGCGAAGTTCGGTGCGGCGGTGACCACGCGGCCTTCTCGCGAGCCGGTGGACAAGGCATGGATCCACCGCTGTGGCCTTCGGACGAACGCCGTGGGCGACATCAGCGTGGAATGTCCTCCGTACAGCGCCGGGAAACCGATCATCGACAAACCCATGTCGTGATAGAGCGGTAACCAACTGACGCCGTGGGTGTTTCGGTCCAGCAGGTCGATCGACAAAATCATCTGCACCAGGTTGGTTCCGACCGCACGATGGGTGACTTCCACGCCGACCGGGGGCCGCGTTGAGCCCGAGGTGTACTGCAAGTGGGAAACGTCGTCTAAACCGAGTTCGGTGGGCACGAACAGTTCCCCCGCGGCGTCGGGGATCTGATCGATGACGACGACGTGCGGCCGGCGGCGGTGGGGGAGGTCGGCCAAGAAGCTCTCGACCGCAGCTTTTGCCGCCGTTGTAGTCAGGACGAGAGTGGGCTCCGAATCACGAAGGGCCGTACCGAGACGTTCGGCGTGGCCGGGCAATTCGGGGGCGAACAACGGCACCGCAATGGTCCCCGCCTTGACCGCCGCGTAGAAACCCGCGACGTAGTCGATGCCCTGCGGCGCGAGGATCGCTACCCGCTCGCCGCGACCGGCGGCTTGTTGCACGCGCGCACCGATGGCTTGCAACCTGGCCCCGAACTGGGTCCAGGTCACTTCCTCGGTGTGCACCTCGGTCGCGCCGGTGTGGTCCAGATAGCGATACGCCGTCGCGTCACCGACACTCGCGATGTTGCGGTCGATGAGCGATATCAGCGTCACACCCGGGGGTAATGCGACGCCGCCCTGCGCGTCCAGGCAGTCTTCGATCTGTAGCAGTCCGATACCGCTATCCATAACCGAAAGTCTAGGCGCGCAGGGGATAACCTCAGCCGATCATCTACCTGCACGAGGCGGCGGCGATGCCGGTGCAGGCGGAGCCTCGAACAACGCTGGATCGGCCACAATGACGCTCGGCGCCACATCGCCCGTGCGTGTCGCAACAAACGGTGTCCGGTAAACCGTTCCTTGAGTGCCACATCCATTGCTGAGAATAGTGCCGACCTGAAGGCCCTTCAGTGTGCCGTTGGGCTGTGGATCCCATGACCAAAGACGGGTCTCGTCATCGCGGCCTGGCTTGTTGGTCTTTTCGCAATCCATAGGTGCCTGAAGGGTAAGCGTGCCCTGCCAATGACCGTCGGCAAAATGGAGAACACTTGTCGTGCCGGTGCCCTCTTCCTGATTGGAATCGGCCAACTCTGATCCTGCGGCCGCGCACCCGACCGGCGTACACACGGAACGAAAGGCCCACCACTGGGTGACGACGGCGCCGAAGCCGGTCGTCGTGCCGTTGATCGTCTGATTCTGCAGATCGAAGTCCAGGCGGTAGGTGCCGTCGAGGACGGGACCCGCGACGTGTGGGGCTGCGGCGCTGGTCGATGGGGCGATGATGACGGTCGCCGGATCGGCGACCGTGACGCCGCTCGGCACGTCGCCGGCGCGAGTCACGACGACTGGGGCCACGGCCACCCGTCCCTGCAGGCCGCATTCGTTGGTGAGCGCGGTGCCGATCTTTTCGCCTCGAAGCGTGCCGTCGGGCTGTGGCTCCAATGACCACGTCAGCATGACGGTATTAGCGCCTGCAACGACTTGACCGTCTGCTCCAAGGCAGCGCGGCTGGGCAAGTTGGCGCCGCACGGGCGCGGATTGCCAGTGACCGTCGACGAAACGGTAATCGGCTGACTGGGCCGGGGTGCGCGCAACTTGCGGGTTGTTGGTGTCCAGCTGGGTCGCGGTGGCAACGCATCCCGTGGAACTGCATGATGAGTGAAAGGCCCACCAAGCGGTGTTATCGGTGGTGTGTACGGCGTATGGGGCACCGTTGATCGTTTGCTTTTCATAGTCGTAGTCGAAGCGGTACGTGCCGTCGAGCAGTGCGGGGGTCGGGGCGGCGGGTTGGTGCCGGGGTGGAGGCGGTGTTGGCCGCCGGGGCGGAGGCGGTTTTTCTCGTCGGCTGCATGACGTAGCCGACGATGCCGACGGCGGTGACCAACACCGCCGCTATCGACGCACCGAGCAGAATCCGAGATCGCTTGCGTCGCTTCGACTTCAGCGTCTCGGACTTCATGATCGGCGCGGCGACAGTAGCAGCGGCCTCGGTGGATGATCACTGCGGCATCCACGTCGGCCCGCCGGGCGAGGGCCGCGGCGAAGTCGCGGCATTGTCCGAACCGGTCGGCGGGGTCCTTGGCCAGCGCCCGCGCCAACACCTCATCGAGGTTCGTCAACTCTGGACGCCGATCGCTTAGCTTTGGAAGTGGTGCGGTGAGATGTCGGCTGATGACGGCCACCGGGTTGGAATGCTGATACGGCGGCGTACCAGCGAGAAGGTGAAACGCGGTGGCCGCCAACGCGTACTGATCGGCGCGCCCATCGATGTCTGCACCCATCAACTGTTCAGGCGCGGCGTAGGTGAGTGTGCCCACGGTGAAATTGGTCGCGGTAAGTCCACTGACGTCGGCGAGTGGTCGCGCAATGCCAAAGTCGGCCAATAAGATTCGCCGTTTGCCGTCCTCAGGGTCAGTGGGCAAGATGTTCGCCGGCTTGACGTCGCGGTGCAGCAGGCTCCGGCTGTGGGCGTAGTCGAGTGCGGCACCGACAGCGGTGACGATGTCGCATACGTCGTGTATCGGCATCCCGGCCGGGTAGCGGGCTTTGACCAGCTGGGCGGCGTCGGTGCCGTCGACGTAGTCCATCGCGATCCAGAGGTGACCATCGATCTCGCCGCGATCATGCACCGCGACGATGTTCGGGTGCCACAGCGAGCGCAGCCAGGTCGGCTTCGCGCTGAAACCTTTCACGGAAGTTGGCATCCGCTGTTATCGCCTCGGAGAGGACTTTTAGCGCATCACGGCGTGGCAACCTTGGATGCTGAGCGAGATAGACCTCGGCCATCCCGCCGGAGCCCAGCAGTCGCAGGATGGTGTAGCCCGCGATGGTCGTCCCGGCCGGTACTGACATTCGCGGATGTTACGGCTACCCCGACGGGCCGTGGTCCGAATCGGCCCGTCGGAGGTCAGTGACTCAGCTCGCTTTAAACGTCGTAGTAGAGCGCGAACTCGTAGGGGTGCGGCCGGATCTGGACCGGCAGGATCTCGTTCTCACGCTTGAAGCTGATCCACGTGTCGATCAGGTCGGGCGTGAAAACGCCTCCCTCGGTGAGATATTCGTGGTCGGCTTCCAGACGGTCGATCACCGCCGACAGCTGGGTCGGCGTCTGCGGGATGTTCGCGGCCTCTTCCGGCGGCAGTTCGTAGAGGTCCTTGTCCACCGGCGCCTGCGGCTCGATCTTGTTCTTGATGCCGTCCAGGCCCGCCATCAGCATGGCCGAGAACGCCAGATACGGGTTGCCCGACGAGTCGGGGCTCCGGAACTCCAGCCGCTTGGCCTTCGGGTTGCTGCCGGTAATCGGGATACGCACGCACGCCGACCGGTTGCGCTGGCTGTAGACCAGGTTGATCGGGGCTTCGTAGCCCGGCACCAGCCGCTTGTAGGAGTTGACCGTGGGGTTGGTGAAGGCCAGCAACGACGGCGCGTGGTGCAACAGGCCGCCGATGTAGTGGCGGGCGAGATCCGACAGACCGGCGTAGCCCGTCTCGTCGTACATCAGCGGGCCGCCGTCCTTCCACAGCGACTGGTGGCAGTGCATACCGGAGCCGTTGTCGCCGAACAGCGGCTTGGGCATGAAGGTCACGGTCTTGCCGTTCTGCCACGCGGTGTTTTTGATGATGTACTTGTACAACTGCAAGTCGTCCGCGGCGTGCAGCAGCGAGTTGAACTGATAGTTGATCTCGGCCTGTCCGCCGGTGCCCACCTCGTGGTGGCCCTTCTCCAGAACGAAGCCGGCGTTGATCAGGTTGGTCAGCATCCTGTCGCGCAGATCGACGTAATGGTCATTCGGGGCAACCGGGAAGTAGCCGCCCTTGGGGCGAACCTTGTAACCGCGGTTGAGGCTGCCATCGCTCTCGGTCGGCTCGCCGGTGTTCCACCAACCCGAGATCGCGTCGACTTCGTAAAACGAGCCGTTGGTCTGCGAGTCGAAGCTCACCGAGTCGAAGATGTAGAACTCGGCCTCGGCGCCGAAATACGCGGTGTCGGCGATGCCGGTGCTCTTCAGGTAGCTCTCGGCCTTGCGGGCGACGTTGCGCGGGTCGCGCGAGTAGGGCTCAAGGGTGAATGGGTCGTGCACGAAGAAGTTGAGGTTGAGTGTCTTGGCCTCGCGGAACGGGTCGATTTGCGCGGTGTTGGGATCGGGCAGCAGCAGCATGTCGGACTCGTGGATGGCCTGGAACCCACGAATCGACGAGCCGTCAAAGGCGACGCCGCTCTCAAACAGGTCCTCGTCGACTCCGGAAGCCGGAATTGTGAAGTGCTGCATGACGCCGGGGAGGTCGCAGAACCGGACGTCGACGAATTCGACTTTCTCGTCCTTGAGGAGCTTGATGATGTCATCGGCCGTTTTTTCGGACACCGAAGCGCTCTCCTTTGCTGCGGGCTTCGAATCTACTGCGGTCATTGAAGCGCTCTCCTTTACTGGCCGTGACTGGCCGCCCGACCAGACGCTATGGAGGCGGGATTGCCCGAGGATCAACCCTGCGTTGCGCCGACGTTACGTGACCGCGCGGCTCACCGCCGAGTGTTGGCAGTCCTCACCTTATTGTGGGGTAATGGCCCGCAGCATCGTATCCTGGCTGTCCGGCCCCGGGCCACTCGAGTCCGGGCCGCCGCAACAATACCCGGGCGAGAGGCTCGGCTTGCCCGAACGCGGCCCGCGTTCGTTGGCCCAGCTTGGTCGCCGGTTGGCGGCGCTGCTTGTTGACTGGTTGCTCGCTTACGGCCTGGCCGCCCTCGGTACGACGCTCGGGCTGATCTCCCCGAGACTGCTGTCGTCGGCGGTTTTGCTCATCTGGTTGGTGCTGGGAGTGCTCGCCGTTCGGTTGTTCGGGTTCACCCCGGGGCAGTTTGCGCTGGGACTTCAGCTGGCGTCCGTCGATGAACGGATACACGTCGGTTTGGGTCGTGCCGCGGTGCGCGGGGTGCTGATTGCGCTCGTCGTACCGGCGCTGTTCGTCGACGTCGACGGTCGCGGGCTGCAGGATCGCCTGACCGCCACCGCCGTCGTGCGGCGCTGACTTATCGACGTCGCACGGTGCGCTGGACGCCGCGCATCTTGGCGGTGCCGGGCAGCGGGCCCTTCGGCATCGCGGCCGCCCCGGCCCGGGAACCCAGCGCGCTCAGCCGCGATTCCAGCGAGTCCATCTGCTTGGCGGTGATGTTGGCCGGCAGCCGGGTGAGGTGGCGTTCGAGCTTGGCCAGCGGAACCTCTCCGTCGCCGTTGCCGACGACGATGTCGTAGATCGGGATCTCGCCGACCAGCCGGGCGGTGCGTTTCTTCTCCTGGGCAAGCAGCGGTTTGAGCCGCGCCGGCGAGCCCTCGGCCACCAGGATGACCCCGGGTCGGCCGATTACCCGGTGCACGGCGTCGAAATGGCCGGTTGCCGCCACACCGGGGGTGACGCGCCACTTGCCGCGCAGATTGTCCAGCGCCCAGGCAGCGGCGCCGGTTTGGCCCTCGGCCTTGCGGTAGACCGACCGCTGCGCACGCCGACCGAAAATAATGAACGCCACCAAGACGCCTAGCACCACGCCCAGCGGAATCATCGTAAGCATGGTGAACCTGCCGGCCGTCACCCCGACCGCCACCGATACGCCCACGATCAGCACAAACGCAGCGATCATGTACGGCACTAGCCGCTTGTCCTCTTGGCGCTGCATGGTGAACGCCTGCCAGAGTTGACTGCGGCGCTCTTTGGCGGCCGCTTTGCGGGCCGCTTTCGCTTCGGCTCTTGCGGCCTTGGTCGCCTTGGCATCACGGAGTTTCGCCATAATCGCTAAGAATACGGAAGCGCGGCTCAGCGCGACGGCGCGGTGCGCATCTGCTGCCGCCGCATGCTGGCCTGCTGGTAGAGCCGCCCGGCCCGGTATGACGAGCGCACCAGCGGCCCGGCCAGCACCCCGGCGAAGCCGAGTTGTTCGGCGTAGTCCGAATACTCCACGAACTCATCGGGGGAGACCCAGCGCTCGACCGGATGATGCCGCGCCGACGGGCGCAGATATTGGGTGATCGTGACGATGTCGCACCCGGCCCCATGCAGATCGGCCAACGCGGTGCGCACCTCCTGCGGCGTCTCGCCCAGCCCGAGAATGAGGTTGCTCTTGGTGACCAGCCCGAACTCCCGCGCCGCGGTGAGCACGTCGAGGCTTCGCCGATACGAGAATGCTGGGCGGATTCGCTTGAAGACGCGCGGCACGGTCTCGACGTTGTGCGCCAACACTTCCGGCGCAGGTTCGAAGACTCGGCGCAGCCGGTCGGGATCGCCGTTGAAATCGGGGATCAACAGCTCGACCCCGGTGGACGGGTTGAGTCTCTTGATCGCGCGCACGGTCTCGGCATAGAGCCACGCGCCACCGTCGGGCAGGTCGTCGCGGGCCACCCCGGTGACGGTGGAATACCGCAGGCTCATTGCCTGCACGCTTTCGGCCACCCGTCGTGGTTCGTCGCGGTCCAGGCGGACAGGCTTGCCGGTGTCGATCTGGCAGAAGTCACAACGACGAGTGCACACCTCACCGCCGATCAGGAAGGTGGCTTCGCGGTCTTCCCAACATTCGTAGATGTTGGGACAGCCGGCCTCCTCGCAGACGGTGTGTAGACCCTCGCGCCGGACCAGGTTTTTCAGCTCGGTGTACTCCGGCCCCATCCGCAGCCGCGTCCTGATCCACGGCGGTTTGCGCTCGATCGGTGTCTGCGCGTTGCGTACTTCCAGACGCAGGAGCTTCCGACCCTCGGGAGTGACGGTCACGATGTCGATGCTACGCGGACCGGCATCGGCTAGCGCCCGGTGACGATGCGCGCCGGAACGGCGGGCTGAGGAGCCGGGCAATTGGGTGAGCTAACCGCCAGCCGGCCGTCCAGAGCGTCGCACACTGCGTCGGCGACCGCCGACCGGACGTCGTCAACGCCGACCCGGCGGCCCAGTTCGGCCGATATCGACGTCACCCCGGCGTCGGTGATGCCGCACGGGACAATCCTTTCGAACGCGTTCAGGTCGCAGTCGCAGTTGAGCGCGAACCCATGCAGCGTCGTCGCCCGCGAGACCCGTACGCCGATGGCGGCGACCTTGCGCGCGGGCCTACCGCCGCCGGCCGGCAACCACACACCGGATCGGCCGTCTACCCGGCCCACCTCCAAACCCAGCCCGGTGCAGACCTTGATCAGCGATTCCTCAATGCGCCGAACGTAATTGACCACATCGAGCGGTTCGGCAAGCGTGACGATCGGATAGCCGACGAGCTGGCCGGGGCCGTGCCAGGTGATCTTGCCGCCGCGGTCGGTGTCGACGACCGGCGTGCCGTCCGATGGTCGTTCGTCTGCCAGCGTGCGGCGTCCGGCGGTATAGACCGACGGGTGTTCGAGCAACAGCAGCGTGTCGGTGCCGCCGGCAACCCGGGCGTCGGCCAGTTCCCGCTGCAGCTGCCACGCGACTCGGTAGTCGACGGTGTCCAACTGGCGGACATCGACAGGGACGGCGCTCGAGCGGATGGAGCTCACAGGGCGAGGCTACAACGACAACCTGGCTATCGCATGGCAGCGCCTAGGCGACGTCACGCCTCGCAGTGGCGTACCGCAGCGCTTCACCGACGGTGTTGTGGTGGAACTCGAAACCGGCGCGTTCGAGCACGGCCGGGATTGCGCGTTGCCCGGTCAGCAGGCTTTCGTCAGCGAACTCGCCGAGCGCGGCGCGCACCGCGAATCCCGGCATCAACAGCGCGGTGGGCCGGTTCACCGCTCGGCCCAGTGCCGTGGTGAACTCTGCGTTTGTGACGGGCGCCGGGCCGGTGAGGTTCACCGGGCCGGAGATCCGACTGTCGGAGATCGCGAACTGCAGAGCTCGTACCTGATCCTCGAGGCTGATCCAAGACATGTACTGGCGGCCGTTGCCCAGGCGGGCGCCAAGGCCCACCGAGAACAGCGGCCGCAACCGGCGTAGCGCACCGCCGGAAGAGGCCAGCACCAATCCGGTGCGGGCCAGCACAACACGGGTGCCGGCGTGTTGGGCAGCCGCGGTGGCCGCTTCCCAGTCTTTACACAGTTGGGCCAGGAAACCCGTTCCCGCCGAATCGGTTTCGACGACAACCCGATCTCTGGTGTCACCGTAGTAGCCGACTGCGCTGGCATTGACCAGCACGCCGATGCCGGCGTCGGCGACCGCGGTGGACAACACTTCGGTTGGCGTGATGCGGCTATCGCGCAGGATTTGTTTGAACGCCCCTGACCAGCGTCGCCGTCCGATGTTGATGCCGCACAGATTCACCACGGCGTCGACTCCGCTCAATGCGCCGGCGTCGAATTCGCCGCTGTCCGGATCCCAGTGCAGCTCACCGGCATTCGCTGGCGCGCGGCGCACGATCCGCAGAACCCGATGGTCTGCCGTCCGCAACGCCGTTACCAGCGCCGAGCCGATCAGCCCGGATGATCCCGCGATCGCGACGGTGGCGGCCACGCTTCAAGCCCTGCCTACAGTCCCAGGTCGGCCTCGAACGCGCCTTCTTCGAGCCGATGCTTGATGGTGGTCAGGAACCGCCCCGCGTCGGCGCCGTCGATCAGCCGGTGGTCGTAGGTCAACGGCAGGTAGCAGATCGAGCGCACCCCGATGGATTCGTTGCCGGTGTCGTCGACGACGACCCGCGGCCGTTTGACGATGGCACCGGTGCCCAACATCGCGGCCTGTGGCGGCACCAGGATCGGGGTGTCCATCAATGCGCCTTGGCTGCCGATGTTGGTGATCGTGAAGGTCCCCCCGGACAGCTCGTCGGGTTTGAGGTCTCCCGACCGGGCGCGGGCGGCGATGTCGGCGATCGCGCGCGCCAACCCGGCCAGTGACAGGTCGCCAGCATTGTGGATGACGGGGGAGAGCAGGCCCTGCTCGGTGTCGACAGCGAAGCCGAGATGCTCGGCGTCGTAGTAGGTGATCTCCTTGGTGTCTTCGTTGTAGCTGGCATTGACGTTCGGGTGTGCTTTAAGCGCATCGATGACGGCACGTGCGATGAACGACAGGAAGGTCAGGTTCACACCCTCGCGTTCGGCGAACGCGGCCTTGGCTTTTTCGCGCAGCGCCACGATCCGGGTCATGTCGACTTCATGGGTCTGGGTGAGCTGTGCAGTGGCTTGCAGCGATTCCCGGGTCTTCTTCGCGGTGATCTGGCGGATCCTGCTGGCCTTCTGGGTGGTTCCCCGCAGATGTGCCAGCGCGGGCGCCGGGGCGGGGATGCTCGGTTTCGGGGCGGACGGGGCCGCAGCGGCCGGTGCCGCAGCTGCCAGCGCGGCTGCCGGAGCTCTTTTGGCCTCTTCCTTCTGCTGCGCGGCCGACAGCACATCCTGTTTGCGGATACGTCCACCGACCCCGGTTCCGCTCACCTCGGCAAGATCAATGTTGTTCTCTGCGGCCAACTTTCGGACCAGGGGCGTGACGTAGGGAGTGCTTGCCGCGCCAGCCGTCGGCGCGGAGTCGGCCCGGGGTTGGGGTGCGGGCTCGGGCTTGGCTTGCGGCGCTGGTGCCGGTTCGGGTGGGGTTGCCGGTGGGGCCTGCGGTGCTGGCTTTGCCTCGGGTTGGGCGGCCGGTGGGGCTTGCGGCTCGGGTGCGGGCTTGGCTGCGGCTGTGGCGGCGCCGGTGCCGATCCTGGCCAGCTCGCCGCCGACCGAGACGGTTACGTCCTCCTCGGCGGTGATGCTGATCAGCGTGCCCGCCACCGGGGATGGGATCTCGGTGTCCACCTTGTCGGTGGACACTTCGACCAGCGGCTCGTCCACCTCCACTGGGTCGCCGACCTTCTTCAGCCAACGGGTCACCGTTCCCTCGGTGACGGACTCGCCGAGTTCGGGCATCAGCACCGGCTGGGAGGAGCCACTCGCGTCGTCTCCGCCGGCTGCCGGCGCAGCGGCCGGCTGCGGCTCGGCCTGCGGTTGCGGTTCTGGCGCCGGCTCCGGTTGCGGTTCGGGTGCTGCTTGCGGTTCAGGTGCTGCCTCGGCGGCGGGTTGCTCGCCACCGCCACCTCCCGTGCTTTCCGCCGCGTCGCCGATGACGGCCAACTCACCGCCGATCTCGACGGTGTCGTCCTCGTGCGCAACGATTTTGGTGAGTACTCCCGCCGCCGGCGACGGAATCTCGGTGTCAACCTTGTCGGTGGACACTTCCAGCAAGGGTTCGTCGAGTTCGACTGTGTCGCCTTCTTGCTTGAGCCAGCGAGTTACGGTTCCCTCAGTCACGCTCTCACCGAGTGCCGGCATTTGCACTGAGAAGGCCATCTCTGTCGACTCCTCGATCGGTCGGTGGGCGCGCGTCGACCTCTGGCTTACCACAGCGTGACGTACCGGCAGCTGCACCCAAGCGGATTACCGAAACCATCCTGTCATTGCGGCGCCGTCGGCACACAACCAGGGCGGAGCCGGTCCAACAGGCGGTGGGGACTGCGGCGAAGGATCGAGTCAAGGTCCTGGAATTCAACGCGGGCCTAATAGCAAAGTCCAATAGATTGGACTCTGAATGCGTGGCCTCGGATATGTCGGGTTTCAGTCGAGTTAATACATCAAGCATTTCAGGCGTTTTGGATCAGAATGCCGACAATCTGGATTATCTTGCTTCCTGTGTATCCCGACGATAGCGGCAAAGAGCTCGCCACGGTGCTCTCCTACCTGGCAGGGCGTTCCCTCAGCAGAGAAGAGATCTGGACGGCGATGGAACTGCCGCGGTCCACGTACTACGACCAGCTGGACAAGGGAACCCTGATCACTGCGGACAACCTGCGCGTCGCGGCGGCCAATCTCGGCATCAACCGCGCCGAGCTGCTGACCCGCTACCGGTTCATCGACCCAGAAGAGATCACCGCACTGGCTGAGGAGATTCGTGGCGGCATCCCTATGTCGCAGGCCTCGGGCACCGTTGCTCTGAAGACCGCGCAGCCGACAAAACTTGCGGAGTGGCGACCGCGGCAAGACGCGCCCCCGCTGTAATCCGACCTGGCTGACGGATCGCTGTGGCTCTCACCGCTCTCATCATCATCACCCTCGCATCCATCTGGTGGAGCCTCTGGATACGGCGGGTCACCTGGCGTTGCCGGTGGGAGGTGGCCGCAACGCTCAACATCGCTCTGCAGGGATGTGCGGTCGCCCTGATGTCGCCGCTGTCCTCCGAGACGCTCGGAGTTGCGCTGCACAACATCACCGGTGAGTGGAACTTGCAGAACTACGTCGGGCACGACTGTTACGTGGTCGCGGCCTCGGCGATCGTCTACAACGCGGTCGGTCGACTTGAAGAGGACGACCGGCTGCAGGCGTCGTTCAAGCAGTATGTGGAACGGCCGGCGACGTTGTGTATCCCGCTGTTGCTGGCAACTTTTACGTTAAGCGGTGGCAGCAAGACCTATGCGCGCGATTTCTTCGCGCTGCGCACCGACTTCTGGCTGAGCGTGTACTGGGTATTGCTCACTGGAACCCTGGCCTACCTGCTGGTGTTTGGTTCACGCGCGCTGCTGGTGCTGCGGAAGGACCCACGGTCGAGGAACATCGCCAACCTCTATCTAGTCGCCTCGGCCAGCGGCATGGCGGCCTGCGTGGTGCGGATGATCACTGCGGTGATTCCTGCACTGCAAGGCACGGTGGGTGCCGCGCTGGTCTGGTTCTTCGCTTGCATGTGCGGCGCGGGTTTCGCGCTGACCTCTGCGAACTCCTGGCGGCAGAAGCTCAGATGGTTCCAGCGGCCAGCGGTTCACTCCTAGCCTGCCGGCGCTGACCAAGTAGTCGCGAATGTGGGGTTGTGTCACGGTTTTCCAGTGAAAGCGTGACACAACCCCACATTCGGCGAGCCTAGCCGTTTTCGGCGATGTCTTCCAGCACCGCGAACATGGTGCGGGTCGGAACCCCCGTGCCGCCCTTAGGGGTGTAACCCCAGGGGCTGCCGGTGTTGTACGCCGGCCCGGCGACGTCGATATGTGCCCAATTCACGCCGTCTGCAACGAATTCGCGCAAAAACACACCCGCCACCAGCATCCCGGCGAAGCGTTGGCCGCTGACATTGGCCAGGTCGGCCACCGTCGACTTCAAGTCGTCCTTGAGTTCCTCGGGCAGCGGCATCGGCCAACCGTCCTCGCCGACCTGCTGCGAAATACCTGCCACCCGGTCGCGGAACTCGTCACTGCCCATCACCCCCGGCGTACGCGCGCCAAGCGCCACCGTCTGCGCGCCAGTCAGGGTCGACGTCTCAATCAGGTAGTCCGGGTTGTCTTCGCACGCGCGCACGATGGCATCGGCGAGGATCAGCCGGCCCTCGGCATCGGTGTTGAGCACCTCGACGGTGGTCCCGCCGTACTGCGTCAGCACGTCACCCGGGCGCTGGGCGGTCGCCGACGGCATGTTCTCGGCCATCGGCACGGTGGCGATCACGTCGATCGGCAGCTCCAACTGGGCGGCCAGCGTCGCGGTCGCGATGACCGCGGCGGCACCGCCCATGTCGCCGGTCATGTAGTGCATCGATGCCGCCGGCTTGATCGAGATGCCGCCGGTGTCGAACGTGACCCCTTTGCCGACCAGGGCAACTTTCTTGGCCCGCTTCGGTTTTTTGGCCAGCCGCGACCCGCGGTGGGTCAGCCGCACCAGCCGCGGCGGTCGGGACGAACCCTTGCCGACTCCAACCACCCCGCCGTAGCCACCTTTTTGCAGCGCCTTCTCGTCGAGCACCTCGACATCGAGGCCGACGGATTCACCCAAAGCCTTTGCGCGATTAGCGAATTCAGCCGGAAACAGGTGGCTGGGCGGGGTGTTGACCAAGTCGCGCGCGGTGGCCACCGCGGTCGCGACCGCTGCTGCGTGGGCGGCTCGCGTCCTGGCGTCCTTGGCGGTGGAGAGCACGGTGATCTTGCCCAGACCGGCGTCTTTGGGCGCGGTCTTGTCGGTGCGGAAGGCGGTGAATCGGTAGCTGCCCAGAATCAAGCCCTCCACCGCTGCCTCCAGGTCCAAGGCCGTCAGCGTGGTAATGGCGGCCTCGGCGCTGCCCAGGGCCCGCGCCGCCGAGCCCGCCGCACGGCGGATCACGTCGGCGGGCCACTCATCGCGGCGTTTGCCCAGACCTATCGTCAGTACGCTGGCCACCGGCAGCGACTTCACCACCAGCCGGTTCACCTGCTCGCTGGCGCCGGTGGCGTTCAGTGCGCGCAGGCCTGCCTCGATTTCGGCGACCGCTTCGGCTGGCAGAAACGGCTCAGCGGAGGCGACGACGGCGCCCGGCTGATCCTCTGTGCCGTCGGGACCAGACGGAACCACCGGGACAATCAACACCGCCGATCCGGCGCCGCGACGCGGCAACGAGGAGGCGACGGTGACGGCAGGGGCGAGATAACCGGGTTGTGTGCTCACAAGCATTAACCCTAACGACGTCCACCGCGGTGCAGGTCATAGGCCATGACCCCGGCGCCGAAGCCTTTGAGCTGCAACAGTTCCCCAGCTGCGTGACTTCGTTCCGTCGGCTGGTGCGGTGCGACTAGTATCTCGACGATGGCCACAGGGCAGATGGCTGAGTCCTGCGTGCTTTGGACTGGCTTCGACATATCGATCGTGGCCGGGAATTACGCGCAGTTGGCTGGCGTTCTTGCTGGTTTTGCGTTCGTCGTCATAAATCTCGTGCTTGATCGCTCGTATCGGCGCCGCGGCGATGGTAAGTCGCTGAGAACGCGTGAGACGCTGACAGGCGTAGCGCTGATGAACGCGTTTCTCGGCCTATTCCTGGCGGCTGTGCAATACAGCTTGCTGGCCGGCGAGAACGGGTGCGCCCTCACCGGCGGCCGGGCCGCGTCGGCGGAATTATTAGGCGGCGTTTCGTTTGTGGCTTCCGTGTATATGTTGCTTTACGCAGTTGTGCAGTTCGCTTCGGGTTCAGCCGGCAGTCTTACCAAACACTGCGTATTTATCGTCGCGGTACTGTTCCCCCAATTGCGGTGTTCTTCGTCGAAGCAACGCTCTCGGATCTAGCGCTCGCCCTGGCTGATCCGAAAACGCAACAGCCCCTAGAACCCTGTGGAACTGGGCCAACCGTCTCTCGGTGCCGATAGCGCTGGTGGTGGTAATCGTGTGCGGAGCTGTGTGGTACATCGGAACTAAGAGGCGGCGTACGGATTCACCCTCCGGCGGTCTTGCACAGAGAGTCCAAACGTTTCTCCCGTATCTTACGGTCGTCGTCGTTATCTCCGCAGTCATACGTTCCGTCATGGCGCTACCAGTGAGAAATCCAGCCGCACATCTCGCTCCAGGCGAAGCCTGGCTGTGGGTAGTCGTCTTTGCTGTCATGATGCTGCTGCAAAGTACGGCTTTGTCATTACAAAAAGGCGCCGAAATTGCTTACTCAGACGCCGAGAACAAGGCTTGATTGCGGACTAGGTTATGTGCTTACGGGCATCACCAGATTCATCGGCCGCGGCTGAGGTCGTAAGAGGTCACCGGTTCGTCGAAGCCCTTGAGCTGCAACGGTTCCTGAGCGATGGCAGGCCAGTCCGGCAGTTGCGTCGTGAAGTTCCGCTGCGGCAAGGATCTGGCCCGGTGCCGCCGCAGCGACAAGCCGGGCGGCCAGGTTGACCGCGTTGCCGAAGTAGTCACCATTTATGGCCAGGATCGGGCCGTAGCCGAGACCGGCGCGGACCTGTAGTCCCGCCTCGCGTGCGCGCGGATGGTCGACGAGGTCGATCGCCGCTCTTGCCAGCCGCTCCGGGTTCGAGCTCACCCACATCACCGCGTCGCCGAGGAACTTCACCACCCGCCCACCGTCGGCGTGCACCACGTCGCTGACGGTGTCGCCGAACTCGGTGAGCATCGTCGACAACTCCGCGGGTGCGAGCATTTGGGTCAGCGCAGTGAAGCCGGACAGATCCGCGAAACCGACGCCGCACACCACGCTCGCCGACGGGCCTGTGACGACGGCCCTCGATGAACGTTCGGGTACTGACCAGATGGTGGCGGTGGACGGCGTCGATCATTGCCCCGACGCGGGGGACGAACTCTGCGGCCTCGCGGTAGACCTGCGCGGTGGCGAGTTCGTCCCCGGTGAGGCTCGAGCCACATTTTGGGTTGACTCGTCCGGATCGTCGACGAGATCGCCTCGGCCAGCCGGGCCACGGTCGCGCCGAGGACCCGCAGGAAGCCGTCCGCGGCGTCGGGGCCCATCTGCATCCTCATCGCCACCCAGGTCGCCAGGCTGTCGACGTCGGCCTGACTCAACACCGGCGTATCCGGATCTGCGACGGTCAGGCCGAGCATCGCCCAGCCGTGTTCGACGTCCGCCAACGCCACACCGATCGCATCTGCGGCGGTCCGCAGGGTATAGATCTGGGGACCGGACCACAGCAGGGCGTCACCGGCCAGTCCGAACAGGCGACCGTGACGCTCGGCCTCGACCATCTCGTCCGCGGTGAAACCGAGGTCCGCCAAGTACTCGATCAGACCAGCCCGCTCGCGCGTATTGGCGATCCCGGCAGCCTCCAGCGCCGAAATCAAAGAATCGACCACCTGGCCAAGTCTGCCAGCCACGGCCCGGATTAGGGTGAATTGCCGTGAGCCGCGCTGGCGACGATGCAGAGCGCAGCGATGAGAAGGAGCGGCGCCGATGGACGATGACCTTTTGCACGGACCACTTGAGGACCGCCATCGCGAGCTCGGCGCGAGCTTCGCCGAGTTCGGCGGCTGGCTGATGCCGGTGTCGTATGCCGGCACCGTCAGCGAGCACACCGCAACCCGCACTACCGTCGGCCTGTTCGACGTCAGCCACCTGGGCAAGGCGCTGGTCCGCGGGCCCGGCGCCGCGGAATTCGTCAACTCTGCGCTGACCAACGACCTGAACCGTATCGAGCCGGGAAAAGCACAATATACGTTGTGCTGCAACGAATCTGGTGGCGTCATCGACGACCTGATCGCCTATTATGTTGGGCCCGACGAGATCTTCCTGGTGCCCAATGCTGCCAACACCGCGGCGGTGGTCGCGGCTCTGCAGAAAGCTGCGCCCGTCGGGCTCACCATCACCGACGAGCATCGCTCTTATGCGGTGTTAGCCGTGCAGGGACCACGATCGGCGGACGTGCTCGCTGAGTTGGGGCTACCGACTTCCATGGACTACATGGGCTATGCCGACGCGACATTCGCGCAACTGCCAGTGCGGGTTTGCCGCAGCGGCTACACCGGGGAGCAAGGCTATGAGCTGCTGCCCCGTTGGGAATCCGCCGGTGTGGTGTTCGATGCGCTGGTTGCCGCGGTTACCCGGGCGGACGGGCAGTTGGCCGGTCTCGGGGCGCGCGACACGCTGCGCACCGAGATGGGCTATCCGTTGCACGGTCACGAACTTTCGGCCGATATCTCGCCGCTGCAAGCCCGATGCGGTTGGGCGATCGGCTGGAAGAAGAGTGCGTTCTTCGGCCGCGATGCGCTGCTAGCCGAAAAGGAGGCGGGTCCGCGTCGGTTGCTGCGCGGCCTGCGCGCGGTGGGCCGCGGTGTGCTGCGACCGGAGCTAACCGTGCTCGACGGCGACAGCAAGGTCGGAGTCACCACATCGGGCACATTTTCGCCGACGTTGAAAACCGGTATCGCGCTTGCACTGATCGACAGCGACGCGGGTGTCGAGGACGGTCAGCATGTGATCGTCGATGTTCGGGGCCGCGCGGTTGAATGCGAAGTCGTGCGTCCACCGTTTGTCGAACCAAAAACCCGGTAGCGCCCGGTTATAGAATCGCATGATGACCGGCCGCGCCCTCGAGTTCACGGTTTCACGCACCGCAAACCCGACCAGCGACGAGGCACGCGACGCCATACTGGCCGACCCCGGTTTCGGCAGATATCACACCGACCACATGGTGTCGATCGATTACACCGATGGGCAGGGTTGGCACGATGCGCGGGTCATCGGCTACGGCCCGATTGAGCTGGACCCGTCGGCGATCGTGCTGCATTACGCGCAGGAGATATTCGAAGGACTTAAGGCCTACCGATGGCCGGACGGGTCGATCGTGTCGTTCCGTGCCGAGGCCAACGCCGCGCGGATGCGGTCCTCGGCGCGGCGGATCGCGATCCCCGAATTGCCCGACGAACTGTTCGTCGACTCATTGCGGCAACTGATCGCCGTCGACAAGGCGTGGGTTCCGCGGGCCGGCGGCGAGGAGTCGTTGTACCTGCGGCCGTTCGTCTTCGCCACCGAGCCGGGGCTGGGGGTGCGCCCGTCGAAGCGGTATCGCTACCTGGTGATCGCCTCGCCGTCCGGCGCTTACTTCAAACACGGCATCAAACCGGTCACCGTGTGGGTGTCAACGGAATACGTGCGCGCCAGCCCGGGCGGCACCGGCGCAGCGAAGTTCGGCGGAAATTACGCCGCGTCGTTGGTGGCGCAAGCCGAGGCCGCCGACAACGGTTGCGAACAGGTGGTGTGGCTGGATGCCGTCGAGCGCCGCTACATCGAAGAGATGGGCGGGATGAACATCTTCTTCGTGTTCGGCAGCGGCGGATCGGCCCGGCTGGTCACCCCTGAGCTGTCCGGCTCGCTGTTGCCGGGCATAACTCGGGATTCCTTGTTGCAGTTGGCAACTGATGCCGGCTTTGCTGTCGAGGAGCGCAAGATCGATATCGACGAGTGGCAGAAAAAGACCGCCGCCGGCGAGATCACCGAGGTGTTCGCGTGCGGCACTGCCGCGGTGATCACTCCGATTTCGCACGTCAAGTACGGCGAGAGCGAATTCACCATCGGCGACGGCGAATCCGGTGAGGTGACGATGGCGCTGCGTGACACGCTAACCGGCATCCAGCGCGGAACTTTCGCCGACACTCACGGCTGGATGTCGAGGCTGGGCTGACAGACGCCGCGCGCGCCTTGCTTAGTGTGGCGGCGCGAATCTTGCTTCCGATGTTGTGGTGGTGACCAGGTCGCCGGCGACGAGGCGGCGTTCGCGGCGGAAGAAGTCCGGGAGCTTGGCGCGCGCGACAAGCATAAAGATGATGCCGGAAAGGGCAAGGATGATAACGATCCAGTTTGGAATGCCCAGACCCCAGATAAGCTGGGATTCAACGTTTTCGGGGTCAGCGTAGTAAACCATTCCACGCACGAAAACGATCAGGAGGATCAGTGCGCCCAGCACGGGGAGAATGCCCATGGTGAGCAGGTTGGCGATGGATTTGTGCAGTTCCCGCCGGAAGAAGACGGCGCATGCGAGGCCGGTGAATCCGTAATAAAGGGAAACAAGGAATCCGACACCGGCGACCACGTCGACGAGCACGGCGGTGGAGATGCTGACAATTGCGACATACCAGATGATCGACAGCACCCCGGCCACTACGGTGGCGTAGCCCGGAACCTGGGTCTTCTCGTTGATGTTGGCGAAACGGGCCGGGAGGGCACCTCGGCGGGCCATGGATAAGGCGGTGCGCGCTGCCGGCAAGATGGTGGTCTGGGTAGCCGCGGTGGCCGAGGTCAACACAGCGATGGTGAGCAGGAACTGCATGGGACCCAACACGTCCGAGGCCAAGCCGCCAGCGAATATATCACCGGAATTCTTAGCCAGTGTGGTCGGTCCGGCGTAGGCCTGCGCGGCTACGGACACGAGCAAGTAGACGGCGATCAACACAACGTTGGCCAAGACGGCGGCGCGTCCGGGCGCCGAGCGTGGATTCTTGGTCTCTTCGTTCACGGAAATCCCGGAATCCCAGCCCCAGTAAAGGAAGACACCCAGCAGCATGCCAACCAACAGCGGTTCGACTCCGAGCGCGAAGGGGTTGAACCAATCGGCCGCGACGGTGATCGATCCCTCGGGCTGTCTCGTATAGGCATCAATAAGCGCGACGACCGCGAACAGTGTGAGGGTAGCCAGCTCGAGGCCCACCAGCAGCTGCTGGATCCGTGCAGAGATCTGAATGCCTTTCCAGCAGATGAAGGTCAGCAGCACGATGAAGACTACGCCAAGCAGGGTGACGGCGAGGATGCTGTCGGCGGCGGTGTCGATGCCGAAGAGTTTGTAGCCGTAGACACCGGCGATTTGGGCTTGGCTGGCGTTGACGATGATTCCCGAGAAAATAGCGATCCATCCGCCGAGCCAGCCCCAGCTTGGGCCCATGGCTCGGGCCATCCACGAGAAGGTGGTACCACAGTCAGGATCGACGGAATTAAGTTGGCGAAAGGCCAGCGCGATGAACAGCATCGGCACGAACGACACGATGATCACCGCCGGCATGTGCGTGCCCACGCCACCGACGGCGGCGATGAGCCCGATGGTGGCGGCAAGTCCGTAGGCCGGGGCCGCGGCGGCGACCGCGATGGCAAGACTGCCGAGGAAGCCGATGGCTCCGTGTCGCAGCTGCGCCGGGCTGCCGCTGGTGGCGTCGTCGCCGGCGGGCACGGCCGTGGTATTGCTCATTGCGGTTGCCATTCCGGTGTGTGCACACAGTTATGTGTGATGTGGCGGGTGTCGCCATGGGAAGCGGGCTGATTCGCCGAATGCGCGTCGACGTCGATTCGCTGATGGGGTCGTTGGAATCCGCTGGTTACCCCGGGTTCACCAATGACCATGCTTGGCTGCCCCACCGCTAACAGGTCGGCAGCAGAGGTTTGGTCTTGACGTCGGGGGCGCGTCCCAAGGATTCCGCGAGCTTGATGAACGCCTGATGTTCATCAGGATTCGGGATGCCGTATATGGACTGGTAGATCTCCCGTACGGCCTGAAGGAAGGCCGACTTCGGGATCGCCGTGGTTTCGTCGGCGTTCGCATACACGCGGCCGAACGGTTTGTACAACAGGTGGAGGGAGCGGCTGGGCGGGTGAATATTTCGGCCTGGTAGCGAGGGCTGCATATAGTCCACATCGAGTTCCCGAAAGCCCAGCTTCAAAAAGATGTCGCGCTCGGCCCGGCCACCACATTCGATGTACCAGCCGCGGGCCCTCGTCCCGTCGCGCACCATTCGCTCCTCCATGCGAGCCCCAAGGTGTCGGAGCTTGCCGGAACCACGGAGCGGCTCGAGAAAACCAACGTAGCCGCCGAAGCCGGCGCTCGGCATCGTCAAGAACGACGCCATTCCTTCGCATTTCGCGCCCGCTTCGCGGCGGATGGTCCACAGGTGATAGCGGTAGCCCACCCGGTAATATAATCCGTCGGGCTCGAACGCCTTGCGAAACTCGGAGCTGGCGATCGCCGTATCGCGGTTTTTGAATTCCTCGTCGTATACGGCGATGGCCTCGGTTAGTTCTGGGTCCGTCTCGTTGAGTGCCTCGTTGACATGCAGGTGCATCTCCTTTTCCCAACCGACGTAATCGCTGAAGCGAACCAACCGCGTCGAGCCCCCCGGCGGCAGGAATTTGCACATTTCTTCGAACCATTTGTTGTCCTCGGCCGCCTCAATCCGCATGCCGCAGCGCAGATACTCGCGGAGGAAGGTGCGTACGTCGGTGGACGGCACCGAGTCGGTGAACCGTGGAGAGCAGGTCTTGGCCATCAACAGCAGGGTGTGGACCGCAGACTTGTCGCTCGACAGAGCGGGTTGCACGTAGGGAAAGTCCAACATCCGATATCCCCAGTTGTGCCAGACTCCGTGCGCGTGCGAAGGGATCGAAGCGGTTCGTCGGCGCGGGTGTGACGTACGGGTCATCCATCTCACCGACGATCCAGTCAAGCGGACGCCCACGGCTCTTGTCCGCGTCTTGGTGAAGCAAGCGCTCGGTGTATTCCAGCAGGCGACCGCCCGCCGCCATCCCCCGATAATCGGGTTGGATGACGAGATACTCGATTGCACCCGCGTTCGGTTCGACGAGGTAATCCGAGATAGCGCCGCCGATCGGTTCGTCGCCATCGAGCACTACGACAACATGGTAGTTGTTCTTTCCAAACCAGCCGTCCTCCTTGCGATGTAAGGACCCTCTAATGTCCTCGAAGGACTCCCGTTCATTGGGATTGGGAAACTCCGGTACGATGCAGTCGTCGTAAAGCCGTTTGAGCAGGTCGATATCGGTCTTGCGGGTGAAGCGCAACTCATGAAATGTCGGCATGCCGTCCCCGCTCTCGTTGTAATAGTCATGCACGATGCCGGGCAGCGCACACGCCGAGTAGTCGCCGTCCCGGAAAGGCCCTGTCGCTTCAAGGTCGAGTATCAGCCGCCTCAACACCAGCCGGTCTTCATGGTGAGCTTCCTCAACGAACTTGACCATCTTGTTCCGGATGGTCATCTCCGCGGGCATCGAATACAGCATGTCGTAACCGCAAGCGGTTTCGTCGATGGCAGATGCGAAACGCAGAACGAAGTCCGGCTCGGCACGAAGCAACTGCAAGGCCCCTTCGAGGGCGGCGCGAGCGAGCTGTGTCCCTTGAAAGTCGTAAGTATCTCCGTCTGCGACATTGCCGTGCATGAAGAAAGGAATCAGGTCGCGCCATTGATGGTCGGGGTTGAGTGGCTCACCGGTGTCCGGTGCGCACATCACGAACGTGATCCACAGATAGGCCGAGTAATACAGCGCAAACACCTGCTCCTCGGTCCCGCCGGCGCGGCGGATTCCATTGGGCTGGTCGGTGATGTCGAGCACGAGTCGTTTGTCGTGCCAGATGGCGCGCTGTGCGGGGCAGAAGGCGGAGGCACCAAGTGCCGCACCCCACTTCAGGATGCCGGAAACACGAGTCTGCCACGCCAACCCGTCGAGCTGGACGCTGTTTTGCCCTTCAAAGAGGCGGAGGATTTCCGGTGAGGAACACCGCAGACTGAGCGAATTGTCCTCATCGCCAAAGCCGTACTGTAGTGCTACCTCTCCGTGCCACTCCGGGCAGGTGCAGACTGGAATGCTCGGTCCCCAAAGAAGCCAGCAATCGAATATGAAAGCCTGCATCTTGCGAGCCTGGCTATACCGGAAGGGGTCGCCCGGGCGAATGACGGATCGGCCGTACCCCTCGACGATCGGCTGCCAGTCCTCTTCATAGCGGGCGAGGACGCCGGTCAGAAGATGCAGTGGCGCCACAAAACCTGATCTGATTGTCACCTTTGATAAGAACATCGGTTGCTGGTTTGTGTGATGACGCTGGGAAGCCAACGCGTTGAAGTAGCGATCGATACCGTCGTTATCGATCAGCGGCGAGCAGGTGTCAACTTCAATCGACCGGTCTTTTTCTTCTTCTTCCACCAGCGCATGCAGGAGGCTCTTCGTATGCTTTGACCATGCGCTCTGCTCTTTCGCCCATTCCTCTACGGCAGCGCGATATTCCGCCCTGCTGTTATGGTTGAGCAGCCGCGGACGTGCGGGAGCCGGATTCAGGAGCTCGATCTCGATACGCAGCCGCGCCGCCTTGTAAACCGAGCGCGTCTGGGCACCGCGCACGAGTATTTCGAACACCATCAGCAATGCTTGCCAATAACGATCCACGCTTCCCTGATGGACACCCTCGTGCTGAAGACTCCTGGCCAAAAGGACCCAGGCCGGTAAAACCTGAACGACAATAAACAGGATGATGGCGACACCGCTTAAGAAAGAACCAACCGTGACTATATTGTTAAGGGTGTTCTCATCCTGGCTGATACCCGCTAGGTACTGCATGAGATCAGCTCCGTTCGCGTGTTGACCAACATCCCCGCGGCATGTGGAACTTCGTTGGCGACCCTGTGAGCGTCAGGACTACGCTCGCCTGATCATTGTGCATAACCGGCCCGATGATTTCGCCCATTTTGCATTCGTACGCGACGTGAAGGCCACTGGCCGCCCAGACGCTCCAGTCCATTGCGAGCCAGTGTCAGCGCAGCTCATACGATTTCGAGGACAGGCGTTGTTTGACTGAGGTCGAGCGGACGCGAATTTTGTCAGCCGTGGTGTGCCTTGCCGTCTATTACCGTCGGGGTCTGTTTGGTGGCCACACCGGCCGTCGCGTCCATACGAATCACCTGCAAGCCGACGGCAGCGAGCCGCTCGGGGATTTCCCGCACAGCATCCCGGTCCAACTCAACGAATCTCGCCATTCGTTCCCCGAAACGTCGATACAGCTCAGCGTCCAGCTCCAGCAGTTCCGCCCATGGAATCAGACAGGGGTGTTCCTTGCGGCGCCTAGCTTGCTCGAGCAAGCGCATGACTTCGTCGGGATCCTCGGCCTCCGGCATGGGGATCAACTTCCAGCCGTCGTCGAGCCGCTCACGCCACCAGCGGTTGTGTTCGTCGATGGAGAGCTTTTCGAGTTCCTCTTCGGTGAACGTGAAATCCTTTGTGGCGTCCCAGTTCTGCAGCGGCGCCACAGCGCAGTGGATGCTGTGCAACTTGCCGGCGATGTCGCGAGCCTGGGCGCGGTTAGATTCCCTACGCGGTTCGTCCAGCTCTTCCCACGACGGCGCCGGCTTGTGCTCCTCCTCTTGCTGTGCGCGCCAGCGATCGTGGGTGGCTTCGGCCAATGGCTCGAACGACCCGCCCCAAACCAGGTCGACGCTGCACGCGCGTTCCATCGTGGGGAACACATCGACGTTGGCCATCGCGCCGGCCCTTTTGACGTCGCCCAAAAGGCCCGCCACCCCGTGAGGCTGTGAGAGCGCGACGACCACGGGCACCGTAGGATCCAATTTGCGCAGTCGGTGATGTAACTTAAGCGCCGTCTGGAACGCTTGGTGGTCCCCGTATGCGGTCACGTAGGCGCGGCTGATGTGCGGGGTTACCGGGTCGAGGTGATGGTCGGGCAGCCTTTCGCCGATATCCTCGGCGGTCGCCCAGAACGGATGGAAGTCGCACAGGTTTTTCAGTTCCGGGTGGTGGCTCTTCAGTTCTCGAACTCTCTCCTCGGGATTGTGGTCGAGGACCGTCACCATCAGCCGGGCGTCGTTGTCATCCTTTCGATTGTCGTGCCAGACGCGCGCGGCGTGATACACCAGCCAGATCCCGAGCAGGTCGAGGTGAGCCACCAGGATGTGCGGCTGCGTGCAGTCGGTGTCGAGCGGGAACTGCTTCAACATAAGTCGCGCACTGATCTCATCGATGTTGAAAAAGTCCACAGTCGACTCATCCCCGCGTTGTGCCTCCTGGATCCGCAGCAACGAACAGTAGTCGGAGTCGTTAATTCGGGCCAGACAACCCAACTGGCCGGAACGCTGCCCGGGCAACTCCTGCCAGGTTGCGACAATCTGGGTATTGACGGCGTCGGATTCGGCCACGGCAAGCACCCGCCGGGCGCGGTGAGCCCCCGCCGCCTGCAGCGTTTTCAGCCGTTGCGCGTCACCGACAATCACAGGGACACCGAGGCTGCGGCACAGCTCGATACCCGGATTGTCCGGGTTCAACTCGACTACCACCGTGCGAATCCGCGCCTCCCGAAGGTGGCGAAGAAACATGATGCCCACATGTTCGCCGAGGCCGCAGATCACGACATGTCCGCGCATCCACGGGATCTTCAGTTGCTGCACCCGATCGCGAAACAGCAATCCGAGGGCGCTGATCGTGGCCCAGCCGGCCACCGCCGGGGCGAGATAGCGGGCGACCCCCAGCTGCCACGGAAGCCCCGCTTGTTCCTCGTTCTCTAGCACGAAGTCCTTGAGGCTCATATAGGCGGCGTCACTGAAGTTTTTATGGGGAAACTTCTCGGTCAGCAGCTCCGATGCCCCGACGTAGCCAAGAACGAATGCCGCGACGGTGGCGACACCCAGGATCCACCACTGGTATTGGGCCAGCAGGCTGACAAACCAGCGCCCAGCGCTCCGGAACGACCACCGGTGACCGGTGAGTGTGCCCGGATTACGCTGCTGCTGCGCGTCGCCGTCTGCAGGTGTCGGCACCGTGGCCGGACGTGAGGGACGCAGCCGCGCCAGCAGACTCATTGTGGTGGGCCCCTTCGTTCGGTCTTTTTAGGACTGGTCACGGCGTCCCCGGTTTGTGCGGTTTGCTCTGAGTAAGAAAACGATTCCACCACATTTGTGCGTTCTTCCTGTCCGTTTGACACGGTGACAGCGGGCCTTCCGATATCCGTTTCGCAGCGCTCCTTCGGGTGTTCTCGTCATCGCGAAAACGACAAAACGCTGCAGCTTTAGTGACAGACTTACCTGTCCCTGGAGTGCGGGCTGCCGCTCGTACGGAACCGGATTGCCTGTAGGTGGGAAGTATGGCGGAAGTATTGCAGGCCGGGGGGTCTCCCGCTGCTGTGCCGGAAAGGCGGATGCAGTACGACGCCTTCCTGTCCTACGCCCATCGGGATAACGACGTCACTAGCGCGATCCAGAAAGGCTTGCACCAGATAGGGCGGCGCGTCGGGCAGTTGCGAGCGCTGCGGGTATTTCGAGACACCACCAACCTCGAAGCCAACCCTGACCTGTGGGCCAAGATCAGCGAGGCGCTTGGCGGGTCGCGATTCATGATCGTGGTGCTGTCGCCGCAGTCCGCAGCATCGCATTGGGTCGATGAGGAGGTCAATTACTGGCTGAAGCACCACGGGCATGAAAACTTGATGTTGGTGCTGGCCGAGGGCCAGCTGCAGTGGAACGCGAAAGAAGCGCGGTTCGACCCCGAGCACTCTAGCGCCGCTCCGCCGGCGATGACAGCGCCGGGGTCGCTGCCATTTGAGCCCCTCTACATCGACGTTAGTGGCGATGCACCTTGGGACATTCGGTCACTCGCGTTCCGGGACAAAGTCGCCTCGTTGGCCGCCCCGATTCACGGCAAGCCCAAAGACGACTTGACGAGTGATGATCTGCGTGAGCAGCGGCGGTTCCGGCGCCTGCGGCGCATGGCGTTTGCCGGGCTGGCCCTGTTGACAGTCATCTCGGTGGTAGCCGCATCAACCGCCATCGTGGAGCGGGGGAACGCCATCGCGGAGCGGGGGAAAGCCATTCGTGAAGCGCGCGATGCACTGGCCGCCCAACTCGACACCGCGGCCTCGGCGGCGTTTATCGGGGTCGCGGGCAGTAGTGACATGCAGGCGCTGGCCGATACCATGGCGGCGCAAGGAATCCGGTCCGACCCCACCGCCAGCCGCGGCGCGTTCTACACCGCCACCGCCGCGCTGAACACCACCCGCATCATCATCCCCATCATCCCCATCATCCCCACGCCGGCAGCCGTGACCAGTGTGGCGATCAGCCCCGACGGGCACACCCTGGCCTCCGCGACCCGCGATGCCACTGTGCGGTTGTGGAATTTCACCGACCCGATCCACCCGGTGCCGCTGGGCCAGCCTTTGACCGGCCACAAAGGCGACGTGAACAGTGTGGCGTTTAGCCCCGACGGCCACACCCTGGCCTCCGGCGGCAACGATGCCACCGTGCGGTTGTGGAACCTCACCGACCCGGCCCACCCGGTGCCGCTGGGCCAGCCTTTGACCGGCGACAAAGGCGTGAACAGTGTGGCGTTCAGTCCCGACGGGCACACCCTGGCCTCCGGCGGCGACGATGCCACCGCGCGGTTGTGGGATCTCACCGACCCGGCCCACCCGGGCCCGCTGGGCGAGCCCCTGCAGGGCCATACAGCACCCGTGCGCAGTGTGGCGTTCAGCCCCGACGGGCACACCCTGGCTTCCAGCGGCGACGAACCCACCATCCGATTGTGGAATCTCACTGACCCGGCGCACCCGGACCCGTTGAGCCCGCTAGAAGTGCCCCCCACCATGGCCAGCGACCTCGGCGCGGTGTACAGCGTGGCATTTAGCCCCGACGGGCATACCCTGGCTTCCGGCCAGGACGATGCCACCGTGCGGTTGTGGGATCTCACCGATCCGGCGCATCCCGGCCCGCTGGGTCAGCCCCTGACGGGCCACACCGGCATCGTGTACAGCGTGGCGTTCAGCCCCGACGGGCAGACCCTCACCTCAAGTGGTGATGATGCCACCGTCCGGTTCTGGGATCTCACCAATCCGGCCAACGCCGGCCAGCTGGGCGAGCCCTTGCACGGTCACACCGGCACCGTGTACAGCGTGGCATTCAGCCCGCACGGGCACACTCTGGCCTCCGGCAGCAACGATGCCACCGTGCGGTTGTGGAACCTCGACACCGCAATTCCCCTGCGGGGCCACACCCGCATGGTGGAGAGGGTGAGGTTCAGCCCCGACGGGCACACGCTGGCCTCCGCCAGCAACGATGCCACCGTGCGGTTGTGGGATTTCACCGACCCGGTGCACCCCGCACCGCTGGGCCAGAAGCTGCAGGTCCCCGGGGTCGTATACGACGTGAGGTTCAGTCCCGATGGGCACACGCTGGCCTCCGCCAACGCGGATGGCACCGTGCGGTTATGGGATCTCACCGACCGGGCGCACCCGGCACCTCCTTTGGGCCAGCCCCTGCAGGACCAGACCAACATCGTCTGGGCTGTGGCGTTCAGTCCCGATGGGCACACGCTGGCCTCTGGCAACGCCGATGGCGCCGTGCGGTTGTGGGATCTCACCGACCGGGCGCATCCGGCAGCCCTCGGCGGGCCCCTGCAGGGCCAGGCCGACGACCACGTATGGAGTTTGGCCTTCAGTCCCGACGGGCACACGCTGGCCTCCGGCAGCGAGGATGCCACCGTGCGGTTGTGGAATGTCACCGATTCGGCCCACCCCGCACTCTTGGGCCAGCCTCTGCAGCTTCCCGGCGCCGTGTACGAGGTGGTGTTTAGCCCCGACGGGCACACCCTGGCCGCCGGCAGTGCCGATGACACCGTGCGGTTGTGGGATGTCACCAACCCGGCGCACCCGGGCCCGCTGGGCCGGCCCGTGCAGGTCATCGGCGCCGTGTACGGTGTGGCGTTTAGCCCCGACGGGCGCACCCTGGCCTCCGCCGACGCCGATCACACCGTGCGGTTGTGGGATGTCAGCGACCGGGCCCACCAGGTGCCGCTGGGCCAGCCTTTGACCGGCCACACCGCCGCTGTGGAGGGTGTGGCGTTCAGCCCCGACGGGCACACCCTGGTCTCCGGCAGCGACGATTCCACGATTCGGTTGTGGCCCACCCCCCTCGACGCCACCGCGGCCACCCTCTGCTCGAAATTGACCACCAACATCAGCCACCACGACTGGCACGACTGGATCTCACCCACCATCGGCTACATCACGCTCTGCCCCGACCTGCCCGTCCCACAGAAGTGAACCACATTGCGCTGCCGCGGAATCCTGCGCAGCCCGTCGCAAAAGAACTCGCGTTCATCGATGAGAAAGTCGAGATGCTTGCCATCACCGAGCACGACCGCTGGAACCGCGAGTGCCGCGCGGACGGCTGGACGCTGGAGACAAGGACGTTGAGGAGAAGGAGACTCCGATCTGGTGCCGTTCGGGGAGCTGGGGAGCTGTCGCGCCGCGGCGTGAACGACCTAGGATTTGACGATGTGGTTTCTGAGCAGGCGCAGACTCTGAACTCGGTCCAGTACATCCGCGATCTGCGGCGGGTGGGGCAGGCAGCGGCACGCGACGTGGCCATGGAACGCTTCGCCGGATTCCTCGGGACAGGCCGGTGACATCGCTGTTCCGGGTCGAGTTAACTGGTGCAGCTTTTGCGCGCGTGGTGCAGATCAGCGAGGCGAAAGAATTGCAGGCCGCGCTCGGCATGCTGGGGCTGCAGCCGCCACGACCGACTGTGGTGGTCGTCGGCGGAGCCGCCGGATTGAAGCACCTGAACCGCCTCCGTTCAGCGTTCGTGGAAGGCATTGCGCCGGTCATGGAGAAGTATGGGGCGGTCGGTGTGGACGGTGGGACCCGAAGCGGTGTCATGCGTCTGTTCGGCGAAGCCCGTGCGGCGACAGGGGCGACATTTCCGCTGGTGGGTGTGGTGGCCGCCGGGTTGGTACAGCTGCCAAACGAGCAGGACCTCCGGCACGTCAAGACACCGCTCGAACCCAATCACACGGACTTCGTCTTCGTGCCGGGCAAGAAGTGGGGTGCGGAGGCACCGTGGATCGCCCGGGCGGCGACCGTCATTGCCGGAACCGCGCCGTCCGTCACGGTGCTGGTCAACGGCGGGCAGATCGCGTTCGCTGATGTCAAGAAGAGTGTCGAGACAGGCCGCCGCGTCGTCGTCATCGCCGGTTCTGGGCGCACCGCTGATGTGTTCGTCGACGCGCTGGCCGGCGCTCCGGCTGACGAGCGGGCGGCGACACTGGTCAAGTCGGGGTTGATTCGTTCGGTGCCGATGGGTGAGCCGGCTGTGCTGGCTGAATCGCTCACCGCGACACTCGGCGACTCAGCGGCCAAGTGAGCGCCACGGGCCACTGATTTGTCGACTGGGGCTGTCAGCCGAGGCGGACCAGTCCCGCCAGCAGTACCGCGGTGACCGCCGTGGTCAGTTCGATTGCGGCGCCCAGCACGTCACCGCTGATGCCGCCGAAACGGCGCACACAGCGCCCGATCAGCGCAGCGCCGCAGGCGAGTCCGACGAGCACCGCCGCCGGTCCCTGCCAGGGCTGCCGACCTGCTGCCAGGGCCGCCGCGAGCAGCACGATGACCCAGGCCGCGATCACCGGTGCGGACTGGGTTCCGGCGACTCGGGCGCCCAGCGCGCTGCCCTGCGCCGCCGGCAGCGAACGGCGGCAGGCCAGCACGGCCGCTACCCGGCCGGCGGAAACGGCGACCACGATCGCCACGGCGCTCAGCGCCGAAAAAGCCAGTCCCTGCAGCGTGATCACCAACACCACGCTGGCCACCCCGAACGGTCCGGTCGACCCGTCGCGCATCACCTGCAGCGCGCGTTCCGGCGGCCCGTAGCAGCCCAGCCCGTCGGCGGTGTCGGCCACGCCGTCGATGTGCAGACCACGGGTCGCCGCGAGCAGCGCAGCCACCGCGAGCAAGCCGGTCAGCGGGTTGCCCGAGCCGAACGCCAGCGCGCTCGCCCATGTCACGGCCGCGGCCAGCGCACCGAGCGCCACGCCGACGACCGGCAGCGCGGTCATCGCACCGCCGCCCAGCGGCCGGTCCGATGTGCCGGGCACCGGGACGACGGTCTCGAACGCGAAAGCCGTTGCCAGCGACCTGATCACGGTGGGGAAACAGAGCGGTCGGCGCGGTTGGAGACATTGGCACTGGCAAAGCTGGCCATCGACGTCAACGCGGCCACCGCCGCCCGCAGCACCGGCAGCGCCACCGCCGCGCCGGTACCTTCACCCAGCCGCATTCTCAGGTCGACGATCGGATCCAGCCCGAGCTGAGCCAGGGCCAGCGCGTGCGCCGGTTCGGTCGAAAGGTGACCAGCCTGCCACCACAGCCGCGCGCCCGGAGCCAGGCGCTCGGCGATCAGAGCCGCAGCCGTTACCGCCATGCCATCCAGCAACAGCGGGGTACGCCGGACAGCGGCCTGCGCACAGAAGCCGGCCAGCCCCGCCAGATCAGCGCCGCCGCAACGCTGCAGCAGCGCCACCGGATCGGATAACACCGGCTCGGCCCGGAACATCGCATCGCGTACCGCCGCGGTTTTGCGCGCCCAGCCGGCGTCATCTATCCCGGTCCCGTAGCCGACCGCGACGACGGGCTCGATACCCGTCAGTGCTGCGGTCAGAACCGTTGCAGGAGTAGTGTTTCCGATGCCCATGTCGCCAGCGATGAGAAGGTCGGCACCGGCATCGACCTCTTGGTCGGCGATCTGGCGGCCGGCGTCAATCGCGTCGAGGGTCTCCTGGTGGGTCAGCGCATCCTCTAAGGCGATGTCGCCGCTGGCGCGCCGCACCTTATGCGCACCGATCTGCGGCGAGGGCGGGTCGGCGTCCACAGCGAGGTCGGCGACGCGCACTGTTGCCCCGGCGATGTCAGCCAGCGCGTTGATCGCAGCGCCGCCAGCGGCGATGTTGGCGACCATCTGACCGGTGACCTCCGGCGGGTAGGCGGATACTCCAGATCGCGCGACTCCATGATCGCCGGCGAACACCACCACCCGGACCCGTTCGAATTGCTTTGGCGGACAATGGCCTTGACACGATGCAACCCAAACTGACAGATCCTCGAGCCGGCCCAGCGCGCCCAACGGCTTGGTCAGTGTGTCCTGGCGGGCACGGGCCGCGGCAGCGGCAGCCGTATCGGGCGGCACTACCGGCGGAAACATCAGCACAGCCTCGACGGCTTGATTTGCAACGGCTGCCCGGCCACCATCAGCACCACTCGATCGCACAAGGCGGCCAGCCGCTGGTTGAGCGCGCCCAACTCGTCGGTGAACCGGCGGCCGGACAACGTCGCCGACACGATGGTTAGTCCAACCTCGTGGCTCACTAGGACCAGCGGCGGACTGAACGAGGCCACCGCCGCGAGCATCTCGTCGATGTCCGCCGAGACCGAGCCGTCCTCCCATCCGCGGCGATCCAAAGCGGCGGTCAACCAGCCGCCGACATCATCGACCAGGGTGGGCGCGGCCGGTGGCTGGCGCAATTGTGTTGCGATGTCGTAGCTTTCCACAGTTGACCAGTGCTGGGGCCTGCGATCGCGGTGCAGGGCGATCCGCCGCAACCAGGCCGGGTCGCTGTCAGTGACCGAAGCGGTCGCCATGTACCGCACCGGCTCAACCGGTCCCAACGACTCGGCGATGGCCGCCTCCGCCCAGCGGGACTTGCCCGACTTGATCCCGCCGAGCACCAGGGTTCGCACGGCAGATCAAACAGCTTTCAGGCGAGGGTTACTCGACACCGGCGCCGTGCTTGACTTGGGGTCGAGGCGCTCGCATGCGGCGCATCTGTGAAGCCCGGCCAGCCGCGTAAAGGGCTAGCTTCCAACGGCTTTCGGTGTCGTTCGGAAACTTCTCATCGACCCGCCTGGCGACCTTGCGACCCAGAATGATCCCGTCGAGCAGCATGACGGCCATCAGCACCGTCATCGCAGGCGAAATGTATAGCTGCAGTTGCGGCACGGCGAACATGACGAACAGCAGCGTCAGCGCCGAAGGCATGAACAGGCCGAGCACGTTGCGGCGGGTGTCCACCACGTCGCGGACGAACCGGCGCACCGGGCCCTGATCGCGCGCCAGCAGGTAGCGCTCGTCGCCGGCCATCATGCGCTCCCGCCGCTCCGCCATCTGGGCGCGACGAGCGGCACTGCTGGCCCGTCGTTCCTCACGGCTGAGCTTGGGCCCCGCCAACGACTTTCGCCGGGCACGGGCCTCGGCGGCGGTCATCGGCGCCGGAGCGACCGGCCCCTTGCGCCGGGCGGCGGCGCTGCGCCGGGGTGTGGGGCGTCCCTTGGGGGCGGTTGTTTGCGAGCCACCGGATGATGGTGTCTGGGCACCGCCATCGTCGCTGGCGGCGTCCTCGTTTTTTTTCCGACCCAGCAGTTTCACGTCCGCCAGGTTACTTCGCAGCAGACGATGCCCGGTACATGGCTGGGACCAGGTGCACCTTTTCCCGGCGGCCCCTACGCTGGCTGAGATGAGCGGGTCGGCGACTGAGGTCGGCGGTATCGCACCCGCCGCAGCCCTGGTGCCTTCGATCCTGCGGGTGCTGGTCGCCCCCGATAGTTACGGCGACAGCTTGACCGCGGTCGAGGCCGCCGCCGCGATCGCGACGGGCTGGTACCGGGCGCGCCCCGACGATCAGTTCACCATCGCGCCGCAATCCGACGGCGGCCCTGGCTTCATCGACGTCCTGGCCAGCCGGCTGGGGGAGCGCCGGTACCTCGAGGTATCCGGGCCGCTGGATGACGACGTGCAGGCCGAGTGGGTGCTGGACTCCGAGTCGGCGACGGCATACCTAGAATGCGCGCAGGCGTGCGGATTGGCCCGCCTCGGCGGGCCGCCGACACCGCAAACGGCGCTGTCCGCGCATAGCAGAGGAGTCGGCCAGCTCATCGCCGCGGCTGTGCGGGCGGGGGCCGCGCGGATCGTGGTCGGCTTGGGCGGCAGCGCCAGCACCGACGGCGGCCGCGGACTGGTCGACGAGCTGGGTGGCCTCGCGGCGGGCCGGCGGCGGCTTGCCGGCGTGGAGTTGATCGCCGCGTCGGATGTCGAGTACCCGCTGCTGGGGCCGTGGGGGGCGGCGGCGATATTCGGGCCACAGAAGGGAGCGGATTCGGACACCGTGGTGGTGCTCGAACAGCGGCTCACCGAGTGGGCCGGTGAACTGGACACGGCCGCCGGGCGGCCAGTCAGCGCACAAGCAGGCGCAGGGGCTGCCGGAGGCATCGGGGCGGCGCTGCTCGCACTGGGCGGCCGGTGCGAATCTGGTGCATCGATCATCGCCGAGCACACCCGGTTGGCTGATGACATTGCCGCCGCCGATCTGGTGATCACCGGCGAGGGCCGTGTCGACGACCAGTCGTTGCACGGCAAGGTGGTCGGCGCGCTGGCCGAGGCGGCGCGATCGCACGACGTACCGATCGTGGTGATGGCCGGTCAGGTAGATCTCGACCGTCTGGCGCTGCGATCGGCGGGCATTCTGGCGGCCTACGCGATTGCCGACTACGCCGGTTCGGCGCGGCTGGCTCTGGCCGATGCCGCCAACCAGCTGATGGGCCTGGCCTCCTACGTCGCGGCGCGACTCGGGAATAGAGGTCCGACAAGGTATCTTTGAAGGGGTGGGTTTTCCGCGGGGGTCCGATACTCGAGGGCCCGAGCGAACGAACCCATCCACTGACCCGAGAATGGGCACGTAGGCACTTATAGGGAGACGCAATGACTGTTCAGCACGAGTCAGCCGCCACCACAACCCATGGGGTGATCTTGACCGACGCCGCGGCAGCCAAGGCGAAGTCACTGCTGGAGCAGGAGGGACGCGACGACCTGGCGCTGCGTATCGCAGTCCAGCCCGGGGGATGCGCGGGCCTGCGTTACAACTTGTTCTTCGACGACCGCGCGCTCGACGGTGACCTGACCGCGGAATTCGGCGGCGTGACGCTGACTGTCGACCGGATGAGCGCCCCCTACGTACAGGGCGCCTCCATCGACTTCGTCGACACCATCGAGAAGCAGGGCTTTACCATTGACAACCCGAACGCCACCGGTTCGTGCGCCTGCGGTGACTCCTTTAACTGACGTCTTCAGCTGACGCCGCAGCTAGTAGCTGCCTGCCGTTCGCTGCACGTAGGAGCACACCAGCACCTGGTTGTGCTGACTAAGTAGCTGCGCGATCCCCTGTACCTGGTCGCGGGCGCCGCCGGTAGCAGGCATGACGCGCATGCTGAACAACACCTGGGCCTGGTAGTTCGACCAGTACACGATCTTGTCGATCGAGGTCACTTGCGCTTCGGTGAACTGCTTGCGGAACGCGTCGCTGCTGAGTTTGGCCAGCGCCTGATCGGATCGTCGGTCCCGCACGGCGTCGTAGATTCCACACAGCGCGTTGCGCGCGATCGTTTCGGTGTCGCGGTGCTCAAGCGCGTCCAGGTAGCCCTGGATCGCCGTTTTGGCGGTGGCGTCGGAGAACGCGCCCGAGGTTGAACGGCCGTTGTGCGCACCGTGCACGATCGCCGTGATCAACCCAGCGAACAGGACCACCGCCACCACAGCGGCGAGGACCAGCCGTCGACGGCGGCGTTTTGGGTACGGGACCGGCGGTGGTAGCAGACCCGGATAGGCGGCCGCGGGGGGCGCTGCTTCGACCGGTTCGCTCACCGGCGGTCCGACATAAGCCGGCTGGTTGGGGATCGGCTGGCTGGGGTCGGTGAACGGCGGTCCGTCGGCGCCGAGACGCTGATTCGGCGAATACGGACCGGGCATAGGCAGTTCTCCTCGGGTAGCGGGCTGGACAGGAACGTCGCCGCGAGGTTTCCCCTACGGAGGCTAGCGGGCCTCGCCCCGCGCTGCAGCGCCGCCCACGACCGCGGGTACCCTTACCTAGGCGAACGTAGGAAATGAAGGGTGATTTCTTCGTGATGATTGCGGTGACCGGTTCAATTGCCACTGACCATCTGATGCGGTTTCCGGGCCGGTTCTCCGAGCACCTGCTGGCCGAGCATTTACAGAAGGTGTCGCTCAGCTTCCTCGTTGACGACCTAGCGATCCACCGCGGCGGGGTGGCCGGCAACATCGCCTTCGCCATCGGGGTGCTCGGGGGTGACGCCGCGCTGGTCGGGGCGGTCGGCGACGACTTCGACGACTACCGTAAATGGCTGCAGTCGCACGGTGTCAACACTGACCATGTACTGATCTCCGAAACCGCGCACACCGCGCGTTTCGTGTGCACCACCGACCTCGACATGGCCCAGATCGCGTCGTTCTACCCCGGTGCGATGTCCGAGGGCCGCAACATCAAGCTCGCCGATGTCGTCTCGTCAGTCGGCAAGCCGGACCTGGTCATCATCGGAGCGAATGACCCGGACGCGATGGTGGTGCACACCGAGGAGTGCCGCAAGCTCGGCTTGGCTTTCGCCGCCGACCCGTCGCAGCAGTTGCCCCGGCTGTCGGGTGACGAGATCAGCAAGCTCATCGACGGTGCCTCGTACCTGTTCACCAACGAGTACGAGTGGGAGCTGTTGCTGTCGAAGACCGGCTGGTCGGAAGCCGATGTGCTGGAGAAGGTGGACCTGCGGGTGACCACACTCGGCGCCAAGGGCGTCGACATCGTGGACCGCGACGGCGCAACCGTCCACGTCGACGTGGTGCCCGAGACCAGCCAGACCGACCCAACCGGGGTCGGCGACGCGTTCCGTGCCGGTTTCCTGACCGGGCGCAGCGGGGGACTCAGCCTGGAGCGTTCGGCGCAGCTGGGTTGCCTGGTTGCCGTCTTGGTGCTGGAGTCCACCGGCACCCAGGAGTGGGAGTGGGACCGCGAGGTTGCGAAGACTCGGTTGGCGGACGCCTACGGCGACGACGCTGCCGCCGAAATCGCCGCCGTACTGGCCTAGGTTGATTGCCCGCCTTCTCGGACCGTTCCGGTCCGCGTCGTCAGCAGGCGGTTGTCTAGAGCTGCACCGGGTACTGCGGTTCGCTGATCAGCGGCACCACACTGTGCTCGACGAAGATCGCGTGCCACAGCATGAAGATCAGCAGCGTCCACAGCCTGCGACTGTGATCGGTTGTGCCACAACGGTGTTCGTCTAGCATTCGGCGAACAGCCGACACGTCGATCAGATGGTCGGTTGCTGAAGAGTTCACCATTTCATGGGCCCACTCCAGCAGCGGGCCGGCACGCAGCCAGTGCCGGATAGGGACCGGGAAGCCCAGTTTCGGCCGGTTGAGTACGTGCGACGGAACGATGGGCTCCAGCGCGCGTCGCAGCGCGTACTTCGTGGTGATGCGGGTGATCTTGGCCTGCACCGGCAGCCGGGACGCGACCGCGAACACCTCGGGATCCAGGAACGGCACCCGAAGCTCCAGCGAGTTGGCCATCGTCATCTTGTCGGCCTTGACCAGAATGTCACCGCGCAACCAGGTGAACAGGTCGATGTGTTGCATGCGGGCCACCGGGTCCCAGTCCGCCGATTCGGCGTACAGCGGTGCCGTCACGTCGGTGTGCGTCCAATCGGGCCGAAATTCGGGCAGCACGTCGCGCAGCTGCGCGTCGGAGAAACTGCGCGCATTGCCGTAGTAGCGCTGCTGCAGCGTCAGCGATCCGCGGTGCAGCAGGCTCTTGCCGCGCATACCGTCCGGCAGCGGCTTGGACAATGTGCCCATCGACCGTCGCAGGGGCCCGGGCAGGTAGTCGAAAGGCTTGAGCGACAACGGCTCCCGGTAAATGGTGTAGCCGCCGAAAAGCTCGTCGGCGCCCTCACCGGAGAGCACCACCTTGACGTGCTTTCGCGCCTCGCGGGCGACGAAGAACAGCGGCACCAGCGCCGGGTCAGCCACCGGCTCGTCGAGATACCAAACGATTTCGGGTAAGGCGGCGACGAACTCGTCGGGGGTGACCACCTTGGCGATGTGCCGCGCACCGATCGCCTCCGCCGACGCGACTGCGACGTCGATCTCGGAGAATCCCTCACGCTCGAACCCGGTGGTGAACGTGATCAGCCCCGGGTTGTGCCGGATGGCCAACGCCGCGATCGCCGTCGAGTCGATGCCACCCGACAGGAAGGCGCCGACGGTGACGTCAGCGCGCATGTGCTTGGCCACCGAGTCCTCGAGGACCGCAGTGATCTCGTCGTAGCGTGCCTGCTCGGTGTCCCGGGTGATTGGTGTCGCGGTGAAGCGCGGCACGAAGTAGCGGGTGGTCTCCGATGCGGCTGTGCCGGGACGAATCCGCGTATAACAGCCGGATTCGAGTCGGCGCACGCCGCGGTGCAGGGTCTCGGGTTCGGGCACGTACTGCAGCACCGTGTAGTGCTGAACCGCGCGCAAGTCGATTGCGGTGTCGAAACTGATCAGGCTAGCGAGCTCCAGCAGGCATTTCTTTTCGCTGGCTACCGCGGTGCCGCCGGTTCCGGTCGCCATGAACAGCGGTTTGATGCCGAAAGGGTCGCGGGCGCAGAATAATTCGCCGACCACGTTGTCCCACAGCGCGAAGGCGAACATGCCCCGCAGCCGGGTCAGGGCTTCGGCGCCCCAATAGTGATAGGCGGCGACGATGGCCTCACCGTCGCCATCGGTGGCGAAGACAGTGCCGTGCCGCTCAGCGAGCTCGGCGCGCAGCTCCAGGTAGTTGTAGATCTCGCCGTTGAACACCAATTCGTACCGGCCGGGGCTTTCCGGCGGCCCCCAGCGCAGCGGTTGATGCGAATGCGCGATGTCGATGATGGATAGCCGGTTGAAGCCGAACACGACGGTCCCGGCAGGATCGACCCAGGTGCCCGGCTCGTCGGGTCCGCGGTGGCGCATCAGGTGCGATGCGCGGGCGACGGCATCGGCCGTGTCGCGGGCAGAGCCCGGCGAATCACCGCCGGCCGCAGCGCTCACGAAGGCCAGCAGTCCACACATCGCGCCCAGTATGCCGCACTGCGGGGGCCGACGGATGGCGCAGGTCGCGGGCCAGCCGACGGGCCGGGGACAGGCCCGGGGAGTCCACCACGGCTTCGTTACGTCGCGTGGTCTACGCTGCGTAGTATTCGACATGCTTGCTGTCGGTCCCAGCTTGTGATTCAGGAGGCGCCACGGTGACACCTCGCGGACCAGGCCGTTCGCAGGGCTTGTTGGGAAGCCGCTCCGCAGGCTCCCGTCGGATTCGGCTGGCGGTACTGGCCGGCGTGCTCGGCACGCTGGCGGTGACGCTGAGCGGATGCAGTTGGTCGGAGGTCTTGGGCCTGGGCTGGCCGAGGGGCATCACCCCGGAGGCCGATTGGAACCGACAACTGTGGATCGGCGCAGTGATCGCGTCGCTGGTGGTCGGCGTCATCGTCTGGGGCCTGATCTTCTGGTCCAGCGCGTTTCACCGCAGGAAAGCCACCGACACCGAATTGCCCCGCCAGTTCGGCTACAACATGCCGCTGGAGTTGGTGCTCACCGTGACACCGTTCCTGATCATCTCGGTGCTGTTCTACTTCACCGTGGTGGTGCAGGAGAAGATGCTGCACCTGGCGTCTGACCCCGAGGTCGTGGTCGACGTCACGTCGTTCCAGTGGAACTGGAAGTTCGGATACCAGAAGATCAATTTCAAGGACGGCACGCTCACACGCAACCTCGCCGACCCGGCCCGCAAAGCAGCGATGGTCTCCAAGCCCGAGGGTAAAGACAAGCGCGGTGAGGAACTCGTCGGCCCGGTGCGGGGGCTCAACACCGAGGACCGCACCTACCTCAACTTTGACAAGGTCGAGACGGTGGGCACCAGCACCGAGATCCCGGTACTGGTGTTGCCTGCGGGCAAGCGGATCCAGTTCGAGCTGGCTTCGGCCGACGTCATCCATGCGTTTTGGGTGCCGGAATTCCTGTTCAAACGCGACGTGATGCCCGACCCCGTCGCGAACCACTCCGTCAACGTCTTCCAGGTTTCCGAGATCACCAGGACCGGGGCATTCGTCGGTCGGTGCGCCGAAATGTGCGGCACCTATCACTCGATGATGAACTTCGAGGTCCGGGTGGTAACGCCCAACGACTTCAAGGCCTACCTGCAGCAGCGGATTGACGGGAAGACGAACGCTCAGGCCTTGCAGGCGATCGCCCAGTCGCCGGTCGCGGTCACCACTCACCCGTTCGAGACCCGCCGCGGCGAGCGCGCGCCCCAAGCGAGTAAGTAGGAAGCCCCATGCATATCGAAGCCAGGCTGTTCGAATTCGTGGCCGCGTTCTTCGTCTTCTGCACGGTGCTCTACGGCGTGCTGACCAGCTTGTTCGCCACCGGCGGAATCGAGTGGGCCGGCACCACGGCGCTAGCCCTAACCGGTGGGATGGCGCTGATCGTGGCGACGTTCTTCCGCTTCGTGGCCCGCCGGCTCGATACCCGCCCGGAGGATTATGAGGGCGCTGAGATCAGTGACGGCGCAGGGGAACTGGGTTTTTTCAGCCCGCACAGCTGGTGGCCGATTCTGATCGCGCTGTCGGGCTCGGTAGCCGCGGTCGGCATTGCGTTGTGGCTGCCGTGGTTGATTGTCGCCGGGGTGGTGTTCATCCTGAGTTCGGCGGCCGGACTGGTCTTCGAGTACTACCTCGGGCCCGAAAAGCACTAGTCGGTACCGCCTGGCTTCGTTCAAGGTCACAATCAGGGCATCAGTTCATCCGTGGCCCGTTCACCGAGAATGCCGTGCAGGTACCGGTTGGGTAGTGTTTCGCCAGGCACAGTGAGAAACATCCGAGCGCGCGCTCAACCACACAGCCCTGGTGCCGCGCGCCCCGGTGAAGTAGTCGAACAGGACAGGCAAACATGAGCGGGCCGAATCCACCAGGACCGGAATCCGACGAACTGCACCCCGGCGTTGAGCCCAGCCAAGGCGACAGCGAATTCGAGGCGGGTGGTAACGAATTCGGCAAAGAGTTGACGGGGGACGGAGCCGAAGAGGGCAGCGAGACGGCCCAGACCGATATCTATTCCAGGGCCTACTCGGCTCCGGAGTCCGAACACTTCACCAGCGGCCCGTATGTGCCCGTCGACCTGGACCTCTACGACTACGAGAGCTACGACGAGCTAGCCGACCAAGAAGCCACGTCGCCACGCTGGCCGTGGGTCGTCGGCATCGCCGCGATTGTCGCAGCGGTCGCCCTGGTGGCATCCGTATCGCTGCTGTTCGCGCGCACCGACACCAACAAGCTGGCGACGCCGAGCACCGCGCCCACGTCGACGCCGCCGATGCAGGACGAGATTATCGTCACAACACCGCCGCCGGCGCCGCCTCCGCCGCCGACCAGCGAGGCTCCACCACCACCGCCGCCGCCGACCAGCGAGGCGCCGCCACCGCCACCGCCGCCGACCGAGGCGCCACCGCCGCCCGCCCCGGCACCGGCCCCAGCACCTGCACCGGCGCCGCCCGCAGCACCGCCGCCGCCGACCACCCCCGCCGCGCCTCGGCAGTACACGTATTCGGTGACCGGCACCAAGGCGCCGTTCGACCAGATCACGATCACTTACACCGATGCCTCTGGAATGCGACGGACTCTGCCCAACGTCTACATCCCGTGGACGATCACGCTCACCCCAATATCGCAGTCCGACGTTGGTTCGATAGAGGCGACCAGCTTGCTGCGGCTGAGCAAGCTCAACTGCAAGATCACCGCCAGTGACGGAACGGTGTTGTCGTCGAACGAGAACAACCAACCACAAGCGAGCTGCTAATGGCCAACAGGTACTCCGGAGCCTGGGGTCCGTGGAACAGGGTCGCGCCGGTTACTGCCGATCGCATCCTGGTCGGGTCCTGCGCCGCCGTCTGGCTGGCACTGGTGGGGATGAGCGTTGCGGCCATCGTCGCGCTGATGGACCTCGGCCGCGGCTTCCACGACTCGAAAGGGAATCCGCACGCGTCGGCGGTGCTCTACGCCATCATCGTCATCTCTGCGCTCGTCATCCTGGCGGCGATCCCAATGCTGTTGCGCGCCCGGCGCGTCACCCGGGACGGGCCGGGCACGCGATCGGCGGGGACGCCAGCACGCACAGTGAGTGGGCAGCCGATCCGGTCCGGGAATACGCCCGCGCGGACCATCACCCGGCCGGGCCGTACCGAGCGATTGACCACGTTACGGCCGGCATTGCCGGACGCGGCGGTGGACCGGATCTGGTTGCGCGGCACCGCCGCATTGATGGGCACGATGGGGGCAGCGCTGCTCGCGGTCGCGGCGGCAACCTACCTGATGGCGATTGGCCACGACGGCTTCTCGTGGACCAGCTACGGGATCGCCGGATTCATCACGCTGGTCATGCCGTTAGTCCCGTGGCGCCAGGTGCGGCAGCTGCGCCGCACGCTGGCCGCATGAGTTTCGGAGCTAGTGGTGGCCGTTCTGGCCGTTCGGTGAGCCGTTGCTGCCGTCCTGGTGCTCCCGCAGTGCGGTGAGGGCGCGTTGTTCGGCGGCGTGGCTGGCTTCGGAGAGCGCGGTGTCTTCGGAGACGGGGTCGGCGAACAGGAAGCTGCCGGAGCCCGGCGAGCCGCCCGAGCCGAGCTTGTTCATCTTGGTGGGCACCGGGGCGCCCTGGTACTCCAGCGGCAATGGGTGGCCGTGGTCGTCGACGGGGCCGAGCGGCTGGTGCAGTTCGATGTAGGCGCCGTGCGGCAAGCGTTTGATGATGCCGGTTTCGATGCCGTGCTCGAGCACTGCGCGGTCGCTGCGCTGTAGGCCGATGGCCCATCGGTAGGTGATGAAGTAGACGATTGGCGGCAGCACGACCATGCTGATGCGCCCGATCCAGGTTGTCGCGTTCAGTGAGATATGGAATTTCAACGCGATGACGTCGTTCATCGCGCTCAGGGTGAGCACCATGTAGAAGGCGATCGCCATGGCTCCAATTGCGGTGCGCACCGGCACATCTCGTGGGCGCTGTAGCAGGTTGTGGTGGGCGTAGTCGCCGGTGAACCGCTTCTCCAGGAACGGATAGATCGTCAGCAAGACGAAAACCAGGCCCATGATTATCGCGACCCAGACCACCGCGGGAATGGTGTGGTGGCCGATGTAGAACTCCCACGCCGGCCAGATACGGGCCAGGCCTTCGGTCCACATCATGTAGAAGTCCGGCTGCGAACCGGCCGAGACTTGGGATGGCTTGTAGGGGCCCAGGTTCCAGATGGGGTTGATCTGCAGCAGGCCGCCCATCAGGCCGAGAATTCCGGTGCACAGCGCGAAGAAGGCGCCGGATTTCACGGCGAACACCGGCATCACGCGCACGCCGACGACATTGTGTTCGGTGCGGCCAGGGCCGGGGAACTGAGTGTGCTTCTGGAACCAGACGAACGCCAGATGCGCGCCGATCAGCGCCAGGATGATCCCAGGGATCAGCAGGATGTGCAGGGCGTACAGGCGCGGGATGATGTAGCCGGCCGCGGTGCAGTTGTCTCCCACACCGCCGCAGGGGAAGTCACCGCCGAACAAGGCCCAGTGCAGCCAGGTGCCGATCACCGGCATACCCAGCGTGATCGACGACAGGGCGGCACGCAGCCCGATACCTGACAACAGGTCGTCGGGCAGCGAGTAGCCGAAGTAGCCCTCGAACATGGACAGGATCAGCAGCAGCGAACCGATGACCCAGTTGGCCTCGCGGGGCCGCCGGAACGCACCGGTGAAAAAGATGCGCGCCAGGTGCACCATGATGGACGCGGAGAACATCAGAGCGGCCCAGTGATGAATCTGGCGAACGAACAGGCCGCCGCGCACCTCGAAGCTGATGTCGAGTGTGGACGCGTACGCCTTCGACATTTCCACGCCGCGCAGCGGCTGATAGACGCCGTTGTAGGTGACGTCGTTCATGGAGGGGTCGAAGAACAAGGTCAGGTAGACGCCGGTCAACAGCAGGATGATGAAGCTGTACATCGCGATCTCACCGAGCAGGAACGACCAGTGCGTTGGGAAGACCTTGTTGAGCTGGCGGCGCACCGCAGCCGAGGGGTGATAACGCGAGTCGATGTCCTCGCCTTGACGGGCCAGGACATCACCGATCTTCGGGGGACTCAGTTTCGGACTCATGATGTTGTGCGCTCCCAAAATGCCGGTCCGACGGGCTCGATGAAGTCGCCGTTGGCGACGAGATACCCGTCGGCGTCAATGGTGAGGGGCAGTTGTGCCAACGCGCGTGCGGCCGGCCCGAAAATCGGTGTGGCGTAATGCAATGCGTCGAACTGCGACTGGTGGCAGGGGCACAGGATGCGGTAGGACTGCTGCTCGTAAAGCGATGAGGGACAACCCAAATGCGAGCAGACCTTGGTGAAGGCGAACAGCTCGCCGAAGTTGAAGCTCTCCTGGCCCTTGCGCTTCACTACCCGCTGCATATCGGTGGGCTTGATACGGATCAGCATCACCGGATTACGGACGGCGGTCAGGATGGCTGTCAGCTTCTCGTGTGATTCCACCGTGGTGCCGTCACCGTCGGACTCGCGCCACGGGAAGACGGTCTCCATGCCGCCGGCATCGATGTCTTCGGGGCGCATCTTGACGAACGGGGCGCCCAGACTTTCGCCGGTGGCCCGGGCCACGTAGATGGTCTCGCCGTGAAAACGTGGCGTCCAGCCCGAGGTCCACAGCACGGCCTTCTTGCCGTCGGCGGTCTGCACCACCGGTTTCCACGGGTTCTTGATCAGGCCCCCGGCAAACGCCACCAGCGTGCCGAGCCCGAACGCACCGAGGCCGACGCCCAGCGACAGGCCGATCAGTTTACGACGCCGCAGCGTCGAACCCTCGAACGCGTCGGTCAGGTTGGCGACGACGGTTTTGCGGTCGATCTCATCGGACCCGGCCGCGCCGTAGTGGCGGTCCTGAATCGAAATCTCTTCGGGGATGAACTTTTTCTGGAAAAGCACCGCGCCGATAGCGATGCACAGAACAGACAGTCCGAAGGTCAGGCCGTAGAGCGGTGTGGTCAAGGTGTACACGAAGCTGCCCTGATCCCCGTGCGGCTTGTACTCCCACGGCCAGAACAAGAAAACCAGCAGAAGCGCGAACCCAAAGAACCCACCCAGCAAAAGCCAAATCGCCACCAGGCGTTCGGCGCGTTTTTCGGCCTTGGTCCCGGCCACCGGCCAGCGCGGCTCCTTGAAGACGGTTTCTACACCATCGATCCGGCCGCCGAGATCGACGAGTTCCTCGCGCGACATGGTGTTCAGTTCAGCGTCGGTGGGCTGCCCTTTGCCTTTCGCGTCGTCGGTCACGATCGTGCCCCAATCCAGAGTGCCGCTCCGATGACGGCGACCATCCCGATGATCCACATCGCCATGCCCTCAGGGGCGGGACCGAAGCCGCCTAGACCGTTGCCGCCCGGACTACGTTCCTCGGTAACGGATTTCACGTAGGCGATGATGTCTTTCTTGGCATCTAAGGAGAGCTGACGGTCGGAGAACTTCGGCATGTTCTGCGGACCGGTCAGCATCGCATCGAGGATCTGCTGCTCGTTGGCCGGCTCCAGGTCGGGCGCGAACTTGCCCGACGACAGCGCGCCGCCCTTACCGGTGAAGTTGTGGCACGAGGAGCAGTTCAGCCGGAACAGGTCGCCGCCGCGACCAATGTCGTTGCCGCGCAGCGATCCCATCGCGATACTGCCGTCGGGGTTGCGCATCACGGTGGGGCCGCCGCCGTTGGCTTCCACGTAGGCACCCAGCGCATCGATCTGTGGGCCGTCGAAAATCGGGTCTTTGCGGACCGCCTGGGCCTCCCCGCGCACCGCCGGCATCCGGCCGCTTGATACCTGGAAATAGACCGCGGCCTCGCCCACGCCGATCAAGCTCGGTCCGCGGTCGGGTACGCCCTGCAGGTTGGCGCCGTGGCAGCTTACACACGAGGTCTCGAAAAGCTGCTTGCCGGTCCGCAGCAGCGCCGAGGACGACTCGTCGGCGACAGCGACCTGTGGGCTGGGGGTCAAGACGGCGGCCAGCCCACCGGCCGCCGAAAGTGCCACCACCAGCAGCAGTCCCGCGGACAAACGGCGACGCAGGCGACGTCGCGCCCGGTCACTAAGCGATCGGGTCAACCCCAGTCTCTTCAACCGAGCACTCCTGTCCTTACGCGCGCTGCTCATCGGATGAAATAAATCGTGGCGAACAGGGCGATCCAAACGATGTCGACGAAGTGCCAGTAGTAGGAGACGACGATCGACGCGGTCGCCTGAGCCGGGGTGAACTTGCTCATCGTGGTGCGGGCCAGCAGGAAAATGAAGGCGATCAGCCCGCCGATGACGTGGAGACCGTGAAAGCCGGTGGCCAGGTAGAAAACGCTGCCGTAAGCGCTGCTGGGAATCGTGGTTCCGTGGCTCATCAGGTGGCGGTACTCGTAGCCCTGTCCCAGGACGAAGAACAACCCCATCGCAAAGGTGAGCAAATACCAGCGGCGCAGCCCGAACACGTCGCCGCGCTCGGCCGCGAAAACCCCCATCTGGCAGGTGAACGACGAGGCGATCAGCACCAGCGTGACCGGGACGGCTTGGTAGAGGTTCAGCTCGGTCGGCGCAGGCGGCCAGTTGCCGCCGGCCTGAGCGCGCGCGGTGAAGTACATCGCGAACAGCCCAGCAAAGAACATCAATTCGCTGGAAAGCCAGACTATGGTGCCGACACTGACCATGTTGGGGCGGTTAAGCGAATGTACGCGCGCCGTGATAGCAGTACCCGAGGTCCCTACCGCACTCGTCACATCCGCAAGTATGACGCTTTGTAGTTGTCGATCTCCACCCGGGGCGGCAATTGGCGAGCGGAATTCCTTCCCGCGCCCGGCTTCGCCGCGCTTGCGATCGGCTGGGGCGTTCGCATGGCGACCCGCTGCGCCCGGCTTCGCCGCGCTTGCGATCGCCATGGGACCATCTGCGGTGTGGCGGTGTCAGTACCCGGGTCATCCCAGCGGCCCACGGGAGAGGCGCTGTCGTGGCCGCAGGTCCTCACGATCTTGACCGCGGGGCAGAACCTGCCGCGCGGTCAGGCCGGGTGGGCGATGGAGCAGATCATGACCGGATCCGCGACCCCGGCACAGATCGCCGCCTTCGCGGTAGCGCTGAAGATGAAGGTCCCGACGGCCGCGGAGGTCACCGAGCTGGCCGACGTGATGCTTCAGCATGCACGCCGGCTGCCCACCGAGCAAATTGGAACCGACACCGTCGATCTGGTCGGCACCGGTGGTGACGGCGTCAACACCGTCAACCTGTCGACCATGGCCGCGATCGTGGTGGCGGCGGCCGGCGTGCCGGTGGTCAAGCACGGCAACCGGGCGGCGTCCTCGCTGGCCGGCGGCGCCGACACCCTCGAGGCGCTGGGGGTACGCATCGACCTGGATCCCGACGACGTCGCACGCAGCGTCGCCGAAGTCGGGATCGGGTTCTGCTTCGCGCCGCAGTTCCATCCGTCATACCGGCACGCGTCGGTGGCGCGGCGCGAAGTTGGCGTGCCGACAGTGTTCAATTTGCTTGGGCCACTGACCAATCCGGGCCGACCACGAGCGGGGCTGATCGGCTGTGCGTTCGCCGACCTGGCCGAGGTGATGGCGGGGGTTTTCGCCGCGCGCCAGTCCAGCGTGTTGGTAGTACACGGCGACGACGGCCTCGACGAGCTCACCACCACCACGACCAGCACGATCTGGCGGGTGCAGGCCGGCACCGTGGACAAGCTGACATTCGACCCCGCCGGGTTCGGATTCGCCCGCGCTGATCTGGACGACTTACTGGGTGGTGATGCGACGGCCAACGCGGCGGAGGCACGCTCGGTGCTGGCCGGCGCGAAGGGCCCGGTGCGCGACGCCGTTGTGCTCAACGCCGCGGGCGCGATCGTCGCCCATGCCGGGCTATCCAGCCGCGCCGAGTGGCTGCCGGCGTGGGAAGACGGGCTGAGCCGTGCCGTCGACGCGATCGACAGCGGCGCCGCCGAGCAGCTGCTCGCGCGATGGGTGCGGTTCGGTCAGCAACTCTGAATCCCGGCTCGTGGCGGCCTGTTCGGCGGCTAGTCGCGCCGAGCGCGCCGACGCGGCCCACTGGGCCCACGGCCCCGCGGATCCCAATGGCGAACACCAACCCGGCGCTTCGTCGGAGCCGCTGACCCGCACAATGCGGACCCCCGGCGCCGCCAGCCAGCGCGCGATCAGCGCCGTCTCCTCCACCAGCGCGCCGCCCAGCGGGGCCGGCTGCGGCAAGACCACCTGCGCGCCCGCCCGAATGGCGTCGACGACGGGCATCGGCGGCACGCCGCGGCGGGCCGTGCCCGCCGCGGCGAGCTGGCCGTGGCGGATGGTGGCGAGCTGCCAGCCGCCGTCGCTGTCCGGGGCGGCGGCCACCAACTCCGGCAGCGCGGCCAGCGCGCGCAGGCGCTGGCCGCGCCAGAGCACCTCGACCGCGGCGACCGTGTGATCGCGCAGCCGGGCGGCGCTCTCGTAGCGCTGACGCTCGGCAAGGTCGGCGATCTGCTGCACAGCCGCTGCCAACGCGGTGTTGTCCAGGCCGTCGATCAACGCCGCGGCGCGCTCGGCCGCCGCGGCGTATTGGCCGGCGGTCACATCGCGAGCAGCCGGACACGGCGACACCTCATGCTGCGGGCAGGCTGGTCCGTGCAGCACGGAACGGGCCAACCGCTTGGTGCAGGTGCGCACACCGGTGAACCGCGCCAGCAGGGCGGCGGTGTCGGCGGCATCGGCGCGGGAGCGAAACGGGCCGACCGCGCGGTCGTGGCGCGGCGTTCGGGTAGCCGAAAATCGGGGAAAGGCCTCGTCGCTCAGCACCACCCACCACCAGCGGTGCGGGAATCTCGACCGGCGATTGTAGGGCGGGGCGTGCGCGCTGAGCATCCGCAGTTCGCGGACACCGGCTTCTAGCCCGTGCGCGCACTCAACATGCTCGACGGTGGCCGCCATCGCGACCATCTCCTTGATCCGGCTGCGCTGATCCGAGCCGTTGAAGTACTGACTTACCCTGCGCCGCAAGTTAATTGCGGTGCCGACGTAGAGCACCTCGCCGGCCGGCCCACGGAACAGGTAGACACCTGGCCGGCGCGGCAACCCGTGGGCCAGCACTCGCTTGCGCCGCTGTGCCGGGGTCACGTCGGGCAGATACGAGCGCAAGTCGGCGTAGGTGTGCACACCTTGATTGCCGACTCGCTCGATGAGCGCGTGCAATACGTCGACGGTGGCCCGCGCGTCGTCGAGCGCCCGGTGGGTGGGCTCGCTGGCGACGGCGAACAGCCGGGCCAGCGCTGCCAGCCGCACGCTGGGAGCTTCCTCGCGGCTGAGCACCCTGCGGGCCAGCTGGACGGTGCACAGCACCTGCGGCCGCCGCCATCCGATGCCGCACCGATCGGCGGCGGCCCGCAAAAACCCGATGTCGAACCTGGCGTTGTGGGCCACCAGCACCGCGCCGCGGGCGAACTCGAAAAACATCGGCAACACCGCGCCGATGGTCGGGGCATCGCACACCATCGCCGTGGTGATGCCGGTCAACTGCACGATCTGCGGCGGGATGCTGCGCTGCGGGTCGACGAGGGTGGCGAACTCGCCCAGTACCACACCGCCGCGCACTTTGACCGCCCCGATTTCGGTGATCGCGTCGGCGGCCGTCCCGTCACCAGCGGTCATGCGCCCGCCGGTGGTCTCCAGGTCCACGACCACGAATGTGGTCTCGCGCAGCGATATTTCGGCAGCCCCGTCGAGGTCGGGGAGGCTCAGCTGCTCGCCAGCGGGCGCGCCCATGGCCGTGACGTTAGGCAGTCGCACCGACACGCGCGGGATTGCGCGCGGCGCGTCGCGGGCCGTAGACGGAAATCACGCCGGCCAGATATGTCGGTGCCGGCGGTTAACGTGGCGGCAAGGCCACCCAAAAGACCGAGAGGACCAACGAGATGGCGCACACCAGCGAGCCCGATTGGGCGGCGGCAGGCCCGCCCGACCCAGGAGAACCAGTGGTCATCGATTGTGACGACTGCGCAGTACGCGGTCCGGGATGCCGTGACTGCGTCGTCAGCGTGATACTCGGGGTACCGGAAACTTTGCTGGAGGATGAGCGCGTCGCATTGGAGGTGCTCGCCGACGCGGGACTGGCCCCGACGATTGCGGCTGGTGCCGATCCATCGACAGCGGCCCGGGGTCGCCTAACGGCGTTACGTTGAAATCTTGCTGTTTTCTTAATCATCCAGAGTTGGACAACCCCGATGCCGTTTCGTAACCTATCTGAGACCTGACGCAGACTCGGCCGTGGCGCCGACGGGTTTTAAGGATGCAAAATCTTGGGGTTGGGGCGTAACCGGCGAAGCGCGTGTTTGCGCGCTGCCATGCGCTTTGCTGTCGGAGCGCTAGCCGGGTTCGTCGCGCTATCCGGAGTCGCCGCCGGCAATGTGCTGGCCGACCCAATCAATGACGCGATGGCAAAGCTCAGTGAGCTGTCGCGGCAGGCTGAGCAGACCACCGAGGCTATGCACAGCGCGCAGCTCGACCTCAATAACAAGCTGGCCGCGCAGCAGGCAGCCGACAGGAAACACACGGATGATCTCGCCGCCACAGACGCCGCGAAGTCGCGATTGGCAACCTTTCAGGCCGGCGTCGACAAGTTTGCGGCAGCGATGTACATGGGTGGTCGCACCGACGGCTTGAATGCCATCCTGACCGCCGAGTCGCCGCAACAGCTGATCGGCAAATTGGTCGTGCAGCGGGTGATGTCTACCGCAATGCTCACGCAGATGGCCAACTACCGCGCTACCCGCGAGCAGGCCACCCAAGCAGAGCAGGCATCGGCGAAGTCGGCCGCCGACGCCAAGACCGCGGCCGAGCAGGCGGCCGCGGTGCGCGCGAGCCTGCAGTCCAAGCAGAGCCAGACTGCAGCTGCAGATCGCCATCGTGAAGTCGCAGTACCTCGCCCTGAGCCCGGACCAGCGAACCGAGCTGGCCGCGCCCGGGCCCGTCCCGTCGGCCGCGGCCATGGCCGCCGCTCCGGCCCTGCTCCAGAGGCGTTACCACCGGGCGGCGGTCAGCCGGGCGATGGGGCCTGGATTCGGCGCTGCACCCGGCAGCGGTCAGGGCGCTATCGCCGTACAGGCCGCGCTGACCCAGGTCGGTGCGCCCTACTCCTGGGGTGGGGCCGCGCCCGGTGGGTTCGACTGCTCCGGCTTGGTGATGTGGGCGTTCCAGCAGGCCGGCATTGCACTGCCGCATTCCAGTCAGGCGCTGGCCCACGGCGGCCAGCCGGTCTCGCTGTCGGACCTGCAGCCCGGTGACGTGCTGACGTTCTATTCCGACGCCTCCCACGCCGGCATCTACATCGGTGACGGCCTGATGGTCCACTCGTCCACCTACGGCGTGCCGGTGCGGGTGGTGCCGATGACATCGTCCGGCCCGATCTACGACGCCCGCCGTTACTGATCGGCGACGGTATACACACCGTCGCCGCTGGCTGCTGGCCGGCGCACTGATCATCGAACTGGTCTTCGGCGCCGTCTCAGTTCTCGGCCCGGGGCGGACAGCACCGGCACAACCGGTCAGTACCGCGGCGCCGCAGCTCGTCGTTGCCGGCGACCGCACCGTGCGGATGACTAATCTCGGCGGTCCGCGATCGGAGGTCCTGTTGGGCCGTGTCGCTGCGAACATCGGTCAGGCCGTCGACGCAGTGGAGGCGTTCTGGGGGGCCGACTGGCCACGCGATATCACCGTGGTGGCCACCGGCTCGCAGCCGCAGTTCGAGACCGAGGCCGGCGGAGGGCCTGCGGCGCAGTGGGCCGATATCGCGGCGGTGGCCGTTGCCGACCGGGTAGACCCGGTTCGGCGGATCGCGATCGGCCAGCGGATCGTGTTCGCGCCCGGTGCCGTCAGCATGAGTGACCCGGCGTTGCGAATCGTGTTGGGCCACGAGCTTTTTCACTACGCAACACGCGCCGACACGGCAGTGGATGCGCCCCGGTGGCTGACCGAAGGCGTGGCTGACTACGTTGCCAGGCCGCACACGCCGCTGCCTAAGTTGACGCAGCTACCGACGGCGTTGCCGTCGGACGCCGACCTTGACGCGCCCGGGCTGCAGCGTTCTTATGCCTACGACCGGGCATGGTGGTTCGCGCGTTTTGTCGCCGATACCCGCGGGACGACGACGCTGCGCGCGCTCTACCGGGCTGCGTGTGGTGTCAGGCATGCCGACCTACCCACCGCCGTGTATGACGTCCTGGGCGTCGACACGGCGGGTGTGCTCGCCGACTGGCAGCAATGGCTGACCCGTTAACCTACCCAGGTGTCCCGGGTCCTGCTGGTAACCAACGACTTTCCGCCGCGGCGCGGCGGCATTCAGTCCTATCTGGTCGAGCTGGTTTCTAGACTGGCCGCCACTGGGGAGCACACCGTGATGGTGTACGCGCCGCAGTGGAAAGGCGCCGACGCCTTTGATGCTCAAACCGAGGGCTATCAGGTGGCGCGCCATCCCGGGACTTTGATGCTGCCCGTGCCCACCGTCGACATCCGGATGCGCCGCCTGATCGCCGAGCACGACATCGACACCGTCTGGTTCGGTGCGGCCGCGCCATTGGGGCTGCTGGCGCAGCGCGCCCGCCAAGCCGGTGCAAGCCGGGTGCTGGCCAGCACTCACGGCCACGAGGTGGGTTGGTCGATGTTTCCGGTGGCACGGTCGGTGCTGCGTCGCATCGGTGACGACAGCGACGTCGTCACCTTCGTCAGCCGCTATACCCGAGGGCGGTTCGCCTCAGCGTTCGGGCCGCAGGCCGCGCTGGAGCACCTGCCGCCCGGGGTGGACACCGACCGATTCAGTCCGGACCCGGCAAGCCGCGTCGAGTTACGCGCCCGCTACGGATTGGGCCAGCGGCCCACGGTGGTGTGCCTGTCGCGGCTGGTGCCGCGCAAGGGGCAAGACATGCTGATCCACTCGCTGCCGACAGTTCGGCAGCGAGTGGATGGGGCGGCGCTGGTGATCGCGGGCGGTGGTCCATATCTGGAGACCCTGCGCCGACTGGCCGACCGCCTTCGCATGAGCGAACACGTGACGTTCACCGGCGGGGTCCCGGCCGCGGACCTTCCCGCCTACCATGCGATGGCCGACGTGTTCGCGATGCCATGCCGGACCCGCGGCGCTGGGCTGGATGTCGAAGGGCTGGGCATTGTGTTTCTGGAAGCTTCCGCGACCGGTGTTCCGGTAATCGCCGGATGCTCGGGTGGCGCGCCGGAAACCGTGCGGCACAACAAGACTGGGTTATTGGTCGACGGTCGCTCGGTGAACCAGATCGCGGATGCCGTTACCGAGCTGCTCGCTGACCCAGATCGGGCCGCTGCGATGGGCGCCGCCGGCCGGGATTGGGTCTGCGCGCAGTGGCGATGGGATGCGTTGGCCGGCCGGCTGTCTGAGTTGATGCGCGGCTAGTCCTTCGCGTAGATCGCGTCGATGTCGTGGGCGAACTTCTCGGCCACCACCTTGCGCTTGACTTTCATTGTCGGGGTGAGCTCGCCGGTGTCTTCGGTGAAGTCGACGGGCAGGATGCGGAACTTGCGGATCGACTCGGCATGCGACACCGCCAAGTTGGCCTGTTTGACGGCCGCGTCCACCTCGGCGATCAGGTCGGGGTCGGTGACCAGATCGCTCACCGAGGCTCCAGCGGCCTTGCTGTTGCGCTGCTTCCAGCCCTCGAACGCCTCGGGGTCGATGGTGATCAGTGCGCCGATGAACGGCCGGGCGTCGCCGACGACCATCGCCTGGCTGATCAGCGGGTGCGCTCGTAGCCGGTCCTCCAATACGGCGGGGGCAACGTTTTTTCCTCCAGCGGTGACGATGATTTCCTTCTTGCGGCCGGTGATCGTCAGGAACCCGTCGTCGTCGACCGCGCCCAGGTCACCGGTCTTGAACCAGCCGTCTTCCATCGCTTGGTCGGTGGCCTGCTCGTTGTGCCAGTAGCCGTGGAACACCACGCCGCCTCGCACCAACAGCTCGCCGTCGTCTGCGATGCGCAAGCTGTTGCCCGGCAACAACTTTCCGACGGTACCAACTTTCAGGGCACCGACCTGGTTGACGGTGATCGCCGCGCTGGTCTCAGTCAGCCCGTAGCCCTCGTAGATGGTCAGACCGACGCCGCGATAGAAGTGGCCCAGCCGCGCGCCCAGCGGTCCGCCGCCCGAGACAGACGCGCGGCAGTCACCACCCAGCGCCGCGCGCAGCTTGTGATACACCAGCCGATCGAACAGCGCATGTTTGGCCCGCAGCAGCAAACCTGGGCCGCCGTGATCGCTCGCTTCGCTCCAGTCAACTGCGGTCTGCGCGGCGATCGCGAAGATGCGGCCTTTCCCGTCGTTGGCGGCGTTCTGCGCGGCGGTGTTGTACACCTTCTCGAACACCCGCGGCACCGACACCACGACCGTCGGTTTGAACACGCCGAACATCGGCACCAGATTCTTGATGTCACTAGTGAATCCGACGACGACCTTGTTGTGGAAGGCGCACAAGGTAAGCGCGCGGGCCAACACGTGCGCGAGCGGCAAGAACACCAGCAGTCGCTCGCCCTTGCGCAGCAGCGTGGGGAGAACCTCCTTGGCCCCCCGGGTTTCGTAGACGAGGTTGGAATGGGTCAGCTGGCAGCCCTTCGGGCGCCCGGTGGTACCCGAGGTGTAAATCAGCGTCGCCGGGTCTTCGCTGCGCAACGCTTGGATGCGGGCGGTCAGCTCGGCCGGGTCGACCGACGCGCCATCCTGCTCGAGTTGCTCGAGGGCTTTGGCGCCCGAACCGTCGATTTGCAGCACGCGCCGCAGCTCAGGCAAGTCGCCGGTGAGCTCGGTGACCATCTTCGCGTGGGCGTCGGTTTCGGCGAACGCCACCACCGCGCCCGAGTCGGTCAGCACCCAGCGCACCTGCTCGGCCGACGAAGTTTCGTAGATCGGGACGGTGACCGCGCCTACCGCCAGGATCGCCAGATCGAGGATCGCCCACTCGTAGCGGGTGGCTGAAAAGATAACCACCCGGTCGCCGGCCTGCACCCCTTGTGCGATCAAACCCAGTGCTGCCGAGCGGATTTGGGCGGCGGCGGCGGCGCAAGTAACGTCGGTCCAGGCACCGTCGACCAGGCGCTGAAAGATCACCGTCTCAGGGTCGTCGCGCTCGTGCTCGAACACTGCGGCGACGATGTTGTCGTGCTCGCCCACCGTGAACGGGGCGGGAACACTGAATTCACGCACTCTTCTGACCTCGCTTGAGTTATTCCGCCGGGTAGCCGGGCTCGGTTTAGCCTAGTCCGGCGACGATGCGGGCCGGGACGGGCCGCTGAGGAGTCGGACAATCGGGCCATCCGGCGACGATGCGGGCCGGGACGGGCCGCTGAGGAGTCGGACAATCGGGCCATCCGGCGACGATGCGGGCCGGGACGGGCCGCTGAGGAGTTGGACAATCGGGGCCTAGTCCGGGCAATCCCGGCTGGTGCTATGCGGCCATCAGTGCGGTATGTGAAGCTAGGGGCCGTGCACAGTGTTCAAATTGCCGACGAGACATTTGTCGCCGCCGACCCCGCACGCGTCGGCGCTGCCGTCGGTGATCCGGCCAGCTGGCCGCGGTGGTGGCCTGATCTACGGCTGCAGGTCATCGAAGACCGCGGCCCGTTAGGAATCCGATGGGCGGTGACCGGACCGCTGACCGGGACCATGGAAGTCTGGCTGGAGCCTTCGTTGGACGGCGTAGTGTTGCACTACTTTCTGCATGCCGAGCCATCCGGGGCGGCGGCCTGGCAATTGGCCAGGATGAACCTCAGCAGAATGACCCATCGCCGTCGGGTCGCCGGCAAGCGAATGGCCTTCGAGGTGAAGATGACGCTGGAGCGCTCCCGGCCAGTCGGGGTTTCTCCGGTGCTTGACCAGGTCTGAGTTCAATCGGGGAGTACCGTTTCTGCCGTGGACTGGCGGTACAGCCCACAGGGGTGGAGACCGCGTACGGGGAGAAGGAAGCGACTAGGTGGCGGAGAAGACGGCGCAGACGATCTACATCGACGCGGACCCCAGCACGGTCATGGATGTGATCGCTGACATCGGTTCGTATCCCGATTGGGTGTCGGAATACAAGGAGGCCGAAGTACTCGAGGCCGACCCCGACGGGAACCCGAAGGTGGCGCGGCTGGTGCTGGACACCACCGTCCTCAAAGACACGCTGGTGCTGTCCTACGAGTGGCCGAAAGATCGCGAATCGGTGCGCTGGTCGCTGGTTTCCAGCTCGCTGCTGCGGTCCCTCGACGGCGTATATCGATTGGCGTCCAAGGGGTCTGGTACTGACGTCACCTACGAACTCACCGTCGACATAGCTATCCCGATGATCGGCTTGCTCAAGCGGAAGGCCGAGCGCAGGTTGATCGACTCCGCATTGAAGGATCTGAAGAAACGAGTCGAGGCTGAGTGAGTCGGCAGCGCCCACTGTTGCCCGGATCAGTCTTTTCGTCGGCAAGGGTGGGGTAGGGAAGTCCACTTTGGCGGCCGCGACCGCCGTGCGTGAGGCGCGCGCGGGTCAGCGGGTGCTGCTGGTATCCACCGACCAAGCGCACTCACTGGGTGACGTGCTCGGTGTCACGGTCACGCCCTCCGGCCGGCGCGATCCCGTCCGGGTGCTCGCCGACCTCGAAACCCGGGCGGGCGACGTGGGCGGCGGCTTCCTCGACGCGCTGGCGATGGATACCCTGGCGCTGCTCGAGGCTCGCTGGCGCACAGTGGTCGACACACTGGGCCGGCGCTTCGGAGAATCGGAGCTGGGCGAGATTGCGCCCGAAGAACTTTCGGCGCTGCCCGGCGTGCAGGAAGTCCTCGGCCTGCATGAGGTCGGCGAGTTGGCTACGGCCGGGCAGTGGGACCACATCGTGGTCGACTGTGCCTCCACCGCCGACGCATTGCGGATGCTGACCCTGCCGGCCACGTTTGCGCTGTACGTCGAGCGCGGATGGCCGCGGCATCGCAGGCTTTCCGCCGCCGCCGACGATGCCCGGTCGACGGCGGTGGTGGAACTGCTGGAACGCATCAGCGGCAGTGTCGAAAAACTCAGCGCGCTGCTGACCGACGGCACGCGAGTCGGTGCGCATCTGGTCCTCACCGCGGAACGGGTGGTGGCGGCCGAAGCGGTCCGGACGCTGGGCTCGTTGGCGTTGATGGGCGTGCGCGTGGCGGAATTAATTGTCAACCAGATTCTGGTGCAGGACGATTCATACGAGTACCGCAACCTGCCCGCTCATCCGGCCTTCGACTGGTATTCCGAGCGAATCAGTGAGCAGCGCGCTGTGCTGGACGAGCTGGACGCCGCTATCGGCGATGTGGCCCTGGTGCTTACCCCGCATCTGGCCGGTGAGCCGATCGGCGCCAAAGCGCTGGCGGAGCTGCTGGACAGTGCGCGCCGTCGCGACGGATCGGCACCGCCTGGGCCGTTGCGTCCGGTCGTCGAGTTGGAGTCTGGATCCGGTCTGCAGTCGGTCTACCGATTGCGGCTAGAGTTGCCGCAGATCGATTCCGGCGCGCTTACCCTTGGCCGGGTCGGCGACGATCTGATCGTCGGCGCCGGCGGGATGCGGCGCAGAGTTCGGTTGGCGTCTGTCCTGCGGCGATGCACGGTAGCTGGACGCGCATCTTCGAGGTGGCGAGTTGACGGTGCGTTTTCAACCTGATCCGGAGGTGTGGCCGAGGTGACCGGCATTCACCCCGACATCGGTCCCGAGTTGCGCAAACTCGCTGAGAGCATTCTCGACGGGATCGACCCTGCGGTGCGCTTGGCGGCGTCGCGGGCGCTTGGCGACGGCGCCGGCACCGGCAAGTGTCAGCAGGTGTGGTGTCCGGTGTGTGCGTTGGCCGCGGTGGTGACCGGCGAGGAACACCCGTTGTTGACCGTCATCGCCGAACACAGCGTCGCGCTGCTGGCGGTGATCCGGGCCATCGTCGAGCAACTCGACGGATCGAAGCCGCCGCCGGACGGTCCGCCCGGCGGCAGTGCCGGAGCCGATACCGCAGCCGATGCCGGTGCGACGAGCCGATATCAGCCCATCGCCGTCACCGTCGAGGAGTAGCCGCGGCGGTTCGGGTTAACGGCAGCCGGCTCACCGCCGAAGAGTAAGCAGGTCACAAGCGTCGATGTGGTCCCGTCCACACTGGATCGGTACTCTTGGCGCAGAACACTAACGGTCGCGGGCAAGTGGGAGGGTCCATGTGGTACTGGCTTTTCAAGTACATCTTCATGGGCCCGTTGCTTGCCCTCCTCGGTCGGCCGAAAGTCGAAGGACTGGAATACGTCCCGCAGTCCGGCCCGGCGATCCTGGCAAGTAACCATCTGGCGGTCGCCGACAGTTTCTATCTGCCGCTGGTTGTGCGGCGCCGGATCACGTTCCTGGCGAAGGCCGAATATTTCAGCGGCACCGGGCTGAAGGGTTGGTTCCAGCGCTGGTTTTACGGCACCACCGGGCAGGTGCCCATCGACCGCAGCGATGCCGACGCCGCGCAGGCCGCTTTGAATACCGCTGAGCGGTTGCTGAGCCAGGGCAAGCTGCTCGGCATGTATCCCGAGGGCACCCGCTCGCCCGACGGCAGGCTGTACAAGGGCAAGACCGGGTTGGCTCGTCTGGCGCTGCAAACCGGAGTTCCGGTGATACCGGTGGCGATGATCGGCACCAACGTCGTCAATCCGCCCGGCAGCAAGATGTGGCGGTTCGGCCGGGTCACCGTCCGATTCGGCAAGCCGATGGACTTCGCCCGATTCGACGGGCTAGCGGGCAACCGCTTCATCGAACGAGCCGTCATCGACGAGGTGATCTACGAGCTGATGGAGCTTTCCGGTCAGGAATACGTCGACATCTACGCCGCCACCCTCAAAAACGGCAACGGGTCCGGACCGGCGGGGCAACCGCCCGCGCGGATCCCTGAGACCGCGGCGGGCTAACGAATCGCAGCCTCGGTCAGCTGACTGCTGAAACCGGCGTCGGCGCCGTCGACGCCCGTGGTTCAGCGGCGGTGGCGGTGCTGACAGCGACAGTGGCGCCGGCCGCGACGATGGTGGCCAGCGCCCACCACACGTAGGACACGCCGGCGAACTGACGCCACCCCGCGGCGCCCAGCTCGTGATGCTTGGGAAGCAGATCGATCGGTGTCCAGACCATCAGTGCCAGCCCGGCCGCGCTGACCGCGGCGAGCGCGGCGTTTCGTCGCCGCCAGGCCAGCACCGCCGTCACCAACACCGTCGGCAGCATCCACACCCAGTGGTGCGACCAGGACACCGGCGAAACCACCAGCCCGAACAGCGCGATACAGGTCACCGCCAGGGTCGGCTCGCCGGCGCGCAGGACCCGTCGCGTCGCCCACACCGTCAGGGCCAGCACGAGCAGGCACGCGGCCACCCACGGCAGGAAGCGTTCGTGATCGTTGAGGCCCAGCCGCGCCAGCGCCCCGGCGACGTTTTGGTTGGTGTTCAAGCTCGCCGCTCCGATCCGATCGGTGTTGCGGACCGTGTCGCTCCAGTACTGCCAGGAGTCGCGCCAGGCCAGTGACAAACCCGCCCAGGGTGGCAGCCAGAAAGGACGCTATCGAGGTCAACATGGCGCGGTCTATCGCGGCGCAGCAGGAAATACAGCAGGAACACCGCCGGGGTGAGTTTGAGCGCGATGCCCAGTCCCAGCAGCAGACCACGTGGCCATGGAGTACGGCGCGGCACACAGTCCGCGATCACCAACGTCATCAGCACGACGTTGATCTGCCCGAAGGCGAAATTCGACTTGATCGGTTCCAGCCAGATCGCTGCGGCCGGCCGACGATCAGCGCCGTCAACCACCAGCGGCGCAGCCAGGCCGGCCCGGGCACCATCCGCGCGGTGCTCCACACGTCGAGTCGGGTCAGCACGATCATCGTGGAGACGCAGCAGCAGCGCCGACGTGATCAGCGTGATCGTCACACTGGCGGCCGGCAGGCCCAACCAGGCGAAGGGGCAAAACACGATGGCGGCGAGCGGGGGATAGGTGAACGGAAGGTTCAAGCCGATCGGAGTGTGAAATAGCGCACCATCGGTGTAGAGCGGACGATCGTCCAGCCACGCCTGGCCGCCCATCCGATAGACGTCGATGTCGATGCGGTACGAGGTGTGACCGAGGAGCCGCCAGCCGGCGTAGCCCAGTGCGGCCAGGGCCACCAGCTGGAGCAACGCCCAACAGGCATTTCGCCAGATACCCGGTCGCGCCGCGGCTACCCGCCCGCGCCAACTGCCCACGTCGGGCGACTGCCGTGTACTCATGTCGGTAAACAGCCTATCGGGGCGGGTGTCTCAACCGGTGTCGCGGAGGGCCGTCGGCGCGAAGTGGGCGTAGGTTTTCTAGGGTGCTCCGTTGGTTCGAACACGACATCATCGGCCGCGGTCGACTGCCGTTGCTGTGCTGTCTGGTCGCCTTCATCCTCACCTTTTTCGTGGCCCGCACCTTCGTGCGCTACATCCGCCATCGCGCGGACCTTGGCTTGCCGCCAAAGTGGTGGGAGCCACGCAACATTCACATCGGAAAAATGCACATCCACCATGTGGTGGTCGGAGTGCTGCTGGTGATGATCTCCGGGGTGACGCTGGTGGCCCTGTCGATCAACGGGCACGAACCGGAATACACCCTGGGCGCCATCGTCTTCGGCATCGGAGCCGCGCTAGTGCTCGACGAGTACGCGTTGATCCTGCACCTATCCGACGTCTACTGGGAGGACGACGGGCGGACGTCGGTCGACGCGGTGTTCGCCGCAGTGGCGGTGGGTGGACTGCTGGTCCTGGGATTGCACCCGCTGATGTTCTTCATCAGCCTGTGGCATGACACCACCCACTCGGTGCTACTGCGCGCCGGCCTGGTCTTCGCGATGGTGCTGACTTTGCCGCTGGCGGTGCTGGTTGTGCTCAAGGGCAAGGTGTGGACTGGCCTGATCGGCATGTTCTTCGTCCCGCTGCTGGTCATCGGTGCGATCCGATTGTCGCGCCCGCAAGCCCCGTGGGCCCGCTGGCTTTACATGAGCCGGCTAACCAAGATGGCGCGTGCGCTGCAACGCGAGCGAACGCTGCGCCGCCCGGTCGTGCGGGCCAAGCTGTGGGTGCAGTACACGATCGCCGGTACGCCGCGCCGTCCCGACCACCGCATGGTCGACGCGCAGCTGGACCGCGAAGTCCATCCGGCGCCGCCGCCGCCGCAGGCCGTCGCCAGCGGTGCCAGCATGAGGTGACCGGCGGCTAGGTACAAGTGCGGTACTTCTACGACACGGAATTCATCGATGACGGCCGCACGATCGAGCTGATCTCGATCGGGGTGGTCGCCGAGGACGGCCGCGAATACTACGCAGTTTCGACCGAATTCGACCCCGAGCGGGCCGGCAGCTGGGTGCGCACCCACGTGCTGCCGAAACTGCCGCCACCGGCTTCGCAGGTGTGGCGCCCGCGGGCCCGGATCCGATCGGACCTGGAAGCGTTTTTTGACGTCGACGGCGCCGAGCCAATCGAGCTGTGGGCCTGGGTCGGCGCCTACGACCATGTCGTGCTGTGCCAGTTGTGGGGCCCGATGACCCAGCTGCCGCGGGCGATGCCGCGATTCACCCGTGAGCTGCGCCAGCTGTGGGAGGACCGCGGGTGCCCGCGGCTGCCGCGCCGGCCGCCGGATGTGCACGACGCACTGGTCGACGCTCGAGACCAGCTGCGGCGATACCGGTTGATCACCGCTTCAGACGGCACGGCTGGCTCTGCCGATCAGCGTTCGCCCTGATCGCGGCCTGCTTAAGCAGCCGTCGCGCCCAGTTACCATAGACGGGTGAACTGGACCGTTGATGTACCGATCGAGCAGCTGCCGCCGCTGCCGCCGCTACCGGCGGATCTGCGGGCCCGGCTGGACGCCGCGCTGGCCAGGCCCGCCGCACAGCAGCCCAGTTGGACGCCCGAGCAGGTCGAGCCGATACGAACGGTCCTGGAGAGTGTTCCCCCGGTGACGGTGCCGTCGGAGGTCGTACGGCTTCAGGACATGCTGGCCCAGGTAGCCAAGGGTGAGGCGTTCCTGCTGCAGGGCGGCGACTGCGCGGAGACGTTCGTCGACAACACCGAACCGCACATCAGGGGCAATATCCGCACCTTGCTGCAGATGGCGGTGGTGTTGACCTATGGCGCCAGCGTGCCGGTGGTCAAGTTAGCCCGCATCGCCGGGCAGTACGCCAAGCCCCGGTCGTCGGACCTCGACGCGCTCGGATTGCGCTCCTACCGCGGCGACATGGTAAACGGATTCGCCCCAGACGCCGCGGCGCGTGAGCACGACCCGTCGCGGTTGGTACGGGCTTACGCCAACGCTGGTACGGCGATGAACCTGGTGCGCGCCCTGACATCGTCCGGGCTGGCGTCGCTGCATCTGGTGCACGACTGGAACCGGGAATTCGTCCGGACCTCGCCGGCCGGTGCGCGCTACGAGGCGCTGGCCAGCGAGATCGACCGGGGCCTGAAATTCATGAGCGCCTGCGGGGTGGCCGACCGCAACCTGCAGACCGCCGAAATCTACGCCAGCCATGAAGCTTTGGTGCTCGACTACGAGCGAGCCATGCTACGGCTCTCCGACCAGGAGGACGGCAAGCCGCAACTGTATGACCTGTCGGCGCACTACCTTTGGATCGGCGACCGGTCCCGTCAACTCGACGGCGCGCACATCGCGTTGGCGGAGGTGATCGCGAACCCGATCGGCGTCAAGATCGGGCCGACGACGACACCAGAGCAAGCCGTCGAATACGTCGAGCGCCTTGACGCGCACAACAAGCCGGGGCGGTTGACCCTGGTGAGCCGGCTGGGCAACAACAAGGTGCGTGACCTGTTGCCGCCGATCATCGAGAAGGTGCAAGCCACCGGTCATCGGGTGATCTGGCAATGCGATCCCATGCACGGCAACACGCACGAGTCGTCCACCGGGTACAAGACACGGCATTTCGACCGCATTGTCGACGAGGTGCAGGGTTTCTTCGAGGTGCACCGGGCGCTGGGCACCTACCCCGGTGGCATCCACGTCGAGATCACCGGAGAGAACGTCACCGAGTGTCTGGGTGGCGCTCAAGACATTTCGGAAACCGACCTGAGCGGCCGGTACGAAACCGCGTGCGACCCAAGGCTGAACACTCAGCAGTCCTTGGAACTGGCGTTCCTGGTGGCCGAAATGTTGCGCGACTGAACAAGATTCGGCGCGAGGCTGGCTAGAGCAATCCGCTCAGGTTGCTGCCGATGGTCCATGCCGCGGCGGCAACCATCCCGGTGACTGACAGCACGACCGCCACCCAGATCAGCACCATGCGTCGGGCGTGCTGGCGCTCGAGCGCGAACTCGACCATGTCGATCCCGGCGAATTGGCCTGATATTTCTTGGTATTCGTCATCGGTTCGCGCTTCGGCTTCAGCCGGCCAGTCCTGGGGTCCCCTCGGCAGCTGACGGGTGGGATGGTGCACCGGCGGCCGTTGGGCCGGAGGCTGTTGCTGCTCCGTGGTCTGGTGTTGGTCGATCTGGCTGCGGTGCAGCGCCGCTGAGCGGTGTTGCGCGGAGTTGCGCGGCGTGGGAACCCGAAATTCCGGTAGCGCCAACTCGTCGACGATCGCTTCCAGTTCGGCGCCCATTTCTTGTGCGTCTGCGTAGCGGGCGGCGGGGTCACGCGCTGTCGCGCGACGGACCAACTCGTCGAATTGTTCGGGAACGCCTTCGATCACCGTGCTGGGGACGGGCACATCGGTATCCAAACGTTGGTATGCGACCGACAATGCCGAGTCGCCGGAAAACGGCGTCTGCCCGGTCAGCAGCTCGTAGGCCACAATTCCCACGGCATAGACGTCGCTGCGCGGGCTGGCGTTTCCGTCCCGGACTTGTTCGGGGGACAGGTAGGCGGCGGTGCCCAGAATGACGCTGGTGGAAGTGATTCCGGCTGCGGCGACGGCCCGCACCAACCCGAAGTCGACGATTTTGACGTCGCCCTCATCGGAGATCAACACGTTTTCGGGTTTGACATCGCGGTGCACCAGGCCAGCGCGATGCGCGGCGGCCAGCCCGCCCAGCACCGGGCGCAGCACCGCGGCGACCGCATGCGGTGGCATTGGACCGCGCTCGGACAGCAACTCGCGCAGCGTGCCGCCCTCGACGAGTTCCATCACCAGGAACGGGTGTCGAGCGTCCAGGCCCTGGTCGTAGACCGCGACGAGCCCGGGGTCTTTGAGTCGGGCGACCGTGCGGGCCTCGAGCTGGAAGCGGGTGAGGAATTGTTGGTCGCCGGCGTAGCGAGAATCCATCACCTTCAGCGCGACCGGTCGGTCCAAACGGGTATCGAGGCCGCGGTACACCGTGGAGGTGCCGCCGGTGGCGATCTTGGTCGCAACGCGATATCGCCCGTCCAGCAGCGTGCCCTCGAGGGGGTCGTGCGTCGCCGCTGCAGCCACGCGGTTCATCGTAGGTGGCAGCATGGAGTCCGCCTGAAATCTCTTCATCGCGTGCCGGAATAAGCAGCATGCCCGGCCTACACTGAGTCGGTGAGCAGGATTCCGGCCGGCGACGACGTTCTGGACCCCAACGAACCTACCTACGATCTTCCCGGCGTCGCCGAGTTGCTCGGCGTGCCGGTCACCAAGGTGCACCACCACCTGCGGGAAGGTCATCTGGTGGCGGTACGGCGTGCCGGTGACGTGTTAGTGCCGCGGATCTTTTTCACCGATTCCGGCGAGGTGGTCAAGAGCCTGGCGGGGTTGCTGATGGTTCTGCACGACGGCGGCTACCGCGACACCGAGATCGTGCGCTGGCTGTTCACCCCCGACCCGTCGCTGACCGTCACTCGGGACGGAACGCGCGACGCCATCAGCAATGCCCGCCCGGTCGACGCGCTACACGCTCACCAGGCGCGTGAAGTGCTGCGCCGCGCGCAGGCCATGGCCTATTGACGACCAACTCGGCCCGGCTCGGCGGTGACCTCTGCCGGCTCCGGCGTTCGTGACAGCGCGTACCAAGCGATCGCCGCGCACGTGGTGGCCACCAAGACGTGGATCCACGAGTACATGCCATGGGCGCCATCGGGTTTGAAGATGACCATGATCCAGGTAGAGAATCCGGCGATCGCCGCGACCGCCGCGCGCGACTGGGCAAGCGGGGCCACGACCGCTAGCGGCCAGGTGTAGTACCACGGCAGCGCGGCAGGAACGAACAACACGACGACGACCATCGCCCACGCGATACCGGTGAGCGCCTCGCGGTCGTCGTGCCGGAATCGCCACCACAGCAGCGGCAGCGACACCGCGATGATCACGATCCCGGCGGCGCGGGTGACCTGCAGCACCGCATAGAAATTCACCGGAAAGAACAATCCTCCGATGGCATGGATCAGGTTCGCGGTCGCGGTCGGGATCGTCAGCCAGTTGATGATCTTCACCGAACCGGCCAGCGCGGTCAGCCAACCGAGCCCCACCCCGGCCAAACCGGACAACACCGCGAACACGGCGACGAAGATCAGCAAAGACGTCGCGCCCGCCGCCGCAAAGGCCGGTAGCGGCCGGTACCCGCGTCGATCGCGCAGATGGCGCATCCATACCCAGACCAGAAACGGCAGCGCAACTCCGGCCGTGGCCTTCACCGCGACTCCGACAACGACCAGCGCGATGCCCGCGACATGATGGCGTTGAAGAGTCAGTGCGATGCCGGCGGTCATCAGGCCCACCATCAGCATCTCGTTGTGCACTCCGCCCATCAGATGGATGATCACCAACGGGTTGAGCACACAGATCCACAGCGCGATGGGTGCATCGGCGCCGAGATGACGGGCCAGTCGGGGCGTCGCCCAGATCAGCAGCGCCAGGCCGGGCAGCATGCACAGGCGCAGCAACATAGTTCCGGCGATCACATGATTGCCCACCAGCATCGTGATCAATCTGGCAACCATGACGAATGCCGGACCGTAGGGTGCCGTCGTGATAGTCCAGATTGGACTTACGTTGTCCAGCAAGGGATTCGGGTTCTCGATTGGCCCGACCGCATATGGGTCCAGGCCGTCGCGCAACAGTGCGCCCTGGGCCAGATACGAGTAGGTGTCGCGGCTGAACACCGGCACCGACAGCAGTAGCGGTGCCAGCCAGAAGCCGGTGGTGGCCACCATGGTGTATTCGCTCGCATCGCCAGCGACAACACGTCGGCCCAGCCACCACCACGCGATCAGCATCAACGCGACGCCCAGCCACAGCAGTACCGAGGACAGCACCAGCCCGTGGCCAAAGCGCAACCAGGACAGGTGCAGCGACTCCAGCAGCGGGTCATGTTGTTTCGTGCTGCCCGCGCCGAGTCCACCCGTGGTGATCAGCGCCGCACCCAGGCAGCCCAGCAGTGCCGGTCGGCCCTCGGCCGTGGCGATGAATTCCCGCAATCGTGAAAAGTGTTGCGCCTGGCCGGTAGCCGAGCCGGCAGTCGGGGTGGACGCACGCGTGGACATCTGCGTCAGGCGGACCGGTTGGCGGCTAATCTGGCAAGCTCGGACAGCCCGGTCTTAGCCGCTGCGTGGATAGGTGCATCGGCCAGAGTGGCCAACGCCCGCCGGGTCAGCGTGTCGATTTGGTCCTCGGCCGCGGCCAACGCGCCGACCCGCTCGATGACCCCGCACAGTTCACTCACCTGGGCGTCGGTCAAGTCGGTACCGATCGAAGCGCGTAACAGCTTGGCGGCGGGCGGATCTGACTTGTCGGCCAATCCCACCGCCGTTGCCAGCAGCACCGTACGTTTGCCGGACCGCAGGTCGTCCCCGGAGGGCTTGCCGGTGACGGCCGGATCGCCGAACACCCCCAAGACGTCGTCGCGCAGTTGGAATGCGACGCCTAGGTCGGTGCCGACCTCGTGGAAAAGGGCATGCACGTCGGGTCTGTCGGCAGCGGCGGCCACCCCCAATTGCAGTGGACGCGACACCGTGTAGGAGGCGGTCTTAAAAGTGTTGACGTTCATCGCCGATGCGATCGACTCGGCGGCACTGGCCTCGGCCACGATATCGAGGTATTGACCGCCGAGTAACTCGGTGCGGATGTCGACCCAGACTCGCCGCACCCGGCTGCACGCATCCGGCGGCAGATCGACGCCCGCGACGATATCGTCCGCCCACGCCAGCGCAAGATCGCCGAGCAGGATGGCCGCCGAAATGCCGAATCGATCGGCCGCCCCGCGCCACCGCCGGTCGCGGTGCAACGCAGCGAACTGCACGTGCGTGGTCGGCCGGCCCCGGCGAGTCGCCGAGCCGTCGATCACGTCGTCATGCACCAGCGCCGAGGCATGCAGTAGCTCCAGCGCGGAGAACAACAGCAGCACTTGGGCGTCGGCCTCTTTGCTCGACACCGAACGCCAGCCCCAGTAGGCGAAGGCGGGGCGCAGCCGCTTGCCGCCGCTGAGCACGAACTCTTCCAGGCCGGCCGTCAGGCGCTCATAGTCGCTGCCGATGTAGGCGGCCGCACTGCGGCGGTCGTGTAAGTACCTGCGCAACTGGTCGGTGACGGCGTCGGCCAACTCGACGGTTGCCGCTGCTTCTACGCTCAGCGCGACGCCCCTTCCTGGTCGGTTTCTATCATGGCCCGGCTTCTCCTCGGTCCGTTCCGGCCCGCATCGTCGCCGCGCGGATCGTGGCCCGCCAAGTCTATTCGGCGCCACCCTGTCCACCAGGTTTTGCCTGACTAGGCCTCCTCAGCCCGCGCAGCGGGCCCGAACTTCGATCGCCCGGCTCTCCCCCGCAAGCGGGAGGTTGCCCCCACCTCGGGCCCCCGCGCGGCCCGCATCGTCGCCCTGCAGTTGCTTCGACAGCCTCACTATCTCGCCCCTATGCTGTCGGGTGATCCGCGCTCGCGAGCCGGCCAGCTTTGATTTCCACTCCGGCGAATAAGTGTCGTTTGGTGAGGAGTAACCCGTTGACCTTGAACAGCATCGCGGTCGAGCTGGTACCGACGAACGCGGAGCGTGGTACCGAGCAGGCACTCGAAGACGCCCGCAAAGTGGTGCAACTGTCCGCGGAATTTGGCCTCAACGGACGGATCGGGCACCTGATGATGCCGGGGTTGATCGAGGAGGAGGATGACCGGCCCGTCGAGATGAAGCCGAAGCTGGACGTGCTGGATTTCTGGTCGATCATCAAACCGGAGGTGCCCGGAGTGCGCGGATTGTGCAGCCAGGTCACCGCTTTCATGGATGAGCAGTCCTTGCGTCAGCGGCTCGGTGATCTAGTCGGTGCGGGCATCGACGGCATCGTGTTCGTCGGCGTACCCCGCACCATGGCCGACGGCGAGGGCTCCGGCGTCGCGCCGACGGACGCCCTGTCGATCTATCGCGAGCTGGTGGACAACCGCGGCGTTATCCTGATTCCCACCCGGGAGGGTGAGCAGGGCCGGTTCAATTTCAAGTGCGATCAGGGTGCGACTTTCGCTCAGACCCAGCTGCTGTACTCCGACGCGATCGTCGGTTTCCTGACCGAGTTCGCCAAGCGGACCGAGCATCGGCCGGAGATCCTGTTGTCGTTCGGTTTTGTACCCAAGCTGGAGAACCGGGTTGGTTTCATCAACTGGCTCATTCAGGATCCCGGCAACGCCGCTGTGGTCGACGAGCAGGCGTTCGTCAAGACGTTGGCCACCACCGAACCCGCCCAGAAGCGCAAGCTGATGGTCGATCTGTACAAGCGGATAATCGACGGTGTCGTCGACCTGGGCTTTCCGCTGAGCATCCATCTCGAGGCCACTTACGGCAATTCTGCGCCGGCATTCGAGACGTTCACGGAACTGCTCGACTACTGGTCGCCGGCGCGCTAAGCGCCGCTTTCCAACTCGGGTCAGTCCGACTGGTGGTCGCTGGGCTCGGCGAACCGCGGCGAGCGGTCGCGGCTGTACCAGGCCAGCAGCGCCACCACGCCCGCGACCACGAGCGACGAAAGGCCCAGCCAAAGAGCCGCACCACGGAACGAGCGGGTACTCGGATCGGTATAGCGGGCCTGAGCGGACATCATGCTCACGATGCCGGGCTTGAGTTTCCACTGCACCGTCTCGGGGTCCACGCGGTCACCGTTGGTTGACGTCACCGAGCCGGGGAAGGCGACCGTCAGCTCGACGTCCGCGTCGGCATCGGTCAGCGACGTCAAGTCCGCCCGTCCTTCCAGGATCACCAGGTCGCCGGCTCTGCGCAGAGACAGGTTCACGCCCTGGGCGTCGGAGTTCATATTCGCCAGCTCCGGCAGCTCGGCGAAGGTCAAGTCGGAGAACACCGCCTCTGAACCCACGTAGCCGTCGCGGTCGTACTTTGAGATCGCCACTTTCTGGTTGAACGCCAGATTGGGATCCAGTTGGGGGCCCGCGTCATTGTCGTTGCGTGGTTTGGCCGCCGCGATGATCTCCCCGGATACCAGGTCGTCGGGGGAGATGGTGATCGACGCCCTGATCCGGACGCATCCGGCGAGCACCGGTATCACCAGGAGCAGCATCGTCAAGGCCGTCAAGCGTCGACGATGACGCGCAGTGAACCCCCGGGCGAAGAGCTGGCTACCGCTGGCATGCACCAGGTCATCGTGCCAGACCTCATCGGGGCAGTGTGCGGCTACAGCGGGAGCTTGCGCCCGAGGATCGCAAACGCTCGTGGGTCGCCGGTGAAGTGGTAGCCGCGAATGATGTCGGTAAACCCCAGCCGACGGTACAACCGCCAGGCGCGATTGGCTTCGCCATTGATTTCCGGGGTCGACAGCAGCACGTTGGCCTCGCCGCGGTCAGCAAGCAGCCTCCGCGCCAACGCTTCTCCTAGACCGCGGCCCTGGGCCCGGGGATGAATATGCAGCTCGGTCAGCTCGAAATAGCTGGCCATAAGGCTGGCGATCTCCGGGCCGGCGAAGCCGCCGCGTTGCAACCCGGCCACGACTTGCTGCTGCCACCACTGGTCGGGTGCGCCGCAGTAGCCATAGGCGACGCCGAGCAGGGGCGCCTCGCTCAGTTCGGCGGACGACGGCGTGGCTCCGCCCGGGGCGTCGACTTCCACGGCGGCCACGGCCTGCCAGCCGTGTCGCCGGGTGTGCTCAAGCCACATGGCGGCGCGCTGATTCTCGGTGCCGCGCGGGTAGCGCATTGCGTCGACGTAGACGCCCAGGGCGTCTCCCAGACGCCGTTGCATATCTTGCGGCGGCAGGTTGATGAGGAATGTCGCCAACTCGCGGGTCTCCTCGTCGGTCGTCCAGTGCCGTGCTCCCATCCCATTATCGGGCGCGGCGGTGGAGCGTGGATCGTCATGGGGTGGCGGTTACAATCAGCAAGCGAAGCAGTGGTATGACGCTGATTGACCTCGTATCATTCTGTTAGTTGCCCACGCAGCGGGCATCCACGTGCTATCGGTAGTTACGTACAGCTTTTCGGCAAGGAGGGACGAATGCCACTCTCCGATCATGAGCAGCGGATGCTCGACCAGATCGAGAGCGCTCTCTATGCCGAAGACCCCAAATTCGCCTCCAGTGTTCGTGGCGGGGGGTTGCGTGCGCCGACCGCACGGCGACGACTGCAGGGCGCGGCCCTGTTTGTGCTCGGTCTCGCGATGTTGGTCTGTGGCATCCCATTTAAGGCCGTCTGGGCCGGACCGTTTCCGATCCTGTCGGTCATCGGCTTTGTGGTGATGTTCGGCGGCGTGGTGCTTGCCGTCACCGGGCCGCGGCTGTCCGGTCGAGGGGAGCGCCCCGGGCCCTCGACGGGCGCGCGCCAGCGCCGTGGCAAGGGTGCCGGCGGTTCCTTCACCAGCCGCATGGAAGATCGGTTCCGCCGCCGCTTCGAGGAATAACGTCGACGTGAAGGAAAAGGGCAGCCGTTGGCTGCCCTTTCGTTTTGTGCCGGCTAAGCCCGATTCGTGCCGCGACATGTAGCAGCGCCTGCCGCGACGCTGCGACTACGCTCACCATCACCCACTCCGCCCCACGAGGCTAATAACTGCAGCTCAGAGGCGGTTCAGCGTTAAGATCGCCCATACCGCGCTGACCTGTTTAGCTCGTTGAGTGGCCGAGAACCTGCTGAAACGACACCAAATGGTGATCCTCTTGCCGTTAAATGGAGCGCAGTGGGGGATTGTGGGGTATGGTGGCGGAAGTCGAAGGGCGTGGAGGTGGCCAGATGTTTCTCGGCACCTACACCCCAAAGCTCGACGAAAAGGGGCGGCTCACGCTGCCCGCCAAGTTCCGCGACGCGCTGGCAGGAGGGCTGATGGTCACCAAGAGCCAAGACCACAGCCTGGCTGTCTATCCCCGCGCGGAATTCGAGCAACTTGCCCGCCGGGCCAGCCAGGCATCCAGAAGCAACCCGGAGGCGAGAGCGTTCCTGCGAAATCTGGCCGCCGCCACCGACGAACAGCATCCCGACGCGCAAGGCCGGATCACGTTGTCGGCCGACCACCGCCGCTACGCGAACCTCTCGAAGGACTGCGTGGTCATCGGATCGGTTGACTACCTCGAGATCTGGGATGCACAGGCTTGGCAGGAATACCAACAGACCCACGAAGAGAACTTCTCCGCAGCCAGCGATGAAGCACTCGGCGACATTATCTGAGACGCGTGCCCGTGCACCGTGGCCTCTGTCCGAACCGACCCTGACGTACTTCCCCAACGCCAGGCTCGTGCTGTCGGACAGGGACCTCGATGCAGGGGCCCACCGGGCCAGCGGGCGATCGCAAGGGCGGCGCAGCCGGTCGCAGCGGGTCGCCCGCCTGGCCAGCGGGCGATCGCAAGGGCGGCGCAGCCGGTCGCAGCGGGTCGCCCGCCTGGCCGTACGTCGGGAAGGTGTTGTCGTGCCTGACGCCACTGGTGGTTTCGGTCATGTGCCCGTGCTGCTCGACCGCTGCGTCGCACTGCTCACCCCCGCGCTCACGCGTCACCATCCAGACGGATCTGGGGCAGTGCTCGTCGACGCGACCATCGGTGCCGGCGGCCACGCCGAACGGTTCCTGACCGAGCTGCCCGGAATGCGGGTGATCGGCATCGACCGCGACCCGACCGCGCTCGACATTGCCCGCACCCGCCTGGCGCGTTTTGCTGACCGGCTCACGCTGATCCAGATCCGGTATGACGGGCTCGGCGATGCCTTAGCCCGATCCGGTTACGCTGCAACCGAATCCGTGGACGGGATGCTCTTCGATCTCGGCGTCTCGTCCATGCAGCTCGATCGCAGCGAGCGCGGTTTCTCCTACGCCCACGACGCGCCGCTCGACATGCGAATGGACCCCACCGCAGCGCTGACCGCCGCCGAAATCGTGAATACCTACGATGAGGCCGCGCTGACCGACATTCTGCGCCGGTACGGCGAGGAACGCTTTGCCCGCCGCATCGCCACACACATCATCCGCCGCCGCGTGCGCACGCCGTTCACCTCGACCGCTGAGCTGGTAGAGGTTGTCTACCAAGCGGTTCCGGCGCCGGCCCGCCGTACTGGCGGACACCCGGCCAAGCGGACATTCCAGGCGCTACGTATTGCGGTCAACGGTGAGCTGGACGCGTTGCGCGAGGCCATGCCCGCCGCGCTGGACGCCCTGGCCGGCGACGGACGCATCGTGGTGCTGGCCTACCAGTCGCTGGAGGACCGCATCGTCAAACGAGTGTTCGCCGAGGCCACCACCTCCAGCACACCACCGGATCTACCGGTCGAACTCCCCGGGCACGGACCGCAATTCACCTCGCTGACGCGCGGCGCCGAACGCGCCGGCGATGCCGAGGTCCGGCAGAACCCGCGGAGTGCCGGGGTGAGACTGCGTGCTTTGCAACGGGTGCAATCGGGGCGTGAGGCAGCGAGGAGGGGAGGCTGATGAAGGCCAAGCGTGAAACGCCACCGCCGCGCGGCGGCGATCGTCGGCGCGCGCAGAGCGGAGCTTCCCGGAGCACCGGGCGCCGGCCGGCCGATCCGGCTCCTGCGCGTCGCGCTCGTCCGCGCGCCGGGAAAGCGTCAGCACCAGCCCGTGAGCCGCGAACGTCGCGATCGGCGCCGCAGACCACTCCAATCGCCCGGCCGGTCGAGCGGCCGACCCGACCAAAGAACGCCAGCCAGGCCAAGGCGCGGGCGAAGGCACGGAAAGCCAAGGCGCCCAAAGTTGTTCGGCCTCCATTGCGGGAACGTCTGCTCAACCGGCTGGCATCGATCGACCTACGCCCGCGTACGTTGGCGGCCAAAGTGCCGTTCGTGGTGCTGGTGATCGGTTCTCTCGGCGCCGGGCTGGCCCTCACGTTGTGGCTGTCCACCGACTCTGCCGAGCGTTCCTACCAGCTTGGCAATGCCCGCCAGCAGAACCGGCTGCTGCAGCAGCAGAAGGAAGCGCTCCAGCGAGATGTGCTGGAGGCAGAATCTGCACCTGCGTTGGCCGAGGCCGCCCGCGGCTTGGGGATGATCCCGACCAGGGACACCGCGCACTTGATCCAGGACCCGTCGGGGAACTGGGTGGTTGTCGGTACCCCCAAGCCCGCCCAAGGAGTTCCGCCGCCGCCGCTTAATACCAAGCTGCCGGAAGAAAAGCCGACGCCGCCTCCGGCCCCAGCGGTGAACTCGGTAGAGGTGCCGACGCGGGTCTTGCCGGGAAACGGCGCGCTGGGCGTCCCGCTGGCGCCCGGACCCGACATGATGGTCCGCACCCCTGACGGCGCCACCACGCTGGGCACCGAGCACTTCCCGGCACCTGGCACCCCACTGCCGGCTGCGGGACCGGGACCCCAGCCACCGGCTGCGCCGGGCGCGCCGCCGGCCCCGGGGTTGCCGCCCGCGGCGGCCCCTGCGCCCGCAGTGCCCATGCCCGCAGTGCCCATGCCCGCAGTGCCGGTACCCGCAGGGCCCGCGCCGCTGGACGTGCCCGCGAGTCCTCCCGCCGCAGCACCGCCCCCGGTCGACGCGCCACCTGCGGGCGTACCGCACCTCGCCGCGCCACCCGCTGCGCCGCTTATCGGCGAGCAGTTCGGCCCCCTGACCGTAACGACACCCGGCGCTGGCCGGTGAGCCGGGAAGAGCGGTCGGGCCGCCGATCGTCGCGGCGGGTGCAGCGTCGCGGTGTCAACTCGGCCAAAAAGCCGAAGAAATCCGCGGCGGCCAAAAAAGATCAGCCGGCAAAAGCGAGCCCGCCGGTCCGCTCCGCACGTGACCGTCGCACCCGCCAGGCGGTGGAGCTCGGGACCCGCGGCGCGTCGTTCGTGTTCCGGCACAGAACAGGCAACGCAGTCATCTTCCTGGCGCTGGCGGTGGCGGCCGTCCAGCTGTTCTATCTGCAGGTGCCGCGCGCATCCGGGCTGCGCGCGGAGGCCGCCGGACAGCTCAAGGTGACCGATGTCCAAAAAGCTTTGCGCGGCAGCATCATCGACCGCCACAACGACCAACTCGCCTTCACCATCGAGGCTCGCGCGCTGACCTTCCAGCCGCGCAGGATCCACAAGCAGCTTGCCGAAGCCAAACAGAAGAACGCGAAGGCTCCCGACCCGCAACAGCGATTGACGGATATCGCCAAGGAAGTGGCGCTACGGCTGAACAACAGGCCGGACAAGGCCACCTTGCTCAAAAAGCTGCGCAGTGACGAGACATTCGTCTATCTGGCCCGCGCCGTCGACCCGGCGATCGCCACCGCCATCACCACCAAATACCCCGAAGTCGGCACCGAACGCCAAGACCTGCGTCAGTATCCCGGCGGATCGTTGGCGGCCAACATCGTCGGCGGAATCGACTGGGACGGCCACGGTCTGCTCGGGTTGGAGGATTCCATGGACGCCGAGCTGGCCGGCACCGACGGCTCCATCACCTATGACCGCGGCTCCGACGGCGTGGTGATCCCCGGCAGCTACCGCAATCAGCACAAGGCTGCCAACGGCTCGACCGTCCAGCTCACCCTCGACGACGACATTCAGTTCTACGTCCAGCAGCAGGTCCAGCAGGCCAAAAACCTATCCGGGGCACGCAATGTCTCGGCGGTGGTACTGGACGCCAAGACCGGCGAAGTGCTGGCCATGACGAACGACAACACCTTCGACCCGTCTCAGGACGTCGGGCGTCAGGGCAACAAGCAGATGGGTAACCCCGCGGTCACCTCACCGTTCGAGCCGGGGTCGGTGAACAAGGTCGTCACCGCCTCCTCGGTAATCGAGTACGGGCTCAGCAATCCCGACGAGGTGCTGCAGGTGCCGGGCTCGATCAACATGGGCGGGGTCACGGTGCACGATGCCTGGAATCACGGCGTGACGCCCTACACCACCACGGGCGTGTTCGGGAAATCGTCCAACGTGGGCGCGCTGATGCTGGCCCAGCGCGTCGGCCCGGACCGCTACTTCGACATGCTCCGCAAGTTCGGGCTGGGTCAGCGCACCAACGTCGGGCTGCCCGGTGAGAGCGCCGGGCTGGTGCCGCCGCTGGACCAGTGGTCGGGCAGCACCTTCTCCAACCTGCCTATCGGTCAAGGCCTTTCGATGACCCTGCTGCAGATGGCCGGGATGTATCAGGCGATCGCCAACGACGGGCTGCGGATGCCGCCGCGGATCATCAAGGCCACCATCGCGCCCGACGGCACCCGCACCGAAGAGCCGCGCCCAGAAGGGGTTCGGGTGGTATCGCCGGAGACCGCGCGGACCGTGCGCAATATGCTGCGCGCGGTCGTGCAGCGCGATCCGATGGGCTACCAGCAGGGCACCGGGCCGGCGGCCGCGGTCGACGGATACCAGATCTCTGGCAAAACCGGTACGGCGCAGCAGATCAACCCCGCCTGCGGCTGCTACTTCGACAACGTCTACTGGATCACCTTCGCCGGAATGGCCACCACCGACGATCCCCGCTATGTCATCGGCATCATGATGGACAACCCGCAGCACGCCGCCGATGGCTCACCCGGATCGTCGGCAGCCCCGTTGTTCCACAACATCGCCGGCTGGCTGCTGCAACGCGAAAACGTCCCACTGTCACCCGATCCCGGGCCGCCACTCACATTGCAGGCCATGTAGGCGCAGAGTGATTTGCGGCCGGTCACCGGCTGCTGCTATTGGGAGAGTGGCCAGGCTGTGGCGGGAGGTGGTGGCGATGGCCGCCGAGGGAAGGTTTCGGGTCGACCTGGAGGCGTTGGCGGGCTCGGCGACGCAGGTGTCCGAACACGGTGAGGATCTGGCGAGTGCCCACTTGTCGTCGGATAACCGGATAGCGGCCGCTCAGTCGGGCTGGGTGGGTGACTCTGCGGCGGCGCTGCACCTCAGGACGGCAAGCTGGCTGGAGACCTCGCGCAGGCTGCTGACCAGAGTTGGCGATTACGCGTTGGATCTGAACAACGACGGGATTTACTTTGCGGCGACGGAGCGCGACAACGTTGAGAAGTCGCATGCGGTCGACAACCGCACCGTCTGAGTCGGAGCGGTCGGCGTCACCGAATTGGATCTTGGTGGTACGGACCGTGCCACCACGGACGACCACCACGGTGACAACTGGCCCTGCAAAGCTGGGAACCGTATCGCCGGAATTCTCCGGATCGGTAGGGTCATGGCCGATCAAGACGGTGAAACGGCCTTAATAATCGGCCGGCAGAGGAAGGTGATATCGGTGCCCACTGCGCTGCGCCCCAGCGTCGGCTTGGGTGTGCCGCTATCGACGCTGGCCGCTCAAGTAGGCGCGGTATCCGCCGAGGGCAGCACGGTGCCCGATGTGCCTATCACCGGTGTGACGCTGCGTGCCCAAGACGTACAGTCGGGTGACCTGTTCGCCGCAGTGTCCGGTGCGTCAACCCACGGCGCCCGCTATCTCGGTGACGCGATCGAACGCGGGGCCGTCGCGGTGCTCACCGACGCCGCCGGCGTCGCCGAAATCGCTGACCACGCGCAGCAATCCCGTACTGTGCCGGTGCTGGTTCATCGCGAACCCCGCAGCGTGCTTGGCGACCTCGCCGCCACCGTGTACGGCGGTCCCTCAGAGCACCTCGCCGTCGTCGGCGTCACCGGCACGTCGGGCAAGACAACCACGACGTATCTGCTCGAGGCCGGTCTGCGGGCGGCCGGGCGGGCAGTGGGATTGATCGGCACGATCGGCCTGCGCATCAACGGCGTCGACGTTCCCAGCGCGCTGACCACACCCGAGGCGCCCGCGTTGCAGGCCCAGCTGGCGGTGATGGTCGAGCGCGGTGTCGACACCGTGGTGATGGAGGTGTCCAGTCACGCGCTGATGCTTGGCCGCGTCGACGCCGTGCACTTCGCGGTCGGCGGTTTCACCAACCTGTCCCGCGACCACCTCGACTTCCATCCGACCATGGCGGACTACTTCGAGGCCAAGGCGCGGTTGTTCGACCCGTCGTCGCCGCTGCGCGCCCGTCGCGCCGTGGTGTGCGTCGACGACGACGCCGGTCGCGTGATGGCCGACCGCGCGGACGCCGCGATCACCGTCAGCGCCCAGGGCCGGCCCGCGGACTGGCGCGCCGAAGACGTGACGGTCGACGCGGGCGCGCAGGAGTTCACCGCAGTCGACCCCACCGGCGTGCACCACCGGGTTGGCGTCCCGCTGCCGGGTGAATATAACATCGCCAATTGCCTTGTCGCACTAGCCATTCTCGATGCACTCGGGGTTTCCCCCGAGCAGGCGTCAACCGGGCTACGGCATACCCGCGTACCCGGGCGGCTCGAGCAGATCGACCGCGGCCAGGACTTCCTCGCGCTGGTGGACTATGCGCATAAGCCGGGCGCGCTGGGCGCGGTGCTGCAATCACTGCGCCGCCCGGACAGCCGCCTGGCCGTGGTGTTCGGCGCTGGCGGTGATCGCGACCCGGGTAAACGTGCGCCGATGGGCCGGATCGCCGCCGAGCTGGCTGACCTGGTGGTCGTGACCGACGACAACCCGCGCAGTGAGGATGCGGCGGCAATTCGCCGCGAGATCCTGGCCGGTGCAGCCGAAGCCGGCGGACCCGCACAGGTGATCGAGATCGGCGACCGGCGCGCGGCAATCGACCACGCTGTCGCCTGGGCGGCGCCCGGCGACGTGGTGCTGATCACCGGCAAAGGCCATGAAACGGGCCAGACCCGCGCCGGACAGACCTATCCGTTCGACGACCGGGTCGAACTCGCCGCCGCCCTTGAGGCACGGACATGATCAACCTCACCGTCGCGCAGATCGCCGACATCGTCGGTGGCGAGCTGGCCGACATCTCGGCGCAGGCCGCCGCGGATCTGCACGTCACCGGGACCGTCGAATTCGACTCCCGCAAAGTCACACCCGGCGGGTTGTTCTTGGCGCTGCCGGGGACCCGTTCCGACGGGCACGACCACGCCGCGTCGGTGCTAGCCGCCGGAGCGGTCGCGGTGTCTGGCCGCCCGGCCGGTCGGGGTGCCCGCGATCGTGGTTCAACCCAATGCGCGGCCAGCGCGGCGCCGCGATGTCGGGCTGGCCGGTGTTCTCGAGCACGACGCCGACGGGTCGGGTGCCGCGGTGCTGGGCGCACTGGCCAAGCTGGCCGCGGCGGTGGCCGCCGAGCTGGTGGCCGGCGGGCTGACGATCGTCGGGATCACCGGCTCGTCGGGCAAGACGTCGACGAAAGACTTGCTGGCCGCGGTGCTGGAGCCGCTCGGCGAGGTGGTGGCGCCGCCCAGGTCGTACAACAACGAGCTGGGTCACCCGTGGACCGTGCTGCGGGCCACCGAAGCCACCGACTACTTGATTCTGGAACTCGGCGCACGCCATCTCGGCGACATCGCCGCGCGGGCGGCCATCGCGCCGCCGGCCATCGGAGTAGTGCTCAATGTCGGCACCGCGCATCTGGGCGAATTCGGTTCACGCGAGGCCATAGCGCAAACCAAATCTGAACTGCCGCAATCTGTCCCACGATCCGGAGTGGTCGTCCTCAACGTCGACGACGCGGCGGTTGCCGCGATGGCCGACGTGACCGCGGCCCGGGTGGTACGGGTCAGCCGGCACAGCCAGACCGACGCGGGGCCCGCCGATGTCTGGGCCGGGCCGGTGACACTCGACGAGCTGGCCAGGCCGCAGTTCACGTTGCACTCGGCCGGCAGTGCCATCGACGTCCGGCTGGCCGTGCACGGCGACCATCAGGTGAGCAATGCGCTGTGCGCGGCCGCGGTGGCATTGGAATGCGGCGCGAGCGGTGAGCAGGTAGCGAAGGCGCTGGCCGGCGCCGGCCCGGTGTCGCAGCACCGGATGCGGGTGAGCACCCGAGCCGACGGGGTAACCGTTATCGACGATGCCTACAACGCCAACCCCGATTCGATGCAGGCCGGGTTGCAGGCACTTGTCTGGATTGCCCGCGGCGGCAGCGGGGCCGGTCGGCGCCGCAGCTGGGCGGTGTTGGGCGAGATGGCCGAGCTCGGCGAGGACGCAATATCCGAACATGACCGCATCGGCCGGTTGGCGGTGCGCTTAGATGTGTCTCGACTCGTTGTCGTGGGAATGGGGAGGTCTATGAGCGCCATGCACCACGGCGCGGTCATGGAAGGCTCGTGGGCCGGAGAGGCCGCTCTCGTCGACGACGCCGACGCCGCCCTGGCCCTGTTGCGAGCTGAACTGCAGCCCGGGGATGTGGTGCTGGTCAAGGCTTCCAACGCCGCGGGCCTGGGCGAACTGGCCGACTCGCTGCTCGCCGACACCGGCGCAGCTGATCAGGGCCAGGGCGATTCCCGATGATCGACATCCTTATCGCCGTCGCCATTGCGCTGACGGTGTCCATCGTGTTGACCCCGGTGCTGATCCGGCTGTTCACCAGGCAGGGCTTCGGTCACGAGATCCGCGAAGACGGCCCGCCGAGCCACCAGACGAAGCGCGGAACGCCGTCGATGGGCGGGGTGGCGATCCTGGCCGGCGTCTGGGTGGGCTACCTGGGCACCCACTTGGCCGGGCTGGCCTTTAACGGCGAGGGGCCGTCGGCGTCGGGTCTGTTGGTGCTGTTTTTGGCCACCACGCTGGGCGCTGTCGGATTCGTCGACGACCTGATCAAGATCCGGCACTCGCGCAACCTTGGGCTGAACAAGACGGCCAAGACCGTTGGGCAGATCACCGCTGCGGTGCTCGTGGGTGTGCTGGTCCTGCAATTCCGCAACGATTCCGGCCTGACGCCGGGCACTTCCGACCTGTCGTATGTGCGCGAAATCGCTACCGTCACACTGGCTCCCGCGCTTTTCGTGCTGTTTTGCGTGGTTGTCGTCAGCGCCTGGTCGAACGCGGTCAACTTCACCGACGGCCTGGACGGGCTGGCCGCCGGCAGCATGGCCATGGTCACCGCCGCCTACGTGCTGATCACCTTCTGGCAATATCGCAACGCCTGTGCGGTCACGCCGGGCCCGGGTTGCTACAACGTGCGCGATCCGCTGGACCTGGCGATCATCGCGGCCGCGACGGCGGGCGCCTGCATCGGGTTTCTGTGGTGGAACGCCGCGCCGGCCAAGATTTTCATGGGGGACACCGGTTCGCTGGCCCTGGGTGGCATCATCGCCGGGATTTCGGTGACCAGCCGCACTGAGATCCTCGCGGTGGTGCTCGGCTCGCTGTTCGTCGCCGAGATCGCCTCGGTCGTCGTGCAGATCCTGGCCTTCCGGACCACCGGTCGCCGAGTGTTTCGGATGGCGCCTTTCCACCACCATTTCGAGCTTGTCGGCTGGGCCGAAACCACGGTGATCATCCGGTTCTGGCTGCTCACCGCAATCAGCTGCGGCCTAGGGGTGGCGCTGTTCTACAGCGAGTGGCTGGCCGCCACCGGCGGCGGCTGACATGAGCCGCGCCAGCGACGAATTAGCACAGAGCGATGAGGTGGGGGCACCTCCCGCTTGCGGGGGCGAGCGGCGCAGGTGAGCCCCGACACCGCGCGCGGTTCGATATCCGACCTGAGGCCCGGCATGCCGGTGCTGGTCGCGGGTGGCGGCGTGACCGGCCGTGCGGTGCTGGCGGCGCTGACGCCGCTGGGTGTGACGGCAACGCTCTGCGACGACGACCCGGCGACCCGCCAGCAGTTCGCCGAGGCCGGGACGGCGACGGTGGATTCGTCAACAGCCGCACCGCACATCGCCGACTACGCGCTGGTCGTGACCAGTCCTGGTTTCCCGCCGACGGCACCGGTGCCGGCCGCCGCCGAGGCCGCCGGTGTCCCGGTCTGGGGCGATGTCGAGTTGGCCTGGCGGCTCGACGCGTCCGGCCACTATGGGCCCCCGCGCCGCTGGCTCGCGGTCACCGGCACCAACGGGAAAACGACCACCACGTCCATGCTGCAGGCCATGCTCACGGCAGCGGGCCAGCGCAGCACGCTGTGCGGCAATATCGGCAGCCCGGTGCTCGACGTGCTGGGCCAGCCCGCTGACTTCCTGGCGGTCGAACTATCCAGCTTCCAGCTGCACTGGGCGCCGTCGGTGCGGCCCGAGGCCGGCGTGGTGCTCAACATCGCCGAAGACCATCTCGACTGGCACTCGACTCTTGCCGACTACACCGCCGACAAGGCTCGGGTGCTGACCGGCCGGGTGGCGGTGGCCGGGCTGGACGACCCGCGCGCCGCGGCGCTGCTGTCGACCACCCACGCGCCGGTACGCGTCGGCTTCCGGCTCGGCGAACCCGCCACCGGGGAACTCGGGGTGCGCGACGGCATGCTCGTCGACCGTGCGTTCTCCGGTGCCGTTCCGGACGGCACAGTGCTGGCGGCGGTGTCGTCGATCCCGGTACCGGGGCCAGTGGGCGTGCTTGACGCGCTGGCGGCCGCCGCCCTGGCGCGCAGCGTCGGGGTGCCCGCAGCGGCGGTCGCGGACGCGCTGGCGACGTTTCGGGTGGGCCGGCATCGCGCTGAGGTGGTGGCCGTCGTCGACCAGATCAGCTACGTCGACGACTCCAAAGCCACCAACCCGCACGCCGCCGAGGCATCGGTGTTGGCATACCCGCGGGTGGTGTGGATAGCCGGCGGTCTGCTCAAGGGCGCATCGGTCCAGGAGACCGTGGCTAGAATCGCTCCGCGGCTGGTCGGAGCGGTGCTGATCGGCCGTGACCGGGCAGAGGTTGCGGAGGCGTTATCACGACACGCGCCGGATGTCCCCGTCGTACAGGTTGTGACAGGCGAGGATGCTGTTATGCATGCGACTGCTGAGTCTCCTGTTACTCATGTGGCAAAAGTGGTTTCTCCGTCGGACGAGACTGTCGGCATTCGCGTGATGAACGCTGCCGTCGCAGCCGCCCGAGATCTGGCCCGGCCCGGCGACACGGTGCTGCTGGCACCGGCCGGGGCGTCATTTGACCAGTTCACCGGCTATGCCGACCGCGGCGACGCGTTTGCTGCCGCCGTGCGTGCCACCTGCGGGTAGCTAGGGTGAACAACACGTTGGCCCGGTTGCTGCGCCGGGGAACCAAAGGTGGGCAGCCAGCGGAAAGCACGGCTGACACATCGGGGGAGTCGAGCGCGGCAGGGCCCGACGAGAGCCCGGTGGTCAGTGCCAAACCGGCCGCCGCCGCAGCGACGGCCGGGCCGCGCACCCGGTTCGGTGCCTGGCTGGGCCGGCCCATGACGTCGTTTCACCTGATCATCGCCGTGGCCGCGCTGTTGACCACGCTGGGTCTAACCATGGTGTTATCGGCGTCGGGGGTCCGTTCCTACGATGACGACGGGTCGGCGTGGGTCATCTTCGGCCGCCAGGTGCTGTGGACCATCATTGGGCTCGTCGCGTGCTACCTGGCGCTGCGATTGCCGGTGCGGTTCATGCGGCGCGTGGCGTTCTCCGGTTTCGCGCTGACCATCGTGATGCTGGTACTGGTGCTGATCCCGGGAATCGGCAAGGAAGCCAACGGCTCCCGCGGCTGGTTCGTGATCGCGGGGTTCTCGATGCAGCCCTCCGAGCTGACCAAGATCGCGTTCGCGATCTGGGGTGCCCATCTGCTGGCCGCGCGGCGCATGGAGCGGGCCTCGCTGCGCGAGATGCTAATCCCGCTGGTGCCGGCGGCGGTGATCGCACTGGCCTTGATCGTCGCGCAGCCCGACCTGGGGCAGACGGTCTCGATGGGCATCATCCTGCTGGGGCTGTTCTGGTACGCCGGCCTGCCGCTGCGGGTGTTCCTGAGCTCGCTGTTCGCCACGATCGTGGCCGCGGCGATCCTGGCGGTGTCCGCGGGTTATCGGTCTGACCGCGTGCGGTCGTGGCTGAACCCCGGCCAGGACCCGCAGGACTCCGGCTATCAGGCCAGGCAGGCGAAGTTCGCGCTGGCCAATGGCGGTGTCTTCGGCGACGGGCTGGGCCAGGGCACGGCCAAGTGGAACTATCTGCCCAACGCCCACAACGACTTCATCTTCGCGATCATCGGTGAGGAACTGGGTCTTGTCGGTGCGCTGGGCCTGCTGGGACTGTTCGGGCTGTTCGCCTACACCGGGATGCGGATTGCGCGGCGGTCCGCCGACCCGTTCCTGCGGCTGCTGACCGCGGCGACCACGATGTGGGTGATCGGCCAGTCGTTTATCAACGTGGGCTACGTGATCGGCCTGCTGCCGGTCACCGGTATTCAGCTGCCACTCATCTCTGCGGGTGGAACATCCACGGCCACAACACTTTTGATGATCGGCATGATGGCGAATGCTGCTCGCCACGAACCCGAGGCCGTCGCCGCGCTGCGAGCCGGACGCGACGACCGGATGAACCGGTTGCTGCGGTTGCCGCTGCCCGAGCCCTATGCCCCGACCCGGGTCGAGGCACTGCGCGACCGGCTGCGCAGCCGGCCGCAGCCGGCCAAGCCGCAGCGCAAGGCGTCCGGCGCTCGTGCCGCGCGGCCGGCGAGACCGCCCGCGGTGGATCGGCGGACCTCTCAGTCAGGGCATCATGGAGGCGGACAGCGGTACACCGGCCAGCGTCATGCACACGCCGGCCGTCGCGCACTGGAAGGTCAGCGCTACGGGTGAACAACTCGGTCAAAGAGCCAACCGGGGACTCCTCGTTGTCGGTGGTGCTCGCGGGCGGCGGTACGGCCGGCCACGTCGAACCTGCGATGGCGGTCGCCGATGCCTTGGTCGCGCTGGATCCGCAGGTCCGCATCACCGCACTTGGCACCCCGCGCGGTTTGGAGACCAAGCTGGTGCCCGAGCGCGGCTACTCACTTGAGCTGATCACCCCGGTGCCGTTGCCCCGCAAACCCACCGCCGACTTGGCCCGCCTGCCACTACGGGTGTTGCGCGCCGTCCGGCAGACCCGTGCCGTCCTGGACAAGGTCGACGCCGACGTGGTGATTGGTTTTGGCGGCTACGTTTCGCTGCCCGCGTATCTGGCGGCCCGCGGCGCGGGCCGGCGTGGGCGGCGCGTTCCCGTGGTGATCCACGAAGCCAACGCCAGCGCCGGACTGGCCAATCGCGTCGGCGCCCGCAGTGCGAAGCGGGTGCTGTCGGCGGTGGCGGATCCGGGTCTGCCGCACGCCGAAGTGGTCGGCGTGCCGGTGCGGGCGGCTATCACCTCCCTGGACCGCGCGGCGCTGCGGTCGGCGGCGCGCGCCCACTTCGGCTTTGCCGACGACGCGCGGGTAGTGCTGGTGTTCGGCGGCTCGCAGGGAGCCGCCTCCATCAACCGGGCGGTCGCCGCGGCCGCCGCCGACCTGGCGGCCGCGGGAGTGGCCGTGCTGCACGCCTACGGCGCCAAAAACACCATTGAGCTGCGCACCCCGGAACCCGGCGACCCCCCCTACGTCGCGGTGCCCTACCTGAGCCGAATGGACCTGGCGTATTCCGCCGTCGATTTGGCCATCTGCCGGTCTGGCGCGATGACGGTCGCCGAGGTGACCGCCGTCGGCCTGCCCGCGGTCTATGTGCCGCTGCCGATCGGCAACGGCGAGCAGCGGCTCAATGCATTGCCGGTGGTAGATGCCGGCGGCGGCCTGCTGGTCGCCGACGCCGATCTGTCGCCGGGCTTCGTGGCCGATCAGGTTGCCGCGCTGCTCAACGATGCGCCGCGGCTGGCGGCGATGACAAAGGCCGCCGCGCTGGTCGGCCACCCGGATGCGGCGCAGCAGGTCGCCAGGGTCGCCCTGGATCTGGCAAAACAGGCGCGCGCAGCGCGGGACGGGAAGCGCGCGAAGCGGGCGCGCCAAACGCGTGACGAGCGTCCCGCTGGAGGAGGTCGTCGGTGAACGCCGCGCCGACGACGATGATGCCGGCGCCAGCCGGGATCGAGGAGTGGCGCTGATGACCCCGCCGCTGCCCCCCGAGCTGCAGCGGGTGCACATGGTCGGCATCGGGGGAGCGGGCATGTCGGGAATCGCCCGCATCCTGCTGGACCGGGGCGCACTGGTATCGGGGTCAGACGCCAAGGAGTCGCGCGGTGTGCGCGCGCTACGCGCCCGCGGCGCGCTGATCCGAATCGGGCATGACGCGTCGTCGCTGGATCTGCTGCCGGGCGGCGCGACCGCCGTGATCACCACCCACGCCGCGATACCCAAGACCAACCCCGAGCTCGTCGAGGCTCGCCGACGCGGCATCCCGGTCGTGCTGCGGCCGGCGGTGCTGGCCAAGTTGATGGCCGGGCGCACCACGCTGATGGTCACCGGCACACACGGCAAGACCACGACCACGTCGATGCTCATCGTCGCCCTGCAGCATTGCGGGCGGGACCCGTCCTTCGCGGTCGGCGGTGAGATGGGCGAGGCCGGCACCAACGCCCACCACGGCAGCGGCGACTGCTTTGTCGCCGAAGCCGACGAGAGCGACGGCTCGCTGCTGGAGTACACCCCGAATGTCGCGGTGGTCACCAACATCGAGTCGGACCATTTGGACTTCTTCGGCAGTCCCGATGCCTACACCGCGGTGTTCGACGCCTTTGCGGAGCGGATTGCGCCCGGCGGAGCGCTGGTGGTCTGTACCGACGACCCGGGGGCGGCCGCCCTAGCGGAACGCACTGCGGCGCTGGGGATACGGGTGCTGCGGTATGGCGCTGGGTCTGACGCGGGGCCCAATGGCCCCGCGGATGAGTTGGACGGAACGCTGTTGTCCTGGGAACAGGAGGGGATCGGGGCGGTCGCGCACGTCAAGCTGGCCGGCGAAATCCATCCGTGGGTGATGCGGTTGTCGGTGCCCGGCCGACACATGGCGCTCAATGCGTTGGGCGCGCTGCTGGCCGCGATCGAGATCGGCGCTCCCGCCGACTGTGTGCTCGACGGACTGGCCGGTTTCGAAGGGGTGCGTCGTCGCTTCGAGTTGATCGGCACCGCGGCGTCGGTGCGGGTGTTCGACGACTATGCCCATCACCCGACCGAGATCAGCGTCACGCTGGACGCGGTCCGCACGTTGCTGGAGCAGAGCGGTACCGGCCGGTCGCTGGTGCTGTTTCAGCCGCATTTGTATTCGCGGACAAAGGCTTTCGCCGCTGAATTTGGTCAGGCGCTCGATGCCGCCGACCAAGTTTTCGTGCTCGACGTCTACGGCGCACGCGAACAACCCCTTGCCGGTGTGAGTGGGGCAAGTGTCGCCGAGCACGTCAGCGTGCCGGTGCAGTATCTGCCGGATTTCTCCTCGGTCGCCGAAGCGGTGGCCGAGGCGGCGGGCCCGGGTGATGTCGTTGTCACGATGGGCGCGGGCGATGTCACCATGCTTGGGCCGGAAATCCTGACCGCGCTGCGGGTGCGGGCCAACCGCAGCACGCCGGGCCGGCCGGGGGTGTTGTGGTGACCGAGCAGGACGGCGGCGTGCCGGCCGAAACGGGTGGCGACCCTGCAGGGGACCCCTTACGGGAAATTACTGTCACCGAACTGATCGCTGCGGCCGGTGGATCCGACGACGACGCGGCCGGCGAGGCCGCAGAGCCCGATGTGGTGGAGGGTCCCCGTCGGCGGGCGAGGCGGGAACGCGCTGAGCGCCGCGCGGCGCAGGAGCGCGCGATGGCGATCGAGCAGGCTCGCCGGGAGGCCAAACGCCGGGCTCGCGGCCGCGCCGGGGACACGCCCAAATCCGTTCCGCGCGGGGCGGTCCGGGGCTTAAAGCTGGTGCTCGCGACGGCGGGGCTGACCGCGCTCACCGTGGCACTCGGGCTGGTCCTCTACTTCACGCCGGTGATGTCTGCGCGCAGCATCATCGTCACCGGGATTGGGGCGCTGACCCGCGACGAGGTGCTCAACGCCGCCCAGGTCCGGCTCGGTACGCCGCTGCTGCAGATCAACACCGACGGGGTCGCCGACCGGGTGGCGGCCATTCGGCGGGTGGCGAGTGCGCGGGTGCAGCGCCAATATCCCTCGGCGCTCCGGATCACCATCGTCGAGCGGGTTCCGCTGGTGGTCAAGGACTTTCCCGACGGCCCGCATCTCTACGACCGCGACGGCGTCGACTTCGCGACCGCCCCGCCGCCACCGGCGCTGCCCTACATCGACGTCGACAACCCCGGGCCGACCGACCCGGCGACCAGGGCCGCGCTCGCGGTGCTGACCGCACTGCGACCCGAGATCGTCGCACAGGTGGGCCGGATTGCCGCGCCGTCGGTCGCGTCGATCACCTTGACGCTCACCGATGGGCGCACGGTGATCTGGGGGACCAACGAGCGCACCGAAGAAAAGGCCGAGAAACTGGCGGCCCTATTGACCCAGCCCGGCCGGGTCTACGACGTGTCCAGTCCCGACCTGCCGACCGTCAAGTAGCGACCGGTCGGCAGTTCGGCGTCGGCCCGGCGAAATTTTCGCCCGAAATTCGCCCGCGGATCCTCGGCGCGCCTGCATCGATCCTGCGCGCGGCGGCAATACCGTTCTGTTTGCGCGGAACAACTTGACATAACTCTAACCCTTTAGTTGAGGTTGAGATTTGCCAGGTCGTTCCGCAATAGGCCAAATCCCACTAGGGAGGAAGACACAATGATGACCCCGCCGCACAACTACCTGGCCGTCATCAAAGTCGTGGGGATCGGTGGCGGCGGCGTCAACGCCGTCAACCGGATGATCGAGCAGGGCCTCAAGGGTGTGGAGTTCATCGCGATCAACACCGATGCTCAGGCCCTCTTGATGAGCGACGCCGACGTCAAGCTCGACGTCGGGCGCGATTCGACCCGCGGGCTGGGCGCCGGCGCCGACCCAGAGGTCGGACGCAGGGCCGCCGACGACGCCAAGGACGAGATCGAGGAGCTACTCCGCGGCGCCGACATGGTGTTCGTCACCGCCGGTGAGGGCGGCGGCACCGGCACCGGCGGGGCGCCCGTCGTCGCCACCATCGCGCGCAAGCTGGGCGCATTGACCGTCGGCGTCGTAACGCGGCCGTTCTCGTTCGAGGGCAAGCGGCGCGGCACCCAGGCCGAAACCGGCATCGCGTCGCTGCGAGAAAGCTGCGACACGCTCATCGTGATCCCCAACGACCGGCTGTTGCAGATGGGCGACGCCGCGGTTTCGCTGATGGACGCCTTCCGCAGCGCCGACGAGGTGCTGCTCAACGGGGTGCAGGGCATCACCGACCTGATCACCACCCCGGGGCTGATCAACGTCGATTTCGCCGACGTCAAGGGCATCATGTCCGGTGCCGGGACGGCGCTGATGGGCATCGGCTCGGCCCGCGGCGACGGCCGCGCGCTCAAGGCAGCCGAGATCGCGATCAACTCACCGCTGCTGGAACAATCCATGGAGGGCGCCCAGGGCGTGCTGATGTCGATCGCCGGCGGCAGCGATCTTGGGCTGTTCGAGATCAACGAGGCGGCGTCGCTGGTGCAGGACGCCGCCCACCAGGACGCCAACATCATTTTCGGCACCGTGATCGACGACTCGCTCGGCGACGAAGTGCGGGTCACCGTCATCGCGGCGGGCTTCGACGCCGCCGGGCCTAGTCGAAGGCCCGTCGTCGGCAGCAACCAGGGCATTGCGGCGGGGAAGGCCGGCAAGGTCAGTTCGTCGTTGTTCGAGCCAGTCGACGCGGTCAGCGTGCCGTTGCACACCAACGGCGCGACCCTGAACATCGGCGGCGAGGACGACGAGGACGTCGACGTGCCGCCGTTCATGCGGCGCTAACCGCGCCACGATGGGGGCCGCAGCATGCCGTCCGGCCGATTCGGCGCCGGGCGAGCCGGATACTGGGTATGTGAGCGTTCGCATCCGGCGGGTGACCACGACCCGCGCCGGCGGTGTCTCGGCGCCGCCGTTTGACACCTTCAACCTCGGTGACCATGTCGGCGATGACCCGGCCGCGGTGGCGGCCAACCGGCGGCGGCTGGCCGCCGCTATCGGCCTTGGCGCCGACCGGGTGGTGTGGATGAACCAGGTTCACGGTGATTGGGTCGAGGTGGTCGACGGGCCGCGCGATACCCCGGTCGCGGATACCGACGCACTGGTGACGAGCACGCCGCGGCTCGCGCTGGCGGTGGTGAGCGCCGATTGCGTGCCGGTGCTGTTGGCCGACGCGCGGGCCGGCGTCGTTGGCGCCGTGCACGCCGGTCGGGTCGGAGCGCGCGACGGCGTGGTGTCCCGTGCGGTCGAGGCCATGGTGGCCGTCGGCGCGCATGAACCGGACATCTCGGCGCTGTTGGGCCCGGCGGTCAGCGGCCGCAACTACGAAGTTCCCGCGGCGATGGCCGATGAGGTTGAGGCGGCGTTGCCGGGCAGTCGCACCACCACCTCCAGCGGCACGCCTGGCCTTGACCTTCGCGCCGGAATCGCCTGTCAGCTAAAGGCTTTGGGCGTCACCGCGATCGATGTCGACCCACGATGCACGGTCGATGACGTCGGCCTGTTCAGTCATCGCCGAGACGCCCCGACCGGGCGGCTGGCGTCGGTGGTGTGGATCGAATGAACCAGGACTGTCGAGTGGCGGTAAAACTTTCACCCCGACCCGAGCGGGAATCGGAATTGACCGACGCTTTGACAACGCTTCGATCGCGGATCGCTGTGGCCGCGGAAGCGGCCGGCCGCAAAGTCGACGAAATTCAACTTCTGCCTATTACGAAATTCTTTCCAGCAACCGATGTGGCGATTTTGTCGAGTTTGGGATGCACCGCCTTCGGCGAATCCCGCGAGCAGGAGGCGGCGGCAAAAGCAGGTGAGGTCGCAAGGTTGCTGGGCGGGTCAAGGACATCGCCACGCCTGCACTGGCACATGGTGGGCCAGATCCAGCGCAACAAGGCCCGGTCATTGGCCAACTGGGCGCACACCGCCCACTCGATCAGCAGTACCCGGGTGGTGGGGGCACTTGACCGCGCCGTCGCAGCGGCACGCAGCGACGGACGTCGGGACAATCCGCTGCGGGTTTACGTCCAGATCAGCCTCGACGGCGACGTGTCCCGAGGCGGTGTCGACGTCTCCGATCCCGAGGCCGTCGACGAAATCTGCGCGCAGGTCGAAGCCGCCGAATCCCTGGAACTGGTTGGGCTGATGGGCATCCCGCCGCTGGACTGGGATCCCGATACAGCGTTCGCGCGTCTGGAGTCGGAGCACCAGCGGGTCCGCCGAGCCCATCCGAATGCGGCGGGATTGTCGGCCGGGATGTCGAACGATCTCGAAACTGCGGTCAAACATGGTTCGACGTGTGTGCGTGTCGGTACCGCGTTATTGGGCAGGAGACCGCTACCGTCACCCTGAATTAGTCACTCCAGTCACATCTTCATCACAGACACCAGAAACTCGCAGAGCCTAGAAGGGGTCCAGGCGATGAGCACACTGCACAAGGTCAAGGCCTACTTCGGCATGGCTCCGATGGAGGACTACGACGACGAGTACTACGACGACCACGCCCCGACCCGGGGCGGCTACCCCCGGCAGCGGTTCGCCGACGACGGATACGGCCGCTATGAACGGGCGCGACTACGACGATCCACGCGGCGAGCCCGGCGACTTCGCGATCGGCCAGCTATCGCGGCGGCTACCCCGACGAACACCGGTTCCGGGCACATGAATACGACCGCGGCGACCTGGCCCGGCCGCGCTTCGGGTCATTGCGGGGCTCGACCCGCGGCGCACTGGCGATGGATCCGCGCCGGATGGCGATGCTGTTCGACGAGAGCAGCCCACTGTCGAAGATCACCACGTTGCGGCCCAAGGACTACAGCGAGGCCCGCACCATCGGGGAGCGGTTCCGTGACGGCACCCCGGTGATCATGGACCTGGTCTCGATGGACAACGCCGACGCGAAGCGGCTGGTCGACTTCGCGGCGGGGTTGGCTTTTGCGCTGCGTGGTTCCTTCGACAAGGTCGCGACCAAGGTGTTTTTGCTCTCACCCGCCGACGTCGATGTCTCGCCCGAGGAGCGCCGGCGCATCGCCGAGACCGGCTTTTACGCCTACCAGTAGCCGTTCGACGGCTCGGACCGCGAGTCGGTCCGTTGCTGGGTGGATGTGTATGGGCCGTTCGAGTCGGTAGGCTGGCGTTGCCGTGCTGGCCGCAGCCGGGGCGGTCATCAAAGTCACATCTTCTTCACCACTAAGGTCGGGCTCTCGTTGACGCTGTTTGTGCACATCGTCGGTTTTGTGCTGTTCATCTTCTGGCTGTTGTTGATCGCTCGGGTCGTCGTCGAGTTCATCCGATCGTTCAGCCGGGACTGGCGCCCGCGCGGCGCCACCGTGGTCATTCTCGAGATCATCCTGTCGGTCACCGACCCGCCGGTGAAGCTGCTACGTCGGCTGATACCGCAACTCACTGTCGGTGCCGTCCGTTTTGACCTGTCCATTATGGTGCTGCTGCTGGTGGCTTTTATCGGGATGACAATGGCGCTGGACTACCACGCCTGAATCCGCGGCCACGGCTGGCGGTCAACTGCGGGCCGCCTGGACGGTTTGCGCGGGCTGCATTTCGTTGGCTTAAGGCGTTGATTTGTCGGTTCTTAATCTTTGAAATTCGGTCTTATTTATCGGGCGAATCGGCAACCGGCGGGTCTGGTGTGACAGGATGGGCGGCAGTTGCAGTATGGCTACGACAACGTTCATGCCGACCTACACTTTCCTGGTCGGTTTGACTGTCCACACTCAAGGGGGCTAAGAATGCCGCTGACACCCGCCGACGTCCACAATGTGGCGTTCAGTAAGCCGCCGATCGGCAAGCGTGGTTACAACGAAGACGAGGTCGACGCCTTCCTCGACCTAGTAGAAAACGAGCTGACCCGGCTCATCGAGGAGAACTCTGACCTGCGTCAGCGGGTCAACGAGCTGGACCAAGAGCTGGCCAGTGCCGGGGCCGGCGCCGGCACGAGTGCGCAAGTCACCCAAGCCATTCCGCTGTATGAGCCCGAGCCTGAGCCCGTCAAGCCGCCGCCGCAACCGGCCCCCCAGCCCGTCCCTCAGCCTAGTGGCATCGGCGAAGAGCAGGCGCTGAAGGCGGCTCGGGTGCTCAGCCTGGCCCAGGACACCGCCGACCGGCTGACCGGCACCGCCCAGGCGGAGTCGGACAAGCTGCTGGCCGACGCCCGGGCCAATGCCGACCAGATCGTCGGCGACGCACGTCGGGAGGCGGAGACCACGGTCGCCGAGGCCCGACAGCGCGCCGACGCGATGCTGGCCGATGCGCAAACCCGCTCCGAGACCCAGCTGCGCCAGGCCCAGGAGAAGGCCGATGCGTTGCAGGCCGACGCCGAGCGCAAGCACTCCGAGATCATGGGCACGATCAACCAGCAGCGCACTGTGCTCGAGGGTCGCCTCGAACAACTGCGCACGTTCGAACGCGAGTACCGCACGCGGCTCAAGACATACCTCGAGTCTCAGCTCGAAGAGCTTGGTCAGCGCGGATCGGCCGCGCCGGTCGATTCCAGCGCCACCAATGAAGCCGCCGGGTTTAACCAGTTCAATCGAGGTAATAACTAACTCGGCCGAGGGCGGCGGCAACGGCGGTCGTTATCCTGCAGTGTTGGCGATGTTGCCCCTTCGGCTGGAGGTCTACCGATGCTGATAATTGCGCTGGTCTTAGCGGTGATAGGCCTTGCCGCGTTGGTGTTCGCAGTTGTCACCAGCAATGAGTTGGTGGCCTGGGTCTGCATCGGTGCCAGTGTGTTGGGCGTGGTGCTGCTCATCATCGATGCGCTACGGGAACGTCAGCGACGCGAGGCCGGCGCAGCCACCAAAACATCCGGTCCGGCAGAGGAACATGAGCTTGGTGGCGAAGAGGCCGCTGACTACCCCGAGGAGACCTTCGGCGAGGGCGACGACACATCGGCACCGGAGGATCCGGGTTCCGAAGCCGACGCAGCAGACAGCGTCAGCGACGACCACAACACCCGTTAGGACTCAACCGCCGAGGGCGGTGTGGCGAGCAGTTCCCGGACCTCGTCATCGGTGACTTGATGGAAGTCGGCGAAAACCTGTCCCACCGCCTCGAAATCGCTTGGCATGGTTGCGCATATCACGTCGTCGGCTTCCCGAGCCAGCTCCTGGCAGGCCGATTGGGGCCCCACCGGCACGGCGACGACTATCGCTTCCGGATTGCCGGCGCGCAGCGCGCGCACTCCCGCGAGCATGCTCGCACCGGTGGCAATCCCGTCATCCACCAAAATCACGGTCCTGCCGCGCGGATCGGCGACCGGCCGGCCGCCGCGATAGGCACGCTCCCGCCGGTCGAGCTCGATCGTTTCGCGGTCGATGACCTCGCGCACCTGCTCGTCGCTGATGCGGAGACTCGACACCACATTGTCGTTGATGACAACGCCGCCGCCGCTGGCCAGCGCACCCATCGCCAGTTCCGACCACCCCGGTACGCCCAGCTTTCGCACCAGGAACACATCCAACTCCGCGTGCAGGGCCGCGGCGACTTCCCAGCCGACCGGAACGCCGCCGCGGGCCAGCCCGAGGACCAGCAGCCCGGCCTGGTCGCGGTACGCCCCCAGTTCCTCAGCCAGCACACGGCCGGCTTCCCGACGGTCGCGGAACGTACGTCGGGAGGTTCGCCGCAGAAAATGACTGGGTCGATCCATGCGTCGCACTTCGCCGTTGTCCTAGTTGCTAAGTCGCAGCTTACGACGGGTGTCGCCGTGCCGTGCCGGTCCATCACGGATTCCGACCTTGGGCTTCCCGCGCGGGCACAACAGGAAACCTGGCACCCGCCCGTTGGCCCTTGAATTGTGGCATAGAACGTGCCACGATTTATGGCATAATGACAGCCGTTGAGGAGTTGATCGAAGCCGCCACCGATGCCAGGCGCATCGCTCAGAAGGCTATCGAGTTGGCGGTGCGAGAGGCCCGTGCCGCTGACTGGTCCTGGGATCAGATATCTGCCGCATTGGGCGGAAAGCCGAACGGGGAGACGCTTCGTCGCAACTTCGGCTCCGGCGCGTAGGGGCCGACCGCGCCATGAATCCGTGGGCGCTGCGTGTCCTCTACGAGGTGCTTGCCGCTGCCGGACTCAATCCGGCGCTCGCAGCCGCTGATGTACCCGATACGCGGCTGATGGAACTGGTGGAGGGCGCAAATCCGCTCCCGCCGGGCCGCGCGCTCGACCTGGGTTGTGGAACCGGCCGTAACACCCTGTACTTGGCCCGCCGCGGCTGGTACGCGGTCGGCATCGACATGCTGGGCCGCGCGATCGACAAGGCTCGTTCTCGCGCGGTCGGCGCCGCCGCTTCGGCCCGGTTCATCCGAGGCGATGTCACCAGGCTCAGTGACCTCGGTATCGGCGACGGCTACCACCTGATCGTCGATAGTGGTTGTTACTACGGATTGTCCGGGTCTCAGCGCGCGGCCTACGCGGCCGGCGTCACCCGGGTCGCGGCTGAGCAGGCGCTGCTGCTGATGGCGGGGTTCACCAAGATTCCGGGTGTGGGCGGCGGGATCAGCGACGACGATCTGCGCCGAAGATTCGACGGCTGGCACGTCGCGGCCAATGTCGAGGTTGGCGTCGACGAAATCATGCGGCACACCCGCATCCCATTCCCGCTGAAGGCGGGCCTGCACAGCGGCCGGCTGGAGATCCGCCGCTTCGAGCTGTCCCGTATCAAGCGGCCCTAGCGCCGCATCAACAAGTCCATCGCGAATTTGCTTGTAGGACAAAGTGATTCACGGTATGAAGGCGTTTCACCACAACGGCGTTTATGGGTGTCCGAGGGGGGACTTGAACCCCCACGCCCAGTAATAGGGCACTAGCACCTCAAGCTAGCGCGTCTGCCATTCCGCCACTCGGACTCAGGCCAATTAATTGGCAGCTAAGGCTATCGGATCGGCCCGCTCCCGCCCAAACCTGCCCGGCGACGATGCAGCCCGCGTAGCGGGCTGAGGAGGAGGCGGGCAATCCGGCCTGAGCCCGGCGACGATGCAGCCCGCGTAGCGGGCTGAGGAGGAGGCGGGCTATCCGGCCTGAGCCCGGCGACGATGCGGGGCCAGGTGTGGCGGGGGCCCCGTTTGCGGGTACGCCGAGCGTGGACGCCGCGCGGCCGCGTCGGTCGCAATGGTAGGAAAGGTGACTGTGACGGTGCCAACCGAAACACCCGGCGACGACGTGGTGGACGTTGTCAGCAGGCTGATCAGGTTCGACACCACCAACACCGGCGAACTGGAAACCACCAAGGGCGAGGCCGAATGTGCCCAGTGGGTCGCCGCCCAATTGGAAGAGGTCGGCTACCAGGTCGAATATGTGGAGTCCGGCGCGCCGGGGCGTGGCAATGTGTTCGCGCGCCTCAACGGCGCCGATAGCTCCCGGGGTGCGCTGCTGATCCATGGACATCTTGACGTGGTGCCCGCAGAGCCGGCCGAGTGGAGCGTGCACCCGTTCTCCGGTGCGATCGAGGACGGCTATGTCTGGGGCCGCGGCGCGGTCGACATGAAGGACATGGTCGGCATGATGATCGTGACCGCCCGGCAGTTCCGGCGGGCCGGCGTCGTGCCGCCGCGCGATCTGCTGTTCGCCTTCCTTGCCGATGAAGAAAGCGGCGGCAAGTACGGGGCACAATGGCTGGTCGACAACCGGCCCGACCTTTTCGACGGCGTCACCGAAGCGGTTGGCGAGGTCGGCGGGTTCTCGCTGACGGTGCCGCGCCGCGATGGCGGCGAGCGTCGGCTCTATCTCATCGAGACCGCCGAAAAGGGCCTGCACTGGATGCGGTTGAGGGCGCGCGGCCGTCCCGGACACGGTTCGATGACGCATGACCACAACGCGGTCACCTGGATCGCCGAGGCGGTCGCGCGGCTGGGCCGTCACCAGTTCCCGCTGGTGCTGACCGACACCGTCGTGCAGTTCCTGAACGCCATCAGCGAGGAGACGGGCCTGACGTTCGACACTGAATCCTCCGACCTGGAGGGGACGATCGACAAGCTCGGTCCGATGGCCCGCATGCTCAAGGCGATCCTGCACGACACCGCCAACCCGACGATGCTCAAGGCCGGCTACAAGGCCAACGTGATCCCGGCGACGGCGGAGGCCGTGGTGGACTGCCGGGTGCTGCCGGGTCGACTAGCGGCGTTCGAGGCGGAGGTCGACGAGCTGATCGGCCCTGAGGTGACCCGCGAATGGATCACCAACTTGCCGTCTTATGAGACCAGTTTCGACGGTGACCTGGTCGACGTGATGAACGCCGCGCTGCTGGCAGTGGATCCCGATGCCAGGACCGTGCCCTATATGCTTTCCGGCGGTACGGACGCAAAAGCTTTCTCGCGCTTGGGTATTCGTTGCTTCGGCTTCACCCCGTTGCGGCTGCCGCCGGATCTGGATTTCGCTGCGTTGTTCCATGGCATCGATGAACGGGTACCCGTCGACGCGCTGAGGTTCGGTACCGAGGTGCTGGCACACTTCTTGACACACTGCTAGCGCAAGTTGAGCCAATCAATCGAGAGGGGACCGACATGATCGCACCGCCCGACCCGTACGCCGCATTGCCCAAACTGCCATCGTTTCACTTGGAGTCGGCGTCGATCACCGACGGGCAGCCGCTGGCGACGCCGCAAATCAGCGGAATCTTGGGCGCCGGCGGCGAGGACGTCAGCCCGCAGCTGAGCTGGTCGGGTTTTCCCGACAAGACCCGCAGCTTCGCCGTGACGGTCTATGACCCGGACGCCCCGACCTTGTCCGGATTCTGGCACTGGGCGGTGGCCAACCTGCCCGCCTCGGTTACCGAGTTGCCCGACGGTGCGGGCGACGGTGGTGAATTACCGGGTGACGCACTGACGCTGGTCAACGATGCCGGTATGCGCCGCTATGTCGGCGCTGCGCCGCCCCCGGGCCACGGGCCACACCGCTACTACGTCGCCGTGCACGCGGTCGATGTCGAGAAACTCGACCTCACCGAGGACGCCAGCCCCGCGTTCCTGGGCTTCAACCTGTTCCAGCATGCGATCGCCCGAGCGGTCATCTACGGAACCTACGAACAGCGCTGACCGTCAGCGGGTCGCGGAACCTACCGCCTCGCTCAACGAGGAAAACCCATTTTCGCGCAGCCGAACAGCGACGCCGTCGTGAATGTGCTTGGCCCACAAACCTCCGCCGTAGATGAAGCCGGTGTAGCCCTGCAGCAACGACGCGCCCGCGGTGATGCGGTCCCAGGCGTCGTCGACGGTCTCGATGCCGCCGACACTGATCAGCGTCAGCCGGTCACCGACCCGGCCGTAGAGTCGCCGCAGCACCTCAGCGGCGCGGTGCGCCAGCGGCGGCCCTGAGATGCCACCGCTGCCCAGTGCATCGACGCTCGGGGTGCGCAGCCCGTCGCGCGACACCGTGGTGTTGGTGGCAACGATGCCGGCCAAACCAAGCTCGACGGCCAGGTCGGCGATGTCGTCGATGTCGGAGTCGGCAAGATCCGGTGCGATCTTCACCAGTACCGGCGTCGAGGTCTCGGCGAGCACTGCCGACAGAATGTCGCGCAGCGAGTCGACGGCCTGCAGATCGCGTAGCCCGGGGGTATTCGGCGAGCTGACGTTGACCACCAAGTAGGCGGCCGGCGGCCCGACCAGCCGGGCACTGGCCCGGTAGTCGTCGGCGGCGTGCTCGGCCGGGGTGGACTTGGTCTTGCCGATATTGACGCCGATCGGCACATCGGGACTTTCCCGTGCCAGCCTGGACGCCAGCGCAGTGGCGCCGCAGTTGTTGAAACCAAGCCGGTTGAGCAGGGCGCGGTCGGCGGGCAGCCGGAACAGCCGAGGAGCCGGGTTGCCTGGTTGGGCGTGGGCGGTGACGGTGCCGAGCTCGGCGTAGCCGAATCCCAGTGCGCCCCAGGCCTTCAGCCCGATGCCGTCCTTATCGAAGCCTGCGGCCAGACCCAGCGGCCCGGGGAAGCGGACCCCGAATACGGTGCTGGCCAGCACCGGGTCGGTCGGCGCCAACCGCCGGCTCAGCAGCCGCCGCAGCGGCGCCGCGGTAGTGACGCCACGCAGCGCCGCGAAAACCAGCTCATGGCTGCGTTCGGGCGGCACCACGAACAGCAACCGGCGGAGCACACCATATAGCTGATGACGGTCGTTGCGCGGGGCGCTCACCGTCACAGTTCCGGCTGGTCAGGCCGGGTACTATCGAGACCGTCAATGCGAGACTTCTTGCGGCGCAACAACACCCGTCTACTCCCATCGGTGTAGAGCCGCACCCGGGTCAGCTCCCAGCCGCGGTACTCCGCTTCGATGGACAGTCGGGTCGAGGCGCTGAGCCTGGTCACCTCGGGCGGCAGGCGCAACGGCACCCACTCGTATTCGTCGGACATCTCGCTGTCCCAACCCGCCGGCAATCGGCCGCGTCGCGCCGCTGTCAATGTGGGCCCGCCGCCGCGTGCTCGATGACCTGAACGCCCCCGCCGGAACCCGACACCACATACAACGTGCCAGCAGCATCGTCGAAGGCCAGCGTGTTGGGTTGCCGCACGGTTGGGTACCGTACCTTTTCCAGAGGGATCCCGGTTGACAGATCGTAACCAATGACCATATTCGCCGACGTTTGCGACACCCAGGTCAGCCCGCGCGATCCGGCCACTCCGTACGGGGACTGTCGTACCGGGTAGGCCTGACGCAAGATCAGCGGGTCGACACCGAACACCAGCAGCTGGCCGCCCCGGGTGTCGGTCACCAGCAACCGGCCCGCGGGATCGGCCACCATGGTGGTGGCGCCCTGACCGGCGCGTAACTGCTGCCCGACCTTGCCGTCGACACCGACCGTGGTGACCGATGTCTGCCCACGATCCAATACCGCCAACGTATTTCCTTGCGCTGCAAGAGAATCGACATGCCCGAAGATCTTCGTCCGGTTGCCGGCGATCGGCTGGCCGGACGCCAGCGTGTACACCGAACCGTCGGCGGTTCCCAACGCCACGGTGCCATCGGCGCGGCGGGTGATCGCGGTGAAATCGACGGTCTCCGCGCCGCTGACCGGCACCCGGGCGACTCGTTCGGCCGACAGATCGACCACGAAGTAGCCGCCGCGGGTGGACAGATAAGCGTTGCCGCCGCCGTCACCGGTCAGCCCGGTCGCCGAACCCGGCAGATCGATAATCCGTGACACTGTTTGCTGAGAACCCATCACCGTGATGCTGGCGGGTGCGCTGCGGGCTGACCCGGAGGTCAAGACCACCAACTGTGCTGTGCGGCCGTCGAATATCGCCGCCTGCGGCTGACCGTCCAGCGGGTGGACCGTACCCGCGGGGCCCTGCGATAGCGGCGGAGATTCGGCCGGTCGCGCGGGCTCGATCGTGGGTGGGGTTCCCTCAAGCGTCTTCGACGAACACCCGGCTACCAACATCAGGAAAAACAGCAGGCCAGCGGCCTGCCGATGAACGATGTGTGGACTGCGTTTGCAGAGTGGTGGCACGGAGTAACTCTCGAATGTTCTGGGGGTGGCCAGTATAGAGGGGGTAGTCGGCTTGAAGTCCGATCCTAGGGAACAGCGTCGGGCACGGCCCGGGCCCGTCGCGCAAGCCAGGGGTCGGCGTCGAGGTAAGGTCGCCGTATGAGCGTTGCCGCCGACCGCCACCTTCCCGATCGGGAGTTTGCTATCGCAGGACATGTGGTTGGGGGTTTTCTCGGACAAGGTGTTCGCCAGCGGGTTCGGGCAGCTCGGTGATGGCCGTAGCTTTGCTTTCCGTATCGAAGGTCAGTGGCTTCTCGTCGAGTTATACCGGCCCCGGCTGAGCGGTCCGGTTCCACAGCCCGAAGACGTCGTCGCCACGGTGCGGCGCAACGTCGTCGACGTCGATATCACCGACAAGCGCAGTCTGGCCGCCGCGGTGCGTGACGCGGTTGCCCTCGACGAGGTTCCCAACTAGATCACCCGGTACGGTCGTCGTCGTGACTGCGGCGCCGGCGATGTCTTGGTGGCAGGTTGTCGTTTTGGCCGTGGTGCAGGGTGCTGACCGAGTTCTTGCCGGTGTCGTCGTCGGGCCACCTGGCGATCGTGTCGCGGATCTTCTTTGCCGGCGACGCCGGCGCCTCGTTCACCGCGGTAGCCCAGTTGGGCACCGAGATCGCCGTGTTGGTCTATTTCGCCCGAGACATCGTGCGAATCGTCAAAGCATGGTTCAACGGCCTGCTGGTCACCGCGCATCGCAATGCCGATTACCGGATGGGTTGGTACGTGATCATCGGGACGATCCCGATTTGCATCCTGGGTCTGTTCTTCAAGGACGAGATCCGCTCGGGCGTGCGCAACCTGTGGGTGATAGCCACTGCGCTGGTGGTGTTTTCGGCGGTGATCGCGCTGGCCGAGCGCCTCGGGCGCCAGGGCAGGCACGTCGACGGGCTGACCTGGCGCGACGCGGTCGTCGTCGGCGTTGCTCAGACGCTGGCGTTGGTCCCCGGAGTCTCCCGGTCGGGGGCCACAATCAGCGCCGGGTTGTTTCTCGGGCTCGACCGTGAGTTGGCTGCTCGATTCGGTTTCCTGCTCGCCATTCCAGCGGTGTTCGCGTCCGGATTGTTCTCGCTGCCGGACGCCTTCCACCCGGTGCTCGAAGGGATGAGTGCGACGGGCCCGCAACTGCTGGTGGCTACCCTGATCGCGTTCGTGGTCGGTCTTGCCGCGGTGACTTGGTTGTCTGCGGTTTCTGGTGCGTCACAGCATGTACTGGTTCGTCGGTTACCGGGTGGCCGCCGGTGTGGGCGTGCTGATCCTGTTGGCGGCCGGGGTGGTGAGTGCGACATGACCGTCGGCGACGATGCCGAGCGGAGCGATGAGAAGGAGCGGCACAGATGACCGTCATCCTGTTGCGGCACGGCCGGTCCACGTCGAATACCGCGCATGTGTTGGCCGGTCGTTCCGAGGGCGTCGACCTCGACGACAAAGGCCGTCAGCAAGCCACCGAATTGGTCGATCGGATCGGTGAGCTGCCGATCCGGGCGCTGGTGAGCTCACCGCTGCTGCGATGTCGGCGCACGATCGAGCCGCTCGCCGAAGCGCTCGGCGTCAAGGCGGAAGTCGACGACCGGTTCGCCGAAGTCGACTACGGCGAATGGACTGGCCGCAAAATCGGCGATCTGGTCAAGGAGCCGCTGTGGGGCGTCGTTCAGGCGCATCCCAGCGCGGCGGTGTTTCCCGGCGGTGAGGGGCTGGCGCAGGTGCAGACGCGTGCCGTCGCCGCCGTCCGTGACCACGACGCGCGGCTGGCCGAGCAGCACGGCGGCGACGCGCTGTGGCTGGCCTGTACTCACGGCGACGTCATCAAGGCGGTTGTTGCCGACGCGCTGGGCCTACACCTGGATGGCTTCCAGCGGGTTTCGGCCGATCCGGCATCGATGAGTGTGATCCGCTACACCCGGCTACGCCCATTCGTGCTGCACGTCAACCACACTGGCCCGCGACTGACGTCCGCACTGATGGCTGCTCCGTCGCCAGACGGTGAGGCGCCGCCCGGCGATGCGGTCGTTGGCGGCTCCACCGACTGAGTGGAGAATTTACGACTCAGCCGTATCTGCCGGTATTTTGGAACTGCCATGTCTCGCGCGATTCACGTCTTCCGCTCACCCGACCGATTCGTCGCCGGGACGGTTGGCCAGCCCGGAAATCGCACCTTCTACCTGCAGGCGGTGCACGACTCCCGGGTGGTCTCGGTGGTGCTGGAGAAGCAGCAGGTGGCGGTGCTCGCCGAGCGCATCGGCGCGCTGCTGCTAGAGGTCAACCGCAGATTCGGCACACCGGTTCCTCCGGAGACCACCGAGGTCGAAGACCTGAGCCCGTTGATCACACCGGTCGACGCGGAATTTCGGGTCGGCACCATGGGCCTGGGATGGGACTCCGAGGCGCAAACCGTGGTAGTTGAACTGCTGGCCGTCAGCGACACCGAGTTCGACGCATCCGTGGTGCTCGACGACACCGACGAGGGGCCTGACGCCGTGCGGGTGTTCCTGACGCCGGAGTCGGCGCGGGAGTTCGCGACCCGTTCCAACCGCGTCATTTCCGCGGGCCGTCCGCCGTGCCCGCTGTGCGATGAACCGCTGGATCCCGAGGGACACATCTGTGCGCGGACGAACGGCTACCGGCGCAGCGCGTTGCTCGGGCCCGACGATGACGCCGAGGAGTGACGATCGCGAGGTCCTGCGACGCGGGGAGCTGACCGTCCTGGGACGCATTCGCTCGGCGAGCAACGCCACCTTCCTGTGCGAATCGACGCTGGATGACGCCACCGTGCACTGCGTGTACAAGCCAGTCGCCGGTGAGCAGCCGCTGTGGGACTTTCCCGACGGCACGCTGGCCGGCCGAGAACTCGGCGCGTATCTGGTGTCGACACATCTGGGCTGGAACATCGTGCCGTACACCATCATTCGCCACGGGCCGGCTGGTCCGGGCATGCTGCAGCTGTGGGTGGACCAACCCGGTGACGCGCCTGGTTCAGACCCTGGACCCGGACCAGACCTGGTCGACCTGGTTCCGGCTGACCGGTTGCCGCCCGGCTATCTGCCGGTGTTGCGGGCGTATGACTATGCCGGCGAGCCGGTCTCGCTGGTTCACGCCGACGACATTCGACTTTGGCGGATGGCGGTGTTCGACGTGTTGATCAACAACGCCGACCGCAAGGGCGGCCACGTGCTTCGCGGTGTCGACGGCGACATTTACGGTGTCGACCACGGGCTGTGCCTGCACGTCGAGGACAAATTGCGCACGGTGCTGTGGGGGTGGGCCGGCAAGCCGCTCGACGACAACACCCTGGACACGGTGGCCCGACTGGTCGACGCGCTGGCCGGTTCGCTTGGGGATGCATTGGCCGAACACATCACCAGCACCGAGATCGCGGCGCTGCACTTGCGCGGACGCGCGCTGCTGGACAACCCGGTGATGCCCGGCCCCAACCGGCACCGTCCGATTCCCTGGCCGGCGTTCTGACGCGGCAAGGGATTTCGCACTCAGCTGGGATTGTCCGGTGCAACGGGCAGCGCGGGACAGACGGTGACGTACGAGATGTCTGGTGACACCCAGTCCTTCCATTGTTGATGGCTCATATTGCTGTTGAGTTTGTTGCACAACAACTCGGGCCACGCTGCCGGTGCCGGCGCGGGCCACAGCCGCAGCGTCGTGTCGTAGCTGCCGGAGACGACACGGTCCCCGGCTGGGCTGAACGCCACCCCGCTTACCTGGCCGGTGTGGCCGGTGAGCGGCTGGCCGAGCGGCCGGCCGGTGCCGGCATCCCACATCCGCAGCGTTGCATCGGAGCTGCCCGAGACAATGCGCTGGCCGTCGGGGCTGAAGCTCACGCTTTGCACCGCGCCGGAGTTTCGCAACGGCAAATTCGCTGAATTGGCCTGGCCTGCCCCGGCCCCGGATACTGGACCGGATGAGCCCAGACGTGACGGACGCGGCGCTGGCTGCCGACCTGGCCGAGAAGGCCGGCGAGCTGCTGCTGGCGGTGCGTGACCATGTCGGCTTCGACCACCCGTGGATGCTCGGTGATGCCGGTGACAGCCAAGCCAATTCGCTACTGCTGCGCCGGCTGCGCGCCGAGCGCCCGAGTGACGCGGTGCTGTCCGAGGAGGCTTACGACGACTTGGTCCGATTACGGGCCGACCGGGTTTGGATCGTCGACCCACTGGACGGCACGCGGGAATTCTCCCAGCCGGGACGCGACGACTGGGCCGTGCATGTGGCGTTGTGGCAGCGCCACGGCGGCCCGAATGGAGCCATCACCGACGCCGCGGTGGCCTTGCCTGCGATGGGGGAGCTGTACCGCAGTGACACCGTCAACGCGCCGACGGCGGCGCATTCCGGGCCCATCCGCATTACCGCCAGCTCCAATCGGCCGCCCCCGGTGCTGTATCACCTGGCCCGGCGGCTGGACGTGGAGTTCGTGCGGATTGGTTCGGCCGGCGCCAAAGCGATGTCGGTAGTGCGCGGCGACGCCGACGCCTACATCCACGCCGGCGGGCAGTGGGAGTGGGATTCGGCGGCGCCGGCGGGGGTGATCCTGGCCGCGGGGATGCACGCGTCACGGCTGGACGGCTCCGAGCTGGCGTACAACCGGCCGGACCCGTATTTGCCCGACTTCCTGATGTGTCGCCCGGAACTCGCCGACCTGCTGCTGGGTGCCATCCGGCTGGCCAGCTGAGCCGATGCACGCTTTACAGTCGACGGTATGCAGTCCTGGCCTTCGGCACCCTTACCGACGCTGCCGGGACGCGGCCCGGAGTTGCGGCTGTATGACACTTCGGACCGGCAGGTGCGCCCGGTGGTCGCCGGGCCGACGGCCACCATGTACGTGTGCGGGATCACTCCGTATGACGCCACCCACCTCGGCCACGCCGCCACCTATCTCGCGTTCGATCTGATCCAGCGGCTGTGGCTGGATCTCGGACACGATGTGCACTACGTGCAGAACGTCACCGATGTCGACGATCCATTGTTCGAGCGGGCCAACCGCGACGGTCTTGACTGGCGCGACCTGGCGGCCCGTGAGGTCGCGCTGTTCTGCGACGACATGGCGGCGCTGCGGGTGCTGCCGCCGCGCGAATACGTCGCGGCGACCGAGGCGGTGGCCGAAGTCGTCGAACTGGTGGAAAAGATGCTGGCCTCGGGTGCTGCCTACGTCGTCGACGACCCCGAATACCCCGATGTGTACTTCCGCGCCGACGCCACGCTGCAATTCGGCTACGAATCCGGTTATGACCGCGACACCATGCTGCAGCTGTTCGGCGAGCGCGGCGGCGACCCGGAACGACGCGGCAAGACCGATCAACTCGACGCGCTGTTGTGGCGCGCCGCGCGGCCCGGCGAGCCCAGCTGGCCGTCTCCATTCGGCCCGGGCCGGCCCGGTTGGCACGTCGAGTGCGCGGCGATCGCGCTCAGCCGCATCGGCAGCGGCCTGGACATCCAGGGCGGTGGCAGCGATCTGATTTTTCCGCATCACGAGTTCACCGCCGCCCACGCCGAATCTGTCAGCGGCGAGCGACGATTCGCCCGCCACTATGTGCATGCGGGAATGATCGGCTTGGACGGGCACAAGATGTCCAAGAGCCGCGGCAACCTGGTTCTGGTGTCGGGGTTACGCGCCCAGGGCGTCGAGCCGTCGGCCATCCGACTGGGCCTGCTGGCTGGCCACTATCGGTGCGACCGCGACTGGGGCGCCGAAGTGCTGGAGTCGGCGAATGCCCGGCTGCATCGGTGGCGCACCGCGACGACGCTGCCCGCCGCACCGGACGCCGCCGACACCATCGCCCGGGTGCGCCGCTATCTCGCCGACGACCTCGATACACCCAAAGCCCTTGCCGCACTTGATGGTTGGACTACCGACGCGCTGGAATACGGCGGTCACGACGCCGAGGCGCCGCGGTCGGTGGCAACCGCGGTGGATGCGCTGCTGGGAGTGGACCTGTAATCAGCGCGCAAAGAGGAGGTAGGTTGCGGCCATGACGTCAGTGAACTCGCAAGTGGTATTCATCACCGGCGGCGGCCAAGGAATTGGGGCCGAGGTGGCCCGTCGGTTGCACGCCAAGGGCGCCAAACTGGTGCTGACCGACCTGGACGAGGGGGCATTGGCGGCTAGGTCGGCCGAGCTAGGCGGTGACGAGCGGGTGCTCACCGTGGTTGCCGACGTGCGCGACCTTGCCGCCATGCAGGCCGCAGCCGACCAGGCCGTCGACAAGTTCGGCGGTATCGACGTCGTGGTAGCCAACGCCGGAGTCGCTAGTTACGGCACCGTGCTGAACGTCGACCCCGAGGCGGTCAAGCGGGTGTTGGACGTCAACCTGCTGGGTGTCTTCCACACCGTGCGTGCCGCGTTGCCGTCGGTGATCGAGCGCCGCGGCTATGTGTTGATCGTCTCGTCGCTTGCCGCGTACACGGCGGCGCCGGGAATGGCGCCCTACGACATGTCCAAGGCAGGAAACGAGCATCTCGCTCACGCGCTGCGACTCGAGGTCGCCGACCAGGGAGTCACTGTCGGCTCGGCCCACATGTGCTGGATCGATACCGCCATGGTCCGGGACACCAAGTCCGACCTGCCCACATTCAGCGAGCAACTCGCGAAGTTCCCCTGGCCGTTGAACAAGACCACCTCGTTGGACAAGTGCGCCGCTGCCTTCGTCGACGGCATCGAGGGCCGCAAGAAACGCGTCTACTGCCCGAAGTGGGTGGGTGTGTTCCGCTGGCTCAAGCCCGTTTTGTCGACTCGGCTTGGCGAACGTCCGGTCCGCAAAACTACCGGCGGCGATCTGTTGGCCCGAATGGACGCTGAAGTCGCCGCACTCGGGCGCTCCACCAGCGCCCATACCCAAGAGCTGGAGAAGTCTTAGCGGCCGAAGCCCGGGCGGCGGCGGCGTAGGTAGCGCTCGAACTCGGCGGCCAGCGCGTCGCCGTCGATCTTGCCCAGCGCCTCGTTCATGTCGACCTCGGCGTCGCCGCGTTGCTCCAATGACTGCACGTACTCGGAGATCTCGTCGTCCTCAGCCGTCATCTCGGTGACCGCCTGCTCCCACTCCTCGGCCTGAGCCGGCAGGTCGGCCAGCGGAACCTCGATATCGAGCACATCCTCGACGCGGCGCAGCAGCGCCACGGTGGCTTTCGGATTGGGCGGCTGCGACACGTAATGCGGAACCGCAGCCCAGAAGGTGACCGCCGGTATGCCGGCCGCCACGCACGCGTCCTGAAACACGCCGGCGATGCCGGTGGGACCCTCGTAACGGGTTTCCTGCAATCCGAAGCGGCGCGCCGACTCGGGGGAGTAGGCCGCCCCGGACACCGGCACCGGTCGGGTGTGCGGCGTGTCGGCCAGTAGCGCGCCGAGGATCACCACGGTGTCGACATTGAGCTTGTCGGCGACGGCCAGCAGCTCGGCGCAGAAGGTGCGCCAACGCATATTCGGCTCAACGCCGTGCATCAACACGATGTCGCGGTCGGCGCCCGGCGGGCGGCAGTGCGAGATCCGCATCGATGGCCACACCAATTCCCGCGTGACGCCGTCGACCTGCCGAATGACCGGGCGGTTCACCTGATAGTCGTAGTAAGCCTCGTCGTCGATCTCGACGATCGGGTCGGCCTCCCAGATGGCGTCCAGGTGCTCCAAGGCGTCGCTGGCCGCGTCACCGGCGTCGTTCCACCCCTCGAACGCCGCCACGACGATCGTGTTGTGCAGTTCGGGTAGCGAAGCGCTGACATCCGGCGAGGTCACGCAATCAGCGTACGGCCTGATCGGAGTCCCGGTGGGCCGAGCGCTGTCAAGCACCCAGGCATTTTCCATAGACCGGCTATGCTTGTCTGGATGACTTCCACCAACGACACCGGCTACGACACCGACCTGCTTGAGACATTGTCGCAGCGCGTCGTTGTGGGCGACGGCGCCATGGGCACTCAGCTGCAGGCGGCCGATCTCACGCTCGACGACTTCCGCGGGCTGGAGGGCTGCAACGAGATCCTCAACGAGACCCGCCCCGATGTGTTGGAGACCATCCACCGCAACTACTTCGAGGCCGGCGCCGACGCTGTGGAGACCAACACTTTCGGCTGCAACATGTCGAACCTCGGCGACTACGACATTGCCGACAAGATCCGCGACTTGTCACATAAGGGCACCGCGGTCGCGCGCCGGGTTGCCGACGAACTCAGCACCCCGGACCGCAAGCGCTACGTGTTGGGGTCCCTGGGGCCAGGCACCAAGCTGCCGACCCTGGGTCATACCGAGTACCACCTCATCCGCGACGCCTATACCGAGGCTGCGTTGGGCATGCTCGATGCGGGCGCCGACGCCATCCTGGTGGAGACCTGCCAGGACCTGCTGCAGCTCAAGGCCGCGGTGTTGGGATCGCGGCGGGCGATGACGCAATCCGGGCGGCACATCCCGGTGTTCACCCATGTCACCGTCGAGACCACCGGCACGATGCTGCTGGGCAGTGAGATCGGTGCGGCGCTGACGGCCATCGAGCCGCTCGGCGTCGACATGATCGGCCTCAACTGCGCGACGGGACCGGCCGAGATGAGCGAGCACCTGCGATACCTGTCGCGGCACGCCCGCATCCCGGTTTCGGTGATGCCCAACGCCGGGCTGCCGGTGCTGGGCGCCAACGGCGCTGAATACCCGCTGCAGCCCGAGGAATTGGCCGAGGCGATGGACTCGTTCATCGCTGAGTTCGGGCTGTCGCTGGTCGGCGGATGCTGCGGCACCACCCCGGAGCACATCAGGCAAGTGACGGACGTAGTGGCGAGATATAACGACGGCACCGCGCACCGCGGCGAGCGGCACGTGACCGATGAGCCGTCGGTCTCGTCGCTCTACACCGCCGTCCCGTTCGCGCAGGAGGCCTCGGTCCTGGTGATCGGGGAGCGGACGAACGCCAACGGCTCCAAAGCTTTTCGCGAGGCGATGATCGCCGAGGACTACCAGAAGTGCCTGGACATCGCCAAGGACCAGACCCGCGACGGCGCGCACCTGCTGGACCTGTGCATCGACTATGTCGGCCGCGACGGCGTGGCCGACATGACAGCGCTGGCCAGCCGGCTGGCGACGGCCTCGACGCTGCCGATCATGCTGGACTCCACCGAAACCCCGGTGCTGCAAGCGGGTTTGGAGCACCTGGGTGGGCGCTGCGCTATCAACTCGGTGAACTACGAGGACGGCGACGGGCCCGAGTCGCGCTTTGTCAAGACCATGGAGCTTGTCGCCGAGCACGGCGCCGCGGTGGTCGCGCTGACCATCGACGAAGACGGCCAGGCCCGCACCGTCGAGAAGAAGGTCGAGATCGCCGAGCGGTTGATCAACGACATCACCGGCAACTGGGGAGTCGACGAATCCGCCATTCTGATCGACTGTTTGACGTTCACCATCGCCACCGGCCAGGAAGAGTCGCGCAAAGACGGCGTCGAGACCATCAAGGCGATCCGTGAGCTGAAGAAGCGCCACCCTGCCGTGCAGACCACGCTCGGCTTGTCCAACATCTCCTTCGGCCTCAATCCCGCTGCGCGCCAAGTGGTCAACTCGGTGTTCTTGCACGAATGCCAGGAAGCCGGGCTGGACTCGGCGATCGTGCACGCGTCAAAGATCCTGCCGATGAACCGGATCGACGAAGAGCAGCGCAACGTCGCGTTGGACCTGGTCTACGACCGCCGTCGCGAAGACTATGACCCGCTGCAGGAGTTGATGCGGCTGTTCGAGGGTGTGTCGGCGGCGTCGTCGAAGGAATCGCGTGCCGCCGAGCTGGCCAAACTCCCGTTGTTCGAGCGGCTGGCCCAACGCATCGTCGACGGGGAGCGCAATGGCTTAACGGACGATCTCGACGAGGCCATGACCCAAAAGCCGCCGCTGGAGATCATCAACGAGAACCTGCTGGCCGGCATGAAGACGGTCGGTGAGTTGTTCGGCTCTGGTCAGATGCAGCTGCCGTTCGTGCTGCAGTCGGCCGAGGTGATGAAAGCCGCTGTCGCCCATCTCGAGCCGCACATGGAGAAGTCCGATGACGACTCCGGCAAGGGACGCATCGTCCTGGCCACCGTCAAGGGCGACGTGCACGACATCGGCAAGAACCTCGTCGACATCATCTTGAGCAACAACGGCTACGAAGTGGTCAACCTCGGCATCAAGCAGCCGATCGCCACGATTCTCGAAGTGGCCGAAGACAAGAGCGCCGACGTGGTCGGCATGTCCGGTCTGCTGGTGAAATCCACCGTGGTGATGAAGGAAAACCTCCAGGAGATGAACACCCGCGGCGTCGCCGCGAAATTCCCGGTGCTGCTCGGCGGTGCCGCGCTGACCCGTAGCTACGTGGAGAACGACCTCGCCGAGATTTACCATGGCGAAGTGCATTACGCGCGAGACGCTTTCGAGGGCCTGAAGCTGATGGACACCATCATGAGCAGCAAGCGGGGCGAGGCGCCGGACCCGGGCAGCCCGGAGGCCTTGGAGGCAGAAGCCGCCCGGGAGAAAGAAGCCGAACGCAAGGCCCGCCATGAGCGGTCCAAGCGCATTGCGGCGGAACGGAAAGCGTCCGAGGAACCGGTTGTCGTGCCGGAGCGCTCCGACGTCGCAGCCGACGTCGAGGTGCCGGTGCCGCCGTTCTGGGGTTCACGCGTCGTCAAAGGCCTGGCGGTCGCCGACTACGCCGAACTGCTCGACGAGCGTGCGCTGTTTCTGGGTCAGTGGGGTCTGCGCGGGGTGCGCGGCGGCGAGGGGCCGTCATATGAGGAGCTGGTGGAGACCGAGGGCCGGCCACGGCTGCGGTACTGGCTGGACCGGCTGTCCACCGACGGCGTGCTGGCACACGCCGCCGTGGTCTACGGCTACTTCCCGGTGGTGTCCGAGGGTGACGACGTCGTCCTGCTCTCCGAGCCCCGGCCCGAAGCCGAACAGCGATTCCGTTTCACCTTCCCCCGCCAGCAGCGTGACCGCTTCTTGTGCATCGCCGACTTCATCCGCTCGCGCGACCTGGCCGTCGAACGTGGACAGGTCGACGTGATGCCATTCCAGCTGGTGACCATGGGCCAGCCGATCGCCGACTTCGCCAACGAACTGTTCGCGTCCGACTCCTACCGCGACTACCTCGAGGTGCACGGCATCGGCGTGCAGCTCACCGAGGCGCTGGCCGAATATTGGCACCGCCGGGTGCGCGAGGAACTGCGATTCTCCGGCGACCGGGCGATGTCCGCCGACGACCCGGACGCGAAAGAGGACTACTTCAAGCTGGGCTACCGCGGCGCCCGGTACTCGTTCGGCTACGGCGCATGCCCCGACCTGGAAGACCGGGTCAAAACGATGGCACTGCTCGAACCGGAGCGGATCGGGGTCACGCTTTCCGAAGAGATGCAACTGCACCCCGAGCAGTCGACCGACGCGTTCATCCTGCACCACCCCGAGGCCAAGTACTTCAACGTCTGACCGAATAGGGTTTACTGGGCGACACCATGGCCGGTGATGACGTCCTCGGGCAGGCGCCGTCGGCGTCTCACGAAGACCTGCCCGCCGACCGCCACGCCGCACAGGTCGCCTTCTTTTCCGCCATCCGGTTTGCTTCGGTGGCTGCGATCGGTGGGTTTTTCTTCGGCTACGACATTTCGGTGACCAACGGCGCGGTCAAAGCGCTGCAGGCGCATTTTCACATCGGCAACGTTGCCTTGGGTTTCGCTGCTGCCGCGGCACTGATGGGTGCCGCGGCAGCAGCGATGATCGCCGGGCGAATCGCCGACCGGATGGGCCGAGTGGCGATGATGAAGCTTGCCGCAACGTCGTTTTTCGTCTGCGGAATCGGGACCGGTCTGGCGAGCAGCATCTGGATGTTCGTCGTCTTCCACGCCATCGGCGGTGTCGGCATCGGTCTCGCGTCGGTCGCGGCTCCGGCATACATCGCCGAAATCTCGCCGCCGCGTTTCCGCGGCCGGCTTGGCTCACTGCAGCAGCTTGGCATCGTGTGCGGCATTTTCGGGTCCCTGGCGTTGACCTGGGTGCCATTTCACATCGCGGGGGGTTCCAGCGGGCGGCTGTGGCTGGGTCTGGCCGCGTGGCGCTGGACCTACCTCAGCGAGGTGATCCCGGCGCTGGTGTATTTCGCACTGATTTTCACCATTCCGGAATCACCGCGCTATCTGGTTGCGCGACAGCAAATTTCGCAGGCTAGCCGAGTGCTTTCCAAGCTACTCGGTGACCGCGATGTCGCGCTGACGATAAACCGGATCGCGGACAGCCTGGAGCAGGAAAAACCACTGTCGTGGCACGATCTGCGTAAGCCGACCGGAGGGCTGTACAGCATCGTCTGGGTGGGCCTGGGACTGGCCATCTTTCAGCAGTTCGTCGGTATCAACGTGATCTTCTACTACTCAGATGTGCTCTGGGAGGCAGTGGGATTCGGCGAGAAGTCGTCGTTCACCATTGCGCTGGTGACCACCGGGGTCAATGTCCTGATCACTTTGGTGGCGATCGCGCTGATCGACAGGGTCGGCCGCAGGCCGCTGTTGCTGGCCGGATCAGCGGGTATGACATTGATGCTGGCGACGATGACCGTCGTTTTCACCGGCGCATCCATCGTCAACGGTCGACCAGACCTGGACATAGCCTCCGGGGTGATCGCGCTGGTCGCCGCCGACCTGTTCGTTATCGCGTTCGGCATCTCGTGGGGACCCATCCTATGGGTGCTGCTAGGCGAGATGTTCCCCAACCGCATCCGGTCTGCGGCGCTGGGATTGGCGTCGGGCGTGCAATGGATGGCCAACTGGACAATTGTCGTGACTTTCCCGGCGCTGCGTCACGCGCTCGGCTTCGCCTACGGCTTCTATACGACAAGTGCGGTGCTGTCGTTCTTTTTCGTGTGGAGATGGGTCCGCGAGACCAACGGCGTTTCCCTGGAAGACATGCCCGACGAGGTATCCCCGGCAAGCAGACGGCCCGCGACCTGAAACCGCCGTGACTTTGCCTACCCGCCCATGAAACAATCGCTGGCCGTGAAGACCTTTGAGGATCTGTTTGCCGAGCTCGGCGAGCGTGCCCGCACCCGCCCGCCGGGCAGCAGCACCGTGGCCGCGCTGGACGGCGGGGTGCATGCGGTGGGCAAAAAGGTCCTGGAGGAGGCCGGTGAAGTGTGGTTGGCGGCCGAGCACGAACCGGACGACGCACTCGCCGAGGAGATCAGTCAGTTGCTCTACTGGACGCAGGTGCTCATGATCGCTCGCGGGCTGACGCTCGATGACGTGTACCGGAAGCTGTGATGGTAGCGCTGCACCGGAACGGCTCCACGAGACTGCGGGTGGCAGTTCCCAACAAGGGGGCACTGAGCGAGCCGGCCGTCGAGATCCTCGCTGAGGCCGGATACCGTCGTCGTACCGATCCCAAAGACTTGACCGTCATCGACCCGCACAACCACGTCGAGTTCTTTTTCCTGCGGCCCAAAGACATTGCTATCTATGTCGGGTCGGGGGAGCTCGACTTCGGAATAACCGGACGGGATTTGGCGCGTGAGTCCGGCGCGCCGGTGCACGAACGACTGGCGCTCGGCTTCGGGTCGTCGTCTTTTCGTTACGCCGCACCAGCCGGACGTGACTGGACCATCGACGACCTGGCCGGCCGACGAATCGCCACGGCATATCCGAACTTGGTGCGAGAAGACTTGGTGGCCCGCGGTATTGACGCGACCGTGATCCGCCTGGACGGCGCCGTGGAGATCTCCGTGCAGCTTGGGGTGGCCGATGCGATCGCCGATGTGGTGGGTTCGGGTCGCACCTTGAACCTGCACAATCTGGTGGCCTTCGGTGAAACGCTGTGCGATTCGGAGGCGGTGCTCATCGAACAGGTCCGACCCTGACGACGCAGGCGGCGGAGCGGATGCCTCCGCCCGCGAGCAGCTGGTCGCGCGGGTGCAGGGCGTGGTGTTCGGTCAACAGTATTTGATGCTGGACTACGACTGCCCGCGTTCGGTGCTCGACGACGCCACCTCGATCACGCCGGGTTTGGAGTCCCCGACGATCGCTCCGCTCGCCGACCCGGATTGGGTCGCAGTACGGGCGCTGGTGCCGCGTGGGGACGTCAACGCGATCATGGACGATCTGGTGGCCATCGGGGCCAAGGCGATCCTGGCCTCGGACATCCGGTTCTGTCGGTTCTGATCTTGAATGCGCCGGTGCGGTCGGCTTTGCTGTGTTAGCGTCCCGCTAGAGTCGGGTTCTTCTGTCGAGCCCTCAGGAGGGTCGCCGTGACGCATTTCTATGTTCTGCTGCTAGCCCTGGGGATTGGTGTCGTCGCCGGGTTGCGTTCCATGACAGCTCCGGCGGCAGTCGCCTGGGCCGCCGTGCTGCATTGGATCAACCTGAACGGAACGTGGGCTTCCTGGCTGGCCCACCCGGTGACGGTCGCCATCATTAGCATCCTGGCGGTCGGCGAAATTGTGGCCGACAAACTTCCCCAGACGCCGCACCGTACTGCACCGCCATCGTTTGCTGCTCGGATTGTCTTGGGCGCGTTCGCGGGTGCTGTCATCGGCACCCCGTGGGGCTACACCTGGAGCTCTCTCGGCGCGGGTGCTATCGGTGCCGTGATCGGGACCCTCGGCGGCTATCACACGCGTATCCGACTGGCCGCGGCCCACGGTCGCGACCTGCCGATCGCTCTACTCGAAGACGCCATTGCGGTGCTGGGTGGACTTGCGATTGCCGCGACAACAGGAGTTCTGTGACACGGCGTTTCGACGCGATCGTGGTGGGTGCCGGTCAGGCCGGACCCTACTTGGCGGGCCGGTTGACGGGGGCCGGCCACACCGTTGCCATAGTGGAGCGCAAGCTGATTGGTGGCACCTGCGTGAACACCGGATGCATCCCGACCAAAACATTGGTCGCCAGCGCACATGCTGCGCATCTGGTCCGGCGCGGCGGCGACTTCGGCGTCGGCACCGGAGCGATCAATGTGGACATGGCGAAAGTCAAGGCGCGCAAAGACGAGATCATGCTCGGCGATCGCAAGGGTGTCGAAGACTGGTTGAACGGAATGGACGGCTGCACCGTCATTCGCGGGCACGCCCGGTTCGCGGATCCGCATACTTTGCGCGTCGGCGACGAGGCCCTGCAAGCCGAGCGAATCTTCCTCAACCTCGGCGGCCGTGCGGTGGTGCCCGACATTCCCGGGCTCACGGATATCGATTTTCTCACCAATGTTTCGATCCTCGAACTCGACACCCTGCCCGAGCATCTCGTCATCATCGGTGGTAGCTACATCGCGCTCGAATTCGCCCAGATGTACCGGCGATTCGGCGCCCGGGTGACCGTCGTCGAGAAAGGACCGCGGCTGGCGGCGCGCGAAGACGACGATGTGTCGGGCACCATCAGGACGATCCTGCAGAACGAGGGCATCGACATCGTTGTCGATGCGGCTGATATCCAGATAGCCAAGCAGGACAGTGATATTGAAGGCTTCGAGGTGACACCGCGGGCCGGTGCCGCATCGATAGCCGGCACTCATCTGCTGCTCGCGGTCGGGCGGCGGCCCAACACCGACGACCTCAACCTCGAGCGAGCCGGTGTCCAAACCGATGCACGGGGGTACATCACGGTCGACGACCAACTGAAAACCAGTGTCGACCACATCTGGGCAATGGGTGACTGCAACGGCAAGGGCGCGTTCACCCACACCTCGTACAACGATTTCGAGATCGTCGCGGCCAACCTGCTCGACGGCGACCCACGCCGGGTCAGCGACCGCATCCCCACCTATGCCCTCTACATCGACCCACCGCTGGGACGGGCCGGGATGACGGTAGAGCAAGTACGCGCGTCGGGCCGCCCCGCGCTGGTCGGTCAACGGCCCATGACCCGGGTCGGTCGGGCAGTGGAAAAAGGTGAGACACAAGGCTTTATGAAGGTCGTGGTCGACGCCGAAACGCAGCAGATCCTGGGAGCGGCCATCCTCGGCGTCGGCGGCGACGAGGCCATCCACGCCATTCTGGATGTGATGTCAGCTAAGGCGCCCTACACCATGCTGGCGCGCACGATGCACATCCACCCGACGGTCAGCGAGCTGATACCGACGATGCTGCAGGAGATGTCGCCGCTGCACTAGGCGTCAAGCGGCCGGGTCTGCCTGACGAAGGACGGCGTCCGCACTACCTTCATCAGGATGCGCCGGCCAACCCGGGTACGGCGGCGGTGTCCCGCCGAAGACGGGACAGTGGGCGTGGTGCGGGCACCAGTCACACAGGCGTGATGGCCTAGGTCTGAAATCGCCTGTCGCACCGGCAGATTGAATTGCCCGCCAAATCGCCATCAGCGTCTTCTCGAAACGCAGCAGCTCGTCTTCGTCGGGGGAGTAGTCCAGCAGCTGGCCGTCCGCCAGATATATCAGCCGCAGCCGCGTCGGCAGCACGCCCCGCGAACGCAGTAACGCGACCGCATAGAACTTCATCTGGAACATGGCCTTGAACTCGGCGAGGGCCCGCGCCTCCGGTGGCGCCTTGCCGGTCTTGTAGTCCACGACCCGCAACTCACCGGTGGTAGCGACGTCGATCCGGTCGATGATCCCGCGCAGCAGTGTGCCGTCGGCAAGCTCGACCTCGATGCGCTGCTCACAGCTTTGCGGGTCAAACCGGGTCGGATCTTCCAACCGGTAATAGCCGGACAGCAGGGCGCGGGCCTCGTCGAAAAGTTGGGTTTGTTGCTCGGTGTCCAACGCGGCGGCCAGCTCGGGTTCCGCGCCGATCACCTGCTCCCACGCCGGGCCGACCAGTGCGCCGGCGGTCTGGGGGGCGCGTTCTGCTGCGGGCAGGTTGTACAGCTGCTCCAGAGCGGCATGCACCACCGAGCCCCGCAGTTGCGCCGTTGACGGCGGCTCAGGCAGGCGATCGATGGCCCGGAACCGGTAGAGCAGCGGGCATTGCTTGAAGTCGGCCGCCCGCGACGGCGACAGTGCCGGTCTTGATGCCGGGCGGACTGCGTTGCCCGGTTCGCCGCTCATGCGCGCCGCTCTCCCCCGCAAGCGGGTGGGGGTACCCCCACCCGCGGAGCGGCGAGGGGGCGTGCCCCCACCTCGTCGCTGCTCTGTATTTCGTCGCCGACGCGGCTCATACCCGCAGCCTAGGGCGGAGGTCGGACAACCCCGCGCACCTTCCCCGGCGCGTCTGCTGGCAGGCTAGACGGCTGTGTCTGCAACCGGGCCGTTCGCCGTGGGCGATCGTGTCCAGCTCACCGACGCCAAGGGTCGCCACTACACGATGCTGCTCAGCGCCGGCGGAGAATTTCACACTCACCGCGGCGCGATCGCGCATGACGCGGTGATCGGACTGCCGGAAGGCAGCGTGGTCAAATCGGCCAACGGCGACCCGTTCCTGGTATTGCGTCCACTGCTGGTGGACTACGTGATGTCCATGCCTCGCGGCGCCCAGTTGATCTATCCCAAAGACGCCGCTCAGATCGTGCACGAGGGTGACATCTTCCCCGGCGCCCGGGTTTTGGAGGCCGGTGCCGGATCCGGGGCGCTGACCTGTTCGCTGCTGCGCGCGGTCGGGCCGCACGGGCGGGTGATCTCTTACGAGGTGCGCGCCGATCACGCCGAACACGCCCGTCGGAATGTGGAGACGTTCTGCGGCTGCGTCCCCGACAACTGGCGGCTGATTCTCAGCGATGTCGCGGATGCCGACCTGGCTGACGGCTCGGTCGACCGGGTTGTGCTGGACATGCTGGCGCCGTGGGAGGTGCTCGACACCGTCTCGCGGGTAGTGGTCGCCGGCGGTGTGCTGATCATCTACCTGGCCACCGTCACTCAGCTGTCGAAGACCGTGGAGGCGCTGCGCGAACAGCACTGCTGGACCGAGCCGCGCGCCTGGGAGACGCTGCAACGCGGCTGGAACGTGGTCGGATTGGCCGTGCGCCCGCAGCACAACATGCGCGGCCACACCGGATTCCTGGTGTCCGCGCGTCGACTGGCTCCGGGCGCCGTCACGCCGACGCCGCTGCGCCGCAAGCGGTAAGCCGGCGCTAGTCGCCGGGCCAGTCGTCGCTGCGCTGCAGGCCACGGCGCACCGACAACAATTCGAACTCCGGGTGGGCGGCCACCAGCCGTTCGGCTGCGTCGAGCACATCGACGGCGTGGCCGCGGTCGGCCGACGTGATCGCCACCCCGATGCCTGCCCGTCGGTAGAGCTCATGCGACCCCGTTTCGGCGGCCGACACGCTGAACTTTCGCTGTAACTCCGCCACTACTGGGCGGATCACCGATCGCTTCTGCTTGAGTGAGCGCACGTCACCAAGCAACAAATCGAACTCGAGCCACCCGATCCACATCGCTGGGTCAGTGTCCGGGTGTCGACGCCGGAGGCGCGACCTGAGCGGTCCCGAAAGCCAGCAGCACGTAGGCGGTTCGCGCCGATAGCTGCCACCCACCCTGGTACGGCGTGAATTCCATCGGGAAGGCGAACGAGGCTACGCCGGGATCGGGTGAGCCGACGTTCACGTTGGCCACCACGTCGGCCGGATCCCGGTCTGACCATTTGACGTCGCGCACATCGAACTTCATCGGCGCGAAGCCGCCGTTGAGCAGTGCCATGGCGAACTGGTCGAGCACGGCAGCATTGTCTGGGCCGGCACCTTCGACCAGGTTCAGTTTCTGATTGCCGGGCACCGACGGATCGGCCAGCTGGTACAGCACCTTGGCCAGGGCATCGGGCCGCGGCAGCGGAGCGACCTGCGCGGCCGCCGTCGAAGTCAGCGACGCCGACGCCGGCGGCGGCTCAGTGTTCGGCGACGCGCCGTGCTCATCGCCCGAGCACCCCGAGAGCCCAAGCGCCGCCGCAATCGTGGCGGCGCCCAGGACTGCGCTGAGGTGTCGGCCCATCCAGCACCGGTCAGCCGCCCGCCGACTGCACCGACTGGATCAGCGTCATCGCCGAGGTCCGCGATAGCTTCCAGCCGCCCTGGTCTACGAACGTGATGTTCTCGGTCGTCGGGGCCAGGTGCGGACCCGAAGCGGTGATATTGGCCGAGGCTGCGCCCGGACCAGCGGGCGCGATGTTGGTGATGTTGAACGTCAACGGCAGACTGCCGCGGGCGGCGGCCTGCTGCAACTTCTTGTCGGCGAAGTGGCCCTCGACGCCGCCGATTCCGCCCTCGACCAGGTTGCTCTTGCTGGCGAACGGCACGCTCGGGTCTTGCAGGCTGTTGAGGAGGCCGACCAAGACGTCGGGTGTAGGTATATCGGCGCCGGGCGCGACCGGATCCAGGGGCAGTGGCGCGCTGAAAACGACCGGCTGAACCTGAGGCAACGTGGTGGTAACAGATGCAATGCAGGTCACACCCGCAGCCGCCGCGCCGATTGCGGCGACGGCCGCCACGCCCGTGGCTAGGGATTTCACGGTCACAGATGTCCTCTCGATCAGGCAGGTTCAACATGATGTTAACGCTGATGCCAGTGTGCCCCATTTCGAGTTCCCGCAGGAATTGGAAATCGCCGGTAGCGTTGACGTATCCGCCGCACCACCTTCGGGAGCGGGAAAGGAGCGCACCATGGGTGAATCAGAGCGCGAAACGTTCGGTAGCCCGCGCGACCCCGACCTGTCCGGCGAGGATGCGGCCGAGTTGGAGGAGCTCCGGCGCGAGGCGGCGATACTGCGCGAGCAACTCGACAATGCCGTCGCAACGCAGGGCGCAGCGCGCAGTCCCCGCGATATTCACCAGCTCGAAGCCCGAATCGATTCGCTCGCGGCGCGCAATTCCAAACTGATGGAAACGCTCAAGGAAGCCCGGCAGCAACTGCTGGCGCTGCGCGAAGAGGTCGACCGGCTCGGACAGCCGCCGAGCGGTTACGGCGTGTTGTTGTTAACGCACGACGACGACACCATCGACGTGTTCACCTCCGGGCGCAAGATGCGCTTGACTTGCTCGCCCAACATCGACGTCAAGTCTTTGAAGAAGGGACAGACGGTTCGGCTCAACGAGGCTTTAACTGTCGTCGAGGCCGGCCACTACGAATCGGTTGGTGAAATCTCCACGCTGCGCGAGATTCTCAACGACGGGCACCGGGCCCTGGTCGTCGGACACGCCGACGAGGAACGCATCGTGTGGCTGGCCGACCCGCTGGTCGCCGAGGATCTGCCCGACGGGCACCCCGACGCTCTCAACGATGACCAGCGGCCCCGCAAGTTGCGCCCCGGTGACTCGCTACTGGTCGACACCAAGGCCGGGTATGCGTTCGAACGCATTCCCAAGGCCGAAGTCGAGGACCTGGTGCTGGAAGAGGTGCCCGACGTCACCTACAACGACATCGGCGGGTTGGGCCGGCAGATCGAGCAGATCCGCGACGCCGTGGAGTTGCCGTTCCTGCACAAGGACTTGTACCGGGAATATGCGTTGCGGCCGCCCAAGGGTGTGCTGCTCTACGGCCCGCCCGGTTGCGGTAAGACGTTGATCGCCAAGGCAGTTGCCAACTCGTTGGCCAAGAAGATGGCCGAGGTTCGCGGCGACGACGCGCGCGAGGCCAAGTCGTACTTTTTGAACATCAAGGGCCCCGAGCTGCTGAACAAGTTCGTCGGCGAGACCGAACGCCACATCCGGCTGATTTTTCAGCGGGCCCGCGAGAAGGCGTCTGAAGGCACTCCGGTGATCGTGTTCTTCGACGAAATGGACTCGATCTTCCGCACCCGCGGTACCGGGGTTTCCTCCGACGTCGAGACGACGGTCGTGCCACAGCTGCTGAGCGAGATCGACGGCGTGGAGGGCCTGGAGAACGTCATCGTGATCGGCGCGTCCAACCGCGAGGACATGATCGATCCGGCGATCCTGCGGCCCGGGCGCCTCGACGTCAAGATCAAGATCGAGCGCCCGGATGCCGAGTCGGCGCAAGACATCTTCTCCAAGTACCTCACCGAGCAATTGCCGGTGCACGCCGACGATTTGGCCGAATTCGGCGGCGACCGCTCGCTGTGCATCAAGGCGATGATCGAGAAGGTCGTCGACCGGATGTACGCGGAGATCGACGACAACCGGTTCCTGGAGGTCACCTACGCCAACGGTGACAAAGAAGTTATGTACTTCAAGGACTTCAACTCTGGTGCGATGATCCAGAACGTTGTTGACCGGGCGAAGAAGAACGCCATCAAGTCGGTGTTGGAGACCGGTCAGCCGGGTCTGCGCATCCAGCACCTGCTCGACTCGATCGTCGACGAGTTCGCCGAGAACGAGGACCTGCCCAACACCACCAATCCCGATGACTGGGCCCGGATCTCGGGCAAGAAGGGCGAGCGGATCGTCTACATACGCACCCTGGTCACCGGGAAGTCGTCGAGTGCCAACCGGGCGATTGATACCGAGTCCAACCTCGGCCAGTACCTGTAGCTACAGGTTCAATCGGTTATCAGCGAATAGCTGTTGGTCAGGTCGTCCTGCAAAACGAGTGCCGCGCGGGTGGCTGTGTCGATGCGCAATGGGTTTTCCAGCACTCGTGCCTGGTAGATCCATCCTTCCGGCAAGTTGAGCCGCTCGGCCAGTTTCGGCAGGTCGGCCCGCGACAGGTTGGGATCGACAATCTGGCTCCAGGTCTGCATCACCCAGCGTCGGTAAGCGGGGTCTTGCAGTTCATAGATCTCTTCGCCGGCGTCGAAGATGAAGACGGTGTGGCGGTTGACCTGATTCGCGGTGTAGGGCGCCGGGTTCATCGCTGTCAGTAAGACCGTGGCCTGCAGCAGCATGTCGATTCCGCCGAAGGTTTTGATGATCCGCGGGCCCTGGGCCACCTTCTCAATGGCGTTCATCAGCCAGTAGCGCGGTCCATTGAGTAGTGCGGTGGCAGCACCGTTTTCGGTCGCGATGGTTTGCGGGTCGAGTTTCGACCACAACTCGGCCGGACAGTCGTTGAGTGGGTAGGTGTTGTAGACGGTGGCTTGCGGCCCCGCCTCGCCCGGCGTCACCAGAAGGACTTCGCCATAGCGTTTTCCGGACAGACCGGTCGTGGGGTCGCGCAGGGCATCGGTGGACACCACGGTGAAGTTAATCACTTCTTTCACCTGCGTCAATGACGTGTCCCAGGCTGTGGATCCGGGTTAAGGCCGAATTCACCGGCTCGCCCCCTCGCCCCGCTGGGGAGGTCGCATCGTCGCCGGGCCTAGGCTTGAGGGCATGCAACGGATCATCGGGACGGAGGTCGAGTACGGCATTTCGTCGCCGTCAGACCCGACTGCCAACCCGATTCTCACCTCGACGCAGGCGGTTTTGGCCTATGCCGCCGCCGCCGGCATTCAGCGCGCCAAGCGCACCCGTTGGGACTACGAGGTGGAATCGCCGCTGCGCGATGCCCGCGGATTCGACCTGAGCCGCTCGGCCGGCCCACCGCCGGTCGTCGACGCGGACGAGGTCGGTGCCGCCAACATGATCTTGACCAACGGCGCGCGGCTCTACGTCGACCACGCGCACCCGGAGTACTCCGCGCCGGAGTGCACCGACGCGCTGGACGCGGTGATCTGGGACAAGGCCGGCGAGCGGGTGATGGAAGCCGCCGCCCGCCACGTGGCCAGCGTGCCGGGTGCGGCCAAGCTGCAGCTGTACAAGAACAACGTCGACGGCAAGGGCGCCTCCTACGGGTCGCACGAGAACTATCTGATGAGCCGACAGACGCCATTTTCGGCCGTCATCGCCGGGCTGACGCCGTTCCTGGTGTCCCGTCAGGTGATCACCGGCTCTGGCCGGGTGGGGATCGGGCCGGCCGGCGACGAGCCGGGCTTCCAGCTGTCCCAGCGCGCCGACTACATCGAGGTCGAGGTAGGGCTGGAGACCACACTCAAACGCGGCATCATCAACACCCGTGACGAGCCGCATGCCGACGCCGACCGCTATCGGCGGTTGCACGTCATCATCGGCGACGCCAACCTCGCCGAGACGTCGACGTATCTGAAGCTGGGCTCGACCGCCCTGGTGCTCGACCTGATCGAAGAGGGCGCAGCCCACGCCATCGACCTGACCGACCTGGCGTTGGCCCGGCCGGTGCATGCGGTGCACGCGATCAGCCGCGACCCCTCGCTGCGCGCCACCGTCGCGCTGGCCGACGGTCGCGAATTGACCGGCCTTGCGCTGCAGCGGATTTATCTGGACCGGGTGGCGAAGCTGGTCGACGGCCGCGACCACGACGCGCGGGCAGCCGACATCGTGGAGACCTGGGCACAAGTGCTCGATCAGCTCGAGCGCGACCCGATGGAGTGCGCCGAGCTGCTGGACTGGCCGGCCAAGCTGCGACTGCTGGAGGGTTTCCGGCACCGGGAGAACCTGAGCTGGTCGGCGCCTCGGCTGCATCTGGTCGATTTGCAGTACTCCGATGTCCGGCTGGACAAGGGGCTCTACAACCGGTTGGTGGCGCGCGGCTCGATGAAACGTCTGGTCAGCGAACAACAGGTGCTCAGCGCGGTGGACAACCCACCGACGGACACCCGGGCCTACTTCCGCGGCGAATGCCTGCGCCGCTTCGGCGCGGACATCGCCGCGGCGAGCTGGGACTCGGTGATTTTCGACCTGGGCGGTGACTCATTGGTGCGCATTCCGACGCTCGAGCCGCTGCGCGGCAGCAAGGCGCACGTCGGCGCGCTGCTGGATTCGGTGCACAGCGCGGTCGAGCTGGTGGAACAACTGACCACCTGAGAAGCCGGACAATCGGGGCCGTCCGGTGACGATGCGCGCCGGAACGGCGCGCTGAGGAGCCCGGACAATCGGGGCCGTCCGGTGACGATGCGCGCCGGAACGGCGCGCTGAGGAGCCCGGACAATCGGGCTTAGCCGGAGCATTAGCGGGCTCGACCGGTAGGGTGGAGAAACCGACGGACGTGTTGTCCACGGCTGATGACCATGCAGGAGGCAGCGATGGCTCAGGAGCAGACCAAGCGCGGCGGTGGTGGCGGCGATGACGACGACCTGACCGCCAGCACGGCCGCGGGCCAGGAGCGTCGCGAGAAGCTGACCGACGAGACCGACGATCTGCTCGACGAGATCGACGATGTTCTGGAAGAGAACGCCGAAGACTTCGTCCGCGCATACGTCCAAAAGGGCGGCCAGTGACCTGGCCGTTTCGCGATCGTCTGGCCACCCACTCAGCACTTCCTGGAACCGCTTTTGGCGGTCTTTCCTCATTCGCCGATTTTTTGCGCCGCGAGGCCCCTGAGCTGCTGCCCGTGGGCATCAGTAACGCGGAGCCCGGCGTGCTCGGTTCTCAGCTGCCGCACGGAACGACCATCGTCGCGCTCAAGCATCCCGGCGGCGTAGTCATCGCCGGCGACCGCCGCTCCACACAGGGCAACATGATCGCCGGGCGCGATGTGCAGAAGGTGTACATCACCGACGACTACACCGCGACCGGAATCGCTGGCACCGCGGCCATCGCGGTCGAATTCGCCCGCCTGTACGCCGTCGAGCTGGAGCATTACGAGAAGCTGGAAGGCGTGCCGCTTACCTTCGCCGGGAAGGTGAATCGGCTGGCGATCATGGTCCGCGGCAATCTCGGCGCGGCGTTACAGGGCTTGGTGGCACTGCCGCTGCTCGCCGGTTTCGACATCGACGACCCTGAACCGGAGAAGGCCGGCCGCATCGTCTCGTTCGACGCCGCCGGCGGCTGGAACCTGGAGGAGGAGGGCTACCAGTCGGTCGGCTCTGGCTCGATTTTCGCCAAATCGTCGATCAAGAAGCTGTATTCGCAGGTGACCGACGCGGATTCCGCGTTGCGGGTTGCTGTTGAGGCGCTCTACGACGCGGCTGACGACGATTCGGCCACCGGTGGCCCTGATCTGGTCCGTGGGATCTACCCGACCGCAGTGACCGTCGGTGCCGACGGTGCAGCCAACGTTTCCGAGCAGCGCATTGCCGAGCTGGCCCGAGAGGTTATCGAAAGTCGTTCCCGCGCCAACACTTTCGGTCCGGACGCGGAGCGCGCGGGAAGTGATTCATGAGTTTTCCGTACTTCATCTCGCCCGAGCAGGCGATGCGCGAGCGCAGCGAGCTGGCGCGCAAGGGCATCGCGCGGGGCCGCAGCGTGGTGGCGCTGGCCTACGCCGGCGGTGTGTTGTTCGTCGCCGAGAACCCGTCGCGCTCGCTTCAGAAAGTCAGTGAGCTTTATGACCGGGTCGGCTTCGCCGCCGTCGGCCGGTTCAACGAGTTCGACAATCTGCGTCGCGGCGGTATCCAGTTTGCCGACACCCGCGGTTATGCTTATGACCGCCGCGACGTCACCGGTCGGCAGCTGGCCAATGTCTACGCCCAAACGCTGGGCACCATCTTCACCGAGCAGGCCAAGCCCTATGAGGTCGAGCTGTGTGTCGCCGAAGTCGCGCACTACGGCGAGACCAAACCGCCTGAGCTGTACCGGATTACCTACGACGGGTCGATCGCCGACGAGCCGCATTTCGTGGTGATGGGCGGGACGACCGAGCCGATCGCCACCGCGCTCAAGGACTCCTACGCCGAGAACGCCAACTTGGCCGACGCAGTGCGAATCGCTGTCGACGCGCTGCAGGCGGGCAGCACCAACGGCGGCGATGAGCCCAGCCTGGGGGTCTCGACGTTGGAGGTCGCCATCCTCGACGCCAACCGACCGCGACGCGCGTTCCGGCGAATCACCGGTCCGGCGCTGGAGCGGTTGCTGCCCAAACACACGGGCTCCGAATCGGATAACGGCTCGGCAGAGAAATCGTCGAAATAGGCTCGGTTCCGTGCTGATCGGCTTGCTCCTCGCATTGGGCACCTCGGTGTGCTACGGCACGGCGACGGTGTTGCAGGCCGCGGCGACCCGCTCGGTGGACGCCGGCAGCGACTCCGGAGTTGACGCGGCCTTACTGTTGCGAGCGCTGCGGCAGTGGCGCTACCTCCTGGGCATCGGGCTTGACAGTGCTGGCTTTGTATTGCAAGTGGCAGCGTTGCGCCTGGTACCGATCTACGTCGTCGCCGCGGCGATCGCGGCTTCGCTCGCGGTCACCGCGATCGTGGCCGCCTGGATGCTATCGGCGCGGTTGTCACCAATGGAGTGGACGGCGGTGGGCGTGGTGTGCGCGAGCCTTGCCATGCTCGGCCTTGCCGCCGGACCCGAGGGTTCCCAGCGCGGGCCCGCCGGGCTCGGCTGGGCGCTGCTGGTGGTGGTCGCCGCGGTGTTCATCGCCGGCGCGGCGGCCGGCCGGTTGGGCGACCGCTCCCGCGCGCTCGTCCTGGGCCTCGGGGCCGGCGGCGGCTTCGGGGTCGTCGAAGTTGCCGTCCGCCTGATCGATCCGATCGATCCAACCAAGGCCGTGTTTTACGCCAACCCCGCCGTGTATGCGGTGATCGCAGGTGGCGCGGCCGGGTTTTTACTGCTTACCTCCGCATTAAGCCGCGGATCGGTGACCACTGCCGTCGCCGGGATGGTGGTGGGCGAAACGGTCGGTCCCGCACTCGTCGGGGTGGCGTGGCTCGGCGACCGGACCCGTCCGGGCCTGAGCTGGATGGTGGTCGCGGGATTCGTCATCGCGGTCGCCGCAACTCTGGCGCTCAGCCGATTCGGCGAGGCGCCCAGCCCTTCCGAGTCTTAATGACTTGTGACCGAGGCCATTCGGCTACCTGTACACAGTCGCGTTGCCGGAAGCCGGATTCGGGGCTATCCTGCATAAGCACCTCGTTAGGCGAGGCTTCTGAATCGAACACAGGCCACTGATCTGACGACGTCGAGAGACGCCCAAGATCAGGACAGATCTCCCCGGCTTAAGGGGTGGTCCCAAGTGGCTTTCCCAGCTCTGCGCGGGGATACGTCGTTCAGTGCCAAAGCTCAACGTGTGAGGGCATCGTCGCCGCTCCACCGGTTCGCCGTGGTCCCTCTTTGTCCGCGTCTTGACCGAACTTGAGTGTGGAAGGCAGGTGTTCCCATGACCAGCATGATCGACGTCGCCCGCGTCAACTTGGCCGGCTCATCCGATGGGCTGCGCCTGACGCCCTATGAGGCGATGGCGCAAGACCTTTTGTTCATCCGCGCGGAATTGGAGACGGCGGGAATTCCGTTCCTGCTCATCCGCGGCGCCGACGGGCGTCCAGCGCTCGTCGTTGATATCGGCCTGCGTGCACGAGTCGCCGAAGCGCTGATGTCCGCATGCCTCGAAGCGCCGCTGCGTGCCAAGATTCTCGATGGAACCGGGCGCACCTCGGTATACCTGGGCGACGGTCTGCTGTCCTCGGACCCGGACCCGCGGCTGCTGCGCGTGTTTCGTCGGCGCGAATGCCCGCGTTCGGGCCTGCGGTACGGCGCCTCCGCTGGGGTGGAGCTGCAGTTCTGGGTATTCGACGGCAAGCAGGCGATCTGCCCGATCGAGAATTCGCTTACTCGGAAAGCGTTGCCGCTGAGCGAGATTGTGTACACCACGGTGGATCTACACGGGCGCACGTGGCCGACGATCGCCGGGATGTTCACTCCGCACGCCGCCGACGTCACGTTCGACATCGACATGGTGTTCTCCTGGGTCGACGGCAGCGAGCCGGAGTTCCGGGCACGGCGCGCAGCCGCAATGGCGAATCACATTGTCGGCGAAGGCGACGACGCCGACGCGCGGATCCGTCAGATTGACGAACTGAAGTACGCCCTGCGTTCGGTGCACGCGTTTGCGCCCTGGGTGCGGCGGATCTTCATCGTGACGGACTCATCCGTCCCTGAGTGGCTGGCGCCCCATCCGAACGTCACCATCGTGCGTGCCGAGGATCACTTCACCGACCTCTCGGCGCTGCCGGTGTACAACAGCCACGCAGTGGAGACCCAGCTGCACCACATCCCTGGTCTCGCAGAGCATTTCCTGTACTCCAACGACGATATGTTCTTCGGCCGGGCGCTGTCCCCGACGACGTTCTTCTCACCCGGCGGAGTGACGAAGTTCATCGAGGCGGGCACGCGGATCGGGCTGGGGCCCAACCACGCCGAGCGCAGCGGATTCGAGAACGCTGCACGCGTCAACCGGCAGCTGTTGTGGGAGAGGTTCGGGAAGATCATCACCCGTCACCTCGAGCACACCGCTGCGCCGCTGCGCAAGAGCGTGCTGTGCGAACTGGAGCGCGAGTTTGCGACCGACTTCGCGCGCACTCAGGCCAGCCGCTTCCGCGCGAGCACGGACATCTCGGTGACCAACTCGCTGTACCACTACTATGCGTTGATGACCGGGCGTGCCGTGCAGCATGAGTCGGCGAAGGTGCTCTACGTCGCTACCACGCTGCGCTCCGGACTGGAGAAATTGCCGAAGTTGCTGAAGAAGCGCAATTTTGACTTCTTTTGCCTCAACGACGGCAGCTTCCCCGAGATGAGTGCCCGGGAGCGGGCCGATGTCGTCGGTGAGTTCCTGGAGAGGTACTTCCCGGTGCCCGCGCCGTGGGAGCGAACAGCCGGAGACGAGTGATCGCCAGCTACGTACTCAGTGCGACTTCACGAGGAGTTCGGTGGCCGCACGCTGTGCGCTGAGCTCCTAGATGTCGCTCGCCACCAGGCCGCGATATAGAGCAGCATCGAGACCACCAAAGCGACCAGCACCCACAGCACGATCGTGAGGTCGATCCAGCTTCCGAACGCGGGCGAGCCCGGAAGTGCGTTTCTCAGCGGTACCACCGCAAAGAGCATCGCCGCGTACCAGGTTGTCATCGGCGACTGAAACCTGCGTGGGTCGCGAGTCGTCTGAATCGCAACGAATAAGCCGACTGCCGCGATCGCGACGAAAATGCACAGGATGGTGATTGCGAAGAGCATGGTGCTCGGTGAGCGCTGCAATTGGACTTCGTAAGGTGCCATCGGATTGGCATTTACGCGTGCCACGTCGACTTTCCAGCCGGCCAGCCGATCGACGAATGTCACGTTGGCGCGTTCCGGCGTTTGAGCCGCGCCGGTAAAGAGGGTAACCGTGATCGGTCCGGTGTAGTACGTATCGAACGGCCAGCGTTCGACGTCGCGCGCCAAGGTCAGCGGAACAGGGAAAACACCGGGCAACATGCCTTTGGAATATGTGCGCCTGACCGGCGTCGTCACGGATGTTACTGCCACAGTGAGGTCTTGCTTGAGACTGTCGGTCGCCGGATCCACCAACGCAGGTCCGGGCCTAATGATGAGGTCGCCGACGAGCTCACTGTAGCTGTTTGAGATGCTTACCACATCCAGCGTCACAGTTGTGCCGCCGCTGGTGGGCCCCCCGTGAACTGGAATACGTTGGGACGCTGCGCCATCGACGTACAGCACGACCGACGTGATCATTGCGCAGGCAACAAGCACCAGCGCGATGACGGCGAGTCTCATGCGCGGCTTCCACCGGCGACCGCCAACCTTTGGCGGCGGGCGCTCGCCCCTGTTGTCGAATTTCCAAACAACTATGTCCTCGGGATCGATCCCAGGACGAGGTGCGATGAGAGGGGGCGAGGTATTTTTCACCGTTCCACCAGTGGTAGCGCCTTGTGGCCGCGCCACACACCGGCGCAAGAGGCGCGCCGGTGTGTGGCCGTTACGACATGCTCGTCGCCACTGGTGACCTCAGTGGTCAAGGGAACCTCCTGTCGAAAGGAAAGGTGCTCACGTGGACAACAAGGTGTCTTTATGCCGGGACTTTTGATGAGTCAACGTCACTCATCACTTGCTGGACGTCCGCGGGTGAGGTGCGAAGGCGCGCGCGGTTGTTGATCGCGGTGTACAGCGGAGCCGTCGCTGCGGTGGTCACGATGGCAAGCGCACACAGCATCGCAAACGCGTAGGGACCGATCAGGTGGGCTTGGAGACCGATCGACGCAATGGCGAGTTCGGTGACGCCGCGGCAGTTCAGTAAGACGCCAAGTTTGGCTGAGGTGGTAAGTGGCCAGCGTTGCATTCTGCCGGCTACGAGACCGACCGCGAACTTTGAACCGGAAGCGGCGACGATCAGGGTCAGCAGGCACGCCAGACCGTTCCATCGGAACAGATCCGCCAGAACCTGCAGCGGCACAGACAGCGCGCTCGAAACGAAGAACGCAGGAATGAGCATGTCAGCAACCGTGGCTATGGCCCGCTGCGATGCCTCATTGGCCAGCCCTGCGGGGAAGAACAGGCCGGCAAGCACGGCACCGAGAGCGGGGTGGAGGCCGAACACCTGCGTTGCTGCCGCACCGACAAGCACGTAAGCGAACACCGCCACCACAAACGGAGCAGCACTCATCTGGTGGACCTGGGACCACCGCCGGAGGAGCCGCGGCAGCACGAACATCACTGTGAACAGCAACGCGACGCCCACACAAAGGGCAGGCACCGAGACCGTGCTCAAGTCTGTGGTCAGCAGGATCAACACGGTCACCAGTGCCCATGCCGCCGCATCGGTCGCGACGGCAATTCGCAGCGCGACCCCCGGGATGGGCGCCGGGACCCCAAGATCTTTGATAATCAGCACGAGAACCGGAACGGCGGTGACGCTCAGCGCCACACCGATGAACAACCACACATGCAGCGGATTGTGGTCTGGGCCAATCAGTTGGTGCGCGAAGGGGAAAGCTGCAGCTGCGCAGGCGACGACCGGAATCAGCACGCAGGGCACCAGTTGCCAGAGTGGCGATCGCTCGCCTTGTTGTTTGCTGTAGCTACGCAGCTCAATTCCAACCAGGAACAACAGTAACAAGAGGCCAGCTTGGCCCACGTCGTCGATGAGAGATTTCGAGGTCGCCGAAAGTAACACCGACTTCATGGAATGAGGCAGCACGGCCAGAATTGTGCCGAGCAGAAGGCCAAAAGCGATTACTCCGACGACGGCGGGCTGCTTAATTCGACGGAATACGTTTCCGACAAGCACTGAGCCGACCAAGACTACGGCCAGCATGATGAGTGCTTGCAGCACGTTACCGAGTGGCACCGATTCTCCCTAACTGCCGATTGAGATCACAAGCGGGAGACGTCGTTGTGTCCCTATCTGAGATCCAACTCGCGGATATGTTTGCGTGCAGGTTCGCTACTCATCACGCAACTAAGCGATTCGGGTCTCCCCAGATCACTGGCCGCGTAGGTGGATTCGCTGCATCTTATATATCCAGTGGCGCAACACGGTGCAACCGCGTGTTGACCGTCAACGCACTCCATGATGTGTTCTTAACGGGAGGTAGGCAAAATCATAACGTTTTCCTGACGGCCATTCGTGGCAGCAGTCACTTACAGTCCGCAGGCTACTCACCGGTGTTTCAGGTTCGACCACCTCAATTGTGCCGGGTGAAATCCGGGCCTTTAGCGACCTGACTCGGGTCACGGCTTGCTTCGAATCCTGTTGATGGGAAGCAGATCTGGGTTTCCGGTCCGTCGGCGATCATGTGCACCAATGGCGGGCTTTAAGGGGTGCGGTGGTGAGCTGCGTGTGCCCGGTGAAGACTGGTTCGGAGGCGATCGCGACGCAGATCGTGCGGTCGTCGCGATTGAGGGTATGAGTTGGACGCCAAACCGGTTGGTGCATCGAGAAATTCGCTCAAATCACCCGACGCGATCACCGCGTTGACAATCCGCGGTGCCAGCAGCCTCGCGGGTTCAGGCATGCGAGACTTGCTGGAAAGGAGTGCGTGACATACGATTACGCGCGACGGTGTTGATCACCCGGTACAGCGGAGCCGTCGCCGCGGTGGTCAGGATGGCAAGCGCACACAAAATCGCGAACGCATAGGGTCCGATCAAGTGGGCTTGGAGACCTACCGACGCCATGCCCAGTTCGGTGATGCCGCGGCAGTTCAGCAAGACCCCGAGTTCAGCTGAGGTGGTAAGTGGCCAGCGTTGCATCCTGCCTGACACAAGACCGACCGCGATCTTCGAACCGAAGGCAGCGATGGTCAGGGTCAGCAGGCACAGCAGACCGCTCCATCGAAAAACGTCCGACAATGTTTCCAGCGGCACATCCAGCGCACTCGAAACGAAGAACGCAGGAATGAGCATGTCGGCGACCGTGGCTAAGGCCCGCTGCGATGCCTCGTTGACCAGCCCTGCTGGGAAGAACAGACCTGCAATCACCGCACCGACGGCTGGGTGGAAGCCCAACACCTGCGTTGCTGCCGCACCGGTAAGCGCGCACGCGAACATCGCCCCCACCAGCGAAGCAGCATGCTCGGAGCCCCGGAACCACTGCTGGACGAGCCGCGGCAGCACGAACATCACTGCAATCAGCAACGCGACGCCCACACATAGGGCTGTGACCGATACCGAACTCAAGTCTGTGGTCAACACGACCAACCCAGTCACCAAGGCCCATGCAATCGCGTCGGTCGAGACGGCAATTCGTAGCGCGGTTCCCGGAACGGGCAGCGTCGGGACCCCAAGATCTTGGATGAGCAGCACGAGAACGGGAACGGCGGTGACGCCCAGCGCCACACCGACAAATAACCACGCGTGTAACGGATTGCCGTGTGGGCCCGCAAGTCGGTGGGCGAAGGGCCAAGCTGCAGCCGCGGAGACGACGATGGGAGCCAGCACGCAGGGCACGAGTTGCCAGCGTGGTGACCGCTCGCCCGATTTGCTGTAGGCGCGCAGCTCAATTCCGACCGAAAACATCAGTAGCAAGAGGCCCGCATAGCCCACGGTTTCGATGAGGGACTTCGTGGTCCCTGACAGCAACACCGATTTCACGGAGTGGGAACTGGCGGCCAGGATTGTCCCCACCACAATGCCGAATAGGATTACGCCGACGACCGCGGGCTGATTAAACCGACGGAACAGGTTTCCGACAATCACTGAGCCGACCAAAACTGAGGCCAGCATGATCAGCGGTTGCAGCACATTACCGAGTGGCATCGACTCTCCCTAGCAACTCATTGAGGCAACAGGCGGGAGACATCGTTGTGTCCCTATCTGAGATTCAATTCACCGACCCGTATGTGCGCAGTTCAATTCGTCACGGAACAAAGCAATTTGGGTTTCCTCAGATCAACGGCCACTTAAGTGGTTGCGTTGCATCTTGTATAGCGAGTGGCGCAATGCGGCGCAACAGTGTCGTGACCATCAACACATCCCATTATGTGGTTTTAACGAAAGGCAGACGAAATCATAACGCCTTCTTGACGGCTATTCGTGGGAGCAGTGACCTAGAATCCGCCCGCTAAGTACCCGTATTTCCGCCGAGTTGGTCATCGACACCTGCCACCAGCAGTGCCAGATCGAGAAGAGCTCTCGTATGTCCAAGTACGACTCACAGGCCCGGCCGACCCACCATCTCACAAGCGCGAGTTGATCGAGGCGCATGCGAGCATCGTGTTCACCGCATTGACTATCAGCCATTGGATAGAACACCAAACTGGCTGGAGCATAGGAAATTTCGTAATCTTTGACGACTTCTTAGGGCCCGCCCACGGCAGCTTCCTCGAAGTGAGCGCGCAGCAGCGGGCGGCCGGCGACGAGTGCTCGCGCGCTACGTGCGGGCGAGCTGCTGTGCGATGTGCGGTATCCGGCCGGCCGGCAGGATGCTCACTCCCGCATCGGCGAGTTCGCGCTGCACGGCCTCCGGCTGGACGAATCGTCCGACGGTAGGACCGGCGGCCAGCGGAATGACAGTGTGCACCAACGTTTCCGGGAAGCAGTGCACCAGGTTGAATGCTTGTGCACCATCGCGGCCCCGGGTTCCGGCCGTCAGGAGGTCCTGGGTGTAGCAACTGGCCGAGGCCACCGATACCGGAATTCCGGCAAAGGTGGCCGTGGTGGAGTAGTGCAGGTGCCCGGCGAGGATGCTGCGCACGTCGCTGCCGCGCAGCACCCGGGCAAGTGGTGTTTGGTCGCGCAGCTCCACGGTGACGGCCAGGTCCTGCACGCTGGGAATCGGTGGATGGTGCATCGCAAGGATAGTGCCGAAAGGTGCGGGTTCGGCCAATTGCGCTGCGAGCCAATCTAATTGCTCCGGCGCGATTTCGCCGTGGTGATGGCCAGGAACGGAGGTGTCCAAGACGATCACGCGTAAACCGGCGATGTCGTGCACGCGGTCCATCGGCGCCATCGTCGGGGCTTCGCGCAGCAGGTGTTCGCGCAGCGCCGCTCTGTTGTCGTGGTTACCCATCACCCAGATGACCTCAGCGCCAAGGCGATCGGCCAATGGCTCGACGAGGTTCCGCAGCTTGCGGTAGGCATCGGGCTGTCCGGTGTCGGCAAGGTCGCCGGTAAAAATCAATGTATCGGGGCGAGTCCCGGAAGCCTCGAGCCGCTCAAGCAGCTCGGATAATCGGTCCTCCGCGTCGACGTCGCCGTAGAGGTCGCCGTCGCCGGCTATGAGATGGGTGTCGCTGATGTGTGCGATGACGTGGTCCGGCCGCGGGTGCTCCGCGACCCTGGCTCTGTCCACAGGACTGGAGAAGCCTTTCTGACGACTGTGCTCGCGGAAAGGAGCAGCACCGATTCTACCGGAGTAATCAGGGTGCACCCGCCGACCACGCCACACTCTCCGCGGGGGGTTCCGCGCCAGCAGCGCATACAACCAGTACGCTCGAATTGTGCAGCGGCGGATTATGGGCATCGAGACCGAATTCGGTGTCACCTGCACATTCCACGGTCATCGGCGCCTGTCGCCGGACGAGGTGGCCCGCTACCTGTTTCGCCGGGTGGTCTCCTGGGGGCGTAGCTCCAACGTTTTCCTGCGCAACGGCGCACGGTTGTACCTCGACGTGGGCAGCCATCCGGAATACGCCACCGCCGAATGCGACAGCCTGGTGCAGCTGGTCACCCACGACCGTGCGGGCGAGCGGGTGCTGGAAGACCTGCTCGTCGACGCCGAGCAGCGGCTCGCCGATGAGGGCATCGGCGGCGACATCTACCTGTTCAAGAACAACACCGACTCGGCAGGCAACTCGTATGGCTGCCATGAGAACTACCTGATCGTGCGCGCGGGCGAGTTCTCCCGTATCTCCGATGTGCTGCTGCCGTTCCTGGTCACCCGCCAGCTCATCTGCGGCGCAGGCAAGGTGCTGCAGACCCCGAAGGCCGCCACGTTCTGCCTGTCGCAGCGCGCCGAGCACATCTGGGAAGGCGTCTCATCGGCCACCACTCGAAGCCGCCCGATCATCAACACCCGCGACGAGCCCCATGCCGACGCCGAGAAGTACCGCCGTCTGCACGTCATCGTCGGCGACTCCAACATGTGCGAGACCACCACCATGCTCAAGGTGGGCACCGCAGCGCTGGTGCTGGAAATGATCGAAGCCGGCGTGGCGTTCCGCGACTTCTCACTGGACAACCCGATCCGGGCGATCCGCGAGGTCAGCCACGACGTGACGGGCCGGCGGCCGGTGCGGCTGGCCGGCGGCCGTCAGGCCAGCGCCCTGGACATCCAGCGGGAGTACTACGCACGCGCCGTCGAGCACCTGCAAACCCGCGAACCCAACGCGCAGATCGAGCAGGTCGTCGACTTGTGGGGTCGTCAGCTCGACGCCGTGGAAAGCCAGGACTTCGCGAAGGTCGACACCGAAATCGACTGGGTGATCAAGCGCAAGTTGTTCCAGCGCTACCAGGACCGCTACGACATGGAGCTGTCCGACCCGAAGATCGCCCAGCTGGATCTGGCCTACCACGACATCAAGCGCGGCCGCGGCGTCTTCGATCTGCTGCAACGCAAGGGTCTGGCGTCGCGCATCACCACCGACGAAGAAATCGAGGATGCCGTCGACCAGCCGCCGCAGACCACCCGCGCGCGGCTGCGGGGTGAGTTCATCAGCGCCGCCCAAGCCGCCGGCCGCGATTTCACCGTCGACTGGGTGCACCTCAAACTCAACGACCAGGCCCAGCGCACCGTGCTGTGCAAAGATCCGTTCCGGTCGGTCGACGAGCGAGTTAAGAGGCTGATCGCCAGCATGTAGCTGGTGCGGCAAGCCTTATGGCACCAAAACTAGTGGTCAGACCTGTGCGGTTCACGCCGCGATCGGGCGAGGAGTCGGGTCAGTTTCTGTTGCTGTCCTGCGCCCCGAGTGCGGCCAGTTGGTTCTCGATCGCGGTGGACGCGCCCACGCGGTCCTTGTGGTTCTGCTCGTAGCGCAGCAGGGCGGCCAATCCGGCGGGATCGGTGAGTTGTTGCACCGCGGCCTCGACTTCGTTGATTGTGAGGTCGTCGTAGTGGTCGACAGTTAGTTCGTCTTCGGTGAGGCCGCCGGTGCGGAGGCGGGTGCGGTGCAGGGTGGTCGCGATGGTGCGTGCTCCATTTCGGGTGGCGATCTGCTCCGCTTGATGAAGTCCGGCGTCGCGCCCGGCGCTCAAGGAGTCGACGGCGGCTTCGGTTACGGTGGCGACGCGTGAACGGGCGCGGGCAACAGCCTCGGCGGTTGCGTTGATGCGCGCGGCAGTCCAGCGGGTCGGGTAATTGGCGGCCCTGGTCAGTCGACCCACTGCCTTCTGCACGGCGGTGGGCTGCACCGCGGTGAGCTTTCCGGAGGCTTCTTGGGCGAGTACCGAGGTGATCCACTCGACGGTTTCTTGATGCGCAGCCTGCAGACGCCGCGCAAGCAGTCGAGCGTCGACACGGTCGGCCGCGTCGGCGAGGGCCTCGAGATAGCGTGCGCGGTCGAGCAGTTGGTGTTCTAGGGCGAGGTCACTGAACAGCGCGGCCGTTATCGGTTGAACCTGTTCGACTACGGCCTTGGCCAGAGCGGTAGCGCGGCCCAGCGTGGGGGTGACCACGTCGGGGACGCCGCCGAGTTCACGCAGCGCGGCGGCGATCAGCCTCGCACGTTCTTGCGCGTTGGTCGCGTTCGTCGTGAATTGTTGGCGCACAGTATCGTTGCGGGCCTGCACACGCCGGGTCTGCGCAATCTGGGCCTCGCTGTTGGTGAGGTGATGCAGGATGCGAAGTTGGCCTATGAGCTTATCGGTCGTTGCGTGGGTCACTGTTTTTCTCCTGACGATTTCGGGTTTATCTGCTTCGGAATTCTTGGGGTGTGTGGCCCGCCAGGGGCGTAACGAATCGTCGGCCTCCGCGAATCGTCTTGTCGTACTGATGTTTCGAGGCGTTTCGGTGGTGTTGGAATTGGTGTGGCCCGCCAACCGCGGTCGGCGGCAGGCCACACCAATAGCGGTTACTTGACCGCGTCCTTGATGTTTTCGCCGGCCTTCTTCAAGCTCGACGTGGCTTGGTCCTTCTTGCCTTGGCCTTCGGTGTGCTTGTCGCCAGTAACCTTGCCGGCCTGCTCCTTAGCTTTACCGGCGGCATCCTGAGCAGCATTTTTGGCCTTATCGACGAATCCCATGTGGTGTATCCCTTCTGTGGTGGTCAGCCGCGGACTGCGGATGACCGTGCAACGACCCCGCGTTGGGGTCGTAGCCGACTCGTATCCGGTTCAGACCGGGTGCGAGAGATCGTGTTATCCCTTGTGCTGCGCGAAATGCGGGCCATGTGGACCTAACGTTCGCCGTGCGCGGCGGGTGGGTCACTGATCGAGCTTGTGTTCCTGAAAGTTTGCAGTCCGATCGACGTGCTCGACCGATCCGACGGGCGTTAACCTAGACAAAAGGTTTCGCGAAATAGGTTGATAGCACCGGGGTTTCGGCTCCTACCGGACTGACTGAATCCGACGGCATCGGATCATCGGAGTCGACGAGTCGCGTCGGAGGGACGTGAACTCAGATTAGATGTCCGGCGTGGGCACGTGCCCGCGGCTCGTGACTGGAGCGCTGCGGACTGCTGAAATATCAACCAACATGAACGCTACTCGCTGGTGGGCCATTTGGCGAACTGCATGTGTGTGCGGCGCTCTGAAGTGCTGCGCAGCTACTTCCGGCTATGGAGACGTTTCTCAGCTCGACACAACCGTTCCGGTACTCCGAGACCCGGGGGGTCGGGCAACTCGCCGACTCACTAGTACCCGTCGGCTGAACGGTGCCTGCGATCGCGGCCCCTAAGGGGCATCCTGCGACCTCGTCACTCGGGCTGATCGACGTGACCGACACGTCGATCTCGAACTGGCTTTACTGCACCCCTAAGCTGCTACGGGTGGCGATTTCCAAAGTCGAGCGATTGGTGAACCTCGTCATCGCGTTGCTCTCCACCCGCGGCTACATCACCGCCGAAAAAGTTCGGTCCAGCGTGGCGGGCTACTCGGACACCGCCAGCGACGAAGCGTTCTCGCGAATGTTCGAGCGCGACAAGAACGAGCTGCGCGATCTGGGCATACCACTGGAGACCGGCAAGGTGTCGTCGTTCGATCCGGTCGAGGGTTACCGGATCAACCGCGAGGCCTACGCGCTGCCCGCAGTCGAGCTGACCGCCGACGAGGCGGCCGCCGTGGCTGTAGCCACCCAGTTGTGGGAGTCGCCGGAACTGATTACCGCCACCCAGGGTGCGCTGCTCAAGCTGCGGGCCGCCGGCGTGGACGTCGACCCGGATGCGCCGGTCGCCATTGCGTCGCCTGCCGGGACCCTGGGGCTGCGCGGGTCGGAAGACGTTCTCGGAGCGCTGCTGTCGGCTATCGACGCCGCGCAGGCCGTGCAATTTCCGCACCGTCCGTCGCGCGCCGAGCCGTACACCGTGCGCACGGTCGAGCCGTGGGGCGTGGTGACCGAGAAAGGCCGCTGGTATCTCGTCGGGCACGACCGCGACCGTGGCGCCACCCGCACGTTCCGGCTGTCCAGGATCGGCGGGGAGGTGACCCCGATCGGCCCGGTCGGCGCCTTCACCCTGCCCGCGAACGTCGACCTGCGCAGGATCGTGGCCGAGGCGGTCGGAGAGGCGCCGTCGGGCGTGCGGGCTCAGGTCTGGGTGGTCGACGGGCGGGCCACCGCGCTGCGGCGCGCCGGGACGTCGCTGGGGCCGCGGCAATTGGCCGGCCGCGCCGGCGAGGTCATCGAACTCGACATCGGAACCACTGACCGGCTGGCGCGCGATATCACCGGTTACGGGGCCGACGCCGTCGTGCTGGAACCTGACACCCTGCGCGAGGAGGTGCTGGGCCGGTTGCGCGCCCAGGCCGGTGAGGTGCAGGCATGACTCCCGTGTCCACTCGCCTGGTGCGACTGCTCAACATGGTGCCGTATTTTCAGGCCAACCCACGGGTGACTCGGGCGCAGGCCGCCGCTGACCTGGGTGTTTCCGTCAAGCAGCTGGGGGAGGACCTCGATCAGCTGTGGCTGTGCGGCCTGCCCGGCTACAGCCCGGGCGATCTGATCGACTTCGCGTTCGAGGGCGACACCATCGAAGTGACGTTCTCGGCGGGCATGGACACGCCGCTGCAGCTCACCTCGCCGGAGGCCACCGGCCTGCTGGTGGCCTTGCGGGCGCTCGCGGACATCCCGGGTGTGGTCGATCCGCAGGCAGCGCGCAGCGCGATCGCCAAAGTCGAAGCAGCGGCCGGGGCCGCCGGACACGGAGCTGACGTCGCTGCGGTCGACGAGCCGGCGCCGGTGGAGAGTCAGGCCGCCGCGGCGGTGCGTGCCGCAGTCCATGACAATCGGGCGCTGACCATCGACTACTACGCGGCCTCGCATGACACGCTGTCCACCCGGATCGTCGACCCCATCCGGATCGTGCTGGTCGGCGACCAGAGCTACCTGGAGGCATGGTCGCGGGAGGCCGAAGGGGTGCGGCTATTCAGGTTCGACCGCATCGTGGACGCCACCGAGCTCGACGAGCCATCCGCGCCGCCGGAACCTGCGCTGCAGGCGCCGCCGGACACCTCGCTGTTCGACGCCGACCCATCGCTGCCGTCGGCGACGCTGCGGCTGGCGCCTGCGGCGGCGTGGATGTTCGAGTACTACCCAATGCGTCTGCTGCGCGAGTTGCCCGATGGTTACTGCGAGGCGGCGATGACGTACGCCTCCGAAGAGTGGATGGCCCGCCAAGTGCTGGGCCTGGGGTCGGCGGTGCGCGTCCTGGCGCCGGAGTCGCTGGCCAACCGGGTGCGCGACGCCGCCGCGGCCGCACTGGAGTCTTACCAGGCCGCGGCGCGATCGGAGTAGGGGTACGTGGGTGGTATCCCGACCCAACCAGTGCAGGTCCGTTGCGGTACTTCGGCGGGTAAAGCCGGACTTCAGAGACCCAGCGAACGCGATGACGTCCGCAGCCCGCGTCTCACGTGGCGCCTGACGAGCCGAAACCGGCAGCTGCGGTAGCATCGTGGGGACGTCTGGAGGTAACCAAAGTGGGCAGTTTTAGTCCGTGGCACTGGGGAATCCTTGCCCTCGTGGTGGTCTTGTTATTCGGTGCCAAGAGGCTTCCCGACGCGGCGCGCTCATTGGGCAAGTCGCTGCGCATCTTCAAGGCCGAGGTCCGTGAGCTGCAGGGCGAGAGCAAACCGGAAACGTCAGCGACCCATGCCGCGCCAGCCCAGCCGGTGCAGTCCGAGCGGGTCGACCCGCCGGCGGCTGACGGACGCTCGGCCTAGCCTGGCATCGCCGCCGCGGCGCCCGAGCGCCTACTCACTGTGCGCACCACCGGTCTATTCAGGCGGCTAGACCCGCGACTTCGTCGCAGCCGCACCAACCCCGACGGGACCATGTCGCTCGTCGACCATCTCATCGAGCTGCGCGCTCGGCTGCTGATCTCGTTGGCGATGATCGCGGTGACCACGACGTTCGGGTTTATCTGGTACTCGCACCCGGTGTTGGGGCTGCAAAGCCTTGGCGAGTGGCTTCGGCACCCCTACTGCTCGCTGCCGCCGTCGGCGCGGGCGGATATCAGCGCCGACGGCGGGTGCCGGTTGCTGGCCACCGCACCGTTCGACCAGTTCATGCTGCGGCTGAAGGTAGGACTCACGGCCGGAGTCGTGCTGGCCTGCCCGATGTGGCTCTACCAACTCTGGGCGTTTATCACGCCGGGGTTGTACAAGAAGGAACGCCGTTTCGCGGTGGCGTTCGTGGTCCCGGCGGCGATGTTGTTCGTCACCGGCGCGGTGCTGGCCTATCTGGTGCTATCCAAGGCGCTGCACTTCTTGTTGACCGTCGGCAGCGACGTCCAGGTGACCGCGCTCTCCGGCGACCGGTATTTCGGCTTCCTGATCAACCTGCTGCTGGTCTTCGGGGTCAGCTTCGAGTTCCCGCTGCTGATCGTGATGCTCAACTTCGTCGGCATGTTGAGCTACGCGCGGCTGCGGTCCTGGCGGCGTGGCCTGATCTTCGGGATGTTCGTGTTCGCGGCGGTTTTCACGCCGGGTTCCGACCCGTTCTCGATGACGGCCCTGGGACTGGCGCTGACGCTGCTGCTGGAATTGGCCATCCAGATCACCCGGTTCCACGACAAACGGAAAGCCAAACGCGAAGCGCTAAGTACCATCGCCGACGACGAAGCCTCGGTCATCGACCCGCCGTCCGCGGTTGGGGCGCCGTCGAGCATCGCCGGACCCCATGACGACGTCACCTAATGACCCCGCGGCCGGCGAATTAGCCCGGTTCGCCGCGGAATTGCCGTTTGGACTCGACGGCTTTCAGCAGCAGGCCTGTGCCGCACTGGAAAGCGGCCACGGTGTTCTGGTATGCGCGCCAACCGGAGCCGGTAAGACGGTCGTCGGCGAGTTCGCAGTGCATTTGGCACTGGCGGCCGGCGGCAAATGCTTCTACACCACGCCGCTGAAGGCGCTGAGCAACCAGAAGCACAGCGATTTCGTGGCCCGCTACGGCAAAGACCAGATCGGATTGCTCACCGGCGACCTGTCGGTCAACGCCAACGCGCCGGTCGTGGTGATGACCACCGAAGTGCTGCGCAACATGCTTTACGCTGATTCGCCGGTGCTGCAAGGACTTTCCTATGTGGTGATGGATGAAGTCCATTTTCTCGCCGACCGGATGCGTGGTGCGGTGTGGGAAGAAGTCATCCTGCATCTGCCCGACGAGGTGCGTCTGGTCAGCCTGTCTGCGACGGTAAGCAACGCCGAGGAATTCGGTGGCTGGATCCAGACCGTGCGCGGCGATACGACGGTGGTCGTCGACGATCACCGACCGGTCCCGCTGTGGCAGCACATGCTGGTGGGCAAACGCATCTTCGACCTGTTCGACTATGACGCCGACGGCGCGGGCAACCGGCGGCAGCCGATCGTCGACCCAAATCTGTTGCGCCACATCGCCCATCGCCGCGAGGCCGATCGGCTCTCGGACTGGCGTGGCCCGCGCCGGCACGCGGGAAGGGGAGGGCCGGGCCGGTCCGGCCGGCCGAGTTTTTACCGACCGCCGTCGCGGCCCGACGTGATTGCCATGCTCGACTCCGAGGGCCTGCTGCCGGCGATCACCTTCGTGTTCTCCCGGGCCGGTTGCGACGCCGCGGTTGGGCAGTGCCTGCGCTCGTCGTTGCGGTTGACCACCGAGGAGGACCGGGCACAGATCGCCGAGGTGATCGACCACCGCTGCGGCGATCTGCAGGACTCCGATTTGGCCGTGCTCGGTTACTACGACTGGCGGGAAGGGCTGCTGCGCGGGATCGCGGCCCACCACGCCGGACTGTTGCCGGTGTTCCGGCACACCGTCGAGGAGCTGTTCACCGGCGGGCTGATCAAGGCCGTCTTCGCCACCGAAACGCTGGCGCTCGGCATCAACATGCCGGCCCGCACCGTGGTGTTGGAACGGCTGGTGAAGTTCAACGGCGAGCAACACGTCCCGCTGACGCCGGGCGAGTACACCCAGCTCACCGGGCGGGCCGGCAGGAGGGGTATCGACATCGAAGGCCACGCCGTGGTGCTCTGGCACCCCGGTGAAAACACCAGCGAACCGGTCGAAGTCGCGGGCCTGGCCTCCACCCGCACCTTCCCGCTGCGCAGCTCGTTCGCCCCGTCGTACAACATGACGATCAACCTGGTGAACCGGGTGGGCCCCGAGCAGGCTCACCGGCTGTTGGAGCAGTCGTTCGCCCAGTATCAGGCCGATCGGTCGGTGGTAAGCCTGGTCCGCGGCGTGGAGCGCGGACAGCGGATGCTCGACGAGGTCGCAGCCGAGTTCGGTGGAAACGAGGCGCCCATCCTCGACTACGCCCGGTTGCGTGAGCAGATCAGCCAGCACGAGCGCGCCCAGGCCCGCGCATCGCGACTGCAACGCCGGCAAGCGGTCAACGACGCGCTGGCGGCGCTGCGTCGCGGCGACATCATCACGATCACACACGGCCGCCGGGGCGGCCTGGCGGTCGTGCTGGAACCCGCCCGCGACAGCGACGACCCGCGGCCGTTGGTATTGACCGAAAACCGTTGGGCCGGGCGGATTTCGTCGGCCGACTATTCCGGCGCGTCGGCGCCGGTGGGCTCGATGACATTGCCCAAGCGGGTCGAACACCGGCAGCCGCGGGTTCGCCGCGATCTGGCATCGGCGCTACGTTCGGCCGCTGAGGGATTGGCGATTTCGGGCGGCCGCCGTGGCAGCCGTACTGAGCGGCGCGATTTCGACCCCGAGCTGGTGTCGCTACGTGAGCAGATGCATCGTCACCTGGTCCACCGCGAACCCGATCGGGAGGACCAAGTTCGGTTGGCTGAGCGCTATTTACGCATCGAACGCGACAACGCTGCGTTGGAAAGAAAGGTGGCCGCCGCCACCAATTCGTTGGCCCGCACCTTCGACCGGATCGTCGGGTTGCTCACCGAGCGCGGGTTTATCCGGGCCACCGACGGTGACCCCGCGGTGACCGACGACGGGCGGCTGCTGGCCCGGATTTACAGTGAGAGTGACCTTTTGGTGGCCGAATGCCTGCGCACCGGCGCGTGGACCGGTCTGCGAGACGCCGAGTTGGCCGCCGTGCTCTCAGCGGTGCTATATGAGTCGCGGGGCGGAGATGGCCCGGGGCCGCCGCGAAACGCGGAGGTGCCGACTGCGCGGTTACGGCAGGCGCTGCACCGAACGCGGCGATTGTCGGCGGAGTTACGCGCCGACGAACAGCGGCACCGCATCACGCTGAGTCGTGAGCCCGACGACGGCTTCGTCGCAGCTATCTACCGCTGGGCCAGCAGTGCGGACCTGGTCGCTGCATTGGCCGCCGCTGACTCCGAGGGCACCGGTTCACCGCTGTCGCCAGGGGATTTCGTGCGCTGGTGTCGGCAGGTGCTTGATTTGCTGGACCAGGTTCGCAACGCCGCCCCCCAACCCGAGCTGCGGGCAACTGCGAAGCGCGCGATCGACGCCATTCGGCGCGGCGTCGTAGCAGTTGACGCCGGGTAGGCTGAGCCGAAGCTACGGTTGCAGTCGGCGACCGATACGAGGACTGCAACTAGGACTGAGAGGACAGACACACGATGAGCGGACCGCAGGGGCCCGACCCGACGAAACCGTGGCAGCCGCCGCAGGGTGAAGGTCAGCAATCCAGCGAGGAACCGACCCAGCAGGTGTCACCCTGGCAGCAGCCATCCGGCGAGCAGACCTGGCAGTCGCCCGTCGGTGAACAACCGACTTGGCATGCGCCCGCATACACGCCCACTGAATACGGGCAGTACCAGCAGCCGCCCGCGCAGTACTATCCGCCGTCCCAGCCGTTCCCGCAGCCCACGGGCTACCCGCAGCAGGACCAGTACGGCGCCCAGACCGGCCAGTACGCGCCGCCTGGGCAGTACGGCCAACCCGGCCAATACCCGCAGCCGGGGCAGTACGGGCAGCCGGGCCAGTACGGCCAACCTGGGCAGTACGGCCAATACCCGGGGCCCTACGGCCAGCCTCCTGCGGGCGCCGGCCCGAAGCGGTCGCGGGCGGTGATCGGCACGGTGATCGGCGTGTTCGCCGCCATCGTCGTCGCGGTCGTGTTGGTGCTGGGCTTCTGGGAGCCCGGGTTTTTCGTGACCACCAAACTGGACGTCAACAAGGCCCAGGCTGGTGTGCAGCAGATCCTCACCGATGACACCAACGGCTACGGGGCGAAGAACGTCAAAGACGTCAAGTGCAACAACGGCCAAAACCCGACGGTCAAAAAGGGCAGCAGCTTCGACTGCGACGTCAGCATCGACGGCACCAAGCGTCAGGTGACGGTGACCTTCGAGGACAACAAGGGCACCTACGAGGTCGGTCGGCCTAAGTAACGGCTCAGGACGACGGCAGCGCGTCGAGCGCTTTCTGCAGCCGCGCGATCGGTGACCCGACGCCGAGCCGGGTCGCCAGCTCCGCGGTCCGCGTCGGGTCGGCGGCCACCAGCGGCACCGCGTCGGTAGGCGTCGACAGTGTGACGGGCGCATCGGTGGCCACCCGCACTACTGGGCCAGCGGCTTCGATGTAGTCGGCGGCGTTGCGCAGCTTGGTCCGCACACCCTTGGACAGCGACGATCTGGGGTCGTCGACGGCGGCCAAGATACCGGCCAGGGAGCCGTGCTGCGCCAGTAGCGTCGCGGCGGTTTTTTCGCCGATACCGGGCACGCCGGGAAGCCCGTCGGAGGGGTCACCGCGCAGCAGCGCCAGCTCGGCGTAGCCGGCGCCGGCCCGGTCGGCGGGCACGCCGTAGCGCTCGGCCACCTCGCGGGGACCCATCAGCGTGGCGTTGGTCAGGCCCCGTCCGAGATAGAGCACCCGAACGGACACCGGATCGTCACCGACCAGCTGTAACAGGTCGCGGTCGCCGCTGACGACGATCACCGGGTCACGCCGCTCCCGAGCGGCCAACGTGCCGATCACATCGTCGGCTTCGAAACCCGCCGCACCGCCGGTGCAGATGCCGAACGCGTCGAGGATTTCCGCGATCATCTCGACCTGAGGAGACAACTCGTCGGGCACTTCCTCGACATCGGGTTTGCCGTCGGGGTGTTCTTCTTCAACGCGATGCGCCTTGTACGACGGGATGCGGACCACCCGGAATTGCGGGCGCCAGTCCAAGTCCAGGCACACCACCAAGCGGCCGGGTCGCTGTCGGGTGATCAGCATGGCCACCGAGTCCAAGAAGCCGCGGATCGCGTTCACCGGCCGGCCGTCGGGGGAGGTGATCGAGGAAGGGACGCCGTAGTAGGAGCGAAACCACATGCTGGCGCCGTCAAGCAGCAGCAGCGGCGCGGACATGCCCGCCATCCTGCCAGTCCTCGCGGCTAGCCTGACTGCCATGGGTTCTCACCGATTCGATGCAGAGGTCTACGGCCGCCGGATTGCGGCAGCGACAGCCGCTACCGCCGAGGCCGGCCTGGCTGGCCTGGTGATTACCCCGGGGTATGACTTGCGGTATCTGCTCGGCTCGCGCGCGCAGACCTTTGAGCGGCTCACTGCGCTGGTGTTGCCGGTCGCCGGTGACCCGACGGTGGTGGTACCGCGACTGGAGGTGGCTTCGCTGAAACAGTCCGCTGCCGCGGATCTGGGTCTGGCGATGCGAGATTGGGTCGACGGCGATGATCCCTACCAACTGGTCGCCGAGGCCATCGGCGGCGCACCCGCGGCGACCGCCGTCACCGACGCGATGCCCGCGCTGCATTTGCTGCCGTTGGCCGATGTCCTCGGTGTCGTCCCGGTGTTGGCCACCGGCGTGCTGCGGGGACTGCGGATGGTCAAGGACGCTTCCGAGATCGACGCGCTGCGCAAAGCCGGCGCGGCCATCGACCGCGTGCATTCCCGGGTGCCGGATTTTTTGGTCCCCGGTCGAACGGAGGCTGACGTTGCTGCGGATATCGCCGAAGCCATTGTCGCCGAAGGGCATTCGGAGGTGGCGTTCGTCATCGTCGGTTCTGGTCCGCATGGTGCAGACCCGCACCACGAGTACTCGGATCGGGAGCTTCGCGTCGGTGACGTCGTCGTCGTCGACATCGGCGGTGCATACCAACCCGGATACCACTCCGACTCCACCCGTACCTACAGCATTGGTGAGCCCAGTGCTGAAGTGGCGCAGCAGTATTCAGTGCTGCAGCGGGCGCAACGCGCGGCCGTCGACGCGGTGCGTGCAGGGGTGACCGCAGAACAGGTGGATGCCGCTGCCCGCAGCGTGCTGGAAGACGCCGGGCTCGCGGAATATTTCGTGCACCGCACCGGGCACGGCATCGGGTTGTCGGTGCATGAAGAGCCGTACATCGTCGCGGGCAATGATTTACCGCTGCAGGCGGGCATGGCGTTTTCCGTCGAGCCCGGGATTTATTTCCCCGGCCGATGGGGGGCACGTATCGAAGACATCGTGGTGGTGGCCGAAGACGGCGCCCTGCCCGTCAATAACCGTCCGCACGAACTGATCGTCGTCCCGGTCTAAGCGCGGCCGCGGGTGCCACGCGCTGATCCCCGCCCAAGTATTACGCTCGTGCGATGACCGACCACGACCGCACCGCCGCCCGCCGAGAGATCACCGATGCCCTGCTCACGGCGCTGGAGCGTCGACATGAAGTGCTGGACCTGATCGTGGAAGCCGACGACCGGCCATCGGCGGTCGGCGGCATCGTCGCGCTACTGGGCACCTCGCGGCTCGGCGCCGAAGCGGTGATCGGCATGTCGTTCGATCAACTGACCAAGAACTCGCGTAAGAAGATCGCCGCCGAGCTCGAAGACCTGAACAACATTCTGAGTTTCACCTTCAAAGATCGGCCCGCGAGCTCCGGCGACACCTTGGTGCTTCGCCCGTTCTCCGGAGTGTCCGACCGCGATATTTTCGCCGCACGCACCGAGGACATCGGCGCCAAGGGCGACGGGTCCGGTGCCCCGGCGGGTGGCCTCGACGACGAGATCCGCGCCGCACAGGAACGGTTCGACGCCGAAGAAGCCGCTTGGTTCGTCGCGGTCGACGGCGACGAGAAGGTCGGCATGGTCTTCGGTGAACTCGAAGGCCACGAGGTTCACGTCCGGATCTGGATCCATTCCGACTACCGGCACCGCGGCTACGGCACCGCCGCGCTGGCCAAATCCCGGCCGGAGCTGGCGGCCTATTTCCCGGCGGTGCCGCTGGTGATTCGGGCGCCCGGCGCCACCCTCGTCTAGCGGCCGGCCGTCGGGAGCTAGACGGAATTGCGAGTCAGCAGATCCGAGGACCCCAGCACCCGCTCCACCTGCACCTCGATGACCACTCGTCGGGGGTTGGCCCTCGGCGTGCGGTAACGCTGTGCGTAGCGCAACTCGGCGTCGCGCACGGCGTCAACTTCCCTGTTTACGCTGGCTCGGCCCTCAAGCGATAGCCAGCGGGCCCCGTCGACCTGACTGAGCACCGCGACCCCGCCACGTTCGGCGTTGACCGCCTTCTGCGAGCCGCCGGTAGTGATCACCCGCGCGATGTGTGTCTTCGGGTCGAAGGTGAAACCCACCGCCACCACGTGCGGCGAATTGTCGGGGCGCAGCGTGGCCAGCATGGCGAGATGGCGCTCCGTGAGAAACGCCAGTGCGTCGTTGGTCAGCCGGGCGGAGGAGTTCGCCATCACCGCTCACGCTAGCGCAGGTGTGGGACCAACTGACGGATGACGCGGCCAGCGCGCAAGACGTGGAACGGGACGGCGGGACCCCGGTAAGCGGCAGGAAGTTTCGCCGGCGGCGTCGAATCAAATTGCTGTCGGTGGCCTGTGTTGCTATAGCCTCTCGGTAGCCTCTTTCCCCGCGCAGTATCCCCCGGAGCTTGCGATCGAACAGGTCACGGTCGCCACGGAGCAGCAGAGATCCGCCCAACGGGCGGCACGGCGGGCACGTGCCCGGCAGCGTGCGTTGGATCGATCGCGGCGCAACAGCAACCCTGACCAGTACGGTTTATCGATGCGCCAGCAGTCGCGCGCGGCCCGTCGAGCTCGCCGTGGACTTGCCGCAAAGAATGTCCGCAATCCCGGCGGTGCGCGAGCGGCAGGCACTGACGGTGTGCCGTTGCGCTCATATTGTCGCGACACGCTTTCTCGAGCCCATCAGCGGACCCTAGCTGACCGTGCGACCGATGCCCGGGCGCGCAGTCAAGCAAAACAAGCTCGAGCGCGCGATATCGCCGCCCAGATTGTGGTCGCTCACGGCAACCACATCGCCATCGAGGACTGCAACGTTGCCACTTGGACTCGGCTGTGGGGCAGGCGAATTCAGCTCTTCAGCCCGGGCATGCTGATCGCTGCTCTCGCGGCCGAATGTCAGGCTAGCGGTGGGCGGCTCCAGCGGTTCGCTACCCGCACCACCGCCTTCAGTCAGCACTGCCTGTGCGGTCAGCGGGTGCCCAAAAGCCCTGGCTCAGCGCACCCATGATTGCCCGAACTGCGGTCTGCAGGCCGATCGGGACATCGTCTCTGCGACGCTGGCAGCGTGCATCCAGTTCGCTAACGCTAATGGCTCCGGCACCGCCCGGGTCAACTACTTGCTTGCCCGCGCCTTGCGGGCGAGGCTGGCCTCGCAGCAAGAGGCGAGGGCCCAGTCAACCGGCACCAGCCCCTTGCGGAATTATGCCGCTGGATCGGCCAGGACGGGCAGCCACCACCGGTGGCCTCTGCTGGGCGACGCGTTCACCACTCGGCTTACCCCCGAACAGCCCGGCCAATACACCGGGCGTCGCGGAAGCAGCCGAAAAACGAAGCTATAGAAGGCTTCCGGTGAAAGCATGACCGATTGCGGGCCAACTCTTCGCGCAGGTGATAATCGCAGCCGTGGATGACACAGGGGCTACGACGGTGCTGATCCTCGGCGGCCGCAGCGAGATCGGTATCGAACTCGCACGCCGGCTGGCTCGCGGGGCGACGGTGATACTGGCGGCCCGCAAAGCCGACGAGTTGGCCGATGAGGTTGCGGCCGTGCTCGCCGCCGGCGCGACGGCCGTGCATACCAGGGAGTTCGATGCCGACGACCTCGGCTCGCACGGACCCCTGGTCGCCTCGACCGTCGCTGACTACGGCCCGATCGACACTGCGGTGCTGGCGTTCGGGATCCTCGGCGACCAGGCCCGCGCCGAGACCGACGCTGCGCACGCGGTCGCCGTCGTACACACCGACTATGTCGCGCAGGTCAGCTTGCTTACCCATTTGGCCGCCGCGATGCGGCAGGCCGGGCGGGGATCGTTGGTGGTGTTCTCGTCGGTGGCCGGCGTCCGGGTGCGTCGGGCCAACTACGTGTACGGCTCGGCGAAGGCGGGCCTGGACGGGTTCGCCAGTGGGTTGGCCGACGCGCTGCACGGCACCGGGGTGCGATTGTTAATCGCCCGCCCAGGATTCGTCATCGGCCGCATGACGCAAGGCATGACGCCCGCCCCGTTCCCCAGCACGCCTGAGCAGGTGGCCGCCGCCACCGCGCGAGCACTGGCCAAAGGACGGCGCATGGTCTGGGTCCCGTGGGTACTGCGGCCCATGTTCTTCGCGATGCGGCTGCTACCGCAATTCGTATGGCGGCGGATGCCGCGATGATCCAAACAGCGTCACACCGCTCGACACCTAGCGATGTGTTGTGATTGCAGACTCTGCCAGTGACGCTGACTGCGGCATGGCCTGAGTTTGGCGGCCACTGTCCGGCAACGGGATACGCGCGACACCTGGCGTCCCGATCTGTCCGGCCAGCCAGGGCAGTGCGGACCCGAATACCCGGGATGCGAAGGGCCAGTCATGCCTGCCTGGTGTTGCGACGACGGCGCAGTCGATTCCGTTGGCGCGGCCAAGCGAACACAGCGTGTTGGCCGCCTCGGTTTGGTCGTCGGTTCGCCCGTTAGCGTCCTGACCGCCAAGGCCCACGGCTTGTTCGTCTGTGTTCTGTGCGACCGGCATGCTTCCGCGCGGTGGCGGCGGGTCTGTGGAGATGGCGAACCATCCTGAGATGCCTTGGTAGCGGCCCTGCTTGGTGATCACCGTCGAGGGGTCATAGGCGGCCCACTGCGCGGCGCTTCCGCCGAACAGCCTCTTGATCGTCTGGCTCTTGGTGCCGGCATTGGGGCCCATGTCGCCGGCGATGTCGACGAAGCTGCTGAACAGGTTCGGGTGCATCACGGTCAGGTCGGCCGCGCAGGTTCCACCCATCGACCAGCCGACAACACCCCAGTTGGCGGTGCTCGAGCTGACATCGAACGTTGAAACCATATAGGGCACAACATCTTTTGTGAGGTGGTCAGCGACATTTCCGCGGGGCCCGTTGACGCATTCGGTGTCGTTATTGAACGAGCCGCCCGCGTCGACGAAAACAAAGACCGGAGTATCGCCAGCATGCGCCGTTGCGAACATGTCGATGGTGGCGCCGGCGTCACCGGTGCGCAGCCAGTCAGCAGGCGTGTTGAATTCGCCGCTGATCATCATCACGGTGGGCAGCTTGACCGTCGGGCCGGCGAACCACGCTGGCGGTAGATAGACGTATTCGGTTCGATGCTTGAAATTCGAGCCGGTGGGAGGGATGCTCACCGGCACGACTGCCCCGTGGGCGGGCACGGTGTGCTGCTGGCGCATCGCGGTCACCGCCGCCATGTTGGATTCATCGGGCAGCGGCCCGGCCGTCAACTCATTCCAAGCGGTTTGGACGGTGGGGAAGTAGCCGACCCACAGGTTCAGCGCGACCCCGACGCTGAGCGCGCACAGTGCAACGGCCAGGACCGAAACGGCTCTGCGACGCCATCGCGCACCGCGCCACCCGAGTACCAGCACCGCGGCTGCCAGACCCGCGATGCCGATCCACGCCCACAGCCCTGGCGGGGCGGGGTCGTCGGCGAGCCCCTGCGCGTCGATGTACCAGTGCGCCCACGCGGCCGTGCCCACGCCCGCGGCCAACGCGATGGGTAACCACAGCAGGCGCCAGCGGCGCGAGCGCCAGCCGATAGCGCCTAGCACCAGCGCTGCGGCCACGACCTGGATGGTGGTGGGTAACCAACCGTGCAGCAGCGACAATCCATGCCGGGCCGGCCCCCCGCCGACCGCTGCCAGCAACGTGGTGGCAGCACCCATCGTCGTGACCCCCTTTGTCGTCAGATCTCAGACCCCAAGCTCACGGGTAATTCGCTCGACGACAATTCCGACGTTACAAACCGGGTTTCGGTGCCGTCTGGGGCGTTGTTGTGTGCAAGCTTTACGCGACTTCAGCCAGGTGCTGCCGGAAACCGAAGGCGACGTGGAAGGCCATTAGACTGACGCGGTGTCCCCGAGCTTCGCAGACGTCGCCAAGGCGCAATACGTCCTGCTGACCACTTTCACCAAAGACGGCCGGCCCAAGCCGACTCCGGTCTGGGCCGCCCCTGACGGCGACCGCCTGCTGGTCATCAGCGAGGAGAAGGCATGGAAGGTCAAGCGGATCCGCAACACTCCGCGGGTCACGCTGGCGGTGTGCGATATCCGCGGCCGCCCGAAGAGCGAACCCATCGAGGCGACCGCGACCATCCTCGACAAATCACACAACGGTGCCGTTTACGACGCCATCGCCCGCGAGTACGGGCTGATCGGTCGGGTGTTCAACTTTTTCAGCAGGCTGCGCGGCGGCATGCAAAACAACGTCGGCCTCGACTTGCGCGCCGCAGGCTAGCCGTTTCGCAGGTGTTCGCCGAAGAATGCGAAAACCCGCGCCCACGCATCCTCGGTGGCGGCCTGGTTATAGCCGAATCCGGTGATGCGGAGCAGTGGCTGGGCGGGCAGCTTGTCGGCAAAGCTGTGCCCGGCGCCCGGATAGACCTTGATGTCGTTGGCGATGCCTTTTTGATCGAGCACCCGTTGCAGCTTTTTGGGCGCCCCGATGCCCATCGGATCACGAGCACCGAAGCTGGCCACAACCGGACATGCCCCGTCCAGGGTCTCACTGAGCTCGCGCGGCAGCGGGGTTCCGTAGAACGGTGCCGAGGCGCCAAAACCCTTGGGCGACATGATTAATGCGAATCCGCCGCCCATGCAGAACCCCGCGATGCCGACCCGGCCGGTGCATTCCGGCAGCGATAGCAGGTGGTCGCGGGCCGCCAGCACGTCATCAAGCGCGCGTCCTCGTTTGGTGAGCAGTTCCCGCATGACCCTGGTGACGCACCGCGCCCAACCGCCCCGCGCGAACATATTCGGGGTCAACGCGACATATCCCGCCGCGGCGATATGACTGTTGATCGACTGCTTGTTCGGTCCGTAACCCATCGCGTCGTGAATTACCACCACGCCCGGCCAGGGTCCTTGGCCGTCCGGAACATCGAGCAGCGCATCGATGGGGCCGGCCGGGGTATCGATCTCGATAGTCGTCACGTCAGCCATCTAACCGTGCGGCGGCGACCCGCGGAACTCCGGCGGCCGCCCGCGACGTTCCCATCTCATGGTGTCGCGACTGTTTCTGGTCTACGTCGTCGTCGAGCTCGCGGTAGTGGTAACGCTGGCGTCGACAATCGGGCTGGGCTGGACCCTGCTGCTGTTGCTGGGCGCGTTTGCCACCGGAATAACGTTGGCGGGTTCGCAACTGAAGCGCCAGCTCACGCGGTTGCGATCCGGACTGACCACGCAACAGTCACGGGTGGCCAGCGACGGCGCGCTGGTTGCGCTGGGCACGCTGCTCGTGGTGGTTCCAGGCTTGGTCACCACCGCCGCGGGGCTGCTGCTCCTGTTACCGCCGACCCGGGCCGCCGCCCGCCCCGCGCTGACCGCGATGGCCGTACGCGGCATCGGCCGGCGTGCGCCGCTGATCACTGTCACCACCGTCGGCGCAGACCGATACGCGCCGGCACCCCGACCCCGGGCGGATTACATCGACGGCGAGGTGCTCGACGTCGTTGACGTCGCTGACGTCGCAGTGGTCGACCCGCCGGCCTTGCCGGGCGAGCCCAAGTAGACGCTATAAAGCGTGACTAACGTCCCCACCACCCTGTTGGTCAACGGCCGGGTGCATAGCCCGACCCATCCCGATGCGACCGCGATGGCAATCCGCAACGCGATGGTGGCGTGGCTGGGTAGCGACGACGTTGGCCACGGCCAGTTCCCCGATGCCGAGGTGGTCGATCTCGACGGCGGCTTCGTCGCGCCGGGTTTCGTCGACAGCCACATCCATCTCACCGCCACCGGTCTGTCGCTGACCGGGCTCGATTTGCGGCCTTCGACGTCGCATCGGCATTGCCTGCAGCTGATCGCCGACTATGCGGCCGCTCATCCCGGCCAGCCGGTCTGGGGTCACGGTTGGGATGAAACCTCGTGGCCGGAGAACGCCGCACCGAGCACCGCGGAGCTGGACGCGGTGCTGGGTGATCGGCCCGGCTACCTGGCCCGGGTCGATGTGCACTCGGCGCTGGCCTCGACCGGTCTGCGCAAGCGGGTGGCAGGACTGCCGTCGGCGACCGGATTTGCCGAACAGCGGCCCTTGGTCGGCGACGCCCATCACCTGGTCCGCGCCGCCGCCCGGGACCTGTTGACGGATTCTCAGCGCTCCGAAGCCCGGGTGGCCGCGCTGGACGCCGCCGCCGCCAACGGCATCGTCGCGGTACACGAATGCGCCGGCCCCGAGATTGGCGGGCTGGACGACTGGCGGGAACTGGGTGCCGTCAACCATGGCGTCGAGGTGACCGGTTACTGGGGTGAAGCGGTGACCAGCCCAGCGCAGGCGCTTGCGCTCGTCAAGGACACCGGTGCGGCCGGGTTGGCCGGTGACCTGTTCGTCGACGGCGCCCTGGGCTCGCGCACCGCCTGGCTGCATCAGCCCTACGCCGATGCCTCGGACCAAGTCGGGACCTGCTACCTGGATCCCGAGGTCATCACCACGCACGTGCGGGCGTGTACCGAGGCCGGCGTCACGGCGGGTTTCCACGTCATCGGTGACGCCGCGGTCTCGGCGGCCGTCGCCGCTTTCGAGCGCGTGGTCGCAGACCTCGGCGTGGCCGCGGTGGCCCGCTGCGGCCACCGCTTGGAGCACCTGGAGATGGTCACCGCAGATCAGGCAGCCAAGCTGGGCGCGTGGGGCGTCATGGCCAGCATGCAACCCAATTTCGACGCACTGTGGGGCGGCCGTGACGGCATGTATGCCTGCCGTCTCGGTGTCGACCGGGCAGGGGTTCTCAACCCGTTTGCGCTGTTAGCATCCCAAGGCGTGGCCCTCGCGTTCGGATCCGACGCCCCGGTGACCGGCCTCGACCCCTGGGCGACGGTCCGCGCAGCTGCCAACCACCACACGCCAGGCAGCTCGATCGCCATGCGGGCGGCATTTGCCGCGGCCACCCGCGGCGGCTGGCGAGCCGGCGGCGTCCGAGACGGGCTGATGGGCACCTTGGTTCCCGGCGCGCCCGCGTCCTACGCCGTCTGGGATGTCGGCGACCTCAACGGGCTCGAAGCCAGCGCGCCAAGTGACGCCGTCCAGCGGTGGTCGACCGATCCGCGTTCGAGGGTGCCCGCGTTGCCGCGGCTGGGCCCGACCGATCCGTTGCCCCGCTGTCGGCAAACCGTGCACAGGGGTGCCGTCATATATGGCTAAGGGCATCAGGCGGTTTGACCGCTGGATGCGGCCCGGAGAGGACACCGAGGTCATCCGGGTGGTCGAAGATGACGACACCGGCGTAATCCCCGTTCAACACGACGACGCCGACGATGACGATGCCGACCTGGACACCGACCTCGCGTCGGAGAATACCGAGGCCCATCTCGAGCCAAGAGCCGACGATGATCGGCCGTCGAGCTTCGGCAACCGAGTCCTTCAACTGGCGACCTATCTAGGGCAGCGACTGGTCGAACTCGGCGGTGTGCTGCTGGTATGGCTGGGCGACGAGCTGCGGACGCGGTTACCGCAATTCGGTAAAGCCCTGCGGCCGCGCTTGACACGCCTTAGCGCCGCAATCCTTGCCGGTTTGCTGCTCTGCTCGAGCTATCCCGGGTTCAACTGGTGGTGGGCCGCCGTCATCGCGTTTGCCGTGCTGGCCTGGGTGCTGACCCGCGCGGCCACCACACCACTGGGCGGATTCGGTTACGGCTTCCTGTTCGGCCTGGCGTTCTACCTGCCGTTAATCCACTGGGTCAGCATCCTCGTCGGCGCCACACCCTTGCTGGCGCTGGTGCTGGTGTGCGCGCTGTTTCCCGGGATTTTCGGTCTGCTGGCCGTCGTGGTGCGGCAGCTTCCCGGCTGGCCGATCTGGTTCGCGGTGTTGTGGGCAGCTCAGGAGTGGTTGAAGTCGACAGTCCCGTTCGGGGGATTCCCGTGGGGCGTGGTGGCTGCGGGTCAGACCGATGGCCCGTTTTTGCCGTTGGTCCGGTTGGGCGGCGTTCCACTGTTGTCGTCGGCGATCGTGTTGGTCGGTTGCAGCGCCACCGCGATCGCACTGGAGATCGTGTCGTGGCTGCTGGCCTCTCGTCAGCGGCATACCGGCGCGGGCCATTCCGACGGCCACGACGATGTCGAGGTGGCCGACTCGCCGCCGGCGGTGGTGTTGCCGGCGATCTGCATCTGCCTGGTGTTTTTCGCCACCGCGGCCATTTGGCCGCAGGTCCGCCATTCCGGCACCGGATCCGGGAACGAACTCGTCGTCACCGCAGCAGTGGTCCAGGGCAACGTGCCGCGGCTCGGTCTGGAGTTCAACGCGCAGCGTCTTGCGGTGCTGGGCAACGATGTCCGGGAGACCCGCCAGCTTGCCGACGACGTCCATGCCGGGCGCGCACCCCAGCCCGACTTTGTCGTGTGGCCCGAGGACGCGTCGGAAGTCGATCCGTTACGCAATCCCGATGCGGCGCAGCAGATCTCGGTATCCGTCGAGACGATCGGCGCGCCGGTCCTGGTCGGTACGGTGCTCGACGTCGCGGGCCGGCCGCCGGAGTCCCCGGCGGAAACGAACACGGTGATCGTCTGGAATCCGAAGACGGGACCCGGCGACCGGCACGACAAGCGGATCGTGCAGCCATTCGGGGAATACCTGCCCTGGCGCGGCTTCTTCCGGCATCTGTCCGGGCTCGCCGACTGGGCCGGCTATATCGTCCCGGGCGTCGGCACCGGTGTGGTGCATGCCGCCGGTATTCCGGTGGGGGTCGCGACCTGCTGGGAAGTGATTTTCGACCGCGCGCTGCGCGACTCGGTCCGCAACGGCGCCGAGGTGCTCGCGGTGCCCGCCAACAACGCCAACTTCAACCAGACCATGAGCGAGCAGCAGCTGGCCTTCTCGAAGGTTCGCGCCGTGGAGCTCGACCGCTACGCCGTGGTCGCCAGCAACGTGGGAATCTCCGCGCTAGTCACGCCCGACGGCCGCGAGCTGGGCCGGACGGGGTTCTTCGAGCCGGCCTACCTGGACGACCAGGTGCGCCGCAAAACAACGTTGACGCCGGCCGCCAAGTGGGGCCCGATCGTGCAGGGAAGCCTGGTCGTGGCAGCTGTCGCGGTGCTGCTCGCTGCAATGCTGCAGAATGGATGGTTCACGGAGATCAACCGTCGTCTGTCGGAGCTGGCGAAGAACTTCAGCCCAGCAAAGGAGAAACCCGACGGCGACCCGCTCGGCGACGACGTGGTAGCCGACGGCGAGCTCGACGAGGACGCTGCGCTCGACGAGGGCGGCCGACACTCAGCCCGCATACCTGACCAGCGGCCAGAAAGAGGAGACATATGACCACCGGCGATCCGGTGTCGCGGGTTGCGGGCGATCGCCCCACCCAGCGCACCCTGGTGATCATCCCCACCTATAACGAGCGGGAGAACCTCCCGCTGATCCTGCGGCGACTACACCAGGCTCGTCCCGACATGCATGTGCTGGTTGTAGACGACAGCAGCCCCGACGGCACCGGACAGCTCGCCGACGAGCTGGCGTCGGCCGACCCGGACCGGGTCCACGTCATGCACCGCACTGCCAAGGATGGTCTGGGCGCGGCATACCTGGCGGGGTTTGCCTGGGGCCTCAGCCGGCAATACACCACGCTCGTCGAAATGGACGCCGACGGCAGTCACGCGCCCGAGCAACTGCACCTCCTGCTGGAGGCGGTCGATGCTGGAGCCGACCTGGTCATCGGTTCGCGCTACGTCGATGGCGGGAATGTGCAGAACTGGCCATGGCGGCGCTGGGCGCTGTCCTGGACGGCCAACACATATGCGCGGTTGGCCCTGGGCATCGGCATCCATGACATCACCGCCGGTTACCGCGCCTATCGTCGGGACGTTTTGCAGAAGATCGACCTAGACGCCGTCGACTCCAAGGGCTACTGCTTCCAGATCGATCTGACCTGGCGCGCGATCAGCAACGGCTTTACCGTCGTCGAGGTGCCGATCACGTTCACCGAGCGCGAACTCGGGGTGTCCAAGATGAGCGGATCCAATATCGGCGAAGCGCTGGTCAAAGTCGCCCAGTGGGGCATCAGCGGCCGGTTGAACCGCAACCGTGCGGTACCGGTCAACAAGTGAGCTAGCCGGCGGCGCTGTCGTCAGCTGCCGCGTCGGCGCGACCTGATCAGGTCCAGACGCTCCTTGAGCAGTTCGTCGAGCTCGTCGACCGTGCGGCGCTCGAGCAGCATGTCCCAGTGTGTGCGGGGCGGCTTGACCTTTTTCGGCTCGGGCAGGTCACCGTCGATCAGGGTGCCCTCCATGCCGTTGCGGCACGGCCAGGTGCCGGGGATCTCGGCGTCGTCAGCGAACGGCACGTCGAACTCCTCGCCGTTCTCCGTGCGGTACCGCGCAATCTGGCGTGGCGCCAGGTCGTGATTGCGATCGGTCTCGTAGCTAACGGCTCCAAGGCGACTGCCTCTCAGGACACGATCAGCCATTGGTACCCACTCCTCTTAACCTGTTCTCAGCGTCTGGCGTTCTAACAACGCAGCTGCGCTCCGCGTAGTTCCCGGGCGGATCGTCCCAGGGCTGCCACGACTCAACCATCCATGATACCGGGATCTGAGTACCACTCCGACTAAAGTCGGCCCCGTGAGCCGTCGCGTCCGCCCTCAGCCGTGCCGCTGGTGTGGACGCGATGTCGCCGACAGCGGGTTGGGCCGTCGCCGCCAGTACTGCCGGCAATCGTGTCGGCAGCGGGCCTACGAGCAGCGAGCCTCGATCAACGGCGCGAAAGGCCCGTCGCTGCCCCCCGACGCGGTGGTTCTGTCCGCTGACGAAGCTGCTCACCTGTCCGACCGCGTCTACCAGGTGCGATGCGCGGCAGAAGACGTTGCCACGGCACTTGACGAAGGAGCCGCGGCAACCGAATTACGCGAACTGTGCGATGCGCTGATGCAAGCCGCCCAGGCCGCCGACGGCTGGCGCTGACCGGGCAGACCTCAGAAAGCCGTGCCACCACGCGCTTAGCCCTGGCTAACTGCTGACGGGTACAGTCTCGCCATGGATCGCTGGGTAACGCCGGAATTGGCTGCGGACCCAGGCCATCAATCGGGCGAGCAAGTCGGTGCACGGCGCCACTTCTCCGGGTAGAAAGTCGGAAGCGTTTGACCCGGCTGCCGCGCTCAGGGCCGCATTCCGCATTCAGCGACGACCGACGTTAGGCGAGGGGTAGCGACATGGTTGACCAACTTCAGCATGCGACCGACGCATTGCGCAAAGCGCTGGTCCAGGTCGAGCGCCTCAAGCGCAAGAACCGTGCACTGCTGGAGCGGTCCAGCGAACCGATCGCGATCGTCGGGATGGCGTGCCGTTTCCCCGGTGGGGTGGATTCCCCGGACAGCCTGTGGGACATGGTGGCCGAGGGCCGCGACGTGATGTCGGAGTTCCCGACCGACCGAGGCTGGGATCTGGCCGGCTTATTCGATGCCGATCCCGACGCGCTGCACAAGTTCTATGCGCGTGCCGGGGGGTTCGTCGACGACGTCGCGGGTTTCGACGCGGGATTCTTCGGCGTTTCACCGAGCGAGGCGCTGGCGACCGATCCACAGCACCGGATGCTGTTGGAGTTGTCGTGGGAGGCCTTGGAGCGGGCCGGAGTTGACCCGACCACGTTGCGGGGCAGCGCCACCGGTGTGTTCGCCGGAATCATCGCTCAGGGCTATGGCATGCTCGCCGAAGAGATCGAGGGCTACCGGCTGACCGGTATGACGTCCAGCGTGGCGACCGGCCGGGTGGCGTATGTGCTGGGCCTGGAAGGCCCCGCAGTATCGGTGGATACCGCGTGCTCGTCGTCGCTGGTGGCCCTGCATATGGCGGTGCAGTCGTTGCGATCGGGCGAGTGCGACCTGGCGCTGGCCGGCGGTGCGACCGTCAACGCCACCCCAACCGTGTTCGTCGAATTCAGCCGGCACCGCGGCTTGTCGCCGGACGGCCGATGCAAGCCCTTCTCCGGAGCTGCCGACGGTGTCGGTTGGTCCGAGGGCGGCGGGATGTTGGTGGTGGAACGGCTGTCGGATGCCCAGCGGTTAGGTCATCCGGTGTTGGCGGTGGTGCGCGGTTCGGCGGTCAATCAGGATGGCGCCTCTAACGGGTTGACCGCCCCCAATGGACCCTCCCAGCAACGGGTGGTGCGGGCGGCGTTGGCCAATGCGGGGCTCAGTGGCGCCGAGGTGGATGTGGTAGAGGGCCACGGCACGGGCACCACGCTGGGCGATCCGATCGAGGCCCAGGCGTTATTGGCGACCTATGGGCAAGATAGGGCCGAGCCCGGAAAACAGCCCCTGTGGTTGGGGTCGATCAAGTCGAATATGGGTCACACACAGGCTGCGGCGGGGGTGGCCGGTGTGATCAAGATGGTTCAGGCGATGCGCCACGAGACGCTGCCGGCGACGTTGCATGTCGATCAACCCAGCCCGCATGTGGATTGGTCGGCGGGGTCGGTGGAGTTGTTGACCGAGGCGCACCCCTGGCCGGCCGATGGCCGGGTGCATCGTGCCGGGGTGTCGTCGTTTGGCATCAGTGGCACCAATGCGCACGTGATCATCGAGGCCGCCCCGACGGTGAACGAGGCTGCCGAGCGGGGGACTGCGCCGCCGGTCGTCCCGTGGGTGATCTCGGCCAAGAGCGCGGCGGCGGTTTCGGCGCAGGCGGCGCGACTGGGCGAATTCGTCGGCGCGCGTGAGCAGTTGGATGCCGCTGACGTGGGCTGGTCGTTGGCGGGTCGGTCGAAATTTGAGCATCGGGCGGTGGTGCTCGGCGCTGACTGCCAGGAGTTGCTGAGCGGTTTAGCGGAGCTGGCTGACGGAATGCCGGGCCTCTCGGTGGTCCAGGGGCATGCCACACCGGCGGGCAAAACCGTGTTCGTCTTCCCCGGCCAAGGCTCCCAATGGCTCGGCATGGGCGTCGAATTGCTCGACACTGCACCGGTTTTCGCTGAGAAAATCAACGCATGCGCAGAGGCATTTGCCGAATTCGTCGACTGGTCACTGGTCGACGTGCTCCGCGGGACGCCGGGCGCGCCGGGTCTGGACCGCGTCGACGTGGTCCAGCCGGTGCTGTTCGCGGTGATGGTCTCGCTCGCCGAATTGTGGCGATCGGTGGGCGTACGGCCGGACGCCGTGATCGGCCATTCCCAAGGCGAAATCGCGGCCGCCTACGTCGCGGGCGGGCTGTCGCTGCGCGACGCCGCGCGCGTCGTGACGCTGCGCAGCAAACTGTTGCTGGCGCTGGCCGGCCGGGGCGGCATGGTTTCCCTGGCTTGCAGTGCCGAGCATGCACGAGAGTTGTTGGCTCCCTTCGGTGATCGCATCAGCATCGCCGCGATCAATGGACGATCCGCCGTGGTGGTCTCCGGTGAAGTCGCCGCACTCGACGAGCTGGTCCAACAGTGTGCTGAGCGTGAGCTCCGTGCCCGTCGGATCGACGTCGACTACGCCTCACACTCCGTTGACGTCGACTGCATCCGGGAGCAGCTGGCCGACGTCCTGTCCGGCCTCGAGCCGCGTTCCTCGCGCACCGCATTCTTTTCCACGTTGACCGGCGGTCTGCTCGACACCGCCGGCTTGGACGCCGACTACTGGTATCGCAACATTCGGCAGACCGTGCGAGTTCGATCAAGCCGTGCGCGGTGCATGTCAACAGGGCTACCGGACCTTTATCGAATGCAGTCCGCATCCCGCGTTGATCGCCGGCATTGAGGACACCTTCAACGACTGCACTGAGAGCAACGGCGAACCGATCGTCATCCCCACCCTCGGCCGCGAGGATGGCGGTATCCGCCGGTTCCTCACCTCGGCCGCGCAGGCCTTCGTAGCGGGTGTGGGCATGGATTGGCGTGCGGTGTTGCCCGGGGCTGGGTTTGTCGAGTTGCCGACGTATGCCTTTGACCGACGGCACTTTTGGCTTTCCGGTGATGGCGCTGCCCTGGACGCCGCGGGTCTGGGACTGGGCGCCAGTGAGCATGCGTTGCTGGGTGCGGTGGTGGAGTTGCCGGACTCGGGCGGAGTGGTGCTGACCGGCCGGCTCTCGGCTGCGTCGCAGGGATGGTTGGCCGATCACGCCGTTGATGGTGTGGTGGTGTTCCCGGGTGCGGGGTTTGTCGAGTTGGTGATTCGCGCCGGTGACGAAGTCGGCTGCTCGCTCGTCGACGAACTGACGTTGCAGTCGCCGTTGATGCTTCCAGCATCGGGTTCGGTTGCGGTGCAGGTGGTTGTGGGACCCGCCGAAGAATCCGGCCAGCGCAACGTGTCCGTGTTCTCCCGGGCCGACGCCAATGCCGATTCGGGGTGGATCTGCCACGCCACCGGACAGTTGGGTTCGGGATCGATTGAGCCGCGCGCGGACTTATCGGTGTGGCCGCCCGAGGGCGCGACTGCCGTCGACGTTACCGATGGTTACCAGCGGTTGGCGGCGCGTGGGTACGAATACGGCCCGGCGTTCCAAGGGTTGAGCGCGCTGTGGCGCCGCGGCGATGAGCTGTTTGCCGAGGTAACACTTCCGGAGGCGGCCGGGTGCGTCGGCGGATTCGGTGTGCATCCGGTGTTGTTGGACGCGGCGCTGCATTCGGCGGCGGTAACTCACGACAGCGGCGACGTGGCATTGCCGTTCTCCTGGCAGGGTGTGTCGTTGCATGCGGCGGGGGCGTCGGCGGTGCGGGCGCGGATTGCGCCGTCGGGTCCGTCGGCGGTGTCGGTGGAGTTGGCCGATGGGTTGGGGTTGCCGGTGTTGTCGGTGGCTTCGATGGTGGCTCGTCCGGTGTCGCAGCAGCAGTTGATGGCGGCCATGTCCGGCTCAGGCGGGGACCGGCTCTTCGAGCTGGTGTGGTCGCCCGCATCGCCCGCCTCGCACGTCGAGATGCCGTCCTACGAAGTGTTCGAGGCCGCGTCGGCCGCCGAGGATCCTGTCGTCGACACCCACGAATGCACGCATAAGGCATTGGTGACGGTCCAGTCATGGTTGGCCAAACGCGACTCCGGCGTGTTGGTGGTGTCAACCCGGGGCGCAATGGGATTGGCGGGGGAGGACGTCACCGATCTGGCGGGTGCCACGGTGTGGGGGTTGGTGCGTTCCGCGCAGACCGAGCATCCCGGCCGGATCGTGTTGGTGGATTCTGATGCGCCCCTTGATGATATGACCATAGCCGCGGCTCTGGCAGTCGGTGAGCCGCAGGTGCTGGTGCGGGGCGGTGCGGTCTACACGGCTCGGGTGCACGGCAGTCGGGCGGTGGACAGCGTTTTGGTACCGCCGCGCGAGGGGCCATGGCGGTTGGGGCTCTCCAGCGCCGGCACCTTTGAGAATCTGCAGTTGGAGCCGGTGCCCAACGCTGATGCACCGCTGGAGCCCGGTCAGGTCCGGGTCGCCATGCGCGCAATCGCCACCAACTTCCGCGACGTCATGATCATCCTGGGCATGTTCACCCACGACGCGCTGATCGGTGGCGAGGGTGCGGGTGTCGTCGTCGAAGTCGGGCCCGGGGTAACCGAATTCGCTGTTGGCGATTCGGTGTATGGCTTCTTCCCGGACGGCAGCGGCACCCTGGTCGCCGGCGATGTCCGGCTGCTGCTTCCGATGCCTGCCCACTGGTCATACGCCGAAGCCGCCGCCATATCAGCTGTTTTCACCACCGCGTGGATGGCATTTGTGCAGCTGGCTGACGTCAAGCCGGGGCAGCGGGTGTTGGTGCATGCCGCGGCCGGTGGGGTGGGGATGGCGGCGGTGCAGTTGGCCCGGCATCTGGGCTTGGAGGTGTTCGCCACCGCCAGTCGTGGCAAGTGGGACACGTTGCGGGCAATGGGTTTTGACGACGACCACATCTCCGATTCGCGGACCCTGGAGTTCGAGGAAAAGTTCCGCGCGATGACCGGTGGTCGCGGTGTGGACGTGGTGCTGGACTCGCTGGCCGGTGACTTCGTGGATGCCTCACTACGTCTGGTGGCACCGGGTGGGGTGTTTTTGGAGATGGGTAAGACCGATATCCGCGACCCCGGCGTGATCGCCCAGGAATATTCCGGGGTGCGCTACCGCGCCTTCGACCTCTTCGAGCCTGGCCGTGTCCGCATGCACCAGTACATGCTCGAACTCGCCGAACTGTTCGACGCCGGAATACTTCGGCCGTTGCCGGTGACGACGTTCGATGTGCGACGCGCGCCGGCGGCGTTGCGGTATCTGAGCCAGGCCCGGCATGTCGGCAAGGTCGTATTGACGATGCCGGACGCGTGGGCGGCGGGCACGGTGCTGATCACCGGTGGCACCGGGATGGCGGGTTCGGCCTTGGCCCGTCATCTGGTGACCAATCACGGCGTGCGCCATCTGGTGTTGGCGAGCCGGCGTGGTCCGGATGCCGCAGGCGCCGCTGAACTGGCGAGCGAATTGCGCGAGGCCGGTGCCGAGGTGTCGGTGGTGGCCTGCGATGCCGCCGACCGTCAGTCGTTGGCCAAAGTTATCTCGGATATTCCTGTCCAGCACCCGCTGTCGGCAGTGATCCATGCCGCCGGTGTGCTTGATGATGCGGTCGTCACGTCGTTGACACCGGAGCGGGTGGATGCGGTGTTGCGGGCCAAGGTCGATGCGGCGTGGAATCTGCATGAACTGACTCACGACTCGAATGTGTCTGCTTTTGTGCTGTTTTCGTCGATGGCCGGGTTGGTGGGGTCGTCGGGTCAGGCCAACTACGCCGCCGCTAACTCGTTCCTGGATGGGCTGGCGGTGCATCGGCGTGCTCACGGCCTGCCGGCGATCTCGCTGGGCTGGGGCCTGTGGGACCAAGCCAGCGACATGACCGGCGGACTCGACACCGCAGGCCGGGCCCGGTTGGGCCGCACCGGTGTCTTGGCCCTGTCATCAGCCGAGGCGTTACAGCTGTTCGACACCGCGATGGTGGTGAACGAGCCGTTCCTGCTGCCCACCCGCATCGACACCACCGCGCTGCGCGCCAACGCGGCGGTAGTGCCGCCGATGTTCGTCGATTTGATCAACGCGCCGACCCGCCGACGGGTCGACGATTCGCTGGCCGCCAGCAAGTCGAAGTCGGCGCTGGCGCACCGCATCCACGGGCTGCCCGAGGTCGAGCAGCATGCGGTATTGCTGGATTTGGTGCGTTCACATATCGCCACCGTGCTGGGCAACACCACTGCGGAGGCGATCGACCCTGACAAGGCGTTCCAGGAGTTGGGCTTTGACTCGTTGACGGCGGTCGAGATGCGTAACCGCCTCAAAGCCGCTACTGGGTTGGCACTTTCACCCACCCTCATCTTCGACTACCCGACACCCAGCGGTCTGGCTACCTACATCCGCAGCGAACTCGCCGGCGTCCCACAAGCGATCAAACAGGTGGCCGCGGTTCGGGCCAGCACCGACGAGCCGATCGCGATCGTTGGGATGGCCTGCCGGTTCCCTGGCGGAGTCAACTCCCCAGAAGACTTGTGGGACATGGTCATCCAGGGCCGTGACGTGCTCACCGAATTCCCGAACGACCGCGGCTGGGATCTGGCCGGGCTGTTCAACCCCGACCCCGACGTCCCGGGCTCCTGCTACACCCGCACCGGCGGCTTTGTCGACGGCGTCGCGGACTTCGACTCCGCATTCTTCGGTGTATCGCCGAGTGAGGCGCTGGCGATGGACCCCCAACAACGCATGTTCCTCGAACTGTCCTGGGAAGCGTTGGAGCGAGCGGGAATTGAACCCAGCAGCCTGCGGGGCAGCGCCACCGGGGTGTTCGCCGGAGTGATGACGCAGGCTTACGGTGTATCCGCCTCCGAATCGGTGGAAGGCTTCCGGCTCACCGGACAATCGTCCAGTGTGGCATCGGGCCGGGTGTCGTATGTGCTGGGGTTGGAGGGCCCGGCGCTGTCGGTGGATACCGCATGCTCGTCGTCGCTGGTGACGCTGCATATGGCGGTGCAGTCGTTGCGGTCGGGGGAGTGCGACCTGGCGCTGGCCGGCGGCGTCACCGTCAACGCCACGCCCGACATCTTTGTGGAGTTCAGCCGCATGCGTGGATTGTCCGCGGATGGGCGATGCAAGGCCTACGCCGGTGCGGCCGACGGCACCGGATTCTCCGAGGGTGGGGGGATGTTGGCGGTGGAGCGGCTGTCGGATGCCCAGCGGTTGGGCCATCCGGTGTTGGCGGTGGTACGGGGTTCGGCGGTGAATCAGGATGGGGCGTCGAATGGTTTGACCGCGCCCAATGGGCCGTCGCAGCAGCGGGTGGTGCGCGCGGCGCTGGCTAACGCCGCGCTGAACGCGGCCGACGTCGACGCCGTGGAAGGCCACGGCACGGGCACTACGTTGGGCGATCCGATCGAGGCTCAGGCGCTGCTGGCCACCTACGGACAAGATAGGGCGGAGCCCGGAAAGCCGCTGTGGTTGGGGTCGATCAAGTCCAACATGGGTCACACCCAGGCCGCAGCCGGTGTGGCCGGCGTGATGAAAATGATTTTGGCGATGCGCCACGAGGTGTTGCCGGCGACACTGCATGTCGACGAACCGAGTCCGCATGTGGATTGGTCGGCGGGGTCGATCGCGTTGTTGACTGAGGTGCAGCCGTGGCCGGCCGATGGCCACGTGCGCCGCGCCGGGGTGTCGTCGTTTGGGATTAGTGGCACCAATGCGCACGTGATCATCGAGGCGGCTCCGGCGGTCAACGAGGCTGTCGAGCCTGCGGCCGAACCACCGATCGTGCCGTGGGTGGTGTCGGCCAAGAGCGAGGCGGCGCTGAGCAAGCAGGCGGCGCGGTTGGGTGAATTCATCGGCGCACGTGAGCAGTTGGATGTCGCTGATGTGGGCTGGTCGTTGGCCGGCCGCTCGGCGTTCGAGCATCGGGCCGTGGTGCTCGGTGCTGACCGCCAGGAGTTGCTGGCCGGTTTGGCGGAGTTGGCTGCCGCTGAACCGGGTGGTTCGCTGGTCTGCGGGCACGCCGCCCCGGCGGGCAAAACCGTGTTCGTCTTCCCCGGCCAAGGCTCCCAATGGCTCGGCATGGGCATGGGACTGCATGCCGCGTATCCGGTCTTCGCCGAAGCCTTCAACACCGTTGTCGGCGAGCTGGACCGGCACCTGCTGCGGCCGCTGCGCGAAGTCATCTGGGGCCACGACGAAAACCTGTTGAATACAACTGAATTCGCACAGCCCGCCTTGTTCGCGATCGAAGTCGCGCTGTACCGGCTACTGGAATCCTGGGGTGTGCGGCCCGACTTCGTGATGGGCCACTCGGTAGGCGAGTTGACCGCCGCGCACGTCGCCGGCGCTTTGTCGCTGGAAAACGCTGCCGTGCTGGTGGTGGCGCGCGGCCGGTTCATGCAGGCCCTGCCCGCCGGCGGCGCCATGATGGCCGTGCAGGCCACCGAAGACGAAGTGCGGCCGCTGCTGACCGACGGCGTCGGTATTGCGGCCGTGAACGGCCCGTCTTCGGTGGTAGTTTCCGGCGACGAGGATGCGGTGACCGCGATCGCCGACCAGCTGCGCGAACAGGGCCGCCGCATCCACAAGCTTGCCGTCTCACACGCTTTCCACTCTCCGTTGATGGAGCCGATGATCGCCGAGTTCAGATCGGCCGCCAAAGAGCTCACGGTCAACGCGCCCACCATCCCGATCATCTCGAATGTCACCGGACAATTGGCGGGAGAAGACTTCGCGTCGGCCGACTACTGGACACAGCACATCCGGGCGGCGGTACGGTTCGCCGACAGCATCCGCTTTGCGAATTCGGCTGGGGCCAGCCGTTTCCTCGAGGTCGGCCCGGGTGGCGGACTGACCTCATCGATCGAGGAATCGCTCGCCGAGGTCCCAATGGTGCTAGTGGTGTCAGTGCCGATGCTGCGCAAAGACCGGCCCGAACCGAACAGCTTGATGGCCGGGTTGGCCCAGGCCTTTGTGTCGGGTCTCGGGGTGGATTGGCGTGCGGTGTTGCCCGGGGCCGGATTTGTGGAGTTGCCGACGTATGCCTTCGAGCGGCGGCGGTTCTGGCTTTCCAGTGATGGCGCTGCCGGTGACGCTGTCGGTCTGGGGTTGGCGGCCAGCGAGCACGCGCTGCTGGGTGCGGTGATAGAGCTGCCCAGCTCGGGTGGGGTGGCGCTGACCGGTCGGCTCTCCGCGGCGTCACAAGCCTGGCTTGCGGATCACGCGGTTGGTGGCGTGGTGGTGTTCCCGGGTGCGGGGTTTGTCGAGCTGGCGATCCGCGCCGGCGACGAAGTCGGCTGCTCGGTCGTCGACGAACTGATGTTGGCGGCGCCGTTGGTGATCCCGGCCACCGGCTCGGTAGCCGTGCAAGCAGTGGTCGGCGCCGCCGACGAATCAGGCAGCCGGGCGGTGTCGGTGTTTTCCCGCAGCGACGAACACTCGGGCTGGACTCTGCATGCCGAAGGTGTCGTCCGGCCCGGCGACGCGGAGCCGGGCACCGAGATGTCGACCTGGCCGCCGGTGGGCGCGAAGCCGGTCGACATCGACGGCCTGTACGACCGGTTGGCGGCGCGTGGATACGGGTACGGCCCGGCGTTCCAAGGGTTGACCGCGATGTGGCGTCGCGGCGACGAGGTGTTCGCCGAGGTAAGCCTGCCGGGCGATGCCGGCGTATCACCGGCAGGATTCGGTCTGCACCCGGCCGTGCTGGACGCGGCCTTGCACGCGGTGATCGTGGCCACCGAGACCGACGACCGCGACAACAACGGTGTGCTGGTGCCGTTCTCCTGGCAAGGTGTGTCGTTGCATGCGGCGGGAGCGTCGGCGGTGCGGGCGCGGATAACGCCGTCGGGTCCGTCGGCGGTGTCGGTGGAGTTGGCTGACGGGTTGGGGTTGCCGGTGTTGTCGGTGGCTTCGATGGTGGCTCGTCCGGTGACGCAGCAACAGTTGATGGCGGCGGTATGCGGCTCGGGGCCCGACGGGATTTTCGAGGTGATCTGGTCACCCGCGTCGCCCGCGTTGCACGCCGAGACGCCGTCGCATGACGTCTTCGAATCCGTGGCCGCCGAAGAAGATCCGCTGGCCGCGACCTACCGGCGCACCCACGAAGCGCTGGCCGCGCTGCAATCCTGGCTCGCCGAGCCTGACTCAGGAATGCTCGTGGTGGCGACCCGCGGCGCGGTGGCGTTACCGGGGGAGGACGTCACCGATCTGGCGGGTGCTGCGGTGTGGGGGTTGGTGCGTTCGGCACAGACCGAGCACCCCGGCCGGATTGTGTTGGTGGATTCCGATGCGCCCCTTGATGAGCCGACGGTAGCCGAGGTGGCGACGGCCGGTGAGCCGCAGGTGCTGGTGCGGGCCGGGACAGTTCACACCGCGCGGGTGCACGGCAGTCGTGCGGTCGACGCCCTGCTGGTGCCGCCGAGTGACGGGCCATGGCGGATTGGCATGTCGAGTAGGGGCACATTTGAGAATCTGCTGCTCGAGCCGATCCCGAACGCTGATGCGCCGTTGAAGCCCGGCCAGGTCCGGGTCGCTGTTCGCGCGCTGGCAGCCAACTTCCGCGACGTCATGATCGCTCTCGGGCTGTACCCCGACGACGATGCGGTGATGGGTGTCGAGGCCTCCGGCATCGTCGTCGAAACCGCCTCGGGCGATGATCGTTTCGCCGTCGGTGACCGCGTCACCGGGCTGTTCCCGGAAGGCACCGGCACCATGGCGACCACAGACGCCCGCTTGCTGATGGAAATGCCCACGGGATGGTCGTACGCCGATGCCGCAACGGCGCCGGTGGTCTTCGCCACGGCTTACTACGCGCTGTCGACGTTGGCGGATGTCCGGCCGGGGCAGCGGGTGTTGGTGCATGCCGCGACCGGTGGGGTGGGGATGGCTGCGGTGCAGTTGGCCCGGCATTTGGGGCTGGAGGTGTTCGCCACCGCGAGCCGCGGCAAGTGGGACACGTTGCGGGCGATGGGCATTGACGACGATCACATTTCGGATTCGCGCAGCTTGGAGTTTGAGGACAAGTTCCGGGCGGCCACCGGTGGCCGGGGTGTGGATGTGGTCCTCGACTCGCTGGCCGGCGACTTTGTCGATGCCTCGCTGCGGTTGGTCGGCCCGGGCGGGGTGTTTTTGGAGATGGGTAAGACCGACATCCGCGATCCCGGAGTCGTTGCCCAAGAACATCCCGGGGTACGCTACCGCGCCTTCGACCTTTTCGAGGCCGGGGCAGACCACATCGAGCGAATACTCACCGACCTGGCCAAGTTGTTCGATGACTGTGCGCTTCGGCCGTTGCCGGTGACGGCGTTTGATGTGCGGCGGGCGCCGGCGGCGTTGCGGTATTTGAGCCAGGCGCGTCATGTCGGCAAGGTTGTGTTGACCCTGCCTTTTGGGCCAGGTGGTGCGCTGGGTGAGGGCACGGTGGTGATTACCGGTGGTACCGGGATGGCGGGTTCGGCGTTGGCCCGGCACGTGGTGGTCAATCACGGTGTGCGGCAGTTGATGTTGTTGAGTCGGAGTGGCCCGGATGCGCCGCGGGCGGCGGAGTTGGTGGCCGAGCTGACCGAGGCCGGTGCGCAGGTGTCGGTGGTGGCGTGTGATGCCGCTGATCGTGAGGCGCTGGCGAAGGTGCTTTCGGATATTCCGGTGCAGCATCCGTTGTCGGCGGTGATTCATGCCGCTGGGGTGCTTGATGATGCGGTGGTGACGTCGTTGACGCCGGATCGGGTGGATGCGGTGTTGCGGGCCAAGGTGGATGCGGCCTGGAATCTGCATGAACTGACCCGGGATGTGGGTGTGTCGGCGTTTGTGGTGTTTTCGTCGATGGCCGGGTTGGTGGGGTCGTCGGGTCAGGCCAACTATGCGGCGGCCAACTCGTTTTTGGATGGGTTGGCGACGCATCGGCGTGCCCAAGGCTTGCCGGCGATGTCGCTGGGCTGGGGCCTGTGGGACCAGGCCAGCGACATGACGGGCGGGCTGGCGTCTGTCGATTTCGCCCGGTTCGCCCGGGACGGCATCGTGGCCATGTCCTCCACCGAGGCGCTGCAGTTGCTGGACACCGCGATGGTGGTCGACGAGCCGTTCCTGCTGCCCGCCCGCATCGACACCACCGCGCTACGGGCCAAGTACGACGCGGGCACCTTGCCGCCGATGTTCGTCGACCTGATCAACGCGCGCGCAAGGCGTCGGGTCGATGATTCGCTGGCGGCTGCCAAGTCGAAGTCCGCGCTGCTGCAACGCCTGGAGGGGCTGCCCGAGGACGAGCAGCGTGCGGTGCTGCTGGATTTGGTGCGTTCGCACATCGCGACCGTGCTGGGCAACACCACCCCGGAGGCCGTCGACCCCGACAAGGCGTTCCAGGAGTTGGGCTTTGACTCGTTGACCGCGGTCGAGATGCGTAACCGGCTCAAAGCCGCTACCGGGCTTGCGCTTTCACCGACCCTCATCTTCGACTACCCGAACTCCGCATCGCTGGCCGGTTATTTCCGTCAAGAGCTCGTCGGCGCCTCGACCGAGTCGACCCCGCAAGTTGCACCCGGCGAGGCGGAAATCCAGCGCGTGGTGGCGTCTATTCCGGTCAAACGCCTTCGCCAGGCCGGAGTATTGGACCTGCTGCTCAGCCTGGCGAACGAGACCGACGGAGCCGATGGGGCAGAGGCCAGGGAAAAGGACATCGCGGCAATGGATCTCGACGATCTGGTCAATGCTGTCTTCCTCGATGACGACGACTAGCCAGATGAGGTTTGAGGTTAGCCAGTGAGGATCGCCGTCACCGGGGCGAGCGGAGTGATCGGTCGCGGCGTTGTCGCTCGATTGCTCAGCCGGGGCCACGACGTCGTCGGTCTGGCCCGTAATCGGCCCGAAAGCTGGCCGAGCTCAGCCGACTTCGTCAAGAGCGATATTCGCGATGTAGCCGGGGTGCGGCGTGCGGTAACAGGCACGGACATCGTCGTGCACTGTGCCTGGGCGGTCGACCCGGCCGCTGCTCACTCGGTTAGGCGCGAGATAAACATCGGCGGAACCGCCAATGTGCTTGACGCGATGACCCAAAGCGGTACCCGTCGCATCGTGTTCGCCTCGTCCGCGCACGTATACGGCGCAGACCAAGGCGGCACACCGCCGCTGTCCGAGGCCGACCGCCTGAACCCGGTGTCCGCGGAAGGGCGCGACAAAACCGGCGTCGAGGAGATGCTGGCCGCGTCCGGTGCGGAATGGGTGGCGATCCGCTCGGCGGCTATCCTTGGCAGAGGCGTCGATAACTGGGTGCGCCGAGCGTTAGCCGCCCTGCTCTTTTCTGAGTTCGACGCCGGTCGCAGGTTGCAGGTCGTGCACAGCGACGACGTGCATCGGGTTTTCGTCCAGGCCGTCGTCGATACCGGCATCGGCAGTGGGCCGGTGAACCTTGCCGCGCAAGGCGAGTCGACGCTGCGGGAGATTGCCGGTGTGCTGGGGCGGCCCGTGGTACCGGCGGGGGAGCGGCTGCTCGGCTCACCCGAACTGGATCGTCTGCTGAGCGCACCATCAATGGATACCGCACTGCTGCGCGACAAATGGAACTTCACTGCGGCCTTCAGCGCCGAGGAATGCGTTCAAGATGTCGCGTTGGCGGTGCGCGGTCGAATCAGTGTTGGTAAGCGGGTGGTGTCGCTGCCTTGGCGGCTGACTCATGTCCAGGACATTCCGTCGGTTGATGTGCCGGCTGCCGATGGAGTTGCTCCGGTGTTGGCCGGTCCGGACGGCGCCAACGGCGAATTCGACACGCCGATCGACCCGCGCTTCCCGACCTACCTTGCCACCAACCTGTCCGAAGCGCTTCCCGGACCGTTCTCACCATCGTCGGCGTCGGTGACCGTGCAAGGATTGCGCGCTTTCGGCGCGATCACCGCCGCGAGGTTGCGGCCCGGCGGATTGATCCAACGCGAAATCGCAACCCGAACCATCGGTGTCTTCGCGCACCGGCTGTATGGGGCCATCACAACCGCGCACTTCATGGCCGAAACTGTTCCATTCGTCAAACCCGCGACGGTGATTCGGCAGAGCCAATTCTTCGGCCAGAGTGCGACCAGCATGCCGATTTATGGCCAGCAACCGCTGCCACGTGAATCCGGCTGGGCCGTGCGGGCGCTGCGCACCATTCGCAACCTCGGGGTGTTCGCGGCCAACTTGGCGGGCCTGACCACTGGCGCTGCCCGCGACACGCGTGACTTCATCGACGACGTCGATCGCTTGGAAGACGTTGTTGCTGAGGATCTTTCACAGCTCGCCGACGGGCGCTTGCAAAGCCTGATCTTGTTGGCGCGCGATCACGTCATACATGGCTGGGTGCTGGCGTCGGGGTCATTCATGTCGTTCGCCGCATTGAGCGTGGTGCTACGCGGGCTGAGCGGACGTGACATGGTGCTCCCGGTCGGTCAGGAGGTGGCCAGCGCAGCGCCGCTGAGCGCGGTCTACCGACTGACGGACGCCGCGCACCGCGACCCCATCGTGTCTCGGATTCTGGCCGGCCCCGGTGACCACCTCGACGAGCTGTCCGCACAGGCCCCGGAATTCCACGCCGCGGTGCTTGCCGAGCTGAAATTGATCGGGCACCGCGGCCCCGCCGAGGTCGAGATGCGGTCCGCCAGCTACGCCGACGACCCGGAGATGCTGATCCGGATAGTCGGCAAATCGCTGAACATCCCCACCCGGCCAGAGATCCACCCTCCGGTAATCCCGTTGCGGGCCCGGCCGGTGGCGCGAGTTGCCGCGCAGCAGCTTCGCGACCGCGAAGTCCGACGCGACAGAATGGTCCGGGCAATCTGGTTGCTGCGCGGGCTACTCCGTGAGCTGGGGCGCAGACTGGTCAACTCGGGTGTTCTCGATACCCCCGACGATGTGTTCTATCTGCTCGTCGACGAGCTTGATGCGCTACCTGCCGACGCTTCGGGACTGGTCACGCGCCGCCGCGCGGAACAACGCAGGCTGGCCGGCTTCGTGCTGCCCGCAGTGTTCAGCGGCAGTTGGCAAGCCGCCACCTCCGTGGCGACCGTCTTAGCCCCCGGGGAGGCCATGAACGGCGTCGGTGTCTGTGGTGGACGGGTCCGCGGCCGGGTGCGCATCGTCAGGCCGGACTCGATCGACGACCTGGAACCCGGAGAGGTCCTGGTCGCCGAGGTCACCGATGTCGGCTACACCGCCGCCTTCTCCTACGCGGCGGCGGTGGTGACCGAGCTCGGCGGACCGATGTCGCATGCCGCGGTGGTAGCGCGCGAATTCGGTATCCCGTGTGTGGTGGATGTTGCCGACGCAACGCGACGTCTGTCGCCCGGGGCGCTCGTCGAGGTCGACGGCGGTAGCGGCGAGATCCACGTCGTCGAGAACTCGATTCTTTAGACCTGCCACGCAGGACCCCCTCAGGTTCGCTACCGTCAGGTCATGCACGAACACACCGTCCGCGTCACTACGGCTGCCGGCACCGTCGAAGGCTTTACCCGCGACGGCGTGCACCGCTGGCGGTCCATCCCGTATGCCCGGCCGCCGGTGGGTGCGCTGCGCTTTCGGGCGCCGCAGCCGGCCCAGCCGTGGCGCGGTGTGCGGTATTGCCACGGCTTCACCAAGTGCGCGCCGCAGGAGCGGCGCTACACGATCGTCGGCGTCGGCAAGTACCAACCAATGGGCGAGGATTGCCTCACCCTCAACGTCGTCACACCGGAGGCGCCGGAGAGCGAATCGCTGCCGGTCATGGTCTTCGTGCACGGTGGCGGATACATCATGGGTAGCTCAGCCACTCCGATATACGACGGTGCAGGCCTGGCCCGCCGTGGGTGTGTCTATGTGTCGGTCAACTACCGGCTGGGCGCGCTGGGCTGTCTGGATTTGTCGTCGCTGTCGACGGCCGACGTCACCCTCGAGAGCAACCTGTTCTTGCGTGATCTGGTCTTGGCGTTGCGCTGGGTCCAGCGGAACATCGCCGCGTTCGGCGGTGATCCGGACAAAGTCACGGTGTTCGGCGAAAGCGCCGGCGCGCATGCAGTCGTTACGTTGTTGGGGGTGCCGGAGGCTGAAGGTCTGTTCGCCCAAGTTATTTCGGAGAGCCCGGCGACCGGCATGGTGCGTTCGCGTGAAATGGCAACAGAGTTCGCGGGACGATTCGCGACCATAATGGGTGTCCGCAAGCAGGATGCCGCGCATGCGCTGAGGCAGGCTTCTCCGGCCGAATTGGTTGCGGCACAAAATCGCCTGATCGACGAGGGCGTGCGAGACATGTTGGGAGCCTTCCCGATCGGACCGGTGTCCGGTGACGACGTTCTGCCGCTGGACCCCGTGGAGGCAATGCGGCGCGGCAAAGCGCTCCGGGTGCCGCTGATCGTGGGTACCAACGCCGACGAGGGGCGGTTGTTCACCCGCTTCCTGCCGCTGCTGCCGACGACCGAGCCGATGGTCGAAGCGCTGCTTGCTGAGGTGGAACCGGCTGCGCGGGAACGCATTACCGCTGCTTACCCCGATTATCCCGAACGGTCCGCCTGTGTGCGGCTCGGTGGCGACTTTGCCTTCAGCTCGGCTGCTTGGGAGATCGCCGAAGCCCATGGCAAGCACGCGCCGGTCTACCTGTATCGATACGACTACGCACCGCGGGTGCTGCGCTGGTCGGGGCTGGGCGCCACGCACGCCACCGAACTGCTCGCGGTCTTCGGTATTTACCGCTCCAGGTTCGGGGCGATGCTGAGTGCGGCCGCTGATCGGCGATCTGCTTTGCGGGTTACCAATGAAGTGCAAAGGCGCTGGCGATCATTCAGCCGTACCGGGGTGCCCGGCGACGACTGGCCGGCCTACACCGACACCGAACGCGCGGTGATGGTCTTCGACCGCAAGTCCCATCTCGAATTCGATCCGCACCCGGAACGGCGGATGGCGTGGGAGGGCTTCTCTCTGGCGCGATGACGGCGGATGTGATTTCGTGGACGAGCCATGAAAGCGCACACCGACAATGTCGTCGAACGCCCCGGTGATCTCACCGCCGCCTGGCTGACTGCAGCGATCGGCGCCGGAACCATCGCCGATTTCAGCGTCGAGCGGATCGGCACCGGTCAGATGAGCGAGTGCTACCGGGTTCAGCTGAACTATGCCGACCGCGGACCCGGCGGCGGACCCGACTCCGTGGTGCTCAAGGTTGCGGCCACCGACCCGATGAGCCGGCAGACCGGCGGGAGTTTGGGTCTTTACGAGCGTGAAGTCGGCTTCTACCGGGATATCGCCCCGCGCCTGCGCGGACCGGTCGCGCCGTGCTATCACGCCGCTTTCGACGCTTCGGGAGGCATCTTCGATGTCTTGCTCGGCGACGCAAATCCGGCGGAAGTCGGCGATGAAATCCGTGGCGCCACAATCGCACAGGCTCAGCTTGCCGTCACCGAGCTGGCCCGGCTGCAGGGTCCACTGCTCGGTGACACCACGCTCGCCGAGGCGCGGTGGCTGCGCCGCGACACGCCAGTCAATCAGGGGTTGATCACGGCGCTGTACGCCGGCTTCGTTGATCGCTACGGCGATCAGATCGCACCGCAGCATCGCATGGTGTGCGAACGGCTGGTCGGCGGGTTCGACGCGTATCTGGCCGAGGAGGCCGCCGAGGGGCGCATTCATGGCCTCCTGCACGGCGACTATCGATTGGACAACATGCTGTTCGGCGCTCTCGGTGCCGACCGCCCGCTGACGGTAGTCGATTGGCAGACGGTCACGTGGGGTCCGGCGATGACCGACCTGGCCTATTTCCTCGGTTGCGCGTTGCCGGTGGCGGAGCGGCGCACGCATTACGACGCACTGTTGCAGGCCTACCACGCAGCGCTTGGGCCCGACGCACCGATCAGCCTCGCCGATGTCCGCGAGGGGGTGCGCAGGCAAAGCTTCTTCGGGGTGATGATGGCGATCATCTCGTCGATGCTGGTGGAACGCACCGAACGCGGCGACGCGATGTTCATGACGATGCTGCAACGGCATTGTGAGCATGTGCTCGACGTTGACGCACTGGCGATACTGGCCGCGCCGACGGCGGCCGAGCCGCTGCGTCCGTCCCGCGACGACGAGTCGGCCCACGTTGCGACCGACGAGCCGCTCTGGAGCGAGAGCTGGTATGCTGACTTCGCTGATGCGGCAAGCGGATTCGGCGGATGGTTCCGCATCGGCCTGATCCCCAACCAGCAGACGGCATGGCTACACGCCTTGCTCTGCGGTCCGGACCTGCCCACAGTCGCGGTGGTCGACGTCGAGGTCCCGCTGCCCACCGATCCGTGGGCATTGCGAACGGGCGCAGTCGATTTCACGCACTCCGTCAGCCATCCACTGCATACTTATCACATTGGCCTGCGTGGGCACGGCCAGTCCTATCCCGACCCGGCCGCGCTGTTGCGGGGAGAGCAGGGAGCGCCGGTCGAGGTGGCGATTGATCTGGTGTGGAGCACCGACGGTACGCCGTACAAGTATCGGCTGGCTACCCGCTACGAGATACCCTGCGCGGTCTCGGGAACCGTCACCGTCGATGGGCATCGCTACACCTTCGACGCGGTGCCCGGTCAACGGGACCACTCGTGGGGGGTGCGGGACTGGTGGAGCATGGACTGGGTCTGGAGCGCACTGCACCTCGACGACGGGACACACTTGCACGCCGTGGAGATCCGGATTCCGGGTGTGCCGCCGGTCGGTATCGGGTACGTCCAAGACCGCGGCGGCACGCTCACCGAGTTGCAAACCATCACCGCCCGCCAAACGTTCGACGCCGACGGGCTACCGGCCAGTGCAACGCTGGCGGTCGATCCCGGTGACATCACCGCGACCATTGACGTGCGTGGACACGCACCGGTGCGGCTGGTCTCCCTCGACGGGCGGATCAGCCAATTTCCCCGCGTGTGGGCCACTGTCAGCACCGCCGACGGGCGCACCGGCGTGGGCTGGGTGGAGTGGAACCGTAATCAGCGCTAAAAACATCTGTCCGCCAAGCATGCCCATCGTGGTAATGGGTGTGTCCGGGTCGGGCAAATCGACGGTGGGCGCGGCATTAGCGCGGCGCCTGGGCGTGCCCTTCGCCGACGCAGATGCCTTTCACCCGCAAGCCAATATCGCCAAGATGGCGGCGGGTACCCCGCTCACCGATGATGACCGCTACCCGTGGCTGGAAGCGGTCGGGCAGTGGCTGGCCGACCATGAGAACGGCGGCGTGATGAGCTGCTCGGCGCTCAAGCGCGGATACCGCGACAGATTGCGCTCGCACTGCCCCTGCATCGAGTTCTTGCACTTGACCGGTTCACCGGAACTGATCGGTCGCCGACAAGCCGGCAGGCCAGGCCACTTCATGCCGTCGGCATTGGTGAAATCGCAGTTCGACATTTTAGAACCGCTGGCGCCCGACGAGCACGGGATAGCCCTCGACGTCGAATCGAGCGTCGACAGCATCGTCGAAAGATTTGTGAGGTATTTGGTCAGTTATTGACCACTTGGGCTTTCGCGGCGCGTACTGCCTGACCGCGGTGGCGGCTAGCATGGTGGTCTAGTCGGCGTGGCAAACCACCTGGCACCGGCTGTTTGGACTGTTATGAGCGACTCGAAAAGCGCGGCAGTCGCGTCTCGTTCTTGCAGCAGCTAGCGATGTATCAAATCGTGGTCGCGTTTGCCGTCGTCGTGCATTTCGCTTTTCTTTGCTACCTGGTGGTCGGCGGGTTCGTGGCGTTGCGCTGGCGCCGCACGATCTGGTTGCACGTGCCGGCGGCGCTGTGGGGGATCGCGATCACCACCCATCATCTCGACTGTCCATTGACCTGGCTGGAGCGCTGGGGCCGGGCGAAAGCCGGGATGGCGCCACTGCCACCGGAGGGCTTCATTGCCCACTACATCGCCGGCGCGCTTTACCCGGCCAGCTGGGCCAGCTTCGTGCCAGTTGTGGTGTTCGCGCTGGTAGCGGTGTCCTGGGTGCTGTATGGACGGCGTCGGCGGATCAGCGCTAACGACCAGCTTTGACCCGTCTGCGGGCGGCCAGTTCGCCACCGCGTTCGCGCGCGGCCTCCGCCAGCTGGTGGCCGCGCTTACGTGCGCGTTTGCCTGCGGCTTTCACCACTGGCGCGCTCTTCTCCCCGGCAGTGCTAATCAGTTCGCCGCCGCGTTTGCGAGCGGCCTCAACCAGCGGTTCGCTCCTTTCGACGGCAGTGCTGGCCAGTTCGCGTCCCCGCTCGGCGCCGAGGTGAAGGCCATGCGCGATTTTTTCGCCCAGCTCGGAATCGAGCATGGTGCCGTCGGATCCATCCAGCGGCAGTGCCGCCGATACCGCCTCCGAGATTCGGCCCGCGGCTTGTCGACCACGCCATCCCAACGATGGCTTGCCGGCGGTGTCGGCCGATGCAATGATCAGCCCGCCCAATAGGCTCAAGTCGGTGAGCAGGTCGCGACGCTTCTGCGCTCTACGCTCTGGATCGCTCTCAGTCCAAAACAGGTGTGCGCCAAGGCTGCCCGGTATCACCGTGAACGCGAGCGCTGCCGAGGCCATCCGCGGCATTTTGCCGGTGGCGAGCAATAGACCACCGCCTACTTGGACGGCGGCGTTTATCCGGGCCGCCGTCTCGGGATCCGACGGAACCTTGCCTCCGAAAGGTTCCGGCAGAGTCCGTAACGCCGTCACAGTGGGCTCCGCCGCGTCGGCGGTGACCTTGGGGTTTCGCAATGTCTCGACACCTTGGCCGATGAATACTGCGGACAGTAAGGGACGAGCGATTCTGCGGATCAACATGGCCGCTGTGTTCCCGGGTTGCCCGATGCGCAAACCGGTCCTGCGTACCGGCGGCGCTGCCCCTATTCGGTCGCTGGGGGCGCTTCATGGCGCAGCCGCAGCGGCAACAGCACCCAGAAACCGAGCTCAGCCGTCACCGCACATGCCCCAGCAATGGCGCCCGCCGCTGGACCGGCCACCGCGCCGAAAATGACCACGGCTACCCCGGTAAGAGACAAACCCATCAGCAGCAGCCCGGCGTAAGCGAACCGATGTGCGGCGGATACGACAAATTCGATTCGATGCCGACGAAACAACAAGCGGTGCATCGCCACTGGAGCCTCCAACAGCACCGTGGCGGCAATCGAGCAGCCAACTGTTACCAGATAGATCACCCGCATCGTCGTGTTCAGGGTCTCGAATCGCTGCTGGAACGGCAACGTCAACAAGAAGCCGGTCAGCAACTGGACGCCGGTCTGAACCACCCGCAACTCCTGCAGCAGGCTGAGCCAATTACGGTCTAATCGTTGGATTTCGGTCTCAGAGCGCTCCGTGGCATCCCAGCTTTGGTCGCGTTCGGGGTGATCGACGACGTCCATGGCCGTGATCATGCCAGGTCGCAGCCGCTGTGACCGGCAGTACCGCGGCTACGGTGCACCGGCTAACAGCAGCCGCGCCGAGGTCTCCAGCCGGTCGGCGATCTGCGTGTAGGAGGCATATCCGATGCCGGCGCGCACCAGCGCTCCCGCGTAGAGCAATTCCAGTGATTCGACGACGTCGGGAGCGCAGTCCGGCCCCAAGGCCGTGACCAGGCGTTGGTGGACCTCGCGGCCGATGCGCAGCCGCAGATGCATAACCTCAGGATCCTTGCCCAGCAACGCGTTGGTCACTGCACCGGCGAGTTCGGGTTCATCGGCAACCAACAGCGCGATGTGTCGCAGCACCGCGATCACGCGCACGCTCGCATCTGGTGAATCGCTCGTCGGAACCGGGCTGGACGATAACCGCCGCCAGAAAACTTCGGCAACCAGGTGTTCCTTCGAGGAGAAGTATGTGTAGGCCGTCGCTGCGCCGACTCCCGCCTCGGCGGCGACCATACGAATCGTCAAGCCGGAGAAGCCTTCTCGGCCAAGTACTTCAATCGCGGCCTGGCCCAGCCGGTCAACGGTGTCGGCTTGCTTGGCGGTCAGTCGCCGTCTGGTCGATTCCCGAGCTACCGGGTTGGACACGTGTCCGGACACTACTACACCGTCGCAGCTGCAGCAACACGGCTGTTACGGTTGGCGGTGATGACGTTCTCAGATCTCTCGGCTGCCGACGAGCGGACCAACCAACTATTCGAACTGGCCGATCGAGTCACCGGATTCATGCCGGCCGACGAGGGCCGGGCGCTGCATGACGCTGCGCTTCGCTACTTCGATCATGGTGTCGGCGTAGAGATCGGGACGTACTGCGGCAAGTCGACGGTGTTGTTGGGCGCGGCGGCGCTGGCCCGGGACAGTGTTCTCTACACCGTCGATCACCACCATGGTTCCGAAGAGCACCAGCCCGGGTGGGAGTACCACGACACGTCGCTGGTCGACGAAGCCACCGGACGTTTCGACACCTTGCCTGCCTTGCGGCGCACGCTCGACGACGCCGGCCTGGACGACAACGTCGTGGCGGTGGTGGGCAAATCGACCGTAGCGGCCAGCGGGTGGCGCACGCCGCTGCAGCTGTTGTTCATCGACGGTGGCCACAGCGAGGCCGCGGCGCATCAAGACTTCGACGGCTGGGCGAAATGGGTGAGTCCCGGTGGCGCGCTGATCATCCACGACGTCTTCCCCGACCCGCGCGACGGCGGCCAGGCGCCCTACCAGATCTATTGCCGCGCAGTGCAAAGCGGCGCATTCGTGGAGCGATCCGTCACCGGGTCGATGCGGTTGCTGGAGCGGATATCAGGCGAGGCCGGTACTCAGGTCTAGCGATCCGACGGGCTGCTCACGCACTCGCAGTCGTAGTCGCCCTCGAGGCCGCGCGGCAGGTCGGTGCCGCGGAAGATGCCGCTGCCTGCAGTGGCGCAGGACAGCGCGTCGGCGGCCAAAATCACAGCCGCCCCAGTCCAGGTGGTTCGCTCGACGGGCCAGCGCTTTCCGTCGCTGAACACCAGCCCGGTCCAATAGGACCCGTCGTCCTCACGCAGGTGCTGCATGGCGGCGAACTGCCGCAGCGCCGCCTGCCGGTTGCCCATCGCATCGAGCGCCAACATCAATTCGCAGGTCTCCGCGCCGGTCACCCATGGCCGGTCATCGACGCACCGGATGCCCAGACCGTTGACGACGAAATCGCCCCACCGATCGGCGATTCGGGCGTCCGCCGCGGGACCGCGAAGCGCGCCGCCCAGGATCGGGTAGTACCAGTCCATCGAGTGATGCGGCTTTTCGGTGAACGCCGACGGGTGGGCTGTGATCGCGTGGCCCAGCCGGCCGAGCGCGACCTCCCATTCCGGTTGCGGCTCGTCGACGTAGTTCGCCAGCGCGAGGGCGCAGCGAATGCTATGGAAAATACTGGCGCACCCGGTCAGCAGCGCCTCGGCAACTGGGCCTGAAGGACCACGCGCCCAACAGATTTCGCCGCCTTCGAGCTGCAGCTCCAAGACGAAGTCGATTGCAGCGCGCACCGTCGGCCACATCGCGGTGGCAAAGGCGTGATCACTGGTGATCAGTACGTGGTGCCAGACTCCGACCGCGATATACGCACAGAAGTTGCTGTCGCTGTTGGCGTCCTCCACGACGCCCGCGCGAAGTTGGATCGGCCAGGAGCCATCCGCGCGCTGCTGGCGCCGAGACCATTCGAACGCGTGGCGCGCCGGGCCGATCAGGCCCGCTGCCGTCAGCGCCATTGCGCATTCGACATGGTCCCAAGGGTCGGTGTGCCCGTCTTCCGACCATGGGATCGCACCAGATGGTTCTTGCACCGCGGCAATCGATTCCGCCGTCTGTCGGCATTGTGCAGAAGAGAAGACGCCAGGGATGGCCGGTTCCTTATACCAGTTCAACGGCGGGTACCGGTTTCTCGAAGTACAGCGCGACACTCTTGCCGATCAGCGGGTTGAGTGTTGATTCGGCCAGCCGAGTGAGCCGAGGCCGTTGCATCATGTCCCAAACCAGCATCTTGTGATAGGCGACGACTGCAGGGTGCTCTGAATTGTTCACGCCGACTAGGCATTTCAGCCACCAAAATGGGGCGTGCAAGGCATGCGAGTGATGGGTGTGAGTAGAGGTCATTCCGCGGCTAGCGATCTTGGCGCGCAGCCGGTTCGCACGGTAGATGCGGATGTGGCCGCCCTCGTTGCTGTGGTAGTCGTCGGAGAGTAGCCAGCACAATCGTTCCGGTAACCACCTGGGCACGGTGACTGCCAGCCTGCCGCCGACCTTGAGCACGCGTATCAGCTCGTCGATCATTGCACGGTCGGCCGGGACATGCTCCAGGATCTCCGAGGCGATGACGCAGTCGAACGTTCGGTCGGAATACGGCAGTGCCAGTGCGTCGCCGACGACGGTCTCGGCTTGAACTGACGGCGGCACCTCACCGGACTCGGCCATGGCGCGAAACATGGTGTCAACGTTGTTCAGTTCACCAGCATCCTGATCGAAAGCGACCACATCGGCACCCCGGCGATAAGCCTCGAAGCTGTGCCGGCCCGCCCCGCACCCGACGTCAATCACCTTGGTGCCGTGACCGATACCGAGGCGGTCGAAGTCCACGGTCAGCACGGCTTGCCCACTGCCTGGACCGAATCACGAACCGGCAGCTGCCGATTGATCGCGCGTTCGTAGACGCGCGCGGTCTGGGCAGCCACCGACTCCCAGCTGTATATCTCGACGGCTCGACGGCGACCGGCTACGCCGAGTTGATGCAGTTGGTCGGGGGAGATCAGGAGCTCGGCCAACACCCGGATCAGCTCGGACGCGTCGCCCGGCCGCACCAGCCTGGCGCAGTCGCCGTCGGGTCCAAGCACCTCGGGCAGTGCGCCGGCACGGCTGGCCACAATTGGCGTTCCGCTGGCCATCGCTTCCACGGCGGGTAGCGAAAAGCCTTCGTAAAGCGAAGGGATACAAGCGAGCTCAGCTGAGGCAAATAACCGCGCCAACGCGGCGTCGGAGAGTCCGCTGGAGATGTGGACGATATCGGAGATTCCGAGTTCGGCGATCAGCTTTTCGGTGGGGCCGTTGGGTTCGAGCTTGGCGACAAGCTGCAGTTCCAGGTTGTGTTCGGTGCGGAGGTTGGCCACCGCCTGCAACAGATGCCCGACGCCCTTGAGCGGTCGGTCTGCACTGGCGATCGCGATGATGCGACCAGGAATTCGCGGCTGCGTGGACGGTGCGAACAAGTCGGTGTCGACGCCCAGCGGCACCACGTGCAGCTGGTCTGGGTGGACCCCGAAGTCCGCGGTGATGTCGGTCGCCGACGACGACGAGACGGTCAGCAAGTCCGGAATGCTGCGCGCGACGCGTTCTTGCATCTCCAGAAAGCCATACCACCTGCGTACCAACGGTTTACGCCACCACCGCGCCGCAGCGAGATCCAGCACCCGGTCACGAGTGATCGGATGATGGACGGTCGCCACTACAGGCAGGCCGGTTGCCGCGATTTTGAGCAGGCCTAGCCCCAGGCTCTGATTGTCGTGCACCACATCGAAGTCGTGCCGCCGTCCGGCGAGGAGGCGGGCGGCCCGCAGGCTGAAGGTCCGTGGCTCAGGGAAGCCCGCGGTCCATACTGTGGCCAGCTCGCGAAGATCGATGCGGTCCCGGATTTCACGGGGATGTGGGATCCGGAATGGGTCGGGTTCCCGATACATGTCGAGGCTGGGTACCTCGGTCAGCACCACCCGCGGGTCGAGACCGTCGGGGTAGGGCTGTCCCGAGAACACCTCGACGTGGTGTCCCAGTTCGACCAGTCCGCGGCTGAGGTGACGGACGTAAACCCCCTGGCCGCCGCAGTGCGTCTTGCTGCGATAGGACAGCAAGGCAATCCGCATACTCACGCCCGTTCCGGTCTGGTGGTGCCAACAGATGTCACGAGAAAGGGCTCGGGAAGGACGTCAGCGAACTTTCTGGACACGTGTCTGGATCATAGTTTGACAATCTAGGTGATGCAACGCTCTGGTCTTGACGTTGACTTTGCCGATCCTACCCAGGCGAAAATCCGCGGCCGTTGGACGCTCAGCTGTGACGCAGATCAACCCTGATATGTGACGCGCGTCATTGCGAAAATCGTCGATGTTAGGGGAGCCTAACCTCCCACTGGACTCTAAAGCGGCGGGAGTGGCTGATGCCGGACAACTCAGACAACTCAACTGACCTGGAATTCGCCTATGACCTGACCCTCGATGAGGTCCGGCGGCGCACCGCCGTGCTGGAGGCGATCGGTGCGGACTGGGATCCCATAGGCGCGCTGGCCGAAGAGGAGAAGGCGTACGCGATGCTCTACTCGAATCTCGACGCCGAGCAGCAGCGTCATTACGACATCCTGGTCAGTGCCGGGGTGCTGCCGGAGCGGGCGGTGGATCATGCTTCCGATTGACCCGGACGCCGACAAGAGCCGTCGCGCCTGGCTCGCCTGCCCGAGCTGTGATCACGGCGCCGGGTGTGGCGATTGCCGCAACGGCCGCAACTGCCACACCCATTGGCAATACCTGCTGAGCAACAGTGCGGCGGTGGTGCATCTGCAGTGCCCAACCTGTGCGCACCTGTGGTCGCTGGACACCCGCGCATCGCGTCGCGGCCACCGCCGCGCCGCGTAAGGCTGGGGCCCACGGCGATACCGTGGGCGGTATGCGTGCGTTGATCGTCGTCGACGTCCAGAACGACTTCTGCGAGGGCGGCTCGTTGGCCGTTACTGGCGGCGCTGCCTTGGCGAGCGCGATCAGTCAATATCTGGCTGACGGCGCCGACTACCGCTACGTGGTGGCCACCCAGGATTTCCACATCGACCCGGGTGATCATTTCTCCGACCGGCCCGATTACTCGTCGTCGTGGCCGCCGCACTGCCTCGCCGGGAGCACCGGCGCGCAATTTCATCCCGATCTCGACTCCGACCGGTTCGACGCAGTGTTTCGCAAGGGCGCCTACGACGCGGGCTATAGCGGTTTTGAAGGAATCGACGAGTCCGGCACCCCGCTGGCCGATTGGCTGGCCCAACACAACGTCGACCAGGTTGACGTAGTGGGCATCGCCACGGACCACTGCGTGCGCCGGACCGCCGAGGACGCCTCGCAGGCCGGTTTGGCCACTCGGGTGCTGCTGGATTTGACAGCAGGCGTGGGGGAGGAGTCCACCGCCGCGGCCATCAAAGCCCTGCAGGCCACCGGTGTCGCGATAGTGCCGAGCGCGTGACAGAGCAAACGGAGTCGGCACTGCTGGCCGCGGTGGAGCGATCGCCCCACGCGGCGGCAGCGCATGACCGCGCGGGCTGGGTAGGTCTGTTCACCACGGACGGACACATCGAAGATCCGGTGGGCTCGCGGCCGCATGTGGGACCGGCAGAGATCAGCCGCTTCTACGACACCTTCATCGGCCCGCGTGACATTGCCTTTCATCGCGACCTCGACGTCGTCCACGGCCCGACCGTCGTGCGCGATCTCGATCTCGAGGTGGTGATGGGTTCGCGGGTCACCATGACCATTCCGGCGTTTCTTCGTTACGACCTGCGCGAGGTCAACGGCGAATGGAAGATCGCGATGCTGCGCGCTTATTGGGAGCTGCCGAGCATGATGCTGCAATTTCTGCGTAACGGCGCATCCGCCGTGCCGGCCACCATCCAACTGTCTCAAGGACTGATCCGCAACCAGCGGCTGCGCGGCACCGCCGGGTTCGCAGCCGGCTTCCGTCGCGTGGGTTCCCGCCACACGAAGTTGGTCGACACCTTCGTGAACGCGGTTGGCGCAGGAGACAGGCTCGGCGCGCAGCGGACGCTGTCATCTGATGCCACAATAACTTTCGGCGACGACGGTGCCGCAAGCATCGCCGACCTCGTCGCGCGGTGTCCCGGCGTCAGTGCGCCGAAGCTCATCGCCGCGGGCTGCACGGTCGCCGCCTCGATCACCTCGGCGCAAGGGCGCGGCGTCATGTTCGCCGATGTTGCCCGGCGACGCAACGAAATTCGCCATATCCGCTACTTTCCAGCCAGCAGCACCAGCGACGCCGCCGACAGCGCTAAGTAGGCGCCCGGGAAGGCGATGTTGTAGAGAACGCGGGCCCGAACCTGGGCGATCAGCGCGCCGATCAAAAACAACACCAGGCCAGTCGCGGCCGCGATCCCGATAGCCGGCAGACCAACAAGACCGACGAGCAGTCCGATAGCTCCGGCGAGTTTCAGGGTGCCCAGCATCGGTAGCCACGACCGCGGCACATGCACCTTGGCCGAGTTCGCCAGGACGAAGCCGGCGGGGATGAAGTCGGGTATCGCGACCGCCGCGGTGACGACGGCGGTGATCAACGTGGCGACAACGTATAGGCTCATTGCGTTGGTCTCGTCTCTACAGGGAGCGTTCGTCGGATGTGGTCATCTCCTTGACGGCTTTCGCCTGGGAAAGGTGACCCATGACAACCATCGAAATTCTCGCCCGGCGGTTCGATAGCGATCGGCGACACCTGAAGTCGGTGGCCACAGTGACCCTGGAGATGAGCTACGAACACTAGGCCCAGTGTCGACAAGCACTTTGATCGTCGGACGCTTTTACGTGGCGCCGGCGCACTTGGCGCCGCGTCGCTGGCGCTGTGGCCGACCGGGTGCAGTTCTGATGACGATGCACTGACCTTCTTCTTCGCGGCCAATCCCGAAGAGGCGGACGCCCGGCTGCGGGTTGTCGATGCCTTTCAGCGCAGGTATCCCGATATCAAGGTTCGGACGCTGTTGTCCGGACCGGACGCCCTGCAGCACATGTCCATCTATTGCGCAGGCGGGAAATGTCCCGACGTCCTGATGGCGTGGGACTTGACCTATGCCGGATTGGCCGACCGTGGAGTGCTGCTGGACCTCAACACCATGTTGGCCCAAGACAAGATGTTCGCCGCCGCGCTGAAGGCAGACAGCATCCCATCGCTGTACAAGACTTTTACTTTCAACGGCGGTCAATACGCGTTTCCCGAGCAGTGGTCGGGAAACTATTTGTTCTACAACACGAAGCTGTTCGCTGAGGCCGGTGTGCGCCCGCCGCCCGGGCGATGGGAACAGACCTGGAGTTTCAGTGAGTTCCTCGACACCGCCAAAGCGCTCACCAAGCGCGACCGATCAGGCAGGGTCAGCCAGTGGGGATACGTCGACAGCTGGGTCGCGTCCTACGCGGCCGGGCTGTTCGGCATGAACAATGGCGTTCCGTGGTCCAGCCCGCGGATGAATCCGACGCACCTCAACTTCGACAACGGGGCGTTCCTTGAAGGCATCCAGTTCTACGCCGACCTGGCCAACAAACACAGGGTCGCTCCGACCGCGTCAGAGACACAGTCGATGTCCACGATGGATCTGTTCATCTCGGGTCGCGCTGCGATGGCGCTCGGCGGACATTGGCGATATCAGACCGTCGACCGCGCCGAGGGGCTGGACTTCGATATCACCGTGCTGCCGACCGGTCCCAAGGGCCGCGCCGCCCGCTCGAACATCGGGACAACCGGGCTCGCGATCGCCGCGACCAGTCGCCGCAAACAGCAAGCATGGGAGTTCATTAAGTTCGCCACCGGCCCGGTCGGACAGGCAGTGATCGGTGAATCGCGGCTATTCGTGCCGGTACTGCGCTCCGCGATCGAGTCACCTGGCTTCGCCGAGGCCCACCGAAGGATCGGCAATTTCGCGGTGCTGACTGGCGGGCCTACGCATTCCGCGGGCATGCCGATCACCCCGGAGTGGCCGAAGATCGCTTCCTTGATGGACCGCAACATCGGCCCCGTTCTGCGTGGCACCCGGCCGGCGACATCCTTGGCGAGCGGACTGTCACACGCGGTCGACGAGGTGCTCCGCAGCCCATGACCGCGATCGATCAATCCGACGTCGCTGTGACCCGGGCTCGCCGGTTCTCCAAGCGACGCGCCCGGGCCGGGCGCATGTTCGTCGCGCCGAACTTGGCGGCGGTCGGTGTGTTCATGCTTTTCCCGCTCGGCTTTTCGCTCTACATGAGCCTGCAGAACTGGGATCTGTTCCGGCCCGCGAAGTTCGTCGGCTTGGCGAACTACCGCAGCCTGTTCACCGGCGACCCGCTGTTCGCGATCGCGTTGCGCAACACCGTGGTCTACACCGTCGGGACCGTCGTGCCCACGGTCCTCATCAGCCTCGCTGTAGCTGGCGTCCTCAATCGAAAAGTCAAGGGAATCGGAATTTTTCGGACAATAGTATTTCTGCCACTGGCCGTGTCCTCGGTGGTGATGGCCGTCGTCTGGCAGTTTGTCTTCAATACCAACAACGGTCTGCTCAACATCATGCTCGGCTGGATCGGGATCGGCCCCGTCCCATGGCTGGTCGACCCGAAATGGGCAATGTTCTCGCTGTGCACGGTTAGCGTCTGGCGTAGCGTGCCGTTCGCGACCGTCATACTGTTGGCCGCAATGCAGGGCGTGCCCGACAACCTTTATGAGGCGGCCAAACTCGACGGTGCAGGGGAGTTACGCCAGTTCGCCTCGATCACCGTGCCATTGATCCGCGGCGCCGTGTCTTTCGTGGTGGTCATCTCGATCATCCATGCATTCCAGGCATTTGACCTCGTCTATGTTCTCACTGGGCGCAACGGCGGGCCGGAGACCGCAACCTACGTACTCGGGATCATGCTGTTCCAGCATGCGTTCGCCTTCTTGGAGTTCGGTTACGCTTCGGCCTTGGCGTGGGTGATTTTCGGCATTCTGCTGGTATTGACTGTGATCCAGTTGCGGCTCGGCCGTCGTCGGGCCGCCATGGAGGAACGATCGTGGGCTTAGCCGAACGAAAGATCAAACCCAGCGTTATCCGCGGCGTCGTGGTGTATGCCGCGCTGGCCGGTATCGCTTGGTGTGCGCTCTTCCCGATCCTCTGGGCGATATCGGGTTCCTTGAAAGACGAAGGCGAGGTAACCGCGCCGACGCTGTTTTCCGCCCACCCACACTGGTCCAATTACCGTGAGGTGTTCGACCTGATGCCGTTCTGGCGGATGCTTTTCAACTCTGTGCTGTATGCCGGCTGTGTCAGTATCGGCCAGGTGTTTTTCTGCTCACTCGCCGGATATGCCTTCGCACGGGTACGGTTTCGGGGCCGCGACACGTTGTTCGTCTTGTACCTGGGTACTTTGATGGTGCCCCTGACAGTGACCGTGATTCCGCAGTTCATTTTGATGCGCATCGCCGGGCTGACCGACACGCCGTGGGCGATGATCGTGCCGGGGTTGTTCGGCAGTGCTTTCGGCACCTACCTGATGCGCCAGTTCTTCCGCACCTTGCCGGTAGAACTCGAGGAAGCGGCGATCCTCGACGGTTGCTCGCCGTGGCAGATCTATTGGCGGATACTGCTTCCGCATGCCAAGCCCGCGGTGATGGTACTGGCGGTACTCACCTGGGTCAACGTGTGGAACGATTTTCTCTGGCCGCTGTTGATGATTCAGCGTAGTAGTATTGCCACGCTCACGCTCGGACTGGTACGGATGCAAGGCGAGTACGTCGCCAGATGGCCGGTGCTGATGGCCGCATCCATACTCATCCTGCTTCCGTTGCTTCTGGTCTATGTGATTGCGCAACGCGCTTTCATCCGCGGTATCGCGGTCACCGGGCTCGGCGGGTGAAATGGCATCGGTGACTTTCGAGGAAGCCACGCGGCGTTACCCCGGTACAACGCGGCCCGCAGTTGATCATCTGGATCTGAGCGTGGGTGACGGCGAGTTCGTCGTGTTGGTTGGACCGTCCGGATGCGGCAAAACGACCTCACTGCGGATGATCGCCGGGCTGGAGACAGTGGATTCCGGACACATCCTCATCGGCACTCGAGACGTCACCGACGACGACCCCAAAGACCGCGACGTGGCGATGGTCTTCCAAAACTACGCGCTGTACCCACACATGACGGTGGCGCAGAATATGGGCTTCGCGCTGAAGGTCGCCAGAATCACCAAAGCCGAGATCCGCGAACGAATTCTGGATGCGGCGCGGCTACTCGATCTGGAGCCGTATCTGGATCGCAAACCAAAGGATCTGTCCGGCGGACAACGCCAACGCGTGGCGATGGGGCGCGCGATCGTGCGCCGTCCGCAAGTGTTCTTGATGGATGAACCGCTGTCCAACCTGGACGCGAAACTGCGGGTGCAAACCCGCAATCAGATCGCCGGATTGCAGCGGCGATTGGGCACCACCACCGTTTACGTCACCCACGATCAGGTTGAGGCGATGACCATGGGCGATCGCGTCGCGGTCCTGCGTGACGGCGTGCTGCAACAGTGCGCAGCTCCCAGGGAGCTGTACCGAAGTCCGGTCAACATGTTCGTCGCGGAGTTCATCGGCTCGCCGGCGATGAACCTTTTCACCCTTCCCGTCGTAGACCACTCGGTTTCGTTGGGCGACTGGCCGATCCAACTGCCGCGCGAGATCAGCGATGCCGCAGCAGAAATCGTCGTCGGCATCCGACCGGAACACTTCGAGATCGACACCAGGGGTATCGAGATGCAGATCGAGGTCGTCGAAGAACTCGGCGCAGACGCCTATCTGTATGGGCGAGTCAGCGGGGCCGACAACATTTTCGGTCAACCAATCGTCGCGCGCGCCGATGGGCAAAACCCACCAACGCGCGGCAGCCGCGTGCGCCTGCATCCCCAGCCGGGGCATCTGCATTTCTTCGCTATCGACGGTCGTCGGCTGCCATGAGCATTAAGGCCGTGAGGTGCCACGTGTTACACCCGGCGTGAACGTTACCGGCAGCTTGCCCAGCCCGGTCATGCTCGGGTTGCCGAGGTATTCCTGCACTCCGCCGCGGTCGACCCGGTAGTCGGGAATGCGCTCGAGTACCGCCTTCACCATCACCGCAGACATCAGGCGGGCCAGATGGGATCCGATGCACCGATGCGGTCCAAGCCCGAATGCGACGTGGCGGTTGGGCGCACGGTCCAACGCGATCTCGTCAGGTCGCTCGAATTCCTGTTCGTCGTGATTGGCGGCCAGCCAGCTGATGACAACCCGGTCGTTGCGCCGAAGATGCTGTCCGCCAACGACGATATCGCGAGTCACAGTGCGGCTCAGCTGCTGGTTGACCGAGAAGTAACGCAGAAATTCATCTGCCGCGGTGCGGTGGAGCTCAGGGTGATCAATCAGCTGTTGCCGCAACTCGGGGTGGGTGCCCAGGTGTAGCAGGGTCAGCGCGGTCTGTGAGGTCGTGGTGTCGACGCCGCCGGCGATGAGGTTCCAGAGAATGTTGAGCAGCTGTGCGTCATCGAGCCGTCTGCCGTCGAATTCGAACTGGATGAGGAAGCTGGTCAGGTCGTCGCGGGCGTCGGCACGCCTGGCTGCTGCGAACTCGAGAACGCCCTGCATCATGGCGGGGACTTCAGCGATGGCTTTGGTGTACTCGGGGCTGCCCTGCGGGACGGCCATCACGGAGTGGAATAGGTTGGCGTACATCTGCCAGTTCTCGTAGGGCAGGCCCATCAACTTCATGGTGAGGATCGCCGGAACAGGGCTGGCATAGTCGAGCACAAGGTCCATCTGCCCGTCGCCGACGCGTTGATCGAGGAACCAGTGCGCCGATTGCTCCATGAACGGCCGCATCTTTTGCACGGCGCCCGGTGAGAAGAACGGAGCCAGGGCATGCCTTAAGGCCTGGTGGTAAGCACCGTCGACTTCGCCGATGCCGAGGGCCGGTTGGCCTTCGGGACGTGGCACGCCCATCTCCCCTTGGTAGTCAACGCCGTCAGCGGCATTCGGCTCGTATTTGTGCGCGAACACCTCGCCGTCGCGCGCGACTTGGGTTACCGCGTCGTAGCTGGTGAGGAACCAGAATCCGCCGTAGTTCGCATTCCAAGCCACCGGACACTTTTGACGCAGCTCGGCGTTGATGGCCAATTCGTTGAGGTTGAACTCATCGGAATGATGATCGAAATCCACAACGAAGTCGGCGTCGACATCGGGACGCATGCCCATCGAAACCCTCCAACATCGCCAAGCTAACAGCTTATCGCGCTATCTTTGTAAGTTTAGCCGCTCACGCGCTGGAGCCTGTAATGGTCAGTCACCGAACTGTTTTCAACCACGTAGGTCTATGCGTCAGCGACACCACGCGGTCGCGTCACTTCTACGAGGGCCTGCTCGGATTCGAATTCTGGTGGGAACTCGAACCGCCCGACGAGGGCACCGACCAACTGCTGCAACTGAACAAGCCGATCGGTGTGCGTGCGACATACCTCGTCCGCGACGGCTTGGTGCTTGAGCTTCTCGCTTATTCGCAGCGGGCCCTCCGCGCCGGGCCGAGTCGTGTCATGGACCAACTAGGGCTTACCCATCTGTCGCTGTCTGTTTCGGATCTGGCCGGCGTCTTGGCGACGGTGGAGAGCTACGGGGGATCGGTGGTCGGAAGCACCGTTTCCGACCAGTCGGCGATGATTCGCGACCCAGATGGTCAGCTGCTGGAACTGCTCCCGGATTCGTGGCTCGCGGTCTTGCCACCGCGCCCTGAGCTCTCCGAGTGAGCGCCGCAACCGTGGGGATGTGACGATCTATGCATGGGGGGCAGGCGCCTCAACCCAGGTTGGCAGAGAGGGCTAGACGATGGTTCCGCAACACTCGACATAGTCTTCAGGGGCCCAGGGGAGTTATCCGGTGAATCGTTGATCAAAGTGTAGGGTTCTCGCCTACCGTCCACTGTGTGTGCCGAGCGTCGATCCATCCGGAGCCGATAAGGATCAACATCGTGTTCAAGAAGACCATCGCAATCATCGCTGGAACGGGTCTCGCCGATCGTCTCAACGCATTTCTAGATTCTGTATCGACACATCACGACGTAGAAGTGCAGTTGCCCAATACCAAGGCCACGGTGCTTTTCTACGTGCAAGGCGTGTACCGAGATGTCAACGTGATTGTCTTGCCGCGACACGGTCCCAGCCGAGACTTGCCCGATCGGAGTCCGGTTCAGCTGGTCGTTGACCATGGGCACGCCGCTCACATCTGGCACCTCAAGGAGCTGGGAGTATCCGCGATCTATGCGTTCAATGCTGTGGGAGCGCTTGACAAGAGCGTGCCGCTCGCACGCGATCTGACCTTTTTGGTGCCCGACCAGTACGCACGGGGTTTTGCCAACATCCCGCACACGTTTGGTGGCGGAGCACTAGAGGTCCACCCCTCGATGAATGCCCCGTTCGACGAGCGTTGTAGGCAAGTTCTGATTGACGGAATCAGGGCCGCGGGAGGTGCGGCCATCGAGACTGGCCTCTACATCAACTCCCTCGGAGATTGCTTCGAGTCGGCGCCCGAGGTGTCTGCATACCAGGTTTTGTACGCGCACTACTCGAATAGAGTCCTCGGCATGACGGGCGGGTCGGAGATCCAGTTCTGCAAGCAGCTTGGTCTGCCATACGCGATGATCTGCGCGAACTGCAACTGGGCGGAGGGTCTACCGGACGCGGAAGCAGTCGATCATCCGCTCGTCCTTTCTCGCATGGCGCCGGCGGCCGAGACGCTGGAACAGATTGCTAAGAAGGTCGTTCAGCTCGAGAGCTCTAGCGTGGAGGGGCGGATTTGAGAAAGCCGGCGAGGGCACTGCTGATTGGTACTGGATTCGGGGCGCAGCATGCCGAATGGATTTCACATTGTGACAACATCGAGCTCAGCGTAATAGCATTTGCGCGTCGAGAGTCGGCGGCCCGAGAGTTGGCTGCGCGGTACGGCGCACCTTACATCACTAAGGAACCGCTGGAATACATCCGGCAGAATCTAGTTGATCTTGTTTGTATTGTCTCGCCGCCGCCGACACATGAAGCGCTGTTGATAACTTGCCTCAACCACGGGTTGCCGACCATGTGCGACAAGCCACTGAGCGACACACTCGCAGGAGCTAGGCGTATCGCGGAGGCGTGGCGCCACGCCAATGCGCCCACATACTCGATGTTCCAATGGCGCTTGCATCCGGCGGTTCAGGCGCTGAAGGCGATCCTGAGCGCCGGCCAGGACTGGTCGCAGATCACACTAAGTTTCGAGCACGATTTTTTGGCGGCGTCGGAATCGCCCTGGATCTGGCGACATACCGGGGGAATGGGCGGAGGTGCGATGTCCGACCTCGGTGCTCATCTCGCTGACCTATTGCTCTATCTGACGCCTTTTGGCTGGGAGGTAGACAGCGCCGAGATGAACGTCGATCGACCCATGCGGCGCGCGCCAGATGGCACGACGTTCGTTTGCTCGAGCGAGGACACTGCCCTGGTTCACCTGCACAACGATGCGAACACCCATCGCGCAATCCTCCACTGCTCACGTGTCTCGAGCGGACGCCGGCGCATCCAGGTCGCCGCGTCTTCTACCTCTCGGCAAGTTGTGCTGGCCATCGATCCGGAAACCTCTGACGCTACGCTTACGTTCGGTGGGCAGGGGACGCGAGCGGAAGTCGAAAGGTTCGAGAACGTCGACTTGAACCCCTATCGCATCCTTCAGGCGTCGCTATTGGGCGAGCATCACGACGACGAACTCGCGACAGTCAAAGATGGTCTGGCCGCACAGTTACTGGTCGAGCGGGCAGTGGCCGCGCATTGCTCGGGGGACGCGCCGGGCAGAACTCACCACTCGAATGGGGCGGCACATGTCGAATGCGGCTAGATTGGCCGTTGCGGGCGTTGGAAACAACTTACTGGCCCTGTGCCAGGGCGTGAGCTACTACGGCTGGAGCTCTAGCAAGGAGGGGATCCGACATCACGAGATTGGTGGTATGACACCCGCCGATGTTGCGTTTGTCGCGGCGTTCGACGTGGACCCCGACAAGGTGGGCAAACCTCTTCGAGAGGCTGTGTTCGCAGGCACGAATAACTATCCGGACCTGCATCAGGACCTCACGGATTACTCAGTGATCGTTGATCAGGGGCTTACAGGCGGCGCCGTTGCTGAAGGAGAGCAGGAAGTTGATCGGCTGGTCGAGCGACTTGAGCAAGCGGAGGCCGAGGTGTTGCTCTATTCCTTGCCAACTGGGTTGCAGTGGGCGGCGACCGCGTACGCGAAGGCGGCCTGCCGCGCCGGCGTCGCATTCGTGAACTGCACGCCTGAGGTCGTGGGCCGGTCGGACGGTGTTCTCAGCCTGTTCGAGAGTCGCTCATTGCCGCTCCTAGGAGATGATCTCGCTAGCCAAATAGGCACGTCAGTCATTCATCGTGAACTTCTTCGCTTGCTTGCGGATAGAGGGATCTGCCTGGAGAGCTCCTACCAGCTCAATTTGGGTGGCAATGCCGACTTTCGGAACCTCCGCGAGCACGGCGCCTCCAAACGACAGTCCAAGATCGATGCACTCTCGCAAGCCGATGTTGATACCTCGAACGTCGAGGTAATCCCCTCGGCGGGCTTCGTCTCGCATCTGCGCGACAATAAGGTCGCTTACGTGAACATCGAAGGTCGCGGCTGGGCAGGCACACAAGTCTCCATCGACCTAAAGCTCAAGGTCCAGGATTCCAGCAACGCCGCAGGAGTGATAATCGACCTCGTACGCATCGCCGCCAGCGCCAAACGTCTCGCCCTGGGTGGCTACGTACCCGCCGCCACGCCTGCCCTCAAGTCGCCGCCGGGAGGCCCATTGCGCTACTCGGCACGAGACGTGCGGGCAAGTCTGAACCAGTTGAATGGGCAGCCGACCCCGACGTCGACTGACGTGGTTCGCTTTGACCGGAGCCCATCATGAGCGTAGGCATCGCGGCGTTCGATGGAGTCGACGAACTTGACTTGGTGGGCGTGTTCTCTGTGCTGACCAAGCTTGCTCAACGCTCGGATCGGAGACCCCCAGCCGTGCTGCTCGGCGCCGGCGATTCGATCAAGACGGCAAGTGGCTTGCGTATCGACATAGAACGGATCAGGAAGCCGTATCGACCGCTGAAAGCGCTCGTCCTGCCGGGTGGCCGCCAAGTTGAGCGCGCGGCTGAGCAGGGCACATTTGACGACCTTATTGATTTCCAGATCGACTCAGGGGCCCACATCTACGCCATCTGCACGGGCTCGCTCCTGCTGAAGCGGCATGGGCGCCTGAAGGACAAGACGGTGGCTTTCCACAGAGGCAAGACTCACCTACTCGTCGGCTCGGGAGTCAAGCGCATCTGCGGGGGAATGATTCGCGATGGCTGGTTGACCACCGTCGGTGGATCCTTTGCCGCGTCCGTGAAATCAGTGGATGTCGGGTTCGAAATCGTGCGGAACTTGTACCCGCAGGAACTGGTGTCCCTCGAGACTAGAATGGAGACATTTCAGGGACGCCAGCAAGAGTCATGTGATTGCCGAGCTCGGAGTTAGGCATGACGGCGAACCGCCCTATTGCGCTCGTAACGGGAGCGGGCAAAGGGACTGGGCGCGCCATCGCCCGCAGGCTGGCGGCGGATGGGTTCGATCTCGTCTGCTGGTCGCGGTCCGATGGCGACCTCGAGGCGTTGCGGGACGAGATCACGGCCGATGGAGTCCATTGCGCGGCGCACGTCGTTGATGTCTCCGACCCGGCGCGCGTCGTGTGGGCGGTTGAACAGCATGCGAACGTCCCACTCGATGCGGTCGTCGTCAACGCGGGTGAAGGCGTGTGGACCGCGTTCGATGACTACACCTACGACCACTGGCGTGGCGAATTGGCGTCGAACCTCGACGGCGCTTTCAACACCGTTTCCCAGACCCTGGGACTGCTGCTCAGAGGTCGACAGAAGTCATTAGTCGCGATCGGCTCCGACGCAAGTCTCTATCCCTTTGTGGGACGGGCGGCGTACGCAGCGTCAAAAGCGGGGCTCAGGTCCCTGCTGGAGACCGTCCGCTGCGAATATCGCACGCGCGGTCTGAGGGTCACTTCGATCCACCCCTCCGCCATCGATACGAGCTTCAGTGGAAGTTATCGCGCTGCAGGGCCCGGGACCCGGCCTCATGGGTTGACCGCAGATCAGGTTGCGGACGTGGTCTCGTTCGTGGTCGCCCAGCCTACATCCGTCGAGCTTCGCGAGATTCATCTCAGTTCCATGGCCGCCACCTTCGGCCCCTTCGACATCGCGCTTTGGGAGTCACCTGGATGAAAAAGCTGACGATTAACGCTCCCGGGGATTCGAAACCGATCGGCGCCTACTCGCCCGCGATCGCGGTTCGAGTCGACTCAGGCGATCAGTTCCTCTTCATCACGGGTCAGGTCGCCACCGACGAAGCTGGTACGGTGCTTGCCCCGGGCGATCCAGCTGGCCAGGCGGAAGTGGTGTTTGGCCGCATTTCCGCGCTGTTGTCTGCCGCGGGCGGCGACATGCATGCCGTCGTCTCGGTCACGATTTATGTTACAAGTCGTGCACTCTTCGAAGAAGTATCCGCCGTACGCAATCGATGGCTCTCGGAGGCGCGTCCCAGCAGCACGATGGTTGTAGCCGAGTTGATGGAGGCGGGATGCCTGGTGGAGATCAGCGCGGTCGCGGTCGTTGCGCGAACTACTCCGCCAGAGAGGGCTCCATGACCGCGCGTTTGGGCGAGCGTTGGCCACTAGATGAAGACGACCGGACGCGCGTGCGTGACGCAGCGTCGGTGTTAAAGGTGTTGGTCTCGGGCTCGGTCAACGTCGACGCTTTGCTGACCCTGGAGTCGTGGCCGACGGAAGATGCTGCAGCGCTGGTTACGTCTGTCGAATGGACAACCGGTGGTCACGCAGGAAATTGCGCCCAAGCCCTGGCACGAATGGGGGTGAAGGCCTACGTCTCTGGTGCTGTCGGATATGACTATGCGGGCACCCGGATAGGAGAGGAACTGCGGGAAGTTGGCTGTGACACGCGCTTCCTGGAAGCTCGGCCCGACGCGGTGACGGGTACCGTATACATTCCGACCTGGGGCTGTGAGCATCGCATGTTCCTTCATCGCGGCGCTAACGAGCGGCACAGGGCGGATTTGCTCGCGCAGGCGGACGAGGTCGGTGCGCACATCCTCCTCGTCTTCGATCCAAGCCTGGCTACGTTGAGCTCCCTGAGCCGGAGGGCAAGCGCAGCGCGTGGCGGCCTTTGTGTCGCCTGGTCTCCGGGCTTCGTCAACATGGACTCGCGTGTACTGCGGACCATCCTGCCCCGCAGCGACACCCTATTGCTCAACCAGCCCGAGTACGACGCCGTGTCAGCCCGACTCGGGCAGTCGCCGTGCGACCAGCCGGGACTGGACGTCGTCGTTACGCTCGGATCCCGGGGTGCCGTCTTGGGTGGCGAGATGCAGGGCGACGTGGTTCCGGGTTTTCCCGCGGAGGTCGTCGACACCGTGGGTGCGGGGGACGCCTTCGCCGCCGCCTATCTACTCGGTCGGTTTGCGCGACTTCCTCCGAAAGAGGCGTTGCTCCTCGGCAACCGAGCCGGGGCATTCGCGGTGACCTCCGCGGGGGCACGCACCCCCTGCCAAAGTCTCGCAGAGTTGATGGAAGGTCCGCATGAGGCCGGGCGCCGGACGCCCGAAGCCTGTGAGGGAGAGGCCTTAGCGCGTCGGCGGGGCAACGGGTCGTGAGTTGGACCCCCTCGGCGCAGGAGTTGCCCCCACCGACGGCGGACGGGTGGCGAGGCGAGGTGGGAGGAAGCTTCGGACACGGAGAGATCGCGGCGCTCGCCTCAGCAACCTGCGCAGAGCTTTTGGAGCGCGGCACGCTCGAGACGCTTCTGGTCGCCAGCGACGGCCGCGCCCATAGTCGGGCGTTTGCCGACACGGTCGAACGCGTTGCGACGGAGCAGGCACCGCTCACCGTGCTGAGGGCCGCACGACTGCCAAGTCCCTTCGCCAGCGCGTGGATCGATGGGGAACCTTCGCGTGCGGCGATAGTGATCACGGCGAGCCACAACGCAGCGCGCTGGCACGGTCTCAAGCTGCGGGTTCCTCCCGGACGGCCGCCTTCGGCGGAGCTCGAGCAGGCGATTCACCAGCGGGCGCTGGATCTGCGGTCCAGAAGGGTGCCCGACCGCGCAGCCACGGGCCCTGCTGCAGCGCACCGGGACGTCGCAGCCCGCATCGTCTCCGACCGAATCGCCCACCTCGCCGAACGATTTGCCCCGCACGTGAAGCGTGACGTGGTCGTGGTGGTCGACGGTCTGAACGGTATCGCAGCCCCGCCGATGGCGAGGATGTGTACCGCCCTCGGATGGAGAGTAAGCTCCATCGGTTCGCAAGCGTTGGAGGACTTCGGGGGACACGTTCCCGACCCCTCCCTCCCGCGCATGCGAAAGCGAGCTGCAATCGAAGTGGGGCGGAAAGGCGCAGATCTCGGTCTGGTACTCGATGGCGATGGCGACCGGCTCTACGCCCTGGACGAGTTCGGCCAGGCTCTGCAGCCGCAAGAGGTTGCCGCACTCATTCTGGCAAGTGGTGCTCCAGAGATCCGCGACCATGTGAGAGGCGATGTGCTCGTGACCGTGGCAACGGGGACGCTGCTCAAGCGCGTCGCGCAATCGTTGGGCCAGCGGCACCGATACTTCCCCATCGGCTTCAAGAACCTTGCGGAAGAGCTGGAACGGGACGCCGGTGCTCTGGCGGCGGGCGCCGTCGGAGATATCGCCTTGAGTGCCTTCGGTAATGACCGAGATCCTTACCTCATCGTGCCTGTTCTTGGTTGCGTCCTCGCGCACGGCGCGCGACCATTGTCCACGCTCATCGCGGACCTGCGTACCGACTACGGGACATCACATCTGCGATGGGACGAGTGCCGGGTCCCCTGCGACCTGCCTCGATCCAACTACCGCGAGTTCGTGCAGCGCCTGTTCGGCGCCATGCGGCGCGACCTGAATCGAGCCGAGGCGATGGAGATCGACGGCGTGCGCGTCGAGTTGGAGACGGGGGAGTGGATCCTCGTCAGGAAGTCGACCACCGAGTCCGGTATCCGCGTCTATGGGGAGCTGGATCTAAGCCGATGCGGTACCGCAGGCCTGCACGCAGCTGCCATTGAGGCGCTGTCTGCGATGGGAATTGATCGTCCGGATCGGACTCTTGAGCGCGACGATGTCGCAGGTGAGAGACCGTGATCGACGTGCAGCCAACTGTTGCGCAACACGCGGCTGTGTGGAGCACCTGAGGTTCGCGATGCGGAAGGTTGTCGTCACCGGGAGCGCAGGGAAGACAGGACCGTTTGTTGTCGACGAGCTACAGCGGCACGGCTACGAGACTCTGGGAGTCGACATCGCTGAGCAGATCTCCTCGAGCGCTCTCGGCACGATCCGAGCGCTTCGCGCGGACCTGCGTAGCCTGTCAGAAGCGATCGAAGCATTTGAAGGGGCCGATGGCATCGTTCACCTAGCGAACGTCTCGCTTCCTGGGATGCGTACGGCCTCTGCCACATTCGTAGAAAACGTGGCTATCAACCACAATGTATTCCGTGCTGCTGAGCTTCTCAAGATTGACCGTATCGTGTGGTTATCGAGCGCTGCCGTAGCCGAGGACCTTTTCACGGGTGAGACAGTGATGCGCTTGCCCATTGATGAGAGCGTCGAATGGAGCGCCCGTTCGGCGTACTCACTGTCGAAGGTGGTGACCGAGTTCATCGCCGGATTCTGCTCCAGCAGAGCTGCTTCGGTGGTCGGGTTGCGCCCTCCGCTGATCGAAGATCCGAAGGACTACGCGCACTACGGACGTTACCACGGTGACATCGCTGCGCGGAAATGGCACATGTGGTCGTACATCGATGCACGCGATGTCGCCCGTGCATGCCGCCTCGCCCTAGAAGCCCGTCCGCTCGGCGTCACGAACATGTTCATCGCGGCGCGCGACACGGTGATGGATTGTCCCGTCGAGGTGTTGTTCCGGGCGCGCTATCCGGGAGCTGATCCCCCCGAGGCGCTGATTGCGCACGGAAGCTTCTTCTCGTCCCGGCTTGCCGCAGAGAGGATCGGTTTTCAGCCGCTGTACTCCTGGCGGGATGGTTGCGATGCGAAGTGACGAGGGGCCCACGGCAGCCAGGCCCTTCTCGCTCGAGGGCCAGCACCTTGTGGTGATCGGTGGCTCGTCCGGTGTCGGGTTCGAGGTCGCGCGGGAGGCGCTCGCGCTCGGTGCGCGCGTAACCGTGGGAAGCCGAGATCGCTCGCGCCTGGAAGCCGCTCGGGCGAGGTTGCATGATCAGGCGACGGCCATTCCCGTCGACGTGCACGACACAGGCTCGCTCAAGGGCTTCTTCCAGCGGACGGGTACGGTGGATCACGTGTGCTGGTCGGTCGCGACTGGCCTACCGACCCTCTCGATCCTCGACGACCTGACACAGTTGCACCGGAACTGGGACCTTCTGTTCTGGCCCGTAGTCGACACGATCCGGGCAGCGCTCCCGCACCTGCAGGCGAGCGGTTCGTTCACCATCCTGACAGGAACGCTCCGACTTAAGCCGGTAAAGGGGAAGTGGATGTACACGACGTCGCAACTCGCGATCGAGGGCCTTGTCAAGGCGCTCGCGATCGAACTCGCCCCGGTCCGCCTCAACACGGTTGCACCGGGCCTGCTCGACACCGAGATGTGGAGCTCGCTGCCGGGTCCCGCGCGAGCTGCCTTCTTCGCCTCGCACGCCGCCCGCCTGCCAGCCAAGCGCGTCGGAAAGGCGAAGCATGGCGCGATGCTTGTCCTGGCTGCGATCGCGAACGATTTCATGACCGCCACGACCCTCACCTCGGACGGGGGCGAGGGGGTCGTCTGATGTGCTTGAACCGCTGAGGTCGTTTTCCCGTCATGTGGGGCGTTGCCCAGAGTGACGTTGGTAGTCCGCGAAGTGTGGGTACGCCAAACACGCGTGCTATTCATGGATAATCTCTCCATTATCCATCAAACGAGTGAATTCCGTTGCCAGGCTGAGTCTTTCCCGTGCCCGAAGAGGAGGGGAGAAGCGTCACCGTGACGAAAGGACCCCGTCACGTAGGACTATGCACCCGTACCGTCCCGCCTGCGATCAGAGGCTGCCGATGTGCGATCAGACGCCGCTGAAGACGTGCGACGACACATCCGTAGTTGAGCCGCGACGGCTGACAGTCGACCATCTGCGGCGAGCAGCCGAGAGCTGCCGGGACCTGACCGATCCGGTGTTGATGGCGAAGGCGTGGGACGAGCCGGCGAAGCCCGAAGTGCAGCCGGCGACAAACTCCCCGCGGAGATTGAGCCAGCTCGAGCATCTCTCGGTTCTCGACAACTTCGATGATTCGCTTACCTGACGCGGAAATCGCTGCGCGGAAGGGTGGTTCGCCTTCTGAAGCCCCAGGCGGTCCATCCGGTCAGCCGTAGGCATTACGTCACTGCGACGTAAACCTTGGCTAGTATTCGGCGCCAGATCGAGCTGGTCGTGGTGACCCAGTAGCGCGCCGCCGTCAGCGTGCGCGGCGAACATGCCGGCAGTGAAGTGGGCTCGGCTTCTAGCGATACGAGCTTGCGAACTCGCTACTGTCATGTATTCGCGGAACATCGCCCGGATCGGACAGCAGTGTGCCGGAAAGAGGGCGGACGCTATTCGGGTTCCGGGCCGGGTGAAACCTTCACCGGCCGCAATCGTCACGGTGACGTAACTCGACGGAGCTGGGAGGGGTAGCGACCCCTGAGGAACCTTATGAGCTGGTCCGTCACAGGGGTCACTGCGCGGTCACGGGGAGATCAGAGTCGAGCGAATTGGGAACAGAAATATTGAGCGCAATCAACCTGCGGAATAGAAATACTGAGCAAGTCCCAGATAGATCGAGCAGGGACAGTCGGTTTGCGAGTGCTTCAACCTCAACGTGGGCGATATCGCCCGGCGTAGGAAACTGGTAACGGTGCGTGTTCAACAGGTGCGAGTTGCAGGGGAGTGGAAGATGCGTCCGCTTGAAGTCGCTATCGGTTGTGGGGTTGACCCCAGACGGTGTCTCTGCAGACTGATGATATCGACGACGCTAACCCGGGCACCGAACCATGACGATCGGACGTCCCGATTCTGAACTATCGCGTCCGCCCGGGGCGACCGAATACGGCGAGATCGAATATTGAGGGTTACCGGTAACTAGGGGTCCAGTGATGGGCGCACACTCGGCCAGCTGCGCAGATGTTCAGCCGGATTACCGGCGCGCTGGCCATCTTCGGCACTATTCCGCACCCTCAAGCTTGGTCAATTCCTCGTAGGCCTCGGCCTTGATGATGCGGGCCTTCGTGATGTCGGCTACGAGTTCGTCGTGTGTCTTCGAGAGGATCATTTTGGCCTTGTGCCGGATGCGTTCGGCCAGCGATTCGTCGTCGGCGACGGCACTGGCCATGACCTGGGCGGCCTTTGCCGCGTCGTCAGGCTCGGCGTCGTCCAGGATGGTGTGGATAGTCATGTCTCCGCGGTCTCCCGATTGTTCTTGGCCGTTCAGGCCTTGGGACCATTTTGGGACGGAGAGACCGCAGGCGCGCGGTAACTGCTGATTTTCAGCAGTTTGGACACGCCTAGCCCAGGGTTCTGGTGTGCATCGGAAACCCCGGCATAACCTGACCCATACGTGCGGCAAAAAGGGCGCATAAGCTCGGCGTATCGGAGCCAGATAAGTCCCCGATGGAGCATACCGGGACCGCACCGACCCAAAGTTTCATACCGTGGTTCAAGGGGCCAAGAGCAAGCTTCCCCTGTGTGAGTCTCCGCCGCCGCACCCGGCCTAAAACGGCACGGGATTCTGGTCAGGCCGAATTGTGTACATTGTCAACAATTTGGTTCCGACCTCCCGTAGATACATCGGGAGGCGCCGTCTGGCTCCGCCGCCGTCTGGTGACTGCTGGCAGGAGTGGGGGCGCGCAAGTGGACGCAAGGCCGAATTGCGATTCCTGCCCCCTAGAAGCCGCGTAGAGCATTTCCACCCGACGACTCCAACCCCCGGCTCTAGATTAGCTCACGGGCACGGCCCGGGAACTTTACGATGCACTCAACTTCGACGATCAAAAGAGAACCGGTAGGCCGCAACATCAGTACGGGCCGCCGCTGGCGTAAGGAGTTCGTATGATCCCTTTCTCCGACGGCATTCCGGCACGCCGGTTCCCGGTCGTCAACGTCACGCTGATCGTGGCGAACTTCGCGGTGTTTCTGTTCTATGAATTACCGAACCGAGACGCGGCGATTCATCAGGCGGCGTTCTATCCGTGCGATGTCACTAACGCCTGCCACCTGGGCATACCTTGGGGCGTCAGCTGGATCACGTCCATGTTTATGCATGTCAGTTGGTATCACATCCTGGGCAACATGTTGTTTCTGGTGATCTTCGGCAAGAACGTGGAGGATGCGTTCGGGCGGCTCGGCTATCTGGCCTTTTACCTCGGAGGCGGATTCGCCGCCACGGTTTTGCAGACCGCGGTGACCCTGCTCTTCGGCACGGCGGCCGACGCGCTGTCAGCGAATCTGGGCGCCAGCGGCGCGATCGCAGCGGTGCTGGGCGCCTTTATCGTGCTCGATCCCCGTTCGCGCATCTTGGCGCTCATAGGCTGGATCCCGGTGAGAATCCCGGCCTGGATCTTTCTCGGCCTCTGGTTTCTGTTCCAGTTGTTCGCTGGCAACTTCGCGCTGGTCCACCCAGACAAGACCGGTGGCAGCGGTGTTGCATTCTTCGCTCATGTCGGTGGTTTCGTCTTCGGTGTGGTCGTGGCGATAGTCCTCATCCGCGCCGGGAAAATCACCGCCGGGGTCGACAACCGAGCCCAAGTACGACTGCCGACCGGGCAAGACCACCCACCGCCTACGGGGGACAGCACTCCTAGCGCGCTTGCAGCCCCGACGAAGTCCACGACCGCGGCGCCGTCCAGTGGGGCAGATGCCCCACAGAAGTCCACAAATATCAAGTGCTTCAACTGCGGACACGTGCAGGCGGAGCCGCTGGGCGAAGCGACATTTGAGTGCGCGGAATGCGGCACAAAGCTAAGACGCAAAACGCCATCCGCTACGGGCAGCTCGTAAGCGGGTCTTCACCAGTTCGGATTGGTGGCGATGGTGAACCAGATAGAGAAGGCGATAGCGATCGTGGTAGCGATTACCCAGTACTGCCAGTCTTTCATTTCAGGCCCTTCGCCAGTTCCTGGACTGCAGTATCGCCCTAGCGCCGAGGTCTGACCGGTTGCCGCCACGTGCCCCCGGCAGGACTCGAACCTGCGACCACAAGATTACCAGTCGGCTGTTTTGATGGTTCTCACTGGTTATCGCTAGCCCTTGCGGCGCAATGGATCTCCCCGCCGGAACGGTACCAGCGATTGTCACTAATTCGCGTTGCTTTCCAGTCAAAAGCGATGAATAAACGATGGGCAGTTCACCCCAAGGCTTCCCGCAAAACTCAGTTTCGCGGGCGTACTTTCAGGCCTGGCACCCAGGTCTACCCGCCTCGCTGCCTGCGGAACATGATGGCCTGCGGGTTGAGATACGACCATGGCGCCGCTTCTCTGGAATTACTCTTAACTAATCCCGGAGCAGGCACAATCTGGGGCACGAGGCTTAGCGTTTATGTGTGCTGACGTCGGCGGTGTCGGCTGGGCCAGTTGTAGCGAGTGCAGTGGACTTGGAGTTCAACACGAACACGCGAAATCGTTCGACCAGTGCGCAATTGGCGGACGCCTTTGACCGGCTCGAACCCGCTGAAGCGGCCACCGATGTCGATCATCCAAATCTTTGGGGCTAGCGCACGATCGCCGCTGCGCAACCATCCGAGATCGCGGCGACGTATTCAGGTTGCGCCCGGGTTCGACGTCAACAGTTAGCGTCCACGATTACCGGTATTCCGCCCTCGAGCCACGCGGCGTGTAGCTCGACGATCTTGTTCCGGGTCGGCAAACCTTTACGGTGAAACATGTTCTCCGCATAGTCGAACGGATGCGTGCTGCCGCAAAATGCGTCATTGACTGCTTGACGTTCGGAGTCGTTGCGCGGGTCGCGAGCTATTCCGCGCATCGTCTGGCGCCGGAAGCGCAGTGTCACTTGGGGGTTCATGCGAATGTTTTTTAGCCACAGGGCACGCTCGCCGGTAATCGAAACAAGATAAGCCCTATCGCCGTCGCGGTAGGCACGGACGAAGGTTGTCCGCGGTCTTCCCGACTTCCGCCCTGTTGTGGTCAGTGCGGCGACGCCCGTCGGCATCCACACCGCGAACCATGGCCAGTGGATTGCCCATAGTGCGCGGGTGAAGATGCGCTTGTCGCCTGCCGACGTGACTGCGCCGGCGCGCGAGAATCGTTCGAAGACGTACAGGCCGTCGCGGTAGCGCAATGATTCCGGGATGTTCGCGTGCATTTGCCAGTCCATTGGAAACCCTCACAAATCGGCCTTCCGACTATAACGCTGTTATCAATCGAGGGCAAGCGACCCACGGCTGATCGCCGTTGGCCCCCGCCCCGAACATGCGCCAGCCTTCGCCCGACGCTGAATCGCACGGGCAGACCATCTGCCGGTCAGTTTACGGGCGGCTGGCCACGCCAGATGCGTTTCCGCATCCGCATACGTCCCTGTAGTAGCGAATAACGTTGTGCTGTAGTCGAATTCGCAATAGTTAACTGGTAGCGGTGCGTGCTCGACAGGTGCGAGTTGTTCCTCGGCCCCCGGGGGCGTGAGGAGTTCGTCGGCATTTAAATGGTTAGAGGATTCCTCTAGAATATTCCTCTTATGAGTCAGATAGTGCCCTCGAAAGTTGACCGGCGACGCGAGATCCTCGATGCAGCTCTTGCCTGCTTCGTCGAGAAAGGCCTTGTGGTCACCACCATCGATGAAATTCGCGCCGCGGCCGGCGCAAGCATCGGGAGCCTATCGCCGTTGCCAGTAACCCATTGCACGTGATGAACGACGGCTGCTTTGATTCCTTCTTCGGCTTCAGGGTGGGCGCGCAATTCCGCCACGCCCCCTCTTGGAAGTCGCGAAGGCCTTGAACATATAAGGCCGCCGCGAGGTCGTCTTTCGAGTCGAAGTGGCGCCAACTTCATCTTCTCCATGGGTGGGCTGCATTCGCCGGGCCCTCGTGCTGAAGAACTACGCGAAATGAACCGGGAGTTCTTCGGCAAGTGCATTCGCTGGCTTTCCCGCCACATCCGATCGGGCGAGATCAAGAAACTTCCGCCCGATCTCTACTACGCATTGTGGATCGGTCCTGCCCACGAGTTCGCTCGGCATCTTCTTGCGGGCCGCGTCAGGACCCCATGGCAGCAGGCGGCCGATCTACTCGCCGAATCCGCCTGGGCGGCCGTTCGTGGCGAGGGCCGCCCGTGAACGGTTCGGGTCCCCGCGCATCGTACGACCGAATCGGTCTGGGTTACAAACACTTTCGTAGATCTGACTCTCGGATCGCTGCGAGGCTTGTGTCTTCTCTCGGCGATGCTCGGACTGTGGTGAACGTCGGCGCCGGTACCGGTTCGTATGAGCCCGCCGATCGCGTCGTCCTCGCCGTTGAGCCCTCCGCGGAGATGGTCGCGCAACGGCCCCCGGACGCAGCTCCGTGCATCCGGGGCATTGCAGAGCGCCTACCGCTTTTCGACCAGAGCTTCGACGCGGCAATGGCGATCTTGACGATTCACCATTGGTCCGATCCGGTTGGGGGATTGCGCGAACTTACCCGCGTCGCTCGCCGAGTCATCGTCTTTACCTACGAGCCAGCTATCCACAGCAAATTTTGGCTCTGGCAGGAGTACTTCCCAGCCGCCACTGGCATCTCGGCCGCATCCGAACTGTCTATCGAGAAGGTAATGGAAGTCGTTGGTGCCGATCGGGTCGAGCCAGTCCTCGTGCCCCACGATTGCTCAGACGGCTTCGGGCCGGCCTATTGGCGTCGGCCGGCCGCCTACCTCGACCCGCGTGTGCGTGGCTGCATTTCGGGCCTAGCACGCCTTTCGAAGAGTGACATTGAGCCCGGACTTGAGCGCCTCCGCCGGGACCTCGACAACGGCGCGTGGCCGACCCGCCACGCGGACCTACTTGATCTTGACGCCTTTGACGCCGGCCTTCGCCTCGTCGTGCGGGACGCCAATCACCCGTCGATATCAAAATAGATATGTCTACTGGAATCAGCTGGCCGGTCGCGGCCGATGACGTGCTCCCGCTCTAACTTCTCGCCGAACTTCGCAACTTTTTGGACATAACAACCAACATCGTCCGCTACCTGTATCAACCGAACGCGGAACCCTAATAGCCCTGCACCGCAGCCTAATTCGTCACAGTGACGTATTACTAGTGGTACGGCGGAGGGAAGGGTAGGCAGTCGACCGCCGCCTATGAGGCCGGTCGCTCGGGGCATGCTCAATATTTCACCTAACACCCGAATCATTCACTAAGTGATTGACACGTACGGCAACCTCGGCGTACGCGCAACTGTGTAGGCGGCCCGCTTGGGAGTGAGCACCCCAGAACATTGCCGCGAGGTGCTCAGATGGGCCAATCGTCAACGGGTGCGAGCGCTTTCATCTAATGCAACTCGCAATAGTTTGTGCCGATAAGCGACATTATGTCAGCCCGAAGTCGCCGTTTTCATCAGATGAATCACTGCCCCGACGCAGCCGACCGTTATGTACCGCAACGTCGAAAACCGGTAACATGGGCTTATGGCGCGTCCACGGAAATTCGACGAAGACCAGGTCGTACGGGCCAGCCGTGACCTGTTCTGGTCGCAAGGCTATGCCGGCACATCACTCGATGATCTCGGTGAAGCCACCGGGCTGGGCCGCGGCAGCCTCTACAACACCTTCGGCGACAAGCACACCATGTTCCTGCGCAGCCTCGACGACTACTGCACCGAGGCCTCCGACGGTGTCCGCGCCGGGCTCCGGGACCCCGAGATGGCGGCCTACGATCGCCTGGTCGCCCACGTCGAGGCCATCACCGCATCCATTGCCGCCGACACTGAGCGGCGCGGATGCCTGATGGCCAAGAGCGCCGCCGAACTCTCCGCCACCGACCCCGACGTGTCCAAGCGGATCAAACGCAACCTGGACGCCTGGCTGCGCGAACTGACCGCCACCATCTCCGAAGCCCAACGCGACGGCGACGTCGACCCCGACGCCGATCCCCGCGCACTGGCCAGTCTGCTGCTGGCAGTCCTGCGCGGCATCGAGGCCCTGCGCAAGGGCGGCGCCTCGACCGCCACCATCAACGCCGCAGCCGAGCAAGCGATCGCGCTGCTACCCATGGCCGCACACAAAGCCCGCTGACCCCGAACCCGAAGAGTCAACGTATCCGTATTTAGTTGTTGACTGAATAGTACGAAACAGGTAGCGTCCGTTTGAGCAGGCTAGTTCGCGCGCTCATGTTTTGTATCAGGCTGGCGGCTGGCCCTCACCCGGACCGACCGCACCCGCTAAGCTAACCGAAGCGGTCGATGATCGCCTCGGCGATTCGCGCTGGCACATCTTCCTGGATGAAGTGGCTCGCATGAGGTAGTTCGACGAGGATGTGATCGGAGAACGCCGTCCGCATTCGCGGAATGTTGGGGCCGGGCCTGAAAGCGACGTCCTTCATGCCCCACACCAGCAGCGTGGGCTTCGACCCCAGCTTGGCTGGCACGTCCCGCGTGAGCCGCTCCAGCAGCGGCCGGGCGGCGAGGATCTCTTTGGGCATCCGCGCCACGCCCACGCGGGCCTCGGCGTTGGGCTGCACCCCCCGGTAGTGCGCCATCACGTCGGGGCTGAGCGACGTCGCAGTGCCGGCCGGAATCAGCCGCTCTACGAAGAAGTTTCGCTGCAGGATCGCCCACTGCATCGGAAAGCTGCCCATGACCCTGCTGAACGCTTTGAACTGCAAATCGTCGGCCGGCCAGAACCAGGTGTTGCCCAGGACGACGCCGCGCACCCGATCCGCCCGGGCGGTGTCGACGGCCATGCTGATCGGGCCGCCCCAATCCTGGCCCATCGTGAGGTAGCCGTCGAGGCCGAGGTGGTCGACGAGCGCGCCGACCACCTGCGCGTGTTCTTCGATCCTGTAGCCAAAGCCCGATGGACGCTCAGAGAGCCCGAAACCGAGGTAATCCGGTGCGATGCAGCGGAAGCGATCTCGAAGCGCGACGATGATCTCGCGGTAGAGGAAGCTCCACGTCGGGTTTCCGTGGCATAGGACGATCGGCGGGCCGCTACCCTCATCGACGTAGTGCACGCGTCCCTGCATGCTGTCGAACCAGCGCGACTCGAACGGGTAGAGGTTGGGATCCGGCGTGAAATCGATCTGCATTGCGCCCCTCGTAGGTACGTTCTGTCGGTGATGGACCTGAGTCATATATCGCCTATCTTCGACGCTAGCTCTCGGCGGCCGCAATAGCGGGGGCTGAAGGTAGTGCTGACAGCACCACCTTCAGCGCTCGGCAGCCACAGATGAGCGGAATAGCCTGGCGGCACGTCGATCGTCACTTTGCCGCGGGGTGCGTCGAACGCCGCACCGCAATGGTCGATGACGAACTGCACGTCGGAAACCGCTTGGCACAGACTTGCAGGAGCAGCATCCGCCCGGGGCACGTGACGAATAGTGGCGGGCTGTGTGCCCGGGCGACCTTGAGCAGCCGGTCACTTCCGCCGTCCCCGAACACCGCGGCATCGGCCTGGGTGAGGACGATGGTCCGCAGCGCTTTGAAGCCGGGCGCCGTGGCCAACGTCTCGATCCAGCCCTCGATCCCCGGATCGCGAGGGTCCACCCGCATCAGGAAGGCGAACCTCTCCGGATGGCGCAGCGCCGCGGATTCGGCGTTCGGCCCGATTGGGCGAAAGGTACCGTCCGCCAGTCGATATCCGGGTTGGGCCGCCCCGTCCCCATCGGTTCTCTGATACTCGTCGAATAGCACGCCGTGGATACCAAGCGCATCCATGATCGCGAGTGTCACCTCGGCGCCGAGCATATTGGCGTGTACTTGCGCGTCGACGATGTCCATCGTTCGTGTCCATTTTCAGGTGCGGGAAGGGCCCTCTCTTCCAGGCCCGTTGTGGCGCAACGGTGAAGTGTCAGCCGTTGTGTTTGTCGCGCCAATCGATCCACTCCCGCAGGGGCTCGAGGTCGTAGTTCGGTCCGCCGATGGTCCAGGTGAACAGCGTGTAGCCGAGTTCGCGCAGTTCGTCCGGCGTGGCGTAGCCAGCAGCTTCCTCGGCCGGGACTGCCGGGCACGGCACGATGAGACCGGAACGTTCGATCTCGTCGGGGTCGCGTCCGATGGCCCGGCAATGGGTTTCGAGCACGTCGATCTTGCGCCGCAGGGTGGCCTGGTCGCCGAATGCGTGCCAGATATCGGCGTGCTCCGCGACGATCGGCAGGGTCTTCTTTTCGCCTCCGCCGCCGATCAGCACGGGAATCTTGCGGGTCGGTGGCGGATTGAGTCGGGCCAGCCGGTGCTCGATTCGCGGCAGGCTGGCGGCCAGGGCGTCGAGCCGTTGGCCCGCGGTGCCGAAGGTATAGTCGTATTCGTCGAAGTCCTTCTGCCACCAGCCTGATCCGATACCGAGGATGAGCCGGCCGCCGCTGATGTTGTCGACAGTACGGGCCATGTCGGCCAGCAGGTCTGGGTTGCGGTAGGCGTTGCAGGTCACCAGGGCGCCGATTTCGACGCGGCTGGTGGATTCGGCCCAGGCGCCCAACACAGTCCAGCATTCGAAGACCTTGCCGTCCGGGTCGCCGGAGAGTGGAAAGAAGTGGTCATAGTTGAAAACGATATCCACGCCGATGTTTTCGGCTTCCCGGGCGGCACGACGGATCGCGTCATAGTCGGCGTGCTGCAGCTGTAGGTGGACCGCAATTCGGATCGGTCGATCGGTCGTCATGGTTTAACTCCTTTTTCGTTTTGTAGGCGGTCAGGTGAACGACATCGGGTGATGCCGAGTTCATTGCGCGGGACTGGGTGAACGCATGCCACCGTCGCGCCGGGGGATGCTTCGATCGGTCAACAATGCGAGCAGCCCCGCTGCGCTGACCGCGACCATGACCCGGCCGATCACGTGTAGGCCGCGGTCATCGGCACTGGTATGGAACACCACGGAGATCACCGCAGCGGAGGCGATCGACCCCAGGTAACCGAAGGATCGGAGCAGGCCGGCGGCTGTGCCGATCTGATTGGCCGTGACCTGGTTGTAAAGGGCGGTTTGATTCCCAATGCTGGTGGTGCTGAGGGTGATTCCGAACACCAGGGTGACAATCACGATGCCGGCGATCGGGGTGCTGGTGGTGAGAAAAAGCACCCCAACCGATGCCACCAGACAGGAGACGGCCGCGGCGATCAGCGGCATGCGTACCAGCTGACGCCGCGAGATCAGTGGGACGAGCACAACGGCGAGCCCGGTCATGGGTAGTAGCAGCAGGCCGGCCTCTCGGGCGGAGGCTCCCCTGCCGGCCTGAACCCACTGGGTGATGCCGTAAAACACGGTGTACACGCACAAGGTGGTCAGCGCGTATCGCATATAGGTCAGCGTCAACGCCGGATTCGCGGCCAGCAGGCGGACATCGAAGAACGGGCGGCTGCGCCGCATCTCCCACCACACCAGTGCCGCCCCGGCCAGGACGGCCAGGCCGAGCGCGACCCAGTCCGGGCGCGGCATCGACATCAAAAACACCAGCAGCGCCGCCATCGCCACGGCGAAACCGGCGATCCCCGCCAGGTCGATGCGCGTCGCAACGGCGCGAACGGTGACGGGTTCAGCGATCGCCGGGTCGCGCGGGATCCACCTGAAGGCAAGCACTACGGCCACGACCGCGAGCGGGATGTTGACCAGGAATGCGGTCCGCCACCCCCAGGCGTCGACCAGCACGCCACCGAGGGGAAACCCGGCGGCCACCGTCACCGTCCCGGCCAGCACCAGGCCTCCCAGCACGCCGGCGGGCGGCTCGTCCATCCCGGCCTGTTCGGCGCGGCGGCGCACGAGCAGCATCGCAGACGGATAGGCGGTAGCTGTTCCCATACCGATCAGAACCCGCGCCACCACCAGAGCGCTCAGATCGACGCCCAGTCCGCCCACCACCCCACCAACCAGTACGGCGAGAATCCCGGCCAGGAAGACCCGCCGCGGCCCGAATTCCTCCGACAGTTTCCCGGCGGTCGGCTGGGCGATCGCGGTCGTCAGGTAAAGCGCGGAGACCAGGACCGCTGTGCGCCCCAGCGACACGTGCAGCGCGGCGGCGATCGGCACCAGCGCGGTGGCGATCAGGGAGCTGTTGATCGGGTTGAGCGCCGAACCTGCCAGCAGGGGTGTCACGAACCGCCAGGAGAACGCGGTCGTGATCCGCAGCCTCTGATCGGACCCGCGCATCAGACGTGCTCCGTCGTTCTCGATGGCTCGGCTGACGACCTCGGCTGTGCCCGGCGGCGGGCCCAGCCCAGCACGGCGATCCACAACAATGGAGGCACGACGGCGGAGCCGACGTGCCCGGCTCGCAGGACACCGTTGGCCAAATAGACTGCGGTGGCGATGAAATCGACGGCCTGGATGGCGATCATGGTGTCGATCCAGAGCCGATTGGGCCACGGGGCCCGTGCCGCGACGAACATGCCGATGCCGTAGCCGACGAATCTGGCTGCCGACATCGCCAGAATCCAGTTCACCCAGCCAGGGGCGGCAGGCTGGAGGTGAAACACTGCCGGGAACGCGTCTGGCGCCACGAGAAGCAATGTCCCAAAGAGGATTTGGATGACGCCGATGATGATCAGCATCGCACGCATGAAACGCATCGCGGTTCCCTTCTCATGCAGGCCTGGCTACTGGACTCTCGCGCGCTGCAGACCGGCCTGGTCGTCGTTGATGCCCTGGAGGTCACAGCGCGCGGTGTATGGACCCTCGAGTCGCTGAATTTCGTCATCGGTGAGTTCGATATCGAGTGAGGCGACGGCGTCGTCGATCTGCCCGGTCGTGTGGGCGCCGACGATCGGTGCCGCCACCACCGGGTGGTGGTGTAACCACGCCATGGCGATGGTGGCGCGGGAAACGCCACGGGCCGAGGCGATCTCGCCGACGGCGTCGATGATGGCGCGGTCTGCATCGGCCGTCCCGTCGGTGTAGAGCAACTCGGCGACGGGGTCCGATTCGGAACGATTGGTGGTCGCGGCCCGCCAGGGGCGGGCCAACCGACCACGTGCCAACGGGCTCCAGACCATCGTGCCCACACCCTCGTCGGCGCACAGCGGCAGCATCTCGCGCTCCTCCTCGCGGGCGAGCAGGTTGTAGTGGTCCTGCATGGTGATGAAACGGGCCCAGCCGTGCTGGCGCTGCAGGTGCAGGGCCTTGGCGAACTCGAAGGCACGCATGGAGGATGCGCCCAGGTAACGGGCCTTGCCCGCCGCGACGACGTCATGCAGGGCTGCCAGCGTCTCTTCGACCGGGGTCTGGTTGTCCGTCCGATGGATCATGTAGATGTCGACGTGGTCGGTACTCAGCCGCCGCAGGCTGTGGTCGATCTCGGCCATGATGGCCTTGCGGGATAGGCCCTGACCGTTTGGGCCCGGCCGCATCGTGTGGCGGACCTTGGTGCAGATGACCACATCGTCACGGTTGGCGTAATCCTTAAGCGCCCGTCCGAGAATCTCCTCGCTGGAGCCCAGGGAATACATGTTGGCGGTGTCGAAGAAGTTGATGCCGGCCTCCAGCGCGTACTTGATTAGCGGGCGGCTGTCCTCTTCACGGAGTGACCAGGCCGGGTATCCGCGCCCCGGCTCGCCATAGGTCATGGCGCCCAGCGCAATCGGTGAGATCTCCAGACCGGTTGACCCGAGTTTGATGTAGCGCATGCTTGCTTCTCCCGAGGCTGGTGGACTTTCATCTCCCACACAACCACGCAAAGTTGGATGCGTAAAATGCGATTTTGTAGAAGTTCGATTCATCTGGCGTATCATTCGACAGATGTACATCGACGAGATGCGCTGGTTCGTGGTGCTGGCCGAAACCGATCACATGACCGATGCTGCAGCCAAACTCAACATCAGCCAACCCACGCTGTCGCGAGCGTTGGCGCGTCTCGAACGCCAAGTCGGCGCACCGTTGTTCGATCGGCTCCACCGTCGGATACAGCTCAACGCCTGCGGGCGCATCATGCTGGAGCATTCACGCCGGGGCCTCGCCGAAATGCGCGGGGCCAGTGAGCGAATCGCGGCCCTACGCGATCCCGACAGCGGCACCGTGCGACTGGCGTTTGTGCGCTCAGTGGCCAGCTGGTTGGTTCCGGACCTGCTGCGCCGATTCCGCAGCGAAGCGCCCCGGGTTCAGTTCGATCTCCGCGAGGGCGCAGGTCACGAAGTCGCCGATCTTCTCGAGACTGGGGAAGTTGACCTCGCCATCACTGGTCCGCGTCCGGACGGGGATCAATTCGGCTGGCACACGCTCACCACCTTGCGCTTATGCCTTGCAGTGCCTCATGACCATCCGTTCGCCCACCGGCGCAGGATCAGCCTCGCCGAGGCCGCCGACGAATCCTTCATTATCGCGACAGACCCATTCATGCTGCGCGCCGTCACCCACGAATTGTGGGCGGCCGAGGGCATCAGCCCGCCGATTGCGTTCGAAGCAACCTGGCTCCCAACCATGGAGGGACTTGTCGCCGCCGGTCTGGGGGTCGCGGTAGTGCCCACACCGCCCCCGAATCGTGCCGAACCGATGGCGTCCTACATCCCCCTGTCGAATCCGCAGGCAAAAAGCCGCGTCGGGCTGGCTTGGGCCCGTAAGCGCGACATCTCACCGGCCGCCCGACGATTCGCTACCTTCACCAAAAAGGCCATCCCGAACTGATCCGTTAGTTGGACGCGTCGCTCCGGTGATCCCCGACGGTGTGCTGATAGACGAGTTCCGTCGACCATGAGCCGCGGCAGGACACGCGTTTTACGTGGCGACGAGGGAGAAGATGCACGCCTACGCCGCCCTCATCACAGTTCCGTCAGAGCTGGCATGCCTCCGCCTAATCACTGCTCCCCTCTTCGAGACCGGGTCGCCGGTGGTGGCGTGGTCCCATTCGATGTATTGAAGCGACAGTCGATGTATTGAAGCGACAGCGCGGGCCCATCACACGAATACGGCAGGATTGAATATGGCGGGTTACCAGCAGAAGTCGTCGTATTGCATCAGATGAATCAGCGCCCCTCTCCACCCCGCTTGGCCGACGGCGCGTGCTGGGTGCACGAAAATGCCTTCCTGGCTGGAGGTTTGGGTGTGATCGAGGGTTTTGTGGGTAGGCTGACGTGTCGGGTGTTCTCTCGACACACCGAGGAGCGTCAGCGCAGGCCAGGCGCTCAGCGAACGATCCCCCAAGCAGATCCAGGGTGGCGTCGGCTAGATGCCAGGAGAAAGACCACGCGTCGTTAGGTGGTCATCCAAGACTAATCAGCGACTGCGACAACAAGTTCGGGATAGTCTTTCGTGCGTCCCTCGACGGCAGCGCGCACCACTCAACCCACAGCCGGCGCTGCTTCTGGGAAAAGTGTGGCGCAGCCGAGATCGAGAAAACCGACGCTGCCGTCGGGATTGAAGCGGTAGTTACCTACCCAGGGTGTCGCCCATCACCGTCGCCACCAAACAGACGCGGGAGCGCCGATCATTTCGAATAATGCGTTTCCTCTCGCGATTACGGGGCTGCGCACAACCGTGCGCAGCCCCGAATGAGCAGGAGCGTCCGTTTAGCGTCGGCCGCGGCCATCGTCGTGACCCCAGCCGCCACGGTCGTCCTGACCGCGAAAGCCGGGACCACCATCGTGACAGTGGAATCCGTCTGGGTTGCCACCCCACCCCGGGTCCCAGAAGTCGCCTGGGCACCATTGTGGGAACGGCCCGGGCTGGGCCTGGGCCACGCTAGCCGCCCCCAACCCGACAAACCCTAAGCCTGTGGAAATGATAAATGCCGATACTGCAACGCGAGCAATGTTTTTCACGCCCAATTCGTACCATTAGAACCTTAGAATATTCGCCATGTCATGCCGCTTGATATCTCTTTGCAACGCTATGGTGATGCTCATTTTCACAAATCGGTAGTCACCAAGCTTGCTACCGCTACCCCGCAGAAACCGATGGATTGGGTCCGCAAGGCGCAAGTCGACGCCGGGCAGCGTGCCGGGTGACCCGATCAGCGCCGAGCTGCGCTGGTCGCCCCGTGAGGTGAGTAGCTATGCACGGCGAACAAGCGATCGCGCAAGGCAAAAGGGCTTTCGCCGCGCGGACTCCGCCAAGCGGCAAACCGCTGCGACAATGGTATTCGCTTGCAAAATATCATCAATGGGTGTGGTTTCGGTGCTGTCGAGGCAGGTGCCCGCCATCTTGTCATTGGCTCGACGCCCTGGACGACCCGATGTTTTGCTGCTAAGGGTGTCGGCGGATAACGGCGACACAGTGTCCGGCGTCACACTGCTGGTAATCCAGCACCCTCGCAAACCGTTCGGCTGCGAAGGAATGAGGACTGTTCTTGCCGCAGCCGAGGAAGATCGGGCCCATGACACCAAGGAACGGGAACGATGGCCTCGATGTCGGCGTCCATCAGATTGGTCACCGGACATAGTGGTCCACTACGGAGTCGGCGACGGCATGTAGCACCGCATACGGGCCCAGCCGCATCCGATCGGGTCGCGATCCAACCGGTGTCGCGCCCGAGAAAGGTTGTCGTGTTTACCATGTCGGATTGTGATCACGAAGTTACCGGCGACGAGAACCATGATTTCGCCGGTTTCGACGATCGGGCGACGAGGCTCGACGGCACTCGGATGGACGAATTGCGGGTTACCGGCAACTACGGTTCAGCATTCGTCGCCCAGTTTGCGCCCGCCAATGCAGTGCAAATGAAAGTGGAAAACCGTCTGATTCGCGTCTGCCCCCGCGTTGGTGACCAAGCGAAACCCGGTGTCGGCGATGCCCTTCTCGCGTGCCAGTTTGGCCGCGACAACGAATAATCGGCCAGCAAGGGCGGCGTCGTCGTCCGTGAGATGCAAGGCGCTTGCCACGTGCTCCTTCGGGATGACCAGGAAGTGCACAGGCCCAAGGTAGAACGGCATGTCCGGCGGCACGTCGATCGCGAACACCAGATCGTCCTCGTAGAGCCTAGGGACAGCTACGCCACCGTCGCGGGTCTTGCAAAGGACGCAGCTTTCGCTCATCCGTAAGTTCTACGGGCGCTGTCGACCCTTTTCAAGAATTCATCGCCCATAGTTACCCAGCGTTTCGCGCTCCTAGGCGAGATGCGGCTCTAGCCGATCTTCGTCAAAGTAAAAGAATCGGCCGGCGCGTCGCACCCGGCGCCTTGACCGTTTGGGATTCCGCTTACTTCGCCGGTAAGCGTTACGGGATCCCACGACCACGTCTGTATCGCACCAGAGAGCTGGCCGTCCAAGCAGAATGTGCCGTCTGGCCGGTCAACCGTCATAGTCCAACGACCGTCCACCAACTGCGCATCGCCGCCCCATCCTCTTGAACTGGCGACGTGCGCGATGCAATCCGTGGGGCCACATGTCGAAGTAGCGATCCACGTGGTTAGGGCTCCGGGCTCACCGCTATTGTCCAGCGAATACGTACCGTTGAACGGCTCGTCCGTGCACGCAGGGCTCGGTAGACCCACAGCTGTGGCAGCGAAGATGATGGTTGCGGTCAGACCCCAAGCGATAGTCACGATGTTTCGCCTTCTAGCCGGTAGCTAAGTCTACCGAGAGGGCGTCCGACCTGCACGACGCTTGAGCGCCCCCGGTCGGTGAGTTGGCCGCCCGAATCCCCGGGGATTCGTGAGGGGGACCCGTTTTGTGGTCCAGTCGCTATGCGGCTTGGGGTTGGTGGGTCTCGGAGCGGTCGAGCCTCAGTGCGCAGTCGCCTCTAGGTGCAAAAATATTGCCTGTTGAGCAGACAATTCGACGGTGGCGAGTAGGAACCGGTCAGCACGCCTCTTAGACCACCTGTGGCTGAACCACCGGGTGCAATGATGCGATTCCAATTCGCGGGGGTGAGAACATAGTGCGTGCCAGATTGTGCAAGGGTGCTATTCCACGTGTGCGAGACGGATTCTCCCATCGGCAAGTCGAATTCAAGCTTCCAATCGGTTAGCGGTACCGTGCTCGAGTTGGTGATGGTGAAGTGGGCGATGAAACCGGTCTGCCACGTCGATGTCACCGACAACGTCGCCGTGGCCGCAGCCGCATGAGCTACGGGGGTGATGGCGAGTCCGAGGATGGCAACTATCAATGCCGACACGGTTACGTGAAGCGCTGCGCGCCAGCGCTTCACGTAATTGTCCAGTCCGGCCATAGCAGCCAACACTAAAGCCAAACAGGCGATATCGGCCCTCGCATCGCGGGTAAGCTGCAGTACCTTTGCTCAACTGAAACCGTCATGAAATTTTAGCCTCGATCCACCCTGAACCATGTATCGGCCCGGCCGAACGCGAACTTGCGGACGGGGAAAGCCAGAACGCCAGCCTCATCGGGGGCGCGGAGTCGTTCAGCCGCCGGCAAACGAGCGGTCTCGCGCACCACCCCTAGGGCGCGACCGGCCGGTATCGCAACATCGACCGCACTCCCCCGTCAGCGCTGCTCACGGTTCCACGGCGACCGCATGAGCAGGAATACGGCGGAATCAAATATGGCGGGTTACCGGTAAGCGGGAACCGTATTGCACGGTGGCCCAGTGGTTTTGGAGCTCTCGGTGGGGCTGCTGGCAAGGACCGCGTGACGTGGATGTAGCGTCACGCCAGTGAACTCCATGCGTCTGTATTCTTCCGTCGCGCTCGTGGTCTATGCCGCATCGGCGGCCATGGCGCTCGCCGCGTGCAGCTCCGATAAGACAGCTCCATCGCCAAGCACGTCCTCCGGGTTGGCGAGCACGCCCGCTATCACTGAAGCGGTCACGCCGAGTTCGACAGGACCGGCGACCGCAGACAGCACCTGCCCCACGGCAGCACCGGGCAACGGCGGTACACCCGAGTGGACGCTGACGGGGACAACTGGCAGCGTCGCGGTCACGGGTTCGACGGATACGACCGCACCGCGCGTCAACGTGGCAGCACCGTTCAGCGTGACGCAGACCGAGGTGCACACGCTGCATGCTGGAGATGGGCCGGTCGTCGCACCCACGGCTACCGTTTCCGTCTGCTACATGGGCGTCAACGGACGTGACGGCCGGGTGTTCGACAGCGCCTACGAACGCGGCAGCCCAACTCAATTCCCGCTCGACGGAGTCGTGCCGGGCTTTCAGAAGGCGATCGCCGGACAAAAGGTCGGGTCCACCGTCGGTGTCGCAATGACCTCTGCGGATGGCTACCCCGACGGTCAGCCCAACGCTGGGATCCAGAAAGGCGACACACTGGTCTTCGCTATCAAAATCCTTAGCGCCTCGAGCTGAGTTCCGACGCCTGAGCCTGTGTTGCAGCAGGTTTCGGATCTCAGCGTGTCGTCCGCTCTCCCAGCCGTTCGCGCATGTTCGATTCAGCTGCTGGTGCTCTGGGTCTTGGTGTCGAAGGTGTCGGGAACCTTGAGCGCCGCGGCGATCGCCGCGATGAGGTCGGTGTCGGTGCGACCGCCGGTCTGCGGCCACCCTGCGAACCCGGTCGCATCCTGGCCGACGAGCTGGGTGAGCACGATGGAAAGGGCATCGACGAGGGTGCGGTTACCGAGCTGTGGCCAGCCCTGACCGGTCGGGCCGAGGAGCTGAACCCAGATCTGCTGAAGTTGCTGAGCCTGTTCGGGTGTCATGTCATCTCCTGTCGTGAGCAATTGCTGAAGTTCTTCGGCGGTCCCGACATACGCATCGGCGTCGACGGTTTGTCCGGCGACCTGTGCGGCGTCGGTGAACTGCAGAAGCACCGGGTCGACGCCGCCGTCGCCGGTCCAGGAGTCGGAATCGTCGCCGGGGTACAGCGCACTGGCATAACCACCGCCGTCGACGTAATCCGATGCGACCAGTCCGGGAACGCCGGTCAGGTCGGGTGAGCCGATCTGCTGCCAGTACCAGCGCGGAATGTAGGACAGTGCGATGTGCGCGCCAGCGGCCGTGATCGCGTCGGTGACTGCCCAGAAGTTGGCAAGGTCGCCGGAGCCTCAAAGTCAAGCATCACCGGAATGCCGGTATCCCCGAGTGCACTGACCAGGTTTTCAGCCTGCGCGGCGGCCGCATCGAGGGTGACGTAGTGGTAAGCGACCAGGATGAGGTCGTTGGCGTCAGCACCGTCACGAAACGAGGCCCAAGATGGGTCGACATAGCCGCTGCCCTGGGTCGCTTTGGCGATGATGAAGTCGAAGCTCTCGGCCTTGACCTCGGCAAGGTTCAGTCCTGCTTGGTAGCTGGCCACGTCGATGCCGTACAGGGTCACAGGTGTGCTCTCCCCATGGTCGCGGGTTGCGTTCGGGCAACGGGCGTCTGAGCTCGTCTACGTGACCTGCGCTGCTCCGCATTGCCGATTCGTCGAGCGGTCGGCGCAGGCTGGTGATGTCAACTCCCCGACCTTGACGAGCCCCAGTTTACCGTAGCGACAAGTACGATGTTGTGGCTCAACAACACGCCCGTGCACTCGAACTTTCGTGCTTTCGGCCTTGCCGATGAACACGGCGCAAGACCGGCAAACCCCGTAATGACCTGTGCTACAACTGGTTTAGGGCCCGCTCAGCCGGGCGGCGGGAGGGGTCGTTTCAATGTGGAGACGATGCTCCATTCGAATAACAGGTCCCCGCCCTTGTCATAATCCCGAAAGTGGTGGGCGACCTGAACACGCTGAACTGAGGAGCCGACAATCTCCCAGCCCTGCTCCCCGTAGGCCTGTGTCTGACGGGCGGCCTCCTCTATCACCGCCTGGAGCGACTCGTGAGTGGAGTAGGTGAAGCTGGTTTCCCACCGTTGCGGGTGCCAGTTACCGTCTGATGTCTGCCACCAGCCCGGCCCAGGCGAAGGCGTGCTCACAGGAGTGCTCATATCGGGGCATTTTAGGCTCTTTGCTTTCCTGACAGCCGATCCAAGCCGACGAGATGTTGAACAGCATTCGACGTTTTCGAGACTTGACGCGGCTCACCTGCGCCAGTTCACGGAAGTTATCTGCCAGAATCCGGCGCCAAGGGACCGTAGTTGTTGACATCATGGTTCATCGATGGGCGACTTTGGGGCGGTCGGCGCCTCGCTGTTGTTAGTCCTCGTTGTCATCGGCGCGGTGCTGACAGCTGTCAACTAACGCCAATGAACGGAAAGTGTTCTGCGAGCAGCTTCTCCATGCGTGCTTCATCGAGGCGAACGCGTACGGTCGTGGCTTCCTGCTGATCGCGAACGACCTTTGCCAAACTGAACGCGCTCGAGACGAGAAACAGCACGCTGATGCCGAGAAACAGTCGCTGCCAAGGGTCCAACGCAAGGAAAAGGATTCCACCGAGCGAGCCAAGGAAGCTTACTACGAAAGCGACGACCGTCTGCATGAAGAACGCCGCGGTCGTCTTCGACATGCCATTGGAGATACTCATGTCAACTAGTATGCGGGCAGCGCGAAGGCAGTAACCGCACAAAATTTCCCGGCCCCCGCGGCACCCGGCAAGCCGGGAAAGCTCGTGTTGTGATCACCACGATCTTGATTCTTCTGTAAAGCCCGCTTGGCTACATACCGTTCACGGATGACATCAACCGCTAGCGGTATCTCGGCGGCCCAGATACCTCGAGCCATACCTGCGACTTTCAAGCAGGCGCTCTTTGTCGCCGTGACCGCCGGACTGGGTTACGGCTTCGACTCGTACGCGGTGAACATCTATGGCTTGGTGCTGCCCGAAATCAAGAAGACGTTGCATATCACCGACGCCCAAGCCGGATACATAGGTTCAATCTTTCTGCTCGGCTACACCATCGGCACCATCGGCTTCGGGTTCGCTGCTGACAGGTGGGGGCGGAAAACGACACTCGGGGCCTCAATCCTGCTCTACGGTGTGACGACGGCATTGGCCGGACTCACGACGAACATCGCCGCCTTCACGGGACTGCGTTTCCTCACTGGTGTAGGTGGCGCTGGAGAACTCGCGGTCGGAGCGCCATACACTGCCGAAGTTTGGCCGGCGAAGACCCGCGCTATCGGTGTCGGCGGGGTGATTTTCTCGCTCTTCTCGCTGGGCTACGTTCTTGCCGCCGGCGTCGCGCTGGCCCTCGTGCCCCACTTTGGCTGGCAATCGGCGTTCATCGTCGCAATCGTCCCAGCCGTTCTTTTGTTCCTCGTCCGACGAGGTATCGCCGAGTCGCATCGCTACATCGACGCACAGGCCACAGTCGTGAACGGGGCTGCGAAGCCCCAGCTTTGGCATCTGCCCGGCGTGCGGCGCCGCCTCGTCGCCGGCTGGCTCATCTACACCGCCAACGCAGTCGGCTACTGGGGTATGACGCTGTTTTTGACCACCTACATCGTGAAAAGGTTTCACGCTTCCCCAATCGAGGCGATCCGCTATGCGCTGGTGTTCTTCTTGCTGCAAGCTGTGTTTGCTTACCTCGGGACTGCGCTTGCCGACTGGATAGGCCGGCGCCCCTCGGCGATCCTCGCCGCACTCATCGAGGTCGCCGCAACGGTTCTGGCAGCCACCTCCGAGTCGCTAGCCGAATACCAGGTCTTCGGGGGAATCGCCATCGCGACCCTTGGCTGGCTCTGGGGGGTCGGCGACACTTACATCTCGGAGCTTTTCCCAACGGTCTTGCGCGGCACCGGCTTCGGAATCGCCGTCGGTGGCGGCCGCATCGTCTCGATTGCAGCTCCGACCGTCATCGGCTGGGCCATCACGCAGTACGGGCTGCAGACGCCGTATCTGGCGCTGGCCGGCCTGTGGGCCTTGACGTTAATCGGCTACCTGCTCGGCCCGGAGACGAAAGGCAAAGAACTCGAAGACCTGGCTGACGAGGCCCTCACCGAAGATCTCGCGCCGGTCAACGAGTAGAAAAAGCAAGGCCTACAAGGCAGCTGGTGGCGCCGGCCACGGGAAGAACGGCGGGACCGCCGGCTCTGACGGTTGCGGTGGCGGCGGTGATACCGCTCCCCCTATGTGCTGGGGGCATAAAGTGTTCTCTGCGATCTCTAGGAACTTGGCGGCGCCGTCATTCGTGAATCCTGGATTCTGGTCCGTCATGGCTTTGATGACGTCGGCTGGCGGGTGGCCCTGGTCCATCAGGTCGCACGCCCTCCTGCCAATGGCGGTGGCGTCAGGTCCGCTTTGATAGGTGATGCCCGCGTTAGTGAGCCCGGCGAGAAAGTCCGCATCAGGGCCGCTGGGGTCGGCCTGCGCCGGCGTGGCCAGACCCATAACCGCGGCGAAGCCCGCAAGCGCTACAAGCAGTTGCATGGCTTCATCTTTGTATAGATCGGCGCCGTTGTCCTCCACCAAATTTCGCGGACAGTGCCGCCGATCGCAGTCCTTCTTCGTCTTCTACGGCCGAATCGCCGGTGCCGCCAACGCTCTCACGGGTTGTGTTGAGCACCCGTGGGTGCCTCAGGTCTGGGGTCCCACGGGGGGCGGCCAGTGCGAACCTGGCGAAGCTTCGCCGGGTTCGGCGTGGTCGCCGCGAGCCAGCGGCACCCACTGCTCGGTCGGCGCAGGCTGTTTCGAGGAAGGGAAGTCCTCTAGTTTCCCCGTCGGTTTCGCGTCCCACTTGGCGAACGTCAGCGGTGTCTGCAGCCAGGCGTGCAGCAGTTTGTAAACGGCTTCTAGCGAGTCCATGTGGGTGCGCTCCCAGCCGTGGCTGCCGTCGAGCCCAAAGCCGACCAGCGCGGCCCGGGTGCCTGCGCCGGCTTCGATCGCCGCGGCGGCATCGGACCGGTAGTAGCGGAACACATCTCTCGCGAACGGGATCTCCCGCTGCTCGGCAAGTCGGCACAGCCGGCGAGTCAGGTGGTAGTCGAACGGCCCGTGCATATCGGCCATCGGGATCGTCACGCCGTCCTCGATGGAGTGCTGGCCGGGCGCGCACACCGCGTTGTCCACCGAGACCAGCTCGGCGACGTCGGCAGGCAGACCGTGGCTGGCGCCGTGGCCGACCTCCTCGGTGATGGTGACCATGATCGTGGTGCGGTGCGGCAGCACCACCTTGTTCTCGGAGAAGTTCTTGGCGAGTGCGAGTGCGATCGCGACGCCCGCTTTCCCGTCGAGGTGGCGGGAAACGATGAAGCCGTCGGCGGTGAGCTCGGGGCTGGTGATCATGGCCACAAAGTCACCGACCTGCAGGCCGAGATGGACCAAGTCCTCCCTGGAGGACACTTTGCGATCGATCCGGACCTCGACGTGTTCCCAGTCCGTGGGTTGGGTGTCGATCTCGTCGCCAAACGCGTGCCCACTGGACTTGAGCGGCAAGACCGTGCCGGTGATGAACTCGTCGGGATCGTCGATGAAGATCCGCACGCGAGCGCCCGCAGCGAACCGGGCCGAAAAGGTGCCGACTGGGATCACCTCCAGACGGCCGTTGTCCTTGAGGCTGCGCACCATGCATCCGATGGTGTCCGAGTGAACGACCAGAGCCCGGTCGGTGGTCCGCGACTTCCCGCCGAGTTCGGCGGTGAGTGCCCCGCGCCGGGTCAGCGAGAATGGGACGCCGAAGTCATCGAGGATGTCGCCGATCAGCTGCATTACCGCGTCGGTGCGCCCCGCCGGGCTTGGGGTCTGCAGCAGCGCGAGCAGCGTGTCCACCATCCACGCGCGGTCGGCCTCGGCCATGGCCGCGGTTTGGCGCACGGTGTCTCCTCTCGGGTTGTCCGGAACCGCGTTCAACCTACAGCCGTAAGCCGGCTTGCCAGATCCGCGGCGCCTCTACCTCCGAAAATAGTGTTCGGAGGTGGGGCTATCCAGGCCGACGAATGACGCGAGGAATCCGACGTTAAGGACTTGCCTCGCGCGACCATGTTTCAGCCCGCAGTCGCGGGGTGATGGACCGCTACCGGCAACGCGTGACGGAGGCTAACGATCTGGGGTTACCGGACGTCGCCGAGGCCTTGCGGCCGTTGCTGCAGCAAACTCAGGATCACGTGCGGGAGCTGCAAGATGCGCTCGAGGGCTGACGCGCGTGTCTGAGGCAGGACCGGGCGGCCCGAACCAGGTGGTGAGCGCATCAACGAGCTCGAGTTGAGTGTGCTTCCCCACCCAGGCCACATATCCGTCGGGTCGGATCAATACGGCGGTGGGAGCTGTCACCGCACCAAGGGCCGGAAGAACCCATTCACCAACGTATTTCGCGTTGATCGCTTTGACCCGATCGGCCCACGGTGTGATGTCGAAGTCACCAGGCTCACCGAGATTGAGCAGCACCGGCCGCGCGTCATGCAGCAGAGCGAATACTCGCAGCGGGCCGTTGTCGGTGACCAGGTCCAGGTCGGGCATGCGACGCCCGAGCAGCGGGTGTCCCGCACCGAGGTCGTAATGGATGCCCAGGCCGGTCATCATCGCGGCGAATCGTTTGCGGGGCTCGTCCATGCTGAGAAGCTCAGACATGGTGTCGCGCAAGGCTTTGGTGCGCTCGTCGTCTGGGCGGCGAAGAAGCGCCATCTGCGCCAACGTATTGCGCAGCACGCGCGCGGCGATCGGGTGCCGTTCGGCATGGTAGGTATCGAGCAGGCTGTCGGGCGATATGTGGTTGACCACCCGGGCAAGCTTCCACCCTAGGTTCATCGCATCCTGCACACCGGTGTTGAGGCCCTGCCCCCCGATCGGATGATGCACGTGCGCGGCGTCACCGGCCAGCAGGACCCGTCCGTCGCGATAAGCCGCCGCCTGTCGCGCCATATCCGTGAACCTGGAAATCCATGCGGGACTGTGGATCCCGAAATCTGTCCCGTACACGTCGATGAGTGCTTTGCTCAGATCGCCCAAGGTGGCTTCGCTGTTGGGGCCGAGGTGTTTCTCGGTTATCATGACCCGCACCGGTCCGCCATCTTCCAACCTGCTGAGCGCATGGACGCCCAGGGCGTCGTGGCGGATGCCCCATTCCGGCAGCTGGTCCGGCTCGAGTGCCATTTCGCCTTCGGCGAGCAGGTAGCTCATCGTCGGATCCCAACCCGGAAACTCGATGCCGGCTGCTTTGCGGATCGCACTGCGTCCTCCGTCGCACCCGACAAGATAGTCCGCCCGGAGCAACCGGCCACCGGCCAGCTTGACGTCGACGCCGGTGCGATCTTGAGCGAAACCCGTCACCTCGCACCCGCGATAGATCGGGACCGCCAGCTCGCTGACCCAGTCGGCCAGTATCCGCTCGATGTGGTTCTGCCACAGCGCGAGGCCGTAGGGATGCCGGGTGGGAAAGTCGCTGATGTCCAGCCGAATTTGGGAAAACCCCGCGACCTGCGCCACCTCCCCCTGCGATAGGAATCGATCAGCGATCCCGCGCTGATCGAGGATCTCGATGGTTCGTGAATGCAGACCACCGGCTCGCGAGCCAATCAGATCTTGGCTGGTGCGCCGCTCGACAATGGCAACGTCGACTGCTGCCAATGCCAGCTCGCCGGCCAACATCAGGCCCGTCGGGCCTCCCCCGGCAACGACCACCGCATGTTCGGACATCGATTTGATACCCACCTCGGACCCCCCGTTCGCTGAGTTCTGGCTTCGGCCAGCGATTTTGCAGCATGACCCGGGTCTTGCCGCAAGCCCCCGGGTGCGCTATACATTGGAGTGGGACGGAGTTATTTCTCTCCGTTCCTTTTTCGTCTGCGGTGGACGTTTCACGCCCCTGCATACGATGGCCGGGTGATCGCCTTCGTGTGCGCGATGCCCATGGAACTCCGGCCGCTGCGACGGCGACTTGGGCTTCGCAAGACCGGGTTGGGCTATGCCGGCCGGATCGGCGACCGTCCAGTGACCGCGGTGATCACCGGAATCGGCACGGCCCTGGCGCACGCCGCGACGGTGCGCTTGCTGGACACGGTCGACGTCGAGCGGGTGATCGTCGTCGGCATCGCGGGCGCCATCGAGAACCAGACGCCCATCGGCACGCTGGTACTCCCCGAGTTCGTCGTGAGCGGCGCGGACGGCTCGGAGTATCGGCCCACGCCGCTTCGCATCGGCAACGCGTACGGGAAGTTGTGCACGACCGACGAGCTGTTGCTCAATCCGGCGCTGCACGCCGACCTGCGGGCGCGTGGCGTGGTGGCGCTTGACATGGAAACGGCTGCTGTCGCGAAGCTTTGCGACGAGCGCGACGTCCCCTGGTCGGTGGTGCGTGCAATCAGCGACCGGGCCGGCGACGGCAGCGTGGACGCCGAGATCGCCGGCCTCAGTCATCCGGACGGCCGTCCGAACTTCTCTGCCGTCGTCCGCTACCTGGTCAGGCACCCCGGTGCGCTCCCCCGTCTGGTCCGCCTGGGCAAAGAGGCCAACCTCGCGGCCGTGCGGGCGGCCGAAGCCGCGATCGAAGCGCTCGGCTAATTAATTCTTGACCAATTCCAGATAAGGTCTTGACTCGTTCCAAACAACAGCGGCATATTGATGTGGTGTCGTCAACGTCGGCGGATCACGCAGCGCAGCTGCGGATGGCCGACTCTGCGAGTGACTCGGCCGAGGGTCGCCGTATTAGAGGCGGTGCATTCTCATCCGCACGCCGATACCGAGACGATCTTGTCGGCGGTACGCAGCGGCCTGCCCGATGTGTCCCGCCAGGCCGTGTACGACGTCCTCAACGCGCTGACCGCTGTGGGTCTAGTTCGGCGCATTCAGCCGTTGGGCATGGTTGCCCGTTACGAGTCCCGGGTCGGTGACAACCACCATCACGTCGTATGCCGATCCTGCGGGGTCATCGCCGATGTCGACTGTGCGGTCGGTGAGGCGCCATGCTTGACCCCTTCGGACGGCGACAACGCGCTGGATGGCTTCGTTCTCGACGAGGCCGAAGTCATCTATTGGGGTTTATGCCCCGACTGCTCGAAGGCAGATTCCCGATCACAGCCGTGATCACAGCCCGATTCAACTACTCCTGAAAGGAATGCTGTGTCCTCAGATACGACCCATAAAGGCAGCGAAAGTGAAAACCCGGTGATCTCCGCGCCCGAACCGAAAGAAGATGCTCCCCTGACCAACCAGGACTGGTGGCCAAACCAGGTCGACGTATCGAGGCTGCACCCGCACGTGGCGCAGGCCAACCCGCTCGGTGAGGGCTTCGACTACGCCGAGGAGTTCGCCAAGCTCGACGTCGACGCGCTCAAGGCCGACATGATGTCGGTGATGACCACCTCCCAGGACTGGTGGCCCGCCGACTATGGTCACTACGGCGGCCTGTTTATTCGGATGAGCTGGCATGCCGCAGGTACCTACCGCATTCACGACGGCCGCGGCGGCGGCGGTCAGGGTATGCAGCGCTTCGCCCCAATCAACAGCTGGCCGGACAATGTCAGCCTGGACAAGGCGCGCCGGCTGCTGTGGCCGGTCAAGAAGAAGTACGGCAACAAGATTTCTTGGGCTGACCTGATTATCTTCGCCGGCAACTGCGCCCTGGAGTCGTTTGGGTTCAAGACCTTCGGCTTCGCGTTCGGCCGCGAAGACGTTTGGGAGCCCGAAGAGATCCTCTGGGGAGAAGAGGACGAATGGTTGGGCACCGGCAAGCGCTACTCCGGCAAGCGTGACCTGGCCCAGCCGTACGGCGCGACCACGATGGGTCTGATCTACGTCAATCCGGAAGGCCCCGAGGGCAAGCCGGATCCGGTTGCCGCCGCAGTCGACATCCGTGAGACGTTCGGCAGGATGGCGATGAACGATGAGGAGACCGCCGCACTCATCGTTGGTGGCCACAGCTTCGGTAAGACCCACGGCGCCGGCGACGGCGACCTAGTCGGTCCCGAGCCGGAGGCCGCCCCGATCGAACAGCAGTTGCTGGGCTGGAAGAGCGCCTACGGCACCGGCAAGGGCAAGGATGCCATGACCAGCGGCCTGGAGGTGGTCTGGACCGCGACGCCGACCAAGTGGGGCAACGGATTCCTGCAAAACCTCTACGGCTACGAGTGGGAGCTGACCAAGAGTCCCGCTGGAGCGTGGCAGTTCGTGGCAAAGGATGGTGCAGGCGCGGGCACGATCCCTGATCCGTTCGGCGGGCCGGGTCGCGCCCCGACGATGCTGGTCACCGACATCTCATTGCGGGAGGACCCGATCTACCGCGAGATCACTCGGCGCTGGCTGGACCACCCCGAGGAGCTGGCCCCGGCGTTCGCCAAGGCGTGGTACAAGCTGCTGCACCGCGACATGGGACCGATCTCGCGTTACCTCGGGCCATGGATCGCCGAGCCGCAGCTGTGGCAGGACCCGGTTCCGGATGTGGACCACAAGCTGGTCGACGACAAAGACGTTGCGGCCCTGAAGAAAAAGGTGCTCGAGTCCGGCCTGTCAATTCCGCAGCTGGTCAAGACCGCGTGGTCGGCGGCCGCGAGCTACCGCAACACCGACAAGCGCGGTGGCGCCAACGGTGGACGGCTCCGCCTTGAGCCACAAAGGAATTGGGAGGTCAACGAACCCGCCGAGCTGGACAAGGTGCTGCCGGCCCTGGAAAAGATCCAGCAGGACTTCAACGGCTCAGCTTCCGGAGGCAAGAAGATCTCGCTGGCCGACCTGATTGTGTTGGCCGGCTCTGCGGCAGTGGAGAAGGCGGCCAAGGACGCCGGACACGAGATCTCCGTGCATTTCGCGCCGGGGCGGACCGACGCCTCGCAGGAGAACACCGACGTCGAGGCGTTCGCGGTGCTCGAACCGCGGGCCGACGGCTTCCGCAACTATGCGCGGCCGGGTGAGAAGGCCCCGCTGGAGCAGCTGCTGTTGGAGCGGGCGTACCTACTGGGTGTGACCGGTCCAGAGCTGACCGTGCTCGTCGGTGGCCTGCGTGCTCTCGGGGCCAATCATGGCGGCAGCAAGCACGGCGTGTTCACCGACAAGCTCGGCGTGTTGACCAACGACTTCTTCGTCAACCTGGTCGACATGGGCACCCAGTGGAAAGCGTCGGAGACTGCGGAGAACGTCTACGAGGGCCACGACCGAGCCTCGGGCGCTCTGAAGTGGACCGCGACCGCGAATGACCTTGTGTTCGGGTCGAACTCGGTGCTGCGCGCGTTGGCCGAGGTCTATGCACAAGACGACGCGAAGGGGAAGTTCGTGGAGGACTTCGTCGCGGCGTGGGTCAAGGTCATGAACAACGACCGGTTCGACCTCAAGTAACACCTCGATCAGATGGTCCCGACGGCACTCCGCGAGCCACCGGCCTCGCGGGGTGCCGCTTTCGGTCAGCTCTTCGAAAGCTGTTGGGGGCAGTAGTATTTCGCTGCGATCATGGCGAAGTCGGATGCTTCCTCCATGGTGAAGCCCGCATTACGGATTTTCACATCGTGCACCAGCTCCAGGCCCGATTCGCCGTTGTTCAGGCATCCGCAAACCGATTTACCGGCCGTAATGGCTTGAGCTGGGCTGGGATAGTGGATGCCGACTTTTTGCAGAGCAGACAGGAAGCCTGCGTCGTCACCGGCGGCGTCGTCCGGATCGGCGTACGCCGGTGCGGCGAGGCCGATCACGGTGCAAACGCTGATTGCCGCAAGTAGGGTTCTCATAACTCATCCTTCTTTCCTGTTGTTCCCTAACCCAATTGGGCATCCGACGGTACGACTTTGGCCTTGCCGCCTTTGGACAGATGCACCGCGTGGACGCCGGGTTTCTTCGCCAGCTGCTCGAGCAGACTTTCAAGACCGTCTTGGTCGACCGTGTGGTGCTGCACGCTTTCGGGCTTCTCCGATATTTGCGCGACCAGCCGCTTTAGTTGCTCCGGCGACTGTTTGCCTTTGAGGTCCTTGAGCGGCGTCAGACGGCCGCGAACGCCACTGTTGGCCACCACGGTGGGAGCCCCGGCACCGATCGCGCTGCCGAGCATCCCCGCCGCGGGCATTGAACTGAACATGCCTGCTTCGGCGATCGCAGCCGCCGGCACGGCTTCCGGCCCGGCGGCTGACAATGCGGCAGCGACCGTTCTGATCGCCGGTGTGGCGGTGGCCCAGCTGGGCGGGACTGACAACTTACCGGCCAACGTGCCGGCATTGCCCATATCCGCCGACACCGAACTGGTCAGCCAGCCGCGCCCCCACCAGGGTCCGGTAAGTCCGCCTCCCAGACCCTCTTTCGGGAGCGCGCCAAACCCGGCAGCAGGCGTGAACTTGAGGAACTGCGATACCGGGAAGTTGGTGAGCAACCCGATGTCGTTGAACCCGGTGGTGAAGCCAAGTGGGACTTTGACCGCGTTGTAAAGCGCCGTGTACGTTGATGCCCCAGTTGGCCCAAACAGGCTGTCCAGCAGGCCGTTGAGGGTATCCGTGTAGTCGGTGGAGAGGTTCGCCAGCCATTGCAGTATCGGATTGCCCGTGTAGGTAAGCGTCTGCGCGCTGGTACCGGCCGAGGTGGAAGCAGCCTGGGCGGCCGCGGCCGCCTGGCTCGCCAGCCCGCCAGAGTTGGTTGTCTGCGGCGCCGGAGTGAACGGCGTCAACTTGCTGGCCGCCGCCGACGACGCGGCATAGGTGTCCATCGCCAGCGCGTCCTGGGCCCACATTTCTCCGTACTGGGCTTCGGTGGCCGCGATCGCCGAAGTGTTCTGCCCAACAACGTTGGTCGCCACCAGCGATGCCAGCTGGCTGCGGTTGGCTGCGATCTCCTCCGGCGGCACGTGGGCGGCGAACGCCGTCTCATAGGCGCTTGCTGCCGCGGTGGCCTGGCTCGCGGTTTCGGCGGCCTGCGCGGCGGTGCCCTGCATCCAGGTCAGATAAGGAGTGACCGCGGCCGCCATGCTCAGCGACGTCGGACCCAGCCAGGGCCCGCTGGTCAGCGACGAGATCACCGACGAATAGGACGCCGCTGTGGACTGCAAATCATTGGCGAGCCCGTCCCAGGCCGCTGCGGCGGCCAGCATCGGCCCCGATCCCGGACCGCTGTAGATCCTGCCCGAGTTGATCTCCGGCGGAAACGCTGCGTAGAACATGCTTATACCCCTTGCCTTTTCGTGCACACCTGGGCGGTCATCGCGATCAGTCCTCGAGCGCCGGGATGACGATGATGGTGGCTGCGGCGGGATCCGCCTCGGTGACGACACCGCCGAGTGAGCCCACACCACCACCACTGCTCACCGACTGCGTCGCGGTGGCGGCGACGGCACGTCCGGCCAGGCTCGACGCCGCCATCTGGCTGAAGATGCCGCCCTGGCTGGCCAGTGACGCCTCTGGGGCGGCCGCGGCCAGGTTGGTGGGCAGCGCGGCGGCGAGCATTCTGACCTCCGGGGCGGCTTGGGTCCAACCCTGCGGCACCGACATGCTGCCGACCAAGGCTGCGCGGCCCATCGATCCCGATACCGGTCCCGCACCAAAGGCCGCACTGAGATGCGGCGTCCCCAACTCACTTGCCAGCGGGGCCAACGCCCCGGTGATGGGCTTCGGGCCGGCGAGAAAGGCAGCGGCGCCCTGCCCGTTTTGGCCCCAGGCGTATCCCTGACCGAACGACAGGAACGGGCCACCGGGTATGGAAGCCAACCCCTGGGCCGAGTAGGGCCCGGACGTGATGGTCGAAAAGATGGTGTTCCAGTTCGTCAGGTCAGTCTCGAGCCCTGGCGGCAATGTGGCTGTGGCTAATTGCGGCAATGAGAGTCCCGACAGCAAGTTCCCCGACGCCGTCGTCGGCGACTCCGTGAGGCCCGTTGCCAGGTTTTGCAGCGCGGTCGGCAGCGAGTTGATGAACTGGGCCAGCTGCGTGCCGATGTTCGACGCGGTGGAGGTGCTGGTCGCCTGCGTGGCTGCGGCCGCTTGCAGCGGTTCGGCCGCGGCATTGGTGGTCTGAGGCGGCTCGGTGAAAGACGTCAGCTGTGTCGCGGCCGCCGAGGAGCCGGCGTACCCATACATCGCGGCAGCGTCCTGAGCCCACATTTCCATGTAGTGGGCCTCGGTGGCCGCGATCGCCGGGGTGTTTTGCCCGAGAATGTTGGTCGCAATCAGCGTCATCAACAGAGTGCGGTTGGCCACGATCACCGGCGGGGGCACTGTCGCCGCGAATGCGGCCTCGTAGGCGGCGATCGCCGCGCGAGCCTGATTGGCCGTCTCCTCAGCCTGTGCCGCCGTGGTGTTCATCCACGCCACATACGGTGCAGCCGCGGCCGCCATCGTCGTCGACGATGGGCCCCGCCAAGCCCCGCTGGTCAGGCCCTCGACGACCGACTGGTACGACGAAGCGGAGGAACCCAACTCACTGGCAAGCCCGTCCCAGGCCGCCGCGGCGGCCAGCATCGGGCCAGGCCCCGCGCCGGCATACATGCGCCCAGAGTTGATCTCCGGCGGGAGTGCCCCGAAATCCATCTTTCTACCTCCGGTGGCTTAGCTGTTCGCGATGCATCCGTGGCGCACACGAAAATTTGCGGTCGTCTGGGCCAGTGGCGCTGCTGTGCTTGACGTTTCGGATTCCTAATAGTGCGGGTACGGTGTTTCGCGTCAGGTTGCGGTCATGAAATCGGGAAAACAAATCTCATTCACCCGGTGTTCATACGGCTTGTGAGCCAGTTAGCCAGCTAGTGAGCTGAATACGGGGCCTTATGTGCTGAGTGCGGTGAAAGTCTGTGCAGTTCAGTCTCGTTAGCAATCATCGGAACTATCTGCTGCCGCATCCGCAGATTAGCCGTAAACGTTTCGCAACTGTGTAACCTCCTCAATCGGCAGTGGTGATCGGTTGGCAGTCCCAATCGCCGTGTGCATCACTCTGGACACGTCCAGTGCTCGATTCCCGTGGTAGTCAATGGACTTCGAGCTTTTCAAGCTTCAGGTGACTGGAAACCATTGCCCGACAATGCGCGAGATCTCGATGTACAGCGGGATCCCAATGGTGACGTTGTAGGAGAACGTCAAACCCAGCGACGCGGCCAGCGGTAATGTCGGGCTGGCCTCGGGGATCGCCAGACGCTGCACCGCAGGCACGGCGATATAGGATGCTGCGCCGCAGAGCACCGCGAATAGGACATACGTTCCCGGCTTGAAGTCGGTATGGGTGAGGTAGGCGTAGCCGTGCGCGACGATGATCCCGAGCGGGGCGAAGAGGTTGGGCGCCAGCAGACCAAAGAAGACGAATCCGCGGCCGGCGAACCTCAGGTCCCGCAATTTACTGGCAGCCGTCATGCCCATCTCGAGCAAGAACAGGCAAAGCGCGCCCTGAAACGCCGTGACGAACAGGGCGTCGGCGTCGTGAGTGACTTTGTGTCCCTGCAACCCACTGATGAACCCGATGATGATGCCGCCGAAGAGCAGACACAGTCCCGGGTTGAGGAATACCTCCCGCAGCAGCTTGCGCGAGAGGATGCCTTCCTTTTCGCCGGCCCCAGCGGCATCCCCCCACCCGCGACGGCGGCGCTTTGTCAGCGCGAACTGCACCCGCTCCTCGGTGTCCTGTTCGCGGTCAATGTCGAGCTCCTGTCCAGGAGCCGGCTGGGCGGCCGCGCCGGGGCCGACCCTCGCCGGCACCGGCGCAATGTAACCGGGCTCGTCCGGCATGTTCCCGTCTGGGTCCATTCCCCGATGCCGCAGCCGCGCAACCAAATACAGCGCAACCAAACACCCGGGAATCTCCATGATTGCCAGCATGACCGGCATGTAGGCGTCGAAGGCCAAGCCCACGCCGATCAGGACGGCCACGCAGGTGGCGAAAGTGCCTGCCGAGTCCGACCCGTAATACCCGGCGACCGTCGCCTTATCCACTCGCCGCAGCGCTGTCAGGCGGCTCAACAGCAGATAGGCGAGCACACCGATCACGAAGTTCAAGACAAAGCCCGTGACCATGAATCCCAGAATGTGACCGATGCTCGAAGCCTTGATCTGAGCGAGCTCTTCGCCGCCGTGCCAACCGATGGCTACCAGCAGGTACATCGTCAGGCCTTGGTAGATCACGTAAGGGAACTCAAAGTCCACCTTCAGGAACCGGATCAAGAACCCGAAGTAGAAGAACAGCAGCAGCGGCTTGAACAGGTTGTGCAGGAAGTTGTGCAAGAACTCGTGGAGCATTGAATTCTCCCTTATCCTTTGTAACGGCGACCGTGACGATTCACTTTGTAGCGCAACATATTTACCGCTTGCTAAAGTCTGCGGTTCACAAGACGCACGCGAACCACTACCAACTTTTCGGGCTGGATGATTCAGACTGAAACCAGCTGAATCGCTTTGCAGCCGCGCTAATGGCCATCACCGTGCAGCGGCTGAGTAGAGATATCGGCCAAACCACGGGATGTGAGTGGCCGCAGGCCGATTCAGGGAACGAAATGGTCATCGATCTCAAAGATGGAACTTATTTCGCTCTACACCTCCTTAGGGCCCCAGGAATCCGGCACGTTGCACAAGGGTCTTTCGACGCAATCCCGACGACACTGTCCCACAGCGTGGTTCCCGCGCGTTCGAGGTCAGCGCTCATTCTCAGTGCCGACCTCACTTAGCGAGCCGCTTGAACAAGATCGTGGTTCTCGGAGTTACTGGTGTCAATCGCCTTAACGGTATGTTGACATGAGTTGATGGTTACCTTAACGGCCTCATAACCCCGCCCTCACACCTACCCTTTTTGCCGTGCGGCACCTTCAGCCTTTGGAATGACGAGGTGGTGATCGTTTCTGGTGCAGTATCTTTGGGTCTCATCTGCTGTAGTTGCGAAGTACTGACCGGGCTCGAGCGATGTGTTTTCTCCAAAAGCCTTTCGTACCAATCCGAAAGGGATGTCACGTGGCAACTTACTGGGCGGCGGTGGGCGATGGGCTTAATCGCGAAGCGAACTTGCCCACGAGCTTGTCGGCAAGCCGGCGATGCGTGGTGTTCTGCGAGGCCGCAAACAGCCATCGGCCGTCGGTGCGCACCGCGATGGTGGTATTTACCCGGGTATTGCGCCGACTCCGTCGCCCTCCCCCCTTCGCCACAGCGCCTTTCGCATGGACCAGCGCCACGTCGGGCGTCAGAAACCTCAGCTGGGTGATCTCGAATTCCAAGCGCGATCCCTTGAGGAACTTCTTGAACAGCCGTACATAAGATGCTGCGATCGCCCCGCGGCCCTTGTAGTGGCTGCCCAGGAAAGTCACGTAGTCCGCGTCGGAAGTGAACACGCTGGCATACGCCTCGGCATCGCCCGCGGCCCAGCCCATAACTTGTCGATCAAGCAGCTCGCGGATGGCGTCTTCGTCGGAGCGCCGCTCGGCATCGGTCATGCGCTACTCCCCGGTGTCTTAGAGAATTCATAATCTAACCGGTTGCCGGACAGATGGCCCACATCGAAACCAACCCGTGACGTCCGGCGTCCGACCGAGTGCTGAAGACCGATCTCGAAGACCGGCTTCTAACTGACGGAAAGCTACGCTGGCGGGCATGGCCATCGAATCCACCATGCTTGCCCTCGGCACCCCCGCGCCGCCCTTCACCCTGCCCGAGCCGGCCGCCGGCACCGCCGTCAGCCTGGATGAGCTCACGGGACCCGCGCTCGTCGTCACCTTCATCTGTAACCACTGCCCATATGTCAAGCACGTCGCCGCTGGGCTCGCCGCGCTTGGTCGAGACCTTCACGACCAGGGCGTCGCGATGGTCGGGATTTCCAGCAATGACGTGGCCACATACCCGCAAGACGGGCCTGACGAGATGGTTGCCGAGGCCCGTCGCCATGGCTGGACGTTTCCGTATCTGTACGACGAAACCCAGGACGTCGCCCGCGCGTTCTCTGCGGCATGCACGCCTGACACGTTCGTCTTTGACGGTGAGCGCCGACTCGTCTACCGCGGGCAGCTCGACAACTCCCGCCCCGGAAACGATTTACCGGTGACGGGCGCTGACGTTCGGGCAGCGGTCGACGCCGTACTGGCCGGGCGGCCGGTCGACGCCGACCAGCGGCCGTCGATCGGTTGCGGCATCAAGTGGCGATGAGCCTAGCTCCCCCGAGGCCACGAAATAGGTTGCGGCCTAACGATACCCGTGTTTCAGTAAATGGCGGGCGCCGGCGTTCATGGCTTCGGGGCTTGCGACGGTGAAGCCGAACGCGTTGGCCAGGCGGTCGGTGATATTGAAGGCAAGCGAGACCGCGAAGGCGTCCTTGATCTGTTGGGGAGACACCGAGGCGTCCAGGGCAGCGCGGATGTCTTCCGCCTCAATGCTGTTTTGCTGTGTGAGTTTGCCGAGCATGCGCAGCGTTGCACGGAGTGGCTCGTCGATCGGCGCAGTATCCAGATCGGCTAGCGTGCCGACGACCTTGGTTTCGTCGCCGTACCACATCGACGATGTGGCGCAGTGCGCCGAGACGCAGAATGGGCACTCATTAGCTTTGGAGACGTAGGCGGCCATCAGCTCGCGATCGCCGATCGACCAGTCGGATTGTCCGCGCATCGCTTCGTGGGTAAGCGGGCCGCCGCCGTAGAAGTCTGGGCGGTAGAACGCCAACTTGACGGCGTCGACGACGGGGTGGCCGGAGAACACCCGAATGAGCGCGAGTATCGCCTTGGTGTGCAAGCGATGACCCCGATCGAGGATTTCCAGCCTCATGTTTCAGGCGTTTCTTCGGTTGCCCTGGCCAAGGCTGCGAGTGCGCTGGTGTACTGACGGCTCGCCTGCCCGACGGCGGCGCATATCACGATTTCGAAGATCTCGTCCTCGCTGAGGCCCGCCGCGCGGGTGGCGGCGACGTCCTCATCGGTGACTCGGTAGGCATGGTTAGCCACCTTCTCGATCAACGTGCGAATGGGCTCGTTGAGATCGGCATTCTCAAACGCGGCGCGCCGCAGCTCGGCTGTCGCTTTCCCGTTACCTTCCAGCACGCGGGCGACGAGCTCGCGATGCAACTGGGCTATCTCGGCCATGCGTGAAGAAACTCTCCTTGTCGGTTCGGTGTCAGCTTCCCATCGCGGTACGGTACCGACGCGACCAGTTCCTGGTTGAGCGTACGGGCATCGCCGCGAGTTAGGTTCCGCCGATGAAGTTTGTGGTGGCAGGCTATGGCAGTCGCGGCGATGTCGAGCCCTGCATCGCCGTCGCTCGGGAGCTACTGCGCCGCGGTCACGACGTGCGCATGGCTGTGACGGTCCCGCCTGACATGCTTGCCTTCGTTGAGTCGGCGGGGCTTACTGTGCTCCCCTACGGGCGGGGCTATCAGGAGCTGCTGGCCGATAAGGATTTCGTCCGCATGCTCCAGAATCCGATCAACGCGATCTCCGAAGCTATCGAATATGTTGCCCAGGTTTCGGCGGAGAAGAGCACGACGTTGATCTCATTGACCGACGGGGCCGACCTGCTCGTGGCGGGCATAACCGAGCAAACGCTGGCCGCCAATGTCGCTGAGTACTACGGCATTCCGCTGGCCGCGCTGCACTTCTTCCCGGCGCAGATTTTGGAGCTCAGGCAGCCGCATGGGGGCGCGACGAAGGAGGCGGAGCGTGCCCAACGTCGGGTACTCGGCTTACCGGAGACATCCGGACCGTCGGCGCTATCGCTGGAGATCCAGGCTTACGACGAGCTGTGCTTTCCCGGGCTGGCAGCCGAATGGGCGGAACAGGGCGGCCGACGTCCGTTCGTCGGGGCGCTGACGCTGGGGTTGCCGACCGATGCCGACGACGAGGTGTTGTCGTGGATTGCCGCGGGAACGCCGCCGATCTACTTCGGCTTTGGCAGCACGCCGCTCGCATCCCCCGCCGACACGGTCGCCGTGATCAGCGCGGCGTGCGCGCTGCTAGGGGAACGAGCGTTGATTTGCATGGGACCGAATGACTGCACCCCCATCGCGAATGCCGACCACGTCAAGGTTGTGGACGCGGTTAATCACGCGGTCATCTTTCCCGCGTGCCGCGCGGTCGTCCACCATGGCGGTGCCGGCACCACGGCGGCAGGCCTGCGGGCCGGGGTCCCCACGCTGGTCCTCTGGGTCGGGCTCGATCAGCCGATCTGGGCAGCTGCCATCGAACAGCTGAAAGTCGGCTCCGCGCGGCGCTTTTCGGCCACCAACCAGGAATCACTGGTTGCGGACCTGCGCTCCATCCTTAATCCGCAATGCGTCACTCAGGCCCGTGACATTGCCGCTTCGATGACAAAATCCGTCGAAAGCGTTACCAGCGCCGCCGATCTCCTAGAAGCCGCTGCACTATCCGCCTAACTCGCCGGAGATCGCCCGTTCGATGCTGGCCTGGGTCGCGGCGGGCAATACGATGAGGCCGTCGAGTTCCCTGCGTGCACGGTCATAGGCGTTCTGGCGTTCTTGCGGAGTCGCAGCGGAGTCGGACGCCACGCGCAATAGATTTTCAGCGCGTGCAATCCGCTGCTGTCCGTGTTCTGAGAAGTCGTTGCGGCGCCTACGTTTCGCCTCTGCCTCAGCGATGTTGAACGCAGTCACATAGTCCTCAACAGCGGCCAGGTACCGCGCCGCCGCGTCGCCGTCATCGAGGAGATCTTCGGCTTTGGCCGGGCGCAGGAAGTCTGCCCGGAGCTTGGCCTTGTGAAAGCCGATCGTCAGCGGATCGCGCATGTCGGTCATCAGCGGGAAGTCGAGAAGCCTGGCGAAGTCGAGTTCGTACTCCAGCCAGCGGGTGTCTGTTCGGTCGTGCTCTCGCAGGACGCGGGTGAGCGACCGCCACTGGGCGGCTTGATTGCCGCCCGTCCCTACCCGATCGGGACCAGGTGAGTTGTCAGCTGGGCGCTTATTGGCGGAGAACGCTCTTATCGCAGCGATGATCACGCCCGCCAGCGGCACGACCACGAGAAGAAACTCCGCCAAACGGAACAGCAAGCCCACACGACCAGGATGCCACCAGGCGTCGTGCTGACTCAGCGGTCAAAATCCCACTGTCCGAAATCGGTCGCAAGGACCTCGTCCACATCGACGTGTATGCCGCCAACGAGGGGGCCCGGGCTCGACGATGTGTTGACGGCGACCTGATACAGCACCGCCGTGGGCTCGCGCTCCCCATGTGACCACGATTTCGTCTGCCACGCCCACCGGTGCCCCGCAGTGGTTGAATGCCCGATCACGCCGTCGTTGACCGCCCAAGCACACGCCCGGGAATGACCATAGATGCCCGTGCGGTCCGCGCCCAGTACCGAGTTGATTCCTCGAAACCAGTTGACAGCGAGGCTGTTCCAGGTGTTGAGGTCGATGTCGTCATCGACACTGAAAAAGATCGGGGCGGCATTGCCACCCCCTGCCGCGGCGTGCAGCCGTTGAGCTGTCTGAGCGTCTTTCACGCCGCCGTCATACCCGCGAGTGAAATCCGACGGGTCAGGCCAACCAGGCTTGCCGTACTGGTAGTTGCTGACGATGTGCAGGCCCGCTGCGCGTAGCGCATCCGCGTAATCACGGGTGACAGGTTTGAAATCAAAGTTCGCGCCGGGCCGCGACTCGGACACATAGACCATCGCCCCGTCATAGCCCGCCGATTTGATCTCATCCGGCGGAACTCTATGCTCGGCAAAATCTATCAGCCTCATATCAGCGGCCGATGCCTTCTGCACGCCGACTGTCGTCGCGAGCGGCCCCAGGCCCAGCAGCGCTGGTGCCAAAGCAAACTTGATGACGTCCCGTCTGGAAACAGATCGCATACCTGGCTCAATGGGTAAGTAGGGCAACTGCACTCCAGGGGCTGCCGCCCGGGCGCCGGGGATCCGGCTGGGGCAGCCAGGCGAGCGGGCGCATAAACATTGGTAAGCGACGGTATCGGTGGGCGGCCACAAACAGCGATTCGACTTCGAGCGTGCGCCAGCCCAGGTCTTCGAAGTAGGCCAGCCCGTTCTCGGGTGCGAATTTGAACGGCGCGTTTTGCAACATGCCGGCCATCTTCTTGTTCATCATCTTCCGCAGGCCCGGAAAGGCGAAGTCGAGCATCCACCAGGCCACCTCAGGCCGCCTGATCGCCCCGGAAAGCGCGACGACGTCACGGTCTTCCAGATACATCAGCAGGCCCTCGGTCAAGACCAGCGCTTTGGTAGCGCCGTTTAGCGCCTCGTCGAAGAATGCGTCACGGGCGCCCGGGTCGGCCAGGTCGACGGCCGCCCGGGTCAACCGGCATCGCGGTGTCTGGTCCGCAAGAAGTTGCGTCTTTTCCGCGAGCAGCTGCGGCAGATCCGCCTCTATCCAAGGAAAATCGGACGGCAGGTCCAAACGATAGGGCCGGGTGTCCAAGCCGGCGGCCAGGTTCAACACCCGGTCACAGCCGTCGGCGATCGCTCTGGCAATGACGTCATCGATGATCTTGGTACGCGCGATGAGCCACCAGCCGTTGCGAGTGGACCGTGGAACCCTGGCGACGATCGCGCGGCCGTGCTCACCGGCGAGGCGTTCGGCGAGCGGGTCGCTGAACAACGCATCGGCTCGCGCCGATTCGGTTGCCCGATGCAACGCGGTCCACCGGGCCGTATCGGAAACGTGGGTGATGAAGTGCCCGGTCTCTGACATACGTTGCGTTTATAGCACCGACCGCTGGTGGAAAGAGGTCGGGGTCGTGTAGAAGAGTCGTGTGGACGATCCGGCCGTCAGGTCTTTCAGTCCGCCGACGCTCCGCGAAGCGATGGCCCGGCGGTTGTACCGCCGATCGGTGGCGATGGGGCAAATCACGGTGCCAGCCGTTCCGAGCTTGATCGACGAGTACGTCAAGATGTGCGACAACCTATTTGCCAGCGTGGGCGTCCAGTACTCCCCCGAGGAATTCGCTCAGCTGAAGACGGTGCTAGAGAGTCAGCTGGCGGAGGCCTACCGGACCTCATCACGTTCGAACATCGTCATCTCGTTCCACGCGCCTTTCGGCACGGCCCTGAATTATCGCGTCAATGTCGAATCGGTGACGATCGCCGGCGCGTACGACGGCTGGGTCGCCACCCGCGAGGGATCGCTGTTCGGCATCGAACCGGACGCCCGGGTGTCCGTGCTAGCTGGCGAAATCGCCGATTCCGGCAGCTTTCGGGTGCTCGATATCGGCGCAGGAACCGGGCGCAATGCCCTGGCCCTAGCGCGACGCGGCCACCTGGTGGACGCGGTCGAGATCGCTCCGAAGCTCGCCCACATCATCCGATCGGAGTCCGAACGCGAATCACTCGACGTACGCCTCATCGAGCGTGACGTCTTCGCGACCTTGGACGATGTCCGCTGCGACTATCAGCTAATTGTGGCCTCCGAGGTGGCGCCCGACTTCCGGACGACGCAGCAGCTGCGCGGCATGTTCGAACTCGCCGCGCACTGCCTGGCACCCGGCGGGCGATTGCTGTTCAACACTTTCGTGCCACGCCAGGGTTATGTCCCCGACGATGCTGCCCGTGAACTCGGGCAGCAGTGCAACACCATGATCTTCACCTGGGAGGAGATGTCGAGCGCGGCCGACGAGCTACCTCTTGAGCTCGTTGCCGACGACTCCGCTTACGAGTACGAGAAACTGCACCTGCCCGAGGGCGCTTGGCCGCCCACGGCCTGGTTCGCCAACTGGGCCAGCGGGCTTGATCTATTCGATGTCGAGCGGGAGGAATCCCCGATCGAATTGCGCTGGCTCGTATACCAGAAGGCCCCTCCCCCACAGGTCTCGCTTAGCCATGGCTGATGAACTCCACTTCGTGGCTGCGAACGGACTGAACTTCGCTTATCTCGAGGACGGCTCCGGGCCTCTTGTGCTCATGCTGCACGGGTTCCCGGACACGGCACACACCTGGGACGATCTCCGGCCGCGAATCGCCGCCCAGGGATACCGCGCGGTCAGCCCGTTCATGCGCGGCTACCACCCCACCGGGATCCCGGATCGCGACGCGGACCAAGAGACCTTGGCGCGCGATCCGCTCGCATTGATTGAGGCACTGGGCGCCCGTGACGCCATCGTCATCGGCCACGATTGGGGGGCTTCGGCCGCCTACGGCGCGGCGGCGCTCGGCCCCGATCGAGTGAAAAAGCTCTTTGCCATCGGCATTCCGCACCCGGCGGCGTTAAAACCGTCGCCGAAGAAGCTCTGGGGTGTCCGCCACTTCGCCGCATACAAGTTGCCGGGGGCGCCGAACCGCTTCGCGCGCAACGACTTCGCGGCACTGCCCGCGATCTATCGGCGATGGTCGCCGGACTGGACTCCCGATCCAGCGGAGTTCGACGCCGTCCGCGCGAGCTTCGCCAACCCGGCGAGCTTGAACGCCGCGTTCGGTTACTACCGAAAGCTCTCGCCAATACCCAGCGCATCACTAAAAGCACGGATCACCGTACCGACGGTGGTCTTTGCGGGGCTCGGTGATCCGATCGTCGCGCCCTCAGACTACCGGGGCGCCGCGCGGATGTTCGAAAGCGATTACATCGTCGAGGAAGTGCCAGGCGGCCATTTCATGCATCGGGAGCACCCCGACGTGTTCGCCGAACGGCTCCTGGCTCACCTCTGACCTGAGCTGTCCGTCACGGATGGGCAGGGGCCGGTAGCAGGCTGCTATCGTGCTTTGCCTATGCCCGAGATGGATCGTCGCACGATGATGTTGATGACCGGGGTCGGCGTGCTGGCAGCCGCGGTCCCCATCCCAGAGGCCCGGGCTTATCCGCGCCCACCGGACGCACCGACAGGTTCCTACCTCTTCCACGACGAGTTCGACGGCTCGGCCGGCTCGGCTCCAGATTCGTCGAAGTGGACGGCGGCGGCCGCCCGCGAGCAAATCAAGGATCCGACGTATTGGGAGCGACCGGAGAACATCGGGCAGTATCGCGACGATCGTCGCAACGTGTTCCTCGACGGCAACTCCAACCTCGTCCTGCGTGCTGCGAAAGATGGCCCCACCTACTTCAGCGGCAAGGTTCAAAGCCTGTGGCGAGGCGGTGTCGGCCACACCTGGGAAGCCCGGATCAAACTCAATTGCCTGACCGCCGGTGCCTGGCCCGCCTACTGGCTGGGCAATGAAGATCAGGGCGAAATCGACGTCATGGAGTGGTACGGCAACGGCAACTGGCCGTCGGCCACCACCGTTCACGCGAAAGCAAACGGTGGCGAATGGAAGACCCACAACATCGCCGTGGACAGCGGCTGGCACACCTGGCGCACCCAGTGGGACGAGGCCGGCATCCGCTTCTGGAAAGACTACGTCGAGGGCGCGCAACCATACTTCGACGTGCCGGCGAGCTCGCTACCGGATTGGCCGTTCAACGGGCCGGGCTACACCGCTTTTCCGGTGTTTAACCTTGCGGTTGCCGGTTCCGGCGGCGGCGATCCCGGATCCGGGGACCTATCCCGCGGATATGCTCATCGACTGGATACGTGTCTGGTAAGCCGTGACGCGTCCCGTCACCGCATCACGGGCTCAGTAGTTGTTGCAACTGGTGGCGATTTGGTCGATCAGCGCAATGTATTGCGCAGCCCCCGGCATGCCCTCTGCCTGCTGGGCCATTTGCGCGCGCTGGGGCGGCGGTGAGGCGAGGAAGGAACGCAACCAGCCCTGCGCCATCGGCGACGAATTGAACTTCGCCGCGGCAGCCGGCGATTGCGCATTCAGGGCCGCAACCACCTGCGGGTAACTGCAAGTGGTATTGATTGCCGCGTCCATAGCGGGGTCTGCGGACGCGATCCCGGCGCCAGCAACTAACGACAACGCCAGACCGCCACCTGCGACAGCCAGTCTGATCAACGACCGCGTGACCATATAGGGACACCTTCCAAGTTAGGTACCGCCGAACCTCGACGAAGAGAACATCAGTTTACCGGAACCGATCGGGGCGCGGCTCGCTCAAAGAGTTGGCCCCGTTGCGCGGAGCCGAAAATTCCCAGGTCCAGCGCGGGCTACTGTCGGGTCATGGACGACCTGATCAAGCCGTCTGTCTGACGGCGCGAGGCGAAAATCATGCGCCCGGCCCGCAATCTGGCAGTGGATTTCTACCGCGTATCGGGTGTGGTCCTGATCGTGCTGGGCCACTGGCTCGCCGGATCGGTGACCTATCACGACGATCAGTTCGGTCGGCAGAACCCGCTCGTCGACCAGCCCTGGACTCAATGGCTGACGTGGCCCTTCCAGGCAGTGCCGACGTTCTTCCTGGTCGCCGGTTACGCCGCGGCGGTGTCCTGGGCGCATCGGCACGATAGCGAGGGTCTGTCGCGTCAGACTTGGGTGCGGCATCGACTTGCCCGGGTGCTCGGACCCACCACGGTCTATGTCGGGCTGATCTCGGCGGTTGTGGTTGCCCTGGACTGGCGCCATGTTGCCGGTTCCACGCTGGAATACGCGGGCTGGGCAGTGGCGATGCATCTATGGTTCCTCGCCGTCTATCTGGTGGTGGTCTCCTTGACGCCGGTTGCCATTGCCGCACAACGCCGTTGGAGACTGTTGGTGCCGGCATTGCTCGCGGTGGGAGTCGTTGCGGTCGACGCTGTCTCACTCGGCGGCCACCTCCCCCAGCTGCGACCGCTGAACTACCTGCTGTGCTGGGGTGCGCTCTACCAGCTCGGAATCGCTTGGCACGACGGGCTATTAGCCGGCCGCAGACCCGCGCTGCTGGCCGGCGGATCGGCCGTTGCGCTGGCGCTGCTGATCCTGCTGGGGCATTATCCGGTCAGCATGATCGGCGTGCCAGGCCAAATGCTGCAGAACACCGACCCGCCCTCGGCGGCGATGCTGGCGTTCGCTTGCGCGCAAGCAGGACTGGTGATAACCATTGCACCCGCGCTCAACCGGGCGCTGCGCGCCGGTTTCGCCCAGCGGGTACTGACGACAGCCAATAGCAACGTGATGGCTCTTTACCTGTGGCACATGATTCCTGTCGTGATTGTGGCGATCGTCGGCTACCCCGCCGGACTGTTGCCCCAACCGGTCGAGGGCACGGCGCAATGGTGGCTAGCCCGGTTGGAATGGGTGGTCGTCCTCAGTCTGGTGACCGCGGTCGAGATGGTGCTGTTGTACTGGGGCCGACGCATTTTCGCCTCGCCGCTCGCCATGTTCAAGACGCCGCTCCCCGATCGATGGGCCGAACCGATCATGCTGGCCGGTGCCGCGATGGCGGCCTATGGCCTGGCGTTCGTCGCCGCTGGAGGCTTCGCTCCACATGGGCATTTTCCGTGGTTGACCGGGCTGATCTTCGCCGTCGGCGTGCTGCTGGTCGCGCTTCGCCCGGTAGGGGTCCGCGAGCGACAGCGTTCCGGATAGCAGCCCACAATACCGACCATTGGTCTTGTATACCGACCAGTGGTCGGTATACATTCTCCGGTGGACATTGGAGGTAGCAATGAGCACACCAGAGCAGGCGCAGGTCCGCACGCGCATGTTCGCTCGCGCGTTGGGTCCGTTTTTCACCATCGTGCCGACCACGGTTGCAGTGCGCGGCGCCTACATGCGAACACTGTTTACCGAATTCAAGGCAAACCCGATGTGGCCGTGGCTGTTTGGTGCCATTCTTCTGATTTTCGGCCTGGTCATCATCGCGTTTCACCAGTACTGGCGCAGCCCCGCGGCGATCATCGTGTCGGTGGTGGGCTGGTTTCTGGCGATACGTGGGGTGCTTTTGCTGACTATTCCTGCGGCTTACGACGCGGCCGGCGATGCGGTCTACAGCTCGGGCGCAACCGTGGCGATATGGGTGGTATTCCTCTGCCTCGCGCTGTCCGGGCTTTATCTGACCTATGTCGGCTGGAAGCCGCAGCCGGGAACGCGGTAGTGCCGCGGGTAGTCAAGCATCCCGACATCCGCAGGGCGGAGCTGTTGGACCGGGCAGCCGGGCTGTTCCTGCGGCACGGCTACGAGAATGTCAGTCTGAACGATCTGATTGCCGACGCCGGAGTCTCCAAAGGCGCCTTCTACCATTGGTTTCCATCCAAGGATGCACTGGTGGCTGCGCTGGCCGAGCGCAGCGCTCGGGAGGCTTTCGCCAGCGTCGAGGGCGCTCTGGCCGCATGCGGGGGTGACGCGCTGGAGCGGCTCAACGCGGTGTTGCGGGCCGGTTTTGACACCAACATGACGATGAGCGGACCGGAGCAGTTGGCCGCGATGGTGTCGTTGCTGCGTCCCGACAATGCGCATCTTTACGGACGCATTCTCGCCGTCGAGCAAGAGCTGTACCGGCCGTTGCTGACACAGCTGATATCCGAGGGAGTCGCCGACGGCATCTTCGACACATTTGATCCCGAAGGCGTCGCCGACATGATCTATGGCCTGGCGGCCCGCACGAACTCGAGCATCGGCGACGTGTTGGACGCTGCCGACGAGTCCGCCCGGGATCGCGCAATCAGTGCTCTGGCAACCAGATTCAGGCTGCACGGACTGGCCGTCGACCGCATCCTCGCACTACCCGACGGAAGCATCACCACCCTGACCAGGGCGCGGGTCGAGGCTATGGTCGCCGGTCTGCCGCGGCGTTATTAGGCCGACGTGCTCAGCGCAGCCAGTGCCGCATCGTAATTCGGCTCGTTCGCGATCTCTGGCACCAGCTCCGAGTAGGCGACGTTACCGTCGGCGCCGATCACCACGACGGCCCGGGCGAGCAGCCCGGCGAACGGACCGTCGGCGATGGTGACGCCGTAGTCCTGCCCGAAGCTGTCACGGAACGCCGAGGCGGTCTTCACGTTCTCGATACCCTCTGCGCCGCAGAATCGCGCCTGCGCGAATGGCAGGTCTTTGGACACGCACAGCACGGACAGCCCGCTTGCGGCGGCCCGTTCGTTGAAGGTGCGCACGCTGGTGGCGCATACCGGCGTGTCCACTGATGGAAAGATGTTCAGCAACACGGGCTTACCGCCGAACTGGTCGTTGCTGACTGGTGCCAGATCGGACCCGGTCAGAGTGAAAGCAGGAGCTGGGGATCCGACGGCAGGCAACTCGCCTACGGTATTGATCGGGTTTCCACGCATAGTTATCTGTGCCATGCGCACAGTCTGCCAAGCCCGGAAGGTCGGCCGCGGGTTGGGGCTGGTGTCGGCTGTAGGCGACTGCGCACGTCCCAGCTCAAGCTGCGACCTTCAGATTGTGACGAGCGGATCGCCGACGTATACGCACTGGTCAGGTCCCCTAGAGTCCCTCAGGACCGGCTTGGGATCAGCGACGCAGGCCGGATTCTGGCCGCCACCTGTGCGTGCCGCCATGCCATCTCCTATATCGTCAAGCTGTGCCGGAGATGAATCGACGCAACATGTTGTTGACGACGGGGTTGGGCATGCTTGCGGCTGCCGCTGCGGTAAGCGGCCCGGAAGCGCACGCCAACCCGACCCATGCGGCCCCGCCGGCTGCGCCGTCAGCGGGCCCCGCCGGGCCCTATATCTTTCAGGACGAGTTTGACGGACCGGCCGGCCAAGGCCCCGACCTGTCGAAATGGACGATACAGACCTGGCAGGACGACGTATTCCCGCCGGTCGACGGGATATACCGCACCCAAAACGTGTTCCTCGACGGCAACTCCAATCTGGTCCTGTTGGCCAGCCAAGAAAACGGGCAGTACTTCAGCGGCAAATTGCGCGGCAACTGGCGGGGCATGATCAACACCACGTGGGAGGCGCGGATCAAACTCGACTGTTTGTTCCCCGGGCTGTGGCCGTCGTTCTGGACCGTCAACGAGGACCCGCAGCCGGACGGCGAGGTAGACATCTTCGAGTGGTACGGCAACGGCCAATGGGCCCCGGGTACCACGGTCCACGCCGCATCCAACGGGAAAACCTGGGAAGGCAAATCGATTCCCGGGATGGTTGACGGCGCTTGGCACACCTGGCAAATGCGTTGGGATGCGGACGGTTTTAAATTCTCACGGGACGGTGCAGAGTACTTCAAGGTTCCGCCGAAGCCCATCCACGTCCATGGTGGTGCTCCTGACGACTTCCGTTGGCCGTTCAACAATCCCGGCTACTGGATGACTCCGATGTTCACGCTTGCTGTCGGCGGGGTTGGCGCCGGCGATCCCGCCCTCGGTACCTTTCCGTCACGCATGCTCGTCGACTACATCCGGGTCTGGTAGCCAGCGCTATTTCGTCGCCTTGATTACCTGAACCAGGTTGAACTGCCAGCGCTCGATTAGCCGAAAGCCCAGGTTGTGCGGCACCGCGAAAGCCGGGGTTGCTCCGTAGCCTTCGCCGGGTGGCAGCGTTGAAGCTTGCTCATGATCGGGCCGCGTTTTGTCGGCTTGAGTGATGATCCACACGACGCGGCAATGGCTCAACGGCTTGGCGACAACTTCTGGGATGAGATTGGTGTCAAAGACGTCGTTGCGGTCCGTCGCTCGCTGCCACAGGGTGAGGTCGATCAACTTCCGGTAGGCATCCGGGCGCGCCGCCATCAGTGGGCGCATGGGGGCGGGCATAAACGTCACCGTGTCGTTGACAAGTAGGCAATCACCCGGCGCCGCCTTCGCCGTGATCAGATCGGCTACTTGACTGTAGTCCATACCGTACTTCGCATAGGGGTTACGCTGCGCCAGAATGTAATTCGGTGCCGCAGCGATAGCGAGAAGGCTGATGACGGCCGCCGCTGCCCACGGTGTAACGGCCAACGTGCCGATGCAGACGCCGAGCGCCAGCGCGATGCCAGGTGCAGTGAAGGCTAAGTAGCGCGGCGTGTAGATGGGGTGAATCAACGCCGACCAGATGACAATCACACCGGTCGGTATCACCAGCCATGCAATCGCTAAGGTCAGCAACTGCCGGTCTGCCTTGTCTAGGTGCGCGGATGTAAAGCGCCACAAGACAATAGCCGCGGCTACGATCAGCGCCGACACAATCGTGAACGGGGGGCTTCGTTCGAAATACTGTTGAATTGCCACGTCCTCGAACGTGCGGCGCCCAATCGGCGCGATCCAGCTGATCTGATGCGCTTGGCCAATGGCCACGACCAAAAACGGCGTTAGTGCGCAACCCGCCAAAACCGAGGTAAGCGCGAACCGTATTACTACGGTTCGGCTGCGCCTAAAGACATAGATGAAAACGACGTGGACGAAAGGTAGCAGCAGGAGATACACGTCGAGCAGGACCGATGTCACTAGGACGATCCCATAGGCCAGCCACGCCCAAACGTTGTCGCGACGTGCGGCATAAACGAGCAGTACCGTCAGCCACACGGCCGCCATCATCGAAAGGGCATACGGTCGAGCTTCGATGCCTGCCCACGTCGCCCGAGGCAAGATCGCACACACGAGTCCGGAGGCCACGGCGACAGTTCGGGACGACAACTGCTTGCCCAGTACAACGACTCCCGCCGCGGCGCCTCCAATAGCCAAACCGCTTGGCACGCGGGACCAGAATTCCGTGGGCGGGAAAATTGTGAACCAGCCGTGCATGAGCATGTAGTACAGACCTTCGACGGCATCGACGTTGCCCAACATCTGCCACAACTGAGCTAGCGAACGACTGTAGGAGGCCGAAATTGTGGCGGCCTCGTCGTACCAAAAAGACGGTCGGCCTGCGCCAGCCAAGCTCACGGTGGCGGCCAACACTGCAACGATCAGCGGGTCCAGCAAAGCTCGCAGCGGTGTTGCGGTCAGGCGTCTGGAATACCCGCTGAACACCTCGCCATGGTGCCAGAAGCGAACGAGTCTTCTAACGAGACTGACGCACCTTGTACGTTGATGGCCACGACTGTCGGGTGTCGTCGCCCACCAGCGGTGTGCCCATGCTTCCGACCTTGACGTCGTAGGCTTGCTCTCCGGCCCCGACTTCGCGGTTGGCGTGTTCCTGCGCCAGGTAGTACAGCTCGTCGATAGTGGCCTCGCCGTAGGCAACGAAGGTTGTCTTTCGAACGATGTCGCCGGCCCGGGCGAGCATCAGGGCGGGCAGGATTTTCGTCGCCAGCGCCCCCAGGCCCAACAACGAGAATGGGATGACCCAGTAGCAGATGAACGACAGCGGTGTCTTGGTGTCGAGGATCGTCGCGTCGCGCTGCACGATCGGTGGAATTGCCGACGACACCGTCATGCCCCCGAAGACGGCAAACCAGATCCAGGTCAGCCGCGCAGTGATTTGGCCGAACAGATCGCTCTCGACCACACCTGGGGGCTGACCCGCTGCGGCGAACTCGTGCACGAAGGGCTTACCGATCAACAGGCCGGTAAGGGCCACCAGGAAGATCCCAGCATTGCTCAGCGGCTGAGCCCACCGCTGTATCAACGACGGGCTGAGCAACAAGGTCGCGGCTGTCAGCACCAAGAATGTTGCGACAGCACCGATTTCGAGCGCTCGCCCCGGTGTCCGCGTGGCGCGGCCAACCACCAACCCGACGACGGCGATCGCCAATGCAACCAACACCGCAACAAGGAACGGCACGTTACCGACAAGCACCCAATAGACGATCCACGGCGCGAAGCCAAACAGAATGCCCACGATCGGTCAGTGTATGGGCGTGACGGTTGACCGGGGCTACTGGTCGGCTTGCTGCTCGGTTTGTTGCGCCTGCGCCTGATCTTGGTTGAACTGCTGTTGGGCCTGATCGTTTTGTTCCTGGGCCTGTTGTTCGGATTGGATCATGCTCTGTATCGCATTGTTTTCCGCCTGCTGAGCTTCGTCATCACTGTCGTCGACCAGCTGCACGCGGGGCGTCGGCGCGGTTGACTGGTCCACCAGCTGCACCGGCCCCGACGCGACGGTCGCTTCGGCGGCGCCGGGCCAAGCGGTGCCGAACAACGCGAACAGCGCGACGGCGGCCGCACCGGCGACGAGCACTCCCATCGCACGACGCTGCGCCTTGGTTGAATTGATGCCGGGAGATTCTGTGGTGGTCATCAGCCATGATTGCGCTCGGTCACTAGCTGCAGGCTTGGGCGCAGTTATCGCTTGGCTATGAGACCGACGGCGGTAGCCGATCGGCTACGAAAGTCCGGAAGGTCGGTTAACCTGGACCGGTGCTCGACGCGCAGCCACGGCCCGGTCGCCTGCTTGGCGAGGTCCGGCGCACCCCTGCTCAGATCCGCATCCTGCGTGCCGCGTTGGATTTGTTCGCCGACCACGGGGTCAGCGGAACGTCGCTGCAGATGATTGCTGACGCGATCGGAGTCACCAAGGCCGCGGTGTACCACAAGTTCAAGACCAAAGAGGAAATCGTCGTCGCGGTCGCCGAGATGGAATTGGCCACGCTTGAGGACGCATTGAAAGCGGCCGAAGCCCAAGCGGACGGCGTCGGCGCCCGCAAAGTGCTGCTGACCGAGGTAGTCGGGATGGCAGTCGAACGCCGCCGCTGGGTCAGAGCGTTGCAGAACGACCCGGTGATGGTGCGGCTGTTGGGCGAACACCCACCGCTGCGCGCGTTGATCACCCGCCTGTACGCGATCTTGCTCGATGAGTCCGACGACACCGAGGCGCGGATCTCGGCGGCGCTGTTCTCCGGCGCGATCGCCGGCACGGTGATCAATCCCCTCGTCGACGACATCGACGACGCCACGCTGCGCTCGGTGCTGATCCAGCTCACCGGGCGCATGCTCAAGCTGCCCGACTGACTTGGGCGCCGGGCCGCAGCCGAAACCCTTGCTGTATGCCGTTCGAATAATTTATGGTTGCACTAGCCGATCGGCTACCCCCGTTTAGCCGGCGGCGAGGAGGCAGATCCATGCAGATTCTCGCTGAGGCCGAGGACCTACCCAAGACCGCCAACATCAAGACCCAGCTGATCAGCCTGTGGATGGCGCCCACGTTCGGGGTCGTGCTGCTGATCGCTTTTCTGGCGTTTCCTGGATTCTTCCCGCCGATGTCGCCGGACATGACCGCCGAGCAGGTCGCGAAGTTCTACAGCGATCACACGGCTTTGATCCGGTTCAGCATGATCACCTTCAACCTGTGCGGGATCATGTTGTTGCCGTTCTTCATCGTGATCGTCGTCCAGATGAAGCGGATGGCCACCCAAAGTCACGTGTTCGCGTACTGCTACCTCACCGCGGCGGTCAGCGGCGCAACGTTGTTCGCGCTGGCTGACATCTTCTATCTGGTTGCGGCATTTCGGCCCGACCGCAGCCCCGAACTGGTCATGCTTCTGAACGACATGGCGTGGATGATCTTCATCGCACCAGTTGGCGCCTTCGTCGCGATGAACCTATTGCTAGGCGCAGCAGTCTATTTCGACGACGGACCCAACCCGGTGTTTCCAAGGTGGGTCGGGCATTACGCCATCGCGACAGCGCTTGCGATGGCCCCAGCGGCCGGTGCCGCGGTCTTTGCCACCGGGCCGTTGGCCTGGAACGGTGTGGTGTCCTTCTGGCTTCGCAACGGCGCATTCGCGTTGTTCGTAGTCGTCATGTTTTTCGTGCTGCGAAATGTGCTGCACCGACAAGCGGTCGACGAGGGGGTCGCGACGTGAGCAGCACGATCTCTGCTCAGTCGTCATCGAGCGCCGACGTGGCCGATGCCGGTCGAGTCCCGCGAGCAGGTAAACGTGATGTCTGGCTTGTGTTTTGGATTGTTCCGGCGTTCTACACCGCATTCGGGGTGATCTTTTTCGCGCTGGCCCGGGTGATGCCGCCACCACGGCCCGACGTGACCACCGATCAGATGGTGCACTTCTTTCACGCGCACGCGCTGACCATCAAGATCGGTTTCGGCATTCTGGTGCTGATCGTCGGCGGCGCTGGGATAGCCAACGGCATTGTCGCCTACCACATGAAACGCATGACGGTCGGATCGGTGATGGCCTACGGCTACCTCGGCGCGATGTCCGTCGGCGCGCTGCCGGGATGCCTGCTAGTCGCCTTCTGCTTTTTGACCGCCGTGTATCGGCCGGGCCGTGATCCGCAACTACTGGCGCTGCTGTACGACCTCGGGCTGCTGTCCTACGTCGGGTCGCTGGGATGCTTCTCGACTGCTTACTTCGCGTTCGCGGTGGCGATCCTGTACGACAAGAACGAAATTTTCCCCAAATGGCTGGCTTACGTGTCCATTTGGCAGATCGTCACCGAAATCATGGCGATGCCGGTATTCGTCTCGAAGGCGGGGCCGTTCGCGTGGAACGGGTCGATCGCGTTCTGGTTGGGAGTGGTGGTTTTCGGCTTCTGGCTCAGTTGCGTGATCGTCTTCCTGATGAAGGCCACCGAACGCCAGCCGGTCGACGAGCCACCTCTGGACTGAACTTCTAGGACGACTTAATGGCGAATGCAGAGCAGACCGCGGCCGATCTCGATGCCGCCGCGGCTTCTTCAGTGAGTAGCGCCGCGCGCCAGCGCACGCCCCACACTCCAGGCGACGGCCACATGTGGGTGATGGTTCTGGGTGATCTGATCATTTTCGGGGCCTACTTCATCATTTTCATGGTCCACCGCGCCATGAAGCCGCAGGAGTTCCTGGCTTCCGAAGTGCATCTCAACATCAACATCGGCGTGCTCAACACGTTGGTGCTGCTCGCCAGTTCCTGGTTCATCGCCCGCAGTGTGCAGGCTGCGCGCGCCGACGACCAAGCCCAGGCACGGCGCCTGACCTATCTTGGCGGGCTGTGTGGGGTCGCGTTCATCCTGATCAAGGCCTACGAATGGTCGACGAAAATCGCTGCGGGCTACACCATTTCGACCAACGAATTCTTCATGTTCTACTACATGCTCACCGGTGTGCACCTATTCCATGTCTCACTTGGCCTGCTGATCTTGAGTATCACGTTGCGCGAACTGCGCAACCCTCGACGGCGCCGGCTGTTCATGGTCGAAGCCGGGGCGACCTACTGGCACATGGTCGACCTGCTGTGGATCGTCATCTTCGCCCTGCTCTACGTGATGAGGTGAGCTCGTGACCACGACCGCTGCGCGGACAACCACCTATACCTGGATTGTCTTGTCCGCAATCACCATCGGCTCGTGGTGGTTGGCACCGGGTCATACCCGGGGCGCTACTGCCGTGGCCAGTGTGCCGATCACCGTTGCCGTCGTCCTGCTGGGATTCATCAAGGGACGCATGATCATCCGGTACTTTATGGAAGTGCGAACTGCTCCCCGGTGGCTCAAGCTGTTCACCGATGCGTGGCTGACCATCCTATGGGCCGGCGTGTTGGCGATCTACCTGTACTGAATTCGGGCTACGGGGACAACTTTTGCGCCAGTACCCATGCGGCGTCGGCCATACTTCGATAGCGCTCGCGATATTCGGTTGTACTGGCCCGTGCATCAGCGGCGTTGCCGTCCACTCCGCGCCGCCACACCCCCGCGGTGATGGATGCCAGCCGGAACATCGAAAACACCACGAACACGTCAAGTGACTCCGGCGGCTTTCGGCCCGCATACCCGCAATAGCTTGCGACGAACGTCTGCTGGTCGGGAAGCCCAGTGCCAGTGAGGTTCTCGCCGAGTACTCCGGTTAGGCCGCCGGCTCCCCCGGGCACATGGTAGGTCACGCAGAAATACCCGAGGTCGGCCAGCGGGTTGCCAATCGTCGCCAGCTCCCAGTCCAGCACGGCTACCACCCGCGGCTCGGTCGGATGCAGCAAGACGTTGCCCAGACGATAGTCGCCGTGGGCGATGCAGGAAGGCGCATCGTCGGGGGGTAGGTGGTCTGGCAGCCATTGCGCCAACAGGTCCATCGCCGGCATGTCCTCCATGCGCGCCGCCAGCCACTGACGAGTCCACAATGCCACTTGACGTTCCATGTAGCCCTCTGGCCGGCCGAATCCCTCCAGCCCCGCAGCGCGCCAATCCACGCGATGCAACGCCGCAAGGACACGGGCCAGATCCTCATAGACCGCAGCACGGTGCGCGGGGCTACCTTCGCGCATCACCCGGTCGGGAAAAACCCGACCCTGAACGTGATCCATAACGAAAAACGGTGTGCCGAGGATCGTTTCGTCCTGACACAATAGCCGCATGCGCGGTACCGGCACGTCGGTCTCGGCCAACGCTGCCATGACACGGTGTTCGCGCTCGACCTCGTGCGCCCGAGGCAACAATTTGCCGGGTGGCTTCTTGCGCAGGACGTACTCGCCACCCGAAGTGCGCAAATGATAGGTCGGGTTGCTCTGGCCGCCTTGAAACTGACGGATTTCCAGCTGACCGTCAAAACCCGGCAGCCGTCCACGCAAATACCCCGCCAACGCGGCCTCATCGAAGCGGTGTGCGGGCAGCACCGGTATCAGCTCGGCCATCCCCTCCATCTGTTGCCCCTTTTCGACGCATGCTCGGGTCGCTGAGCGTCCGCCCAACCGCTGTCGCACAAACCTTAATACCCACTTGCCGCGTCGAAATCTGAACTGGGCCGACACTTCCTTGACTGCCGGCACCGCCGATGATCGACCTGACGTACGTGCGTGGCTCATTGGACGACCAGGCGCTGGGACGGCTGACCGATGAGCTGGTCGGCGCGCTGCTGCGGGCCGAACGGGCCCCGGACACCCCATTCCTGCGTGAGAACACGCTGGTCTACCTATGCGCGTTGGACGTGGCTCGGGCGCACCTCGATTCCGCATCGAGATGACGGTCTTCGAAGGCGCACTATCGCAAGATCGCAAGGAACAGCTCGCAAGTGACGTGCACGCCGCTGTGTGCGCCGCGGCGGGAATCGAGCCAGAAGGCCCACGTGCACTACATGTTTGGACGCTGATTCACGAGATCCGGGAAGGCAACTGGGCCGGCGCCGGCAAGATCATCTACTACCGACAGGTCAAAGGTCTGGTCGACGACAACGCCGAATAGTGTCCCAGTATGGATATCTCTTGCGCGTTCGCGACCTCGTCCGATACCCCGGCACATGTGCAGGTGGCCGAAACGCTCGGCTACCGGCGAGCCTGGCTCTATGACTCCCCAGCGCTTTATCCCGACGTGTGGATGGTCCTTTCGCGTTGTGCTGAACGCACGTCGCGCATCGGCCTCGGGCCGGGGGTGCTCGTTCCCAGCCTGCGTCACCCCATGGTCAACGCCGCCGCAATCGCCGAGCTCGCAGACCAAGCGCCGGGTCGCGTCGCAGTGGCCGTCGGGTCGGGCTTCACCGGCCGGTTCACGCTGGGCAAGCGGCCCATGCCGTGGCGCCAGGTCGCTGAATACGTCCGATGCTTGAAGGCGCTGCTGGCCGGCGAAACCAGCGAATGGGATGGCGCGAAAATCCGCATGCTGCACCCGCCCGGCTTCGGCGCGAAGCGACCGGTCAACGTCCCGGTCTTGATCGGCGCGGACGGCCCGAAGGGGCTGGCAGTGGCGGCCGAACTCGGCGACGGCGTGTTCTCCGCCGCCGTCCCCCAACCCGATGCGGTCAAGGTGGCCGATTGGAGGGCGCTGCTGTCCTTCGGCACAGTGCTCGATGAGGGCGAGCAGCTGACCTCTGCTCGGGTCGTCGACGCCGCCGCGCCTGCAGCGGTGGTGATGTATCACGCCGCCTACGAGCGCGGGGGCGCCGCCGCGGTTGACGGGCTGCCGGGCGGGCGCGAGTGGCGTGCGGCGGTCGAGGCCTGTCCGGAGGCCGAGCGGCATCTCGCAATCCACGAGGGACACCTGGTCAAGGCCAACCCCCGGGACGAGCCACACGTCGCCGACCTCATACCGTTGGCCAGCGCCACGGCTTTGGTGGGTACAGCGCAACAGGTATCGGAGCGCGTGGCCCAATTCGGCGCGCTTGGCGTCACCGAACTCGTCTATCAGCCAGCGGGATCCGACGTCGAGCGCGAGCTCCGCGCCTTCGCATCCGCCATGGGTCTTAAGGGCTGAGGTATTACCGTGTGGTGATGGCTGCCAAAGTTATCGTCACGGCGTTGCTTGCTGCGCTTTTTGCGTTTGCGGGCCTGATCAAGCTGTTCGGGGTGCGGCAATCGGTCGCGATCCGCGACCATCTCGGCGTCAAGCCGGTGCAATGGCGCCTGATTGGGCTACTCGAACTGGCCGGCGTCGCCGGTGTATTGGTGGGTTTCGTCTGGGCGCCGATCGGTGTCGCCGCCGCCATCGGGCTTGCTCTGCTCGTGTCGGGCGCCATGGTTTTTCACGTGCGCGCATCAGACAGCGTCGCTGACATGGCTCCAGCGGTGATCGGCCTGGGCCTGGCCGTCGCGACCGCCATCCTGCAGTCGGTTTAACGGCGACTGTCGCGCCCGCGCCAGCACTAGTAAGCTGGGCTAAATGAATGACGTCGTCATCGCCGGGGCCGGTCCTAACGGGCTAATGCTGGCTTGTGAGCTCGGACTGTCCGGAATCCGGCCGATCGTGTTGGACCCGTTGCCGGGACCAAACCCGGAGCCGCGCGCCAACGGGGTCACGGGCCAAGGGGTTCGGATTCTCGACCATCGAGGTTTCTACAGCGTCCTGGCGGGGACCGATGACCCACCGCAGCCGTCCCCTTGGGCCATGTTTGCGGCTTTGACGCTGGATCTGGCGGGGACGGCGGATACCCAAAATTATATGGTCGCCGTGCAGCAGCCCCGCCTTGTGCAAGTCCTTGCCGAGCGCGCCGGCGAGTACGACGTGGACATTCGCTGGGGCCATCGGCTGACAGGCTTCGACCAACGCGCCGACGGCGTCACCGTGCAGGTCGCCGGTCCGGATGGCGACTATGAGCTAGCCGCGAAGTACCTGGTCGGCGCCGACGGCGGCAGCAGCCAGACGCGCAAGCTCGCGGGCATCGATTTCCCCGGAATGACCTCGCATGACGCGGTCGCCCGGATGGCGTTCGGGCTGGTGCCGCCCGACGAGTGGGTTGACCCGGTCAGCGGGGCGCTCAACGTGCCCGGGTGGGGCCGAGTCCCGCCCACGCCGTTCTATCGCGCCGAACATGGCGTCTTCGCGTGCCGTCGGATGGGCGGCCGGGCGATGGTAATCACCCTCGAACTGGACAGAGCGGCTCGCGAAGACCGCATCGACGACTATGACGACGCCGAAACGCCGGTGAGCCTGGCCGAGATCGAGGCCAGCGTGAAACGCGTGCTCGGCGCCGACGTACCACTGCGGCCGATAACGCCCGACACCCCATTGGATCTGCGTCGCTTCTACGGCATCAACTCGAGGATCGCATCGCGGTACAAATCAGGCCGGGTGATCCTGGTCGGCGACGCCGCGCACGTCCACTCCCCCCTTGGCGGCCCTGGACTGAACCTAGGTCTGCAGGACGCGGTGAACCTCGGCTGGAAGCTGGCTGCCGTCGTTGCCGGTCGCGCCGACCCCGCGCTACTCGACACCTATGAGGTCGAGCGTCGGCCCGCTGCCGAGCGGGTGATCATGCACAGCCGCGCCCAGTTGGCTCTGACCAGGCCGGGGACCGAAGTCACTGCGCTACGAGAGCTTTTCGCAGAACTGCTGGCGGATCCCGATACCGTCCACCGCCTCAGTGATCTGGTGTCCGGCAACGACAATCGGTATGCGGTGGGCGATGACGCGCATCCGCTGGCCGGGCGTTGGGTGCCCGATTTCGCTGTCGCTAGTGCCGACGGAACGCGACGAGTAGCTGAGCTCGCCCGCGACGGGCGGCCGCTGCTCATTGACCTCACCGACGGCGAAGTGGTCGCGGACGCCGCGGCCAGTATCGCGGACAGGATCACCCTCGCCGCGGGACGCCCGGTCGGTGACATGTCGGCCACGGCGTTGCTGGTGCGTCCGGATGGTTATGTGGCGTGGGCGTCGTCGGCGCCGAAGCCGGGAGTTGACGAGCTTTGTCGTGTGCTTGCGCAGTGGTTCGGCGTCACGGCCTTCTAAAGCCCAAAGTCGGTTATTTCGAGCCGATTTCGTCCTGATACTTCTTGGTCATGTGCGCGACGGCCTGGTTCTGCGACTCCGCGAGACCTTCCCGCGCCTCGCTGGCGCGCGCGGCGGCGTCCAGCGTCGGCTGCGCCTGACCCTGAAAATGCGGCATCACTTCGGCGGCGAACAATTCGGCTGACCGTTTGGTCGCCGCCGGATTGGCCCACTCGTGACCCATCTGCAGCATGCAGCCGAACCCGCCGGATTGATCCCACATCCGCTGCACCTGTTCCCGCGCCCGCTCCGGCGTGCCGATCACACCCGCGCCGTTGTCGTTGATGACGTCGATCATCTCGTCGATCTGCTCGCCCGGCATGGTCATCTGCGGGAACGCGGCCACCTTCTGGAAGTACCGGAACCATGACTCGAGCCCGAATTTCACGTCCTCGCGGGCTTGCTTTTCGGTTTCGGCGACGTGGAACGGCCCGACCAGGCTCCAATTCTTGCGATCGACTTGGGTGCCGAATGCCGCCGCGCGCTCTTCCACGATGTCCCAGTGATACTGCAGCGCGTTGAAGCCCTCGATAGTCAGCGTCGCCCCGATGGACAGCAAGCCGATGCCGTGCTTGCCGGCCAACCGCGCACCCGTCGGCGAGGCGACCGCAGCCACCGCCAGCGGGACACCGCCGTCGGAGTACGGAGAGAGTTGCAGCTTGGCGTCGAACAGTTGATGCGTGGGGGTTTTCGCGCTGACCGTCTCCCCCGCTAGCAGCCGAACGACGATGTCGAGGTTGGTTTCCAGCAGCTCACGGGTGTCGGTCGGGGTCAGCCCGATCATCGACGAGTCGCTGGGCAGCGACCCCGGCCCCACGCCGCCCATGATTCGGCCGTGGGTGAGGTGATCCAGCATCATCAACCGGTCGGCGACCCAGAGCGGGTTGTGATAGGCGAGCGAAATGACCCCCGTGCCGAGCTTGATCCACTTGGTCCGTTCCGCGGCGGCGGCGATGAAGATCTCCGGCGAGGCGATGAGCTCGGTGCCTGCCGAGTGATGCTCGCCAATCCACGCCTCGTCGAAGCCGAGCGCATCGAGGTGTTCGACGAATTCGAGATCTCGCTGCAACGCCAGTGTCGGGTTGGTGCCCGCGCGGTGAAACGGTGCGATGAAATACCCAAATCTGAGCTTGGCCACGTGAGCTCCCTGTAGCAGTCGAGTTGCGGAGAACCTTAAACCCGCCGGGCTACCCGCGGCCACCCGTTCGCGCCAAGAACCCGTGACTAGGTCAACGGCGGCGCCGGATCACGGCCAGCCACCGCAACCGACACCGGGTACACAACCGTGGCCGCCGCCAGGTCCGCCGCCGCCGCTGGGGCCGCCAGGGATTTGACCCCAGCCGCCGCCCGGTCCGCCGCCACCGGTGGGACCGCCGGGGATGCTTCCGCCGCCGCCGTTAGGCCCGCCGCCGCCGGTGGCACCGCCAGGCCCGCCGCCGCCGGGTGCCGGCGATGGCGCAGGCGCAGGCGCCACGCTCGACGAAGGGGTGGTAGTGGTCGTGGTTGTCGTGGTTGTCGTCGTGGTCGTTGTCGTCGTGGCGTGCGTCGGCACGCCCTTGCCGCCGACGACGCAGCCAACCGGAAACACGAGCATCACCGCAGCGCCGAACAATGCCAGCGTCGTCCGAACTTCAGACTTCATGCGCAATCCCCAATCTCGTCAAGTGCACCCGCTGATACCCCGGACCTGGATCTGCGAAACGCGTTGAATGTCTATGGGAAATTAGCTCCACCTGGACAACTGGGCACGTATCAGTGGAGCGATCTTCTCCGCCATATACGCATGTCCGGCATCGTTGGGATGCACACCATCGGGGCCGATCAGGTCGGGCCTACCGACGAACCAGCCCTCCCTGATCGGGTCGACGAATGTTGCCCCCGCCCAATCGGCCTGGCTGTTGAGGGCGTCGCGGACGTACAAGACGTCGAACGGCGGATCGGCAGTCGGCCAGGGCGGGCCGATCACCAGCAGTTTCGACGACGGCGCGATGCGGCGCGCCAAATCGAAAGTGTCGTGTGCCATGCCCGCCATCTGCATGGGATCCACGCCCTGGTCATTGCGGGAGCCGAAGAACACCACTAGCGCATCGTCGGGGTGGACTGCTCGGCCAGTCAGATCTTCAAAAACGCTGCCGTGATCGCCGCGCACGACATAGCCGGCTCTGGCCTCGGATGCGACATCGGGCGAAATCTGAACTCCCTGGTGAGCGAGCGTCAGCCAGGTGCGGTTGGTCCACGCATTCTGCCCCTGCCCGCCTTCATCGGTGCCGGTGGTGTAGGAGTCCCCGATCACCGCGACGTGATCAATCGGAGTGCCGCGGGCCGCCGTCTGGTACCGATGCGCCGGTGCCGTGCGGTGGCCGATCAGTCCGACGACAAGGGCCAGGGAGATGACGAACGCAGCCAGCCGACCCACTGCTACCTCCACTGTTCACCCCCTCGGCCGCCTGCGGCCCCGCGTAAGCGTGAAGCCCCCATATCGTCGACGGACGCGGGACACCGAACGTCCCGCGCCATAGGGCATCGTACTTGATCAGCGTGTGGCGCAGCAGCGTTCGTGTCTGGAGTTGATTGGCTATCCGGCGCGCGCCGAAATCGGCTTTGGTCGGGTCTCCAGGGCCCGGTCGACCGATTGAAGCTTTCCGGTCGCCTGGTGAGCTGCTGGATCGGTCCGGTCGTCAGCGTTCGGACCGCTGAAGTCGACCATCTTCCGCATCCAGCGGCGCGCGGGTTCTTCGACGAAATGAAAAAGCACGATCGCGGCACCGATGGTGATCGCGAGCAGGCCGGCGACGATGAGCTTTCCTCCCGTGCCGTGCAGCGTGAGCTGGAACTGTTCGGCGGTCCATATCCACGCCGTGTGCACCAGCTCGTGGACCATGTACACGCAAAACGAGATTTGTCCGCCGAAGACCATCAACCGGGTGGACAGCAGGGCCGGCAAGCTGCCGGCGCCGATCGCCAGGGCCATCACCAGCGGCACGAACAGGACGTCAACCAGCCCACTGGTGTCTTGGACACCGTGCAACGGATGCGCGTCGAACACGTACAGCAGACCGACGATGGCGGCGATCAGCAGCACCGAAACGTACCCCGCGACGTGGCGGCCGCGATCGGTCGGGCGCAACCTCGTGACGGCGGCCGCGACCAGTGCGCCAGCGGTGAATTGCATGACGATGCGCGGCAGCCAGCTCCACGGTGTGTAGAACTGGCCACTCACCAGCAACATCACCACCGGGGGTAGCGACGCGGCGACCGCGAGCCACATCAGGCCCCGCGCTCTCGTCGCGTGTGCCGCCCGGAAGATCACCAGCACCAGCACGCCGAATAGCAGGTAGGCCAGCCATTCGGCGCTGATCGACCAGGCCGGCCCGTCCCAGCTCGAACCGTCGAAGTACGGCTGGAACCACAGCTGAACCAGCAGGACCTGACGCACGTAGCTGACCGCGCCGAACCCGCTGAGATCCTGCCACGGCACGTGACCGACATGCAGGGTGAAGATCACCCACAGCGCAGCGAGGTGCAAGGTGACCAGGTAGACCGGCCACACTCGGGCCAGCCGCAGCCAGAGGAAGTGCAGGGTCGACCGTGTCGACCAGGACCAGCCCATTCGATCGAGGTAATTCCAGGTCAGCACGAACCCACTGAGAATGAAGAACAGGTCGACGCCCTGTGCTCCGCAATTGAGCACTGGCGAGAGCGCATCGCGGAATTCGGGCGCCGCGTCCCGCAGCAGCGGACGGAAGTGGAACAGCACTACCCACACGGCGGCGATGATGCGAAGTCCCGTGAGGGCCTTGATCTCTCCGCTGCGCACAACACTCTTTCCGTCGGGCCACTCGTGGTTCATTCGGCACTGCCGCATTTGTGCTGCTGCGCCGGTTGTCCAGGCGGTTTCACTCCACGCGACCTGACAAACGACGGCGATGGCAGGGTATCAGTGCGATCGCCCGATCGCGAGTCGCTGACTCGGTGTGGCTTGGACACAATCCGGTGACATGCAAGCAGTTCACAGCTGGTGTTTGCGCGTCTAGCGTCAGCATCACGACGGGTGCGCCGTGCCCCGCGACCACGGGAGAAAGCATTGCCGCTGTTGTATCTCGACCTCATCGAGGGTCGCACGCCGGAAGAAATCCGGGCCCTGCTGGACGCGACGCACGACGCCGTCGTCGAGGCGTTCGGCGTGCCGCCGCGCGACCGCTACCAGGTGGTGAGCACCCACCCGGCTCATGAGATCGTCGCGTGGGATACCGGTCTCGGGATCGAGCGCTCATCTCGGCTGCTGATTTTGCACGTCGTGAGCAGGCGCCGTTCCAGCGAAATGAAGAAGCGGTTCTATGAGCTGGTGGCCGCCAACCTCGCCGCGCGATGCGGGCTTGACCCGGCCGACTTAATCGTCTCAATCACCGACAACGGCGACGAGGACTGGTCTTTCGGCCACGGCCGGGCACAGTTCCTCACCCGAGAGCTGAAGTGAAAACTCGTCTCACTGAGTCCTTCGACATCGAACATCCGATTTTGTCCGCGCCGATGGCACTGATTTCGGGTGGCCGGCTCTCCGCAGCCGTGACGTCGGCCGGTGGGCTCGGCCTCATTGGCGGCGGTTATGGCGACTCGGACTGGCTACAGCGCGAATTCGGCCTGGCCGACGGGACGCGGGTTGGCTGCGGCTTCATCACCTGGAGTCTGGCCCGTAACCCTGACCTGCTCGACACCGTCCTGGCTCAGCAACCGGCGACGATCATGTTGTCGTTCGGTGAGCTGCGGCCGTTCGCTGACCGCATTCGTGCGGCCGGCATTCCGCTGATCGCGCAGGTGCAGACACTCGACCAGGCCCGCCAAGCTCTCGACGTCGGCGCGGAGATCGTCGCGGCCCAGGGCGGAGAGGCAGGTGGGCACGGAATGAGTGTCCGCTCGACATTCACACTGGTGCCCGAGGTCGTAGACATCGTCGCCGAGCGCTCGCCTGAAACGCTTGTGCTGGCTGCCGGCGGTGTTGCCGATGGCCGTGGGCTTGCGGCGGCGCTGGCGCTGGGAGCGGACGGCGTCCTGGTGGGCACCAGGTTTTGGGCTACCCCAGAGGCGTTGGTTTCGCCGCGAGCGCACCAGCGGGCCGTGAAGGCCGAAGGGGACGACACCTTTCGCACTCAGGTCTATGACGCTGTGCGGCGGCTGGATTGGCCCGCCGAATATAACGAGCGGGCGCTGGGCAATTCCTTCCTCGACACCTGGCATGGCAACGAGGCGCAACTGTCGGCGTCGTTGCCCGAAGCGATCGAGACCTTCGAAAAGGCCGTCGCTGCAGAGGATTTCGATGCGGCCGCGATACTCATCGGCGAGGCGGTGGGACTCATCCACGACGTTCGCCCGGCCGCTGACATCGTGCGTGACATGGTCCGCGGCGCGACAGAAATTCTGGATCGGCGAGCCGGTACCTAGCAGTGGACGTCGTCGTCAGTACAGCGGCGACCAGGCGGAGGTTCGCAGCAGACGACTCTGCCACTGGTCGCGGTATTGCAACGCGTCGAACATGTAGGTTCCAGGTCCGCGGTGCTCGGCCGGGATGTCGGTCGTAAGCAGATGCAAGAGGGCCGCGTAGTCGTTGGTCGCGTCAATCTGCTGCCACAGCATGGCCTCTCGGCGTTTGTGGCTGCCGTGCGCCACCTGGAAGCAGGCCTGGATTTCGAGCACCCTTCTGCCGGGTGGCGCTTTGGACAGCACCCGGTAGTAGATCTCATCCCACGACCGGATGTAGTCGTCCAGCGGGGCGTAAGGCCAACCGGTGTCCTCCATGAACAAACTGAGCGGATGCGTTGCGCCGTCGGTGGGCACGCTCGTCAGGTCCACTTCTTGTAGGGGCGACCACTCGACCGGCAGCAGGATCTTTCCGGTGACCTCGTGGCGCAGGTTGTCCAGCTCGCGCATCCATGGCGCCAGATCGCCTGTTTGTGCCCGGCGGGCCAGTCTCTCCCACGCCGCGCCGTCGGCGATGCCGGTCATAGTGACGACGTTGTAAGCCGCCCCCGATCCGTGCGCATGGTTGGTGTACCAGAGCAGCCGAGCATCGTCCTGCTGCGCCAGTGTGGGCATCCAGCCCTCGCGGTAGGCCGCCTCGAAGTCGTCCTCGCGAGTGCCGACGACCTGGTGGGTCTCGTGAAGGAACAGCACGGCGACTCCTCTCGGTGGCTCAGGTCTGGTCGACGATCAATGCGGCGAGCTGACGGCGGTTGACCTTGCCGGTCTCGCTGTACGGGATGCGGTCGACGATCATCAACCGCTCGGGCAGCTTGAAATAGGCGATGCGATCACGACAATGCGATCGCAGCTCCTCGAGTGTTACGGGAAGGCAAGCCACCACTGCCGCTCCCACCCGCTGGCCCATCTCGTCATCGCTGATCCCGACCACCGCCACGTCGGTGACCGCCCGATGGGCACGCAGTGCTTCCTCGACCTCGATGGGGCCGAACTTCTCTCCCCCGCGGTTGATGGTGTCGCTCAGCCGACCGCTGGGATAGATATAGCCATCCGCATCTTGGTGGGCGAGGTCACCGGTATGCAGCCAGCCTCCGCTGACGTTCTGATCAGTGTTGACCCACAACTCGCCGACGCTTCCCGTCTCGACGTCGCGGCCCGTCTCGGGATCCACTACTCGCACCTCGACTCCGGGCAGCGGCCTGCCTACCGATCCCACCCGGTTCGGGTCGCGGTGATCCTCCGGCGACAAGGTCGTGTAGGCGCCGAGCGTCTCGGTCTGGCCGAATACGTTGGCAAATGCCACATGTGGCAGCGCGGCCATTGCGCGGCGCACCAACGCGACGGGCGCGGCGGCCGCCCCGTAGGCGATGGCCACCAGCGAGCTCAGGTCGGTGTCGGTGAAGTCGGGATGGTCGAGGATGCGCAGGAGCATGGTCGGCACCAGGAACGCGGTGCGTACCCGATGCTCCTGCACCAAGCGCAGCCACTCGCCGGCGTCGAACCGTTCCTGCACAACCGAGGTGTTGCCCGAGTAGAGGCTGCCGAGCATGCCCAGCGAGCCGCCGACGTGGAAGAACGGGACGCACATCATCCCGACCGTGGCCGCCGCGTTCGCGCGGAACGGCGCCCCAATTCCCCGAATCCGCGCAGTCAATTGTCCGCTGGTGATCCCGACGGCCTTCGGGAGTCCGGTCGTGCCGCTGGTGAAGAGCACGAGGGCGTCGCGGTCCGCCATCTCTTCGACGGGTGATACACGCGAAAGCTGGTGGCCGCTCAATAGATCGGCGGGCGACAACGTCCTGGTCGCCCCCGCCGCACGCAGCTGGCCGGCGTATGGTTCCCCGGCGATCCCGACCCCGACGCATCCCGCATTGCGCAGCATGTCCCGCAGCTCCGGTGAGGTGAGCGCGGGATTCATCAGCGCCGCGGCCGCACCGATGCGCGCGGCGCCGAGCACCGATGCGATCGACAGCAGGCTGCCGCCGTCGACGACGGCGACGCGGCATCCGGCCACCACCCCGTTAGCAGCCAGCCCGGCGGCGCACCGTTCGACGGCCGTCGCCAGCTGGCCGTAGCCGATCCTGCGATTGCCGATGATGAGCGCGACGCGGTCAGGATCGCCGGTGGCGGCGGTGTCGATGATCGTGCCGATGTTCATCCGCGGCTCAATACAGAGGTGACCAGGACGAGGTCCGGAGCAGCCTGCTGGTCCATTGATCGCGCAGATCCAACGCGTCGTACATCCAGGTTCCCGGCGCGCGGTAGTCCGGCGGGATTTCGGTACGAAGGAGATTCAGTAAAGCCTCCGGCTGGCGGATGCGCTGCATCAGCACTACTTCACGGCGCAGGTGGCTGCCCAAAGCCGGCTGGAACCCAGCCTGGATGGTCAGTATCGAAGCCGGCCGTTCGAGGCCCTTGGCGTACACCTCACCGCAACGGTCGACGTATTCGGTGAACTTGTCCTCGTAGGGCCACATGGTGTCCTCCATGTAGAGAGTCAGCTCATGTTCCCGCCCATCGACAGGTACCTCGCCGAACGGCACGTCCGGAAGGGGCGACCACGGAAGAGCCATCAGGAGCTTGGCCTCGACGTCGTGGCGAAGCTCGTCGAGCTGGCGCATCCACTGCCGCAGATCGCCCTTCTGAATCCGCAGTGCCAGGCGCTCCCATGCCGCTCCGTCGCGAACCGCGGTCACGGTGACCACGGTGTAGGCGGGGCCGCTGCCGTGGGCTTGGTTTGCGTACCAAAGCAGCCGGGCTTCGTCGCCGGCACCGAGCATGGCCATCCAGCCGTCTCGGAATGCGGCCTCGAACTCATCCTCGGCGCGTCCCCGCACCTTGTGTACCTCGTGCATGAAGAGCATGCCGCGAGACCTCCTGTGCGAGCGCTGCACCGCGCTTCCGCTCAGACGGACGGTAACCCCGGCGTCCTGTCCTGTCCACGGGCCGCAACCTGGACAGTCAAGCCAAACATCTGGTTTGCTCGCATCCATGGCCAGGCTTGATGTGCCGGACGGTCCCGGTGGTGAGGCCGCAATGATTTGGACGTTGCGACCGCAACTCGGCGACATGGTCGAGCGGATGATTCGCGGCGCTTACCAGCAGAGCATTCTGCCGCCGGAAGAGCGCGAACTGGCCAGGATGCGCATCGCGCAGATCAACGACTGCGTCGCGTGCTCGGACTTCCGCGCGGATTCGGTGCTCGAGGCGGGCGTCGCACCGGAGCTGTATGAGAACGTCGCCGCATACGCCACCTACCCCGGCTACACGCCGCGGCAGCGTCTTGCCATCGAGTACGCCGAACGTTTCGCCAACGATCACGGATCGATCGACGACGCGTTCGTCGATCGGCTTCGGGAATTGTTCACCGACCCGGAAATCCTTGATCTGACACTGTGTGTGGCGGTGTTCCTTGGTCTGGGGCGTTCGTTGACTGTGCTGGGCGTCGATCAGTCATGCGCGATCGACCTCTGAGAGGGGCGGTCGAGAAAGAGTGGACATCGCATCGGTCGACGAATTGCTCACCACCACCCGGTCGGTACGCAAACGTCTTGATCTGACCCGGCCGGTCGGTCGTGACGTGATCCTGGAGTGCATACAACTAGCGATGCAAGCGCCGACGGCAAGCAACACGCAGGATTGGCGGTGGCTGGTGATCACCGACGCCGACAAACGCGCCGCCATCGCGGAGATCTATAGCAGCATCGGCGCTGAGTATCTTGCACTCGCCGCCAAGGACACGTCCGACCCGCAAACCCAGCGCGTGTACGCCAGCGCGTTCAGCCTCACTGACACACTGGCCCAAGTCCCCGTGCATGTCATCCCCTGCCTGGAGAACCGCATCGATAACTCCAACGTGTTGGCCGCCGCGTCGGCTTGGGCGTCGATCATCCCGGCCGGCTGGAGTTTTTTGCTTGCCCTTCGGTCCCGCGGTCTCGGATCAGTTTGGACGACAATGCATTTGGCCAAGGAGCAAGAGGTGGCCGAACTGCTGGGAATTCCGGCCACAGTCACACAGGCCGCACTGTTCCCAGTGGCCTACACGATTGGCACCGACTTCCGGCCGGCCTCTCGGCCGCCCGCGGAGACCGTCACCTATTGGGACAGCTGGGGAGAAAGCTGATGCAGTCCTACACCGTGCGATTTCACGTCGATGCACCCCCGAAAAAGGTATGGCGGGTGTTGCATCCACCGGTGCCGCCGACCGCACCCAGACCCCGGGTGCTCGAGTGGCCGACCGGCAGCATGGAGATCCTCAACGAAGGTGACGAAGCCGGCGAGGGGCTGGTCCGCACCTGTGTCTTTCCGGTGCCTAAGTACCTGCTGTCGGGCGGCAAGGGGCGTTCGTGGGAGACCGTTACCGAGGCGAAGGTCAACAAACTGTCGCGCTATGTGGCGATTGGCAAGCCGCTGTGGTCGCGCGCCGAGGGGTACCACGAACTGGAGGAACAACCCGACGGCAGCACCGTGCTGACCTTCCATGAGACGTATCACGCCTTCAATCCGGTGCTCCGTTTTCTTCTCGAGCGTCCGGTGCACGCGAAGATTTCTCGCGACAACCTCGAGGTGTATGAGCACGCCCTCGGCTATGCCGGGTCGGTCAAGCGGCTGACCTAGGTGAAGGCCCAGCCGGCCGGCTGTCGACACATCATCGGGGCGTACTGGCCGGTAACTGAAAATTGTTTCTTAGCAAAGTATTAAACGGTTCGCCCAGTGACCTTAGAGTAACCAATTAGCGTCTCAAAGAGACTTGCAGCAACAGCGTTTGAGAACTGGGGGCCCTCATGAAGGATTCGATCGACAGCGCCGCTTCGTACGTGACGCCCCGTCACGCCCATCTCCCGTTCGACTGCAACGGCGCCGCGGTGCGGGCGCAGTGTCGTCACCTGGCAACCGTTGTGACGATCAGCGGTGTGGTCGACTCGACGAATGTCGACCAGGTCAGCGAGCACTCCAAGCGCTTCATCCTGCCGGACAAGCCGTTTGTCCTTGACTTGTCCGGCTTGAATTGCTTTGCAGCACAAGCTGTTCGACTTCTTCACCGGTTGGACGACGTTTGCAGCGCCGCCGGGCTGGAGTGGTCAGTGGTCCCCAGCCAAGCAGTAAACACGGCGCTGCTGGTCACTCACGAGGAATCCAGCTTCCCCGTCTTCGGCTCGGTGCACGAGGCGCTGCAGTACTTCGCTGATGGCAACTCTGCGCGCCGCCGGTTGCTGTTGCCGCTGCTCACCAAGACCGCCTAGCAGCGCAATCATGCTCGGGCGCGCCCCGCGCAAACCCCGTATGCTGCTATTCGTGAGGTCGAAGTCAACCGCTGTCGCCGGCGCGGCGCTGATCGCGCTGAGCTGGGGCGCGGCCGGCGGCCTTGCCAGCGCCGATCCCCCTGCGCCGCCGCCTGCACCGGCCCCCGCGCCAGCGCCGGCCGGGCCTAAGACGAGCATCGACCACGACGGCACGTTCGCGGTGGGAACCGACATCGAGCCCGGTACCTACACCTCCGCGGGGCCGCAAGATAACGGCGTCTGCTACTGGAAACGGGTCGCCGGCGATGACGGCAAACAGGTGGTCGACAACGCGATGAGCAAAAAGCCGCAGGTCGTGCGGATCGACCCGACTGACAAGGCGTTCAAGACGGACGGTTGCCAGCCGTGGCAGAAGAACGACGCGGCGGTCCCCGACCCGGGCAAGACGCCGGCGGAGGCAGGCCTCCCGTTAGGTATCCTCGGCTCGCTTTTAGGCGGAGCGCCACCGCCGAAGCCGTAATGGCTTAGCCGGTGAGGCCGCCTGGAGGGTATGGAGACCGTCGAATACGCCCCGGGTCGGTTGGTAGATGTTTCCGGCAGACCGGCACAACGGACCGTGCTGTTGTGGCACGGCCAACAGGCCGATGCCCGCCGCGCGGTCCGGCCACTCGCCGAGCTGCTGGTCCGCCATGGCTTAGGCGTCGTGGTCCCCGATTGGAACTCACACGCCGACGATGGCGGGCGCGCCGACCTGCTGCGCTCGGTGCATTTTGCCCGCGAGCGCGTTGACGACCCCGATGGCCTGGTGCTTGTCGGATGGTCGATGGGCGGTGTAGCGGCGGCCGGGCTGACGATTCAGGCGCGACGAGTTGATGTCGGTTTCGCACACACCGTCTGCCTCGCCGGGGCGTTCATGGTCACCGATCCGATCTTCGGTCGAGTCCCGGCCACCCAGCTCAAGCCCGGTGCGCGGCGCTGCCCGTTTACTCTGCTGCACGGCCTATCTGACGACGTCATTCCGGTCGCAGCGACCCGCGAGTTCGCCTCGGCCCTGCGGCGCAACGAGTGGCCGGTGGAGGTGGTCGAGTTGCCCGCCGACCACGGATCGATCGCGGGCGCCAGCTACGACACCGCCGCCGACCGCTACTCGGCAGCCGATGATCCGCAGACTTTGGCCGTCGCGGCCGACGTGGCAGCTCGCATCGCCGCCTTGGCCGGCGGTGCGACGACGCCGCGCGGGTCTGGCGCTGAGCTGCCGGTTTGATCATTCAGTATACAAGCGTTTACTGTATGTATCGGCTGCCTGAAGCGGGCAGGCGAAAACACAGAGCACTGACCGCGGGCCCGGTAACCGACTGAGCGCCGCGGCTTCACGACGTCGCTGATGGGAGCGCTGATGGACGCCACGTTTTCGATGGACCTGTCAGAGGAAGTGGTCCACGTCCGTGACTGGGTGCATGAATTTGCCGAGTCGGTTATCCGGCCGGCCGCCGCGGAGTGGGACGAGCGGGAAGAAACCCCGTGGCCGATCATCCAAGAGGCTGCCAAGGTCGGGCTCTACACCCCCGACCTATTCGCCCAAATGGCGGTCGAATCCAGCGGTCTGGGCATGCCGACCGTATTCGAGGAAATGTTCTGGGGTGACGCCGGGATTGCGTTGTCGATCATGGCCACCGGGCTTGCGGCGGCAGCACTGGCCGCCAACGGGACCCCGCAGCAACTCGGCGAGTGGCTGCCGCAAATGTTCGGCACCCCGGGCGACCCCAAGCTGGCGGCGTTCTGCTCGTCTGAACCCGGTGCCGGTTCCGACGTGGGAGCTGTCCGCACCAGGGCAAGGTACGACGAAGCCGCCGACGAGTGGGTGCTCAACGGCACCAAGACGTGGGCTACCAACGGCGGAATCGCCAACGTCCATGTGGTGGTGGCGTCGGTGGAGCCCGAGTTGGGCACTCGGGGGCAGGCGACGTTCATCGTGCCGCCCGACACAAAGGGCTTGTCCCAGGGACAAAAGTTCAAGAAGCATGGTATCCGGGCATCCCACACGGCTGAGGTGGTCCTCGATGACGTCCGGCTTCCTGGTGAGTTAATCCTCGGCGGCAGAGAGCGTTTCGAGCGCCGGATCGCCAAAATTCGGGAAGGACATCGCACATCCAGCCAGGCGGCGATGATGACCTTTGAGCGCACCCGTCCAGTGGTGGGTGCGATGGCATTGGGCATCGCGCGCGCCGCCTACGAGTACGCGCTCGAATACTCTCGCCAGCGCGAACAGTTCGGCCGGAAGATCGCCGAATTCCAAGCCATCGCGTTCAAGCTGGCCGACATGAAAAGCCGCATCGACGCATCGCGAATGCTGGTCTGGCGGGCTAGCTGGATGCAACGAAATGACAAGCCGTTCACCTCAGCGGAGGGCTCGATGGCCAAGTTGTATGCCAGCGAGACCGCGGTGTACGTCACCGATGAAGCAATCCAAATCCTTGGCGGCAACGGCTACACCCGCGACTATCCGGTCGAGCGGATGCACCGGGATGCCAAGATCTTCACCATCTTTGAAGGCACCAGCGAGATTCAGCGGCTTGTCATCGCCAGGGCGCTGACCGGTCTGACGATTCGGTGAGCTAGTGAGCTGCCGCGTTAGCCTCTTCGCCGGCGCCGTTCACGACCAGCGCTTCCTCCCAGCTGTTCAGATTCTCCTCGGCGGGTGGGTGCTCGACGTCCCCTAGACCTGCCACCGCGCGGATCGCTGCAATCAGCTGTTGGACCAGCGGCGTCTCCTTGTCGGTCGGAGTCGCTCCGGCTTCGAGCTCGTCCGGCAGATCTGGTCGAAGTCCCATTCCGTTGGCCGCCTCCTGCGGCGACAACTTGGCGTGGACGCGTGCGGTGTAGAGCTGGTGGCCCAGAGTTGACCCGGGGGCGTCCGCGGCACGCTCCATCAGATCGTCGTAGCGTCTGCGGACATCGCTGAGCGCCATCATCACCGTGGGGCTCGGTCTGCTGTGGCTTGCCGCCTCCGTTAGCGCCGCACGCAGTTTCCGCATGCCGGTGAGAACCACCTCGGCGCGTTTGTGGAACTTCTTGTCCTCAGGGAAAGGCAGAGAATCGATGGCAGCGCGGTACATGTGCATCGCCGCCTCAGCCAGATTCACGATGGTTTGCGCTTCACCTTCATGTGGATCGAAATCGGCCATGGCCCCTCAATTCTGTGAATGGTGTCCAGCTCAGGTCGACGGGTATCGGTAACGGCGTCGATCCGCATAAGGATAGTGCTCGCACATTCACCTGGCAGTCCGGCCTATGGGAGTGCCAAAGGAGCCTGTATCGCGCTGGTCACAAGGCAGTCGAGGTGATTTACTATCATTGCAAAGATAGCGACTGCGAATCTCGAAGGACGCGGTGAGCATCGACTACCTGCGTGACGGTCGCATCGTGACGATCACGATCAACAGGCCCGAGACGCGTAACTCGCTCGACATGGAGCATTTCCGCGATCTTGCCCACGCTTGGGCCGCCTTTCGCGATGATGCCGATGCGTGGGTTGCCGTTATCACCGGCGTTGGCCGCGATTTTTGCACTGGCGCAGATCTCAAAAAGTTCATTCCTGAGTTGACCGGCGACTTACCCCAGCCCGCCGGATGGAACAAAACCGACGCTATTCACGCTGTCCTGCATCAGTTTCCGATCTACAAGCCGATCATCGCCGCCGTCAACGGTGTGTGCGTGGCGGGCGGATTCGAGATGTTGACCTGCACCGATATTCGCGTCGCCGTGCCCGAGGCACGATTCGCCGTGATGGAGCCGAAACGCGGATTGTTCGCTGGCGGCGGCAGCACTGTGCGGCTGCCTCGCCAGCTGCCCTATGCGTTTGCGATGGAATTGCTCTTGACCGCAGACATGGTAGACGCCGAGCGCGCGCTCGCGATCGGGTTGATCAATCGCGTGGTGTCGGCAGACCAGTTGATGGAAACCGCCTATGACTACGCCGAGCGAATCGCCGCCAACGCGCCGCTTGCCGTGTCGGCGACAAAGCAATCGGCTGTCGAGGGCCTGGCACTTGATCTGGAATCTGCGTACGCCAACGAAACCCGGCACAGCGACCGCATTTTCATGACCGAGGACGCCAAAGAAGGCCCGCGTGCCTTCGCCGAAAAACGACCTCCGAAATGGCAGGCGCGCTGACTGCCTCGCTGATCGCTTCAGCTGAGGCCGTAGAAGCGCTGCGCATTCAGCCCGCCGATTTTCGCGCGAGTGGCTTCGCTGATATCGGGGCGGGTGCGCAGGTGCTTGGTGCTCTCGGGCCACTCGCCGTCCCAATGCGGATAGTCGCTGGCGAACATGATGAAGTCGTCGCCGAGCACATCGATGACGCCGGGCAGGATCGGCTCCTCCGGCTCACAGGTCACGAAGATGTTGCCGGCCTGCACGTACTCCTGCGGGTCGCGTTGCCAGCCACGTTCGATCCAGTCGCCACGCTTCTCGAAATGCTCGTGCAGGCGGTCGATGAAGAACGGCACCCAGCCCACACCCGCCTCGAGGAAGGCCACCCGCAATCCGGGATGTCGATCGAAAACGCCGCCGGAGACCATCGCGGTCATCGCTGTCATCTGGTCGAACGGAAAGCTGATGCAGTGCACCTGGATGTAGTTGGTGAAGCGGTCGACGCCGATCTTGGGCAGATGGATGCCGGGCGCGCCGTGAATGCCGAGCGGCATTTCGAGTTCGACCGCCGCAGCGTAAAACGGGTCGAGGTCGGGGTGGTCGAGGTTGCGCGTCTTGAGCGCCGGCGGGACGAGGGTGGCCACCAGCCCGAGATCTTTGGCTTCCCGCATGACGTCGATCGCCGCCTGCCCGTGCTCGATCGGGGTCACCGCGACGCCGCGCAACCGGCCGTTCGCCGGCGCACAGAAATCCGCGATCCACTGGTTATACAGGCGCGCGAACCCGGCGGCGAACTCCGGATCCTCGAGGCTGGGCGCGCAGAGCCCCAGGCTGGGATACAGCACCATGGTGTTGATCTGATCGCGATCGGCGTCGCCCAACACACCCTCGACCGACCTGCAGTTGATGTCCGAGGCCTTGCTGATCCCGTGCTCGGGCGGGCAGCCGGCGCCCGGACCGCTGTCTTCGGGATAGTTGCGGCCCTCGATGACCAACCTCGGTTTCCCGTCCGCACTCGCCCGGACGTGGTGCGGCCAGCGCTTGATGGCCTCGATCGCGAGCGATGGGTTTTCGGCGACGTGTCCGTCGGCATCGATGATCTGCATGCGTCACTCCAGAGGTCCACGAGCACCGCGCTGTCGCACGAAACCCTACCGGCCTGAGAACCGCAGGAAGCGGGATTGGCCCTCGCTCGTCCGTGTAACACTGCGGTCATGGTCATCGCTATTGCTCGTCCCAAGCTGGAAGGCAACATCGCGGTCGGCGACGATCGTCAGCTGGGGTTCGCCGAGTTCGGCGACCCGCAGGGACGCGCCATCTTCTGGCTGCATGGCACCCCGGGTGCGCGGCGGCAGATCCCGACCGAGGCCCGCGTCTACGCCGAGGAAAACCACATCCGCCTGATCGGCGTCGACCGACCCGGAATCGGGGCCTCCACGCCCTACCAGTACGACACCGTCGTCGCATTCGCCGATGACCTGCGCACCGTGGCGGACACCCTGGGCATCGACAAGATGGTCGTCATCGGCCTGTCCGGCGGCGGGCCGTACACCCTCGGCTGCGCGGCGGCAATGCCCGATCGCGTGGTTGCGGTCGGGGTGCTCGGCGGCGTTGCCCCAACCATCGGCGCGGACGCCATTGGCGGCGGAGTGATGGCACTTGGGTCACTAATCGCCCCGTTGCTGACCGTGGCCGGATTCCCGATCCGATGGGCGGCGGTCGGTTTCATCCGCCTTCTGAAGCCGGTCGCTGAGCCCGCGCTGCACCTCTACGCGCGGGTATCCCCCGAAGGCGATCGGCGTCTGCTGGTGCGGCCGGAATTCAAGGCGATGTTCCTCGACGACCTGCTCAACGGCAGCCGTAAGCAGCTTGCGGCTCCGTTCGCCGATGTCATCGTCTTCGCCCGGGACTGGGGATTCCGGCTCGAGCAGGTGAAGATCCCGGTCCGCTGGTGGCACGGCGACCGCGACCACATCGTCCCGTTCGCCCATGGGCAGCATGTCGTCGACAGGCTGCCCGACGCGGCGCTCTACAAGCTGCCCGGGGAGAGCCACCTCGCCGGGCTGGGCTTTGCCGAGGAAATTCTGCACACCATGATCGAGCTCTGGGACCGCATCGAGAAGAACTGATTTCCTGCCGTGCACGCCACGCCGTGGCCGACCGTGTGATACATGGTGCGAGTGCCCGGGAAACTGTCGCTCACCAACGATCAGCGCAACTCGTTCATTGCCGCGCTGCTGGGTTGGACAATGGACGCCTTCGATTACTTCCTCGTCGTGCTGGTCTATGCCGATATCGCGAAGACTTTCCACCACAGCAGAACCGAAGTCGCGTTCCTGACAACCGCCACCCTGTTGATGCGCCCGGTGGGCGCGTTGTTGTTCGGGCTGTGGGCCGACCGAGTGGGCCGGCGGCTACCGCTGATGGTCGACGTGACGTTCTATTCCGTGGTCGGTTTCCTGTGTGCGTTCGCACCGAATTTCACTGTGCTGGTAATCCTGCGACTGCTATACGGCGTCGGGATGGGCGGAGAGTGGGGTCTGGGCGCAGCGCTCGCGATGGAGAAGGTTCCCGCCGAGCGACGCGGCTTTTTCTCCGGCCTGTTGCAAGAGGGCTACGCATTCGGCTATCTGCTCGCAACGTTGGCGTCGCTGTTGGTGATGAACCGACTCGGGTTGTCGTGGCGCTGGCTGTTCGGGCTGAGCGTCATCCCGGCGCTGGTCAGCCTGATCATTCGGTACCGGGTGAAGGAATCCGAGGTGTGGGAGGCCGAACAGCACCGAATGCGGCTGACTCACACCAGGATCCGCGATGTGCTACGCGACGCCGCGATCGTCCGCCGGTTCATCTACCTGGTGCTGCTGATGGCCGCCTTCAATTGGATGAGCCACGGCACCCAGGACGTCTACCCGACCTTTCTGTCGGCCACCCAGAACGGTGGCGCTGAGCTGTCTAGCACGACAGCGAAGTGGATCGTGGTGGCCTACAACGTCGGCGCCATCGTCGGCGGGCTGTTCTTCGGCTCGCTGTCCCAGAGATTCGGTCGCCGCCACACCGTTGTGTTCTGTGCGGTGTTGGGGCTACCGATCGTGCCGCTGTTCGCCTACTCGCACACCGCGGCGATGCTGTGCCTTGGCTCGTTTCTGATGCAACTCGTCGTGCAGGGCGCGTGGGGTGTCATTCCGGCGCATCTGACGGAACTGTCGCCGGATGCCATCCGGGGCTTCTACCCGGGGGTCACCTACCAGTTGGGGAATCTTTTGGCGGCGTTCAACTTGCCGATCCAAGAGCGACTGGCCACTGCTCATGGCTATCCCTTCGCGTTGACCGCGACGATTGTGCCGGTACTGATCGTGGTGGCTCTTTTGACGGCGATCGGCAAGGACGCTACCGGAATCCGCTTCGGCACTAAGCAAAGCGGTTAAGTCGCGCATGTGATGCTCCTGTCGCCGACGTGAACTAACCTGTGGCCGTGGCGCAGGCTCCGCGGACTCGCTACGCAAAATGCGGCTGAGCAGCGCCGGTGCGTTCATGACGGTCGGGATCGAGCCGGACGCGGTCCAGCAGGGCTTCGACATCCTGGGCACCGTCGCGCCGAGCGTTGCGCACGATGAGGCGTTTCGGGCGTGGTGGGATCTCGCCGGCAACCGGGCCGCCTCGCCCAGCATGGCTCGCGCGGCGACCCAGGTGGTGATCGACTCCGACGTACGCGACACCCTGGCACGCATCGCCGCGCCGACACTGATCCTGCATCGTGCTGAGGTGGGCTTCGTCCCGGTCGAGCATGGTCGCTACCTCGCCGAGCACATCGCGGGATCACGCTATGTCGAGTTGCCGGGTGCGGATTCTCTCTACTGGGTTGGCGACACCGCGCCGATGCTCGACGAGATCGAAGAATTCATTACGGGCGTGCGGGGCGGTTTCGACGCCGAACGGGTCCTCAGCACAATCGTTTTCACCGACATCGTTGGCTCCACTGAGCGCGCGGCCGCGCTCGGCGATGGCCGGTGGCGCGACCTACTCGATAACCACGACACCGTCATCCGCCACGAGCTCGAGCGATACGGCGGGCGCGAAGTCAACACGGCCGGTGACGGTTTCGTCGCAACGTTCACCAGTCCCAGCGCTGCGATTGCGTGTGCGGACGCGATCATCGACGCCGTCCGGGCACTCGGCATCGAGGTGCGGGTAGGGATCCATGCGGGCGAGGTCGAGGTGCGCGGTGCCTTAAAAGAAGATGTCGCGGGCTTGGCCGCGCACATCTGTGCCCGCGTCGCAGCACTTTCCGGCGCAAGCGAGGTCCTCGTGTCATCGACGGTGCGTGACCGTTGGCGGCTATTCGCGCTCGTGCGTGACGATGTGGCGGTGAAACGTGACCCTTAGAAGGGCGGTGGGTCGTTGCGGGCGGCGATTCGTTTTCGGGCACCCTCGGCGGCAATGACGGCCTCGTTGATCCGTCGCTGTGAGGTGATGCGGGCTGCGCGCTCGGCGGCGCGGGTCTGGCGGCGGGCCGGCATCATCAGTCCTCGGTTCTCGCCCGGTGCTCGGATTGTGGTCGGCAACACCAATTCGCCCGTTGACGCGGCCAACAATGGGAAGAAGATGCTGGCGCCGGGTTTGGTGGTGTAGGTGTGTCCGGTCGGTGAAGTCCACTCCACGGTGCCATCGGCAAGCTGACGGTCGGCCCAGCCGCCACATCCTGTGTAGAACGTCTTCAGCAGGTGGTGATAACGGCAGAGCAGCTTGCAATTCGAGGGGTGGGTTGGGCCCAGCGGAAACGGGACGGTGTGGTCGATATCGCATACTTCAGCTTTTTCATCGCAGCCGGGGAATCGACAGGTCAAATCCCGAAGGCGCACGAATTCGGCCAACGCCGCCGAAGGTCGATAACCGGGCTCCGGATTGGTTGACGGCATGACCAGCGGCTTGATCTTCGCCGTCGCGGCAATGTCACGCAAGGTGCTTGATGGTAGCGGCCCGAATCCGGGCAGATAGCCAGGCGCTTGAGAATCACCGCTGATGGTCGCCTGCTCAGCCAAGACGTGGATCACCACGCCGGAGGCCGGGCGTCGTTGTGCTGCTGAGCATTCCGGCGACCCACATTGGCAATGCATCGCCGACATTCCGGCAACCAAGGCGCCCAAGGCGTCCGCCCGACGTTGCTTCTTGGTTCGCGGATCTGCCGCGCAGACCGTTTCGGCAAGCGCGTCGAGCTTCTGGTCTAAAGCCGCGCCGTCAGTCGCGTGCAGCTGCGCCCAGATCCCTGCCAGCCCGGCGTCCGTGGGTGCGATTTCGACATAGCGATCTTCGGTGCGCTCTCCCGGCACTCGCCTGCCCGCTGGATCGTACCGAAGTACCCATAAGTCGATGCGTTCGAAGAGCTTGGGCTCCGAGAGCCGCATCCACTTCGGCACATGCCTGGCGATCGCCGCATCCAGCTTGGCGATCAAGTCTGGATTCTCGACCAACTCGGTGCGGGATACGACGGCAGCCATCAGACGAAAGTCGATGAGTCCTCGAGCAAAGACTTCAGCGATCCGCGGCAGCCGCTCGCGCAACGCGATCGCATAACGCAACCGTCCTCGGGCCCGGCCCCGGCTGATGCCCAACGCAGCGGCTACTTCGGCGACCACGTTCTCATGGCCGTCGATGGCCCAGTTCAGCCGGTCCGAATCGTCCTCGGGAGCGCGGCGCACATACAACTCGCCGATCGCGGCCAGCTCCCGCCCACACATCGCGTTCTGTTCCCGGGCCGCAGCCGTGATGGCATCCACCACCCCGGCATCGTCCACGGCGGTGAAAGCCACCCTGACCTGTAGCGATACCGCGCCATCGAACATAGTTTCGATACTAATCAAAGCCACCGACATGGATACTCGGCCGACCAATCGGTTCTGGACAAAGTGCCAACTGTGGATAACCAAGAGTCATTGAGGACGGTGGTTACCTACACAGTGTCCCGCAGTACCCGCCTCAGCAGATGCATCGCCACCGTCGTTGACCGCTCCCGGACGTCGGCGCGGTTGCCGGGCAGTCGAAGCGTTCGAGTCGACGACCCGCCGTCGGCCAGCGCCACGGTGAAGCAGACTGTGCCCACCGGCTTGTCCGCTGTTCCCCCGTCCGGACCGGCGACCCCGGTGATCGCGACCGCGGTATCGGCCTTAAAGCGGTGTAGCGCACCGGCTGCCATCGCCTCGGCGACCGGCTCGGACACCGCGCCGTGCGCTTGGATCAACGCTGCATCGACGCCGAGCAACTCGGTTTTCGCCTCGTTGGCATAAGCAACCAGACCGCCCGCGAGGTAGGCCGACGAACCCGGCCGCTCGGTGAGCCGTGCGGCCAGCAGTCCGCCGGTGCAAGACTCCGCCGTCGCTATCCGGCGCCCAGTCAGCAGCTGTGCCACCTGGTCGTCCACCTGGGAGCCGTCCTCGGAATAGATGTACTGTCCGTGCCGCTCGCGCAGCAATTCGACCAGTTGGCTGTACACGCCCGCGGCGTTGGGTTCGTAACGGGTCACTATCTCGAGCTCTCCGCGCCGCAAGCAGGTGGTGATCTCCAGGGACCCGAAATCGGGCAGGCGCTGCTCGGCGTCGCGTAGCGTCTCGGCCAGGCCGGACTCCGCTAATCCGAACATCCGCACGGTGTCCTGGCGGTAGATCGTCCGGCCGGCGATGGCTTTCTGGACGGCGGGTGTCTGTACGGCGATCGGCCACATCGGTTGCAGTTCGCGCGGCGGACCGGGCAGCACCACGACGGTCGGCTTGTCGGGAACGACAACACCCGGCGCGGTCCCCACCGGGTCGATCACCAGCGCCTCGGCCGGGATCATGGCTTGCTTGCGGTTGGCGGTGCGGACCGCCTCGAAATCGCCGCCCTCGATGCGAGCCATCAACTTCTTCAAGATCGCCGCGATCTTGGCCTCCAGCTCGGCGTCCAGCACCAGTTCGCGTTCGCAGAACCGCGCCACGGTCGCAACGGTCATATCGTCGGCGGTCGGCCCCAGCCCGCCGCTGGTCACGATCAGGTCCACGCCCTCGGCCGCCAGGAAGCGCAGCTGCGCCTCAATGTCTGCCGCGCGGTCACCGCAGATGGTGATGTGGGCGAGCTCGACGCCCAACTCGAGAAGCCGATCGGCGATCCATGGACCGTTGCGGTCGGCGACCCGACCGGTCAACACCTCGGTTCCGGTCACGACAATGCCCGCGCGTGCACTCACCGCTATGAGACTAGGCGCGGAGGAGGATGGATCGATGATTGAGTTAGAGGTACTTCAGGCTGACGTGACCAAGCTCGAGGTGGATGCGATCACGAACGCGGCCAACACCGAGCTTCGGCATGGTGGCGGGGTTGCTGCGGCCATCTCCCGGGCCGGCGGCCCGGCCGTGCAGCGCGAGTCGGACGAGAAGGCGCCGATAGGCCTCGGGGAAGCTGTCGAGACCACGGCCGGCGAGATGCCGGCACGCTACGTGATCCACGCCGCCACGATGGAGCTTGGCGGGCCTCGCAGACTAGAAACGTCGGCCGACATCATTGCCCGGGCCACCCGCTCGACGCTGCACGTGGGCGGCGAATTAGGTTGTCGCTCATTGGCTTTGGTGGCTTTCGGTACTGGAGTTGGCGGTTTCCCGTTGGACGAGGCGGCCCGGCTGATGGTCCACGCGGTGCGCCAGTACCAGCCGCGTTCGCTTGAGCGCGTGGTGTTCGCGGTGCACGGCGACGCCGCCGAAGAAGCATTTCGCGCAGCGATCGGCGGCTAAGCCTCCGGACTGCCCAAAAAACGTTCGACTGATTCGGTTTTGCGGCTCATTGCGTGCGTGACGCCAGAGCGCCAGTCCGCCTTGATCACCACGCTAACCCGGGGTGAGCGAGCTTTGACGGCCTCGACGGCGCGCTGCACGACCGCCATCACCTCGCCCCAGTCGTCGCCTTCGATCACGGTGAACATCGCATCGGTCTTGTTCGCTAACCCGGATTCCCGGACCACCCGCACCGCTTCGGCGACGATTTCGCCGACGCTTTCGCCCACGCCCAGCGGTGTGACGGAGAATGCGACCAGTACGGACACAACACGACCCTACTCGCGGCGCATGGCAACATCGGGCCCATGCGGGTTCTGGTGCAACGGGTCTCATCGGCGACGGTGTCAGTCGAGCAGCACGTCGTGGGATCAATCCAACCCGACAGCCAGGGGCTGCTGGCGTTCGTCGGGGTCGCCCATGACGACGATATCGGCAAAGCCCAGCGGCTCGCTGAAAAGCTCTGGCAGCTAAGGATTCTCGACGACGACCGGTCGGCAGCCGACATTAATGCGCCGATCATGGTGGTCAGCCAGTTCACTTTGTACGCCGACACCGCCAAGGGGCGACGACCGTCATGGAATGCCGCCGCGCCGGGGGCCGTCGCCGAGCCGCTGATAGCGGCGTTCGTGCAAGCGTTGCGGCAGCTGGGCGCCGACGTGGAAACCGGCACGTTCGGCGCCCACATGCAGGTCGAATTGGTCAATGACGGCCCGGTGACCGTACTGCTGGAGCTGTGATTGGCGGGTTATTGCCGCATCTGCGGCGGCTGCGCGTAGCGTGCTTTGGAGGCGGCGGTTGGTCGAGCCGCACCCCGGTGTTCGTGGAGCGGCTGACGTGACGTACTCGCAGAGTGGTCACGAAGGCTCTGCCGGATCCTTTGTGCACCGTGCTTTTCTCTATCTCACCCAGCAGAATTACCTCGATTACCTGCTGGCGTTTATCTCTGACGCTGTAGTGGCAGACCAGGCGGTGCTGGTCGCGGTACCAGGACCCAATCTGGCCGTGCTGGCCCAGGGGTTGGGCCAGTTGGCCGCCGACGTGGTCATGACCGACATGACCGAGGTGGGTCGCAACCCCAGTCGAATCCTGGGCGAAGTGCTGAGCAGGTTTGTCGAGAAGCATCCAGCTGAACCGGTGCGCACAATCGGCGAACCGATCTGGCCGAGTCGATCTGACGTCGAATACCCCGCCTGCGTGCAACACGAGGCGCTGATCAACCGCGCATTCACCGGCCGGGACGTCACGGTGCTCTGCCCATATGACGTCTCCCAGCTTGATCCCGAGGTCATCGCCGACGCGCGTCGCACCCATCCGGTGCTGTGGCAGAACGGAATTCTCGACCACGACAACGCGGCATACGCCCCTGAAGCAATGCTGGCCCGCTACAACCGACCGCTGTTGAGCGACCCGACCGCAGTCAGGTACACGGCGCGGAAACTCGGCGACCTCGCTGGCGCACGGGCTTTCGCCGGCGCCTACGCGCAGTGGTTCGGCCTGTGCCCGGACCAGACCGCAGACCTGCAATTGATCGCCAGCGAACTGACAACTGCGAGCCTGACACACGTCGGCGGTACGTGCCGGCTTGCGCTGTGGCGGCAAGATGGCCATGTGGTGTGCGAAGCGCGCGACGACGGATGCCTCGACGATCCGCTCGCCGGGCGCCGACCGTACGACAGCGACAGCGACCGTGGGCGCGGGCTGTACGTGGTCAACGCGGTGGCAGACCTGGTGCGCACTTACACCACTGCTGACGAGACGACGATCCAGGCTTACCTTCGCCTGCGAGAGGGGCCATGATGCTGCGAGACATTCGTGAGCTGGCCAGTGAGCCGGACGCCTACGCCGCCGAGCTTCACCGGCGCTGGGGCGGGCTGTTGAGTTACCGCTACATCGGTCGAAGTTACGGGTCGATGGACTTAGGCCCGGCCGACGACACCGTCACGCTGCGCCACGACATGCGCAACACAACCGGCGGCATCCTGCTGGCCGTGCTCGGCATCGCCTCCCCGGAAGGCGGCGGTATGTCGGATCTGGAGGCGGTGCCGAATCCGGTCATCCACTCTTGCCAGGTACTCGACCCAGGCCGAGACGTGCGTCGCTTCGAGGTGAACACCGAGGTGATGAAGCGCGGTCGCCAGATGGGCTTCAGCCGCTCACGCATCGTCGACGCCGATCGGCCGGCCCGGGTGCTCGCGCTGACCGAGGGCCAGGGCATCAGCATCGGCACGCCGCCCGAAGGGCTCGGCCGGATGGCCGTCGAACCCATCGAGGTAATCGACTCCCCCGACTTGCCGCCGCTCTGGCAGGTGTTCGGCGGGCACCGTCGCCCCGACGGGCACTGGACGCTACCGGAATTGGCCGCCGAGGTAGCGTCACCGGACGCCGCACTACACATCGGACCGCAATTCGTTGTCCTGGAGACCGCAGCGCTGCAGCGAGCCGCCGAGGTCGTCGGTAGCGACCGGCTACAGGGCGCGTCATCGCACGTGATGTTCGTCGCGCGCGGCAAGACCGGCCCGTTCCGGATCGAAGCCGAGCCGCTCGGCGGCGCGCAGGACAACGTCGCGGTGCGCACCGTCATGCGCGACGAGGGCGCCGAGGACCGCGTGATCACCGTCGGGTCATATGTGTTCCATCAGGTGGAGGGTCAATGACCGCACCGGACAAATGGGTTCGCTCCGACGACGACGAGTGGGACATCGTCAGCAGCGTGGGCTATACGGCGCTGCTGGTAGCCGGATGGCGTGCCCTACACGCCATCAGCGCGCAGCCGCTGGTGCGAGACGACTACGCGAAGCATTTCATCACCGCTTCGGCGGACCCGTATCTGACCGGTCTGCTTGCCGACCCGGGAACGTCTGAGGGGGCGACGGCCTTCCCGCGGCTGTACGGGGTGCAGACAAGATTCTTCGACGAATTTTTCTCCTCCGCCGCTGACCGCGGTATCCGTCAAGCAGTCATCGTCGCGGCCGGCTTGGACTCTCGCGCATACCGGCTGAACTGGCCAAGTGGCACAACAGTATTCGAGGTCGACCAGCCGAAAGTTCTGGAGTTCAAAGGGCGCGTGCTCGCCGAGCAGGGAGCCGAGCCCGCCGCCCGTCGCCAAGCGGTCGCCGCGGATCTGCGCGACGACTGGTCAATACCGCTGCGCGCAGCGGGTTTCGACTCGCAACGTCCCACTGCCTGGTCGGTGGAGGGGATCCTGCCCTACTTGACCGGTGACGCGCAGGACACCCTGTTCACCCGCATCAGTGACCTCTCCGCGCCGGGCAGCCGGCTCGCGATAGGTGCCCTGGGCTCGTGCCTGGATCAGGACCGGCTCGCCGCTCTGGAAGAGACCTATCCGGGTCTCAACCGGTCCGGGGACGTGAATTTCTCCACGCTGACCTACGACGATGCGAAGAAAACCAGACCCGCTGACTGGCTCGCCGACCACGGCTGGGCGGTTGAGCCCGTCCGCACCAACCCCCAATTGCAGGCCGACTATGGCCGAACCCCGCCCGAAGTCGACCTGCAAGTCGACCAGATCATGCACTCCGAATACATCACTGCGACGCGCTGATCACTTGTCCGCCGCGACGTAGGTCGTGCCGCGACCTACGCGCTGCCACAACACGCCGCCGGCAGCGGTGAAACCCGCCTGAATCAGCTCGCGTTTCAGGATTTTGTTGGTCGCTGTTTTGGGCAGTTCGTCGTTGATCCGCACGAAGCGCGGCCAAGCCTTAGCTGACAAGTCAGGTTGAGCGGCGAGGAACTTCTCAAACTCTGCCGGCGCTAGAGACTGACCGTCATCGAGAACGATGGCGGCCATCACCTGATCGCCGACCTGTTCGTCGGGCACCCCATAAACGGCCACCTGGTTGATCGGGGCCAGCCGCTGCAGGATTCGCTCGATCGGCGCGGCCGCCAGGTTCTCGCCATCGACCCGCAGCCAATCCGCGGTGCGACCGGCCAGGTAGATCCAGCCGTCGGCGTCGCGGTAGGCCAGATCGCCGGACCAGTACATGCCGTGGCGCATCCGTTCGTTGGTGGCCGTCGGGTCGTTGTAGTACCCGGAGAACGCACCGCCGCCCTGGGTGTTGACCAGTTCCCCGACCGCCTCGTCGAAGTTGACCAGCGCACCGTGGTCGTCGAAAACCGCTGGCGCGCATTCGGTTACCGTTTCTGAGTGGTACACCGCAACGCCTGGGTATCCCCTTCCGATGGACCCGGGCGGGGTGCCGTCTTCGCGAGTGACGATCACCGCAAACTCACTCGATCCGAAGCTGTCGACGACCCGGCAGCCGAATCGTCGAGCGAACTCTGCGATATCGCGATCGGTCGCCTCGTTGCCGAACGCCACCCGCAGCGTGTTGTCGGCATCGTCCGGGTTCTCCGGGACGGCAAGCACCAAAGCCAGCGGCTTGCCGACGTAGTTCATGTAGGTGGCGTTGTAGCGGCGGATGTCGGGCAGAAACCGCGACGGTGAGAACCGGGCCGGAACCATCGTTGCGCCGCTTCCGATGGCCACCGCCCAGCCCGCGGCCACGCCATTGGAATGAAACAACGGCATGGACAGGTAGCACACGTCGCTATCGGTGATCTCGAACTGCGCGATTAGGCTTGCGCTGCAAAGGATTCCAGCCACGTGGGCGAACCGGACCGCCTTCGGGTCGCCGCTGGTTCCTGACGTGAAAATCATCATCAGGGTGTCGGCCGGCCCGACCTCGCGGTGCGGCACGAGCGGCGGTGCGGCCTCGACCGCGTCGAGGTAACGGCGCGACGTCACGTCGAGCACCGTGACATCGGGCAGCTCCAGGCGAGAGAGCAACGGCAGATGGTCGGGATCAACGAGCAGCAATTGGCAGTCTGCGCGCCGGATGTCGGCCAGCAGCCCGGCGCCCCGCCGTATGGTGTTGATGCCGCACAACACGTAACCGCCCAGCCCGGCTGCGGCCATTGACCGCAGCATGGCCGGCGCGTTGCCGAGTAAGGCGCCGACGTGAAGCGGACGCGTAGTGTCGGCCAACCCGGTCAACACCGAAGCCTCGGCTGCCGCTTCGGCGAGGTGCTCGCGCCAGGTCCAGGTTCGCTCGCCGTAGGCGACGGCCGGGGTGTCGTCGTGCATGCGTGCCCGCAGCAACTGCTGGACGGTCTCAAACATCGGTCGGCTCCGGTCGATACCGCAACAGGGTGACCCCGGTATCGGGAACGTCGCAGAACACCGGGCTCACCCGCATGCCGATCCGAATGTCAGCGGGATCGACGTCCACCAGCTCGGTGCTGAACCGGGGCCCCGCGTCCCACTGGACTACCGCGAGGATCTGCGGCACCGCATCCGCCCACGGCGGGCCGGTCGGTCGCTGCGCCACCGTGAAGGTGTAAACGCAACCTGCGCCGTCGATTTCACACCATTCGAGGTCGTCGGCCAGCGTGCCCGGAGCCAGCGTGCGCGGATAGAACACATACCGGCCCGACGAAGGCGAATACTGCACCAGGATCCGGTGTTCGGCCAGCGCCTCCCAGAACGGCTTTGAGACCGGCGTGGCCTCGGGAAGTGGTCGCGGCTCGGTCATCGTCAGTCACCGCCCAGAACCAGCGCGACCTGCTCACTCATGATGCCGCCGGTGCCGCTGACGAAAGCCCGATGGCAGTCGGTCACCTGCGCCTGGCCTGCTCGGCCCATCACCTGGCGCGCGGCGTCGACGACATGATGCATGCCGCCGGCCATGCCCGCCTGCCCGAACGAGAGCTGCCCGCCCGCGGTGTTGAGCGGAAAGTCGCCCGCGAAGGTGAGGTCATGCTCCTGAACCCAGGTCATGCCTTCGCCTTTGCCGCAGAACCCCGCGTTCTCGAGCGTCATCAGGACGGTGATCGTGTAGCAGTCGTAAAGTGAAACAACGTCGACAGCCGATGGGGTGAGCCCTGCCATCGCGAAGGCTCGTTCGGCGGCACGGGATATCGGCGTCGTCATCAAGTCTTGCGCGTATGTCGCTGTCTTGAAGGCGATGTGCTCGCCGAAGCCCTTGATCCACACCGGTCGATGCCGCGTGCGCCGGGCCAGGTCCGCGTTGGCGACGAGAACGCCCGCACCGCCTTGGACCCGCATCACCGTCTCGAGCATGTGGATCGGGTCGGCGATCATCGGGCTGGTCAGCACGTCGTCGACGGTGATCGGCTTGCCGTGGAACACCGCACCCGGATGGGCACATGCATTCGCGCGCTGGTCCACCGCGATCTTCGCCAGAGCTGTTGCATCGTAACCGAAAACGGCAGCATACCGCTGAGCGATTTGCGCGTACGGCGCGTTCTGGCCGACGTTGCCGTAGGGGATCTCGAACTCGGCCTGCGGCGACCCGTACTTGTTACTCGACGCACCATGCCACCCAGGCGATGATGGTGGTCGGCGGGTGGACGTCGGCAGCACCGAGGATCCGGGCACAACGGCGAGCGCCGCGTCGCACAGCCCGAGTTCAACGGCCACCGCGGCCCGCCACACCATCCCCGCGGAGGTGGCGCCGCCCAGGTCGACCCGTTCCCCGAAATCAACAGGCAGACCAAGGTATTCCGACAGCGTGGCCGGGGCGAACATATCGGATTCCGCCAAGCCGTGGCACAGCAGACCGTTGACCACCGTGGCATCTACACCCGCGTCCTCGACGACCATCTTGGCCAGCAGCGCGTACTGGTCCAGGGTGAATGACGGCGGCCGGGTCTGCTTGCGCTCGGCGGGCAACTCGGCGATACCAATGATTGCGGCCTCGCCGCGCAGGCCCGTCACAATTCCTCGTCCTGGGGTTCTCCGTGGGGTTCTCCGCGCAATGGCAGCGCGACCGTGGCGGTGCCCGGCATCAGCACGGTGTCACCTCGTCGGCCGGCGATGTCGAGATCGACCAAACCGGTGTTGTCGCCCAACCGCTTTGCGGTCACTACCCCGCCGAGACTCAGTTCCTCGCCCGCAAACGCGATGGCCCGGTTCTGCACGGCGTACTCGACGAGCCGGCCGCGGCCGCCGATCCAGTCGGTGATCGCCCGGGCCAGCAGCGCGGCCTGCAGCGGTCCCTGCACGATGACGTCGTCGTAACCCTCGACCGTCCGTGCCCAGTCTTTGTCGTAGTGGATGCGGTGACCGTTGTATGTTGCGGCGCTGAAGAAGAACAGCTGTCTCTCATCGACCGTCACCGTGAGCGCCGGGAATGGGTCGCCGGGCTCGACGTCCTCGTAGAAAATCTGTATCGACGCTCTTTCGGGGACCATTCAACTCCTCACGGTCGGGCGATCATCGATGTTGTTGCCTCGGCGAGCAATTCAGCTCGCTGATTGCGATACACCGTGCGCCAGGTCACCAGCACAAACCGGCCGGAGCGACCTTGCTTTTCCACGATCGACTCGATGGTGCGCACCATCTCGACTTCGTCGCGGTGATACGCCGGCGCATGGAACGTTGTGCTCTCCCCGCCGGCCATACGTCTGGGTGCACGGGGAAAGGCGAGGCTGCCAGAAGCCGCTCCGGACGATCCATCCGGCCGCAACCCGTCCAGTGCGGTGACTCCCAGCACGGCGTACTGCAGGAAAAGCGGCGGACAGATGATGTCGCGGTAGCCTTGTGCGCGAGCATATTCGGTGTCGAACCACAGTGGATTGTGATCGCCGACCGCCGCGGCCCAGCGTTGCCAATCGCGCCGGTTGACTTCGCCGGTCGCTGTGGCGGCGACGGCGCCCACTCGCGACGCCGACTCGGCGTCGATCAGACCCTGCTCGCTCACACTTCCTCCAACCACGTTGCGGCCACGTCCGCCCCGCCGCCCAGCGTGGACAGCACCCGGGCCCGCTCGGAGAACAAATGCAGGTCGGTGTCGAGTACATAACCCATACCGCCATGCAGCTGGTGCGCGTCAAGTGTGATCGATTTCGCCGCGCTGGCTGCGTGCATTCGCGCGATCGCGGTTTCACGGGTGGCGGTGCGGCCCCGCCCGATCCAGAACACCGCCGAGCGAGCTGCCAGCCGAGCTGCGGCCAGCGCGATATGCATATTCGCGACCAAATGCTGCGCCGCTTGAAACGAGGCGATGGGTCGGCCGAACTGTTCCCGCGCCACCGTGTAGTCGACGGTGCGTTGCAGCATCGCCTCGCCGACGCCGACCAAGTCCAGCGACAGCAATGCCACTGCGGCGTTGGCCACCCGTCGCAGGGTATTTTCGGTTAACCCCGAGCCGTCCGGCCCGGCAAGCACCGCGCGCCGATCCGCCACCTCGACATCGTCAAAACGGATGCCAAACGCCCGGTGGCCGCCGATGAGCCGCAATGGTTCGATGTGCACGCCGTCGGCTTGCAGCGCGACGACGAAGCCCAATGTCCGGGTGGCCGCGGCGTCGGCTGCCGACACGACGATGTGATCGGCCAAGTCGGCGTCGCCGACGAAGTCGGCCGTGCCGCTGAGCCGCCAGCCACCGTCAGCTCCCTGGCACGCCCGGAGTGCCGGAGCGATCACCGCCGCGTTCCGTGCGTTCGACAAACTTGTTGTAGCGCAGAGTTTTCCGGCAGAGATCGAAGGCAGCCACGCAGCGTGTTGGTCCGGTGCGCCGAGCAGGTGGATGGCAAGTGCCGCCTGCAGCGTGGCGTGCACGACCGTCGGACAAAGAGCGCGACCGGCTTCCACGCAAAACACGCCCAGGTCGGATAGTTCGCCACCGGCGCCGCCATACTCCTCCGGAAGCAACAGTCCGAATACCCCGGCATCGGCCAACGACTTCCACAACCTGCCGGGCATCGGCCGCCGATCTGCGTCGCGCATTTCCCGTACCAGGCTGGTCGGACACTCGGCGAGGAAGAGCGCGTGCAGCATCGACGCCAAATCTCGTTCGTCTTGATCGGGCAACAGTTTCATCGTGACGCCACCATCAGCGTCCGTACGACGGCATGCCGTGGCCACGCTGAGCGATGACGTCGCGCAGCACCTCGTTGGTGCCTCCGCCGAACCGCATCAGCGGCGCTACCCGGTAGAGCCGTTCGAATTTCCCGTCGGCGGGTGCGCCCGCGCTGCGATAGGCCAGCAGGCCATCCGGTCCGAGCAGGTCGATGGCCAAATCGGCGATCCGCTGGCGCAATTCGCTGGTGAAGACTTTCTCGACGCTGACTTCCACGGTAGGGATCACACCGCTGTCCAGCAGTGACGCGGCCTCGTATCCCATCAGCAATGCCGCCTCGACATCCGCCTCGGCCTGCGCGAGTCGACGGCGAAAGCTGGACGTTTGCAGCGGCGTCGAGCCGTCGCGACGCTGCTGGCCGGCCAGCTCGATCAGCTCGTCGAGTGCGCGGCGCAGATCGCCCGCGTTGGTCAAGGCGCCTCGCTCGAGATCCAGCGCGCCGGTGATGTAGGTCCACCCCTGATTCACCTCGCCGATCAGGTTGCCGACGGGCACTCGGACATCGTCGAAGAACACCTCGTTGGTGCGATACCCCGACCACGCGTAAAGCGGACGGATTTCTATGCCAGGCAGATCGACGGGAACCATGATCACCGAAATTCCTCGGTGCCGCGGGGCACTGGGATCGGTGCGGACACAAAGCCATTCGTGGGTCGCCCGCTGGGCGCCGCTGTTCCAGATCTTGGATCCGGTGATCACCCACTCGTCACCGTCTTGCACGGCGCGGGTGCGCAAGCTGGCCAGGTCGGTGCCTGCGTCGGGTTCCGAGTAGCCCACGGCACAGGTCAATTCCCCGCGAGCTATCGGTGGAAGGAACTCGGTTTTGTTCTGTTCGGTGCCGTGCCGCATGATCATCGGCGCCACCGAAGTCACGGTGAGATCCGGCCCGGGGACGCCCCAGTATTCGAACTCGCGCATCAGCAGGTGCTGGTAGGTCGCGCCGAGCCCCAGACCGCCGTACTCCGGCGGCCAGTTCAGTCCGAACCATCCCCGCTCGCCGATCTTGCGCCGGAACGACGCGACTTCCCCGCCGGGAAACTCCTGGCCGTGTTCGGCTAGTTCGGACCTCAGCGCCGGCGTGACGTTCCGCCGCAGAAAGTCACGCACCTCCGCCAACCAGGCGTTCTGCGCTGGGTCAAGTTCGAAATCCACTATCCACTTCCTAGCGTGTCCCAGCTGCTTGCGCCCGGAATTTCGAAAAGGAACATAAAGTAGTACGACGTGCCGATGATCGGAAAAGACGCCTGATGCAGTTCTGGTCTGGCACAGCATTTATGGGCTCGTCGGAGGCGCTGGTGGTCGCGCGCATGCTCGACCAAGCCGGCTACGACGGCGTGATCTGTGCCGATCATCTGATTTATCCGCGTGTCCTGCAGTCGCGATACCCGACCGGGGCGGAGCGTCCGCCGTGGTCGCCGGAGACAGCGTGGCCGGACTCGTGGGTCCTCATCGGCGCCATGGCGGCGGTGACACGTCGGCTGCGGTTCTCCAATGCCGTGTACGTCGCACCCGCCCGTCCGTTGTTGGAGGTCGCCAAACAGGTGGCCACCGCGTCGGTCATTTCCGACGGCCGGGTATCGCTGGCCGTCGGCGCCGGCTGGATGCGCGAGGAATTCGAGCTGCTGGGACAGGATTTCGGCAATCGGGGCAAGCGGCTCGACGAGATGATCCCGGCCCTGCGTGCGCTGTGGCAGGGCGGTTGGGTGTCGTGGAGCGGCCACTACTACCAGGTGCCCGAGTTGATGCTCGAGCCGCACCCGAGCACGCCGGTGCCGATCCTGTGCGGCGGCGAATCGGAGGTGGCGCTGCGCCGGGCCGCTCGGCTGTGTGACGGATGGGTCGGCACGGCATACGCGTGGGACGACGCGGTTGGCTACGTGCAGAAGCTGACGGCGTTGCGGCGCGAGTACGGGCGAGACGGCGAACCCTTCGAGATCATGCTGGCGCTGCTTGAGCCGCCGTCGGTCGATCTGTACCGGCGCGCCGAGGACCTCGGGATCACGGCGGTGATGTGTGCTCCGTGGGCCGGTGCCCAGGACGTCCTGGCCGGCGACCACGAGGCATTTCAGGAGTTCAAACATCCGGCCGAGCGCTACCGACCGTCGATCGAGCGGTTCGCCCAGACCGTGATCGAGAAGTTCCGCTAGCGGCTACAGCCTGTGCGGAACGTCGTTGATCAGGCCGCCGTCCATCACGAATTCGGCGCCGGTGGCATACGAGGATTCGTCGCTGGCCAGGAACACCACGAAGGTGGCGACCTCATCGGAGACGCCGGGGCGACCGAGCGGAACGGTGACCATGTTGTCCGGGAAGTGCTTGGTCATCGGGGTGCGGATGAAGCCGGGGTGGATGGAGTTGACCCGGATGTTGTGCGGGGCCAACTCGAGGGCAGCCGATTTGGACAGGCCGCGCACCGCCCACTTGGAGGCGACGTAGGGGTGCACCATCACGGCGCCGCGCAGGCCCTCGATGGATGAGACGTTGATGATGGAGCCGCCGCCCGCGGTCTTCATCGCCTCGACCGAGGCCTGGATTCCGTGGAATGTGCCGTTCAAGTTGACGTCGATGACCTTGTGCCACTTGTCCAAGTTGAACTGTCCCAATTGGCCCAGCGCCACGATGCCGGCGTTGTTGACCAACACGTTGAGCTTCCCGAAATCGTTGACTGCGGTCGATACCGCGGCTTCCCACTCGTCGGGTTGGGTGACGTCGAGGTGGACGTAGCGCGCGCTCTCACCGATCTCATCGGCCAGTGCCTTGCCCTCGTCGTCGAGGATGTCGCCGATCACCACCTTGGCGCCCTCGCCGACCAGCATCCGGGCATGAGCGGCACCCATCCCCCGAGCGCCGCCGCTGATCAGTGCAACTTTTCCGTCCACGCGTCCCATGACGCGTCAGGCTACCGCAGCCGGGGACGGAATTAGAACTTGTTCCACCGTGGGGCTGACGGCTGCGCATTGGGAAACAATTGAACGATGAGCGTCGCGACCTCTTTACTCACCGCGTGCAGCGGGTTTCTGTTCGCCGTGTTGTGGATGGATCTGATGTTCGATGCGCAGGTTCTCGCGGACCGGAATCCCAACGGTGACCTGCCCGAATCCGCGTTGGCTTCCATCGCGGGCTACTACCGGCGCGCGGTCACCGGATCCCGGCCGATGAGCCGGCTCATCGCTGTCGTCATGGTGGTGTTGCTGGGAGCGTTGGGGTTCCGCGCCGTGCGAGGGCACGACCCGGGCTGGTTACTGGCGGTGTCGGCTCTGCTCGCGGGCGCGCCGATACTGCTGGCACTGACGCACACGGTTCCCAACGCGGCCCGACTCGGCAGCCGTTCGGGCGGTCCCGCCGAACAAACTGCCCTGGCGCGGTCCATCTGGCGCGATCATCTGGTGTGCGCGGGCTGCGTGCTGGCTTTCCTGGTGCTGTGGCTGGCCCATAACGAGGTGGTCTGACCGACCCGGGTGGTCACAGCACGACAATTCCGTACTAAACTAGAACACGTTTCAGTTAGCCAACGCCGCCAGCAAGCAGACCAGTAAGGAATCAGGCATGCACACTCCCATCTGCGACGAGCTCGGCATCGAGTTCCCGATCTTCGCGTTTACACACTGCCGCGATGTCGTCGTCGCGGTGAGCAAGGCCGGCGGTTTCGGCGTGCTGGGGGCGGTCGGCTTCACACCCGAGCAGCTTGAGATCGAGCTGAAGTGGATCGACGAGAACATCGGCGACCACCCGTACGGGGTCGACATCGTCATCCCGAATAAGTACGAGGGTATGGACTCGCACCTGTCGGCGGAGGAGCTGGCCGAAACGCTGCGCAAGATGGTCCCCCAGGAGCACCTCGACTTTGCCAAGAAGATCCTCGCCGACCACGGCGTCCCCGTGGAGAACGCCGATGAGGACAGCTTGCAGCTGCTCGGATGGACCGAAGCGACCGCCACCCCACAGGTCGAATTGGCGCTAAAGCACCCGAAGGTGAAGATGATCGCCAACGCGCTGGGCACTCCCCCGGCCGAGATGATCAAGCACGTCCACGACTCCGGTCGCAAGGTGGCCGCACTGTGCGGCTCACCCTCGCAAGCGCGCAAGCACGCCGACGCCGGCGTCGACATCATCATCGCGCAGGGCGGCGAGGCCGGTGGGCACTGCGGCGAGGTGGGTTCGATTGTGTTGTGGCCGCAGGTCGTCAAGGAGGTCGCCCCGGTACCGGTGCTGGCGGCGGGCGGCATCGGCAGCGGTGAGCAGATCGCGGCGGCACTGGCGTTGGGCGCCCAAGGCGCGTGGACCGGCTCCCAGTGGCTGATGGTCGAAGAAGCCTCCAACACCCCTGTTCAGCAAGCGGCATACGCCAAGGCGAGCAGCCGTGACACCGTCCGCAGCCGTTCGTTCACCGGCAAGCCGGCCCGGATGCTGCGCAACGACTGGACCGAGGCGTGGGAGCAGCCGGATAACCCGAAGCCCCTCGGCATGCCATTGCAGTACATGGTTTCCGGCATGGCGGTTCGGGCCACGAACAAGTACCCGAACGAGACCGTCGACGTCGCATTCAATCCCGTCGGTCAGGTCGTTGGACAGTTCGCCAAAGTGGAGAAGACCGCGACGGTCATCGAACGCTGGGTGCAGGAATATCTGGACGCGACGAACCGGTTGGACGAGCTCAACGAGGCCGCCACCGTCTGACGAACGGCCCTGCGCGCCGGGATTATTCGTCGTCGGCGGGCTTGCCGGTGAAGACCTCTTTGGCCCTGTCGACGGCGTAGGTGGCGATGTCGAGCGAGTTGTGGACGATGTCGCCGGTGCCGCCGGCGATGTCCCCCTTGATGATGTGGCCGGCGTTTTCGACGATGTCCGACGACCGCTCAACGGCGTTCGTCACGATGTCTTTGGCGGCGTCGATCGCATCCTTGGCGTTGAAGCCCATCGCAGTCTCCTGTTATCTCGTCAGCCGGTGTCCGACGGGAAGCCCCCGCCGCCAACCGGGAACCCGCCTCCGGTCAGCTGCCCGACCTGCCAGCCGTGTTCGGTGCAGAGCATCGGAAGCCCGTCCGGCGTCTGGGCCGCCGACCCACGCGGATTTTGGCACGGCGCACCGACCTGCTGAACTCCGTTGAGCGGGTAGGAGATCACCCAGTACCCCGATTGCGCTGCCGGCAACTGGTTGATGATGAAATGACATGCCTCGGCTTGGCCGCCCGGGCCGCGTCCGAAGATGAACCGCTCGTAGTTGTCGCACGGCGCGCCCAGCGACGCATCGTAGTTCATCCCCGGCACGTCGCCGTCGTAGTTGCCAGGATCGGCGACGGCGGCCGGCGTCAGACTGATAGCCGTACCCGTGATCGCAGCGGCGATGAACAGTTCGCGAATCATGACCCACCTTCGGTGTCACGTTGCGGGGGCCATTCACCGCCCCCAGCGGTCTGGGGCAAGCATAGTCAGCGCGGCCCGGGCCGCAAGGTGGTTTCGCACGGCGGCATCCAGCCGGTCGGTCAGCGGTCAGCAGGCCGGTAAGTGCAGATCAGGACTCCGGTAGCGGTCGTTGTCGCCGAAACGAGCTGGAGCGCACGGGCTGAGCCGTCGTCGGGAAATAACCGCTTGCCCCCACCGAGCAGGATCGGCTCGATCATCAGGCGGTATTCGTCGACAAGTCCATCCGCGATCAGCTGTCCAGCCAGCGAGGCACTGCCCATCACCTGCAGTGCTTTGCCGTCCCGCTCACGCAGCTCGCGCACCGCGCCGATGGCGTCCTCGGCAGGCAGCAGGGTCGAGCCAGACCAGGTCAGATCGTGCTGGGTCAGCGTCCGCGACGCCACGTACTTGGGGATCTCATTCATCCGGTCGGCGAACGGGTCACCCGCCCGGGCCGGCCAGGCGGCGGCCATGGTCTGCCAGGTACGTCGGCCGAACAGCAGTGCCTCAGTAGCGGCCATGACTTCGCCAACCGCCGGGCCCATGGTTTTTGGGTCGAAGTACGGCATCGACCATCCGCCGTGGCGGAATCCACCGTCGGTGTCCTCCTGTTGGCCGCCGGGCGCCTGCACCACACCGTCGAGGCTGATGAAGTCGCTGACAACGATGCGCATGACCGATCCCTTCGCTGGTTGCTCTGCCTGGCACTAGATCCAGACCTTCGATTTAGCCGAAACTCATCGGAGCCGGTCGCGAGAACACGTTTCAATCTGTCCCTGGCAATCCGCCGGGAACACGTTCCATCTCGGCGGTCACGATGCTTTACTGGGCTAGAACGCGTCATCTTCAAGTCGTATTCATAGCCGTATTCCTAGGAGTGCCCCCTAATGCCGACTCCGAACATCCCGCCGGGATTCGATTTCACCGATCCCGACATCTACGCCGAGCGCCTCCCAGTCGAGGAACTGGCCGAGATGCGTCGCGCCGCACCGATCTGGTGGAACGAACAGCCCCTCGGCATCGGCGGCTTCGACGACGGCGGCTTCTGGGTGGTGTCCAAGCACAAAGACGTCAAGGAGGTTTCGCTGCGCAGCGATATCTTCTCCAGCCTGCAGAAGACCGCGCTGCCGCGCTATAAGGACGGCACGGTGGGCGAGCAGATCGAACGTGGCAAGTTCGTCCTGCTCAATATGGATGCGCCGCAGCACACCCGGCTGCGCAAGATCGTTTCGCGGGCGTTCACTCCTCGAGCCATTGAGCGCCTGCGCGAAGACCTCGCCGAGCGTGCGCGTCGCATCGTCGAGGCCGCGTCGACCGAGGGTTCCGGCGATTTCGTCGAACAGATTTCGTGTGAGCTGCCGTTGCAGGCGATCGCCGGGCTAATGGGTGTGCCGCAGGAAGACCGTAAGAAACTCTTTCACTGGTCCAATGAGATGGTTGGCGACCAGGACCCCGAGTTTGCCAGCAACGATGCCATCACCGCTTCCGTCGAATTGATCATGTACGGCATGCAGATGGCCGCCGACCGCGCGCAGAATCCGGGGGAAGACCTGGTGACGAAGCTGATCGAGGCCGACATCGACGGTCACAAACTCTCCGACGACGAGTTCGGCTTCTTCGTCATCCTGCTGGCGGTGGCGGGCAACGAGACCACCCGCAACTCCATCACCCAGGGCATGATGGCGTTCACCGACTTCCCCGATCAGTGGGAGCTGTACAAGAGGGAGCGGCCCGCCACCGCGGCCGATGAGATCGTCCGGTGGGCCACCCCGGTCACGTCGTTCCAGCGGACCGCGTTGGAGGACTACGAGCTGTCCGGCGTGCAGATCAACAAGGGCCAGCGGGTGGTGATGGTGTACCGCTCGGCCAATTTCGACGAGGAAGTCTTCGACGACCCGTTCACCTTCAACATCTTGCGTGATCCCAACCCGCACGTGGGATTTGGCGGCACCGGTGCGCACTACTGCATCGGGGCCAACTTGGCGCGGATGACGATCGACCTGATGTTCAACGCGATCGCCGATGCCATCCCTGATCTGGAATCGATCGGCAAACCTGAGCGGCTGCGGTCGGGCTGGCTCAACGGCATCAAGCATTGGCAGGTCGACTACCACACCAGCGGGGCAACCAAATACCCTGTCGCGCACTAGCATCAAACGCATGCCTACGCATCGAGCTGTTCATGTAAATTCGGCCGGCGCACCGCTAGAACTGGTCGATGTCGAAACAGTGCCGCCGGGCCGTGATGAGGCGCGGCTGACGGTCACCGCGTGTGGGATCTGCGGCACGGACGCACACTTTGTCTCAGGTGGCTTCCCGGGCATGACGTGGCCGTTGACCCCCGGGCACGAAATCGCCGGAACGATCGCCGAGCTTGGTGCGGGTGTCGAGGGTTTCGCGGTCGGCGATCGCGTCGCGGTCGGGTGGTTCGGCGGGTGCTGCTACCACTGCGATCAGTGCCGAAAAGGCCACTTCATTCATTGCGAGAACGGGAAGATCCCGAGTTACCAATATCCGGGCGGATATGCGGAGTCGGTGACTGTCCCGGGGAGTGCGCTCGCCCGGATACCGGCAGGGCTTTCCGACGCGGAAGCCGCGCCGATGGGCTGCGCCGGCGTTACCACCTACAACGCCTTGCGCCACGCGAAGGCAGTGCCCGGCGACCGGGTCGCCATCCTCGGTGTCGGCGGGCTCGGCCACCTCGGGGTGCAGTTCGCCCGGGCGATGGGTTTTGAGACCATCGCAATCGCCCGCGGCAGCGGCAAAGAGGAGGACGCCCGGAAGTTGGGCGCCCACCACTACATCGACTCCACCGCCGGCGATCCCGCCGAAGCGCTGAAGGCTCTGGGCGGCGCGGCGGTCGTGCTGGCGACCGCGGGCAACTCGCCGGCCATGGCCGCAACGGTCGGCGGGATATCGCCACAGGGTGAGCTCGTCACCATCGGCGTCACGCCTGAACCGTTGCCGATCAGTCCCATCCAGCTCATCACACCGGGGGTCAGCATCGTCGGCCATCCCTCCGGCACCGCGAAAGACGTCGAAGACACCATGCATGTCGCGGTTCTGTCCGGTGTTCGGGCGTGGATCGAGGAGCTACCGCTATCGCAGGCCGCTGAAGGCTACGCGACTTTAGAGCAGGGGCGAGCACACTACCGCACCGTTTTGACCATGTGACACAGTCGGTTCGTGAGCGACATATGGACTATCGACGCATCTGACGGTGAGTTATTGGTTCACACCGGTGTCGCCGGCCGGGCGTCGAAGATGGGTCACCGGCTCACCATCGCGATGCGACGCTGGCAGGCCACAGTGCGGTGGTCGGATGGTGCACCCGTCGGAGCGCAGCTCACAGTTGACGTGGATTCGCTTGAAGTTCGGCAGGGCGAAGGTGGCCTGACGCCCTTGTCCGGACCTGGAGAAGATCCTGGTGCGGTCCAACGCTTTACGACAACTGGGTGCCGGACGCTTTCCCGAGATCTGCTTCGACGCCGACCGCATTGACCACGGCCAGGACGGTTACCGTCTAACCGGGACGCTGCAGGTCCACGGAAAGACGCGACGGCACGTAATCGACTTGCGCACTGAGGATCTCGGCGACCTTTGGCGGCTGTCCACCGAGGCCGTCGTTTGCCAATCCGACTTCGGGGTCAAGCCATATTCGTTGTTGCTGGGCTCGTTGAAAGTCGCCGACGACGTCACCATCTTGTTCACTGCGCAGCGAGCCAAAGACAGCTGATCGGACAATGGAGAGCAAGGGAGTAGAGATGCGAATCGGAGTGGTGTTCCCGCAGACCGAAATTGGCGCCGACGCGGGTGCGGTGCGGGCCTACGCCGAGCATGTCGAAGGGCTTGGATTTGCCCACCTACTTGCCTATGACCACGTCGTCGGTGCCGATCCGAAGGTGCACGTCGGCTGGGACGGTTTTTATGACCTGCACGACACTTTCCATGAGCCGTTGGTGACCTTCGGCTATCTTGCCGCGGTCACCACCTCACTGGAACTAGTGACCGGCATCGTGATCCTGCCGCAGCGACAGGCTGTCCTGGTTGCCAAGCAGGCTGCCGAGGTGGACCTGCTCAGCGGCGGGCGGCTACGCCTGGGTGTCGGACTCGGCTGGAACGCGATCGAATACGAGGCACTGGGCGAAGACTTTTCGAACCGCGGCAAGCGCAGCGAAGAGCAGGTGAACCTGATGCGCAAGCTGTGGACCGAAGAGACCGTCACCTACCACGGCACGTATCACCGGGTGACCGGAGCCGGACTGGCGCCGCTGCCGATACAGCGACCGATTCCGGTGTGGTTCGGGGCGGCCTCGCCACGCGCATGCCGGCGCGCCGGTCGCCTCGGCGATGGCTGGTTTCCCATGGTGGGCCCCGGGCCGAAACTCGACCAGGCGCTGCAAGAGGTGGCGCAAGCCGCGACGGAGGCCGGCCGAGACCCCGCCCAAATCGCCATGGAGGGTCGGGTTTCCTGGAACGGCAACGCCGGCGACCTGGCCGAAGGTCTTCGGGGCTGGGCTGATGCGGGCGCATCGCATGTTTCGATCAACACGATGAACGCTGGGCTGGCGTCGGTCGACGACCACCTTGCCGCGTTGACCACCGCCGCCGAAACCGCCGAAGCTTTCGCAACTTAGCGCTCGTCACCGCCGCCCGAAACAGCCGGAGCCGCTTGAGCATTGGGAATTCCGGTGACTATGGCGGTGGTGCGCCCGGATTAGGCGGCTGGCCTTGCCCCGGCGCCGGCTGGTCCGGCGCCGGGTTCTGCTGACCGTGCAGGCGCTCAAGCAGCTTGGTTAGCAGTGGATGTGGATTCGGTGGTGGAGGCGGAGGAGCGACCGGCTCTGGCGGTGGTGGCGGGACCGGTGCAGCGGCGGGAAGTTCGGCCGACGGTTCGTCGGAAACTACGGTCTGCGGTTGGGCAGCGGCGGGGGCTTGGGTCGGCTGCTCGACCGGTGCAGGTAGCGGCGCTGGTCGCGCAGGGGGCACCTCGACGGCCGCCGGCTGCGGAGCCGGGACTTGTGCGACGCGAGGAGTCGCCGCCTTGTGGACCACATGTTGGACCGGTCCGGTAGCTCGGTCGGGAACCAGATGCGGGCCCAGGGCAAACGACAGCGATGCGACGAACGTGACCGCACCGGCGACGAGCATCATCAACGCCCCGGCGTAGGAGTTTTGCCGGGCGCTTCGCCGCTCCCCCCGCTCGCCGTCGACGGTCTCGACCGTCTCGGCTTCCGGGAATCCCGGGCTCTCGGTCGATGCGAGAGCAGCCCCACGTGCCAGCGCCAGCTGCGCGCCGATCTGCGTGATGACCGGCACCGGCACCGATTTCTCAAGCCGCCACGACAGCGCTTCGAGGTCCTCATCGGGACCGACGATCACGATACCGCCCGGTTGCCATGAACTCCGGTCGAACAGGGTGGTCAGCCATCCGACCAGGCGACCCGTGCCGCCGGTCAGCTGCTTGATGGCCGTCTGTGGCTCGTCGTCGCACGTGTCGACCATGACGACGATCGTCGAATCGCCGTCCAATACGCAGACGGCGGCCTTTGTCATAGCCGACGACAGGTGCTATCGCCCGGGCCAACATTTCGCAAGCCTGGTGCAGCCGAATCGGGACAACATTGTCGAAGCCGGCGTCGGTCAGCGACTCCAGCAGCAGCGCAGCCTCTGCAGCCGCCTCGTCGCTCCAGGTGACACCGATGACGTGAAGTCGGTGGTCATTGTTGACCGCTGTCGCTTGCGCGTCCAGCACTGCCGCGCTGGTCTGCGCTGAGGTGTTGACTGCCCGCACCCCGCCGCCGGTATCCACTTGGAAATCGTCGTGATCGAGGATGGTGCCGTCGGCGTCGCGGCCTTCGACCAGGACCCAGCCGACCGACGTGGATGTCAGCGACAGCCCAAGCACCGTGTCCAAATTTGCACCTCAATCGTGCCCCAACGCCCATGCGCCGCCGCCAGCACGAAACGGTTGATCCGGGTTGGTTCGTGTGCTGCGCAAGGACCGGGACAGCGTGGTCTCGTCGGTCTACCCCGGGTGAGCCTACGCGCTCCTCGCGACAACAGCTGAACGGGCGTCAACACCACCCTGCGGCGTCGCGATCACCTGCGAACGTCGCGTGGATCGGTCGGCAATTCCGGCTCGGCAAAGTGCATCAGAAAGTTGCCACAAACAGCTGCCTGCCTCGCTGATCACCGGCTCCGCGCAGGTGGTGGCGGCCGATACCAAATCGAGACATCTTTGCGTCCTGATCGACATATGGAATACCACACGGTAAGTTTTGCCATTAGCGCGATGGCCTACGACAAGGGGCAGGGATGACGTACGTGAACGAAAAGATGCGTGGCTGGGTGCGGCGACTTGCAGTCGCCGCTTTTGCGGTCGCCGTACTGCCGGGCCTCGTCGGCCTTCTCGGTGGAGCGGCGACGGCGGGGGCGTTCTCCCGGCCCGGCCTTCCGGTCGAGTACCTGCAGGTACCTTCGGGTGCGATGGGCCGCAGCATCAAGGTTCAGTTCCAGAGCGGCGGCGCCAACTCGCCGGCGGTGTACCTGCTGGACGGCCTGCGTGCCCAGGACGACTACAACGGCTGGGACATCAACACCCCCGCCTTCGAGTGGTACTACCAGTCGGGTCTGTCGATCGTGATGCCGGTGGGTGGACAGTCCAGCTTCTACACCGACTGGTACAGCCCGGCGTGCGGCAAGGCCGGCTGCTCGACCTACAAGTGGGAGACCTTCCTGACCAGCGAGCTGCCGGGCTACCTGGCCTCGCAGAAGAGCGTCAAGTCGACCGGTAGCGCCGCGGTCGGGCATCTCAATGGCGGGTGCATCGTCAATGAATCTGGCGATCTACCACCCTGGTCAGTTCGTCTACGCCGGTTCGCTGTCCGGCTACCTGAGCCCGTCCACCGGGCAGGGCTGGATAGGTCTGGCGATGGGCGATGCCGGCGGCTACAAGAAGGAAGACATGTGGGGGCCAGACAGCGACCCCGCATGGCAACGCAACGACCCCTTGGTCAACGTCGGCCAACTCGTCGCCAATAACACCCGGCTCTGGGTGTACTGCGGCAACGGGACTCCGAACGAACTGGGCGGTGCCAATTTGCCGGCCACGTTCATCGAGAGCAATTTCATGATCGGCGTCAACAAGAAGTTCCAAGACGCCTACAACGCCGCGGGCGGCCACAACGCCGTGTTCAACTTTCCGCCCTCCGGAACGCACAGCTGGGAGTACTGGGGCGCGCAGCTGAACGCCATGAAGGGTGATCTGCAGGGCGCTCTCGGCGCCCACTCGGGTGGCTAACCCTCGCGAGCAAACTGCGCTTGACGGTGATCCGTCAAGCGCAGTTTTCTTGGCGGGGCGGGTTCAGTGCAGCTGGTCGGTGATGTCGATCCATGCGGTCGAGTCCCCGCGGTGGTTGTTCATGTTGTTGCACTGGCCGTAGATGCGTGCGACTCCGTGTTTTTCAGAATCGTTGTCCTGGTAGAGAATCGCGGTGACGCCGGCCTTGGAGAACGTTTTGCCGACCAAGGCCCGATTCGGCGGTAGCCGCTTGGTCCAACCTCGGGCAACCATGGCCGCTGCGATATTCCGGAAATATTCGTCGGTGCGGGCATCGGCGGGCAACGCGAAGTTCAGGTAGACCGCTCCCTGATAGGGCGGATTGTCGCGGTCTTTACAGGACATCAAAAGATAGCCTGCCGTGGCGTTTTGCAACGCAGCGACGGCGACGATAAACCTCGCTTGGTCGACGACCTCGGTCTTGGTCTGTTCGTCGGTGGCGGCGCGGCTGGGGTGCTCGAGAGCGTCGGCGGCCGATGAATGCCGCCGGCCCACTGCCAAAAATGCCCCACCCAATACGATCGCGAACGTCAACGCAGCAGCGATCGACGTCCGACTGGCCGGCGAGCGAAGCCGGTCTGCGCGGCTGGACGAAGAGTCAGCCACCCAAGGCGGCGAGGAGCTCCTTGATCCGGGCCGCTTCGTCGTCGGTCGGGATTTCGTCCGCCTCGATGGCGTCGAGGAGATCGGCCGTAAGCCCCGCGCCATTGGCGGTTTCCTGCGCCGACAGTCTGGCGCGCCGACGGACGGCATACAGTTGCTGACCCAACGTCGCGCCGGGCGCCTCGGCGGCCATGGCCATCAGATCGTCGTAGCGCGTTCGAACTCCGCTCAGCGACACGATGACCGAGGGTGTGGCCCTCCCGCGAGATGCTGCTTTGGTGAGTGCGGTCTGCAGCTTTCGCAGACCGGACAGGATCACCACTGCGCGTCCGGAGAACTCTGGATCGCTGGTGTCGGGCAAGGCGTCGATCGCTGCGGAGAACATCTGCATCGCCGCCTCGACCAAGCTGACGATGACGGGCGCCTCGCCGTCATCCGGTCCGCCGCCCTTGGAACGCTTTGTGCCGTGGAAGGAATCACTTAACTCTGCGTCGATGATGATCACCCGTCTTGATCGCGATTGAAGACGTCGAAACGCTAGCGCGGATTCATCGTCTGTACAAGGGCAGTGGCGGTGACCAGGCCACCGGCAACGGCAAAAGATATATTCACAACCATTCTTTGATGGCCAAAGAATGGCGCGTTACCGCAAATCCGCGCGGGTCGCGTTGCAGGTCTTGTGCGGTTCAACGGATCATGTTCCGCGACGGTCTGGTGCTGAACCTCGAGGATTACGACGAACTCGTCATCTCGACACCGATAACCCTGACCCTGCCGGCTACCGCCAGCGCGCCTGTCGAGGTTGTTTCCATTGACCCCAACGATCCAGCAGTCCAAGAGCGACCGCTGTTCGATTTCTCCGGAGCGACGTGCACGGAGGTTACTTGGGATGACGCCGGAGATCTGCACTTGGAATTCTCGCACGGACACCAGATCGACGTGCGGCCCGACGATAACGTCACCGCTTGGGAGCTCTACGGCAAATACCACGGCTACGCCGCCTGCCTGCCGCATGGCAAGGTGCGGGTGGTGCGGCACGACGTGGTCGACGATAACGAGGACTAGTTGCCCGGAGTCAACATCAGCATTTCCGGCCACCGGCCAAGCCCGGGCATGCTTGGATCGGCCCATGCAGGGCTCGGCGACAGTTCATATGGCAGCACCCGCGGACAAGATCTGGGACCTGATCGCGGATGTCCGCAACACCGGGCGGTTCTCCCCCGAAGTGTTCGATGCCGAATGGCTTGACGGGGCTACCGGGCCCGCGCTCGGGGCGCGATTCCGCGGCCACGTCAAGCGAAACGAAATCGGGCCGGTGTACTGGACAACCTGTCGAGTCACCGCGTGCGAACCAGGCCGCGAATTCGGCTTCGAGGTGCTCGTTGGCGACAGGCCGGTGAACAACTGGCATTACCGGCTGACGGCAAAAGACGAAGGCACCGACGTCACCGAATCATTTCGGATGAACGCCTCCCCGTTCACCACGCTGTACTACTGGATGTTCGGGGGTTACCTGCGTCAGCGACGCAACATTCGTGACATGACCAAGACGCTGCACCGCATCAAGGATGTGGTCGAGGCGTGAAATCAGGCCGATCGAGCTGAATGAGGTAGTCATGGGACAGTGGTCGCGCGCTGAGATCGAGTCAGCCTTCGAACGCCACAAGCAAGTCGTCGTGGAGATCGGTTCCAGTTGGGACTGGTCACGGTTTGCCGACCAATTCACCGAAGACGCAACCTATGTCGAGCACACCTACGGAACCTTCCACGGTCGCGAGCAGATCCGCGACTGGATTGTGTCGACGATGAATGTCTTCCCCGGCAGCGAGATGCCGTTCTATCCGACGTCCTGGTACTCCATTGACACCGACCGAGGCTGGGTGTTCTGCGAATTCCTGAACCGGATGCGGGATCCCGGCGACGGAAGCATTCACCAGGCGGCCAACCTGTCGGTCATGAAGTACGCCGGAGACGACCTGTGGAGTTATGAGGAAGACGCCTACAACCCAATGAACTTCCTGCCGATGGTCCGCGAATACATCCAACGGTGTCAGGCGCTGGGTAGCGCCAGCGACGACGCGATCGTGTTCGCAAAAAACATGAATTGGGAACTGGCCTAGGCTTGCGATAGCACTGCCCGACGACGTGAAGGGTCGTACGCGTGGACATCGCATTGAAGCAGAGGGTGCACTGGCTGGCGTTGCATGGCTTTGTGCGCGGCGTCGCGTCGATCGGCGCCCGACGGGGTGACGTGCAGGCTCGGTTGATCGCCGACCCGAGCGTCAAAGCCGATCCGGTGCCGTTCTACGAGGAGGTACGCGCCCGCGGACCCCTGGTGCAATCACGCATCGGCTACATCACCGCGGACCATGCGATCGGGCATGAACTGCTGCGATCGGACGACTTCCGGGTGCTTTCGATCGGCGCGAATCTGTCGGCGCCACTGCGATGGCTGGAGACTCGCACCCGCGATGATTTGCTCCACCCGCTACGTTCGCCGTCGCTGCTGGCGGTGGAGCCGCCGGACCACACCCGCTACCGCAAGACGGTATCGTCGGTGTTCACCACCAGGGCGGTCGCCGCGCTACGGGACGGTGTCGAGCAGACCGCGGCGACGCTGCTGGATCAACTCTCCCGCGAACCGGGTGTTGTCGACATCGTCGACCAGTACTGCGCGCAGCTTCCGGTGGCGATCATCAGCGACATCCTGGGGGTGCCCGACGCCGATCGGCAGCGCATCCTCGAGTTCGGCGAGCTGGCAGCTCCCAGTTTGGATTTCGGCCTCACCTGGCCGCAATACCGACGTGTGCAACGCGGGATAGCCGGATTCAACTTCTGGCTGGCTGAGCATCTGCAACAGTTGCGGCGAAACCCCGGCGACGACCTGATGAGCCAGCTAATCCAAAAGGCCGAAAGTGGTTCGGCGGAAACGTATCTGGACGAGTCTGAACTTCACGCGGTCGCCGGTCTGGTGCTAGCGGCCGGTTTCGAGACGACGGTAAACCTGTTGGGCAACGGGATTCGCATGCTGCTGGACAATCCCCTGAGCATTTGCGCACGCTCAGTGAGCGTCCGCAGCTGTGGCCCAGGCGCCGTCGAGGAGATCTTGCGGTTGGAATCACCGGTTCAGCTCACCGCACGGATTGCGCTCAACGACACCGAGGTAGCGGGTGTATCGATCAAACAAGGCGAACTGGTCGTGGTGTACGTGGCCGCCGCCAACCGTGACCCGGCAGTGTTCGCCGACGCCAACCGCTTCGACATTGAGCGCGACAACGCCGGTCGGCATCTGGCGTTCTCCGGTGGTCGGCACTTCTGCCTGGGAGCGGCTCTGGCCCGAGCCGAAGGCGAGGTGGGGCTGCGGGCGTTTTTCGACCGCTTCCCCGATGTGCGTGCTGCCGGCGTGGGCAGCCGCCGTGATACCCAAGTTCTGCACGGTTGGTCGACGCTGCCGGTGGCACTGGGCCCGGCGCGGTCGATGGCCACCCGCTGACGTTAAACGATCTCGCTACCGTGCGAAGTCTGCGGCCGAAGTAGCCCTCCAGCATCGTGGTGCACACCAACTGACCGGAGCGGTTGAACATGGTGCCCTGAGCCAGCCCTCGACCACCGATGCCGTTGGCTGAATGCTGTTCGTAGAGCAGCCAATCCGACAGATCCGGCGCATGGTGAAACCATACCGCATGGTCCATCAACGCCGAGCTGCCCGGTCCCAGCGGGGTGGTGCGGTGGGCGATCATCGCCGGCTCGAGCAGCGTCCGGCCGGAGACATAAACCGCCAGGCAGCTGGCGAGGATGGGATCGCTCGGCGGAATCCCGTTGGGACGCCACCAGATTCGGATCCGTGCCGGTGGCGGTTCGGCCAGATCGAGTGCGAGCCGGGCCGCCGGATCGATATAGCGCATCTCGACGGGCTGTTCACGGACCCACCATCCAGCCCGCTCGTCGGCGTAGCCGCTGAGTTGTTCGGCCATCGTGGGAACGGATTCGGGCTCCGGCAGATCGGATGGTTGCTGTTGGTAGACATGACTTTCGACGGGTACGCTGAACGACGCGATGCCCTCCAATAGCACTGCGCCGAACTGGCGTGCGGTGACCCGGCGGGCGGAGAAGGTCCCGCCGTCGTGCAGCGCGGTGACCTCGAAATCAACCGGGTGCCTGGCGTCACCGCGACGCAGGAAATAGACATGCATGCTGTGCGGCGAGCGTTCTGATGCTGTTCGGCTGGCCGCCATCAAGGCTTGGGCTGCGATGTGACCCCCGACGATGTGGTGGTCGATTTCGTCGATCTGGGTTCCGACGAAGAAGTCTGCGTTGACCTGTTCGAGGTTGAACGTGTCGAGTATTTGGCTCAGCGTGAGGACCGGTGGCGGAATGGTCACCGACGCATCATGCCGCACGGCCGATTCGCCGCCTGCTAAGCCAGGTAGCGGCCGAACCACTCCAGCACCCGCCCCCAGGCATCGTCCGCGGCGGCAGCGTTGTAGCGCGGTCCGGTGTCGTTGAAGAACGCATGGTCGGCATTGGGTTCGATGACGATGTCGTTGACCAGCCCGGCACGATCGAGGGCGGCTTTGGCCGCCGCCTCGGAGGCTGGTGACACGAGTGTCGAGGGCCCCGTAGAGCGCCAGCACGGCGGCATCCTTGGACGCCGCGAAATCGGGGTTGTCCGGTAGCGGCCCGTAGAACGGGACCGCGGCCGACAATGCCGGCGCGCCGGCGGCCAGTAGTTGCCACACCAGTCCGCCGCCGAAGCAGAAACCGACGACTGCGATTTTGCGGCCCGGAACCCGCGACTGCAGTTCGGCGACACTCGGAGTTCAGGTCCGTTATAAAGCGGTCGGGCTTAACGGCGCTCAGCGCGGCGGTGGCCTGCGCCGGGTCCGGGAAGTGCCCGGTGCCGCCTTCCTCGGACAGCAGGTCGATGGCCAGCGCCGAGTAGCCGGCGCCGGCAAAACGTCCGGCCACCGACCGCACCCAATCGTTTAGTCCCTTGTTCTCGTGGATGACCAACACCCCGCGACGGGCATTGTGGGCTTGCGCCCAGGCGGCCTTGAAGCTCTCCATGCGGGCCGGGCCAGGAGATCGGCTCGGTCGGCAGCGCCCTATCCATCCCCGGCGGCTGTGTCCCCGTCGTCCCCGATGACCCGCTCGGGCGCTGCGTGTGCCCGCTGCCGCAGGCGGCGATCAACGCGGCCGCGGCCCCGCCGCCCAGACCGAGCAGCGCCAGCCGCCGCATCGCTTCGCGCCTGGTCAGCAGACCGTCGACGTGGTCGGTGGCAATCTCTTCGGCAATGTATTGCTGTAGCGAGGTCACCTTGGCGAGTATGCGCCGAAAGCCGCTCTGTTGCGGATGTCGGGGCGGCGCGGCTCAGCTGAAGCTGTCCGGGTCAGCCACCGGGATGAGCAGATGCGATGGGGTGGGGCCGCCCTGATGGAGCTGGTAGCTGCCGCCGGTCAGGGCGCGGCGCGCGGGCTTGGTCGGAACCAGATGCGGGAAGTCGTAGGTGGTCACTGTCAGACGCAGCCGGTGGCCTGGCTCGATCATCGCAGCGGTCGGGAAGATCTCGACGTCGTAGCGGGTCAGTTCGCCGGGAACGACGGGCTTAACCGCCGACCGGGTGCTGAAGTGGTGCGGCCGCAGGACGGTGCCGTCGGGCAGGTACCAGGTGCGATCCGGATCCAGCGCGCGGTGCGAACCGAGCAGTGCTCCCTCAGTCAGCGGGCGGCTGGCGCCGTCGGGCGCGACGTCGTCGAGGTGGGCGACCCACAGCGCCTCGGTGGTGGTGGCCGTCGCATGCACGGTCAGCGTGATCGGTCCGGCGACCAACGTTGGCGTGGCGAATGGTTCGGTGGTGTAGGTCAGCGCGCCGCGCTGCAGTCGCCGGTTGTCCTGGTCGTAGCGGGTCTGGCCGCCGCGCTGGGCGCGGATGAAGCTGGTCATTCCCAGGGTCCACTGCTCGACGCTTCGGCCGGCCAGCGGACCCCGTCCCACGTATTTGATTGTCGCCGTGGATGTGTCCGGCGCGCAGTCGGCGGTCAGCTGGCCAGACTGGGACAGGTAGAAGCGGGTCGGCGTCGCCTCGGCCAGCGGGTAGTCGCGAGCATGAAACCACCGCGGGCTTCCGATGGCCTGGAAGGTGAATGGCGATCCGGAGATCGCGGCTCCGGCTTCGTCTTTCAGCCAATGGTCGAACCAGCGCAGCTGCAGCGCGTTGATGTGCAGCCCGCCGAAGTCCGAGACGTGATACCAGGGACCCATCAATAACCGCAGCCGCTCGGACACCGGCTGGCCGGGTTGCATCGGCGACTCGTCGGGCCGCCCAGCGAAGGCGTTCTGCAGCGCCGCGTAGTTCAGCGGCGCGCCGCGCTGGAAGGCATCGTGCCAGCCGCCGACCAGAAAGACCGCCACATCGTTGGCGACAATCCCGGGCAGCACCATGCCCGGCCGCAGCGCATCCCAGAACGGCCCGTCGAAGGCCGTCTCACCGCCGGCGACGGCGTCGGCGATCAACGGCCGGAAGTAGCCTCGTTGATCCCGCCCACGCTGCCGCACCCCGGCGAACCCGCCGGCCCGCGGCCGCGGATGCTTGCCGAGGTTGATCACCTCCAGCGCCGGGTTGACGATGTTGAGCAAGCGGTAGACCCCGCGGTAAGCACGTACCGTGCGCAAGTGCGGTGCCCCGCCCATGGCCGCCGCGTCGCGATAGAAATCACGGGCGGCCATCACCGGGAAAATCGCCTTCAACGGCGAATCCGGCCCGACGGCGGCGGCAGTGAACAACTGGTTGATCGCCAGGTAGGAGATCCCGAACATGCCGACCCGTCCGTTGGCGTTCGGCAGCTTCGACGCCCACTCGACCAGCTCTATCCCGTCCTGGGTCTGCCGCTCCCCGAACATCTCGAAGGAACCGCCCGACACGCCGCTGCCGCGAACGTCGACCATCGCCTCGATGTAGCCGCGCTTGATCAGATACGGGGTAGCGCCACCGCCGATCTGGGCGGCCGGCGGCGGGACCTTTTTGCCATAGGGCGTCATGGACAACAGCACGGGGAACGGCCCGGCGGCGGGCTGCCCGGTGTCGGGCACCGTCGGGTAATGGATGTCGGCGCGCAGCACGACGCCGTCGCTCATCGGCACCGCGACGTTGTGGTGCACACCCATGCCGAACTGCGCCGGCCTGGGGGTCCAGGACGGCGTGAACGGAGACGGACTGGTTCTGCGGACGCGCCTGGTCTCGGCTTTGCGTCGGGATCGCACCGTCGCCATCCCCCACCTCCTGCGCGCATTGTTGACAACGTGTTCAGCACCCCGGTTCTATGACATCCCATGCCGGTTGACGACACCGTACTCGGGCTGTGGCAGGCCTTATCGCGACGGGACTGGGACAGGGTCAAGACGTTCCTGTCGGCGGACTGCATCTATGTGGACATGCCGGTCGGACCGACCCTGGCGGCGCGTGGTCCCGACGACATCGTCAAGCGACTCAAGGTCGGGCTCGAGCCGCTGGCGGGCTATGAGAACCACGACGGGGTGCTGGTGGCTACCGGTGCCGATGTCATGTACGAGCACTCCGAGACCTGGCGGTGGTCGAGCGGCGAGACGGCTCTACTGCGGTTCGTTTCGGTGCACCGCGTCGAAGACGGCAAAGTGACGCTGTGGAAAGATTATTGGGATATGGGCAGCATGACCGCTCAGGCGCCGCCGACCTGGCTGGAGGATCTCGCGACGGCGGATACGTCGTGGATTTTCGACGCCACAGGACTGATCTGACCGCTTCGGCTTGCTGCGCGAATTCGCCTCAGACCGGTGAAGGCGATTGAGAACATGCTGCGCCGCTCGCGCGTTGGATACGCGACTCGCGCAACTCAACTGGGGTGTTCGAATGTTGTTCGGGTCTGGTCGATTTGGTCGTATGCGTACGTCGCCATCGCGGCCGTCGTCATCGTCTCACCCTTGCGGGCGAGCGTCTCGTAGGTCGCCTCGCCGAGGACGTCGCGGAGGTGGGTGATCGCGGTGGTGATTTCGGCGACCGCCGCCGCAGAGAAAGGACTGAGCGCGAACCCGGCGATGGTGGCCGCCGGTTCGTAGCGTCCGAGCCGGTCGAAAAGAACGGCGAGGACGGCCAGCGGGACGCGGATCGAGGTGGTGTTGCCCGAATTGTGGTAGCCGCGGATTGCCAGAGTGAGGTGATCGAACGCGGACACGGTGCCGCCGTGTTCGGCCTCAAGTCGTGCCAGAAACGGCGCCAGCGCTGACGCGACGGCGCGGTTGGCGCTGTCTTGAGCGATCACCAGACCCCGGCCGAGGGCGTTAAGCGCCGCGACGGGATCCGCGTCACGGAAAGCCATACCGTTGGCACCGAGCGCCCACGCGAGGAACAACGGGTTGCCTGTTGCCTCCGCAGCCTCGATGAGGCCATCCGCGGAATCCATCGCCTCCGCACCGGAACCGGCCACTGCAAGGGCGACAACCAGCCATGCCCGGATGTTGACGTGGGTGTCGCGGCGGCGTGCGAGTTGGGCGCGGCACAACTCGGCCATCCGCTCGGGCTGCCCGATGGCTAGGTGTACAAACCCAAGCGAGACTTCGATGCCGCCCGGCAGCGCCTCGCGGCTCCTGCCGAGAACGAGTTGGCCGGCGTCGCTGTAGCGGACAGCCGGCTCGATCCGTCCGGTCATGTAGCAGTGCGACGCAATCACGTACAGGAACGCCAGCCGGGGGTGGTCGGCGACGCGGGCGGGTTCGATGAGCTCCTCGGCCCAGGCTATCGGCTCATTATTCTCGACCAAAGCGCCGAGGAACCCCACATAGCTGGCGATGGGGGCGGCGACATCAAGATCGCCGTGGTCGGCTGCCCACCGAAACGCGGTGCGCAGATTGGCCAGCTCGATAGTGAACCAGTCGTAGGCCTCGCGCTGGCGGGGGCTGTCCCACAGGGCCATGATGTCGGCTTCGCGTCCGGCGAAGTAGCGCGAGTGGGCGGCCCGAATCTCGGATGCTTCGCCGCGGGCGACGAGTTGTTCCTCGGCGAACTGGCGGATCGTCTCCAACATCGAAAACCGGGTCCGCCCGGCTGACCGGTCGGCCACCAGCAGCGACTTGCGCACCAAGGCATCGAGCACATCCAGGGTGGCGAAGTCATCATCGGAACCCATGACCGCACAAGCACTTTGGAGGTCGAATCCCCCGGCGAACACCGAACACCGCTCCAGCAGCTCTTTTTCTGCGTTGTCGAGGTGGTCGTAGGACCACGCCACCGCGTGCCGCAGTGTTTGGTGGCGTGACAGGCCGCGCCGCGAGCCGACCAGCAGCCGGAACCGCTGATCGAGACGATCACGCACCTCGCGGGCGGTCATCGACGCCATCCGCGAGGCCGCCAACTCGATGGCTAACGGGATGCCGTCGAGTCTGCGGCAGATTTCCACGACAGCGTCCGCCTCGCCGGGCTGGGCCAGCGAGAAGTCCGACACCACACTTTGGGCACGGTCGACGAAAAGGTTCACCGCCGCGGATTCGGTTCCGGAGTTGACGTCCAGCGACGGGACACGCCATAACTGTTCTTCGCTGACCCCCAATCCTTCACGACTGGTCGCGAGAATCGTTACGGTCGCCGAGGCGGCGAGGATCGCCTCGACCAGATCCGCGACACTGTCGACAACGTGCTCGCAGTTGTCGAACACCAGCAGCCGCGACCGGCCCTCCAAGGCGGAGGCCACCGACTCGGTCACTGTCTTGCCCGGTTGCTGGGTGATGCCCAACACCGCCGCAACGGCGTCGGGTACCGCCGCGGGGTCGGTTACCGCGGCCAGCTCGAAAAACCAGACCCCGTCGGGGAAGTCATCGGCCCGCCGCGCCGCGACTTCCAGCGCCAACCGGGTCTTGCCGACCCCACCTACCCCGGTCAGCGTGACCAGCCGATGAGCCTTCACCGCGGCCTGCAGCTCGGCGACCTCCGACTCACGCCCGATGAAGCTCGTGGTCGCAGCCCGCAGGTTCCCCGGACTCGCATCCAGCGCCCGCAGGGCCGGGAACTCCGTGCGTAACCCTGTCGCTTGGACCTGGAACACCTGAACCGGGGTCGGGAGATCCCGCAACCGCCGCGGCCCAAGATCGATGAGATCAACGCCGCTGAGCAGACCCGCGGTCGAGTCGGCCAAAAGGATCTGCCCGCCATGCCCGGCTGCCATCACCCGTGCGGCCCGATTCAGCACCGCACCGAAGTAATCCCCACCCCGCAGCTCGGCTTCGCCGGTCGCCAGCCCCATCCGCACCGGCAACTCCAACACCCGCTGCGCGGCCACCGCGGCGTCGACGGCAGACCTGGGTGAGGCGAAGGCGGCGCACACGCCGTCGCCGGTGTGCTTGAACAACCAGCCGCCGTGCCCCTCGATCGCCCCGCGCAATACCTCGTCGTGGGCGGCGAGGGCCGGCCGCATGCCCTCCGCGTCGGCTTCCCACCGACGGGTCGAACCCTCAACATCGGTGAACAGAAACGTCACAACACCCGAAGGAGCGGGCACCTCTGCAGAATGTCACAACGAACGGGGCTTATCTGACGACCTTCGTTTTCGGACCCCGTTTGTAGGCGGCTAGACACCTATAGCGCACCAGGGGACCTCCGCGGATGGCGGCGCAAAGGGTGGGGCGTGACCCCTCAGGCGATCAACACCCACCTGGTACAGCTCAGCGCCTGGTCTTTCGCTGCACTCTGGGCCGACTTGCGTTGCGCGTTGTTTACCTCCACCTGTTGCTATGGGGCTGCAGCGCCGTCTATGGTCGCCGGTCTGTTCGTGGAAAGGGTCGTGATGAGTGATGCCGCTTCGTCTGAGGTTGCCGGTTCCGCGTCGACGCCGCCGCCAGTGATCCATTTGTCCGAACTGCTAGGTCAGCCGGTCATCGCCAGGTCCGATGACACCGTCGGCAAGGTCGAGGACGTGGTGGTGCGTTTGGGGGGCGCCGACGTCTACCCGCCGGTGACGGGGCTAGTAGCGGGGATCGGCCGCAACCGGGCCTATGTGTCGTGGAAACAGATCTCGGAGTGGGCGCACGGCCAGGTTCTGTTATCGCGGAACAAGGTCAACCTGAGCGCGTTTGAGCGCCGGCCCGACGAGGTGCTGCTGCGCGCCGATTTGCTCGATCATCGGCTGATTGATGTGCCGGCCGCGGAGTTGGTGCACGCCTACGACGTCGAGTTGGAAGACACCGGGACGAACTGGGTGCTGGCGCGCCTCGATACTCGCCGTCCGGCGCGGCTGTTCGGGCTGACAAAGCCCGGTGGCGGCCACGCCAGCCGGGACTGGAAATCATTCGAACCGCTGATCGGACACCAGCAGAGCAGTCTTGTGCGCCGCGCCAGTTGGCGTTTTGGCAAGCTCAAACCGGCGCAGATCGCTGACTTGCTCGAAGACGCCGACAAGTGGGAGAGCGGCGAGATTCTCGATCGCATTCACGGTGACCCCGAGTTGGAAGCCGACGTCTTCGAAGAACTCGACCCTGATAAGGCCAACGAGCTGCTGGACAATATGAGTGACGACGATGTCGCCGGGGTGTTGGCCAGAATGCGGGCTGACGATGCCGCCGACGCCATCTTGGAACTGGGCCAGTCTCGTCGTCGCCGTGTGCTTGATCTGCTGCCTGCGGGTCAGCGCACCAAGGTGATCACCCTGACGGGTTTCAACCCCGGTACCGCCGGTGGGTTGATGAGCGTTGATGTGGCTTCATGCTCAACGGATGCCACTGCCGCGCAGGCAGTTTCGGTTCTGGCCGAGTCAAACACGTTGCAGCCCGAGGCGCTGCTGAACATCCATGTTCTCAATGAGACCAGTGAATTGGTCGGTGTGGTATCGGTGATCGGGCTGCTGCAGTCGGCCCCCGACACGCCCGTGCTGGAAGTGGCCGACTTGGACCCGGTCCGCGTCACCCCGGAAGCTGATGTGACCGATATCGCCTTGCTCATGGCCGATTACAACCTGGTCACCATTCCTGTGGTCGACGCACACGACCACGTCCTGGGTGTGGTGACCTTTGACGATCTCCTGGAGGCCACCGTGCCGGAAGACTGGCGGCGACACGAACCCTCCCCGGAGAACTCGGATTTGGACAATCAGGGCGGATCGACCCATGGCTGAGCCCAATATCCGACCAGAGGTCGAGGACTAGCCGCCCACTCCGGTCAGCTGGAGTTCTGTGAACGCCATGCCGTCATCTGAAACGTCCCTTTTCGGCCCGAATCTGCACAACCTCGACAACCACAGCGCAATAATGTCACCGGTGCCCCACACCACGCCCGTCCTTGAAGGGTCGCCATGAGCACGACAGTTGCCGCCCATCGCGCCGCGGAACGCTGGTTTCTGGACCGCGGCCTGCCCTCGGTGTTGACACCACGGGCGCGCCAGCAAGCAGTCTGGTCCCGCTCTGCGCCTTTCCTGGCTTTTACTGCAACCCTGGACGCCTGCTCTCTGGTTGCCTATCGGATGGCGGGCGGGGTCGATTTCGTTGGCGCACCCGCCCTGGTGCAGCGAATCGGTTTGGCCGTCGCCCTGCTCGCCTTGCCCGTGGCCGCGGGCGTCGGCTGGATCGTCGCACGGATGGTCACCGACCATGCGCAGGCCATTGTCTCGGCAGTTGCGTCGGTGATCGGCATCGCTAGCCAGACGGTCAAAGGTCATACGTCCCAACAACATTTGGCGCGTTTGGCCGAGGGGATCGTTGCCGTCCCGGTGGTGCTGCTGTTGACCGCTGTGGGGGTCGGCTCGGTGATCGGCTGGGCGGTCCGTCTGGCGCTCTCGCAGTTCGTCGCCGCGTGGGCGCTGCTGGTCCGTGCTCTGCCGGTGGTCTTGCTGTCGGTGTTGGTGTTTTTTAACACCGCGGTGTGGACCATGGCAGCGACTCTCAGCCCGGCCCGGTTCGGGTTCGCGCTGGATATTTTTCTTGTCATCGCGGCGGCTTTCGTCGTTCAAGGCACGATCGAGCACGCCAAGCCGACGCTGATAGCGGCCACGGCGTCGTCCCGTTACGCGCCGCAGTTAGCTGGCACACCCTTCGAGGACATGCCGGACCCCGTTGAGGTCCAGTCGTTGACGCGGCACGAGCGTTTCAACGTGGTGTTGACCCTAGCGGCGTCACAGCTCGCCCGGATAATCACGGTGGCTTTGGTCACGCAGCTGGTGTTCTTCGTGGTGGGCCTCGTTATGCTCACCCCTGAGCTGCTGAGAGACTGGACTCAGCACAGCCTTATCCATGCAACTTTGTTCGGCATTCCGATCCCGGTACCGCAGGCGTTTATCAACATGACGTTCTTTCTGGGCGCCCTCACCTTCATGTACGTCAGCGCACGTTCTGTCGGCGACGGCGAGTACCGACACCAGTTTCTTGATCCGCTCATTGAGGACCTCAAATTGACTCTGTTGGCGCGCAACCGCTACCTCAACAATTTGTCAGCGAGGAAAGACGCGGACCAGGAACCAGGCACTAATTCGAACGCACCGTATCCGGTGGACCAGGTCGCCGAATGCGAACTTGATAACCGCTGACTATGCTGCGCCGCTCTCGCGTTGGACACGCGACTCGCGCAACTCAACCAGGGTGTTCGAGTTCTGTTCGGGCCTGGTCGATTTGGTCGTAGGCGTAGGTCGCCATGGCGGTGGTGGTCATCGTCTCACCCTTGCGGGCGAGCGATTCGTAGGTCGCCTCACCGAGGGCATCTCGTAGGTGGGCGATCGCGGTGTTGATCTCGGGCAAGGCCGCGCTGGTGAATGGGTCGATGGCGAATCCGGCGATGGTGGCCGCCGGTTCGAGGCGTCCGAGGCGGTCGAGGAATACCGCGAGAGTTGCCAGGGGGGAACGGATAACGCCGACGTTGCCAGAGTCGTAGCAGTTGCGGATGGCCAGAGTGATGTGATCGAGCGCCGCCAGCGGGTCGCCGTGTTCGGGCTCAAGCTGAGACAAAGCGGTCGCCAGATGGGATTCGAGCATGCGGTTGCCGCTGTCTTGGGCGATCACCAGGCCCCGGCGCAGGGCCTCGAGCGCGGGGACGGGATCGGCGTCGCGAAAGGCGTAGCCGTAGGTGAAAAGCGCGTAAGACAGCACATAGGGGTTGTGGGTGGCCTCGGCGGCGTCGACTAGGCCATTCGTGGCAGTTCTCGCCTCCTCACCGGCCCCGGCGACCGTCAGTCCGGCGACCAGCAATGTCCGGGTGAATGTATGGGTGTCGCGCCCGCGTGCGAGCTGGGCGCGGCACCACTCGACGTTTCGTTCGGGCTGGCCGATGACCATATACACAACGCCGAGCACGCCCTCCTGGCCGAACGGCACCTGGCCGCCACTGCCGATCACCGTCTGGCCGGCGTCGGCATAGCCGACAGCCGCCTCGATCCGTCCGGGCCTCCAGCACTGCGCCGCCAGCACGTACAGAGTCGCGAGCCGGGGATGGTCGACGGCGCGGGCGGGCTCGATGAGCTCCTCGGCCCACGCGATCGGCTCATAATTGTCGACCAGAGCGCCGAGAATCGCGTAGGTGGCGACGGTGGCGGCGGCGTCGAGGTCGCCGTGGTCGGCGGCCCACCGAAACGCGGTGCGCAGATTGGCCAGCTCGACCGCGAACCATTCGTAGGCTTCCCGTTGTCGGGGGCTGTCCCACAGGGCCATGATGTCGGCTTCGCGTCCGGCGAAGTAGCGTGAGTGGGCGGCCCGAATCTCGGATGCTTCGCCGCGGGCGACGAGTTGTTCCTCGGCGAACTGGCGGATCGTCTCCAGCATCGAAAACCGGGTCCGCCCCGAAGACCGGTCGGCCACCAGCAGCGACTTGCGCACCAGCGCGTCCAGCAGATCGAGGATGGCGAAGTCGTCGGGGTCGTCGGATCCCGCTACGGCGCAGGCGCTGTGCAGGTCGAATCCACCGGCGAACACCGAACACCGATCCAGCAGCGCCTTTTCCGTGTCGTCGAGCAGGTCGTAGGACCAAGCGACGGCGTGGCGCAGGGTGTGGTGGCGTTCCAGTCCGCGCCGCGACCCAACCAGCAGCCGGAACCGCTGATCGAGACGATCACGCACCTCGCCCGCGGTCATGGCCGCCATCCGCGAGGCGGCCAGTTCGATGGCCAGCGGGATCCCGTCGAGGCGGCGGCAGATCTCTACCAACGCGGCCGCCTCGCCAGCGTCGCCCACCGCGAAGCGCGGCGAAACGTTTAGCGCCCGTTCGACGAACAAGGCCACCGCGGCGGAGTCGACGCCTGCGCCGACGTCCAGCGAGGGCACCGGCCACAGCCGCTCGTCGGCGATTCCGAGTCCTTCGCGGCTGGTGGCCACAATCTTGGTGGTGGCCGAGGCCGCGAGGATGGCCTCGATCAGATCGGCGGCGGCGTCCAGCACGTGTTCGCAGTTGTCAAACACCAGCAGCCGCACCCTGCCCTCCAGGGCGGCGGCCACGCTCTCGGCCACGCTGCGGCCGGGTTGTTGGGTGATGCCCAGCACCGCGGCGACCGCGTCGGGCACTGCTACCGGATCGGTGACTGCGGCCAGCTCGAAAACCCAGACCCCGTCGGGAAACTCATCGGCCAGCCGCGCCGCGACTTCCAGCGCCAGGCGGGTCTTGCCGACCCCGCCTACCCCGGTCAGCGTGACCAGCCGATGAGCTTTCATCGCGGCTTGCACCTCGCCGACCTCGGACTCACGCCCGATGAAGCTCGTCGCCGCACGCCGCAGGTTCCCCGGACTGGCATCCAGCGCCCGCAGGGCCGGGAACTCCGTGCGTAACCCGTCGCTCGGACCTGGAACACCTCAACCGGAGTCGGGAGATCCCGCAACCGGCGCGGTCCCAGATCGATGAGATCAACGCCGCTGAGTAGACCCGCCGTCGACTCGGCCAGCAGGATCTGCCCGCCGTGCCCGGCGGCCATCACCCGCGCCGCGCGGTTGAGCACCGCACCGAAATAGTCGCCCTCGCGCAGCTCGGCTTCGCCGGTCGCCAGCCCCATCCGCACCGGCAACTCCAACACCCGCTGCGCGGCCACCGCCGTATCCACCGCAGATGTTGGTGACGCGAACGCGGCGCACACGCCGTCCCCGGTGTGCTTGAACAGCCAGCCCCCGTGCCCCTCGATCGCCGAACGCAACACCTCGTCGTGGGCGGCCAGGGCCGGCCGCATGCTCTCCGCGTCGGCTTCCCACCGACGGGTCGAACCCTCAACGTCGGTGAACAGAAACGTCACAACACCCGAAGGAGCGGGCACCTCTGCAGAATGTCACAACGAACCCTGTTTCCACCTTGAACATCACAGGACGACCCAGACAACAGATCATGAGCCTGCACCCGGACGACCCCGACGCCTGCGATACCGGCTGAGCATCGGGGCGCTTCCGATGGCAACGGTGGATCGATGTGGTTTGGGGGCCCGCAGCCTCGCCTAGCTGAGGCCCACTGCGGCGGCGTGGAGCCGGCGCAACACTCGACGCGCAATGACGGGGAACGCCTCATCGTTGTCTGGCTCGGCCCAGTCGGCGACCGTCTGCGAGAACGCGAGGGTGGCGAGTTCGGCTGCGACTGTCGTGGTGGGTTCCTGGATACCGCGTGATCGCAGTGCGGCTGCTACGGCATCGGTGATGCCGCGCCGCTTGAGCAACTCACGTTCGCGGAGTTCGGGGTTCGAATCAACCACCGAGATTCGTCGCGGCGCAAGGTCGCGACGATCCGGGGTGAACCAGAGCGCGGCAATGTCAGCGAACCCCGTCTCGATCGCCTCCAGGGCCGTCTGCTCGGGTGGTGCGTTCTCGATGCCATCGGCCAGGCGTGACGCCAGCCCGTCCTGTCCACCAAACAGGATTCCGCGCTTGTCGCCGAAGTGCCGGAAGAACGTGCTCCGCGTCAACCCTGCGGTCGCCGCGATCTGTTCAACGGTGGTGTCGTCGTAGCCCTGCTCGGCGAACAGCTCTATCGCAGCTCTTTCGAGTCTGGCGCTCGCGTCTGGCTCCCACCGTGGCACGCAATCATCATACGGTGATGGTACTCCGTCCCATCGCATGTAGGCTGATGCAACATAGTCCCATCACTTTGGAGGAAGCGTTATGCACGTTTTTGTCACCGGTGCCACCGGCCACATCGGGTCCGCCCTCGTTCCCGAGCTGCTCGCGGCTGGTCACGACGTAACCGCAATGGCACGATCCGACAGCTCCGCGACCATGGCAGAGCGTCTGGGTGCCGGCGACACCGTATTCCTGCCGCGCAACGTGCCGCACACCTACGTATTGACCTCAGAGGAGGCAGAACTCTTGACCATCTGCAACCCAGCCGGATTCGAGGACTTCATACGTGCAGCAGGGTGGAACCTATCCGTGGCGAAGCCTGAGGACTCGGTGGTTGACATGCGGGCGCTCATTGACGCGGCCGAGGCGACCGGTCAAAGAGTGCTTGGGCCTCCCCTCGGTCTGGGTGATGCAATGCCTCGGCGGTATCTCGACGACTGACACGATCGCTCAGCAGGCGGAGGGGTGGGGCGAATGCGGCGGACCGAGATAGGGGAACTCGGTGAGCGTGTCGGTGTGCGGTGAGAGGCCCGACGGTGGACAGTCGCCCTTGGTCAAGAATGCCAGTCGGTAGTCGATGACATCGTCCGCGAATACCCTGCCGTTTGGGTACTGCGCCGGTTTGGTCGGGTCGAAGGTCAGCATGTCGGGCAGCGTGCCTTCTTTCTCGATGGCGGCGATGGCCTGCTCCCGCGTGTAGCCGCCGGTGTGACCCATCAAGTGGACGAACTGGTCAAGCCACCGGTTCCAGTCGTTGGCGGGCTCACTGGCGTTGTATTCCACGATGGTGTCGTCGGTGTTGAAGAAACTGCTCACCGACGGGTGTCCGGCCCGGTCCACATGAGTTGAGTGCGCTGTTCTCACGCACGCTGCAGCGGCCCCAGATGCGGATCGGCCCAGTCGCGCCTAACGCGTTGGTCGGCAGCTCGATCGCGACCGAGAAAACGTTGGCCTGGGTTTTTGAATCCCGGCCGGTCCATGGGGATTTGCCGCCGAGTTCGGCCAGACGAGGGGCGGTGAAATTGCGCTTGCCGCTGGTGTCGAAGAGGTTCTTTATGCCGTCGGAGTCGACGAAGAAGGCGTCGCTGCGGGCACCGGCGGCGAGCGTGATGTCGCCGGCGTTCGCGACGTTCGGCTGCGATCGGAACGAGACCTCGACATCAGTGAAGATCTGCGCGCCAATCGGCTCGGGAGAGCGAGATTGTTCACCGTGGGCCATGAACACGTTGACTGTCTGCCGACCGTCCACCGGGCTGGAGAACACGAAACTGAACGCGATGTCGTTAAGCAGGTCACCGTCGGTATCGATCGCTAACCGGTAGATAGCATCGGGGTGCAACGCGTCGGCGTTCGCATTGGCGGTGAGGATCAGCACGGTCCGCGAGCTGTCGGTCGGCGAGTGGAACGCGTACAGATCGCACAGGTCGAGGCGCTGATCGCCAAGCGGCGGTCCCAGACTCAGGCCGTTGAAATGGTTCGACATATCAAGCACCTATCGCGTGAGATGGGCTCAGGCCGTTGGTGGAGCGTCGCCGAGTCGGAGATGCTGACGCACCGGTGTTCTAACTCTCGGTGGTCATTGCAGGCAGGCGTTCCCAGTTCCCGATCGTGGGGACGTCCTCGCCCTGGACGTCTATATAGGAAGCCTCCGTCAGAACCGGCGCCGAGAAGGTCCGGCCGTCGGTGCGATTTTCAGTCACGGTTACCCCGTAGGGCGCGCGCTCGACCTTCACGCTGGGGTCGTCAAGCTTGAGGCGCCACCGCGGTTGACTCTCAATCGGCGCCAAGAACTCGGCCGCCTCTTCCTCCGTGGGGAATGACCGGCCAAAAACGGGAGGGTGCTCGTCCCAGCGATAAATCAGGTAGCTGACCTTCCCGTACCAGTTTCGATACACCACCCAGTAGCCAAGGTGCGAGGCTAGCTCGCCCAGTTTCGTCACGCCGCGCCTCCTTCCGCCTGATCATCGTGCCAGCCCCGACAACATTTCGCCTCCGCGGAGGGAGGTGAGGGCTCACAGACCGGTTTGATCTAGCCGCCGGACTCGACGAGCGCCTTGAGGCGTTTGAGGGTATCGGCCGTGGTGCGACCCACCTGACGCACGGCGACGCGGTCGGCGATGTAGCCCCAAATCCCGCCGGGCGCTTGGTAGGACAGCCGGAATGTCACCTTGGTCCGGCTCTCCCCCGCGTCCCGCAATCGGATTCGGCCACGCAGGTTGATACCGGTGATCCCGACCCACGCCAGGTCGCGCAGGTTGTCGAACTCGACCACTTCGATCAAACCGCCCACCGGCACCGAGCCGATCTTCCAGTGCACGGTATAGCGGGCGCCGACACCGGCAGCCTGGTTATTGGCGCTCTCCCACCGCTCCAGATTGCTCATGAACGACGGGTAGCAGTCTGGATCGCTGACGATCTTCCAGACCGCGTCACGGTCGGCGTCGATCACACAGCGGCGTTCGACCCGCATCAGCCGAGCACCGGGAATCGACGTCGGGCCGCAAGGCGGTCGACACCGGCCTGCAGGCTGGCCATCACCTTGTCGTGCACCGCCTGGTCATCACCATCGACTTCGATGGGTTCCTGCACCTCGATCGCGATCTTGGCGGGCAGGGGGATGTGTCCGGCCAAGTCGCTGATGTTCAGACCCCATGGCAGTGCCAAAGATATCGGAATGCTCTTGAGTCGCAACAGTTTATCCGCGAAGAGCAGCTTGGCCAGCCATTGCCCGCGGTCGAGGAACAACGCGGTTTCTTGACCGCCCACACTGGCCACCGGCACGATCGGCACGCCGGCATCGCGCGCCAGCCGCACGTACCCGATGCGGCCGCCGAAGTCGACCTGGTGGCGTTCCCACGACGGCCGGAAGACTTCATAGTCCCCGCCGGGATAGACCAACAGCGCGGCGCCGGATTCCAATGCCATTCGCGCGTTTTCGTGGTTGGCGGCGACAGTGCCGAACTTGCGCAGCCAGCCCAATGGCGGCGCCGAGACGACGAGATTGTGGGCCAATTGGTAAAAGGGTCGCTCGACGCCGAAGTAGGAGCAGAACGCCAGCGTGAACACGAAAGTATCGGGAGGCACGTTGCCGCCGCTGTGGTTACCGACCAGCAATACCGGCCCCTCAGCTGGTATGCGGTCCAGGTGGGCCACGTCGGCCCGGAAGTACAGCGATGCCAGCAACCACGTTCTGGGCAGCTGGTCGCGGATGTAGTCAGGATCCCGCTGGTCGAGGTCGGCCTTGGGGACCCGCGACGCCACTTGCGAGCGGGCCCACTCCAGCACTTCTCCTAGGCCGGACATGCCGGACCTATACCCTGCGAGCGGCGTTCTTAATCTCTGCGGGGTCAAGTCGATAGATGCGGGCCGCGTTGTCATGAGCGATCAGGTCGACCACCCGGATCGCATCGGCTTCACTCCAGTCACCGTCGTTGACGAATCCGCTCAGCACGCGATGAATACCGTTGCGCCACAGCCTGGTACTGAGGTAGTGCAGCTCGACTGGGCCGAACCCGTCCGACGAGTAGATAATCTTGCGGAACGGTGCGAGCTCCAGCAGCCGGGCGATGAATGCCGGCGCCCGGGCGCCCAGGTGATTGAGGGACAGGCCGCCGTCTAGATAGACATTGTTGAACGCCTGGGCCAGATAGCCGGCCTCCCGTTCATAGGGGTAACAGTGCAGCAGCACGATCGGCGTATCGCCGGAACGGCGTAAAAAATCCAGCAGATACAGTGGATTGGCGTTGTGCAGATCGCAGTCTCGATCGCCGAAACCCACGTGGAATTGCAGCGGTTTACCCACCCGCAGGCCCTGATGCAGCCCGAAGCGCAGCAGAACCCGATCGGCTAGCCGGACGCCGCCGCGATCGCGCCATTGGGCGGCGGCCTTGGCGACCTCGGCCAGCGATGGCTCGGTCAGATCGCCGTCGAATCCGCCTCGGTAGGCCAGGATGGATTTGGTGCCTACCGCCGTCGCCGCGCGCTGGTGCAAGATCTCCTCGAACGCCGACGCGTAGTCACCCGGGGTGTGTGCGGCCTGCTCGGCCACCTGCTCGAGGCGGACCACTTCGTGAGCGCGGCCACCGGAGCATTCGGCGATTTGCGCGACATCCGCGACGCCTTCGGCGTACCCGGTGTCCACCAGCCAGTCGCTCACGCCGGCGGCTTGCAGAAAGATTCGGGCTAGCTCGGTTTCGGCGAGCTGGCTGCGCCGCTGCCAATATTCGTCGGCGCCAGCGTGTTTAGGTAGCCGGAGAAGCGGTGCGCAGTGGGCTCGCACTGCGAAGCCGAGTTGTGAGTCGAATCCGGAATCGAACTCGGCCAGAGGTTCGGTGTTGGCCTCGTTGAGGCCGTTCTCGAACCGCCGCCGGCCCCCCGCGGTCAGCCAGCAACCATGCATGTGCTGGTCGATCAGCGGCACACCGGCGATGTGATCCGCCAGGGCCGCCACCATCACACACTCCAGGCCATACGGAACTTGTCCGCCAGGTGCTCACGGTTGAGATGGGCGTACTGCTCGTGCTCGAAGCGGCGGACCCCGACCACAACGTCGACGGCAGAATCACCGAGAATTTCGCGCAATCGCTGCGAATTATCCAGTGCAGCAATGGTTTGCGCTTGGGAGCCGGAGAGCCGCACGATGCCGGCGCGACCACGCTCCGAGTCGGACAGCGCTGCCGGGTCCACCTTGGTCTCGGGTGGCAGCACGGCTTTCTCCTTGATTCCGTCCAGCGCCAAGCCAAGGATTGCCGCCGTGGCGAAATATGGGTTCGCTGAAGGATCGACAACCTTGACTTCGACGTTGCCCCCGTGCGGGTTGCCCGGGCCGCCAACGACGAAGCGCAGCGCGGCTTCTCGATTTTCGGTTCCCCAGCAGGCATACGCCCCGGCCCAATTGCCGGGATTCAGTCGCAATGCGGACACGATCGAACCGCACAAAACGCCCTGAGCCTCGGGCAGCCCGCGCAGCAACCCCGCCATCGCGTTCTCGCCCTTGCTCGTCATACCGCGGGTGCCTGCTCCATCGGAGAACAGCGGCCCGGCTGAGCTGGTCAGCGAAAAATGTTGGTGGGCACCGCATCCGACGTCGCCGACGAATGGCGCCGGTGACAGGCTGACTCGTAACCCATAACGGCGGGCAACGCGGCCGATGATGATTCGGGTCAACACCAGTTGGTCGGCCGCGGCGACCGGCGATTGCGGTGTCAAGGAGATCTCGAACTGGTTGGCTCCGTACTCGGGGTGCAACTGCTCGATGACGACACCGGACACGGCCGCTGCTGCGGTTACGTCGCGAACGAAAGCCTCGTGTTCGAGCACACCGGCCAGGCCGTACTGCGCCCACAGCGTCGAAGGCAGTCGACGGCCATCCGGATTGACAAGCAGGAATTCGATCTCGTGACCGACCAACGCCTCGATACCGGCTTCGGAGAGTGCCGCCTCGATGCGGCCCAGCGTTCCGCGGCTGCAGGCGAGCACGGGCGTGCCGTCTTGCTCGAAGAACGAGCCGGGCGCCCAGGCCAATCCATCGCCGAGAATGCGCAACGCGGACAGGTCGATTCGGACGCGCTGATCACCGACGACACCGATGTGTTCGGTGAACGCGATGCCGGTCTGGTCGATGGCGAAGCCATGCCAGACCCGGCTGGCGCCCAGGCCGGGATCGGCGAATGCGTTGGTCCGGCGTATCGGAACGGTCTTGGCCTGGGTGAGCCCGGCCGGATTGACCACCGTGCCGATGACCGCGTCGACCCCTTCGGCCTCGAGTTGGGCGATCGCGGCGGCGGCGAGTGGTGTGGTGGTCATCTGCCGGGCGGGCCCGGTTGGTCAGACGCGACTAGGCAGCGTCAGCTTGCAGGTCTGGCCAATATCCAGGGTCCGCAGCACTCGCCCCATTCCCACCCACAGCGCGCACGACAACGCCAGGTCGGCGAGCAGCTCTTCGGAAAAGTGTTCGGCACAGCGGGTCCAGAACTCTTCGTCATTGCGCAGCACCGGGTGCTCGGTGGCGAATCGGTGGGCGAACTCGGCGGCCAACCGCTCCTGGTCGCTGTATCCGGGCCAAGTGCGCCACTCGCGCGCATGTTCGTACAGCTCTTCGTCGACACCGGCGGCGGGTCCGTCGGCGTCGCGGGTGTTGACGCACACTTCGCACTCGTTGTCGTGGGCGATGACCGTCCGCGCGAGTTCGCGGGTACGCATCGGCAACCGGTTGTGGTTGTACACGGCGTTGGCGAACGCGCCGATCGCGGCGCCAAGTTCGGGAGACTTCGTAATCCAGGTCGCGAGGTCGTCGTCAGCGAACGTTCCGATGCGGCTCATGGCGAGATGGTACGCCTCCGGCTGTCGTATCCCGAAACCCCGAAACGCGTCGAGGCGCCCGTCGAGCCGTAGCGTTATCACCCATTCCGGTTACGTCCATCGACAAACGGCGCCCCTTTCCGGAACCTTAAAATTAGCTCATTCAGAATTTGTATACATAATCAACATCTTCTGATACATGCTCTGGCGGTCGGCGACCCGTCGGGGGTTGGGCATTAAAAACTCATGTGCGAGACGCCGGTTATGGGGCTGCAACCCCATACACATCCATATCGACACATACCCGGATTGGAGGCTCGCACATGAGTCGCAACGACCGTGCCCCGACGCCGCGCGGCCGCCGGATAGCGTTAAGTTTCGGCACGGCCGCCGGCGCCGCCTTTGCCGCCGCGCTGATTAGCATGGGCACCGCACCCGTGGCCGGCGCCGTCGTCGATGCGGATCCGCTCAGCGACTTGATCGGGGCACTCGACCCGAGCGCGTTTAACGCCTTGGGCTTACCGGATGACGCGCTTGGCCTTCTGGCATCGGGCCTTGACGCTGACCTGTTGGCGCCGCTTGGCCTTCTGGCATCGGGCCTCACCCTCTTCTGATCTCGGCGCTGTAGTGCCTTGATCAAGTCGTTCGCCGAAGCGCTCGGTAATACGCTTGGGCGATGAGGTGACTATCTGGCTGGCGAGGCCGACCGGTCCCGCCAGCCAGATGGCCGCTAGCGGTAGAAAGCGATCGCGTCCATCCAGGAAGACGAAACTGCGTCGCTGCGGACTAATCGGTGTGCTGCCGGATTCGGCATCCGGCCTGGCAGCGATCTGCGCTGTAATGCCTGCCTTCCCGCCGAGCACCTCCCCGCGGGGTTAGCGACTCAGTGCCCGGCCTGTCCCGTCGTCGGCGGCCGCGCGACACATTGAGCCAAGTAGAGCTCTTCACCGAGCTTGCCCATCAACTCCAACTGGGTCTCCAGATAGTCGACGTGGTTTTCCTCGTCGGCCACAATCCCCTCGAGAAGGTTGGCGCTGGTGGTGTCCTGCTTCTCGCGGCACATAATGATGCCCGGTTTGAGCCGGTCCAACACGTCATGTTCGATCGCCAGATCGGCCTCGAACTGCTCGCGCAGGGTCTGACCGATGCGCAATGAAAACAGGCGCTGGTAGTTCGGCAGCCCCTCCAGCAACAGGATGCGATCGGTGATCGCCTCGGCGTGGCGCATTTCGTCGAATGACTCGGCGCGAGTGTGGCCCGCCACTTCGGTGAAACCCCAGTTTTCCTGCATTTTGGAATGCAGAAAGTATTGATTGATCGCGGTGAGCTCACTGGTCAATTGCTCATTGAGCAGACGTAGAACGTCGGGATCGCCTTGCATTATCACTCCTTGGTCTAGGTCGCCACCGCGGTTGTTGCGGCTACGCTACCGCAGGCCAAAGCCGTTGTCACCCAAGGTAATACTCACTCAGGTCAGCTTTCCCTAACTAAAGCAAGCCTACGTTGAGTCAAGGAACTCGTTCTCGGAGTTTGTCGGCTACGTCGGTGTCGTACGAAGCGGGTTGTGTTCATCGGGAAAATTGCGCAGAGCGAGGCACGGGCTCCGTGAATTCTCGTCGGCAAAGTCGCCGCCGCAATCGCTACGAGGGCAAGCACGCTGCGATCCAGCTGTAGACGTTTGGCAACGGCGGCAAGGCTGCCCGCAAGGCGGCAGAGCAGTTCGGTGCTTCGATAGCTTCGACGTGAAGGGCTGGTCAGCGGGCCCGTCGGCTGATTTGAAGTGCGCTAACAGAGTTAGGTTAGACTGCACTAACTAACTTAGGTTAGACTCCACTAACATGCGGGCTGTTCAGTCGTCGATCGAGCAGATGCTGGGGGTTCGCTGATGTACGTCTGCTTATGTGTGGGCGCTACCAGCCAAACGGTGTCTGACGCTGTAGCCCGCGGCGCGTCGACGTCCAAGGAGGTTGCGGCGGTCTGCGGGGCCGGCACTGACTGCGGACGTTGCCGGCGCACGCTGCGGGCGATCATCGCGGCCGCCGCGCAGTTGGAGACCAGCGGCTCGCGGTAGCGGGCTTCTTCGAGCGTCGTAGCGATCAGTTGTCACGCCGGCCGGTGAAATCGGCCAGCGCCTGCGCGTTGGCCTGGCCGCCCAGCAACTGGGCGAACTGATCGTTTTCCCGAGCGGTTGCTGCCGCGATTTCGGGACGAGTCGGTTCGACAATCGTCCGCTTGACCGCGATCAAGCTCGAAATCGGCCGAGAGGCAAGGATTTCGGCGTGCCGGCGGGCCTCAGCGATCAGGTTGGACGGCTCACACACCTTCCATACCAGGCCCATTCGCAGCGCCTCGTCCGCGCTCACCCACTCCGAGGACATCAACAGCCAGGCGGCGTTTTGCCGGCCCATCAGCTGCGGCAGCAGATACGACGACGCCGCTTCCGGCGCCACCCCGAGGCTGGTGAACGGGCATTTCAGCCGAGCCGTCGACGACATGAACGCCAGGTCCGCGTAGCCGAGAATGGTCGTGCCGATCCCGACGCCGACGCCGTTGACCGCGCAGATCAGCGGCTTGGGAAACCGGCTCAGCGCGTCGATCATCGTGGTGAAGTGCGAGCCCTGACGGGCCATTTGCGGATCGGTGATGCGTGCTTGCATCTCTTTGAGGTCGTTGCCGGCGCTGAAGGCTCGTCCGGCTCCGGTCAACAGCACGACAGCGATTTCGGCGTCGTCGGCGGCGACCGTCAGCGCCTCGGCGGTGGCCTCGTAGAGCGCCTCGTTGAAGGCGTTGAGCGCGTCGGGCCGGTTCAGGGTGAGTGTGCGCACCCGGTTGTCGTCATCGCTGCGCAGTATCACGAGTGTCTCCTCATGTCTTCAAACGGTTTGTCTTCAAACGGTGTCTTTAGCACGTAGCGGCTGGTCGGCACGGTGTCGATGTTCTCGTTGGCGCCGAACGCCGATGTGCTGGCGACCATCCGGCTCAGCCGGTGTTGCAGGTCGGCATCGTCGGCGGCGCCGAAAAAGGCCTTCAGATCGGTGATCGCCTCGGCCGGGAACAGTTCTTCGACGATGCCCGCCAGTGCTGGCGCGTCCGGCGTGAGCGATCGCACCACGGCGTTCTGGGTGTAGCCGAAGGTCGACTGCGTCTCGATCGCCACCGGCGTGTGGTCGCGCTGCCAGCGGGTCAGCCAGCTCGCCTGGTCCAGCTCTGCAGGCCGGCGCAACAACGCAATGTTAGCTAAACCCGTTGTGCGGCTGCCTAATTCGAGCGGTGCTTGCAGCGGAACCGATTCGGTGACCAGATAGGCCGCGAGGTGGTCGCACTCCGCCTCGAGCAGCCGCAGCGCCGCCGCGATCTGATCGCCGTAGCACTGTTGGGTCCACATGCTCACCACGGCGGCCACCGGCGGGTCGAGCGTCGTCAGCGTCATCAGTGAATGACGCACCACCGCGTCGCGGACATTGACAGCCAAACCGGCGACGCCGAGCCGAAGGATGGCATCGGCGACCGGTCCTCGCTGCCGGTGGTACCAGTCGTCGTCGCGGTCCGCCGCCATCAGCACCGCAACTACCTTTTCCATAAGCGAAACCTACTCGAAGTGGTTCCGGGCCCACCGGCGCTGGATGAACAGCCCTTCGGCCTCAACCGTGACAGCCTCGTCGTCGGCGAGATGACCCGCGGCGAAAGTCTTCACCCCGTCGATCCGGGTGGCCGTCGCTTGCCCGAGTCGTCGCGATGGGTCACCACGGGAGGGGCGATCGGATTGCGAATCCCGATGACCGCGTTGCCCCAGGCCATCCGCTCGCCACTGGCCAGGTAGCGCACGCCGAAGGTCCCGTCGAGTTGCTTTTGGCGTAAACGCGCGGTGGCCGAGTCGATCTCGGACTTGGCCGCAGTGACGACGGCGGCGTCGGCAAGGGTCCTGACAGTCGCGTCAACTCGCCGGCACCGACTGGGCCAGCGGCTCTATACCGCGCGCAGCCGTTCGACGTCGCGCTGATGTTCTCCAGCGTCACGGACCCGTCCTTTGAAGGGTCGGGCTTGTGGCCTGTCCCTTGCGGTTGGAGTCTGCCGTTAGGCTTGCTGCTGCCGCCCTAACTGGCGGTTAGGTTGGGCGCTGCGTGTGGGCGCATGACTTCGCCCCAGCGTTGGACGGCGCGGGTGGCGATGTTGATTGCTGCGTTGTGGTCGGCGTGCCCAACCAAGCCACACCGGCCACACTCAAAGTCGCTCTGCGAGTGGCGGTTGCGTTTGTCCACCCAGCCGCATACATGACACGTTTGCGACGTGTAGGCCGGGTCGACTTCAACGAACGCCACCCCGGCAGCCTTGGCCTTGTAGGCCAAAAACGCGCCGAGTTGGGCGAACGCCCAGGAATGCAGTGTGGCCCGTTGGGGCTTGCGAAGCCGTACCCGCACAGATCCCCGTCAGTTGTTCGACGGCGATGCCGCACCCGGTGCGTTGAGCCTCGGCCACGATGCGTTTGGAAACCTGGTGGTTGGTGTCGGCGGCGAAGCGGGCCTCTTTGCGTCGCCGTTTCTTCAACAAGCGCCGCGCCGACGAAGTTTTCTTGGCCTGCAACCGTTTCCGCAGATTCAGTTGACGTTTGCGGTAGCGGTTCAATCTGGTGCCAGCGACGCGCTGGCCGTTGCTGCTGGTAGCAATGTTCACGATGCCCAAATCCACGGCTAGGAAGCCGTTGACCGGGTCGATCTGCGGAGCGTCAGGCGTCTCCACGGTGGCGTACAAATACCATTTCCCGTCGCGGCAGATCAAATCGGTCTCGCCGATCGCACGGGTCCGCAACATCACCAGATCCCGCGCACTGCCTAAAACCCGGATCCCCTTGAGCCGGCTGGTTGTGGTCCAGATCGACACCGTGGCTTGCCGGCCACCCATCCCCTCGGGGATCTGCCAGGACAAGTACCGCGCATCGAACGGCTGAGCCGCATCAGTGCGAAACCCGATCGGCGAGGCGGCTACCTTGGTGCGCCTCTGCGACCCGGGTGGACCGTAGTTGCCGGCGTCGATGTTGGCTTTCAACGTGGCATAGGCGTCGGCGACCTTGCCTATCACCCGGATCGCCGGCTGGGCTGACAAGCCGAACCGCGACTTGAGTTCGGTGTAGAAACGTCTCTGCGCCTCGAACTTGCCACCCACCCGCTGCTCATGCATCCCGGCCGACAGCCACGACGCCGCTGCATTACACGTGCCCAGCGTGGCTCTCAGTGCTGCTGCCTGCTCCTCGGTCGGCAGCATCCGCACCTTGACCACCTGCTTCACACCGGCCACGCTAACCGCCGGCACCGACTTCCCTGGCGATGACACACGCTGTCGGGCCGATCCCTACCTTCAGCCCCGTGTCACGGTCCAAACCCGAACCAGACGTGCGTCGGGGGCGCAGCGCGCGTCTACACCCTCAACGTGAACACGTTCACCTCGGGCGCCGTTGGCGGGGTGCCACTAGCGGGCCGGGCGTACCTGCTGGTCGCTGCCGACCAGCTCGCCGATCAGCTCGGCAAGCTGCCGGTAGGGCCCTTCCCGGCCACTAGATGAGCGAAATACCAGCCCGATCCGTCGGCCGGGACGGGGTGCGGTGAAATATGCCAGTTCGAGCCGGCTGCGCGCGGTCTCGACGGGCACCGCGCTCTGCGGGATCAACGTCACACCCAGCCCGCCGGTGACGCACTGCACCGCCGTCGCCAGCGACGCTGCCCGGGTGTTGGCCAGCTCGGCGTGCACGCCTGCCTTGCGGCAGATGTCGAGGGCCTGGTCACGCAAGCAGTGTCCCTCGTCGAGTAACAGCAACGGAAGCTCCGCCAGCGCGGTCGGCGGCACTCGCCGCTTGCCTGCCAGCGGATGCCCGGGCGGCAGCGCGAGCACGAAATCTTCGTCGTATATTGGGATTTCGGTGATGCCGCTGGCCTCGGCGGGCAAGGCGATCAGCGCGGCGTCCAGGGATCCTTCGCGCAGTCCGGTGAGCAGCCGCTCGGTCTGGTCTTCGATCACCCGCAAGGTCAGCGCGGGCAGCCGCTCGGCCAGCCCCGCCAGCACGGTCGGGAGCACATACGGCGCCACCGTCGGGATCAGCCCCAGCCGGATGCTGCCCTGCAGCGGATCCGAGGCGCCCGCGGCCGCGGCGGCGAACGCGGTCACCGACTCGATCACCGCTTGCGCGTGCGGCAGCAGCTGCGTGCCTTCCGCAGTCAAGAAAACTCGACGGGTCGACCGCTCAACCAGGTGCACTCCCAGACCGGTCTCCAGTGCCGACAGTGCCTGCGAAAGCGTCGACTGGCTGACGCCGAGAGTTGTTGCGGCGGTGCCGAAATGCTGCTTTTCCGCGACCGCGACGAACGCCCGGAGGCCCGCAATCGTCGGCTGATAACTCTTTTCGGTCATGCCTATCAGTGTAGTGGGAAATATCACCTTTAATTCTAAGTTGAGTTACGGCAGTATGGGCGTTGGAAAACTTGACTAGATCCAATCTTCCCGAAAAGGAGTGACATGGCACTGCTGACAATCGGTGACCAGTTCCCCGCCTACCGGCTGACCGCGCTGATCGGTGGCGACCTGTCCAAGGTGGACGCCGAGGCGCCCGGCGACTACTTCACGACCGTCTCCAGCGACGACCACGAGGGCAAGTGGCGGGTGGTGTTCTTCTGGCCGAAGGACTTCACCTTCGTGTGCCCGACGGAAATCGCCGCGTTCGGCAAACTCAACGACGAGTTCGAGGATCGCGAAACCCAGGTTCTCGGCGTCTCGGTGGACAGCGAGTTCGTCCACTTCCAGTGGCGTGCCCAGCATGAGGACCTCAAGAAGCTGCCGTTCCCGATGCTTTCGGACATCAAGCGCGAACTGGTCGAAGCCACCGGTGCGCTCAACGACGAGGGCGTCGCCGACCGGGTCACGTTCATCGTCGACCCCAACAACGAGATCCAGTTCGTCTCGGTGACGGCCGGCTCGGTGGGCCGCAACGTCGATGAGGTGCTGCGGGTGCTCGATGCGCTGCAGTCCGACGAGTTGTGCGCCTGCAACTGGCGCAAGGGTGACCCCACCATCGACGCCGGCGAACTGCTCAAGGCTTCTGCTTAATAGGGTTTGATCGGAGGATCTGATGAGTGTCGAAAATCTGAAGGACGCGCTGCCCGAATACGCCAAGGACCTCAAGCTCAACCTCGGCTCGATCAGCCGCAGCACCGTGCTGAACTCCGAGCAGCTGTGGGGCACCTTGCTAGCCAGTGCCGCGGCGACGCGGAATACCCAGGTGCTGGCTGAGATTGGCGCCGAGGCGGCCGACTACCTGTCGTCCGAGGCCTATCAGGCCGCGCTGGGCGCCGCGTCGATCATGGGCATGAACAACGTGTTCTACCGTGGCCGCGGCTTCCTGGACGGCAAGTACGACGACCTGCGTCCCGGATTGCGGATGAACATCATCGGCAACCCGGGCGTGGACAAAGCGAACTTCGAGCTGTGGTCGTTTGCGGTGTCGTCGATCAACGGGTGTTCGCATTGCATGGTGGCCCACGAGCACGCCCTGCGCGAGGCCGGCGTCGAGAGAGAAGCCATCCTCGAGGCGTTGAAGGTGGCCGCCATCGTGTCCGGCGTCGCGCAGGCGATCACCACGGCTCAAACACTGGCCGCGGCCGGCTAGACACCGCCCGTAGACTTCGGGTCTGTGGTCTTGAGCGAGGTCGATCTGCAACGCCTGCGTCGCTGCGTCGAACTTGCCCAAACCGCACTCGACAATGGGCACGGCCCCTTTGGCGCGATCCTGGTCGACGCCAAGGGCCGGACCCTCTACGAGGACCATAATCGCGTTACGGACGACGACCAGACGTTGCATGCGGAGCTGGGGATCGTCCGATGGGCGGTAGCGAATTTGGCTCCGGTTCATCGCATTCGGGCCACCGTGTATACGTCGTGTGAGCAGTGTCCGATGTGCGCGGCCGCGCACGCTTGGGCTGGTCTCGGGCGCATCGTCTACGCCACGTCGTGCGCACAGCTGACCCAGTGGCTGACCGAGTGGCAGGTGCCCACACCGCCGGTGGCCATGGTGCCGGTCAACACGGTGGCGCCCAGAGCGGTGGCTGATGGCCCGGCGCCCGCACTCGAGGCGGAGATGAAATCCCTTTACGAGGCCAGGTACAGGCGGTGACGCTGCCGCCCTGGGTTCGGCATGTGATCTGGTGGCATGTCTACCCCCTCGGGTTCGTGGGTGCTTTCCCGGCGACGGCGCCTCCGGATCCGAGTGAACACCGGCTGCGACGGATCGCCGGTTGGTTCGACCACGCCATCCAGCTCGGTGCGTCGGGGGTTGCACTGGGGCCGATTTTCGCCTCGCGCACACACGGTTACGACACCACCGACCACTACCGGATTGATCCTCGGCTCGGCCGCGACGACGACTTCGACTACCTCGTCACCGAGGCACGTCGGCGGGGCTTGCGTGTGCTGCTCGACGGTGTGTTCAACCACGTGGGTGTCGACTTCCCTCGCTATCGCGAAGCGACGCACGACGATGCGGCAGCGCGCTGGTTTCGCGGGCGCCCCGGTCACTTTCACACTTTCGAAGGGCATGGCGGTCTGCTCACGCTGAACCACGACAACCCAGAGGTCGCCGACTACACCGCCGACGTCATGGCGCACTGGTTGCGACGGGGTGCTGACGGCTGGCGTCTGGACGCCGCTTACGCTGTGCCGCCCAAATTTTGGGCTACAGTCTTGCCGAGAGTTCGTCAGCGCCAGCCCGATGCCTGGTTCGTCGGAGAGCTGATCCACGGTGACTACGCCGCGGTGGTTCGCGAAGCCGGGTTCGACTCCGGCACCCAGTACGAACTGTGGAAAGCAATCTGGAGCAGTCTCAACGACGGAAACTTCTACGAGCTGGACTGGGCAATGCAGCGCCACAACGGTTTCGTGGAAAGCTTTCCGCCACTGACCTTCATCGGCAATCACGACGTCACTCGCATCGCCAGCCAACTTCAGCGTCCTGAACACCTCGCCCATGCCCTGGTGATCCTGATGACCGTGGGTGGCATTCCCAGCATCTACGCTGGCGACGAACTCGGCTACCACGGGATCAAGGAGGAGCGATTCGGCGGTGACGACGCGGTACGTCCCGAATTCGGCTCTCCCCCAGCGCAACTGGATGCACACGGGGTCGCGGTGTGGGGGCTGCATCAATACCTGGTCGGCCTGCGTCGACGCCACTCCTGGCTGCATGCCGCGTCGACTTCGGCTTTGCGACTGGATAACCGCCATTACGTGTACCAGTCGCGACACGGCGACGACGCGCTGATCGTGGCGCTCAACACCGACGACGCCCCGCTGCAGGTCGGGTTGGGCGAGTTGGGCGTGGGGCAGGCGCAAGTCATCGCCGGGAGTGGTGCGCCGCCGGAGGAAGTCGTCGACGTGGTGTCGATTGAGCCACATGGCTGGCGAATCCTGCGGCCCGTCTAGGTCAGCCGCTCGAGCGTGAGCGGATCTTCCTCGCCGTCGTAGTACCGATCGAGCAGCTCTACAAAGTCCTGATTGTCTGCGGTCGCGTGGGCAAACAACGTCATCGATGAGCGCACCTTCAAGTCGTCGGGAGACCCGAAGATCTCGCCGATCGAGCGGCCTTGCAGGGCGTTGACCAGCTGCGCGCATTCGTGCAGCCGCGGTCCGAGCGGCTCGTGCCGCAGATACGCTCGGGCTTCGTCGAGCGAGGAGATCGCGTACCTGGCCGCCGCCGGACTGCTGCCCAGCCCGGCGACCTGCGGGAAGATAAACCAGATCCAATGGCTGCGCTTGCGGCCGACGCGCAATTCGTCGAGCACTTCTGGGTAAACCCGTTCCTGCGCGTCAACGAAGCGCTGCAGATCAAAGGGGTCGCTTGCGGATTTCATATGACCTACCGTGGCACAGTGGTCAAACGGCGGATGCCGAAGGCGCGCGACCTCGCGCCGCTGATCCGGCTCCGCAAGCCCCGGTTCGATCGCTCCCAACGCCGGCTCGACGACGCGCAGACCATCCCCGATCTGCGGCGCATCGCCAAGCGGCGGACACCGCGGGCGGCTTTCGATTACGCGGACGGCGCCGCCGAGGATGAGATCTCGCTGGAACGCGCGCGACAAGCCTTTCGCGACATCGAGTTTCACCCCACGATCCTGCGCGACGTCAGTAATGTGGCGACCGGCTGGGAGGTGCTGGGCCAACCGGTCGCGCTACCATTCGCAATCGCACCGACCGGCTTTACCCGGCTGATGCACACCGAGGGCGAGATCGCCGGTGCCCGGGTGGCCGCGGCAGCTGGGATCCCGTTCTCCCTGTCTACTCTCGGCACCGCGTCAATAGAAGAGGTGGCGGCTGCTGCTCCGCAGGGCCGCAGGTGGTTTCAGTTGTATATGTGGCGCGATCGGGACCGTTCGATGGCATTGGTACGACGGGCCGCCGACGCCGGCTTTGACACCTTGCTGGCCACCGTTGACGTCCCGGTCGCCGGTGCGCGGCTGCGTGACGTGCGCAATGGGATGTCCATTCCGCCGGCGTTGACGATGCGCACCGTCCTTAACGCCGTGCCGCGCCCGCGCTGGTGGTTCGACCTGTTGACCACCGAGCCGCTGGCCTTCGCGTCGCTGGATCGGTGGTCGGGCACGGTGGGCCAGTATCTGGACAGCATGTTCGACCCCAGCCTGACCTTCGATGACTTGGCGTGGATCAAGGCGCAGTGGCCGGGCAAACTCGTCGTCAAGGGTATCCAGACCCTTGACGACGCCCGCGCCGTGGTCGATCGCGGCGTCGATGGCATGGTGTTGTCCAATCATGGTGGCCGCCAACTTGATCGGGCTCCGGTGCCGTTTCATCTGTTGCCCGCTGTGGCGCGTGAGCTCGGCAAGGACACCGAGATCCTGCTGGACACCGGCATCATGTCCGGCGCCGACGTCGTCGCCGCAACCGCCCTCGGCGCACGCTGCACGCTTATCGGCCGGGCCTACCTGTATGGGCTGATGGCCGGCGGCGAAGCGGGCGTTCGTCGCGCCATCGAGATTTTGTCCGGACAGCTGACCCGCACCATGCGGCTGCTCGGTGTCACCTGCCTTGAGGAGCTCTCGCCCAAGCATGTGACGCAGCTGCGACGGCTGGTGCCGGTCACGCCGCCGGCTTGAGTTTTTTGTCGTGGGCGGGCTCACCCACGCGTCGAACCTGAAATGCCTGTGCCGGCGCCAGAACGTCGAGGGCATCTTCAACGAATCGGCTCTCTTCAGGAGCGGATGCGCGGCATTTCTAATGAGTCGTTTTCGCAGTGCCAGCCAGATGTGGTGCAAATGCTCACAACCCTGCGTGGACGCCGATACTGTGCTACCCGTCAGACCACCTATTAACTTCAGCAGCCAGTGGAGGGCACGATGGACGCACCCTGGTATGGGGCGACGAAAACGGAATTCAGGCTGCGATTTTTTTCGGGATGGCTGATTTACGCGGCCGCGTACGCTTGCTATTCGTTCGACACGATTCCGGCAGGGGTGGTGGTGGGCCGCTGGCTGCACAGTTGGATCGGCGGAGCCGCAGAGGACACGTGGGTGCGAGGGGTGTTTCTGGCGGCCGCGGCGTTTACGTTGCTCGGGGCGGCTATACGAACGTGGGGAACATCGTATCTGACTTCGGCGGTAGTGTTCGCCCAGCGGCTTCATTCGGACAAACTGATAGCGGATGGACCATTTCGCTATGTGCGCAATCCGCTCTATTTTGGCAACATACTAATAGCTTTCGGACTGGGATTGACGGCTTCGCGAACGGGATTTTTCGTGGCACTTTTTGGAATGTTCGTGTTTGTGATGCGACTGATTCTGCGCGAGGAGGCAGAGCTGCGCGAGATGCAGGGCGAAAGTTACCGCGCTTATTGCTCGGCCGTCCCGCGGCTGATCCCGTCAGTCCGGCCGCGCGTGCCACCAGCCGACGCGAAACCAAATTGGGCCGACGGATTCCTGCGCGAGTTCTTCTGGTGGGGTGCCACGGCGGCAGTCCTCCTGCTGGCGCTGACGTTCAACGCCGAAATATTCCAGTGGGTGTTCTTCGCGTCCTTTGTGATATGGATCATCATGCTTGTTACGCGAAGAAACAAAAAGCAGACGCTGGGAAACGCTAGCTGAGCCTAGCGGTCGGACAAGGTTGTATTTCGCCGAGCACGAGACCCGCGGAGATGTACACCGACCGCTGCGATAGTGCGTTTAGACGTGGGTGGTGTCTCGAGACGGTCGTATGCCTGCCACCAAATAGCTTCGTATTCGACCGGTGAGATGGCATAGGTCGACAACATGTAGTCGGCCCGGGCCAGCATGTGGGTCAGGATTTTCCATTCGGTGTGTCGGCGTTGCTCGTTCTCATCGGTGATTGCAGGCATGAGGACGAGTGACATGGACTTGACGTGCACGCGCTTGGGTCCGGCCAGCAGGAAGAGCAATACGCGGATGCTCACGTAGGCTGTGATGGCTACCGCCGGGACGGTATAGGGCGAGGACACCGCGTCGCCGATCATGATTGCGAATAGGACGAGCACGGCGCCGCCCAACGGCCACCCCCGCCGCAGCCGCGCCAGCCGCCGATCAGCGGCGGTGGTGCCAGGCGGGTAGATGATCAACCGGTAGCGCCGAACACCGTACTGGCTGATTTTGACGTCATAAGATCCCCACGGGCGGTCACCGTCGAGCAGCCGCGAAAACCACCGCGCTCCTGGTTCAACGGTTTGATATTGGGTGTTGCGCATGCAGTCAGGCATACGCGGAATTTGAGACGCCGACCCCAAGCTAAACGGCATCCTTACGCCTGAAGGGCCAAACCTATACGAATCTTTATCGAACGCGTACGAGTGTTCTTCGTTTCACTTCAGAGCCCCTTTGTAGCAGGCGAGCGATCTCCTCGGCCGAATCCGCCATGGTGAAGTACTCATCGGCGTGTGCGGCGGCGTTGCGTCCGCTAGTCCGCTTGTCCGGGGACGGCCAACCAACGGCTCGATCCGTCGTCCTCGGCTTTCAGTCTGACCTTAGAGTGTATTTCAGTAATCGGTGACATCACCTGGTCAAAACCTTCTGGGGCTGGCGTGACCAACAGCTGCCCGACGGCACGGGAATTCTTGTAAGACACACCCCAGCGGGTTGCTGGCACCGGGGCCTCCTGAAGCACGCGCAAAGCAGATCGCGGCCCAGCATCGCGCAATGTTGTTAGGCTGACCAGCGACGCCGCTGCCAGCCCGGGCACGGCGGGAGCTGCCGGAACGAGGTGGTTCGCATGTGGACTCGGATTCTGCTGCAGTCCTGGTGGGTGCGCGGGTTAGCGGTAGCGGGCATAGTCGCCATTCTCGGCAGCGCGGTTTGGTGCGCCGAATGGCTGGCTGGTGAGGCACAGTGGCCGGGCTGGCTCGCGTTTGCCCAGCAGTTCGTGGGGTTCGCGTTCCTCGCTCTTCTGGTAGCCGCGTTCACCGGCAACTCACATCGGGCCTATACCTATGCCCTCGCCGGCCTCGACCCTGCGCAGCGGTCGGCCGCGGTCGATGCGAGCTTTGATGGCGCGGTCCCCGTCGATGCGCCCGTCCGCGACGCGGCGATCCGCATCACCGAGCGCAGGCTGCGATTGGACCGGTTCTGGAGGTGGATCTGGCTCTTTTGGCTGTGCACGGGCATCTTAGGGCTTGTCACATGGATCTTTCGGTCGGAAGTGAGTTTGTGGAGGCAAACACCGGCTTGGGACCTTGGCACCTGGGTTAGTTTCGCCATCTTCCTCGGCGTCGCAGTGGCGGCGTGGCACGCGTCGATCAACGCCAAGCACCGCCTCCAGACGCTCAGGCAGACAACCGATCTCGACGCGACGGCTATGGGCGACGCTGGCTGAGACTCGCGCAGTCGCCGACGATGCAGCGCACTGATACATAAGGGGCGCAACGGATTTCGCGGCGTACCGCTAGAGGCGGCTTGCCGTGGCCACCGGGTACAGTGCGAGCCGCACCACTCCGACGCTCCACGTTCCGTTGCAATACACGCTTGGGTCGCCTTGGGACCACCACGGCAATAACCCGCCCCGTTCACAGTGATCGACTGTCGCCGTCGTCGGTGTGCCGACCCAATATCCATAGGAGTAGTACGCAGCGTAGGCCAGCATGGATACCCCTAACGCCACCAACAACATTCCCACCACTCCCGTCTCAAGCCACCAGGCCCGTGCGGGCTTGCGGCTACCGCTTTCTGTTTCCGGCGCAGCATTCGTCGGCTGCGGTTGCGGTGGCTGTGCCGGTCGCAGATCTGAAGCGCGCTGCTTACCGTGCGGACGTTTTAGATCGGCAACTCGCTTTTCGGCGTCATCTCGATCCATCAGCAAATGTTCTCACCCCAGGCCTGGGGCAGCAGGAAGATGACGCAAGCATGCCAATAACGCTGACAGTGTTGTCACTGAAGTGTTCTTGGCGTAGTCCTGGTCAGGACTGCCCGCTACTGCCGGACCTCATCCGAAGCTCGAAGGCGTTATCGCCTGGTCAATTCGAACACTCGTAGTTCCCGGTCCGTTCGGCCTCGGTAGGCATCGTAGTTAGCTCCGTAGTCGGCGAACTTTCTGAAGATGCGGTCGTGCTCGGCGCCCGTCAACTGGGTTGCGACCACCGCTATTTCCTTTCCTCCCATCGTTACCCAGGCCTTCGGGTCGGCCAGCAGGTTCCACGACCACGCGGGGTGAGTGGCCAGTCCGTAGTTGCTTCCGACCAGGAACAGGCGATCGCCTTCTCGCATGTAAGTCAGTGGTACCTCCCGTCGCTCACCCGACTTTGCGCCGGTGGTGGTCAGCAATAGCAGCGGAACTCCGACTGGGCCGAAAATCGTGAGGCGACCGTTGCTTCGGCGAAGAAGTTGGCGGTCCACCGGGGCGAGTTTGCGGATACACCAAGCACCGAACTTCGTGCTAATAAGGGCGATTATCGGTCTCTTGAGCGCCGAGGGTGGTTCATGACCCCACCGCACATCTGGGAAAGCATCATCGTTCACAGCGCCATGCTATTCACTCACTTCGACAGGCCGGGGAAAGTTCGCCAACGACGAACCGCCGCCCTTCTAGGCGTAAGCCGGCAATTGGGCTTCGAGCGTTGCCGGGCTGATGCCGCGGACCTTGTCCTCGCCCAGTCCGGCCAGCTGACGCCACGAGGAGATCGCGTGGCCGGTGAATTCGGTTATGCGGGTCGCCGTGGTGGTGTCCCCGGACGCTACGGCGTGCGCGTTCTGGGCATGCACGACGACTTTGTCCAGCGCCGTCAGAAAGTCGTTGTCCACGAACGTGGTCGACTCGTACGCGGCTTGGACAGCACGCATTCCGCGGCCGCCGAGGGTCGCGGCCACCGCGCGGGCGGCGCGGCCAGCAGCGTCCCAGTCGGCGATGGCTGGCATGTCGCCCGACGCGGCGACTCGGTGCAGCTCGGCAATGTCAAGGATCGCTTTGTGCGCGGTGATCTTGGCGTACTGAAGCAAACCCCAGATTGGATTGGTCAGCAATTCGGCGACCCACGCGTGCACGACGGTCTCGGGAACATCGGCGGTTCCCACGGTCTGCCAGGCAAGATCCAGGACGACGACACTGTGTTCGGGTAACAGGTAGCCGTCCGGTCCCGCCAGCAAGTCGTTGCTGGACTGGACGAGCAGGCTCAGCGGCCGGGCCGAGCAGGTCGGAAAGTCGGTGACCTGCGCATCGCCGTTGATGTAAGAAATCACGTTCATCGCGCAGCCCTTGCCGGAACCCGGCTGGTGCGATCCTTTGGCCAACCTGAGCGGATGGGTGATGCGGTAGAGGTCCATTTCGGTTGGCTCCTTTCGCCTTCCACTGCCAAATAGATCGGCTGGTTACTCGCTTAGACGGCTGAGGTGCTCTTCCCGTTCATTCGGCTGTCTGGCTGTAACCGGTCTATATAGTTACACCTTGCGCTCGCCGATGAAACCTGTCAAGATGGTTACTTGTGATGTTCGTCTATCTGAGTGGCCGCCGATGCCTCGACTTCATCGGCACCATGAAGTACCGGCACAGCTCACGCGAGGAGTTGTTGACTGAGCGGGAACTGCTGTCGGACTGGGCAGTTCAGGCCGGGCTGTTGGATGCCGCCGTCGCTGTCACCGCCGATGACCTGGCGGTCGCGATCGAGCTGCGCGAAGCCATCTACCGGACCGTCACCGCCCGGCTCGAGGGCCGCCGGCCTCAGCCCGCCGACGTCGAACTGCTCAACGAGCGGGCCTCCCAACCTCAGCTGACGCCGCGATTACTGCGAACCGGCGCTACCCGCCGCGAAGGCACCGCATCGCGACTGCTGGCCAGCCTGGCCGCGGATCTGCTCGATCTGCTGGCCGGAGCCGACATCGAGAACGTCAAGCGTTGTGCGCACCCGGACTGCACCCGCCTCTACCTGGATGCGTCGCGAGCCAAGAACCGGCATTGGTGCGGGATGGGCACCTGCGGCAACCGCGCGAAAGTCCAGGCCTTCCGGGCCCGCCAGCGCGCCTCCTCCGGTTAGTAGCCAGTTCCCGTCGGGAACAAACTGGATCCGATACAGGTTGAGCGCATCAAGCTTAACTTTGGAGGATTGATGGCTGAAGCCAAATCGGTGCCGGTGTTGTTTGTCTCTGACCCGATCGTGTTGCCCGGAATGGTCGTGCCGATCGCCCTGGACGACGCTGCTCGAGCGGCCGTTGACGCTGCTCGCGCCAGCGAATCGGGCAAGCTGCTGATCGCCCCGCGGCTCGACGACCGCTACCCGTCCTACGGCGTACTGGCGACAATCTTGCAGGTCGGCCGCATCGCCGGTGGCGGCACTGCCGCCGTCGTGCGTGGCGAGCGGCGGGCCCACATCGGCGTCGGAGCAAGCGGACCGGGCGCGGCGCTATGGGTCGAGGTGACCGAGGTCACCGAGCCCGAGCCCAGCGACGAAACTCGGGCGCAGGCCGCGGAATACAAGAAGCTGCTGCTGGCGATGCTGCAACGCCGCGAGGCCTGGGAGCTGGTCGACGTCGTCAACCGGCTGACCGACCCGTCGGCGCTGGCCGACATGGCGGGTTATGCGTCGTATCTGACCGATGTGCAGAAGCGCGAGCTGCTGGAAACCGAGAATGTCGCCGAGCGGCTGCGGGTGTTGATCGATTGGACCGGCGAGCACTTGGCTGAGGTCGAGGTCAACGACAAGATCGCTGAAGACGTTCGCGAGGGCATGGAGAAGCAGCAGAAGGAGTTTCTGCTGCGCCAGCAATTGGCCGCGATCCGCAAGGAACTCGGTGAGGGCGAACCGGAAGGCTCCGACGATTACCGCGCACGGGTGGAGGCCGCCGATCTGCCTGAGAAGGTTCGCGAGGCGGCGCTGCGCGAGGTCGGCAAGCTGGAACGTTCCAGCGAGCAAAGCCCTGAAGGCGGCTGGATCCGCACTTGGCTGGACACCGTGCTCGACCTGCCGTGGAACACCACGACGGAGGATTCGACGGATCTGACCGCGGCGCGGGAAATCCTGGACGCCGATCACCACGGGCTGGAGGACGTCAAGGACCGCATCGTCGAGTACTTGGCGGTGCGGGCTCGTCGGACCCGGCGCGGATTGCAGGTCGTCGGCGGCCGCGGCTCTGGCGCTGTGATGGTGCTGGCCGGTCCGCCCGGGGTCGGCAAGACCTCGCTGGGTGAAAGCGTCGCCCGCGCGCTGGGCCGCAAGTTCGTTCGCGTCGCGCTGGGCGGCGTGCGCGATGAGGCCGAGATCCGTGGGCACCGGCGCACTTACGTCGGCGCCCTGCCCGGCCGCATTGTGCGGGCCATTGACGAAGCCGGCTCGATGAACCCGGTCGTGTTGCTCGACGAGATCGACAAGGTCGGCTCGGACTACCGTGGCGACCCCAGCGCGGCGCTGCTGGAGGTGCTTGACCCGGCGCAGAACCATACGTTCCGGGACCACTACTTGGATCTGGATCTGGACCTGTCCGACGTGATGTTCCTGGCGACGGCCAACGTCATCGAGAACATCCCCTCGGCGCTGTTGGACCGCATGGAGTTGGTGCAGATCGACGGGTACACCGAAGACGACAAGGTCGCCATCGCCCGTGACTACCTGCTGCCCCGGCAGCGGGAGCGGGCCGCGTTGAGCGACGACGAGGTCACCGTGACCGACGCCGCGCTGCGCAAGATCGCCGCCGACTACACCCGTGAACCGGGCGTGCGGCAGTTCGAGCGGCTGCTGGCCAAGGCGCTGCGCAAGGTGACGACGAAGCTGGCTGAGTACCCAGGTCCGAAGACTATCGACGAGCCGGATCTGGTGGGCTACCTTGGCCGGCCGCGATTCACCCCCGAGTCGGCCGAACGCACGGCGGTCCCGGGCGTGGCGACCGGCCTGGCCGTCACCGGGCTGGGCGGCGATGTGCTGTACATCGAGGCCGGCGCCAACGACGGTGAACCCGGCCTGCAGCTGACCGGTCAACTCGGCGACGTGATGAAGGAGTCCGCGCAGATCGCGCTGTCCTACGTCCGTTCGCACGCCGCGGAATTGGGCGTCGACCCGTCGACCCTGGACCGGCGGATCCACGTGCACGTGCCCGCTGGCGCCGTCCCGAAAGACGGTCCGTCCGCCGGCGTCACGATGGTGACCGCGCTGGTGTCGATGGCCACCGGACGACAGGTCCGCGCCGACGTCGGGATGACCGGCGAGGTCACGCTGAACGGCCGGGTGCTGCCGATCGGCGGCGTCAAGCAGAAGCTGCTGGCCGCGCAACGGGCCGGGTTGTCGACGGTGTTCATCCCACAGCGCAACGAGCCGGATCTGGACGATGTGCCCGCCGAGGTGCTCGAGGCGTTGGACGTCAGGCCGATGACCGACGTCGCCGACATCGTCGCCCAGGCACTGGAACCCGTCCGGGAGCAGGTGACCGCCGCGGCGTGACGTCGGCTAGCCTGCGGTGATGACCGACCTGCAACGGCTCAAGCGCCGCATCGTTCACACCGCCCAACGCCTGGTGGTCAATCCAGTTGGTCGACGTTCACCGATGACCATGCTGGAGACCACCGGGCGAAAGTCGGGCCAGCCGCGCCGCACCGCGATCGGCGGCCGCGTGATCGGCAACCAGTTCTGGATGGTCTCCGAGCATGGCGAGCATTCGCATTACGTGCTCAACATCAAGGCCGATCCCACGGTGCGGCTGCGCATCCACGGCCAGTGGCGCAGCGGAACCGCCCACCTGCTTCCCGATGACGACGCTCAGGAGCGGCTGCGCAGCCTGCCCGGATTCAACAGCGCTCTGGTGCGGCTGATGGGCAGCGATTTGCTGACCATCCGGGTGGATCTGGACTGAGGCCGCAGGTCGGTGCTTGGCGCTACCGTTCAGTCGTGGCCTACGACACGGAGTTGGTTGAGCGAATCAGAGAGCTGCTGGCGCCGGAGCGTGGTGTCGACGAGAAACGGATGTTCGGTGGCCTCGCCTTCCTGGTCAACGGGCATATGGCCGTCGCCGCCAGCGGCCAGGGCGGGTTGCTGGTGCGGGTTCCGCCGGACGAAACCGACAGGCTGCTGGACCGTGCGCACGTCAGGCCGATGGTGATGGCGGGCCGTGAGGCCCGCGGCTGGCTACGGGTCGACTCCGACGGGGTGAAAACCAAACGCCAGCTTCAAAGCTGGGTGACCCGCGGGCTGAACCATGTGCACAGCCTGCCGCCCAAGTGAACTGCGCGGTTGGTGACGTGCCGCGGCGGGTACGCGAAGCGCTATGGACCAGCCTAAGCAAGTGGTGCGCCGACTGCTGAAAGTCGCTGGCACCACCTATGCGGCCGAGGCGGGCGTCCGGATCAGCGACCGGCCGATGCCGCTGTTTCAGCTGCTGGTGTTGTGCATGCTGGCCAGCAAGCCGATCGACGCGACGATCGCCATGCGTGCCGGGCATCAGTTGTTCAGCGACGGCCTGCGGACGCCCAAGGCGGTCCTGGATGCCGATCGGCGCACAATGATCGACGCTTTCGGCCGGGCGCACTACGTGCGTTACGACGAGAGTTCGGCTACCCGGCTCATCGAGATCGCTCGGCGGGTTCTGGACGAGTACTCCGGCGATCTCCGTGAGATCGCTCGGCGCAGTGACAACAAGATCGACATCGCGAAGCGAATGCTCAAGCAATTCAAGGGTATTGGCGATACCGGCGCCGACATCTATTTACGAGAAGTTCAAGACGTTTGGACTTGGGTGCGACCGTATTTCGACAAACGTGCCGCCCGTGCCGCCAAGGCGCTGGGCTTGCCCACCGACCCGACAAAGCTGGGTGCGCTCGCCCCGCGTGCCAATGCCCGGCTGGCCGCAGCGTTGGTGCGGGCATCGCTCGATGACGATGTACGCCAACAGGTTGAGCGCAGTTGAATAGAACGGAGCAGCGATCATGGCTAACACGACAACATTCATCCTCGTCGGGGGCGGCCTCGGTGGAGCCAAGGCCGCCGAAGCGCTGCGCGAGAAAGGGTTTGACGGAAAGGTCGTGCTGCTCGCCGATGAGGAGTATTTACCCTACGAGCGGCCTCCGCTGTCCAAGGAATTTCTTGCCGGCAAGAAGTCGCTCAACGATTTCACTGTGCACGACTCAGACTGGTACCGGGACAACAAGATCGACCTGCGCGTAGGCACGGAGGTGTTGTCGATCGACCCGAAGGCTCGCACCGTTGCTCTCTCTGATGACACCAACATTCAGTACGACAAGTTGCTGCTGGCCACTGGATCGCGTCCGCGGTGGTTGTCGATTCCAGGTTCCGATTCCACCGGAGTCCATTACCTCCGGAAATACGACGACGCGTCGAATCTGAATACGGCCCTGCTCGAAGGGTCGTCGCTGGCAGTCATCGGGGCAGGATGGATCGGTCTGGAGGTCGCAGCAAGCGCTCGCCAGCGCAACATCGACGTCACGGTCGTGGAGACCGCCAAGGCGCCGTTGATCGGCGCGGTCGGTGAAGAGGTCGGGAACGTGTTCGCCAAGCTGCATCGCGACCATGGTGTGGACTTGCGTCTGGAGACCGAAGTCAAGCAGATCACCACCGCCGACGGCAAGGCCACCGGCCTGCTGTTGGGCGACGGATCGACGATCAACGCCGACCGTGTGCTGGTGGCCGTCGGCGCGCAGCCAAACATCGAAATCGCCGAGGATGCCGGCTTGTCGACGGGTGACGGCGGCGTGCTGGTCGACGCGTCGTTATGCACCAGCGACCCCGACATCTATGCGGTGGGCGACATCGCTGCTGCCGAGCATCCGCTGTTCGACGAGCGGATCCGCACCGAGCATTGGGCCAATGCGCTGAACCAGCCCGCGGTCGCGGCCGCAGGCATGCTCGGCGAAAAGGCGAAATACAAAGAGCTGCCGTACTTCTTCACCGACCAGTATGACCTGGGCATGGAGTACGCCGGTCACGCGCCGAACTCCGATCGGGTGGTGTTCCGCGGCGACGTCGACGGCCTCGAATTCGTCGCCTTCTGGTTGGACGGCGAAAATCGGGTGCTGGCGGGTATGAACGTCAACGTCTGGGATGTGCTCGACGACATCAAGAACCTGATCCGGTCCAAGAACGCAGTGAGTCTCAACGCATTGGTCGATCCGGAGACGCCGTTGGGCGAGGTGGTCAGCTGACCCCGATCACGTCGGGTAATCGCATGACCTGCAACCGTTCCCGCTCGGCGCGCCGTCGCTTGATCCGCAGCCGGGCATCGGCCGGCAGGGTGACCACTTCGTCGCAGGTCAGGTAGAAGACCTCGCCGGGAACGTCGATGACGTCCGCCGCGGCTAACCGGGATCCCAATTCTCGCAGCGTTATTCGCAGTTCATGGGTGAACCGCATGGTGGTGTCGTAGGCCAGTTCCCGAGAAGCGCGAGCGCTGGCCGCCATCCGCTCGGCCAGCTTCGACGCCGAGGCATCGGGCGGTATCGGCCGCGGCACTGCGGTCGCGGCCCGCCCGGCAGCAACCAGCAGCATCGCCGGATCGTCAACGAACATCAAGTTGGCGAGTTCGATTTCACCCGGACCGCGGTGGCCGATCCGGGCGACGGCTGCGGTGAAGGCGGCGGCGGTACTGCGTGACAGGACGCTGATGCCGTTCAGGTCTGCGTCAAGAGCCAGCGTGCACAACTGCGGATCGCTTCGGATCAGCGCCGCCAGCGAGGACGTCTTGGCTTCGACGACGTCGCTTTCCACCAGCGTGGCCACCCCCGAGACGGTGGCATGTAGGCCGGTGCGCTCCACCGTCGCTGCGGTGATGCCGGTGTCGATCAGCCACCGGCCGGTGAGACCCCAGCCTTGGTGGATCCGGTCCCGTATTAGGCGAGTCCGCACCTGAAGGTCCGCGTCCGACAGCGACATCAGTTGCGCCGAGCCGAGATGCTCGGCGGTCGCGGCCGCGACGTAGGCCTCGGTGTCGCCCCGTAGATGCCGCAACAACGCCATCGCCCGTTTGACGACAACGGCCTTAGCGGCCGATCCGAGCAGCCCGCCGGCCAGCGGCGGACGCCCCAACGGCAGCAGCGCATCGGCGGGTGGGCCGCCCAGCGACTGTTGCACGACCTCACCCACGTCCCAGCCGGGTAACTGGCCTGCGGCGATCACGCTGGCCGAAACGCCAACGTAGGGGCGGTGACCGAAAACCGCGATAGCCCGGCTCCCCCATTCGCCGGCAACCACGTCGCCCACTGCCATCACCTGGCTCATCAGCCGGTTGGCGGCGCGTAAACCGGCGAGTTGGACGTCGAGCGTCATCGGGGTCAATGGCCCGGGCAGCGTCTCGGCGAGAGTGGCCGCGCTGAATACCGGGAACCGGGGATCGATCCGGTCGTCGAACTCGCCCTCCAGCCCGTCCGGCGCCGCGGACCGTAACTGGGTGCCGTCGGATGGGTCGGTGCGCGGCGCGACCTCAAGCGGTATCGGCAGATGACCGGGCAGGTCGACGGCGCCCCTGGCGTCAAGTCTGCGGCCGGCCAATCCGCGCGCGGCGTCGGCGACCGCCTCGCTTGCGCGCCAGCCGAACTCGAATTGCCAAGCGTCCCGCACCACAGCGACGTCGAGTTCCGGGATCAGCTGGGGCCAGGTTGGGAGGCGGGACAGCCGCGGGCGCTGCTCGACGGATCTGAGCAGTCGGCGCGCGGTGGCTACCTCGGTGGTGTCTCCAGGCGCGAGGTCGACCAGTCCGGTGCGGTTGGTCGTCACTGCGAGTACCAGGAATCGGAGCAGGTCGTCGAAATGCAGTAGCCGCAGCGGTGTGGCCGCATCCTTGCTATGCACCAGGCTGCCCACCGTGCGGCAGATCATCCAGTCGAGCTGGCGGCCCATCAGCGGCGCCATCCGGACGATCAGGCTCGGCGCCCAGCCAGTCGACACCAGCGACTCGGCCTGTCGGTAGAGCCTGGGCTGCCCAGCCGACTGCGACAGGTAGATCAGCCGGGCACCTGCACGGGCCGCCGCATGGGCGACACGCACTAGTCCGCTTATTCCGGCGCTGCCGGGCGCAGTGGCCTCGATAGGGGCGAGGTGAAGGACCACATCGGAGTCGTCGGCCAGCTGCTGCAGCGTCGGTCCGCCGAGCGGCCCGCAAACGAAGTCGACGCTGGGATCCAGGTTTTCATGCGGGTGTGCTGCGATACCGCTGACCGCGTATCCGGCGGCGAGTAGCTGCCGGGCGACGGCACGTCCAACCACTCCGGTGACCCCGGTGAGCAGGATCCGCACGCCCGACCACCTCCAACGGTGTCTAGCCGACGAATTGACAATAAGCGTGCGAAGCGGTTCACAGGCAACTTTCAGCTAACCCGGAATGGTTACTTCAGGGTGGCGGTGCCGTCCGGGCGGATCGTAACTTTGGCGCCCGCGATGTCGTCATGCACTGTCGCCGCCGCTGACGCCGGATCGGACATCAACGCCAGGGTGCGGCGATCGTCGGGGGTGCGAACCGCAAGAAACGCCTTCTCCGGCCGGCCGTCCCGGTCAAACGGTGTCGTCCAGGCTTCGACGGTGCCGACACCTTCCCATTCCACCGCCGCATCCCGGGTGGGCTCTCGGTCGACTGCGGATTGCACGTCTTCCCAACGGAATTCGGCTGGCGGTGGTTCGGTGCCATAAACGCCGAAGCTGTGCTTCGTCAGGTAGCCGCCATTGGCGGTGATCAAGCCGCGCCGCCCAGGGTTAGCCGTCAGCAGCTCGGCCATCGTCGCGATCGAGTGCGACACGTAGTTGTTCCACGGACCACCGGCGAATGTCAGCCCTCCGGTCACGGTCAGCGGCCGATCCGGATCGTCAACCGGCAGTCCGAGTTCGGCCGCCGCGACCTGCACAGCGGACGGAAAACAGGAGTACAGGTCGACGTAGTCGACGTCGTCAATGCCCACACCGGCCAGCGTCAGCGCGCGGGCACCGGCGACTCGGATGGCCGGCGATCGGTACAGTTCGGCGCGCTCGCTGATGGCGTAGGTGTCGTGCGCGTCGGTGCCCGCATGCGGGTAGACCCAGCGTTCCGTTGGGATATGCAGGCGGGTCGCGGTCGCTACCGACGTCATGATCAGAGCGGCGGACTGGTCGACCATGTTGTTGGAGTTCATCAACTTGGTGTACGGCCAGCTGACCATCCGGTTCGCCGGGCCGTCCTGCCAAATTTCTTCGGCTGCAACCGGTTTGCGGATCCAAGCATGGGAATTGTGCACCGCCACGGCATTAAACCGGGCCCATAGCTCGCCAACGCGCTTGCGGTGATCCTCGATCGACTCCCCGGCGCTGATTCGCAGCGCCTGCTCGAACATCGGATAGATGTAGGCCGGGCGGTCCAGCCCGATGCGGTCCTCAGCCGGCCCGGCCATCGGCACGTTCTCATCAGCGGTCTCGGCAACAGGAACCGACTCATCCTGATCGGTCCAGGTGAGCCGCTTGCCCTTGGCGCGCAATTGCATTCTGGTGCGCCACATTTCCGCGCCGGCCACCAACACCACGTCCGCGCGTCCCTGTTGGATGTCCAGACAAGCCTGGTTGACCAGCGACTGCGGCACGTTACCGCCCACGCCGCTGTAGCGGGTGGCCGGGCGGTCGGCGCCGATGCGTTGGCCCAGCAGCAGGCCGGGGTCGCGGTAGCGTGCCGAGAACAGGTTGACCACGCGGATGGAGTCGACAGCCTCGAGCACCCCAGGGTCGGCGGCTTGACGCGCGGCTGCGGCCATCAGGTCCACAGGTTCGACGGTGTTGTGTTGGGCGTCAGGGTCCTCATGGTGATTGAGCTGGCCATAGCCGACCAGCACCGGCGTCCTGGGGTTCACGGGCATTGACGAAGACCTTCCGCGATGTGTGCCGTGGGAAATGCTAGGCGGTGTCGGTGGAGGCAAACAGCACGCCGTCGTTGATCAACCGCTCGGTTTCTTCACTGCTCATCCCGAGGATCTTGTGGCAGATCACGCGGGTGTCCTGGCCGGGCAGCGGTGCGGGCCGTTGTGGCGCCGGCGGGATGTGGCGAAACGGCGCCGGGCCGGTTTCGGCCGGCAGCGGATGATCGAACAATGGATGCTCCATGTCGCTGAACAGCTTTCGCACGCGCAGCTGCGGGTCGCCCTCCGCTGTCGACCGTCTTGGGCACGACGCCAGCGTAGTGCCCGGGTTTGCCGCCCGATGCGCGCGGGCGGCACGGGTTCCTGGTGAAACTGCAACCGGTCTCGGTTCGTAACTCGGCAGAAGGCGTCGCGACGACTACTCGCTCAATCCGCTAAAAGGACGGGAGCAGTTCGCTACGGTTCAGCCCCATGGCGTCCCTGTTCGATCCCGCCGGCCTCGTCGACCTCGCGGAGCAGACGGTGCGCGCCTACATCAAAGCCGCAAGTTGGAGCGAGCGCCGACAACATCGAGAGTCTTGACGCCAAAATGCGCGGCCTGCTCGGCCGCGCGGTCGAGCAAAGTTCGACGTCGAGCCGCCAAGAGCTGTTCCACAAGATCCTTGACCAAATCGTGCCCGACGAGGCACGCATCGTTAGTGCCCTCTCCGACGGCTTGGTCTTGAGCTGTGGGCCGCGACGAACAGCTCTCGGGACCGGGAGTGGACCTCGTCGGTCGTCGCCTGGGGCCAGTCCTGGGGCGAGATCATCGCCGACATCAAGCTCAACTGGTTCATCTCTGTCTATGCCGTTCATCGCGGCCTTCGTCGGCTACACCACGAAGCTGGTCGCGCTGCAGATGCTCCACCGGCCTATCGAGTTCGTGGGTATCGGGCCGATCGGCTGGCAGGGCGTGGTACCGCGCCGCGCCGGCAAGACGGCGGCCCTGACCATCCAGATGCTCACCGACAAGCTGCTGAAGCCTGAAGAGATCCTGGACAAGATCGACGCCAAACAGGCGGTGGAAGATCTCCGCGAGCCGCTCACCCGGACGATCGACGCGATGGCCCGCGACCTCGCCGAGCAGCTACGCCCCGGTCTGTGGGACTCGCTCCCGGCCGCGGGCCGCAACGCCGTGCTGTCCCGCGTGCACGCCGCCGCACCCGGCGTCGTCGACAACATATTCGTAGCGATGAGGTTCGTCGACCTGCAGTACCTCGCCGTCGAGAAGATGAACGAGCTGACCCCGACCAGTACGAAGCCATCCTCCGACCTGTCTTCAAAGACGACGAGATGCTCATGATCACGGTCGGCGCCGTACTCGGCTTCCTTGTCGGAGAACTGCAAGTGCTCCTTGTCGAGCAATTCCCACGCTAGCTCTGCCCTACCTCGGCTTGGTGCGCTATTCACCGAGCTTGCGGACAATCGAGCGGATGAGCTCACAAACCGTCACGTCCGCGAAGCTTTCCGATGATGAACTTGCCGGCATCCACGCCTATTGGCGCGCGGCCAACTATCTGTCGGTCGGCCAGATCTATCTGCTGGACAATCCACTGCTGCGTGAGCCGCTGGCCCCCGAGCACGTCAAACCGCGGCTGCTGGGACATTGGGGCACCACGCCGGGGCTCAATCTGGTCTACGCACATCTGAACCGCGTCATCCGCGACCGCGATGCCAACGTCATCTTCATCACCGGACCCGGTCACGGCGGCCCCGGGCTGGTCGCCAATGCCTACCTGGAAGGGACCTACAGCGAGGTGTACACCGGCATCGAAGAAGACACCGACGGACTGCGAAAACTGTTCCGGCAGTTCTCCTTTCCCGGTGGCATCCCCAGCCACGTAGCCGCCCAGACGCCGGGCTCCATCCACGAGGGCGGCGAGCTCGGCTACGCGCTGGTGCACGCCTACGGCGCGGCCTTCGACAATCCAGACCTGGTGGTCGCCTGTGTCGTCGGCGACGGCGAGGCCGAAACCGGGCCGCTGGCCGCCAGCTGGCACTCCAACAAGTTCCTCAACCCGGTCAGCGACGGCGCGGTGCTGCCCGTCCTCCATCTCAACGGCTACAAGATCGCCAACCCGACCGTGCTGGCCCGCATCCCGCATGCCGAGCTGGAGTCGTTGCTGCGCGGCTACGGCTACCGGCCGATCACCGTCGCCGGAGACGATCCGGCCGACGTGCACCAACAGCTCGCCGCCGCTCTTGACGACGTCTTCGATGACATCGCGGCGATCCAGCGGGATGCGCGGAGCGGTGGGAAGACCGAACGGCCGGTGTGGCCGATGATCGTGCTGCGCACCCCGAAGGGGTGGACCGGGCCCCACGTGGTGGACGGCAAGCTGGTGGAGGGCACTTGGCGAGCACATCAGGTCCCGCTCGCCGAGACCCGGGATAACCCGGCCCACCGCGCACAGCTTCAAGAGTGGCTGCGCAGTTACCGGCCCGAGGAGCTGTTCGATAAGGCCGGCAGGCTGCGCGCGGAGCTGCGGGCACTGGCGCCCGGCGGCGATCGCCGGATGAGCGCGAACCCGCACGCCAACGGCGGCCTGCTGCTACATGACCTGGACTTGCCCGACTTTCGCGACTACGCGGTCGAGGTGTCGCGGCCGGCGACGAAGACCCACGAGGCCACCCGGGTGCTGGGCACGTTCCTGCGAGATGTCGATTGCCCGTAACCGCGACCGGTTCCGGCTGATGGGCCCCGATGAGACCGCCTCGAACCGCTTGGACACGGTCTACGAATCGACCGGCAAGGTGTGGCTTTCGGAAACGATGCCCGACGATGACCACCTCTCACCGACCGGCCGGGTGATGGAGGTGCTCTCCGAGCACCTCTGCCAAGGCTGGCTGGAGGGGTATCTGCTGACCGGCCGGCATGGACTGTTCAACTGCTACGAGGCGTTCGTGCACATCGTCGACTCGATGCTCAATCAGCACGCGAAATGGTTGTCGACCAGCCGTGAATTGCCATGGCGGCGTCCGATCGCGTCGCTGAATTATCTGCTGAGCTCCCACGTTTGGCGCCAGGATCACAATGGTGCCTCGCATCAGGATCCCGGGTTCATCGATCTGGTCGCCAACAAACGCGCCGAGATCGTGCGGGTCTACCTGCCGCCGGACGGCAACACACTGCTGTCAGTGGCCGACCACTGCCTGCGCAGCCGCGACTACGTCAACGTCATCGTCGCCGGGAAGCAGCCCGCGTTGGCCTATCTCGACATGGAGTCCGCTATCGACCACTGCACCCGCGGTCTGGGTATCTGGCAGTGGGCCAGCACCGCGACAGCCGAACCCGACGTGGTGCTGGCCTGCGCTGGCGACGTCCCGACGTTGGAGACGCTGGCCGCCGCCGACATCCTGCGTCGCGAACTGCCCGACCTCGCTGTGCGGGTGGTCAACGTCGTCGACCTGATGCGCCTGCTGCCGGACTCCGACCACCCGCATGGCTTGCCCGACAACGAATTCGACGCCCTGTTCACCCGCGACAAGCCGGTTATTTTCGCCTACCACGGCTATCCGTGGCTGATCCACCGGCTCACCTACCGTCGCGCCAATCACCATCACCTGCACGTGCGCGGATTCAAGGAGCGCGGCACCACGACGACGCCGTTCGACATGGTGATGCTCAACGACCTGGACCGCTTCCACCTGGTGATGGACGTCATCGACCGGGTGGACGGGCTCGCCGGCCGAGCCGCGGTGCTCCGCCAGCGGATGGCCGATGCCCGGCTGGCCGCGCGCCGCTACACCCGCGAGCACGGCGAGGACGACCCACAGATCGCGGGCTGGGCTTGGGAGTGGAGCAAGTAACCTGGTGAGATGTCCGGTCACGAGAGCGCCGCGGAACCGCACCCGCTGGTATCGCAGCTCTCGGCGCTGCATCAGTTCCGCGGCTACGTCGACGTCGCGCTGGTCGTGGTAGTGCTGGCACTGACGAACCTGATCGCCCACTTCACCACCCCCTGGGCGGGCGTCGCGACGGTCCCGGCAGCAGCGATCGGACTGATGGTGTTGTTGCGGTTCAACGGTCTGGGCTGGGCCGAACTCGGCCTGGGCCGTGACCACTGGAAATCCGGTGCTGCCTATGCGCTGGCGGCGGTTGTGTTGGTGGTGACGGTGATCGCGGTTGGCGTGTTGCTGCCGCTGACCCGGCCGATGTTCATGAACAACCACTACGCGACGATCTCGGGCGCACTGGTTGCCTCGATGCTCATCATTCCGTTGCAGACCGTGATCCCGGAAGAGCTGGCTTTCCGCGGTGTGCTGCACGGTGCGTTGAACCGGGCCTGGGGCTTCCGCGGTGTCGCGGTGGCGGGTTCGCTGCTGTTCGGTCTCTGGCATATCGCGACGTCGTTGGGACTGACAAGCAGCAACGTCGGTTTCACTCGGTTGTTCGGCGGCGGAGTCGTGGGCATGCTGGCCGGTGTGACGTTGGCGGTGATCGCGACCGCGGTTGCCGGGTTTGTGTTCAGCTGGCTGCGCCGACGTAGCGGCAGCCTGATCGCGCCGATCGCCCTGCATTGGTCGCTAAATGGGTTGGGCGCGTTGGCCGCTGCGCTGGTCTGGCACCTGTCCAGCTGACCGGTTTCTACACCAGCAGCACAGCGGCGCCGGCGATGCGGCCCGCGCTGAGATCGGACAGCGCCCGATCAGCTTGACTCAGCGGGTATTCCGGCGTCGTCACGCTGATGTGGTGCTCGGCTGCAAAGTCGAGGAAGGCCCGCGCGTCGGCGCGGGTGTTCGACGTCACCGAGCGCAGCTGGCGCTCTTGGAACAGATGGCGTTGGTAGTTGAGGACGGGAATGTCGCTCAGATGGATTCCGGCGATCGCCAACGTGCCGCCGCGGTCGAGCGCCTCCAGTGCGGGCAGCACCAGATCACCGACCGGGGCGAACAGGATCGCGGCGTCCAGACGCACCGGCGGCGGGTCGGCGGCCCCTTGGGCCGACGCGGCGCCCAGCTCGAGCGCCAGCTCTCGGGCCGCGGCGCCGCGCGTCATCACGTGCACTTCGGCGCCCTGGGCCAGCGCGACCTGCGCGGTGATGTGGGCGCTGCCGCCGAACCCGTACAGCCCCAGCCGGCCGCCCGGCGGTAGCCCGGCGCGCAGCAGCGACCGGTAGCCGATGATGCCGGCGCACAGCAGCGGCGCAAGCTCGCTGTCGCTATAGCCGCTCGGCAAATGGTGAGCGAAAGCTGAAGGAACCGTTGCGAATTCGGCGTAGCCGCCGTCGGCGTCCCAACCCGTGTAGCGGGACTTCGGGCACAGGTTCTCGTCGCCGCGCCGACAGTACTTGCAGACTCCGCAGGTGTGGCGCAGCCAAGCGATCCCGACCCGGTTGCCGACGCTGAACTCGTCGCCGGCGTCGGCGCCGACCTCGATGACTTCCCCGACCACCTCGTGTCCGGGCGTCACCCTCTCCCGGTGCACCGGAAGGTCGCCCTCGGTGACGTGCAGGTCGGTGCGGCAAACCCCGCAGGCGCGCACGGCGACCAGCAGCTCGGACGGCTCTGGACGGGGCACCGGCGTGCTGAGCCATTCCAGTGGATCGGTGTTCATCGGACCGGGCCGACGCACCCGCCACGCGCTCATCGTCGTGGTGGTCGTCGCCGGGATCATCTATACATCATGCCGCTAATAGCCAGGGCCGCAACGGGTTAGCGTCTGAAAGCGCTTCGCGCGAGCCGCACGACGAATAGCAGAATAATGGCCCCGAGCAACGCGGTGAAAAACGTAAACCACCGGCGCCCATGCTCAACGTCGCGGCCGAGCCAACCGAGAACCATGCCACCGATATATCCGCCGATTACGCCGACAACTATGTCGAGCAAAATGCCCGAGCCGCTACCGCTGACGATCTTGCTCGCGAGCCAGCCAGCAATGCCGCCGATGATGATGTAGGCGAACCAGCTAACAGCGGTCGGCGTGGACAACGCGAGGAATTGACTAGCTGCTATGACATCCATCCGGAACTCCTTGCTGTCGCTGGCCAAGCCCGCTGCTGGACTGTCATTTGGTATATCGCGTCAGCGTAACGAGCGGGGGTAGGCAATCTGGCACGTTCGGCTTAACTGTGCCAAGCGTGCGACGAACTACCGCGCTGTCAGGTCGATACTGCGCCCGGAGCCGGCGCCGGGCCATTACCGCCGGCGGGCTGTCCGGGTGGCGCCGGTGGTGGTGGTGGTGGTGGTGGTGGCGGCGGCGGCGCTCCCGGGGCGGGTGCCGGAGCTGGAGCTGCCGGGGCGGGCGCCGGCGCTCCCGGGGCGGGTGGCGGCGCTGGAGCTGCCGGGGCGGGCGCCGCGGCCGGCGGAGGCGGTGCCAGCGGGCGGACCGACTCGGCCAGCGTCGTCGCCCCAGCCTTATCCACCGGATCGTTGGCGGTGCCCAGCCACACCACGAACCAGCGCTGGTTCGCCGAACCCTGCGGTGCGTTCGGTCCCGACGGGCTAATCACTCCCGCCCAGATCTGGCCGTTGGGCTTGGAGGCGTCGCTGAATTTGACCTCGTAGTAAGACGCGCCCCCCGACACGCCGTTTGCGGTCAGCGGAGTGGTCTCCTGGTTGATCCGGGTACCGGGATACGGCATGAAGAACTCACCCATATCCGACGCCAATCGGGTCGCAGCCTTGGTGCTGTCGGGTTCAGCACTGGCGTAAAGCTTCTGGTCCAACTTGCCGAGCACGACGCGGGTGTCGTTGGCTACCGGTGGCGGCTGGCCGGGGGCGGGCGGCGGCCCGGTTTCCTTGCTGAGCAGTGCCGAGCCGTAGTCGAGATGGGTGGCGTCCGATTCCACCCAGCCGGCCGGAATGACGTAGCTGAACCCGCCGACCGGGTTGTCGATGCGCCCAGGTTGGGGCGCGTTCGGGTCGGTCGCCGGCGGCGCCGGTGCGTTGGGGCCGGCGCCGGGTGGCGCTGCGACCGGGTCGGCGGGCGGAGGTGCAGCGGGAGGACCGGCCGGGCCGGGTGCCGCATCTGCTGGGCCGTTGGGCGGCGGGGGCGCCGCCGTGGTGGTTCCCGGCGGTGGTACCGGGTCGGCGCTCGCTGTCGCCGCGGGCAATGCGAGCGCGATGGCTCCGGCGCCGCTTATCGCGGCGATCGCCAGCGTCGTCCAACGGCTTTTGGGCCGGGTCGAGTTTGCGTCCACCTCGTTCATGAGCAAAAACCTACCGTGTTACCGCCGCGGGGCAAGGGCGTAATGGTGACTATGTTATTGAATTGCCGCCGATTGCGACCACGCAATCCGACGCATCAACGCAGATCAGTTCGCCCAGTCGGGGAACCCTCGCGGCCGCGGCCAACCGAGGGGCATCCCGATCGCTGCCGGGCGCGTCTTCAGGGCCCGGCGAAGCCGGCTTGGTTCAGAACCTTTTGGCCCGTTGGCCCGGTCACCAGGTCGATGAACCTCTGCGCCAGCGCGGGCTGGGACGCATGTTTGAGGACGGCGATTGGATACACGTTGGTCGCGTCAGCCGACTCGGCGAACTTGACCATGCTCACTTTGTCACCGGCCTTGCGCGCGTCGGTGACGTAGACCAGCCCGGCGTCCGCGTTGCCGCTGGTGACCTTGGTCAGGACATCGGACGCGGCCGGTTCTTCACTGATTGGGTTGAGGTGCACGCCGGTGTTGTCCTCGATGCGCTGGGTCAACGCTGCGCAGGGCACCGGCTGTCGGCACACCACGACTTTGAGCCCGGGTTTGGCGAGGTCGGCGAAGGAGTGGATCTGCTTGGGATCGCCTGGCGCTGTAACGATCACCAAAGTGTTGGACGCGAAATTGAGGGGATCGGTCTCCGTCAAGCCCGCCTTGGCCACAGTGTCCATTTGCGCGTTGTCGCTCGAGGCGAAGATGTCAGCGGGGGCACCGGAGGTCAACTGTGTCGCCAGTTCCGACGAGCCCGCGAAGTCGAAATCCACAGTGGTGCCGGGATTGTCGGTCTGGAACTTTCCGGCGAGCAGGGTGAACGTCGGCTTCAGCGACGCGGCGGCGAACACCATGATCGATCGAGCCGACGATTGGCCTTGCGACGCGGAGTGTGAGGCCGGCGGTGACTTCGGGCCGCACGACGACAGATTCGTCGCCAGCACGAGACACATAAAGCCGGACACCAGCGCCTGCACAGCAGTCAGCCGGAATGTCATGGTGCCAAGCGTTGTCCAAACGGTGACCGCGTCGTGCCGGAACCAGAGTTTCTTCTCTAGCTACCGTCCAGTAACATGTACGGAGATTGACGCCATACACGCCCTGAAATCCCAGGGATCGGCGTTGCGGTGTGCCACCATCGAAGCATCGAATGACCGTTGCTCCAGGCGGAGGCCGCAGGTGCCTGTAGGTGGCCGTCACCTGGATTCAGTGCTGAATACGAGGAGGTCATAGCAGTGGAGGTGCTGGTCACCGGCGGCGATACCGAACTGGGTCGCGCCGTTGCTGAAGGGTTCCGTGACGCAGGCCATACGATCACGCTGGCCGGGGCACGTCGAGACGATCTCGAAGTGGCCGCCAAGGAACTCGAAGCCGACGCGATTGTCTGCGACACCACCGACCCGGCCAGCCTCGCGGAGGCCCGTGGGTTGTTCCCGCATCACCTGGACACCATCGTCAACATCCCGGCGCCGCGCTGGAACCCTGGTGACCCACGCGCGTACTCGCTGTCGGATCTGGCCGCCGCATGGCGTAACTCGCTGGACGCCACCGCGCTGTCGGCGGTGCTGATGGTTGACACCGTGGGCGATCACCTGCGCTCCGGTGGGTCGATCATCAGCGTGGTGCCGGAGAACCCGCGCGCAGGTAGCGCTGAGGCGGCGGTCAAGGCCGCGCTGGCAAACTGGGTTTCGGGCCAGGCGACGGTCTTCGGCACCCGCGGTATCACGGTCAACGCCGTCGCCGCCGGACGCGGCGCAGAGCCAGGGTACGAAGGTCTGTCTAGCACGCCGCCGCCCGTTGCCGCCGAGGTCACGCGGTTGGCGCTGTTCCTGACGAGTCCCGCTGCGCGGCATATCACCGGACAGCTTCTGCACGTCAGCCACGGTGCGCTGACGCAATTCGCCTAGCGCGAACAATTCACTTTGCGACCTCCGCCGCCGGCGGACGGTCATTAGGGTAGATCGCGTGACTATCCGACTTGGCTTGCAAATTCCCAACTTTTCCTACGGCACCGGCGTCGAGCAGCTCTTCCCCACTGTTATCGCGCAAGCACGCGAGGCCGAATCGGCGGGATTCGATTCGGTTTTCGTGATGGACCACTTCTACCAACTGCCGATGCTGGGCTCGCCCGACACCAGCCGATGCTCGAGGCCTACACCGCCCTCGGCGCGCTGGCGACGGCGACCGAGCGGGTTCAGTTGGGCGCGTTGGTAACCGGGAACACCTATCGCAACCCGACCCTGCTGGCAAAGGCCATCACCACCGTGGACGTCGCCAGCGCGGGCCGCGCGATCCTCGGCCTGGGGGCCGGTTGGTTCGAACTCGAGCATCAACAACTCGGTTTTGAGTTCGGCACCTTCACCGAACGATTCAACCGGCTCGAGGAGGCGCTGCAGATCCTCGACCCGATGATCAAGGGTGAGCGATCGACGTTCTCCGGCAAGTGGTACACCACCGAGTCGGCGTTGGCCGAACCGCGCTATCGCGACCGCATTCCGATCCTGCTCGGCGGCAGCGGCGAAAAGAAGGCCTTCTCGATTGCCGCGCGCTACGCCGACCACCTCAACGTCATCGCCGGATTCGATCAGCTGCCGGGCAAGCTCGACGCCCTGGCCAAACGGTGCGACGAGGCCGGCCGCGACCGCTCGACGCTGGAGACCAGCACCTACTGACCGTGCTGCTGGACGAAAACGCCAAACCGGACCAGATCCCGGCGGAGAGGAGCCAGCGCGTGGTGATGGGCGGCCCTGACGACATCGCGGAGCAGGTACAGGCCAAGGTGCTGGACGCCGGAATCGACGGCGTGATCATCAACATGCCGTTCTACACGCCCGGCGTGGTCACCGCGGCCGCTGAGGCACTGCGCCCGCTGGTCGGTCTCTGACCAGCCCGGCGAGGCGCGTCACGTTCGACGCCGCGGGTGGGGCTGATCACACGGGTAAACCAGGTCCGGGCGGCTAACGTGGTAATGAATGCAGTCGCCGCCGAGGAGCAGCCAAACCATGAACGCCCAACCCGAAGACGTTGCGCCCAATCGTCGACACCGGGTCGTGGTCATCGGATCCGGATTCGGCGGGCTGAACGCGGTCAAAAAGCTCAAGCGGGCCGACGTCGACATCAAGTTGATTGCCCGGACCACCCATCACCTGTTTCAGCCGATGCTGTACCAGGTCGCGACCGGCATCGTCGCCGAGGGAGCGATCGCTCCCCCAAGCCGCGTTATCCTGCGCCACCAACACAACGTCCAGGTCCTGCTGGGCGACGTCACGCACATCGACCTGGACGGCAAGTTCATCGTCTCGGAGTTGCTCGGCCACACCTATGAGACGCCGTTTGACAGCCTGATCATCGCCGCCGGCGCCGGCCAGTCCTACTTCGGCAACGACCAATTCGCCGAATTCGCGCCCGGCATGAAGTCCATCGACGATGCGCTGGAGCTGCGTGGTCGCATCCTGAGCGCATTCGAAGCGGCCGAACGGTCCAACGATGAGGAGCGGAAGAACAAGCTGCTCACTTTCACCGTCGTCGGCGCCGGGCCAACCGGCGTCGAGATGGCCGGTCAGATCGCCGAACTCGCCAAGTTCACGTTGAAAGGCGCGTTCCGACACATCGATTCGACCAAGCAGGTCCGGGTGATCCTGCTGGACGCGGCCCCGGCGGTGCTGCCGTCGATGGGTGAGAAACTCGGCAAGAAGGCGGCCGCGCGGCTGGAGAAGATGGGCGTCGAGATCCAGCTCGGAGCGATGGTGACCAACGTCGACCGCGACGGCATCACGGTCAAGGACTCCCACGGCGTGCGGCGCATCGAGTCCGCCTGCAAGGTGTGGTCGGCCGGGGTGTCCGCCAGCCCGCTGGGCCGGGATCTGGCCCGCCAGTCGACCGTCGAACTCGACCGCGCCGGCCGGGTCAAGGTGTTGCCCGACCTGTCGGTGCCCGGCTACCCGAACGTCTTCGTGATCGGTGACATGGCCGCCGTCGATGGTGTGCCCGGTGTTGCACAGGGTGCGATCCAGGGCGCCAAATATGCGGCGACCACGATCAAAGCCGAACTCGCCGGCGCCAATCCAGCCGAGCGGGAGCCCTTCCAGTACTTCGACAAGGGTTCGATGGCCACGGTCTCGCGGTTTTCCGCTGTCGCCCAGATCGGTCCGCTCGAGTTCGGCGGTGTGCTGGCCTGGTTCGCGTGGCTTTTGCTCCACCTGGTGTACCTGATCGGATTCAAGAACAAGATCACCACGGTGCTGTCGTGGATGGTGACGTTCTTGAGTGGCCGGCGCGGCCAGCTGGCCATCACCGAGCAGCAAGCGTTTGCCCGCACCCGACTCGAGCAGCTGGCGGTAATGGCTGCCGAGGCACACGAGGGTGAGGCGGCGAAAGCGAGTTAGCTCGGGGCCGTTTGCAGGTTTTGCAGCCGCACCTGGCCCCGGGCGACGAGGCGGCCGTCGCCGTCGGCGATCGTCGTCAGCCACAGCTGGGTGCTGCGGCCGCGATGAATCGGCGTCGAGGCCGCATACACGGTGCCAGCCGAGATTGAGCGCAGGAAGTCGGTGTTGTTGTTGACCCCGACGACCGTGCCGCCCCCGTTCTCGGCCAGCCACATCTGGCCGGCGACGCTCGACAGGCTTTCGATGATCGCGCAGTACACGCCGCCGTGCACGATGCCCCACGGCTGCAGCAGCCGGTCACGGATCTCCAGCTGTGCCCGCGCCCCGTCCGGTGTGATCTCGTGGTACGTCAGGCCCAGTTCGCTGTCGAACCCTCGGCCAAAATCAGGTAACACGCCCCTGTGTCTACACGGCCCGCGGGGGCGGGGGTGTTTTTGGGGTACAGCACGCGGGACGCGCCGGCTACCGATACTGTGAAGTGCCGGCATGGAAACCTTTGCAGTACCGGAACGGGGAGTGGACGACATGGCGACGGCGACTACCGAGCCGGTGCGGCTACCGCCGGGTCCGCGGATACCGAAGCCCATCCAGGCCATCGCGTTCTTGGTTTCAAACCATGGAATGTTTGCCGCTCTGGCCCCACGGTACGGCAGCGTGATCAGCGTGAATTTGCCGGGCGCCGGCCATGCGGTGGCGATCAGCGACCCAGCCCTGGCTAAGGACCTGTTCCATACCAGCACCGATCTGATCGAACGCCCGACATGGGGGTCGGGGACCCTGGGCGACGCATTCGGCCCAGGGTCGACGTTCAGCCTTGCCGGCGACGAACTCCTCGCGCGCCGCAAGGTGGTGGTCCCGCTGTTTCACGGCAGGCGGCTGCGAAGCTACGAGCACATCATCGAAGAGGAGGTGATGCGCGAGATCGCGACCTGGCCGGAAGACCGCGAGTTCAAAACGCTGCCGTCGATGACGAGCATCGCTCTCGGCGCGATCCTGCGTGCCACGTTCGGCGCCGAGGGACCCGCGCTGGACGAGCTTCGCGACGTGGTGCCAACCATCGTCACGCTTATCGGCCTGGGCCTGCTGGCGCCGCCGAAGATGCGGCGTGACCTGGGTCCGTGGAGTCCGTGGGGACGGTATCTGCGGTACCGGCGCCGTTTCGACGCTATCGTCGACTCGCTTATCGTCGATGCGCGGGCCGACCCGGCCTTGGAAGAGCGCAGCGACGTGCTTGGGTTGCTGGTGCAGGCCCGCTACGAAGACAGTGAGCCGATGTCGGATCGGCACATCGCCGACGAGTTGCTGACCTTGTTGGCCTCCGGTCACGAGACAACCGCCGGATCAATGGCCTGGGCAGTGGAGCGGTTGATTCGCCATCCACAGCTGCTGTCGCGGCTGACTGAGGAAGTCGACGCCGGCGGATCCGAATTGCGGCAGGCCACGATCTGGGAGGTGCAGCGCACCCGGCCGGTTCTCGACGCCGCGATGCGGCGCACAAAGACGCGAGTCCGATTGGGGGACTGGGTCATTCCAGAGGACACTAACTTGATATTCAGTATCCGACTGGCCCATGACTCAGAAGAGAGCTTCCCGGACGCGGCGTCGTTCAACCCGGACCGATTCGTCGGCGCCGGTCCGAAGCCCGCCGCGTGGATTCCGTTCGGCGGCGGCGTCAACCGTTGTGTCGGCGCGGGGTTCGCCAACATGGAGATGGACGTCGCCCTGCGCACACTGCTGCGCGAATTACGGTTCGCGCCAACCGATGCGCCGGGCGAACGACGGCGCTGGCGCGGTGTGGCGACCGTGCCGGCACGGGGCGCACGAGCGGTGGTTTACCGGCGCACCGCCGAGGCGTCGAGCGGTACTGGCTCTGCATCCGTGGCCGAGCACGGCAACGCATAAAGCGGCTGGCATACTGGCCGCCGTGACCACCACTTTCAGGCAGTACATCAAGCCCATCGGCAGTTACTCGTGGTCCAAAAACACCCTGAACAAGTACTGGTACCCCTTCATCACCCGCCGGTGGACTAAAGACGACGTCGTCTTTCTCAACTGGGGCTATGAGGAGGATCCCCCGATGGGTCTGCCGCTGGCCCCTTCGGACGAACCCAACCGGTACTGCATTCAGCTCTACCACCGCACGGCGACCCAGGCCGATCTCAGCGGCAAACAAGTACTGGAGGTCAGCTCCGGCCACGGCGGCGGAGCTGCGTATCTTGTGCGAACGTTGCACCCGGCCTCCTACACGGGGCTGGACTACAACCCAGACGGCGTCAAATTTGCCCAAGAAAGGCACAACCTACCGGGGCTGGATTTCGTGCACGGCAACGCCGAAAGCCTGCCCTTTCCCGGCGAGTCCTTCGACGCGGTGCTCAACGTCGAAGCCTCGCACTCCTACCCTCACTTTGACCGTTTTCTCCCCGAAATGACGCGGGTGCTGCGCCCGGGAGGGCATTTCCTCTACGCCGATTTCCGCGGTTTCCTCGAATATGACGCGTGGGACGCAGCACTGGCCGCCCTGCCGATGCGGATGGTTTCGAAGCGGGATATCAACGCGGAGGTTCTGCGCGGGATGGAAAAAAACTCGCCGCGGTACCTAGACCTCGTCGGTCGCCATGTGCCCGCGGTCCTGCAGTCCTTCGGCCGCCTATTCGCCGGCGCGCCAGGCACGCTGATGTACCGCGAACTTCAACGCGGGAGGCTTTCGTACCGGATGTACCACTTCATCAAGGACTGAGGCGCGGAGCGGCTGCATAGCCTGCGGCATCCCCGGATACAGGCGAGCCCCGTGCGTGATGCACGGGGCTCGCCGATCGAACAGACCGGGGGTCACTGCAGCCCTCAGGACGCCTTCGCGGTCATCTATCGCTCGATGCAAGCAGCGTAGGCAAGGCTGCCCTAATTTCGCAAGAGGTCCGTGGCCCCCCGGCGTGGCGCTGACGGGCCGCGAACCGGCAGGCCGAAGCCCACCAGAGCGTCGAGCACCGCTTGGCCGCGGCGCATCGCGATCAGCTCGTCGGCGGCGGCCAGCTGCGGCACCTGTGTTGCGGCCGCCACCACCATCGACCCGAGGATCTGCCACATCGTCGCGATCGAAACCGCGCCGCCGCTGACCGCGTGCAGTTTGGCGAACAACGGTTCCAGGGTGCGGTGACAGCGGTGTGCGACCCACGTCGTCAACGCTGCCTCGCTCGGTAGCTGCACCACGCCGTCGCGAAGGCAATCAAGATCGTCTGTTGCTAAGTAGGGGTCGCTGGGCAGCACGCGCACCGTCGGATCGACCACCCCGGCCCAGTCGATGACGCCATCGGAGTCGACGTGCACCCACAGGTTCTCCAGGCCGGTGTCCCACGCTCGTGCCTCCAGCACCACCAGCGCGACTACCCGGCCAATCACGGTGTGGACCAGCGTTGCCGCCAACTGCCGAGCGGCACTGCGGCGGTCCATGTCCACAGCGGCCGCGTCGAACATCACCTGCAGACGATCGGTGCTCAGCGCCGACTCCAGTGGCCACCACCGGCGGACGGACACGTCGGCCAGCACCGCGACACCGTAGACCCGCGGGCACGGCGGATACAGCTCGCGAAGCCGCCGGCTGGACTCGTGTAGTGGCAGCACGCGGTCGATGGCCATTGCCGCGATGAGCGGGTCGTCGATCAGAGTCGTCACGGGCACCTCCATTTGTAAGGTAAGCCTAACCATAGAATGGAGGTGCACACTGTGAGGACCATCACATGCGCGGGCGGCCCGAGCCGCAGGACTTACCACTGCGTACGACCGTCGGTAGTAAGCCGGAGTACGCTTACGTCATTGCACAGGAGATGAACGAACATGGCTAAGCTGGCGCGTCTTGGGGATCTCGAACGTGCGGTAATGGACCACCTTTGGTCCGCTCCTCAACCTCAAACAGTGCGGCAGGTGCACGAGGCGCTGTCCATGCAACGCGACCTGGCGTACACGACGGTGATGACCGTGCTGCAACGATTGGCCAAGAAGAACCTGGTCTCCCAAATCCGCGACGACCGCGCGCACCGTTACCTCCCAGTGCACGGCCGCGACGAACTGGTCGCCGGCCTCATGGTCGATGCGCTGGATCAGGCCGCAGACTCCGGAAGCCGACAAGCGGCCCTCGTGCATTTCGTCGAACGAGTCGGCGCCGATGAAGCCGAGGCCCTTCGGCGGGCACTCGATGAGTTGGAGTCCGGTCACCGCGGCGCGCCGCCTGGTGGCGCTCTGTCTAGGGGCTGAGGGAGACTTGCACCATGTCCGGGCTGGCCTTCACCGTACTTGCGGTGATGCTGGTCGGCCCGGTACCTGCCGTGCTGTCGCGGGCAAAGTGGCCGCTACGTGCCCCGCGCGCAGCGATGGTGCTCTGGCAGGCCATCGCCGTGGCCGCAGTGCTCTCCGCGTTCAGCGCCGGGATCGCGATCGCCAGCCGGCTGTTTCTCCCCGGCCCGGACGGGCGGCCGACCGCCACCCCGATTGCTGGCATCGGCCGAATCGGCTCGCCGCTGTGGACCCTGGATGTCGCGGTTTTCGCGCTCACGCTGCTGATCGGTGCCCGACTGGCGATGGCCGTGGTCCGGGTGGCCATCGCGACGCGCCGGCGCCGCGCCCATCACCGCATGCTCGTCGATCTGCTCGGCGTAGCACCGGACGCGGTCTTCGCGACGGCTTGCGCCCGCGAGCGTGACCTGCGCGTCCTCGAAGTGGCACAGCCACTGGCCTATTGTTTGCCCGGCGTGCGCAGCCGAGTGGTGGTCAGCGAGGGGACGCTGGACTCTCTCACCGAGACCGAAGTTGCCGCGATACTGAGCCACGAGCGGGCCCATCTGCGCGCCCGTCACGATCTCGTCCTGGAGGCGTTCACCGCTGCACACGCCGCATTTCCCCGGTTTGTCCGCAGCGCAAGCGCTTTGGACGCGGTGCAGCTGCTGGTCGAACTGCTGGCCGACGACGCCGCCGTCCGGGTGGCCGGCCGCGCTCCCCTGGCCCGTGCCCTAGTGGCCTGTGCGTCGGGTCGGACGCCCGTGGGCGCCTTGGCGGCCGGCGGTGCCCACACGCTGGTGCGGGTGCGACGGCTTTCCGGAGACGGCAACAGCGTGATGTTGTCGACGGCCGCCTACCTTGCCGCGGCGGCGGTGCTGGTGGTGCCGACCGTGGCGCTGGCCATTCCGTGGCTTACTGAACTGCAACGGCTGTTCACCGCCGCCTAACCTACGGGTGCGGCAATTACGGCGCCTTGGCGATACTTTGCAGGTGACCGAATCTGGCTGTGCCACAGTGTTCGGTGCAAGGCTTGGACAAAGTCACCGACCCTGAGAGGCGAATACATGAGCTCGTCGGAATCGAACGCTACTGACGGCACCGCGCAAATCGGAGTCACCGGGCTCGCCGTGATGGGTTCGAATATCGCCCGGAACTTCGCTCACCACGGCTATACGGTGGCGCTGCACAACCGCTCGGTCGCCAAGACCGATGGGTTGCTGAAAGAACACGGCAGCGAAGGCAAGTTCGTGCGCAGCGAAACCATCGAAGAATTCCTCGCCGCGTTGGAGAAGCCGCGCCGGGTGCTCATCATGGTCAAGGCCGGTGATCCGACCGACGCCGTGATCGAGCAGCTCGCCGACGCCATGGAAAAAGGCGACATCATCATCGACGGCGGCAACGCCCTTTACACCGACACCATCCGCCGCGAGAAGGCGATGCGCGAGCGGGGTCTGCACTTCGTCGGCGCCGGCATCTCCGGCGGCGAGGAGGGCGCGCTGAACGGGCCGTCGATCATGCCGGGCGGCCCCGCCGAGTCGTACACATCGTTGGGCCCGCTGCTCGAGGAGATCTCCGCGCACGTCGACGGTGTGCCGTGCTGCACCCACATCGGTCCCGACGGCGCCGGGCACTTCGTCAAGATGGTGCACAACGGCATCGAGTACTCCGACATGCAGTTGATCGGCGAGGCCTACCAGCTGCTGCGCGACGGACTCGGCAAGACCGCACCCGAGATCGCCGACGTCTTCGCCGAATGGAACAAGGGCGACCTGGACAGCTTTCTCATCGAGATCACCGCAGAGGTGCTTGCGCCAGACCGACGCCAAGACCGGCAAGCCGCTCGTCGACGTCATCCTCGACGAGGCCGAGCAGAAAGGCACCGGCCGCTGGACGGTGAAGTCGGCCCTGGACCTCGGAGTTCCGGTCACCGGTATCGCCGAGGCGGTGTTCGCCCGCGCACTGTCGGGCTCGGTGGCCCAGCGGAAGGCCACCACCGGCCTGGCCTCCGGCCATCTAGGCGAAAAGCCAAGCGATGCAAAGCAGTTCATCGACGATGTCAGCAAGGCGCTCTACGCGTCGAAGATCATCGCCTACGCCCAGGGCTTCAACCAGATCCAGGCCGGCAGCGCCGAATACAACTGGGGCATCACGCTGGGCGACATGGCGACGATCTGGCGTGGTGGCTGCATCATCCGGGCGAAGTTCCTCAACCGCATCAAGGAGGCGTTCGACGACGACCCCGACCTGCCGACCCTGATCGTCGCGCCGTATTTCCGCAGCGCGATCGAGGCCGCCATCGACAGCTGGCGTCGCGTCGTAGTGACCGCCACCCAGCTGGGCATCCCGATCCCGGGCTTCTCCTCGGCGCTGTCCTACTACGACGCGCTGCGCACCGAGCGGCTGCCCGCCGCGCTTACCCAGGGCCTGCGGGACTTCTTCGGCGCGCACACCTACGGGCGCATCGACGAGGACCCCAGCAAGAAGTTCCACACCCTGTGGAGTGGGGACCGCACCGAAGTGCCGGCCTAGCAGGGCCAAATAAGGGGTACAACCGATACCGATGAGGTTTCTCGACGGGCACCGTCCCGCATACGACTTGACCTACGACGACGTCTTCATCGTGCCGAACCGTTCGGACGTGGCGTCACGCTTCGACGTGGACCTGTCCACCCACGACGGCTCCGGCACCACCATCCCGGTGGTGGTGGCCAACATGACCGCGGTCGCGGGACGGCGGATGGCCGAGACGGTGGCCCGCCGCGGCGGGATAGTGGTGCTGCCGCAAGACCTTCCGATCACCGTGGTGCAGCGCACGGTGGACTTCGTCAAGAGCCGCGACCTGGTTGTCGACACCCCGGTGATACTGGCGCCCGACGATTCGGTGTCGGATGCGCTGGCACTGATTCACAAGCGCGCGCATGGCGCCGCGGTGGTGGCCTTCGAGGGCCGCCCGATCGGGCTGGTCACCGAATCATGCTGCGACGGTGTCGACCGTTTCGCGCGAGTGCGCGATATCGCGATCACCGACTTCGTCAACGCGCCGGTGGGTACCGACCCGCGAGAGGTCTTCGATCTTCTCGAGCAGGCCCCCGTCGATGTCGCGGTGCTGACCGGCCCGGACGGCACGCTGGCCGGTGTGCTGACCCGCACCGGGGCGATCCGCGCAGGCATTTACACGCCGGCTACCGACGCCGCGGGCCGGCTGCGCATCGGCGCAGCGGTCGGCATCAACGGCGACGTGGCCAGCAAAGCGCAGGCATTGACCCAGGCCGGCGTCGACCTGGTTGTCGTCGACACCGCGCATGGGCATCAGGTCAAGGCGCTGCACGCCATCAAGTCGATATCGTCGCTGGATCTGGGTGTGCCACTGGCCGCCGGCAATGTGGTGTCGGCCGAAGGCACCCGCGATCTGATCAGCGCCGGGGCGTCGATCGTCAAGGTCGGTGTGGGCCCCGGCGCGATGTGTACCACCCGGATGATGACCGGTGTCGGCCGGCCCCAGTTCTCCGCTGTGCTCGAATGCGCCTCGGCAGCAAGGCAACTCGGCGCACACGTGTGGGCCGACGGCGGGGTGCGCCATCCGCGGGACGTGGCCTTGGCGTTGGCGGCCGGCGCGTCCAACGTGATGATCGGATCGTGGTTCGCCGGCACCTACGAATCCCCCGGCGACCTGATGCGTGACCGTGACGACCAGCCGTACAAAGAGAGCTACGGGATGGCATCCAAACGCGCCGTGGTTGCCCGCGCCACAGCCGACAGCGCCTTCGAGCGTGTCCGCAAGGCGTTGTTCGAGGAAGGTATCTCGACCTCGCGGATGGGGCTGGACCCCAACCGGGGCGGTGTCGAGGATCTGATCGACCACATCACTTCCGGGGTTCGCAGCACGTGCACCTATGTCGGTGCATCGACGCTGGCCGAGTTGCATCAGCGGGCCGTGGTCGGAGTGCAATCCGCAGCGGGCTTCGCTGAAGGCCATCCGCTGCCGTTCGGCTGGTAGATCCAGACCGGCTGGGGGCGTGTCGTCACAGTAACGGGGGCTAGGGCGGGTTAAGCCTTCGTTACCATAGGAACTCCACGTAGTCATTGGACAACTTGAGGGAAAGGGTCTCCGTGCCGCAGGCACCCGGCGAGGCCGTTGGCTTCCGGGCTGAGCGGTCACCGCGGCGCGCACGGTCGGATTGCTCGCAACCGCGGCGGCGTCGATGAACCTCGCCGTCACCCTGCTCAGCCTGCTGGCCATCGTGCTGCTCACCGCGGGCAACGCGGTGTTTACGGCCGCCGAGTTCTCGCTGACCACCCTCGAGCGCAGCACCGTCGAGGCCAACGCGCGCGATGGTGGCCGTCGCGACCGCTTCGTGCGCCGCGCCCACCACACCCTTTCTTTCCAGCTGTCCGGAGCGCAGCTGGGCATCTCGATGACCACGCTGGTAACCGGATATCTCACCGAGCCGTTAGTGGCGAAGCTGCCGCATCCGGCCATGGATGCGCTCGGGGTGCCTGACCGGGTGGCCGAAGCAGTCATCGCATTCCTGGCCCTAGTGGTCGTCACATCGCTGTCGATGGTCTTCGGGGAACTCGTGCCCAAGAACCTGGCCGTGGCCCGGCCGCTGCAAACCGCCCGCGCCGTCTCCGGCCTGCAGTTGCTGTTCTCTTTCGTGATGACCTTCGCGATCCGACTGACAAACGGTGCGGCGAACCGGATCCTGCACAAGCTGGATATCGAGCCCGCCCAGGAACTGCGCTCGGCCCGTTCGCCCCAGGAGCTGGTTTCGCTGGTCCGCACGTCGGCTCGCAGCGGCGCTCTGGACCCGACCACCGCGGCGTTACTGCATCGATCACTGCAGTTCGGCACGCTGACAGCCGAGGAGCTGATGACGCCGCGCTCGAAAATTGTTGCGCTGCAAACGGATAACACTGTCGCAGACCTAGTCGCAACCGCCACCGAGAGCGGGTTTTCCCGGTTTCCGATCGTCGACGGCGACCTCGACGAAACTGTCGGCATGGTGCATGTCAAACAGGTCTTCCAAGTTCCAGCCGTCGAGCGGCAGCAGACCTTGCTGACCGCCGTCGCGCAGCCTGTCGCGGTGGTGCCGTCCACGCTGGACGGCGATGCGCTCATGGGAGAGATACAGGCCAACGGCTTGCAGACCGCCATGGTCGTCGACGAGTACGGCGGTATCGCGGGCATGGTGACCGTCGAGGATCTGATCGAAGAAATCGTCGGCGACGTTCGCGACGAGCACGACGACACCACACCGGATGTGGTGGCTTCCGGCGATGGTTGGCGGGTGTCGGGGCTGCTGCGGATCGACGAGGTGGCCGCCGCCACCGGTTATCACGCACCGGAGGGTGAATACGAGACGATCGGCGGGCTGGTGCTTCAGCAGCTCGGCCGCATTCCGGTCACCGGGGACACGGTGCAGCTGAGCGGATATGACCCCGACGGCATATCAGATGCCTCGGCTTGGTGGCAGGCCAGGGTGATCCGGATGGACGGCCGCCGCATCGACCTGCTCGAGCTGACCCGGCTGGAGGGCCGCGGTGATTCCGGCGCGGGAAGGGTTCGTTGATGGGCGACTTGCTGGGAGTGTTGGCGACCATTCTGCTGGTGGCCACCAACGCGTTTTTCGTGGGCGCGGAATTCTCGCTGATCTCGGCGCGTCGAGACCGGCTGGAAGCATTGGCTGAGCAGGGCAGATCAAGCGCGGTCACCGCGATTCGGGCGGGAGAACAGCTGCCGCTGATGTTCGCGGGTGCCCAGCTGGGTATCACGGTGTCGTCGATCCTGCTCGGCCGGCTCGGTGAGCCCGCGGTCGCCGACCTGCTGCGACGGCCATTCGATTCCGTCGGCGGCGTCTCCCCCACCCTGCTGCACACGGTGTCATTGGCGGTTGCACTGGCCATTGTGGTGACGCTGCATGTGCTGCTCGGCGAGATGGTCCCGAAGAACATCGCCATCGCCGGCCCGGAGAAGGCGGCGATGCTGCTGATCCCGGCCTACCTGATGTATGTGCGGACCGTCCGGCCGATCATCACGTTCTACAACCGCTGCACCAACGCCACCTTGCGGGCACTGCGAGTGCAACCCCGAGACGAGCTCGACGTCACCGTCTCCACCGTCGAGCTCAGCGAGATGATCGCCGAATCGGTGTCGGAAGGTCTGCTGGATCCCGAGGAGCACACCCGGCTCACCCGGGCGCTGCAGATTCGCAACCGGCTGGTCGCCGATGTGGCGGTGCCGGTCACCCAGATTCGCGCGGTGCCGGTGGCCGCGCAGGGTTCCGGGCCGACGGTCGAGGCGGTGGAGAAGGCGCTGGCCACGACCGGCTACTCCCGGTTCCCAGTGGCCGACGTCGACCGCAGATTCATCGGCTACCTGCACATCAAAGATGTGCTGTCACTAGGTGACGACCCCCACGCCGTGGTCGATCTGGCGCGGGTTCGGCCACTGCCGCAAATTCGTGGCTCGCTGTCGGTTCCCGAGGCGCTGTCAAGGATGCGGCGCAGCAAGAGTCATCTGGCGCTGGTCACCGGGCAGGACGGGGCCGTGGTCGCGATGGTCGCACTGGAGGATCTGGTCAGGGACTTGGTCGGTGCTGTGCGGGACGGCATGCAGCGTGTCTGACGCCCGGCGACGATGCGGGCCGGAACGGCCCGGGGTGGGGGCACCTCCCGCTTGCGGGGGCGAGCCGGGCAATCGAGCCTGGTCCCTGGACCATGAGCAGTGGACGGCGCGCGCCGACGCATATGCCGAACGCGCCGACACCTTCGTCGCCCCACACGTCAAGCGGGCCCGGGCCGGCGAGGCGCATCCGGTGTGGGACTTTCTGTTCAGCTACTACAGCCTGCGGCCGGGGCAGCTGCGCTGCTGGCATCCGGGTTACGGGGTGCTACTCGCCGGCGGCGAAGCGATCCGTCGCTACCGTGGCCGCCGCGGTTACACCGCCGACGGCGTCGGTGTCACGGTCAGCCAGACCTATCTTCGCAGCCGGCTGGACACCATTTCGTTCGTGGGGCGCCTACTGCGGGCGACCGCCCGGCGCCCGGCTCGGCTGAACTGCTTCGGGTTGCACGAGTGGGCGATGGTGTACCACGACGGGGCCGTGCGCCACGAGCGTGTCCCGCTGCGGTTGGGCGCCGCGGGCACCGACGCCGTTGTCGAGGCTGAGGTTGCCGGACCGCTGCGGTGCAGCCACTTCGACGCCTTCCGGTTCTTCAGCGCCGATGCGGCACGACGAAACGCGGGCTCGCCCAGCCGTGCCACCCAACAAGACTGGGAGCAGCCCGGTTGCTTGCACGCCAACATGGACCTGTACAAATGGTCGTACAAGTTGAGCCCGCTGATCGAATCCGAGCTACTGCTGGACTGCGTGGAACTGGCCGCGGCGGCGCGTGAAATCGACATGCGAGCAAGTCCGTACGACCTGCGGGGCTACGGGTACACCCCGATCGCCGTTGAGCAGGCCGCCGGCCGCGCCGAGTATGTGCGTTGCCAGCAGGCCATCGCGTCACGTGCCGTGCCGCTGCGGGCAGCGCTGTTGGCCCGGTGTGACCTGCTACTGCAGCGCGCCGGGGCGGGTAGTCCGGCTACTGGCCGGTACGCTGGACGCGACTTTGTTTAGGCCAAAGCGGAGGAGAATGATGACAGACCGCGTGCCGGTTGGGAACCTGCGCGTCTCCCGGGTGCTGTATGACTTCATCAACAGCGAGGCTTTGCCCGGCACCGACATCGACCCCGACAGCTTTTGGGCGGGCGTCGACAAGGTCGTCACCGACCTGCAGTCACAAAACCAGGATCTGCTTGCGCGCCGTGACCAGTTGCAGGCGCAGATCGACAAGTGGCACCGGCATCACGTCATCGAGCCGATAGACCCGGAGACGTACCGCCAATTCCTCACCGAAATCGGCTATCTGTTACCGGAACCCGACGATTTCACGATCACCACGGCGGGTGTCGACGACGAGATCACCAAGACGGCGGGCCCCCAGTTGGTGGTGCCGGTGCTCAACGCGCGGTTCGCCCTGAACGCGTCCAACGCCCGCTGGGGCTCGCTCTACGACGCCCTGTACGGCACGGACGTCATTCCGGAAAGCGACGGTGCCGAGAAGGGCACCAGCTACAACAAGGTCCGCGGCGACAAGGTGATCGCCTATGCGCGCAAGTTCCTCGATGACGCGGCGCCGCTGTCGTCCGGCTCGTATGCCGACGCCACCGGTTTCACCGTCAAGGACGGCCGACTTCTGGTCAGCCTGGAAGGCGACGAGTTGTCCCGAGGGCTGGCCAACCCCGGCCAGTTCGTCGGCTACACCGGCGAGCTCGGCTCCCCCGAATGGTCCGTGCTGTTGGTCAACCACGGCCTGCACATCGAGATCCTCATCGACCCGGAGTCGCCGATCGGTAGGACCGACGCCGCCGGCGTCAAGGACGTGATCCTGGAATCGGCGGTCACGACGATCATGGACTTCGAGGACTCGGTGGCCGCCGTTGACGCCGACGACAAAGTGCTCGGCTACCGCAACTGGCTCGGGCTGAACAGGGGTGACCTGGCCGAGGAGGTCAGCAAAGACGGCAAGACGTTCACCCGGGTGCTCAACCAGGACCGCACCTACAAAACGCCCGACGGCGGCGAGTTGACCCTGCCCGGTCGCAGCCTGTTGTTCGTCCGCAACGTCGGCCATTTGATGACCAACGACGCGATCGTCTGGAGCGAAGGCGACGAAGAAAAAGAGGTGTTCGAAGGCATCATGGATGCCCTGTTCACCGGGGTAACCGCAATTCACGGGCTCAAGACCGGCGAGGCCAATGGCCCACTGGCGAACAGCCGCACCGGTTCCATCTACATCGTCAAGCCGAAAATGCACGGGCCCGACGAAGTGGCGTTCACCTGCGAGTTGTTCAGCCGTGTCGAAGACGTGCTGGGGCTGCCGCAAGGCACCTTGAAGGTCGGCATCATGGATGAGGAACGCCGCACCACCGTTAACCTCAAGGCGTGCATCAAAGCCGCCGCCGACCGGGTCGTGTTCATCAACACTGGCTTCCTGGACCGCACCGGCGACGAGATCCATACCTCGATGGAGGCCGGTCCGATGATCCGCAAGGGTGCGATGAAGAGCACCACGTGGATCAAGGCCTACGAGGACGCCAACGTCGATACCGGCCTTGCCGCCGGCTTCAAGGGCAAGGCACAGATCGGCAAGGGCATGTGGGCGATGACCGAGCTGATGGCCGACATGGTCGAACAGAAGATCGGCCAGCCTAAGGCGGGCGCTACCACCGCGTGGGTGCCCTCGCCAACTGCGGCCACCCTGCACGCGATGCACTACCACTACGTGGACGTGGGCGCCGTACAGGCCGAGCTCGAGGGCAAGAAGCGGACCACCATCGACGAGCTGCTGACCATTCCGCTGGCCAAGGAACTGGCCTGGGCTCCCGAGGAGATCCGCGAGGAGGTCGACAACAACTGCCAGTCCATCCTGGGCTACGTCGTCCGCTGGATCGACCACGGTGTCGGCTGCTCGAAGGTGCCCGACATCCACAACGTCGCATTGATGGAAGACCGTGCCACGCTGCGGATTTCGAGCCAGCTCCTGACAAACTGGTTGCGCCACGGCGTGATCACCGAAGAGGATGTGCGGGCCAGCCTGGAGCGGATGGCTCCGATGGTGGACCAGCAGAACGCCGGCGACTCGGCGTATCTGCCGATGGCGCCCAACTTCGACGACAGCATCGCCTTCCTGGCTGCCCAGGAGTTGATTCTGTCCGGGACCCAACAGCCCAATGGCTACACCGAGCCGATCCTGCATCGGCGTCGTCGCGAATTCAAGGCCCGCGCCGGTGACTGATTTCGGCTCGGCGGGCATTCACCATCCCAATGACTAAACGCTGCAAGTACTTCTGGCGCGCGGGAGAGCATCGGCATGGGTAGGCACAGAGCTCCGGATCCGGACGAGCCCACCGGCGAACCGTCGGACGACTTCTCCGAACCCCACGACTTCGGCGACCTCGGTGGCTATCGCGAGCCCGACGATTTTCCGCCCGCCGCCCAGCCCGACACCGGCGGCATCCCGGCCCCGAGCTTCGGCGATCACCCAGCCGACGCCTATCCGGACCAATTCCCCGACGATCGAGGGTATTTCGACTACACCGACCCCTCCGATCGCGACGAGCACCGCGAGGACGACCTACACCCCGCCGACGTTGACACGCCGGATGACTTTCCCGAGTTTCCGCGGCGCGGGCAGGAGCCGCCCGCTGCGCCGCCACCGCCGCCATCCGGCGGTCATCGGGGCCTCAGCGACTGGCGGGGCGGTCACCGCAGTGACGGCGGACGACGCGGTGTCAGCATCGGTGTGATCGCAGCCCTGGTCGCGGTCGTCGTGGTGGTGGCCGGGGTCATCCTCTGGCGTTTCTTCGGGGACGCGTTGTCCAACCGCTCGCATTCCGCCGCCCGCTGCACCGGCGACAAACAGATGGTCGCTGTCATCGCCGACCCGTCCGTCGCCGATCACGTCCAGCAGTTCGCGGAGCGGTACAACGGATCCGGCGCTCAGGTCGGCGACCACTGCGTCGCAGTCAGTGTCAAATCCGCCGGCTCCGACGCCGTGGTCGACGGTTTCATTGGGAACTGGCCCGCGGACCTGGGCCAGCGACCTGCGCTGTGGATCCCGGGCAGCTCAGTGTCGGCGGCGCGATTGACGGCCACTGCGGGCAAAGAAACCATCGCCGACAGCCGGTCGCTGGTCACCTCGCCCGTCGTTCTCGCAGTGCGACCCGAACTGCAACGTGCGCTCGGCGGCCAGAAGTGGTCGACACTGCCCGGACTGCAGACCAAACCTGACGCGCTGGCCGCGCTGAAGCTCCCGACGTGGGGGTCGCTGCGGCTGGCATTGCCGCTCGGCGGCAACAGCGACGCGGCGTTTCTGGCCGGCGAGGCGGTGGCGGCGGGCTCCGCGCCGCCCGGCGCACCGCCGACCGATGGCAGCGGCGCGGTCCGCACGCTGATCGCCGGTCAACCCAAGTTGGCCGACAACTCGCTGGCCGAGGCGATGAATGCGCTTGTGCGGCCCGGTGATCCGGCGACCTCGCCGGTGCACGCGGTGGTCACCACCGAACAGCAAGCGTTCCAGCGCGGCGAATCGTTGCCCGACGCCGGCAGCACGCTGAGTTCCTGGCTTCCGCCGGGGCCGGCCGCGGTCGCCGACTACCCCACCGTGCTGCTTAAAGGGTCGTGGCTGTCGCAGGACCAAATGTCGGCGGCCAGCGCGTTCGCACATTTCATGCACAAGTCCGATCAACTCGCCGAGCTGGCCAAAGCCGGCTTCCGCGTCGAAGGGGTCAAGCCGCCAAGCAGCGACGTCACTAGCTTCGCGGCCCTGCCGTCGACGCTATCGGTGGGTGACGACGCGATGCGCGCCACGCTGGCGAATACCGTCACCACACCGTCGAGCGGACCGGCGGCCATCATCATGCTCGAGCAGTCGATGATTACCGATGAAGGCGGCAAGACCCGGCTGGCCAATGTGGTTGCTGCACTTGACAACCGCATCAAGGCGCTGCCGCCCAACTCCGTGATCGGGCTGTGGACGTTCGACGGTAAAGAAGGCCGAACGGAGGTGCCGGCGGGTCCGCTGGCCGATAACGTCGACGGCCAACCCCGGTCGGCTGCCCTGACGGCCGCACTGGACAAGCAACACGCGTCGTCCGGTGGCGCGGTGTCGTTCACCACGCTGCGGCTGATTTACAAGGGCGCGGTTGCCAGTTACCATGCTGGGCAAACGAATTCGGTGTTGGTGATCACCGCCGGGCCGCACACCGACCAAAGCCTCAGCGGCCAGGGCCTGCAGGATTTCATCAAGGAGAGCACCGACCCGGCCAAGCCGGTGGCCGTCAACGTCATCGACTTTGGCTCCGATTCCGACCGGGAGACCTGGGAAGCCGTCGCGAAGCTGTCCGGTGGTTCCTACCAGAACCTGGCGACGTCGGCGTCGCCCGAATTGGCCACTGCAGTAACCAACTTCTTGAGCTGACCGGCCGCCTACGTCACAACAGCATCATGAATCTCGAAAGTCACAGACTCTTTAGAAGGTTGCCTGAATATTATTAGGCACATAGATAATGTTGTGTTGTTTCTAAGCCTATCCTCAGGTGGAGTTCCCCGCACATTGTGAGATGCATCACAACTGGCGGTCTACCAGAAGGAGATGACGGCTATGCAACAAACACTTCGTCCCTACGCCACCGCTGGGGTCGCCCTGGTGGGTGCGAGCATGATCGCTGTCACTCCGGTGGCAACAGCGCCGCCAACGGCCTCTCTGCAACGGCTACCTTGGTCAGCTCGCTGTGTCCCTTGATCAACTCATTGATCTAGGCGGGACGCCCTATATCACCGCGGCCGACAACCTCGCTACCGACGTTCTCCCATTACTGGACATAACCAGCCTGTTTAGCGGCGTAACTAGTTCCATCGACGGCCTTTTGGCCGCCTGAGCAACCTGCCCGACCTGAGCACCCTGCTGAGCGAGCTGGGCACCGTGCTGTCCGACCTGGGTAACCTGCCCACGGCCACCGCCATCGCAACTGACGTGGTCAATGCCCTGACCGGCTCGGGTGGTGCACTTACCACTATCACCACCGATCTAGGGACAGTTACCACCGATCTAGGGGTATTTCGACCGAGCTAGGGACCCTGGGAAATGGATTAAACGAGCTCCTTAGCAACTTTGGATTGGGCTTACTCTCCGGCCTGTAATGCGGTCGTCCGGCTGGCGGGGCCGCTTGGCCCCACCAGCCAGCGGTCGGTTGTTCGCGGTTCAGATCGCCGGTTGCATTATGTTGCGATCACGGTGAGCGCCTGCGTTTTCGTCGGCAGACTTCACTCATCGCCGCATTCAGCATGCGTGCGAGACGCATCCAGCCGGATGGGAGACCGCCGCCATAGGTATGCCAAGGTAATCGCCGGGCGCTGCGTCTTAGGCAGGGCTCACGCGTAGGCCTCCACCGGCGGGCAGGAGCACACCAGATTGCGGTCACCGTAGGCGTTGTCGATGCGGCGCACCGGCGGCCACACCTTGGGCCGGAACTCTCGGCCCAGCGGGTAGGCTGCCTGCTCGCGGGTGTACGGGTGCTCCCACTTGTCGACCACCAGGCACTCGGCAGTGTGCGGTGCGCCGCGCAGCGGGTTGTCGTCGACCGGCCACTCCCCCGCGCCGACCCGGTCGATCTCGGCGCGGATGGCGATCATGGCGTCGCAGAACGCGTCGATCTCGGCCAGGCTCTCGCTCTCGGTGGGCTCCACCATCAGCGTGCCGGCCACCGGGAAACTCATGGTCGGAGCGTGAAAGCCATAGTCCGCCAAGCGTTTTGCGACGTCGTCCACGGTCACGCCGGTCGACTTGGTGATCGGCCGCAGATCCAGGATGCACTCGTGGGCGACCATGCCGTTTTCGCCGGTGTAGAGCACCGGGTAGTACTCGTCGAGCCGGCGGGCGATGTAGTTGGCCGAGGTGATCGCAACCAGCGACGCGGCCCGCAGGCCCGATGCGCCCATCATCCGGATATACGCCCAGGTGATCGGCAGAATCGACGCCGACCCGTACGGCGCCGACGACACCGGCGGACCTTGCGGCAGGTCGTCGGCCAGCGGATGCCCGGGCAGGAAGGGCGCCAGATGCGAGCGCGCCGCCACCGGTCCGACGCCCGGACCGCCGCCGCCGTGCGGGATGCAGAACGTTTTGTGCAGGTTCAGGTGGCTGACGTCGCCGCCGAACTTCCCCGGCCGGGCCAGCCCGACCAGCGCGTTGAGGTTGGCGCCGTCGACGTACACCTGCCCGCCCGCGTCATGAACGGCGGCGCAGATCTCGGCGATATCGTGCTCGTACACGCCGTGGGTGGACGGATAGGTGATCATCAGCGTCGACAGCCTCTCGGCCTGTTCGCTGACCTTGGCGCGCAGATCGTCGAGGTCGACATCGCCGTTGTCGCGGCAGGCCACCACGACTACTCGCATGCCGGCTAACGCCGCGGATGCGGCGTTGGTGCCGTGCGCGCTGGACGGGATCAGGCAGACGTCACGCTGCGGTTCGCCGCGGCTGGCGTGGTAGGCATGGATCGCCAGCAGCCCTGCGTACTCGCCCTGCGATCCCGCGTTGGGCTGCAGCGAGACCGCGTCGTAGCCGGTCATCTGCACCAGCCAGGTCTCCAGATCAGCGATCAGGCGCCGCAGACCCGGGGTGTCCGACGCCGGGGCGAACGGATGCTGGTGTGCGAACTCCGGCCAGGTGATCGATTCCATTTCGGCGGCGGCGTTGAGTTTCATCGTGCAGGAGCCGAGCGGAATCATGCTGCGGTCCAACGCAAGGTCTTTGTCCGCCAGCATACGCAGATACCGCATCATCGACGTTTCGGTGCGATACCGGGTGAACGCCGGATGGGTCAGAAACTCCGAGGTCCGGCCGGCCCCGATGTTGGCGTCAACAGCGCCGTGCTTGGCGGCGGATACACCGAAAGCCGCCAGGACCGCTGCAACGTGCTGGTCTGTAGTCACTTCGTCGCAGGCCACCGACACGTGGTCGGCGTCGACGCGCCACAAGTTGATGCCGTTGGCCTTAGCGGCGGCGACCACCTCGTCGGCGCGCCCGGGCACTCGGGCCAGCACGGTGTCGAAGTAGGTGTCATGCACCAGCGCGTCGCCGAGCGCGGTAGCGATCGTCTCGGCATGGGCGTGCACCCGCCGGGCGATCCCGGCCAGCCCGTCCGCGCCGTGGTAGCTGGCATACATCGCAGCCATCACCGCCAATAGCACCTGGGCGGTGCAGATGTTGCTGTTCGCCTTGTCCCGACGGATGTGCTGTTCGCGCGTCTGCAGCGCCAGGCGGAACGCGGGCGACCCATCCGTGTCACGGGAGACACCGACCAGCCGGCCGGGCAGTTGACGGGCATGCTTGGTGTGCACCACCAGGTACCCGGCATGTGGACCGCCGAATCCCATTGGCACACCGAATCTTTGGGTGTTACCGAAAGCCACGTCGGCGCCGATCTCTCCCGGCGGGGTGAGCAACGTCAACGCCAATAGGTCAGCGCCGATGGCCACCAATGCTCCGCGATCGTGTGCCTCCGACACCAGCGGAGACCAGTCGGTGACCCGCCCGCTGGAGCCGGGGAGTTGCGCGATGACGCCGAAGAACTCGCCTCCGTCCGGCAGATCCGGAAGACCACAGCGCAGATCGGCAGTGACAATCTCGATGCCCAGCGGCTCGGCGCGGGTGGCCAGCACCGCGGCGGTCTGAGCGAACACGTCAACGTCGACAGCCAGCCGGTTGGCAGTGTTTTTTGCCGCCCGCGGCACCGCACGAAGCATCAGCGTCATCGCTTCGGCGGCCGCGGTGCCCTCGTCGAGCATCGACGCGTTGGCCACTTCGAGACCGGTCAGGTCGGCCACCATGGTCTGGAAGTTCAGCAGAGCTTCCAGCCGGCCCTGGCTGATCTCCGGCTGGTACGGGGTGTAGGCGGTGTACCAGGCCGGGTTCTCCATGATGTTGCGCAGCAACACCGGCGGCGTAAGCGTGTCGTAGTAACCCTGCCCGATCATCGACACCGCGTCGGTGTTCGCATCGGCCAGTGCCCGCAGCTCGGCCAGCGCCTGCGCCTCACTGGCCGGCGGGGGCAGCTGATCCAGACCGGGCGCAGCGCCGGTGTCGGTCAACGTGTCGAGGATGCCGGCGGGCACTGCGCGACGCGCCAACTCTTCCAGGGAGTCGACACCGACGACCTCGAGCATGGCCGCGACGGCGTCGCTGTCCGGGCCGATGTGCCGGTCGGCGAAAAGCGGGTTGGTGTAGTCGGACACTCCGGAACTCCTGACGTGAGGCGGAACTGCACGTGTGGTGCGTTCCTCTCCCTCTGTCGTCTACCCGAACCGGGCGCCTGAGAGATTCGACATCCGCTGCGACGCGATGTCTTTCCCCATGGGCGGGCGACCCCAGTGCAGGCCACCGCTTTCCAGAGGCATCGGGGTCTGGCGCGGTCCGGGTGCCTGAGAGATTGACGGAGAGGTGTTGCTCCTTCGGCGTCCGTGGCTGGCAGCGACGGAACTCTCCCGCGCAAGGGCGATGCAGTGCCGATTTTACCTGCTGATCGCGGCCAGCACGGGCGAGTAGACGGCCGCGTTAACCGATCTTGCGGTCGCGGTGCTTCCGGCGGGAGGCGAGCTCGTCTTCCGGCGCGGTGATCGACTCGCCGTCGTCAGCGCGCTCGCCGGGGAAGTCCGCGATAGCGCCGGTCAACTCCCGCATCGCTCCGGAAACGGCGATGCCGAACACACCCTGTCCCCCCTGCAGCAGGTCGACGACCTCTTCGGCCGAAGTGCACTCATAGACCGTGGTGCCGTCGGAGAACAGCGTGATATTGGCCAAATCCTGCACACCGCGCTGACGCAGATGGTCGACCGCGACGCGGATGTTATGCAACGAGATGCCGGTGTCGAGCAACCGCTTGACGATCTTGAGTACCAGAATGTCTTTGAACGAATAGAGCCGCTGGCTGCCGGATCCTGCCGCGCTGCGAATCGATGGCACCACCAGCGACGTGCGCGCCCAGTAGTCCAGTTGGCGGTAGGTGATGCCGGCGATTTGGCACGCACTCGGGCCCCGATAGCCGACCAGTTCGTCGGGCACCGAGTCGTCGGGGAACAAGCCGGCTTGCACAGGTTCGCGGACGGTTGGTTCGGGGCGGCTTGCTGCGGTGTCGTCGATCGCGGTGACGGACTCGAGGTCCAATTGGTCGTGACGGGGTTCGTCTCCCACGGTGCTTCCTCTCGCCGATCACGCTCGTTACGGGCTGCCGGTAGCCGCGATTGCTCAGCCGAGTGCTTGTGAGCATACGCTTTTCGACACGCTGTGGTGTTTGTAGAACTAATCAGGTCGAGATCAAAGTATGGCGGTCGTAGCGATGACTCGACGCTATCCAACGGGCGTGTCGAGGTCGAACTCGCAGATGAGACGCATCCGTGATGTCGCGGCTGTCGCCGACCAGGTTGCTGACGTGCAGCGGAGACGCGCCCTAGGTGGCTTTGAAATCGTCGGGCGACACGCTGTCCAAAAACTCTTTGAACTTCTCCACCTCGTCCTCGCGGACCGCGGTGGAGGGCTCGTCGTCGCTCTCGTCGGGAATCAGCAGGCCCGCCTCCGCGAGAACCGCCTCCTCGACATAAATCGGGACGCCTACCCGCAAAGCGATGGCCACCGAGTCCGATGGCCGCGCTGAAACGGTGATGTTGCGATCGAAGATCAGATCGGCGTAGAACGTACCTTCCTGCAAGTCCACGATCCGCACCTCTTTCAGCGAATGGCCAAGTGCGGCAATGAGATCCCGGATCAAATCGTGCGTCAGCGGGCGTGGCGGCTCGACTCCCTGCTGTTCAAGAGCGATCGCTGCAGCCTCGGATTGGCCGATCCAGATCGGCAGGTACCGGTCACCGTTGGCCTCGCGGAGCAACAGCACCGGCTGGTTCTGCGGCTGCTCGACGCGAATGCCGACGACGCGAACTTCACCCATCTGTGTCTGCCCTCCGCACGTACTGCCGTGTCCGTATCAGACCTGGCTCGACGTCGCGGTGGAAGACCAAGCCGCCGAACACAAGCTGTCGACCGAAGTCTAGTCCTTTAACGGTGCAGAACGTCGCGCACTGCCGACTTGATCAACGACGTGTGCAACGTGATTGCCAGCGCGGCAACTTCCCGGGCCAGGTCATCGGCGCGGTCACGGGCGCCGGTCTTGCCGGCCTTGACAAGCGGGCCGGCGATTTGCGCGATCAGGTCGGACTGCCGATCAGCGGCCGAGCGGAATGCCCTCAGGTGACGCGGTTCGACCCCGTACTCGGCGAGCGCCCGGGCGCACTGCAAGATCACCACCGCGTGCTCGTCAAAGAACCCACCCGGCCCGGTGGTGATCACCCCCGCCTTGAGCAGCGCGGTCAACAGTTCGGCGTCCACTGCCGAACGTTCGAGCAGATCTTCGCGGCTAAGCCGGATGCGGGTGGGTGCCACTGCTGCCGGGTCCGAGCCCGACTCACCAGGTGCGCCGCTCCCGACCGACACCAATCGCGGTACACCATAAGGTGATCCGGCGAGCGGCAACTCGCCATCGGCCTGAGCGTCTAGCTGGGCTTTGATCACCTTCAGCGGCAGGTACTGATCGCGCTGAGCAATCAGGATGAAGCGCAGCCGTGCACAGTCGTAAGCGGTGAACCGGCGATAGCCCGATGCCGCGCGCTGCGGCGTGACGAGCCCCTCGGCCTCCAAGAAGCGGATCTTGGAGATCGTCACGTCCGGAAAGTCTGGCCGTAGCAGGTCGAGGACCGCTCCGATCGACATCCCGGCCAACGGGGGGGTCTCGGGCGCGGTCACTAGCTTCCGGGCCCTCCGTCGTCGTCACCGACCTTGGGGCCGGTCAAGAAGACCAGACGGAATTTGCCGATCTGAACCTCGTCGCCGTTCGCCAGCACCGCCGAATCGACGGGTTCCCGGTTGACGTAGGTGCCGTTGAGGCTGCCGACGTCCACAACCTGAAACTCATCGGACTCTAACCGGAATTCCGCATGCCGCCGGCTGACAGTGACGTCGTCGAGGAAGATATCGCTGTCGGGATGGCGGCCGGCCGAGGTGGTCGGCTGGTCGAGCAGGAAGCGAGACCCGGCGTTCGGTCCCCGTTTGACGACCAGCAACGCCGAACCGACCGGCAGTCCCTCGACGCCCGAGACCGCGGTCTCAGTACCCGCTTGTGCGGGAGCGTCCAGTTCATTGAGGAAGTCGGCGCGGAAGACCGATGTCGTCTCCACGGTGACTTCATCAGAGGTCTGGTCATTGTCCTTCTCCGTCACCCGCTGCTCCTCACTGGCCGCTGTTGCGTTGTCTGGTTGGGTCTGCTCGACCGGCTTCCCACCCGCCTTGACCGTCGATGTGTCGACCGTACCGCGCACCGGACCCCAATGTGCCCTCCCCCGCCGGATCGGCGGATGCGTCTCCCAGCAGCGCGGCGCGCATTGCCGTCGGCGCAGGGAACCATAACAAGGGTCATTCGGCCAGTGTGGCGCGGTAGGCCTCGGCGTCCAGCAGCGCCGCAAAGTCCTGCTGGAAGGACTCACCGTCGACTTCCAGTTCGATCAGCCAGCCGGCGCCGTAGGGATCGGAATTGACCAGCTGCGAGTTGCCATCCAGATCGCCGTTGACGGCAACGACTTTCGCTGAAACCGGTGCGAACAAATCCGATACCGACTTGGTCGACTCCACCTCGCCGAAGGACTCTCCCGCGGTCACCTCGGTACCGACATCGGGCAGCTGGACAAACACGACGTCGCCAAGCGCCGACTGCGCGAAGTCCGTGATCCCTACCCGAACGGTGTTGTCCCCGGTACGGCGAACCCACTCGTGGTCGGCGGTGTAGTGCAAATCGGGCGGAATTTCGCTCACGGTGTTCCTGTTCTTCCTCGGTTACTCACTTGACTGGCTGAGCGTATTGGCGCGGTTTTGGTTGCCGCAAGGCGGTGATGTCGACTTTGTCGGCCTGTTGGACCGACATGGTGCCACCGACGCGTTTGACACTGTCCACCGCGCCGCCGGGAATGTTCGTCGCCGCTGCCAGTGTCGGCGGATCACCAATGGCCAGAACCGAATACGGCGGCATGAGAGTTTTGCCGTCGACGGTCAGCGCGCCGGGAGCACCGACGATCCAGGTGTCGACACCGGCTCGCACCACCTGATGCCCGTCGCCGATCTGGATCGCCTCGGCGCCGGCCGCCCGTAACTCGTTGATCACGTCGAGCATCGCCTGAGGCGCCACACCTGGTCCCGGGTCATCGATCCGCACGGTGACGCCAGGACCGGTGGCCCCGACGGTGCCGATCAGGATCGACAGCGCGGCGAGCCGGGCCTGGGCATTTTGGATGGCGGCCTGATCGCTGCTGCCCGATGCCTGCAACGCAGATAAGGTGCGCTGCAGCTCGGCGACTTCGGTGCTCAGCGTCGCTTCGCGTTGGTGCAGTGAATCCAGCAGCACCAGCAGGTCTGCCGGACGGGCGGTGTCCAACGAGTCGCCGGAATTGTTCTGGCGGACCTGGGTGGCGATGGCGACACCAAGCAGCACGCACAGCAATACCGCCAGCACGCCAAAGATCGTGAGGCCGCGTCGGAGCATGCCGAGAAATCCACGCGGCTGCAGCTCCCCGATCTCGGGTCGCGGCCGGTGCGGCGGCAGCTCATGCCGGCCGTGCAGCGCAGCCTCGTCGGCGCCGTGTTCGTGTTGCTGCGCGGTCTCGTCGGCTTTGGACTCCGCCGCGTTGTCCTGCGGCGTGCCTTCGGGATTGGGGTCGTTCATGTCGGCCTCATGCCAGTTAAGCCCCGAACAGCCGGCGCCGCAGCGCGGCGGCGTTACCGAAGATGCGGATGCCGAGCACGACGATGATCGCGGTCGACAGCTGTGTGCCGACGCCCAATTGGTCGCCGACATAGACGATCAGTGCGGCGACCAAGACGTTGAACACGAACGACACCACGAAAACTTTCGGGTCGAAAATCCGCTCCAGATAGGCCCGTAACCCGCCAAATACTGCGTCGAGCGCGGCGACTACCGCGATCGGCAAGTACGGCTGGATGACTTCCGGCACGCTGGGATGGAACACCAAACCCAGCACGATCCCGACCGCCAGCGCCGCGATGCCGATCATCGGTGCTCTGCTCCCCTCGCCGGCACTATCGACGCAGCGCGTCTTGCCGCTAGGCCTCCTGCCATTTGAAGTTTCAGCACTAGGACCCAATCTTTTTGGCGAACTTGACATCTCGGACTGCCCCGGCGGGCAGCGTAAGGTCGTCGCGGGCGCTGACATCAACACCGACGCCGTAAGACGCCTCCAAGAGCCGTAGCCGGCGCAGGCCGGGGCTGCTGCCGAAAACATCCTGCATGGAGTGCGGGGGTCCGACCGCCAGGACCGTGTATGGGCTGCTGATCGGATTATTGTCAACCAGAATCGCGCCGCCTGCCTGCCGGATGGTCACGTTCGGCCCGATCCGGACACCGCCGACGGAGATCGCTTCAGCGCCACTGGCCCACAACGAATTGACCACCAGCTGCAGATCCCGGTCGAGAATGATCTGCCGACTGCCGGCCACCCGCTGCTTGGACACGTCGGAAAGATTCGGACCGAGGCCGGGGTCGGTGACCGTCACGCTCAGACCTGGGCCGGTGACCGGGGTGCTGGCGGCGGCCAGGCTGAGCCGGTCGAGGTTGGCGAGCAGTCGCTGGCCTTGGGCATCCTCAGCCAACGCTCGCCGCTGAACGTCATCGCGCTGCGCAGTAAGCGCGTTGCGGCGTGCCGTTAAGTCGCTCGTTGCCGCCTCCTCTGAGCGCACGCTGGCTGCCAGCACCCGTTGGGCCGCGCTGACCCCCGGCGCGACCAGCCGAGCCTGGGCGACAGCACCGGCGAACACCGTGGCCACCAGCAACGCCGCCAACGCTTGCCAGACCCAGTTCCCAACCCGGGCCCGACCGGTCGGCGGCTCGACGGACTGGTTCCGCTTGGCGGCCACGGCTGCGTAACCGGGGTCCAGATGCTCGGAGAGCAAGGCGCGCAGCAACGACGGCACCGGAATGAACTGCGGTCGCCCTGCTTCGTGTGCGCTGAGGCCCGCGTAGGGATCGTAGCCGCCGAGCGCCTGGTCAGCCATCGACATCTGCCCTATTTGCCAGCGGCTTTCCGCGGCCGGCCCGCACCGGGGGCAGCCGGCGCATCACCAACACCACCTGCACCGCGTACAACACGAACGACCACAGGTACATATACAGGCCCCAGAGCAAAAACGCCCAGCCGCAGGCCAGTACGACCCGACTCCACAACGCGTCCCACTGCCCCAGCAGGATCAGCGGAAAGGCCGACATCAGGCTGAAAGTGGCGGCCTTGCCGACATAGAGCACCGGCAGTGCGGTGAACCCGCGGGTGCGCAGCAGTGGTAACTCCGCGGCCAGCAGCACATCCCGCGCCAACAGGACGGCGATGATCCACCACGGGATGATGCCGCGCACCCCCAACACAATCGGAACGGTCACCATGTAGAGCCGGTCAACCGCCGGATCCAGCAGCTCCCCCAGTTTCGACGACTGGTTCAGCAGCCGGGCGATCTTGCCGTCGGCCCAGTCGGATGCGCCGCTGAACATCAACACGGCCACCGCCCAGGCATTGGCGTGGGCAACCAGCAGCAGGTAGACGAAGACCGGGATCAGCACCAGACGGATCCCGCTGAGCACATTGGGCACCGTCAGCAGCCGGTCGTGGGCGGGCGCGCGGTTCATGAGCGCCGCTCTCCCCCGCAAGCGGGTGGGGTCGCCGCGGAGCTGGGGAGTGCCCCCACCTCATCGCTGCGTCCCCCGCAAGCGGGCGGTACCCCCGCTGCATCGCGGCCGGCGGGGTTCATGAGCGCCGCTCCTCCTCATCGCTGCGCTCTGCATCGTCGCCGGCGCGCTCCATGAGGCGTGACCTTAGCTCGCTTCGGCCTCAGCGGAAGATGCCGGGCAGGCTCAGCGCGGAAAGCGAGTCGTCGGACAACGGGTTGTCGTGCACCATGTACGTCCACGTCGACGTCGGCCGGGCCAGCTTAGACAGGTCCACGCCAGGCTCGTCCTCGATCGTCGGCGACGTTTCGAAAGTCTGCTGGGCCGCTTCGATCGCGTCGGCGGCCAGCGACGCGAACGCATCCACGGCCATCCGGTGGAATTCGTCCAGCGGGTTCTGCCGACCGAGGGCGCGCAGGTGGATGCTCTCCCGGATGTCGGCCAGGTAGGCGAGGTGGTCGGCCCAGCCGCGGTCGAGGTGATACAGCATGATCAGCCGGCAGATCGTTTCCAGGCGGTCTTCGGACAGGGTCTCGGGTTCTTCAGCGAGCTCCTCATAACGCTCCGGTGCCAGCTCGGCCAGCTCCTCGCGGGCGGCGGCGGTGCTGAGCAGCGTGTTGCGCCGCTCCACGATGATGGCGCGCTGCTGAGCGATCAACTGGTTGTAGCGCCAGGTGTTTGCATGCACGTCGAGCAGCCGTCCCTCGGCGACCCGCTGGGCGTGCTCCAGCAGTCCGGCCACCTTGGAGCTGACGATGCGGCCGTCCTCGTCGGTGTGCGTGGGCAGCTTGTTGGGTTCGAGGTTGGCCGCGGCAACGTCGTCTTCCCAGCTGGAGAAGAACACCGATGACCCTGGATCGCCCTGGCGGCCGGCGCGTCCGCGCAGCTGGTTATCCAACCGCTCGGTGTTGTGCCGGCCGGTGCCGATCACGTGCAACCCACCCAGCTCGACCACCTTGTCGTGGTCAGCTTCGTCGGAGCCGCCGAGCCGGATGTCGGTGCCGCGGCCGGCCATTTGGGTCGAGACGGTAACCGCCCCGAGCTTGCCGGCCTCGGCGATCACCCGGGCCTCCTCGGCGTCGTTCTTCGCGTTGAGCACCACCGCGGGAACACCGCGACGCTGCAGCCGCTCGTGCAGCTCTTCGGATTCGGCCACGTCACGGGTACCGACCAACACCGGCTGTTCGGTCGAGTGCATGTCGATGATGTGGGCGATGATCGCGTCGTTTTTCGCCGCAGCGGTGATGTATACCCGGTCGGTCTCGTCCTCACGGATGTTCGGCGTGTTCGGCGGTATCGGGGAAACACTGAGCTTGTAGAACTGCCGCAGCTGCTCGCCGGCGGCCAGCGCGGTGCCGGTCATGCCGCACACCGTCGGATACCGGTTGATCAGCGCCTGCACCGTGATGGTGTCCAGCACTTCGCCGGTCTCGGTGGTCTCGATGCCTTCCTTGGCCTCGACCGCCGCCTGCAGACCGTCGGGCCAGCGTTGCAGCTGAGCGATGCGGCCGCGGGAGGCGTTGATCAAGTGCACGGCGTCGTCGCGCACGATGTAGTGCACGTCGCGGTGCAGCAAGACATGCGCGTGCAGCGCGACGTTGACCTCGGTGAGCGTGGTGCCGACATGCTCTTCGGAGTACAAATCGATTCCGCCGAGTTCCTTTTCGACTCTGTGCGCCCCGGCCTCGGTCAGATGGACGTTGCGGCTATCGGAATCGGTGGCAAAGTACTCGTCGGCGGCCTCTGCGCCGACCAGCTCACCGACCAGCCGAATGATCTCCAGCCGCGGCGTCTCACGATGGGTGGTTCCGGCCAGCACCAGCGGGACCAGCGCCTCGTCGACCAGAACCGAGTCGGCCTCGTCGATCAGGGCCACGTCCGGGTTGGGTGACACTAGGTCGGCGACATCGGTGACCAGCTGGTCGCGCAGCACGTCGAAGCCGATCTCGTTGACCGAGGCGTAGGTGACATTGCACTTGTAGGCCGCGCGACGCTCGTCGGCCGTCGATTCAGCAGTGACCCAGCCGACGGTCAGACCCAGCGCCGCCAGCAGCGGACCCATCCACTCGGCGTCGCGGCGGGCCAGGTAGTCGTTGATGGTGACGACGTGAACGTGCCGCCCGCCCAACGCGTACCCGGCGGCGGCAATCGCTCCGGCCAGTGTTTTGCCTTCGCCGGTTGCCATTTCGATCACGTCGCCGGCCAGCATGCGCAGCGCGCCGAGGAGCTGCACATCGAACGGCCTGAGCTCGGTAGCGCGTTCGGCCGCTTCCCGCGCGATGGCGAGGAACTGTGGGATGTCGTCGGCTTCGGCGAGGTCGTCGAGGTCGAGCAAACCCGCGGCTTTGCGTAACTGTTCGTCGTCGAGGCCGGCGGCTTTCTCCTCGTACTCCGCTGAAGCGCCGGCTTGGGCCAGTGAACGGCTTTGATTCTTCTCCGCGCTGGCGCCGAGCAGCCGCCAGAATCGGCTACTGAGGCGCCCTGAGGGAGCGCTGGTGGTGGTCTTTGGCACAGATCAACGGTACGTCAGGCGCGTCACGCCAGATTGGATCGGCGTGGATACGCGACAGCGGGGTCGGTGAGCACGTTGACGACGGCGGGTAGGCCGCTGCCCAGGGCACGTTTCAAGGCGGGCCGAAGCTCGGCGGGCGTTGTCACCAGCTCGCCGTGTCCACCCAGCGCTCGCACCACCTCGTCATAGCGGGTCTCGGGACGCAGTTCGGCCACCACCGAATAGCCGTACAACGCCTCCATGGGGTGTTTCTCCAGCGCCCAAATTCCGTTGTTGCCGATCACTGACATCACCGGCACGTTGTGCCGCGCCAGCGTGTCCCATTCCATGCCGCTGAATCCGAAGGCGCCGTCGCCTTGCAGCAAGACGACCTGACGGTCGGGCCGGGCCAGTTTGGCGGCCAGCGCGTAGCCCGGACCCGAACCCAGGCAACCGAACGGTCCGCTGTCGAGCCAGGCGCCCGGCACATAACTGTCGATGACCCGGCCCGCATAGGAGCCGAAATCGCCGGCGTCGACGACGATGATCGCGTCGCGGTCCAGCAGTGGCGCCAGCTCGGCGTAGACCCGCATCGGATGCAACGGGCTGCGGTCATCGGCCAGTTCGGCGTGTTCGCGGTCTCGAGCCGACGTCTCGGCCGCCCGCAAATCGGCGACCCAGTCGTCGTGGCCTGGGCCGGCTTCCGGCGTTTCACCGCCCAGCGCGGTCAGGGTCGCCGACAGGTCGCCGTACAGACCGGCGGCGATCGGCCGGGGATGGTCACGGTCAGGTCGGACACGATCAGCCACGATCAGCTGGGTCTCTGGTCCGAACACCCCGCCGAAGCCCAGCCGGAAGTCCATCGGCACTCCCACGACGATCGCAACGTCGGCCTGTCCCAAGGCTTTTGAGCGTGCCCGCGAGAACGCCAGCGGATGATCCGCGGGCACTGTGCCGCGGGCCATGCCGTTCATCAGCACTGGTATCCGTCGCTGCTCGGCCAGACGAAGCAGCGCCGCTTCTGCGTGACCCCACCACACGTTGGTGCCCGCCATGATCACCGGACGCCGCGCGGCGGCCAGCAGACCAGCCGCCCGGTCGAGTGCGTCGCCGTCAGCCAGCGGTGGCACCGGCAGGTCGGTCAGCGCGCCGGGACGTCCGTCGTCGGTGGCGACGGAAAAGACGTGGTCCATCGGAAAGTCGATGAACGCCACACCCGAGGGCGCGCCCACCGTGGCCCGCAGCGCCTCGTCGACGAGCCCGCAGACGGCCTCGGCCGACGGCGCCGTGGCGGCGAATCGGGTCAGCGGTGCGACGAACGGAACATGGTCGATCTCTTGTAGCGACCCCATCCCCCAACGTTGCGCCGGCGCGCGACCACCGAGAACCAGCAGCGGCGAGGAGTTCTGCTGCGCGGCGGCCATCGCGCTCATCCCGTTGGTCACGCCCGGACCCGCGGTCAGTGCGGCGACCCCCGGTTGGCGCGTCACCTTCGACCAGCCTTCGGCCGCGAAGGCGGCAGTCTGCTCGTGACGGGTGTCGATCAGCCGGATGCCCTCGCTGCGACACCCGTCGTAGATGGAGAACAAATGACCGCCGGACAACGTGAAGACGGTGTCGATCCCGCTGGCCTTCAGCCGGCGGGCGACAAGTCGGCCCGCGTGGAAGGTGTTCTCCGCGTCGGTGTCCATCCGCCGAGCGTACGACCGGGCTTCGGCGGCGAAGATGCCCGCCTCGCGGTCGTCACAGGATGGCGGGTTAACGCTTGGACCGGCCCGCTGCGGTAGCTTCGCGGGAAAGTCCGTCAGGTGGGCGTGCGACGCACACCGTGGACCACAAACACGTACCGGAGGAGCACTCGCACCGTGGAGCTGTTCAAGCCATCCATCGACTGGGGTCACGCGCTGGCCGATTCATTGTCCTGGGTGGCGCTGGCATGGTTGATCAGCGCGGTGAGCGCGATCGTCGTGCTGGCGCTGCTGCGATTGCTCACGCCGTGGGGTCACCAATTCTGGCGGATCACCGGCGACTACTTCATCGGTCGGCAGAGCTTGCGGGTGTGGCTGATGCTCGGGGTGCTGCTGTTGTCGGTCGTCATCTCGGTGCGCCTCAACGTGCTGTTCAGCTACCAGGCCAACGATCTGAGCTCGTCCGTACAGACCGCCGTGCAGGGCATGGCCACTGGCGATAAAGCCGTGAAAGCGTCTGGCGTACACGGCTTTTGGATGTCGATCTTGATCTTCAGCCTCATGGCGGTGCTGCACATCGCTCGCTTCATGCTCGACATCTATCTCATGCAGCACTTCATCGTGGCGTGGCGGGTTTGGCTCACCGAGCGGCTCACCGGCGACTGGCTGGAGGGGCGGGCGTACTACCGCGGCCGGTTCATCGACAGCACCATCGACAACCCCGACCAGCGTATTCAGCAAGACATCGACGTGTTGACCGCCAATGTGGGAGCCACGCCCAACGTGCCGTCCAACGGCACCGGCAGTGTGCTGCTGTTCGGTGCGGTCAACGCCATGTTGTCGGTGGTGTCGTTCACCGCGATTCTGTGGAATCTGTCGGGAACACTCACTCTGTTCGGTTTCAGCCTGCCCAAGGCGATGTTCTGGATCGTCATCGTCTACGTGTTGCTCGCGACGATCGTTGGCTTTTGGATCGGGCGGCCGCTGATCTGGCTCAGCTTCCGCAACGAGCTCACCAACGCCGCCTTCCGTTATGCGCTGGTGCGGGTGCGCGACGCCGCTGAGGCGGTGGGCTTCTACCGGGGTGAGCGCGCCGAACGCGTACAGCTGAGCGGCCGGTTCCGCCCGATCATCGACAACTATCTGCGGTTTGTGAACCGGACCGTCGGCTGGTTCGGATTCAACCTGTCGGTGAGTCAGGCGATCGTCCCGCTGCCCTGGGTGACTCCAGGCGCCGCGGTTGTTCTCCGGCCAGATCCGATTCGGGGACGTCACGCAGACCGCCGCGGCGTTCGGCAACATCCAGGACGGTCTGTCCTTCTTCCGTAACGCCTACGACCAGTTCGCGAGCTATCGCGCGGCGATCATCCGGCTCAACGGCCTGGTGGAGGCCGACGAGAAGGCCCGTGAGCTGCCCGAGCTGCTGGTCAGATCAAGCGCCGACGGCGCCGTCGACATCGAGGGCGTCGAGGTGCGCACCCCGGACGGCGACCAGCTCATCGACCCGCTCGACGTGCACTTGACGACCGGTGACGCACTGGTGATCACCGGCCCGTCCGGCAGCGGCAAGACGACGCTGCTGCGCAGCCTCGCCCAGCTGTGGCCGTACGCGATCGGGGACGTTGCGGTGCCCCGATGGGCCGAACGAAACCATGTTCCTGTCCCAGTTGCCCTATGTGCCGCTAGGCGATCTGCGGGCGGTGGTGTGCTATCCGTCGGCGGAAGGTGACATTTCCGACGGTGACCTCCGCGAGGTATTGGCCAAAGTGATGCTCGTGCACCTGGTTGACCTCCTCGACGAGGAACAGGATTGGGCAAAGGTGCTCTCACCCGGCGAGCAACAGCGGGTCGCATTCGCGCGGGTCTTATTGACCAAACCCAAAGCGGTGTTCGTCGACGAGGCCACGTCGGCGATGGACGAAGGGCTGGAATTGGCGATGTATCAGTTGCTGCGCAACGAGTTACCGGACACCGTCATGGTCAGCGTCAGTCACCGCAGCACCGTTGAGCCACATCACGATCAGCGCCTTCAACTGCTCGGGGAGGGGCAATGGCGGCTGGGTCCGGTGAGCCAGGAGCCAGCCGAGGTCTAACCCGCTCCCCCGCGGGCGTGCGCGGTTGTACGCGGCACTCGGCTTGGGCTCAAGGGGTGATTGCAACACTTCAGATCGAAAATCGGCACGCGGGGCTGATCACCACCCGGTGTTCATGACGAGATGGGCCCGCGGCTCGCCACCCCATCGGCACTCACGGCTTAACAACCTAGTTACCGAAAGACCAGGCGCGGGCAAACGCACACTTGCGCAGCTGTCACGAGTGGCGGCTGGCACTCATATGGCGAGCTGCTGGCCACACAGGTAGTAGTACAAGCCCTCGCGCGCCAGCGTCGTGCGTGCCGCGCTCGACGAACCGGCCCCTTTCGAGCACCAGGATGATGTCGGCGTCGCGGACTGTGCTTAGCCGGTGAGCGATTACAAATGACGTGCGACCCTGCAGCAGTTGGTCGAGATTGTCCTTCACGGCCCGCTCCGACTCGGTATCCAGCGCGCTGGTGGCTTCATCGAAGACCAGTTCTGGGGTGTCGATGGCGGGGTCGTCGACATCGACGACCCGCACGTCAAACCCATCGAGCCGCCCGGCCAGCTCAGCGGTGGTGATCACCGCGATCGCCGCGGCATCATCCACCACAAACCCGATCCGCGCCGAGGGATACTCAGGATCAATCGGCAAATACGCCGCCCCGGTCTTGAGCACCGCCACAATCGCGGTGATCGCCTCCACCCCGCGCGGCAGCAGCAGCGCCACCACCTCCCCCGGCCCCACCCCACGACCCGCCAGCAGATGCGCCAACCGGTTAGCCGCCTCGTCGAGCCCGCGATAGCTCCACGAACGCTGCCCGTACACCAGCGCCACCGCATCCGGGGTGCGCGCCACCTGCACGCTGAACAACACCGGAATCGACACCGCCGTGGTTGGTAGCCGGATCAGGGCGGCACGGTTACCGACGGTATCGAGATAGGTGTGTTCCTGCGCGCTGAGTAGATCGATCGACGACAGCGCCCGGGTGGGCTGGGCGACCATCGCGGCTACCAGGCGCCCCAGCCGGCCGACCAAATCGGCGGTCTCGAACTGCGAAAATGGTCGCCCGGCTCCTGCCGTGCCGAAAAACACCTGATCGCCGGTGCTGACAAAGAACAGGCCAAAGTACCCGATGCGGCCAAAAGTCGTATACACCGCCGATGCCCGAGCATCACCAAAGGGCCCCATCGTGGTAGAGGGAAGAAAATCAACAATTACCCTATTCAGCGCCTGCCTTGTACCGGGGAGGCGATTTCGGTCTTCAAGAACTTGTACCGGGAATCTCTGATGTTGCAGCGCTTCCCGTATTCTCACGTCAACTTGTCTACAGAAACCAGCAACCGTGTCTGTCGCTAGCGTTGATAACGAAAGTGGTAAGCCTCCTGCCATCATTCCGGGGAAAGTCTTCGATTCGGGACGCACCCTCCTACTGACTAGGAAATCAAGCACCACCTCTGACCCATCAGTGCACCAGCCGCACGCCAGGAGTGCGCATGCCGCAGTAATCACTGATGCTCGGCGAACATTCAAGACTTCTGACAGGTTCTGGATTTGGCCCAGGACCACAGGGGGCACAGGGGTCAACCGCACCGGCGGAGAAGGCGAGTCGGAGTCAGCTGTACCGTTTGCTGCTATCAGGGGATAGTGCGCTGCCGTTCCCGTCGGCAGATTCCTTGCCCAGTACTCCCTGTCTTCGAGATAGTCGCTGGACTCCTCGTATTGCAATTCGCACGCAACCATCTCGCGCAGCGATCCGAAGGGCGAGGGCGCAAAGGGGGTCCCCGAAACAACTGAAGAATAAATAGCTGCAATCCGGTTGCCAACAAGCGAAAGACCGAACCCATCTATCACAGCATGGTGGCAGCACATGAACAAATAGAATTCATCTACCCACGTTTGCAGCAATGCAAATCTAAATAGCGGACCAGAGAATGGCATCGGAGTACCGAGCATCGACGATGCTACGTTATAGGCTTCCCGGACCGGATCCTGGAAGGATCTTAAATCATGGAAGGGAACTTCGAAATTTAGGTAATCAAGGGGCCGTTGGTAAACCCGACCATCGGTCTCGAAGAAGGCCGCCCTAATAGGCTCAGCCTCTCGCACTACATGGCGGACCGCATACTCGAGCGAATCAGGTTCTATTCTGCCCTCGATGATCACGAATTGACTGAGTTGCCACTCCGTGTCGGAGCCACCGATTTGCTGTGCAAGCCATATGTCCAGCTGTCCCCGCGTCAGAGGAAGTGCGTGATCATCCAGGTCCATCCGACCCCCCACCGCCGGCCGGCTCACCTGACAAACGCCCTGCTGGCTGCCTACGCGAGCTTCTCACGCAGAGTCTTCGGCCGTATGTCGGTCCAGTTCCGTTCGATGTAATCCGGACACGCCTGTCGGCTGTCTTCGCCGTGCACCACCCGCCAGCCATCTGGGACCTCGGCAAAGGTTGGCCACAGGCTGTGCTGTTCTTCGTCGTTGGCCAGCACGAAGAAGCTGCCACTGTCGTCATCGAATGGATTAATGCTCACCGTTTCTCCTAATAGGTCGGTAGGCCATCGGCCGGAAGAAGTGCGTCCCTATCTCTGTTTGGGGCTCTCGCCAGGTGGGATCCTTCAGCAACGTGGAGATCCCCTGGCCTGTTTCCCTCGTTTGGAATTGGTTTGGAGGCGTGGCGCCCAGTGGTCCAGCGCGGCCCGCGCGTCCTGGCCCGATGCCACGGCGGTGCGCTGCGGTCGGCGAAGCGGCTGTTGTGGTCATCAATTTCTCTAGCTGGACATCGTTGGTTGCGTACTGGACCGCTGGACGGGACGTTGATCGTGTCGCGGCGCATAGAGGTGCATTCGAGTAGTACGCACCTGACTTGGCCGTGGCGGAACTTGGGGTTTCTTCCCGTGCCGACGCACGGGCGAACCGAGACGTGCCGGTTGTTTACCCAAATCCGGCTTCGCGCTGAACATGGATAGCAACCTAGGCCAAATAGGCTTCAGCCAGCTCAAATCAAAGAAATTTTCAACTGCGGGAGCACATCTTTTTAGCCAGACTGCCCGATTGGCCTACTTTCTATCAGATGTGTGGGCCAGCCGACCCTAAATGCGGCACGAAGGGTGCTGACCCAACTTAGATTCGCCTTTGGCGACCAACGAGGCCTCGTGATGCGAGCAAGTCGCGCTGCAGACGCGCCAGCGCGTTATCCGCGTGGCGCTGGTAGATCTTGACCCGGCTACGCCCCCCCGGCCACGCGGGCCGTGTGCGCTCCGGCGCGGCGGCCGAAGAACGATCCCTCACCGAGCTGGGTGCCGCTGGCATAGCCCTTGCCGTCCTGAGCGATGTTGGATGCGCACGCGCCCACCGCATACAGGCCGGCGATGGGCATGCCGTCTTCGCGCAGCACCTGACCGTCGACCGAGGTGGCCAGCCCGCCGACGGTGAACCCGGCATAGATCGCCTTACCTAGCGACAGGTCGTATGCACCCCACGGTCCTTTATCTTGCGCCGCAAGGTAATCCGGTTGCTTATGGAAATCGGGATCCTCGCCGCGGGCGGCGTAGGTGTTGTAACGGTCCAGCGTCGCAACGAGATTGCCCTGCGGGATGCCCAACGCGGCTTCCATCTCGGCAACTGTCTCCCAGCCGTCGATCAGCGGGATCAGTGGCACTTCCGGCGGCTTCAGATGTGCCTCGTCGACGATCAAAAACGCGGCACTGTCGGGCTGCTCCATGACGAAACCCGATGTGCGCGAGTGGTAAGAGTCCTCGGCGACGAAACGCTGACCGAGCTTGTTTACGATAATGCCGGTCAGCAGGATCGACGGCGGATACGCCGGCGCCGTGATAAAAATCTGTTCCATGTGCTGGGTGGCTCCGCCGGCCGAGACACCCATCCGGATGCCCAACCCGTCGTCGTAGCTGTTGCCCAGCACGAACGGCTTCTCGGCCAGTTTCGGGGTGTAGCGGGCCACCATCTCCGGATTCATCACGAACCCGCCGGCAGCGATGATCACCGACTTTGCTCTGATCGCGCCGGTGTCGGAGAACTGCTTCCACATCACGCCGGTGACGGCTCCCGACTGGTCGGTGATCAACGCGGTGGCGCCGGTCTCGTACCGGATCTGCACGCCCAGGCTGGTCGCGCGTTTGAGCAGCAGGTCGACGACCATGCTGGCGCCGCCCGTATCGCCCGGCACCGGTACCTTGTGCCCGCGCGGAGCCGGAACCGCCTGCTCGAGAAACGGCCAGACCTTCTCGTTGCCGGTGTACATCAGCCCCTCGGTATTGGGCTGGATCACCGCCTTCCCCGGAAAGTAACTGCGCTCGAACTGAAAGCCCAAGTCCTCCAACCAGTTGAAGTGCTCGACGCTACCGTCGCAATAAACGCGGATCTTCGCATGGTCGGGGTCGCGTGACACCGCGACCAGATACTTGTACATCTCCTCAGGGGAGTCGGCGTGCCCGGTGGCCTGCTGCACCGCGGTCCCGCCGCCGAGGTAGAAATGCCCTCCGGCCAGCGCAGTGGTGCCGCCGGCCGCCGCTGCGCGCTCCAGCACCAAAACCCGCGCCCCCGCAGCGGCTGCGCTGACCGCTGCGCAGCCGCCCCCGATACCGAAGCCAATCACCACGACGTCGACATCGTCCGACCACGACGACACCTCGTCAGCGCGGAAAGTTGCTGGTATTTCAGTGCTCACCGCTGCTCCTGCTCATCGCTACGTCCCCCTGGCCGCTGCGCGGCTGGGGGCGCCCCCACTGCATCGTCGCCGGCCGGGATCTTGCGCCGCTCCTCCTCATCGCTACGCTCTGCATCGTCGCCGGCGCGGCTCACCGCTGCTCCTGCTTGATGTAGTCGAAGAACTGCCGCATCTCGGCAGAGAAATGCGCGACCTCCACGAACGGCACGCCGGCCTGCGGGGCAGCCAGGTAGGCGAACCGTAAACCGCCGGGCATAACGCCCTGCTGAACCACAGACGCGCCGTGCTCGGTGGCCGTAGCCAAGGTGTCCGCGAATTGCTCGGGGCTGTCGGCCTCGACGCAGATGTGGTGCAGACCCGGCCCGCTGTCTCGCAAGAAGTCACTATAGATATTAGGGCCGCGGACCGGTGCGATCAGCTCCAACTGCATGTCGCCGAGATAGCTCAATGAAATGCTGGCGACGAAGTCGGCCGGTCTGCCGAGGTAGCTGCAGGTGTCCGGGGCAAAGTGCACATCGGGTAACCGCACCCACCTTTTGACGCCTAACAGGCCGGTGAGGGCCGTTTCTGTGGCGTCCAGATCGTGAGTTACCCAGGCGATCTGTACCGGCGATCCGACGGAGAGGCTCATCGCCTCGCAGGATAGCCCAGCGTCCGCCCCGGCAGAAAGACGTTGCCACCACCAGCTGTTTGTGCCGCCGCAACCATGGTTGAACGTGTTCTAATTCTGCGACGTTGCCCGGTATGGCGTCGCGCTGACGTCAGGCTGGGTCAGCACGCCGACCAGCAGCCGAACCTGGGTGTCGAACACCGCCTCGGGGTCGGTCAGGGTGTCGGCGCCGTATTGCCCGAACACCTCCAGGCTGATCGCTCCTATTACGCCGGCCCATACCGCGAAACACTTGGCAATGACAGGATCGTCGCCGGGGAAACTGAACTCCTGGCGGAGGCGTTCGAAGTCCGACGAAATCGGTTGCTGCGCAGGCCAATTGGTCAACATGATGTCGCCGGTCGCGATGCCGGCGGCGACAGCGTCGAACAAGGCGCTGACTACCCGCGTTCCGGGACCGACCGTTCGCTCGGCCGGCGCGCGATAGCCGGGCACCGGGCTGCCGTACAGCAGCGCCCAGCTGGCCGGGTGGGCGGTGGCCCAATGGCGCGCGGCATGCGCGATCGCGATGACGTCGTCGCTCCACACGTCGGGCACTGCGTCGCGGGCGCGATCCACCGCGTCGGCGAGGTCGGAATAGGCGTCGACGAGCAACAACGTCAGCAACTCGTCGCGGCTGGACACATACCGGTACACCGCGGACGACACCATGCCCAGGTCGCGGGCGATTGCACGCAGCGACAACCCGGCCGCGCCGTGTTCGATCAGGTGGCGCCGGCCGAGCTCGACGATCTGCGCCTCGATGCGCTCGCGCGAGTCGCGCCGCTTACCCATCGACCCATTTTGACATATAAGAGATCGGTGCTCTTGAATTTCCGCCGCTGGTGTGGCACCCTGACACCTCAAGAGAGCACTGCTCTCTAAAGTTGGGTGTGAGGAAAGGATGCTTCATGTCGGTGCGATACGACGAACCCGATCGAACGGCCCGGGCCGCCAACGCGCTAATCCGCTGGCTGGCCGAGATGGGCATCAGCATCGCCGGCACCAGGGCGCTTCAGGTGCGCGGCCGCAAAACCGGCAAAGTCCGCGGCGTCGTGATCAACGTGCTGAAAGTGGACGGCGTCGACTATCTGGTGTCTCCGCGGGGTAACACCCAATGGGTCCGCAATGTCCGAGCCGCCGGCGCCGTGGACGTGGGGCCACGCTGGCGTCGTCGCCGACTCCGCGCCACCGAGGTGGCCGACGCGGCGAAGCCAGACCTGATTAGGCGATACCTGGACAAGTGGTATTGGGAAGTCAAAGGCCACATTGCGGGGTTGACGCGCGAGTCTGGCGATGACGAATTACGGTCTGCCGCAACGTCAATCCCCGTTTTCGAGCTGGCAAATCCCAGCTGATTTTCTACGCGGATGGACCGCCGGGGCTGTTGGACACTCCCACATCGTCGCGGACCTGCTGCGAAGTGGCCTGCCACGACACCGCCGCCGGCAAATTGCCCCAGACGCTGTTCAACATCCCGACGATCAAGGCCTGCCCGGCGGGGCTGATGATGTAGACCGGTCCGCCGGAATCGCCTTTCTGGCTAATGGCGCCATTGCCCATGGTGAACCAGCCGTTGTTCACCGCCTCGACTGTTCCGCAGGTTTCGCCGGTGACGACGCCGAAATGGCAGACGGGCTCACCGGGCGTCACGACAAGGCCCGGGTCCGATTGCAGCTGGCGTCCACCGGGCAGGATGTTGTTCGCCGTGACGGCGCTGGTGAGCACAATCGACTCGTAATCGTTGATCTGCTGGTCGGTGCCCACGATTGCGCCGTTGGGCGTGTTGTCCCGGAATGTCGCCAAATTGCCGATGACGTTGTTGTCCTTGTCGGCCACCGGCCCATCGCCCCGGCAATGTCCGGCGGTGAACGCCACCCGCAGGCCCGGGTCGACGTAGCCCAAGGTGCACAGATGGCCGCCCTGGTGGATCTCCATTCCGGGGAAGACGAGCACGGGGTCGGCCCTGGCCACCACCACGGGAAAACAGGCAACCAGCATCCCGGCGGTAACCGACGCGACGAACGCGCGGACTGCCGGACGGCGCACCGACGACTCCGATCCATCGGGGGCCGGCGCGGCGCCGGCCGGCTTTCAGGTTACCGACCCAACGCGTCTTACGGTAATGCCGGAGAGCCGATCGGTTGGGAGCGCGCCGGCCGCGATCCGGGCCCGGCGCGCTCCCGATCGCGATCAGGGAATCGTCAGCACCTGTCCGGGCTGGATCAGATCAGGGTTGGCGATGCCGCTGGCATCGGCGATGATCTGGTACTTGCTGCCGTCGCCGTAGAACCGCTCGGAGATGGCCCACAACGTGTCGCCAGATTCGACGGTGTAGGTCCGCGCGGCGGGTTCCGGTTCGGGTTCGGGCTCGGGCGCCGCGGCGGCCTCCTCCGCGGCCGGCGCGGCCTCGGCTGCCGGGGCGGCTTCTGGCTCCGGCGGCGGCGCAGCATCGGTCTCGGTCTTCGTCGACCACGCCGCTCCATCGGCGGCGTACAGCACTAGATTGCGGTCGTCCTGCAGGACGAGCCTGACATTCTTCTTGCCTTTGGTGTCGGTGTGCCACACCGGCTTGTCGGCGGTGTAGACGACGAAGTTGCCGTCGCTCTGGACCTCGGCGCGAACCACGTCTTGGCCGTCGGTCCCCGTCGCCCAGATCGCGTGGCCGCGCGATGCCAGCACCAGGTTCCCGTCGTCTTGCAACGTCAGGGTGTAGGCCCCGTTGCTTGAGGTAAGCGATTCACCCTTGACAATTTTTTGTCCTCCGGTGAGCGTGTCTCCCACTGCATTCCCTCCTCATCATCGCGGCCCCGGCGGATACCGGCCGGGCGTCGTAGAACTGTACGACGAAGCGGAGCTTACTGATCTTGGCTTTGCCATGGGGCCGTTCGGCTCGCTGTAATAAAAACGATTGATGAACGACCGCTAACCGCGGACGGCTACCTCGAGCCGAATGGCCGACCGAGGCTGCCAGCCCGGGGGACCGAAGATGTAGCCCAGCCGGTCACGCAGGCGCGTCGCCGACCGCAAATCGCGAGCGATAGCCAGATATTCGTGAGTCTGCAGCTTCCAGACATTGAACGTGTCGACCTGTTTGGTCAGCCCGTAGTGCGGACGGAATGTCTCTTGGCCGGAAGGTGCCGAACAGCCGGTCCCAGAGGATGAAAATGCCGCCGTAGTTCTTGTCGAGATACTCGGGGTCCATGCCATGGTGCACCCGGTGATGTGACGGCGTGTTGAAGACGAACTCGAAAGGCGCCCACATTCTGCCGATCCGCTCGGTGTGCACCCAGAACTGGTAGATCAGGTTGATCGAGAAACTGACGAAAACCATCCAAGGCGGAATACCCAACAGCGGCAACGGGATCCACATCAGAATCTCGCCGCTGTTGTTCCACTTCTGGCGCAGCGCGGTGGCGAAATTGAAGTACTGGCTGGAGTGGTGAGCCTGGTGGGTAGCCCAAATCAGCCGAACCCGGTGCGCGATGCGGTGATAGCAGTAATACAGCAGATCCACACCGACGATCGCGATAACCCATGTGTACCAGCGCGTCGCGGACAGGTGCCATGGAGCCAGGTATGCGTAGATCGCGGCATAGCCGAGCAGCGCAATGAACTTCCAGCCCGCCGTGGTGGCCACTGAAACCAGCCCCATCCAGATGCTTGCCCAGGAATCGGCGGTCAGGTAGGCGCCTGAACCCGGCCGGGCGGAACTGGCGCCTTCCGCGTTGGCTTCCCGCTCAATGTGTTCCAGTTTGCGGGCGGCTGTCCACTCCAGAATCAGCAGCAAGAGGAAAAACGGAATCGCGAACAGCACCGGGTCCCGCATCTGCTCGGGCAGCACGGATAAGAAATCCGCGATCGCGTTCACATCCCATACCCTACGACGTTGCTGACCTGTGCTTGGAAAGTGACCGGACTAGTCTGCGTGGGGCGCGCGGGGCATCGGGTCGTCCTGGTCGCCGGCGTACCAGTGCACGGCCTGAATGCCCTCCTGCAGCGAAAGCTCTGCGACGAGCTGCTCCAGCCGGGACGGCGCATGGCCGTCGCTGAGCAGGTAGGCGGTCAAGGCGACACTGTCATCGCCGGCACGCCCGGTGTGGATGCCGCGCAGCACAAAGTCGCCGCCGCCGGTGCGCTGGACAATCTGGGCGCGCGCATACTTTTCCGACTTGGGTCGACAGATCACCTGCAGTTGGTACGGCTGGTCATCCTCGTCCTCTTCCACCACGTTGTCGCGGTCGATCAGGTGGCCCATTGGGCGGCCCAGCAGGTGAACCCCGATGATGGTGCCGGTGGCGATCAGGGCGAACAGGAGGTGCCCGCCTGCCGCGAGCACGCCGACCGCGGCTGAGCACCACAGGGTTGCGGCGGTGTTGAGCCCGCGCACGTTGAAGCCCTCGCGCAGGATCACCCCACCGCCGAGGAAGCCGACCCCGGACACCACGTAGGACGCCACCCGGGTGGGGCTGCTGTCGTTGGTGGCGACCGCATAGAGCACGAACAACGTCGCGCCCGTGGCTACCAGCGCGTTGGTGCGTAGTCCGGCCCTTCGCGCCTGCCACTGCCGCTCAAGTCCGATGAGGGCACCGCAGCCCACCCCAACGCCCAGACGCAGCGCGAACTCAGCGATACTCAGCGTCTGCATGACGCGGCTCTCCTTTCGTCTGCGCAGACCTGAGTACCAGTTTGGACGAGTCCGGCGAAATTGGCGCAATCGCGTCGACAGCAAGCGTCAAGGGTTTGCCTGGTGTTTGCTCGACGGTCGCTCGTGCCGGGCGACAGCGTCGCCATGCACGAGCGATTGGCAAACCGCGCCTACCGCACCATCGAGAGCCCGGACGGCCTTATGGCGACGTCCCTGACTCGGTGCGTCACCATTTCCCAGGCCGACGGCGAGTAGTGCGTCGTGACTTCCTCGAATCCGTCGACCCGAGAAACCGTAACCACGCCGGTGTCGTGGTTGATCGAGAGCTGGTCTCCCTCGGTTTCGTGGACTTCCCGTCCGTTAAGGAGCCGGATTACGAACATGATGGTTTCTCCTAATCTCTCTAATTGCATCCGGTCGACCCAGCGGTCCGACCGAGATCAGCCGCCACCGAGCTGAATCGCTTTGACCACCAGCAGGATCGCCCCGAGGACGAGATAGCCGCGCAGCGCCAGCATGCCTAGCCGAGTACCGACCGACCACCTGACAGGCTCCAGCAAGGCCAACGGTGGCATCCGCCACGAGTCCCGGTCGGCTCTGGCCAAGGCGCGGGAGAGCTGTTCGAGCACCGGTGTTTTCGGCCGCCATCGGCCAGACCACCACAGCACGCCGAAAGTGGCGCCGGCGCATACGACGAGGCAGACGCCAAGGCCAGCGGCGATCGCGACGATGTTGAGGTTGGGGAACACCGTTGTCGCCATCAATATCCCGGACAGCAGCAATAGCGCGCTGACGATGACGCCCGCCAGTACATTGAGCCACGGCCGGTTCACCCATGGGCCCAACACTTGCCGGTCATTGCACAGCAGCAGCAGGAATACGGTGGCGCTAGGTAGGAGCAATCCGGCCAGCGCTTGCACGCCGGTGGTGATCAACCCCAACGGTGCTCCGGGGATAAGCACGATCGCCGCCGCGATCACGACCATCCCGGTGTAGGAAAGGTAGAACGGTTTCGCGTCAGCGAATCCACGGTGCAGCGAGTGCTTGAGCCCGAATACATCCCCGAAGGCATAGCTGGAGGCCAAGGTCACCGCCGCCGCGCCGATAATGGAGGCATCGAGCAACACGATCGCGAACACCGAACCGAGGGTCGTGCTGTAGTGCCCGAGCAGGTGTGCGAGCGCGCCAGCGTCAACGAAACCCCCGCGGCTGTTGGTGGCGCGCGCGGCCCAGTCGCCGGTCATCATCAACGCGGCCGCGCCGATCGCCACGACGAAGGCACCCAGTGTGGTGTCGGCTCGCTCGTAGCCGATGAAGCGCGGCGTGATGCGCTTGTCGACGACGTTGGATTGCTGGAAGAACAGCTGCCACGGTGCCACCGTGGTGCCGACGATGGCGATGATCAACAGCACCGCGTCGGAGGTAACTCCGCCGGATACACCTGGGACGACTAAGGATTTCGCCGCGTGTCCCCAGTGCGGATGTGACATCAACAGCATCGGAATTTGCAGCAGCGTGATCGCGATGAAAACGAGCATCGCTCGTTCCCAGCGCCGGAAGCTGCCGGTGGCCATGATGGCGATCAGGGCGATCGCGGCGAACGGGACGACCACATACCTGGGGATGCCGATGTAGTCGGCGGCCAGGCTGATACCGATGAATTCGGTGACGAGGGTCAAAAAGTTCAGCAGGAACAGGTCACCGACCGAGAACCAGCCCCAGCCGCGGCCGAACCGCTCGTTGATCAATCGTGCGTGCCCGACCCCGGTGACGGCACCAAGCCGGACCACCATCTCCTGGTTGACAATGAGCACCGGGATCAACAACAGCAGCACCCACAGCAGGCTGTAGCCGTAGTTTTGTCCTGCTTGCACGTAGGTCGAAACACCGCCGGCGTCGTTGTCGCCGACCATCACGATCAAGCCGGGCCCGATGATCGCCAGCATGGTTGCCAGGCGGACCTTCAGCGTGCGCGGACGCTCGGTGTCGCTGAGGCTGATCCGGCCCAGTGCGCCCTCGATGTCACCGACATGGGCGCTGTCCAGCACTGCGGTGCGCGACACCGCATGTTGTGTCGTGTCGATGCTCTCGCGGTCCAGCGTGGTCATAACCAGTCACCCCCGTCGCCAATCGCGGTCGAGCCGTCGCTAATCGAAATCGGTTCCCGCACAGGGCGTGGCCCGGGTTCTCGTCGACGCCAGTCGTCGGGAATGGTGGCTTTGAGCACGTCGTCGACGGTGACGACGCCCAGCACCTGATCCTCGTCGTCGACGACCGGGATGGTGTGCAGGTTGTAGTCGGCCATCAGTACCGCGATGTCGGCCAGATCGGCGTCGGGGGTTACCCGGATTGGATCCGAATCCATCAGTGTTGCAACCACATCCGCCGGATGTGCTTGCAACAACGCGATCACTGACACCACGCCCGCGAGCTGCCCGTGCTCGTTGAGCACGTGCATCTGCAGGAGCGCCTCAGGCTGTACGGCCCGAGCGGTGCCGATCAGAGCTAGCGCCTCTCCCGCTGTGGCCCATGTCCCGCAGCAGATGATGTCGACATTCATCAATCCGCCTGCGCTGTCAGGGTTGAACTTCAACAGGGTCAGCACCTTGGTGCGCTGCAGCGCAGGCATCGAATCCAGAACCCGGCGGCGGCGGGACTGGCGCAGGTCCATGATCGCGTCGGCGGCGTCGTCGGCGCGCATCCGGCTGAGCAAAGCCGCAACCTCGCCGTCGGGCATCTCGTCGAGCAGCCGACTGGCCTTGTCCGAGTCGAGTTCCTCGAAAACGTCTGCTTCCAGTTCGGGATAGCCGCGCACTCGGTCGAGGATTTCGCCGCCCTCCGCCTTGTTGGCCTCTTCTAGCAGGTTGGCAATTTGCGCGGGTTTGAGCGCCGTCACTCGCCCAGAAACGCGACGCACGGCCATCGACTGGCCATGTCCGATCAGCGGTTCAAAGGCTTTCCAGTCGCGGGCAGCGTGGCCGCCGGGTGTTCTCAGCAGTCCGAACAGGCGGGGCGGCCGTCGGGTGTCCAGTCGGGCTAGCACCAAACCGTCTGGGCTGTCTTCGAGTTCAACGTCGTACGCGCGCACCAACTCGCCCGCGGTCACGTCGATCAGCCGATAACCGAGTACGAAGGATCGCAAGAGCACTTCACCATGCCGTCGCTCGAACCGCCGCAGGTCAATCTCGTTGTGCACCATGGTTACCCGGTCTGGATCGAAGTGCTGAATGGCTCCGCTCCCGACGAATACTCGCCGGCCGCCCACCCCGGCCACGATGCCAGTCACCAGCGGGTAGCTGTCCGCACCGCGTAGCCGCACAATGATGTCGTCAACCCGGCCCACAGCTTCGCCGGACGACGTCACCACGGGAGCGTGCAACAACTGAGATAGCTGGATCAACGACATGGCTCGCCCTCCTGGGTGCCAAGATGGTTGGTTGTGGCACAGATGCAGCAATACGACTGCCGCGCTTGGTCTTAGGCCCAGCTGGAGCCGACGGCGCTGTCGGTGGACGACATGTTGTTGCCTGCCGTTTGCACCTTGGAGCCATGGGCGTTCGCCTGCTCGTAGATGACCTGGAAGTTTCGGCCCAACTGGGTGATGAACTCCTGACACGCCGCCGAACCCGAACCGCCCCAGAAGTCACCGGCGGCCAGCACGTCACGCACGATGGCTTGGTGCTCGGCCTCCAACGAGGCGGCCTGGGCACGAATCAACGCGCCGTGGGCGTCCACATCGCCGAACTGGTAGTTGATCGACATTGATCTTCTCCTAACGTGAGAAATGTTGCGCCTAGTGGGCTTTAGCTGCTCAGGATCTGCTGGGAGGCCTGCTCTTGGGTTTCGTAGTTGTTGGCGTCGCGGATCAGCCCGTCGCGCACGCCGTGGAGCATGTTGACGATGTTGCGGAAGGCCTGGTTCATCTGGCCCATGGTGTCGTAGGACGTCATCTGGGCCGTGCCGCTCCAGCCGGCACCGGCGATGTTTTGGCTCGATGCCCACATCTTGCGGGCCTCGTCCTCCACCGTCTGGGCGTGCACATCAAAACGGCCCGCCATCGACCGCATCTCGTGCGGGTCAGTCATAAAACGCGTAGGCATATCCTCTATTCTCTCTCAACTTGCGAATTACGTTGTAGTGCTAGGTATTTCGCGTTGCTAACCGGCAGCGGGCGGACGCGCCATCACGATGGGGCGGAACCCGTACATCGGTTCGTCCATCTCGTGGTCGACCATGCCCGCTATCCCCCCCAAGGGCACACCGGGCATGCCCACCGGCCCACGCAGGTGCCACCAGTGGGGTGGCGCCCAGGGCGGGGGTCAGGGCGCTGGCGCCCGGCAACTCGGTAGCAATCCTGCTGAGTCCCGGTGCGGCCGCGGCCCAGCCCTGCGGCACCGACAACGCACCCAGCGGGGTGGCCTGTCCGACTGCCGGCCGACACCGCCGCGCCCAGGCCCGGCAGGCCAGCCGAGCCGAGCGCCGCCGAACCCAGCCCGGCCATCCCCGAACCGAGCCCGGCGGCCAGACCCGATACATTCGACGCCAATCCATCGCCCGCCATCGACGGGGAACAGGTAGCTGAAGCACGACACGGTATCGATGAACGCGGTCGGGTTGAGTAGCCCACTCGTGGTGAATGCGTTGCTGAAGTTGGCGACCGTGGCGTTGTTGAGAAAGCTCCCCAGCAGTCGCCCCGTTCGCTCCATCCAGGGCATTTAGGAGTCCGGCGAGCCCCGTGGTGGAGGTATTCGACCCGGATGCGTGATCCCGTCCAGCCACGACGACAGCCCGCGTGGCTCGCCGACGCGCTGGTGGCGGTGCTGGCCGAGGTGCCACTGGTGCCCGCCGAGGTGCCGGTGGCCTGGGCCACCGCGGCGGCTTGCCCGGCCAGTGCGCCCGCATTGGTGGTTTGGGCTGGCTGGCTGAACGGCGTCAACTGCGTAGCCGCCGCCGAGGAGCCGGCGTAGCCGTACATCGCCGCGGCGTCCTGAGCCCACATTTCCCCGTACTGGGCCTCGGTGGCCGCGATCGCCGGGGCGTTCTGACCCAAGACGTTGTTGGCGATCAGCGACGCCAGCTGAGCGCGGTTGGCCGCGATCTCCGCCGGAGGCACGGTCATCGAAAACGCCGACTCGTACGCATTTACCGCCGCCTGCGCCTGGGCGGCCGTCTGCTCAGCCTGTGCGGCAGTGGTGTTCATCCACGCCGCATACGGAGCGGCCGCGGCGGCCATCGACGTCGACGCCGGACCCGACCAGCTGCCGCCGGTCAGCCCCGAAATCAATCGAGCTGTAAGAGCCTGCCGCCGAACGCATTTCAGCTGCAAGCTGGCTCCAGGCAGCGCCAGCGGCCAACATAGGCCCCGAACCAGCGCCCGAATACATTCTGGCCGAGTTAATTTCCGGCGGCAACACTGCGTAGTCGATCATGACACCCTCCCTTCTGATCTGTTATCCGGCCGCAGGCGGACGCGCCATCACGCTGGGTAGGCGGATCCCGTATTTCGGAACCGGGCGGCGTAGGCGCCCGGACATGTTCGACATCGGCGAGGCAACACCTCCGGGCCCACCTGCCACCGGTCCAGGAGGGGCGAGCGGGGTGCCGCCCAGCGCCGAGGCGATCGGGCTGGTTGGGGCGACCGCGGACCAGCTCGGCGGCACCGACAACGCCCCGACGTGGCCCGCGCCGCCGATCGCGGCCGACATTCCTGACCCGACACCGCCCAGACCCGGCAAGCCCGCCGACCCCAGCGCACCCGGGTTGAACAGGTTCAACAGCCCCAGCCCCGATGCCCCCGCCGCGCCTTTCGCGTCTTGCAGATAGCCGAAACCCGCCAACGACTGCAGGATGAATTGCGGGTTGAACGGTCCACCCGCAAGTGCTCCGTTGGTTACTGCAGTGCTGAAGAAGTTGCCGTTTAAAAACGTCCCCAGGGCCGAATTACTCGAGCCATTCAGCAGCGACGCCAAATTCGATCCCGAGCCGAGATTCAGCAGATCTGTCGATGACCGTTGAGCAAACCGCCGGCACCGCCCGATGCGGAAGATGCGGAAGATGCGGAATTCGTGGTTGAGTTGAGCCCGCCCAGCATGGTGCCGGCCGAGGTGTTGGTGGCTTGGGCGACCGCGGCGGCTTGTCCGGCCGGTCCCGCCGCGTTGGTGGTTTGCGGCGCCGCAGCTAAACGGCGTCAACTGCGAAGCCGTCGCTGAGGAGCCTGCGTAGCCGTACATCGCTGCGGCGTCCTGGGCCCACATTTCGGCGTATAGGGCCTCGGTGGCCGCGATCGCCGGCGTGTTTTGACCCAGACACGTTGGTCGCCACCAGTGACGCCAGCTGGGCCCGGTTGGCCGCGATCACCGCGGGAGGCACGGTCATCGAGAACGCCGACTCGTAGGCGGTTACCGCGGCTTGCGCCTGGGCAGCCGTCTGCTCAGCCTGGGCGGCCGTGGTGTTCATCCACGCCGCATACGGTGCGGCCGCGGCTGCCATCGACGTCGAGGCGGGACCCAGCCAGCTGCCGCTGGTGAGCCCCGAGACCACCGAGCTGTAAGAGGCTGCTGCCGAGCGCATTTCATCTGCCAGCTGGCTCCAGGCAGCACCAGCGGCCATCATCGGGGCCGACCCTGCGCCCGAATACATTCTGGCCGAGTTGATTTCCGGCGGCAGTAGCCGCGAAGTCCAGCATGACTCACCTCCCCAGGACCCTCAGAGGGCTGCGACCGCGTTGGCTGCTTCGGTGGTCGCGTACGAACCGGCACTGGCACTCAAGATGCGTACGAACATCTCGTGCATCGCCGCAGCTTGCGCGCTCACCGCCTGATAGGTCTGAGCGTGGTTGGCGAACTGCGCCGCTGTCAGCGCCGACACCTCATCGGCGGCGGCGGGGATCACCCCAGTCGTCGGGGCTGCGGCGGCCTCATTCTGGGCGGTAATAGCGGTGCCGATACCTTGCAGCTGGCCGGCTGCTGCCGTCAGCATTTCTGGCTGTGTGGTCACGAAAGTCATCGGACTTCTCCTTACGCAAAGCAGGCTGAAGCCGCGCTAGTGTCAAAGCACGACAGGATGACGCGCGCGCGAAAAATGAAGCGTGCGTGTGTTAATCGAAGCGGCGCAAGCCGATTCAGATGATGGAGACGGCGCCGGGGCCGGATCCGAACGAAATGGTCATCGGTCTCGGATACGGACTGTCACTAGAACTCATTTCGCCTCACCTCCTCACGGCCAGGGCACACAGGGGTGCCAACACGTTGCACACGGGATGAAGCGGAACCGGCAAATCAAGCCGGCCGCCGCACCCCTCTCGTCAGAGCTTTGGCACTGCACGGCGTATCCGGCTGAGCCGGAAGCCACTTGGGCTCAACCCTTAACCCGGGAGGAGCTGTCCTGACCCTGGGCGTCTTTCGACGTTCGAGGTCAGTGGCCTGTATCCGTGCAGACGCCTCACCTAGCGAGGTGCTTGCATCGGCAATAGTTCCACCATGAGCGACGGGAGTCAACCCAACGCGCGGAAATGATTGTCGATAACGCGTCGGGGAAGGACGCGTACGCGGAGGTCACCGCTGGCGCAGTTGGACTGTCAGCGGTGATCGAGAATTGTTGTGGCTGTTTGTAGATCACTTGGACGCGGTCCAGCCGACGGTACCGGCGCACCACGAGGTATCGCATATCGTGCGGACCCGGTTCTCGACAACGATCGATATGTACGTCGAGTTCGGCGCCAACTTGCGACGTCTTATCCCGATCGTGGCCAACGTGAAAACCACGGTGTAGTTCCCTTCTGCTATCCGGCCGCCGGCGGATGCGCGACGACGGTCGGACGGAACCCGTAGCGGGGAGCAGCAAAGCCAAAGCCGCGACCACCGGAGCGCCCCCATCGGCATCGCAGGCATACCGGGTACCCCCGGCGTCCCGGCGGTCCCACCTACCCCGCCGCCCGGGGCGTAAGCCCAGCCGGCCGATGCTGCGCCGGACCGCGGGAGCCGGTCCGCAGGCGTGGCCGCGGCCCAACTTTGCGGCACCGACATCGTGCCGACCAGCGTGGCGCGGCCCATCCCGGCCGATACCGCCGATCCGCCAAGGCCCGGTGACCCGATTGCACCCATCGCCGAACCGGCATGGGCCAACCCCGCTGCGCTCATCGCCGACGGCGCGGTAGCCCCCGTCAACAACCCGGGATTCAAGCCGCCGCCAAAGCCCTGACCGGCCACCGCCAAGAACCCGATATCACCGAACGCGCTCGTCACCGCCGGGCTGATGCTGGCCGGGTTCACCCAGTTACCCGAGAGGAACCCATTCCCCATCGCGGAGTTCAAGAGGCCCCCCACAGCCGACCCACTCTGTCCGCTCAGGAGGTTCAGGAATCCGGCGATCCCCGTGGTGGCCGTATTCGACCCTGGCGCAAACGGATTGGTCCCCGCCGCCGACATCGGTGACGCCATCCCCTGCAGCGCGTTGGGAACCGTCGAGACCACCTGCGACAGCGTCGACTGCACGCCAGCGCTCGACGACGTGCCGGTGGCTTGGGCAACCGTGCCGGCTTGGCTGGCCGCCCCGGCCGCATTGGTGGTCTCCGGCGGCGAACCGAACGGTGTCACCGTCGATGCGGCCGCCGAAGCTCCGGCGTAGCCGTACATCGCCGCGGCGTCCTGGGCCCACATTTCGCCGTAGAGGGCCTCGGTGGCCGCGATCGCCGGAGTGTTCTGGCCCGATCACATTGGTCGCCACCAACGCCGCCAGCTGAGCGCGGTTGGCCGCGACGACCGCAGGTGGCACCGTCATCGTGAACGCGGCATCGTACGCCGCCGCGGCTGACCTGGCCTGGTAACCCGTTTGCTCAGCCTGCGCGGCGGTCGTACTCATCCAGTCCACATATGGCGAGGCCGCCGTCGCCATCGATGCCGACGCCGGCCCCAGCCAAGATCCATCGGCCAGACTGGAGACCACCGAGCCATAGGAGGATGCGGCCGAACCCAGCTCGGCGGCCAAGCACATCCCATGCTGACGCGGCTGCCAGCATCGGCCCCGAACCGGGACCGGCGTACATGCGAGCGGAATTGATCTCTGGTGGTAATGCCCCGAAATCCATTGCGACACCCCTCCTTAACCCGCAGCGACCGCGTTGGCGGCTTCGGTGGCGGCATACGATTCCGCACTGGTGCTCAGCGTGGACACGAACATCTCGTGAATCGCCGCGGCTTGAGCACTGACCGCTTGATAGAGCTGGGCGTGCGCGGTGAACTGGGCCGCGGTCAGCGCCGACACCTCGTCGGCCGCCGCGGGAATCACCGCCGTCGTGGGAGTGGCGGCGGCAGCGTTGCCGGCGGTCACATCCGCACCAATCCCCTGCAGGTCGCCCGCTGCTGCGGACAACGTTTCCGGTTGCATAGTCACGAATGACATGGACTTCTCCTTAATGAAAAGTCCGACCCGGAGACGGGCCTCGGCAAACCCGTTCAGTTCGCGGAGTCGCTGCCCTGACCGGATCGGAACGAAACGGTCATCGATCTTGGATAGTTCTGATCAGAACCATCAGTGCAAGTCGTCTCGGCCCACCTCCCTACGGCCAGGGCACTCGCCGTGCCGCCAAGAGAGGTGGATCGCCCGACGGAACCGCCGGGTGGCACCCCTCTCGCCGGAGCTTTGGCACCACACGGCGTATCCGGCTAAGCCGGAAGCCACTTGGGCTCAACCCTTAACCCGGGAGGAGCTGTCCTGACCCTGGGCGTCTTTCGACGTTCGAGGTCAGTGGCCTATATCCGTGCAGACGCCTCACCTAGCGAGGTGCTTGTTACGTATTTGTAAAGTCATCGTGGCAGCGGAGCTACTGCCCGTCAATGCAACACTCGGCGGATTATCGGCAAATTGCTGGAGATCGTTACAGATGCGGCGGGCCACGCCGTTCCTAAGCCGTAGGCGTTAACTGACGGAACCGTCATGTGGCCGCGCCGACTATTCGGACGACTAGTCGGTCTTCTTCTCCGCCACCGCGGCGCTGAGGCCCTCGGCCAGGTCGTCGCGGGTCAGTTCCTTGAACCGGCGCAGTTGGTCCTCGCCGAACTCGTCGATGTCACTGGCCAACACCGCGTCGAGGTCTTCGTCGTCGAGGCGGAAGCTGCGGTGATCACGGGCCTTTTCCACCACGTTGCGGACAAACCCCGCATTTCCCAGCACGTCGATACCGCGGATCAGGTCGCCGTCGCCGGAGATGTTCTCGTCGTCGTAGAACCTGGTGTAGGCCGGCAGCAGCACGTCGACGGCCTCATCGGTGATCACGTCTTCGTTTTCGCGGCCCATCAACTGGGTCAGCGCGATCAGTTCCTTGGGGTTATAGCTGTAGAACTCGATCACCGTGGAAAACCGGCGCCGCAGACCCTGGTTGACCTCCAGCATCTTGTCCATCGCTTTGGCATAGCCGGCTCCGAAGACCACCAGCTCGTCGCGATGGTTCTCCATGTACAGAAGCAAGGTGTTGATGATCGCATTGCCGTAGGCGTCGCCCTGCGAGTAGCCGGTCTCATGCAGGTTGTGCATTTCATCGAAGAAGACGGCCCCGCCCAGCGCCTCCTCGAGCATCTCCTCGGTGTTCTTCTCCGCATCGGCCATGTAGCGGCCCAGCAACTTCGAGCGGCTGGTCTCCACCACCAACGGTTTGCGCAGCACGGTCAAGCCGCACAGCTGCTTGCTGAATGCGCGCGCCACCGACGTCTTCCCCGTGCCGGGAGGTCCCAACAGCAAGGTGTGCCGTGAGGTCACCGGCACCGGCAGGCCCATCTTGGCGCGGGCCAGATTCACCTTGGTGGTCGACTTGATCAGCTTGATTTCCCGCTTGGCATGTTCCATGCCGAGCATCGCATTGAGCTCGGCATCCCCTTCGTCTAGATACTTCTTGGCCATCTCGGCGTGACGGGCGGCCTCGGCCTCCGCGCGGGTGGGTGCGCTGTCCGGATCCCACGGATCCGTCCTGGCCTCAATGGTTTCCGGGTCGGTCAGCACCAGCCGATAGCTGGGATTGTCCAACGCTTCGCGCGCCGGGGTGAACTTGGCATCGCGTGAGTACACCCGGCGTAAAGACTCGACGGCTTCTTCTTCGCGGCCTAGATGCCGCAAGCACATCCCCTGGGTGTACATCGCGACGTTGGCCGCGCCGGGCACCCGGTCGCCCTCGATGGCCTCCTGTGCGCGACGGGTCGCCTCCTCGAACACCCCCAACGAGGCCAGCGCGGTGGTCGCCATCGCCGCCCCGGCGGCCTTCAGCTCGGGGTGGCGCCAGGCGGTCCCGGGCGGGAATTGCGCCAGGACGTCGGGCCAGCGGCCGGTGCGGAAATACAGCAGCCCCCGCACATACTTGAGCAACTCCTCGTCGAACGGGTGCCGCGGCTCGGTGGAATCCAGCAGCGCCGCCGCTTCGGCGTACCGTTTCGCTTCGGTGAGGGCGGCCGCGTAGGAGGCCGCCAGGGATTCCACGCTGGTGACCGCCAGCCGCAGGAACATTCCGTCGGAGACCTCGGGGCGAAACTCCAACTCGGACAGACCCAGACGGCGAATTTCCCGGCCGAATGTCTTGACCGCTTCCCACGCGCCGGTGAGCACGTCGATGGTCTGATCACCGGCCAGCACCCGTGCCAGCCAGCCGTCGCACATGTCCGGATCGAGCCGGGTGGCCGTCGTGAACATCTGCAAGGCCACCTGCGGATTGTGGCTGGGCTGTAGCCCGTTGACCGAGATGCCGGACGCCAGCAGGCCCGCGACCATCGCGTCGCGAGCATCCCCCGCGCCGGCCTGCGGCCGGGTCATCGCAACGCTTCGGCGCGACTCGTCTCTTGCTGCGCCACCGCGCCAACCGGAACCAAGATGCCCTCGCCGTCGTCGAGTATGCGACTCGGCATCGGCAGCGGCCGACGCGAACTCGGCGCCGGAATGCTCGCGGCTACCGCGCCCAGTTGACGGCCGGTGAGCCGGTTCAGTCCGCTGAACGTCTCTTTGCGCAGCCGCTTGTCACTGTGGTAGCGCACCCACACCGCCACGTCGGCTTCACGACCGTCCGCGATGAGTCGAATCGTCATCACGGTGACGTCGGCATCGGTGAGCCACAGCTCCTGGAGAGTCTCGCTGGTGATGTCGGAAGGTGAGATCCAAAAGCTGGTGACGAACCCGTCGGGGGTCTTGAGGTAGCGCCAGTACGGCCGGATGTGAGCCGGCTGGAGCCCGGCCAACACGGCATCGTCGACGTCGATGATCTCGTCGGCGGTCAGCGGCCGGGCCGAGCAGCTTCGCCCGTCGAGATCATGGGCCAGCCGCTCGGTAGCCGCCGCCAAGGTGCTGGCCACCGAATCGCGGGCGGCCACTGCCTGGACGTTGTGCAAGGGGTCCATGCGCAATACCAGCCAGGTGTTGCGCTCCTCGAGCGGGCGTCGATCGCCGGCAGGCCCGAAATCGTCTCGAACCGCCGATTTGACGCCTTTGCTGGCCCGGCGTGTACCCACCGAAACGATGTCGACGCTGTCAAGGCGGACGTCGAACTGGCGCAGCGCCTCGATGACCGCTTCCAGCGGCATAGTCGCCTGTAACGCGTCGCGATGGCGATGCCGTCCCGACGGCACGTCCACCGCACCTTCTACCGCGATCACGCCGACCAGCTGGCCGTCGTACTCACGCACTCCGACCGTTTCGCGGCTGAAGCGACGACGGTGATCGATCGCAGGGGTGCAGCCGACGGTCAGCGCCTCCGGATCGGCGTACCAATTTCGCACTCGCGCAATCGGTGCCGACGCAATGGGAACGCCCCCATTGGTGACCAGGGCAACGATTGTCACCAACGCCGCGAGACCAACACCGACCCAAAAGGCCGCGTGACCAGCCTGCCAAGACTCGGGGCAATGACTCGCGATCACTAGCAACGCAACGTCAATGAGAAACACCACGGTGACCCGCGGCCACGACAGGGCCAGGCCGTATTCGCGTTGTGCCTTCATTACTGTCTCCCTGTCTTTCGCAACAGCGTCGCTGCACCGAACACCATGCCGGCTATTAGTAGCGCGCCACCAAATCCACCGACAGCGACCCACACCGGAACCATGTTGCGTGGAGTCGGTGCCGGTGGCATGTTCAGCGGTGACTTCGAATCTTTGGGCAGGACAGACCCTTCGGGCACATCCCAGGTCAGCGCAGCGACTGGGTCGACGACGCCGTAGCCGATCTGGTTGTCCACTCCGCGAGAGGGTGCCCTGGCGGTGTGGATCAACCGGTTGATGATCTGGTGCGCCGACAGTTGCGGATATTTCGCCCGCACCAGAGCCGCCACACCGGACACGATCGCCGTGGAGAAGCTGGTACCCGACGGCACCAACAAGGAGTTGTCCGGACCGTCAATCGCGTTGACCAGGCTGTCATCGCGCGGTGAGAACCCGACGACGTCGGTACCGGGTGCCGCGATCGACACCCATGGCCCGGCCACACTCAATTTGTCCATCGGCGCGCCGGAGGAATCCACCGCGCCGACAGTCAGCACGTAGTCGCTGAACCACGCCGGCGTCACCACCGTGGTCACACCGTTCCAATCGCGAGAATCCTTGGGGTGCAACGGATCAACGAGCGGATTTTCCTTGCAGTCGCGCTGGCTGGTGTCGCCTGCGGCAGCTATGATCACCGCATCTTTGTCGACCGCCGCGTAACGGACCGCGGCACCCAAATCGGCCTCGTCGATGAGGCTGCGCGCACTCATGCACATCACCGAAGAGATGTTGATCACCTGCGCGCCCATATTGGCCGCGTGCACGATCGCCCGTGCCATGCTTCGGATCTCGTCCGACTTCTGCCGCGTTTGCGGGTCCTCGTCGCCGGTGTAAGCGTCCTTGAGGCTAAACGCCTGGCTGGACTGGCGGATCGAGATCAACTCGGCGTCGGGGGCAATCCCGGTGAACGCGTCGGTTGGCCCTGCCGGCGGCGGGTCCAGCGGCGGCGGCGCGGCCGGTCGCGGGTAGTCCACCGAAACAACCCGTCCGCCATCGGAATAGCCGGGCAGCACTGTCTTGCCGTGACCACGGTTGGCGGCTCCCGGCGTCTTGGGCTCCTGCTGTGCCGGCGCTCCGGGCGCTCCGGGCGCTGCCGGTGATGCCGGCGGTGCCGGCGATGCAGGCGCTGCCGGCGGTGCCGGCGATGCAGGCGCTGCCGGCGGTGCGCCGAATGGTGGCGGCGGACCCCCCGGCTCCTCCGACGGTGGCGGAGCCGGGACCAGCGTGATCGTCTGCGGAGGCGGTGGCGCCACGCTGATCGTCTGCGGAGGCGGCGCCGGTGGCGGTGGTTCCCTGGTCGGAACCGGCGGCGGCCGCCGCGGCCCCGGCGCACCGGGTCCTTCAGCGCTCGCCGGGGCCCCGCCAATCATCGACGCCACCAGCGTGCCGTGCGCGTCGCAGTCGGAAAGGCCGTCACCGGCCATCACATAGTCGCCGCCTGGAATTAGGTGCGGCAGCCTCGGGTGCGGGGTTACCCCGGTGTCGATGACGGCGATCTTCACACCGCCGCCGCGACCGAAGCGCCACGCCTCAGGCAGGTTGAGCATGTCCATGTATTTCGGCTGCACCCGAAAGTCGGTGCCCGGCAACACCCCAACCTCGGTGCAGTACGCGCTCTGCTTCATCGGTTGCGCGGGCCCGGGCGGACCGTCGGGCGGTACCGCCGCCGGGTCGATCCCCGGAGGATCGATCGCGTAGGCCGGCGACCCGGACAGCGCTACAGAGGCAACGATGAGCGTCGTGGCAGCTACTGCGGCCGCACGGAGCGGCCGCAGCCGACGACTACCGGTAACGAATCGCTGCATAGACATTCATCAACCACAATGCCAGCGGGAAGATCGGCATCAGGCAGAGGTACTCGACCCATTCCACAAGCTTGCGGAACAGCGGGCTGTAGATGGTGTTGGGCACCACCGCCGCAGCCGTCAATCCCGCCGCAGGCAAGAGCACCACCAGGCCCACTCCCGCCGACACGGCCGCCGTTGAGGACAGCACCAGCGTGTACCGCACCACGATCGCGGCGACGATCAGGACCGAAGTCACGGCCAGGATGATCGCCTGCCAACGGTCGACGTAGGAGCGGCCACGCAGCATCAGGAAGCCGGCGGTGGCAGCGGCCAGCAGCAGCGGTAGCCACCGTTGGCCGGTGCGCGGATCGGATACGCCCGCCAGGGACACAATCGTCAGCACACCCAGACCAATCAGCAGTCCGGTCAGGAATGACCGGGCCCGCTCGGCCCGCAGCACAACGTCTTGGACGGACGCGGGGCCTTCCAGGGTCGGACGGCCGCCGCCAACGGGGTGCACCACGGTCGTCGGCAGGTCAGGCCGGGCCTCGAACACCCAGCGGCTGGTGGCAGACGGGAACACCGGAAGCCGGATACCGGACAACCAGCGGGACAGCGCCGGCGCACCGTGATAGCCGAACACGCAGGCCAGCAGTATGCAGGTCAACAGCGTCACCGCACCGGTGCCGAATGCCATCCGGGCCAGGCTCGCCAACGTCGCGGCGAAGCACACCGTGACGATCGCAGTGCCAGTGCCCAGCCGACGGCCGGTGAACCGCATGGCCACCATCGCACCGACACCGACGACCGCGAATCCCATCACCGCGTGCGGCGCACCGACTGGGCCGGGGGGCGCGGCGGCCGCCGCCACGGCAAGTGGCGCCAGCCCGCTCCACAGCAAGATGTCGCCTGCGCGGCGGTCCTGCACGGTCTTGGCGCGCGACAAAATCATCAGCGCCACCGAGATCACCAGCACCGCGATGACCGCGGCGTACGGCGCCGGAACCCACGAGTCGTGCCGCCAGCGGAACCAGCCCAGCAGCACCGATCCCAACAGCACCCCGGCCGCGACCATTGCCGCACCGACCTGGATGGCCACCGTCGGGTTGATTGAGCTGAACCGCTTGCTCAGGTTCACCGACACGGCCGTCGAGATGTGCTCGATGACTTGGGAGCGGTGTTCGGTGTCTTCGACGAACCGCAGCCACACCCGGTCGCCGTCGTAGATGTCCTGCTCGGTCAGCGACTGGGCGGCCCGCAGCGGTGTGCCATCGACGAGGCACAATGCCCACCTGCCGCGCTGTTGGGCTTCCAGTGCCGGCAGACCCAGCTCCCGCAGTCGGACGTTGATGACCTTGAGTAACGGGTCGACCATCACCGAGACCGGGGCATTGGCGTCTAGCAGCACGCCGATTTGCGCGCCCTCGCCGGCGATGATGCCAACCACGACAGATTGAGGCGATGAGACTGCCTCTGCACCAGGCTGTGGCGCCTCGGCTACTGCGGTCATTGTGCAACCCCTCTGTCGACGATTTCTGGGTCCATGTGTCTTGCCTCGCTATTTGTGATTGTGACGTCGCGTCCCAATTGTTGAGCAGATTCTAGAGTATTTCGCGGCATCCGCACCATGAGTGAATGCTGCACCGAAAAACCTTGGCATGCGCGGTATTTCCGTAACATTTAGTTAAACTCTGCTATGCGTTTTCCACTCGCCGTAGGGAAGGGTTTCCAAAACCGTCTTTATCCCGACCTGGACCAGCTGCGGGGTGGCCGGGCAGATAGCTAGCCAGGCCTCGTTCGACCCGGCGGTACGCGCTTGCTGGTACATCGCGATACGCCCGCCCGATCCGTCCTTAAGCGACAACACCGAGGCGCTGGGCGCCTTGGCGTCGTCCTGGTATTGCCTGGCGTAGACCGCGGCCTCAGCCGCCGGATCTGACAGTGCCTGCCCTAGCGCGGCCACCGTCGCCGCGCTGATGCCGAGCCGCCGCAGATCGCCGCCGGAGAAGACGTTGAAACCGGAGCTCTGCCAAGCCTTCGTGATTTCCAGCATTTCCTCCAGCGGCACGTTGACCGCGTTGATCGCCGCGGGATCGGCGTGGTGGATCGACTCCAGTGCATCGAAGACCAGCGCCGCGATCGAAGCAGTATCGGCGATTGCGACGTCGTCGACGGTGATTTCGTCGCCGACCCGCACCGCCGAGACCCAGTGCTGGCCACGGCGGGCCAGGAGCACCCGGAACTCGTTGTCCGGGATCTCGCGGGAACCCACTGGCTCGTCTTCGCTGCCTTCGTCCTTCTCCTTGATGCCGTAGAGCAGCTTGCCCCGGGACAGCAACGCGACGACCTCGAGATCGGGCGCGGCAAGCACCCGCATCCGGGCAGCGATCGAGTCGGTGACCGTCTCGCCGGTCACGATGCCCTGTTCGCGCATGACCGCCATGCCAGGATGCTCGTTCAGCCAGTCCATCGAATCGGTGGAAACGAATGGCCGACACCGCAATTCGGGCGCGACGTGGCGAATATCCAGCAACGCCTGCAACATCCAGAAGCCCTCGACGTTGACTGTTATATCGGTCCGGGTGGTTTGATCCATCACTACTCTCGTGTCTCGGCGTGGTCGGTTACCGCACGACGCGGCAGCACACCCGGGTCGGTGTGCTGCCGCGCCAATCGGTGACTTTTAAGCCCAGCTGGAGCCAACGGCGCTGTCGGTGGACGACATGTTGTTGCCTGCCGTCTGCACCTTCTGCCCGTGGGAGTTGGCCTGCTCGTAGATCACCTGGAAGTTGCGACCCAACTGGGTGATGAACTCCTGGCAGGCCACCGAACCCGAACCGCCCCAGAAGTCACCGGCGGCCAGCACATCGCGCACGATGGACTGGTGCTCGGCCTCCAAGGAAGCGGCCTGGGCCCGGATGAGCGCACCATGGGCGTCGACATCACCGAACTGGTAGCTAATCGACATTTATCTGTCCTCCTGACGTGGGAAAGTTTACGCTTTGCAGCCGGTTAGCTGCTCAAAATCTGCTGCGAAGCCTGCTCTTGGGTTTCGTAGTTGTTGGCATCGCGGATCAGCCCGTCGCGCACGCCGTGGAGCATGTTGACGATGTTGCGGAAGGCCTGGTTCATCTGGCCCATGGTGTCGTAGGACGTCATCTGGGCCGTGCCGCTCCAGCCGGCACCGGCGATGTTTTGGCTCGATGCCCACATCTTGCGGGCCTCGTCCTCCACGGTCTGAGCGTGCACATCAAAACGGCCCGCCATCGACCGCATTTCGTGCGGGTCAGTCATAAAACGCGTAGGCACTTACTTGCCTCCTTGATTGAGTGATCGACTGCAATGGACGTGGTGATAGCCGGACCGGTTACCCGAGGTAACCGCCGACTTGAAACACACGGCTGATCCCCCCTTTCCCGCTACCTGGTTGCCACCATGGGCGGCACCACAGTGGGACGGACTTCATCGACGGCGTTCAGCCCGCCGCGGCTGCGTTGGCGGCCTCGGTGGCTGCATACGTACCCGCGCTGGTGCCCAGGGTGTTCACGAACATCTCGTGGATTGCCGCGGCCTGGGTGCTCACCGCCTGATACAGCTGAGCGTGCGCGACGAACTGTGCCGCGGTCAGCGCCGAAACCTCATCGGCTGCAGCCGGAACGACGCCCGTCGTCGGGGCCGCCGCGGCCGCATTTTGCGAGTTCACTGCCGAGCCGATGCCTTGCAGGCTGCCGGCCGCTGCCGACAACGCCTCTGGCTGTGTGGTTACAAACGACATTCAGCTTCCCTCCTCGGTCGTTTCAGCAATACGCCCGTGCATGAGAATAGACGGGCGTTCCGTTCCCTGCCGCTGCTAGAGCTGGGTGTTTGCAAGTGTTCACCCGTCGGCAACAACTGTTCATCTTCGGTAACAACCGAGTAACAGGGGGCGGCCAAAGAAGGCTGGTCAGCACCCCTGAGTGGCCTACGACCTGCACAAATTCAGTGATCTCAGCTCGGCAACGGTTTCGGGATCGACCGCGACTCCACGGGTAGTCGCCGAACGCGGCAAGAAGCCGGGACTTGCAAAGCATAAAAATCTAGCCGCGGATAAGGTCAGCACCTCGCTCGTTATACATGCGTCCAGCAAAAATTGCCCGCGGCTATGCAGGCCACACTCCTGGCCGGCTTGCCGCCAACCGGCTACTGAACTTTCGGTGACCAAACGTTCTCGAAAAGCCAGCAACCGTTAGCGGCAGTTAGTATCTGGGCATGCCGTTGATCAGCGGCGCGACCTTTGCTGGATATAGCGTCCTGCGAATATTGGGCTGCGGTGAGATGGGTGACGTCTACCTCGCTCAGCATCCGCGGTTACCGCACTGGAACGCCTTGAAGGTGTTGTCTGCGACGCTGACCGAAGACCGCGAATTCCGCGACCGGTTCATGCGGGAAACCCCCATCGCCACAACGCTGTACCACCCGCACATTCTCGAGGTCGAATATCGCGGTGAGACCGACGGGCAGCTGTGGATCACGATGGACTACGTCAACGGCACCAGTGCGGCGCAGCTCATCGCCAATCGGTTCCCGACGGGGATGCCTGCCGGTGAGGTACTGGCGACCATCACCGCCGTCGCCGATGCGGTTGATTACGCGCACAGCCGGGGCATGCTGCACCGCAACGTGAAACCCGCAAACATTCTGTTCACCAACCCAGCCGATGGTGAACAACAAATACTCCTGACCGACTTCGGCATAGCCCGCCAGCTCGGTGACCCCAACGGCGCCTTGGTGCCCGATCTCACGGGCGAAACGGTCGCCTACGCCGCACCCGAACAATTGATGGGCCCCGACATCGACGGACGCGCCGACCAGTATGCGCTCGCCGCCACGGCGTTCCACTTGCTCACCGGAGTGCCGCCGTTCCAGCAGTCGAACCCGGTCGCCGTTATCAGCCAACATCTCACTGCGGCGCCGCCAAGCCTGCGAGATCGGCGGCCCGACCTCGCGCGCCTGGACGACATACTCGCGACCGCGCTGGCCAAAAATCCCGACGATCGGTTCCACAGCTGCCGTGCGTTCGCGGACGCGCTTAGCTACAGCGCCGGGGCCTGGACCGGTGATCGTAGTCCCGAGGCCTACCTCACCGTCGTCGACTATCCCGACGACGTGCCGGAGGCTCAGCCCACAACGGCTGGTCCGGCGCCATCCGGCGTCTTCCCGGCGTGGGCGCGAACGGTGCGGCGTCTCGCGCAGCATCACGCCACCACCGGGCAGCCGGTCGGCGCCGACGGGTCCACCGCACCGGCGTCAGTTCGGCGCCGCCGGTGGCCCTGGGTTGTCGGGCTGGGCAGCGCGGCGGCTGCGCTGTGCGTCGGGCTGCTCGGCGTCGGCATTGTGATCGGTCGCGGCAACGACGCCGCGCCCAAACAAGCCGCCGGCCCGCTGACGGCCATCCGAAGCTCCGCTCCAGCCGCTGCTCCAACGACTACCAGCAGCCGTAACTTTCCCGGTCCGGGAGAAGCGCTCGACGGGTCCTACCGGGTCGACGTCAATCGCGAACAGCAGACCTACAACAGCACCCCCGACCCACAACCGCCAAACATCAGCACCTGGTGGGCTTTCCGCACTTCGTGCACACCGACGGCCTGCGTGGCCACCGGGACCATGTTGGACGACAACGATCACCAAAATCTGAGCCCAGCAGGTGGTGATAAGCCGCTCGTGCTGGATTTCCGCGACGGTGCCTGGCAGTCGCGACCGGACAAGGTGCTGTTCGCCTGCCTGGGACCGAATGGAGCGCCAGCCAAACAAACCACCACGCAGGCGATCCGGCTGGAGCAATCGCACGGTGCGCTGCGCGGCGCCATGACCGTCACAGTCAACAGCAACGAATGCAGCCAACAAGGCGCGACGATCGAAATTCCGGCGGTAGCCGCGCACGTCGGCGAGGTACCGCCGGGAGTCGAGGTGCCAAGTCCGCCGACAATCGCCCCGCCTGAGCCGGCTAGGCCAACGCCGACCCGCTGATTACCTGATCGGTCGCGTCAGCCAAAAATCAGCGGCAAACTCTTGAGCGCGAAAGTCTTACTGGGAAAACGGATCCCGGGCTCGTAGCCGGGAGCCAGTTCGAACTCGGGGATTCGCTTGAGCCATTCGTCGACGATCACCGTCAGCTCCATCCGCCCCAAGTGAGAACCCAGGCAGCGGTGAGGTCCGCCGCCGAATCCCCAGTGCCGGTGCACCTTACCGTCCATGACCAGCTCGTCGGTCGAAATCGAGTCGCTGCCGTCGCGGTTGATCGCGGCCATGCATAAGTGCACCGAGGAGCCTTTGGGCAGCGTCATGCCGCCGACGACGACGGATTCGGTAAGTACCCGCGGCGCCACCGGCGCCGACGGCTCTAGCCGGACGATCTCTTCGATGAAAACCCGGATCTGCTTCGGGTTGTCGCGAAGCATGGTGCGCAGTTCCGGTCTGCGCGCCAGTTCCAGCAGCGAAAAACCGATCGCCGCGGTCACGGTGTCCAGCCCGGCCAGGATCAGCAGGTGGCTCATCCCCAGCAGCTCAAGATCTGTGAAATCGCCGTCACTGGCCATCACCCGAGACAACATGTCCGAACCCGGGTTTTGCCGGCGCTGCTTAATCACGTCCGTGAGGTATTCGTACAAGTCGCGGGCCGGGGCGATGTCCGCCTCGGTGACATAGGGCTTGTCGGCGATGACGGCGTTTTTCCAGGCGATTAGGCGATCGCGGTCCTCCAACGGCAGACCGTAGAGGTCGAGGAACACCTGGAAGGGATACAGGCTCGCGAGATCCTTCATCACCTCACACTCGCCTCTGTCGGCGAGGGTGCCGATCATCTCTGCGGCATGCCGCTGCAGCACCGGTCGTGACTTACTCAATCCGTGCGGGCTGAAAAACGGCTGCAGGATTTTGCGGTACCGGGTGTGTTCTGGCGGGTCGAAGGCCAGTGGAACCACCGGTATCGGACTGCCCGGGGGTTGAAGCGCTAACCGTGATGAAAAGACCTTGGGATTGCGCAACGCCGTCAACACGTCCTCGCGGCGGGTGAGGTAGTAGTAGCCGTTCATGAACACCACCGGCCCGGCATCCCGCAGAACCTTCCACCCGACGCCACGGTCGGCGCTCATCGGCAAAGTGGAGTATTCAAGGCGCGGTAGGTGAAAGCCCCCGTACAGGCTTTCATTAAGGGTGCTCATACACGCGCTCTTCCCGTCATCTGTTGTCGTGGTTCGCCGTCGCCAACGCTGCCGCGCGACTTTCAACATGGTAAGTGTCTTCTAGAATCGGCAGGTATCCGGTCGAGGGAGGACAGCTCGATGAAGGTTCGTCTCGAACAGTCGAAATGCGTTGGGCATGCGCAGTGTTATGCGGTCGACCCGGAACTTTTTCCAATCGACGAGTCCGGCTATTCCACCCTCGAAGAACACGAGGTGCGGCCTGAGGACGCGCAGGTGACTCGTGACGGCGTCGCAGCCTGTCCGGAGATGGCGCTGATCCTGGAAGAGGACTTATCGCAATCAGCTTCGGACACCGGCTAATTGACGCCGACTACCGGTCAGACTCTCGGAGCTGATGCGGGAACCGGCCCCGCAACGCCTGGAGCAGACGCTGGACTTCGTCCATGCGCGCGCGTATCTGCATCGGGTCCCACGACAGCGCGGAGCTGTCGGTGTCGAGTTGTTGATCCGCGGCCCCCGGTATGCGGTGCGCGAGTTCGTGCAACTCGGCGGACTCGGCCTGCAGAAGGCTTTCGAAGACTCGGGCCTGCGCTAGCTCAGCAGGATTCACCGGGCGCGGCATTACGCTGGGCGCTGCCAGCGTGCGGTGACCGCTAACGGTTCTCGGGGGTACCCGGGCGTCGTTGTATTCGGCAGGTGCAGCCCATCGCCCGCGGCTATTTCGGGGCCTCCGTGCCAAAGCCAGAGAAACAGATGAATTAGCGGGTTGCACCATGTATCTCTCCTGCCCCAGCCCCCGATTGTTCACCCACCCGAAACCTACTCCCGGACTTCCATATGTCTCTAGGTCTTCGGGAGATATCCCGACTGTTCATGTTTGGGCCACGGACGCGACACCATTTGACGCTGAGCATTTACCTTGGCCGGCTCGATGGTGTGTCGTGACTATGGGTCAACGGCGTTCGCGCTCGGGCCCATCAAGGAACCCGAGCGCGAACGTGCGTGGTCGCTGTGTCTGGTGATCAGCCGGCAAATGGTGGGCGCGCCATCACCGTGGGTTTGAACCCATATCGGGGACCCGCGCCGGGGCCGCCGAAGCCACCGGCCCCGGCACCAGCCAGCGGCATACCGCCCAGCAGGTTTCCGCTACCGCCGCTTTCCGGGGCAGCGCTGACGCTACTGATCGGCAGCGGGGCGTGTGGGGCCGCCAGCGGAGCTCCGCCGATCCACGACGGTGGCACCGCCAATTTGCCGATCGAGCCCGCATTGCCCAAACCTGCGGCTACGCCTGGACCGACAGCACCGGCACCGCCGCCGCCCAGCATGCCTCCGAGCCCACCTAGGCCGCCTGCTGCAGCGCCGGCTCCGGCTCCGGCCGCCGCGGGAGCCCCGCCGATGGCGCCCAAGGTCTTCGCCATCTGAACGCCGAAGTTGCCCATACCAACGCTGAAGTAAGGCAGACCCTCGGTGTTGTACAAGAAGCTTGCGTATGGCGCGTAATCGTTGACAAACGCTGAAAGCGACGTCGGGATGACAGTCGTCCCGAAGATGTAGCCGAAAAGCGTCTGCTCGATCGACGACGGGCTTCCGAAGGCGCTTTGGAAGCCCGTCGGCGTCAGGAGCGCTTGAATGTTGCTCGGCAGCAGCGAGATCAGCTCTTGCAGGATCGTCTGGGAGCTGGTGGCGGCCGACGTGCCGGTTGCCGAGCTGACCGCGGCGGCCTGAGTCGCCGTCCCGGCCGGGTTGGTTGTCGCCGCCGGCGAGGCGAACGGCGTCACCTGGGCGGCAGCCGCTGACTGGCCCGCGTAGGCGTACATCGCGGAAGAGTCCTGGGCCCACATCTCACCGTATTGCGTCTCGAGCTGCGCGATCAACGGGGTGTACTGACCGAAAACGTTGGCCTGCACCGCCGCGGCGGTCTCGGCCCGGTTGGCCGCGACAAGCGGCGGTGGGATCGTCGCCGCGAACGCCTGCTCGTAGGCGGCGGCAGCCGACCTGGCCTGGGTGGCCGCTTGCTCGGCCTGCGCGGCCGTGGTGCTCATCCACGACACGTACGGCTGCGCGGCGCTCGCCATCGACGCCGATGCCGGCCCCATCCACTCGTCGCTGGCCAGCTGTGTGATCACCTTGTCGTAGCCGGTCGCGGCCGAACTCAACTCTGCGGCAAGCCCATTCCACGCCGATGCGGCCGCTTGCAGCGATGACGAACCCGGACCGGCATACATCCGGGCCGAGTTGATCTCGGGCGGTAGTGCCCCAAAATCCACCACTAGTCTCTTCTCCCCTAGCCGGCCGCAGCCGCGTTGGCGGCCTCGGTGGCCGCGTAGGTCCCGGCGCTGGTGCCCAGCGTGTTCACGAACATCTCGTGAATCGCCGCGGCTTGCGCGCTGACCGCCTGGTACAGCTGAGCGTGCGCGGCGAACTGCGCTGCCGTCAGCGCCGAAACCTCGTCGGCGGCAGCGGGAACCACCCCTGTCGTCGGGGCCGCGGCGGCGGCATTCTGGGCGTTCACCGACGAACCGATCCCCTGCAGGCTGCCGGCGGCTGCCGACAATGCTTCCGGCTGCGTGGTCACGAAGGACATCCGGTTTTCCTCCTTAATAACCGTGAGTTTCTACGACCTCCAGACATCAGGAAGGCCGCCTGATAAGAGGTTAAATGGTCACGGTTGGACAACGCCCCGGCGCAGCCAACTGTTCACGCCTAGGCGACCACTGTTCATCCGCTGGTATGAGGTGTTCATCATGAATTTGGTTGTCCGTCGGCGGTGTCACGAACTGCATGAACACGCCGATTCCGCCGATCGTCGCTGCCGCACGGTTGCTGGGCAGCCGAAGCCGTTTATTGCCCTTGGCAGATAAAAATCTTGTCGCGGATAACGGGCCGTCAGTGCTGGTGCCGGCAGCGACCAACTGCGATGGGGCGGCGCACTTCGTTCCAAACCGGTGACTGCATCCAAAGTGTCCTCACTGCAGGCGGGTTGTCCCTTGCTGTCCTTTGCTATCCGGCCGATGGTGGGCGCGGCATTACCGCGTGGCGGAATCCGTATCGGACGACGAAGCCGCCGCCGCGGCGGCCCGCAAGGTTGCTCCCAATGGGCACACCGTTGAGCATCGCATTCGACGTTGGTGCGATCGGGCGAACAGAGTTGGCGAGTACTGGACCTTCGGCCTCCATCGCCGAGGGCGTGGCCCCGGGCCAACCCGCGGGCACCGTCAGCCGCCCGAGCGTGCTGGCCTGGCCGATACCTGCCGACACCGGTCCGCCACCGCCCAGGCCGGCAAATTGCGGTGTCGGGTACCACGCGCCGCCCGCACCGGCCGTCGTCCCGCCGGGACCAAAGGTCGTCTGCTGCGCGACGCTGAAAAACGAATTCGACATGCCTGACGAGAAATAAGCGAGCTGCTCGTTACGAATCAGTGTTACCAAATTCGCGCTGGTCAGGCCGGTGCCGAAATACCCACCGCTGCCGAGGAAGGTGCCAAGCGTTTCGCCGGTGCCGGTGGTGGCGCCGGTGGTGGTCCCCGTGGTTGCTACCGGGACCGCCGTGGTTTGGGTCGCCGTGGTGCTCGCGGCCAGCGGCGTGGTCGCAGACGTGGAGCTGGACAGCGACGGCGTGGTTGTCGAGGCGGTGGTCTGCGCGGCGTTGCCGGCGCTGGTTCCGCTGGCTTGGGCGACCGCGGCGGCCTGCCCGCTCGTCGCGTCCTGGCTGGTGGTTTGTGGTGGGGTGGCAAACGGGGTCACTTGGGAGGCGGCTGCCGAGGCGCCGGCATAGCCGTACATGGCGGCGGCGTCTTGGGCCCACATCTCGGCGTAGAGGGCTTCGGTGGCCATGATGGCCGGGGTGTTTTGGCCGAAGAAGTTGGTCGCGATCAACGCCATCAGCAGGGCGCGGTTGGCCTCGATCACCGGCGGGGGCACCGTCATCGCGAACGCCGCCTCGTAGGCGGCGACGGCTGCGCGGGCCTGGTTGGCGGTCTCATCGGCCTGGGCGGCGGTGGTGCTTAGCCAGTTGATGTAAGGCGCGACGGCGGCCAGCACCGTCCGCGACGTGGGACCGATCCACGGACCACCCGTCAGCTCGGTGATCGTCGACCCATAACCGGTGGAGGCAATACCCAATTCGGCAGCCAGCCCATCCCAGGCCTCTGCAGCAGCCAACAACGGCCCCGGCCCGGGACCCGAATACATCCGACCCGAATTAATCTCCGGCGGTAACGCCCCGAAATCCAGCACTAAACCCCTAAGTCAGTTAGCCGCGGTCGATTTGGCAGCCTCGGTGGCCACATACGAACCGGCGCGGCTCCCATCGGGGTGCAAACAGGTCAATCGCTGACGCCCTAGGTGCTAGCCGCCCGATGCATGCCGGCGCGCGCGGCGACGTCCGCCGCTGTCAGCTCAGACAGCGCTCACCGGGCGCGAACCACACCGTCGTCGGGGCTATCGCCGCATTCCGGACATTGTGTGTGGTCACGAATGAAATCAGCTTTCTTCCCCGAATAACCTTGAGCGTCTGGATTTCCTGAGCGCTGTTCGTTCGTGACAGTAGATGGGCGTGGCGGTACACGCCGCCGCAGCGGCGTCGTCATTTGATGGCTAACTGCCGTTCATCGGAATTGGAACAGGCGCGTTGGCAGCTGGGTCTTGGGCGCGCCGGATCGCACTAGCTGCATAAACAGAGCGGAGAGTGATCGCTCGGAGGCTGCGAGCAGGTGGCCTCGGGTCAGTTCGACGTGCGGCGGAGGATAAAAATCTGTGCGCGGATAAACCGCTATCCGGCCGATGGTGGGCGCGGCATCACGGCGTGGCGGAATCCGTATCGGACGACGAAGCCGCCGCCGCGGCGGGCGCCCGCCAGGTTCCCGGCCCCCATCGGTACGCCGTTGAGCATCGCATTCGACGTTGGTGCGATCGGGCGAACAGAGTTGGCGAGTACTGGACCTTCGCCCTCCATCGCTGAGGGCGTCGCCCCGGGCCAACCCGCGGGCACCGTCAGCCGCCCGAGGGTGCTGGCCTGGCCGATACCTGCCGACACCGGTCCGCCACCACCGCCCAGGCTGCCAAATTGCGGCGTCGGGTACCAAGCGCCGCCCGAACCGGCCGTCGTCCCGGCACCGAATGTTGTCTGCTGGCCGATGCTCCAGCCGAAGTTTCCGAGGCCCACCCCGAAATAGGCCTGCAGGGTTTGTTTGAGGACGGTGGTGATGTTGGCGTTCGTCATGCCGGTGCCCAGCCATCCGCCGCTACCGATCCATTGGGCAAACGTTTCGCCGGTGCCCAAGAAGCCGCCGCCGGTGGTGGCGCCGGTCGTGGTCCCCGTGGTTGCTACCGGGACCGCCGTGGTTTGGGTCGCTGTGGTGCTAGCGGCCAGCGGTGTGGTCGTGGTGGTGGAGCTGGACAGCGACGATGTGGTTGTCGAGGCGGTGGTCTGCGCGGCGTTGCCGGCGCTGGTTCCGCTGGCTTGGGCGACCGCGGCGGCCTGCCCGCTCGTCGCGTCCTGGCTGGTGGTTTGTGGTGGGGTGGCAAACGGGGTCACTTGGGAGGCGGCTGCCGAGGCGCCGGCATAGCCGTACATGGCGGCGGCGTCTTGGGCCCACATCTCGGCGTAGAGGGCTTCGGTGGCCATGATGGCCGGGGTGTTTTGGCCGAAGAAGTTGGTCGCGATCAACGCCATCAGCAGGGCGCGGTTGGCCTCGATCACCGGCGGGGGCACCGTCATCGCGAACGCCGCCTCGTAGGCGGCGACGGCTGCGCGGGCCTGGTTGGCGGTCTCTTCGGCCTGGGCGGCGGTGGTGCTTAGCCAGTTGATGTAAGGCGCGACGGCGGCCAGCATCGTCCGCGACGTGGGTCCGATCCATGGAGCACCCGTCAGCTCGGTGATCGTCGACCCATAACCGGTGGAGGCAATACCCAATTCGGCAGCCAGCCCATCCCAGGCCTCTGAAGCAGCCAGCATTGGCCCCGGCCCGGGACCCGAATACATCCGACCCGAATTAATCTCCGGCGGTAACGCCCCGAAATCCAGCACTAAACCCCTCCGTCAGGAAGCCAGGATCGCGTTGGCCGGTTCGGCCGACAGCAACCGATAGCGGCCCCGCAGCGTTGTCGTGAACTGCTCAGCGATCGGCAAGTCCCGGTCGTTGACAGCGCGGTATGTGGTCACGGACGAATTACGCTTTCTTTCCTCGGTAATCCTCGGCGGCAACAACATTGAGCACATTGCGCTCGTCACTGAAACAGTCGCTCGCCTGCGACATTAGATGGCGATTCGGGCCGTCGCCGCTGCCGACGCCGACTATTCATTCCCGGACAACCACTATTCATCCGCTAGTGACTGCCGTTCATCCAGTGTTGGGTTTTCCGCCATTCGCTGGTCGTCGCCCAGTGGCCCGGTCAGCCACCGGCCGGCGAGAACGGAATCACCGTGGAACGGAGCTCAAACCGGCTTGGTGCAGCCGAACCGTCGCGTCCGGCCAGATTGGTTACCGGCATCATCGGGGGCGTGGCGCTCGGTGCGCCCGGGTGCGCTGCCGGGATGGCGCCGGTGCCGCCGAACGGCATCGCCGTCACCGCGCTGGACGAAGGCGCTGCCGCCCAGCTGGATGGCACGGACAGCGCGCCGACAGAGGTGGCCTGACCCATCCCTGCGGAAATGGCAGGCGTACCGGTGCCAACGCCGGCGAAGCCGGTCGACGCTAGCACGCTGGTGCCCGAGCCGAGGCCAGCCGACTGGGCCGCCCCCAACTCATTGGCCGCGGTGCTGACAGCTCGGGCAGCGTTTGCCGTGCTGCCCGTCGTGAAGAGCTTGGAAAGCATGCTCATTGGCATTGTTGCCATCCGCAAGGGCGTGCTCAGGGTGTTCAGCATCGACAGTGACGATGTCGAGGATGATGACGACGAATCGCTCGCGGACGATGCGAGGCTTTCCAAGCCCTGGAGCGACGCGAGGCTCTGCAGGGTTTGGGGCATTCCGGAAATCAGCTGCGGACCCGACGACATGAGCGTCTCGACGTCGGTCCCGCCGAAGGTGCCCGCGGCCTGGGCGACCGCGCCGGCCTGTCCGGTCAGTCCAGTCGGGTTGGTGGTTTGTGGCGGCGTGGCGAACGGTGTCACCTGTGAGGCGGTCGCCGAGGAGCCGGCGTAGCCGTACATCGCCGCGGCGTCCTGGGCCCACATTTCGCCGTAGTGGGCCTCGGTGGCGGCGATCGCCGGGGTGTTCTGCCCGAGGAAATTCGTCGCGACGAGCATTGCCAACAGACTGCGATTCGCGGCAATCACCAGCGGTGGAACTGTTGCGGCGTAAGCGGTTTCGTATGCACCGGCGCCGCCGTGGCTTGCGTGGCGGTCTGCTCAGCCTGCTCGCCGCTGACGCCGAGCCAGGTCACATAAGGTGCGACGGCTGCGGCCATCGACGCCGAGCTGGGACCGGTCCACGGACCGCTGGTCAGAGTCGCGACCACCGAGCCGTAGTTCGCCGCGGCGGAGTTCAGCTCGTCGGCCAGCGACTGCCAGGCCGCCGCGGCGGCCAGCATCGAGCCCGGTCCCGGACCGGCATACATGCGCGCGGAGTTGAGCTCAGGCGGCAGGGCGCCAAAATCCAGCACTGGGTCATCCGCCTTAGCCGGTCGCGACCGCGTTGGCGGCCTCGGCGGCCACATAGGAACCGGCGCTGTCCCCCAGGGTGGTGACGAACATGTCGTGGATTGCCGCCGCCTGCGCACTGACTGCCTGATACATCTGGGCGTGCGTGGCGAACTGCGCGGCCGTAAGGGCCGACACCTCGTCCGCCGCCGCCGGGACCACGCCGGTGGTCGGAGCCGCCGCGGCCGCGTTTTGCGCTGCCATGGACGAGCCAATGCCCTGCAAATTTCCGGCTGCGGCGGTCAAGTCCGCTGGCTGTGTGCTCACAAACGACATCAGGCACTCCCCTCACAACAGCACACCCTGTCACTAGTTAGGGACGTTAAATAGACAAGATGGGCTGTCGACATGCCCTAGCTATGTGTTAGCTATGAATGGCCTGACGCAGCTCGACACCGCCAATGCAAACGGCGCGGCTCTCCCCGACAAGTGGGGAGAACCGCGCCGTTAGGCGGGTTGCCGGGCGGGTTACCGCCGCAGTTCGGTAGCCGCGACTTGCACGTACACGCCGGTGTCCTCTGCCATCAGAAGGCCACGACCGCGGGGCAGCGGGCCGCCCTTCATCTTGCCGCGGATGAAGCCTTCGTCGGGGTCGGCGTCCATCACCAGCAGCGGGGCGTTGGCCTGCGCCAGAGCCCGCAGCATCGGGTCGCTGCCCGCCGAAGACCAGCCACCGAAGGTACGGGTGACGATCACATGCAATCCGACATCGGCTGCCCTGGTCACCCATGGTGCGGCCTTGTGCAGCGGCGAATCGAAGCCAGGCGGCAGCTGCTGGACGTCGTCGATGATCAGAAAGATCTCCGGCCCGCTCCACCAAGCCCGCGACAACAGGTCTGCGGCCGACAGCCCCGGCGGTGGCTCGCGCCGGGCCAACACGGCACCCAGCTCGTCCATCATCGCCGCAACGCCGTCGAGGTTGTAGGCGAACTTCTCGACGTAGTCGGTGCCCAGCGTGGTCAGCAGCTGACGACGCGGGTCGACCAGCCACACCTGCGCCGAGGGTCGCGACGTCGGAGGCGCAATGCTGGCTCCCGGCTCGTACACCCGACCGATCTCGGACATGATGGTGGCCAGCGTCGTGGTACGACCACACTCGCGCCGGCCCGTCACCATCAGGTGCGCGTTCTCGGCGAAGTTGAGATACACCGGCTGCAGGTCCAATTCGTTGATGGCCCAAGCGATTCCACCAGCACCGACGTTCTGGCGCCGATCGGCCGCGGCCAACGCCTGCACCTGCTCCAGCCCGAACCGGGCGGGCAGCCGGCGCACCGGCGGTGCGTGGCCGACCGCCACCCGGCTGACCGCCGCGGCGACGTTGTCGGACTCGAAAACCGAGTCCGGCGTGCTCGCCAGCGCGGGCCTGGCCACCAGCGTGTGCAGACCCGATTGCGGATCGCTGTCCAGCCGCACGTAATTCACCGCGAGCATGCCGCGGCCCGGCTTGACCGGAACATCCTTAGCGAACCGGGAGCGCACCAGCTTCGCGTCTTCCACCGCAGCCAGCCGCAGCTCGATCCGGGATCCGAAACCGCTGCGCACCGGCGGCCGCAGCTCGGACTCGCGGTCGGCCGTGACCACCACATGCACCCCGAACGACGGTCCCTGGTTGATGATCTGGTTGACCTGCTCGATCAGCACCTCGTTCTCTTCGGCCAGCGCCCGGTAGTTGTCGATCACCAGGTAGACATCGCCGAAGCCGTCGTTGGGCACGCTGCCGGCCTCCCCGCCGAACTTGCGCCGACGGAACACGTCCATCGAGGGCACGTCGTACTGGAGGAAAGTGTGCTTGCGCTCGCGAAGCAGCGCCAGCAACTCAGCCACCGTGCGGCGAACACCGTAGGGGTCGGTTGGCCCGACGACCTCGCCGACGTGCGGCAGCCGGGCGACCGTCGTCAGCGCGGTGCTGCTGTAGCCCAGGACGTAGAACTGGACCTGCTCGGGGGTATGGGTCAGCGCGGCTGAGCAGATCAGCGCCTGCAACGCGGTGGTTTTGCCCGAGCCGCCGGCACCGAGGATCAGCACGTTAGAACCCGGGCCGGAGGTATCCACCGTCCATGGCGGCTGGTCGTGCTTGAACGGCCGGTCGATGATCCCGATCGGGAACACCAAGTTCCCGGCGGTGCCGTATTCCTCCTGCCACGGCCGACCGAGGGACCGGTTCACCAAGTCTTCGATCGCCACCGGCACGTCGAGCGGCGGCTGCCATAACCGGTAGGGCTGGAAGTCGATCCGGCGCAGCTGATCGATGATCACCGTGCCGACTCTCGGCGTCCTGATTGCCTCTTCTTCTTCGTCCTCGTCGTCGGGCTCGGCGGCTCCGTTGCCGCTCAACGCCTCGCCGTTCCCGCTGAGAACCTCGCCGTTGCCCAGCGTGTCGAAGTCGTCCGGTCCGCTGACACTGACCTCGATGGGCGTGAAACCGGTGGTAAACAATTGCGGCCGAATGTAATCCACAGAATGTGTCAGCGCCGCCGGTCCATCGTCGTCGAGCGAGACGCCGCGGCGGTAGTCGCGCCACAGGAATTCCGCTTGGAACCGGACGATCTCCTCGAGGCTCTTGCGGAAGTAGCCCAGCCCGGCCTGAGCGGGCAGGTTCACCGCGTTCGGCACCCCGGCCGCCTGTGCCGCACCGGCGGTACGCGCTTTCAGCACCAACCGGTAGCCCATGTTCTCCATGAGCTTTTCGGCCCGGCTTTCGATGGTCTGCGAGGCCATCATCAGGTGGATCCAGTAAGCGCGACCCTGCCGGCCGATCGAGTCCAGCACGTCGACCGCGGTCGGCATGATGCGGAACCATTCGTAGAACTCGTCGATGACCACCACCAGCATCGGCAGCGGCGGCATGTCCTGACCGCGTGCGCGCATTCTGCCGCGCATCTCGTTGTACTCCTTGGCGTCATCGACGCCGGCGTCGTCGCAAACCGCCTTGCGCCGGGCAATTTCGCCCCACAGCGCGTCCAGGAAGCGCTCCATCAGCGCCTGGTCTTCTTCGAGGTCGGTGATGATCCGCGACACGTGCGGCACGCCGTTGAACGGCTTGACCGCCGATCCACCCTTGAGGTCGGCCAACACGAACTGCAGCTCGTCCGGCGGATGCGCCAGCATCAGCGACTCGAGCACGGTGCGCACCAGCGTCGACTTACCCGAACCGGTGGTACCTGACATGACCCCGTGCGGGCCGTCGCCGCCTTCGTCGAGGGACTTCATGTCCAAGAACAGCAGCTCGCCGTTGTCGGAGCGGTTGCCGAACGGGATGCGCAACCGGGACCGGCTGCTGAGCCCGTCGCGCCGGTTGCCCCACAACGACTCGAAGTCGATCTCGGCCGGGTCTTCAATCCCGTAGTAGGACAGGATGTCTCGGGCACCGATCTGAGTTACCCGCTGGCCGATCTCCTCGTAGGCCTCGGCCAGTCGCCAGTGCGCCATGCGCTGAGAGAACTGCTCGGCCTCCGCCTCGGTCACATAGTCGGCCAGTGCGAAGAACCACTTGTTGTCGTCGATCACCATCCAGGTGTCGCGGTCACGGGGCAGCGCCTCGATCACCCCGACATCGTTGGTGAACTTCAGCACCCGCTCCGGGTTGCCGGTCCACAGCGCAGAGCCGGTCAAGTCAAAGAACGTGACGCCGTCAACGCCGTCGACGCTGATGACGTATTCCCATTGCGGGTCGTCGACATCGGCGATGATCACGTGGTGCGGTGTCGGTGTCTCCGCCGAGGAGCTGGCGTGCCGCGGCGTGAAAGACCCACGGCCGGCGAACAATTCGGCCTGGTCGGCGGCGAACTCACGCACCGACCCGTACACCATCCGCGCGTTGCCGGCAGCGTCGCGACGGCGTGGATCACCGAAGTGCGGCAGCCACTTGACCCAGTCCCATTTGCGCGAGATCGGAACTGACAACGATCATCTGGATGTGGTCCGGCCCGTGCGAGTACGCCAGCTGGCAGATGATCGCCCGCATCAGCCCTATCACCTGGTCGCGATTGCCGTCCAGCGCATACCAGGGCTCAACAAGCAGCGACACCATCTTGGGCAGGTTGTAAACCACGCTCTGGTAGCGCCCGAACTCCTGCAGTGCCTTACCGGTCACCGGCTCCAGCTCGATATCGGTCGGCATGTTCTGCGGCTCACCCCAGGTCACCTCCGGCCGGGTCATGCCCACCCCGACCCTGGCGACTCCGAAGTTGAGGTCCTTGCCGTCCGGCTTGCGTTCCCACATCCGGGACGATCCGACCGATGCCGTCAGCGTCGTCGGCTCCGGGTGGAACCACCGGTAGTTGGCGTCCATGCTGTCGGCGGACTCGTTCGCGGTTTCGCGCAGCATGTCGAGCATCAACATGAACTGGGCGCGCATCGCGTCCAGCTTGGGCCGGCTCATCTGCTGCTGGCCACCGAAGCGACCGCCGAACATCATCATCGCGACGCCGCCGATCATGAAGATCGGGAAGATCGAGCCGGCGCCCAGGAACATTCGCGAGCCGTTGGCGACGGTCATACCGACCATGCCGACCAGCAAGCCGACCACCAGGACGCCGACCACAATCAGCCACCACGGCTTGCCCTCCGGCGGCGGCACACTCAGCGGCGTCGGTAGGACAATGTTCTCCGGCCTAACTGCGGGTGCGCGCTCGGGCGTCGGGCGTGCAAAACCTTGTTTCACTTCGGTACCGCCAATTCTGCTGGGCTCATATCGGTCGGAAGGGTGTCATGGCGCACCAGCGCATCGGCGCGCGAAAGGGTGGGGCCCGGTGCCAGCAGCCGCAATGCCACCCAGGGCGCTGGGCTGGGCTGCGATGTCAATCCGAGCGCCGAGCGAGCATCACGTGAGTTGTCCACGCCGAAACGGACACCGGAACTCGAGAGCCACCATAGTGATTCTGATGTGGTCGACCCTGGGTCGTTCCCGGTGACGGAGACGAAGTTCGCGTAGCCGGGTCCGAAAAAGACTCGATCGGCTTCGCGGCCGGAATTGTCGGCCTTCACCAGCGATACCACTTTTTGGGTGTCGCTGGCCGTCACCGGGATCGTCGGTCCGGAGATCACCTGGGTACGGGCGCGTTCTTCACCGCCGGTTTTCTCCCACCACCAGCAGGTCGCCGGGTTGTCACGGATGTCCTGCACGTTCAGCGGCCCGTCCGGATAGGCCGACAAATCCAGCCCGTTGACCACCGGCATCTTCGCCAATGACGCCGGCGCCACCACCACCGGCGCGTTGCCCGCCGGGGTACCGGCGTTCTGCAGGATCTGGGCGACCACCGCGGTCACGGTCTGTACACCGTCGGCCAGCACCACCGAATACTGTTGCGGCCCACTGATTTGCGGTGTCACGATCACGGTTCCCACCGGTCCCGGTGCGCCGGCGAAGCCGGCCGGCTTACCGGCATCTGGCACCTTGGGTACCGACAGCTCGGGGCCCACCGGCAAGGAGTCGTACAGTGCCCGGCTCATCGGCCGCGCCTGGTTGACGTTCTCTGGGGTCAAACCCAACGGCAACAACACCGCCCGGTTTGATGCGTCGATGCGAGACCGGCGGCCCTGCCGGATCACCCAGGTGTCCTTTTGGTAGCGCAGCACCACCGCATCGGACCCGTTCAGCACGTGGCGGCGACTCGACAGGTCGGGCGATCCGTCGATCACGGTGACGGTCACCGATGCCGGCGCCCCCGCGCCCGCCGACGACGTCACCGAATCGCACACCAGCCACGACGACGACGCCGGGCTGGTCGGGGAAAACTCCGACGGCGCGCCGGGGATACCCACCAGCGGTCCGTGCGGCTGCTCGGCGATCTGACTCGCCCGCACCTTGTGCGGGTTGTCCGGCCGCCCCGCGATGAGCCGGGCCGAGGCCAGGTTCAGCGCCGGATACAGCTTGTCCCCGACCCGGACGTAAAGTGCGCCGGAATCGCGGTCGGCGATGATCGGCGACTCGTTCATCTGCCCCGACGGGTTGATGAAGGACCACAGCAGCGCGCCAAGGCAAATCACCGCCGCCGCGGACACCGACGCCACCACGGCCAGCGTTTGACGCCGACCAGGCTCGATCTCCATCCGGACTCGCCAGCGGGTCAACGCCATGGCGGTACGGCGCGCCAAGAACTGGTAACCGGTTACCTGCGTCCGGGTGGAAAGTCCCAGGCCGTAACCAGAACTTCCCTTTCCGCCGTTCGAATCAGCCATGGTTGATCACGCTCCAAGCCGACGGAAAGGCTGGAGACTGCGTAGTCCCACGATTCACAGGGATAACCGTAGGGCACCCTGGGCCACCTCGCCACGCGAGCGGATGGGCGTCGGGCGTGTTAGCGGCCGCGCCGGGAGTGGTCTGCGCCACAGTGCTGTCACCTGCCATCAGTAGTGGGGAGATCGATGAAAACTTCACTGCGCATCGTACGGCGATTAGCAAACCCAGGCCTCCGAAAAAATTGCCGCAAGGTGAACACTCGGGTCGCATTTCTGCCATCTGATTAAGCAAGATGGCGGGATGACCCGCCGGCGACGATGCTTCAGCGATGCGATGAGGTGGGGGTACCTCCCGCTTGCGGGGGAGAGCGGCGCGCATGACTGAGCTGGCGCCCTCATTGGTCGACCTCGCCGGGCGGTTTGGAATCGCCACAGACTATGAGGACTGGAGCGGTCGCCGGGTGAGTGTCGCCGAAAGCACCCTGGTGGCCGTCCTCGCCGCGCTCGGCGTGGCCGCCGGCACCGAGCCGCAGCGCAGCGCGGCGCTGACCGCGCACGATCGCGCGTACTGGTCGCGTTCGCTGCCGCCCACCATCCTCGGACGTGCCGGTACCCAGACGCCGTTCTGGGTGCATGTGACCCACGGTCATCCCGCCGAGGTGTGGGTGCAGCTGGAGGACGGGACGGTCCGCTCCGGGATACGCCAGGTCGACAACTTCGCCGCGCCGTTTGAACTCGACGGGCGCCCGGTCGGTGAGGCCAGCTTCGTGCTGCCCGGCGATCTGCCACTCGGTTACCACCGGGTGCATCTGCATTCCGGGGCGCAGGAGGCCAGTGCGGCGCTGATCGTGACACCGGGCTGGCTGGGATTGCCGGAGCGGCTGGGCGGTCGTCGGGCCTGGGGGCTGGCCACCCAGTTATATAGCGTCCGGTCCCGACAGTCCTGGGGCGTCGGTGACCTTACCGACCTCACCGACCTTGCGGTCTGGTCGGCTTCCCCGCACGGCGCCGGTTATGTGCTGGTCAACCCGCTACACGCGGCCGCGCCAACCAAGCCGATGGAGCCGTCGCCGTACCTGCCGACGTCGCGGCGCTTCGTCAACCCGCTTTACCTGCGTGTCGAGGCCATCCCGGAATTCGCTTACCTGCGTAAACGTCGAAGGGTGTGGCGATTACGCGACGACGTGCAGCGCCACGCAAACTCGGTCGACGCCATCGACCGCGACACGGCATGGGCAGCCAAGCGGGCGGCTCTGGACCTGGTTTATCGGGTCCCGCGCACGGCGGGTCGGGAACTGGCGTATGCCGCTTTCTGCGCCCGGGAAGGCGCTGCCCTCGACGACTTCGCCACCTGGTGCGCGCTGGCCGAGGAATACGGCGGCGACTGGCATCAGTGGCCCGAATCGCTGCAGCATCCCGGCGCCGAGGGTGTCGCCGAGTTCGTCGCCGAGCATGCCAAGGCGGTGGATTTCCACCGCTGGTTGCAATGGCAGCTCGACGAGCAACTCGCCGCCGCCCAATCGCAAGCGATGGCGGCCGGGATGTCGCTGGGCATCGTGCACGACCTCGCCGTCGGCGTGCACCCCAACGGGGCCGACTCCTGGGCATTGCAGGACGTGTTGGCGCTCGGGGTCACCGCGGGTGCGCCGCCGGATGAGTTCAACCAACTAGGTCAGGACTGGTCGCAGCCGCCGTGGCGCCCGGACCGGCTCGAAGAGCAGGAGTATCAGCCGTTCCGCGCACTGATCCGCACTGTGCTGCGGCACGCCGGCGGGGTGCGCATCGACCACATCATCGGGTTGTTCCGACTCTGGTGGATCCCGCAGGGCCAAGCGCCCAGTCAAGGCACATATGTGCGTTACGACCACGAGGCGATGATCGGCATCGTCGAGCTGGAGGCATACCGCGCCGCGGCGCTGGTGGTCGGCGAAGATCTCGGCACCGTCGAACCATGGGTCCGTGATTACCTGCGCGACCGCGGTGTACTGGGCACGTCGATACTGTGGTTCGAGCTCGACCGCGACGGCGGCGCCAGCACTGGCCGCCCGCTGCCGGCCGAGCGCTGGCGAGAGTACTGCCTGTCGTCGGTGACCACCCACGACCTGCCACCGACCGCCGGTTATCTGGCCGACGCGCATGTGCGCCTGCGGGATTCGCTGGGCCTGTTGACGCGACCCGTCGACGAGGAGCTCGCCGCCGCGAAAACCGAGCGGGCGGCCTGGATCGCCGAGCTGCGCCGCGTCGGCCTGCTTGCGAAGCACGCCGACGTCGAGCACACCATTCTGGCCCTAAACCAGTACCTGGGCCGAACGCCGTCGCGGCTGTTGGGCGTCGCCTTGACCGACGCGGTCGGGGATCGGCGGACTCAGAACCAGCCGGGCACGACCGACGAGTATCCCAATTGGCGGGTTCCGCTGAGCGGCCCCGACGGTCAGCCGGTGATGCTCGAGGACGTGTTCACCGACCCCAGGGCGATCGCCCTGGCCGAAGCGATGCGCGCTGAGACGGCCGTCACCCCCACCGAAAGCACCTGTTAGCTTTTCGGGTGCCATGAGCGTCTTGAAGTTCGGTGTCGTCGCCCCGGTCGCCGCCGGGGTCACCGCAGATCCGCGGTGGATGGCGGCCTTCGCGCGCCATCTCGAGGCGTGCGGATTCGAATCGATCATCGCCGTCGAGCACACGGTCTTGGCCACCCGATACGACAGCGTCTACCCGTATGACCGCTCGGGGCGGGTCGAATTGGCGGCCGACTGCCCGGTTCCCGACCCGCTTGACCTGCTGTCGTTTTTGGCCGGCCATACCGACCGACTCGGGTTGGCCACCGGAGTTCTGGTGCTGCCCAACCATCATCCGGTGGTGCTGGCCAAACGAGCGGCGACCGTCGATGTGCTGTCCGGCGGAAGGCTTCGGCTGTGCGTCGGCGTCGGCTGGCTGCGGGAAGAGATCGAAGCATGCGGCACCGAATTCGAAAGTCGTGGGCGGCGCGCCGACGAGCAGTTAGCGGTGTTACGGGCGCTCTGGGATGACCGGCAACAGGGCGCCACCCATCATGGCGAGTTCTTTCAATTCGAGAACGTGGTCTGCAGTCCGAAACCCATCGCCGGACAGCATCTTCCGGTACACATCGGTGGCCACAGCAAAGCAGCTGCTCGACGGGCCGGACGCTTCGGTGACGGCTTCCAGCCCTTGGGTGTGACGGGCGCGCAGTTGGACGGCCTGTTGACGCTGATGCATGACGTGGCAGCGGCTGCCGGACGCGATCCGGCCGATATCGAAGTATCGCTGGGACATTCGGTGACCAAGATCGACGCCGAACGCGCCGAGAGGCTCGCCGCACAAGGTGCCGACCGGCTAGTGTTGGCCATGCCCCCGATCACCGACCTCGAGCAGGCCAAGGACGAGTTGTCGGCCTGCGCGCAACGTCTGTCGCTAACGACGTGATGCTCGACGCAACCGACCGGGCTGCTCTGGTCGACTTGGTGCACCGGTACGCCGCCGGCGTCGATGACCGGCAATTTGACTGTGTCACAGAACTTTTCACCGAGACGGCCGAGCTGGTGGTGCCCGACCCGCCGGGCGAGCTAACCGCGGTCCATCGGCACCGCGGTCATGCTGCAGTCGGCGCCGCGATCGCCGCCGTCGCCGCAACTATCCGCACCGAGCACGCGATCGTTGGCGAGGTCTACGACGCCGGCCCGCAACCCGACATTGCCAGCGGGCGCATCGCCTGCCTCGCGCATCACTGGACCCAACACCGGGATCAGCTGACCGATGTGGTGTGGCATCTGCGCTACGACGATGAGTATCTGCGGACCGATGCCGGATGGCGGTTCGCCCGCCGGACGTTGACGATCAACGCCATCGAAACCCGGCCGATGCGCCAGGTGCGGTCTGGCTGAGCTCACCATCCCTGGCGTGCGGTCTCTTCTAACCGATCGGCGGCCTTGGCGAGGCTTTCGGCGGGTTTGGTCATTCGGACGGCGATCTCGCGGGCTTGGACGGCGTATTGCGGACTTAGGAGCAAGCGCAAGTCGGCGACCAGTGTTTCCACGCTGGTGTCCGAAAAGCGCCGTCCGAAGCCAACTTCCAGTTGTTGCGCCGCGGCGGCCCAGAGCGGCTGATCGAGCCATAGCCAAAGGATCAAGGTCGGGATTCCTGCGCGCAGGGCTGCGGCCGTGGTGCCCGCGCCCCCATGGTGGACGACGGCGCGGCAGGTGGGAAAGATGGCCGAGTGGTTGACCGCATCCACAACCTTGACGTGGTCGGAATGCTCGACGGTGGTCGCGTCATTGGGCCCGGAGCAGATCAACACCCGCTCACCTAACTGTGCGCAGGCCGCGCTGATCATGGCGAACGTGTCAGCGGGAGACGTGATCGGCGTACTGCCAAGGCCGAAGTAGATGGGCGGTGTTCCCGCGGCAATCCACGACAGGACCTCGTCGTCGGTGTCGGTCGGCAACTCCAGGGTGAGCGCCCCGACAAAGGGCCGCCTGCGATCTACTTCGACCCATTGGGCTGCCGGCTCGGGCAAGCAGAACTCGTCGTAGGCCTGGATCTCCAGCGATGGCGTCGAGGGTCCGGTTGCCTCGGTTAAGCCCAGCGCCCAGCGTTGAGCGTCTTCCGCGACCTTCGTCATCCGCGAAAACAGCCAGTCAGATGACCAAATCCGCTCCGGGAAGGGGTGCAGCGCAGCTACGGGAACGCCGTAATACTCTGCGACATTGGCGGCCAGCCCTTGTTCATTGAAGCTCGCCAATACCAGGTCGGCTCCTTTTGCCAGCGCCGATAGCTCCGCGCCTTTCTGCACTTTGACCTGGGTGACATGCTCGACAACTTCGGGCACCACGCTGATCGGATTCTGCATCCTCGGCGCGATATTGCGGACCAAATCCGAGCCCGGGTTGCACTCCTCACGCGAGTCCGGCCCGTAGGTGACTCCCGCAAGCCCTGCCGATTCGATGAAGCCGAGCAGGTTCGGCGGGACCGCCATTCGCACGTCGTGATCGCGGCGCAGCAGCTCCAGCGCGACGGCGGCGCAGGGCTCGACGTCGCCGCGACTTCCATACGCTGCCACCACAATTTGCATCGGCGGAACCTAACTCGTGGTGATGTCCACCCGTCCAAGTGTGCAGGGGGGCCATGTCGGCACTGCTCGACACTCAACCGTACTGCAACGGTCTTCTCGACGGCGCGGCGCAACCGCTCGCCGGTCAGCCAACGCGCCCCTGTCGCACGGTGTCTTCCAGGAGATCAACTGCGCTGGCAAGGCTTTCGGCCGGTTTGGTCATCTGGGCGGCCACCTCGCGGGCTCAAGTGAGGTAATGCGGGGCGAGAACGGAGCGCAGGTCGGCGACCAGTGTTTTCACGCTGCTTTCCAAAAAGCTCCGTCCAATCCTTACTCCGTCGGTGGTGTGCTCACCCGCCGATGCCTGGGGCAAAGTCGCCAAGCTGCCCGCGAACGCTGATGTCTAGGACTTCCACGTCGTACCTATCCCGCAACTCCTGGCCGAACGCCAAGGCCTCCGGGCCCCCGTCTGTGTCTAGGAGGCCCAGCTCGACGATGCCGCCCACGCGCGCCCGGTACTCGGCACGGGGGCTGATCTTCATCGTCGGTGGTGGCCGGTATGGCAGCACGTCGAACAAGAGCACCTTGCCGACAACAAGATACGACCACGGTGGATCCACAACCCCCAGTCGCGACACGTCTCGCGACACTTGTGGGAACCCACGTGCCCGCGCGATCACGTCCTCGACCTCGATATCGGCGTACCAGCCGCAATCGCACCCCGGCGCCGGCGGCACGTGCCCTGGGTTGGAGCATCCGGCGTAGGACCATTTCGTCGGCCACGAGATGGACGAATTGTACGGAGACCTCAGCACATCCCCGGAGATCCCCGTCCAAAAGCGAAAGCCCACGGCAGTTTTCAATAGGCCGAAACCGGGTGCGGTCAGGCGCTCGTCTAGCCACTCATGCAGCCCGGGCATCGCGGCCTCGATAGCTGCGAAGGCGTTCACGAAATCAGCACCAAATAACGGATTCCGGACGTCGACGCACCTAAGCCGGTCGCCATCAACGCCACACGCCTGCAACACCCCAACATGTTCGCGACCCAAGGCAACCACCAAATCAGCTCCGAGGTGCTCATCACCGACCAGCGCAGCCCGATGATCCGCCGGCGCCGGATAACCATGCTCACACAGCACCGAGCACGCCTGCTCGTCGGCGCGATCACCCACACAAGCGGCGGTGCCCGCACTGGACACCCGCACCACATCACCCAGACCACGCTCCCGCAGCTGCTCAGCGAACAAGGCCGCCGCCATCACCGATCGAGCGCGATTGAAACTGCATACAAACGCGACGTGCAGCCGAGGGCTACTCACAATCCGTACCGCTTCCCAAGCAGTGCGGCGAGGTCATCAGAGTCCTCCAAATCGAAGTTTGCGAATGTACGTAACTCGGCTCGAAAAAAGATTCTAGTTACGTCCAGACAGGCACACGCTATGCCTACCGAATCACGCTGCTCACCGATCCCGAGCGCGCCGACGGAATGATGCCGGTGTGCATCTCGCGTGCCGCAAAAGGACAGCGGCTCATCCTTGACCTGTAGGCGATCCTCAGTCGGTCTTCGGTAGCGGAATGCCTTCGCTGGTCGAGAATTCCGCGTCGCCCTGTGTAGAGAGTCCCAACGACACCAGTGTCCGTGCGGCGAAAACGTCGGTCAGGTAGGCCAGCGCAACCGCCCAGCGGTTGACGGCTCGCGGGATGGCGTACAAGTGATACCCGCGGGTGACGAACTTCGCGGGGTACCCGGAAAGCTGGATTTTCAGCGGATTCGCCACGGCCTGATGGGGTCCGAGGTCGACCACCAGACCCATGTTGCGGTGCTTGTATATTCGCTTCTTCCCGCGCCCGAGGCTGGCGGCGACGTTGTCGGCCAGCACCTTGCCTTGGCGGATCGCATGCTGAGCGGTGGGCGGTGTGATCTTGCCGGGTTGGGTCACGTCGGGCACCGCGGCGGCATCACCGGCCGCGAACACGGCGGGATACCCGGGCACCTGGAAGTCGGTTTGCACCTTCAACCGGCCCTTCTCGGTCGGCAGGCCCAACGTCTGGATCAGCGGAGCGGCGGTAACCCCGGTAACCCATGCGACTGTTCGGGTGTCTATCCGCGAGTTATCGCTTAGCACAACGTGATCCGCATGAACTTCATTGAGCGTCAAACCTAGCCGCACATCGACTCTGCGGCGCCGCAGCACCCGCATCGCACGAGCGCCCAACTTCTCACCGACCTCGGGCATCACCTGCTTGGCAAGGTCAAGCAGCACGAATTTCACATCGGACGCGTCAAAGCTCATCTGCTTGGCTGCGGCGTCGGCCAGTGCGCGAAGCTGCACGACCAGTTCCGTACCGGAATAAGACGCCCCCACCACCACGATCGTGCGTCGGGCTTGCGCGAGCTCGGCGTCGTCTTCGAGGCAGGACAATTCCAACTGCTCGAGAACGTGGTCACGCAGGTAGAGCGCCTCAGCTGTCGACTTCAAACCCCTTGCGTAATGGGCTAATCCAGGTATGTCGAACAGGCGGGTGACCGACCCGGGCGTCAACACCAGCCGGTCCCACGACAGTTCGCAGGGCCGCTGTTCCAGATCGGTGAACTGCAGCCGGTGCTGCTCGAGGTCGACGCTGTCGACCCGCCCGCGCACTTTGCGCACGCCGTTGAGCGTCCCCGCCAGCGGGATTGTCACGAACCGCGGATCGACCACCCCACCCGCCACGTCCGGCAGCAGCGGCGTGTACAGCATGTAGTCGACCGGCGAGATGATCGTGACCTCGACGTCTGATCTGCGTAATCGGCGGGCCAGCCGCCGTGCACACTCGAAGCCGGTAAATCCGCTGCCTACGATCACCACCGACGTCACCATTTGCACTGTAGCGACGGGCGGCGAGCAGAACTGGTCCGCGCAGCGCCGCTAGGGGCTGGCCAGCAGGGCGCCGAACTTGCCGGCCAACCACGGCTTGCGCCCGCCGGCCCGCAGCCTGCCGCGGAGAAGTTGGGGGAACTGCGGAATTCGGCCTAAACCGATGAGCAGGAATGTGACGGGATCGGCGGTGATCACACAATCGGCCTTCTCACCCGCCACCGTCACGACACCTGTGCCGTCGATGATTGCCACCCGGTAGCGACAGCCGCCGCGCATCCGTAGTTCGAAGCTGATGTCGAGGCCCGTGGTACGCGAGGGCCGCAGGTATTTCGGGGCAAGCGAAAGCACAGCAGGTATGACCAGCAGGGCGTCGTCGCGGTCAATGCTCCACGGCCGATGCCCGGCACGCGCGATATCCAGACCGTGAACCAGCTGCTCGCCCAACAGCAAGCAGGTCATCACGGCCGGTTCGAGGACCAGGCCGTCGGCGGTGAGAACCGCGACGCGTTCGGATGTGTCGATGGCTTCGATCTCAGTGGCAACGGCAAGGTAGCTCGCGGCGGTCTCTTCCAGCATGCCGGCGAGTCGGCGCAGGTCGCGCTGGGGAATGTCGATCAGGTGCCGGTCATTGACCGCAGTCCTGGCCCGTGCCGGCGACCCTTCTGGGATGTTGATCGCCGCGCGGTCGCCGTTTACATACCTGGTCAGCGCCTCGGCGTATTCGCGCATGTCGCAGATCACGTGCGCCGCCGTCTGACCGGCCGTCCACGAGAGCCCGGGCACCGGGGCTGCCGAGTCGGCAATGTTGCGCCACAGTTGCGCGCTGCGAGCGACTGCCTCGGCAAGTGCGGCCCGGGCGTGAGCGTCGGCACGCCGGACGTCGTCGACGGGTCCAGCAGACGCGGCGGGGACAGTTTTCATCACGAGTAACCTTCCGTCTGATTGACCTGAGATAGTGTCACTATGTCACATAGCCCTACTATGTCAATAGGCTGAAGCGATCCGTTGCACGGAAGTGAGAGGCATGTCCGAGTCGACACCGCAGTCGTCGTCGTTGCGCGCCCAGCAGGTCGCGCAGACCCGCGATTCGCTGGTCCATGCAGGCCGGGAGTTGTTCGGTCAGAAAGGATTTCGACAGACATCCGTGGAGGATTTGGCACGCGCCGCCCGAGTCACGACCGGCGCGCTTTACCACCACTTCCCCACCAAGACCGCACTTTTCGAAGCGGTTTTTGAGCATGCGCACACCGAACTGATGGCCGCGTCGATGGCAGCCGCGCAGGATGCCACCGATGACCTCGAGGTGCTGGCACGCGGCTTCGGGGCGTTCCTGGACGCGGTACTGGAATCGGATTTGCAGCGCATCCTGATTCTGGATGCCCCTGCGGTGCTGGGCCCGGCGCGCTTCACCGAACTGGATGAGCGCTACGCATTCGCCGTCATCGTTGCGGCGCTGCGGGCCGCGACCGAAGCCGGATCTTTGCAAGTCGACGATCCGGAGACCGTCACCCGGCTGCTGCTGGGTGCGCTGACTCGCGGCGCGATGCTGATCGCGAACTCACCGGATCCGGTCGGAACCAGGCATGCGGTCGCGCTATCCATGCGCGCCCTGTTGTCGGGTTTCGCCACCCACGCCTGAGGAGCCGTTTTTTCGCTCCACCATCCGGGTAGTCGACCGGAATGGGAGACTGGATCAGGTAACGCCATCCCAGCTTTTTGGCCCGCCCGCAAGTAGTTGATGACGGCATCGTCGAGAACTCGCCGGGAACCACCGCGGGTATTTTCCGGGCGGACACGGTGTGATCTGTTCTGCCGTCGGCCAAAGCGTCTAAAAGCGGTGCCTTGCTCTGGTCCATGGCCCAGGCATGCCCATCCCGGAATCGATCAACCGGGCCGCGCCAGCGCGCGGTTATTGCAAGGCAGCCAGGTTGCAAACCGACTCATGCACATCGGACTTGATGATCCTGGCGACGAGCCGCCCGATCGGCCCGTTCAATAGACCCCCCGTCAGATCAGCGGTCAGATGAAACGTTGACCCGGGATGGTTTTCAGTAACCGTCATCGCTACCGCGATGCGAATCCCGCCGCGGCCGCGGCCGGATAATTCGATCGTTTTCGGCTCTTCGTACCGAGTGACCGTCCAATGAATGACGTTACGAAAACCCTTCACCTTGATGCACGAAGACACCTGCGTGCCTTTGCCGATCTTGGGCGGAACCGAACCGCGCCAACCGGCAAATATCGTCATCCAGTCGCCGAACCGATTCAAATCGCACGCCAGCTTCCAGGCTGAGTCCGGCGCCAAGTCCGACGACGTCGAAACATCTACTCGGGCCACCCGCTGTCACTCTCCCTCTGACTGGAACGCGGCTGGGCTTGCATACCCGGGCACGGCCGCGCGATAAACCGCGCGTTTGGCGCCCAGCGGCGGCGGTCAGACGCCCTTCCAGGTCTGATCGAGCTGCTCTGCCACGTCGATGACTTGCGCCTTTTGGGATTGCGGCGCATCGATTTCCTCGCTGACGTAATGGGCGATGAAGCGCCGGATCTCCCCGTCAACGCCGGCCACGATGCGCAACACCTCGCCGCGAATGCTTGTCGACGACACGTGGACGGTGATATCCGACGACCGCGGCTTGGCGACGTCGACGATCAGCAGCAGCGGCTCGGCGGCGCGTGCGGTCGCGGTCAACGCGATGTCCCCGTCAACCCGAAACCGCTGCTTGTCCAGCCGTAAGTCGACGAGCAGATCGATGAGAAGCGGGATGTGGATGTCAAAAGTGATGCTGTCGCCGACGTTACGGCTGACCTGCGGCTCCTTGATCGTCACCCTGGCGCTGACTTTGGCAATCTTGCCCGGCCCCTGTGCGATCGGTTCCATGTCGAACTCGTTGCCGGCGAATGCGGCGAAGGCGGCGCCGACACGTTCCGCCGTCACGGCCACTTCGAAGAATCGCCGCCCAAAAGTCTCGTAGCTCACGTAGTCGTAGCCCTGCATAAGTAGATACCGTCTCACGTCGCCTTCCGGCACCGCGGCTGATCCGATCGTGTCGGCCAAAGCCCGCTGTGCCAGTGGTGTTAAGCACATGCCGCCGCGGCTAAACCACTGCGCGTGAAAGCGCAGCTACCGCATGTGCACCTCACCGATCACACGTCAGGCGTCCGAACGTAGCGACGCTGGCAGCCTGCGCGGCATCGGGTATGAGAGAATTCGGCTGTCGCACCGGCGCGAACCGGGCTGGGCGATTCAGGTCGCGTTGTTAACCGCGCCACACATCCACCCGCTGATTCTTCTATCCCGGCCTTGGCCTGTCAGGCTGGCAGAACCTGGAGGTGTTTTGAGTCCGATGTGCGCCCACAAAGTGACCGAACCGCGAACCAGCGGCTCGCAAATCGAGGCCTTGCTGACCTGGGTCGGTGGCGGAGAGCGCCGCGAACTCGACGAACGTCACGAGCGGTCCGCGCACGCGATCGCCGGCATCGTCGTGATCCTCAATGCCGCACTGACCTGGCTGGTGGCGACGCTCGCCATGCTGGAAGCAACGCGCTGGCCGGTGCTGGCCATCATGCCGTTCACCCTGGTGTTTGGCCTGCTGCTCGGCGCGATCACCCGCGGCGTAGCGAGCGGACCGATCCGCGGGCTGCGCGGAATCCTGGGCCGCGGACTGGTGGCGGCCGCCGTCGGCATGGTCGTGGGCGAGTTCGCCGCTCTGGCGGTGTTCTCCGGGTCAATCGACCGTCAGCTCGAGCTACACGCCGCACGCAACGCCGACTCGGCGCCGGCGGTCGTGCAGGCATCGACCAGCCTGGCGCAGCTGCGAAACACACGGGTCGCGCTCGATAAGGCGGTCGATACCGCACGCGTTCACCGCGACGAGGCGCTGGTGGTGGCGCGTTGCGAATACAATCCGAACCCGGCCTGCCCGCAAACCCGCATCACCGGGGTGCCCGGTTCCGGGCCCGAAACCCGAACGGCCAATGAGCTTCTCGCAGATTCCCAGCGCGAACTGGACACCGCCATCGCCGTTCGCGACCGCCAAGCTGCCGAGCTGGACTCGAAAATCGGCGACGGCGAGCGGGCCCTCTCCCGAGCGCAGCAATCCGCGACCGCCGACACTGACCATGGCCTGGGCGCGCGGTGGCTGGCAATGCAAGACCTCACGCTGGCCAGCGCCGGCGCACTAATGCTGCGGCTCTTCACGATCGCGTTCTTCACACTGCTGAGCCTGCTGCCCTTGATACTACGGTTATGGCGCGGTGAAACAGCCCATGATCGCCACGCCAAAGCCCGTGCCGAACGCGAACGCGCCGAGCTGGAGGCGGAGACAGCGATCGCGGTCAAACGAGCCGAGGTGCGTGCGGCCGCCGAAACGCTGTGGGCCGAGCAGCAACTCGCCCAAGCCCGGATGGCCGTCGAGGCACAGACCGAGATCGACCGCGCGCAGCTAAGCCAACGCGTGAACGCAGCACTGGAAAGCGCGGCACCCGTCGCTGAACCGGATGCGGAAGACATCTACCTACCGATCGCCGCTGAGGCGGAGGCCGCGAGCCGCGCCGCAACCGAATTGGCCGACGCCGCGGCGAAAGCCGATGCGGCAGAGACACCGAACCTGCCCGCGACAGTGGAATCACCCGACGTGCCCGCCACTCCGCCGATTCCAACCATCCCGGATGTCACCAGAGCCGCCGCTCGCTGGATTCGTCCGCTGGTTCCGGGCTTTGTTGCCCGCGCGATCGACACCTCAACCCACCCGTTGCGTATGGCGCGTCAGGTGTTGGAGGAGGTCGAGGAAATCACCTTCTCGCTCAAACGCACTCACAAGATCGTGGTCAATACCGAGGAAACTGCTGGCCCCGGGCCATCAGGCGGATCGGACGCAATCGGTGCCAGTGGCGACGATTATCTCGGTGCGCAACCCATGACGGCAGAGCGTCTATCCGCAACGCATGTGGACGACTTGTCGTTGACGCAGCGTGAGGCGCAGCGCGGGCTGATCGAACGCGACGGACCAGCTGAGGTGCGTGCAGCTGACGGCCCAAGGCAATTGCCGCCTGCGAAGTAATCGGCGGATGACACTGTGTTGTGATCGAAAGCTCAAATGAGCTGGGACAGAGGCATTGCAACGCAATATCGCTCACCAGCGAGAATAACCCTTTCGCCGAAGCCGTTTCTGTCGTATGGTTGCGGAACTGAGACCAAATCAGCGAAAAACAAAGAGCAGCTTACTCTTCCACGCATGTCGAATTGGTGATTTCAAAACCATTATCTACCAGCGCTTTTTGTGCGGAAATGTAGTGTAGGCCATTCAGCAATGTGAAAAGTGATGGCCGACACAATATTTTGGCTGTTTTTGATCTTGTTGTTAACGTCCCGGCGCATGTTTGTTTTAGCAACGCTGATGGGTCTGCTTCAGCAGATGTCAGGCACGCCGTATATCAGGGGCGGCCTATTCCCCCGCCGGAACGGACTGTTCGGGTCTGGCCTCCTTGGTATCGAATGTGGCTACCGACAGACCGGCTCTTCGGCGACAGGTTCAACACCGGGAATGAAGAATCAGCCTTGTTGGCACGCGGCTTCCAGTACGGAACCGCTCCCGGCGCTTTGGTGATCGGCTGGAATGGCGGTCACACAGCGGTGACGCTGCCTGATGGAACATCGGTATCCAGCGGTGAAGGCGGCGGCGTGCGAATTGGTGGCGGCGGTGCTTACCAGCCTCAGTTCACTCACCACATGTTTCTCCCAGTGGATCCCGATGCACCGCAGGATGCCCCACCGCCGCCGTTCGGTCCGGTCCTGGCGGACGCGGTGGCTCCCGAGCCTCCCCCGCCGCCGGCTCCCGAACCCGCTCCCGAGCCGGTAGAGAACGAACCGCCTCCGCCGGCGGATCCCGCGCCGGCCCCTGATGCGCCAGGAGAGGCCGCCTAGGCCTGCTGGCCTTTACGCGAGAAAGCGCTCCGTATAGCGGGTGAACCGGGCGTTCAGGTCGTGCTCGTCGAGTCCGAACATCTCGGCCGACGTCGCAACCTGGCCCAACCGCCCACGCTGGTGTCCCAGCAGATAATCGGCCATCGCCGTGCGCGCCGCGTTCGTCAGCGGCTCGCCGGCGAGGTCGTACACCCGTTCGGCGATGCCGAGCTCGTCGGCCATGAAGTCGTCGAAGCGGACGTCGGTCGAGCGCTCCGGCGGGATGACGTCACGATCGTGGACGAGTGCGTCCAGCATCGTTTGCAAGCGCTCGACCCACGACGCCGCGATCTCGTGCACCGGCACCGGCGAGCAATGCATCCGCGCGGTATAGGTGAGCATCGCAAGCATGGACAGCGTTACCGGCACTGGGTCGCGGTGCGTGCACACCACGATCGCCCCGGGAAAGACGGCGTCCAACACCGGCAACTGCTCGAGGTGCTGGGGTGACTTCAGCAACCAGCGGCGGCCGCCGCGCAGAAACTGCAGCGCCTTCAACTGGACGGCCAAGTGCTCGTAGGACGATGTCTGGTCGTGCGTCAGGTAGTAGTCGCGCCACCGCGGCACGTACGCGAGAGTCTCGAAGAACATCGTGGAGAAGTCGTTGGCCAGCAGCTGGATCTCCTCGTGGACATGCTCGGTGGTCATCTCATGCATCAGCGGAAAGTGCGGCATCGCGGCGTTCATGAACTCGACGGCGGCGTCCATCCGTGCTTTACGCGGATCAGGCTCGACCCCCAGCTCGGCGGGCAGCGGGTACGGCTCGACGCTCTCCCAATACGGGATGGTGCGGAAGGTCGACGCTGCCGCCAGCAGGTTGTGCAGATGGGTGGTACCGGTACGGGGCAGGCCCGCGATGACGACCGGCGGCAGCAACTCAATGTCGTGGATTTCAGGGTGTCGCGCCAGCAGGTCGTTGAGCAGTAGCCGGTTCTTGAGCCACTGCAGCAGCTGCGCGTGGAAGTTGACGATTCCCGGGCCATGCAATCCGTCGATCTCGCGCAGCGCGGTGAGGTAGACATCGAGGCGTTCCCGGTAGTCGTCAGGCCCGAAGTCTGCCAGTCCGGTATCGGCGGTGGCTTTGGCGTGCAGCGCCTCGGCATCCAGCGGGCAGTCCGGTGCCATCGTCGCCATCAATTCGCGGATCTGCTCGACCTGGGGGCTGAAGCGCGGCTCAGTGAGGTCATCGAGGTACACAGGGGCTGCTGCGGCGTAGGTCACGGCGACTTATGTTACTCTGAGTTTCGTAATGACGACAGAGCTTGGCCGACCTCGCGATAAGCGCATCGATAGCGCGGTGCTGAGCGCGACTGTCGAGCTGCTCGCCGACACGGGCTACGCCGACCTTTCCGTCGATGCCATCGCCCGGCGGGCGGGCACCAGCAAGCCGGCGATCTATCGCCGTTGGCCCGGCAAGGCGCACCTTGTCCACGAGGCGGTGTTCCCGATCAGCGACACGACGGCGCTCCCCGACACCGGGTCGCTGGCCGGCGACGTGCGCGAAATGGTTAGTCGCACCGCGGCCGTGCTGACCACCCCGGCTGCGCGCGCCGCGCTGCCCGGACTGGTCGGTGAGATGGCCGCCGACCTCACGCTGCACTCCGCGCTGCTGGAGCGCTTTGGCGACATCCTCTCGCGCGGCCTTTCGGATCGCTTGGCGGACGCCGTCGCGCGCGGCGAGGTACGGCCCGACGTCACCGCGGCCGAGATCGTCGAGGTCGTCGCCGGTACCACGTTCCTGGCGCTGCTCACCCGTGGGGACACGCTCGACGATTCCTGGGTAGACCGCACGGCCGCTTTTACAACGAGAGGAATCAGTAGATGACGACCCACGAGTCCACCGCTGCATGGCAGGAGTTGCTGCACACCCTAGGTGGCCTCGATCGCTCCTTTCTCGACGGCGACCGTGCCGTCACCGACGACCGGCACATCGCCGACGGCTACCGCATGATCGCCACCACGCTGGGCGTCGCCTTCGACACTTACCTGTTCACCGAACCCAGTCGACCCGTGTTCGTCGCAGTCAACACGCCCTTCCGACGAGATCGACGATGGGGCGGCGACAACACCGACGCCTACTACTACATGTGCCCGGTCGATCCCAAACGGCGCTATCGCATCAGCGGCAACAGCGGCGACAGCGTCTACTTCTCGCTGACGGCGTACAACGAACCGTCGCCGGGCGCATGGTCGGACCGCATCGTGGCAATCGTGCGCGACGACGACCTCGAGATCGACGCGGCGGGCAACTTCTCGTTCGAATTCGGGCCCGCACCCGACGCGGCAGTGCTGATGACCCGCGACTACCAGGCCGACCCACTGACCGGTCGCCCGGTCAGCTGGCGTATCGATGCGCTCGACGAACCGGAACCGATCCGGCACGGCGATGCCGAGACCGCTGCGCGCCTACGGGCCAGCACCGCCTGGCTACGTACGATGTTCGCGATCCTCCCGCTGGTCGTAGGGGCGCGGGTCGACGAGGCGCACGCGCTGGGCCATCAGATTGCGCACGCGGCCAATGAGTTCGCCGACCCCTACCAAGTCCCGGACGCCAACTTCGGCTGGTCGGCCCGCGATGCCTGTTATTCCTACGGCAGTTTCGTGCTCAACGAGGACGAGGCGCTCGTCATCACCCACCGGCCGCCGCAGTGCAGGTTCTGGAACCTGGTGGTGTGGAACCAATTCATGGCCACCCACGGCGTCACCGATGCGCGCAGCTCGGTCAACGGCCATAGCGCGGTGCTCAACTCAGACGGCTCGGCGACGATCGTGGTCTCTCGCGGCATGACAGCGCACCCGAATTCCCTGACCACGCTTGACTATCCCCGTGGCAACCTGGCCTTCCGGTGGTTCCTTGCCGACGAGGTCCCGGCGCGGCCAGAAGTGCGGCTGGTGAAGCTGTCCGAGGCGCCGACGAGCGTTGACGTAACACCGCGCTGAACCACTCTGCTTAACCCGGCGTTAACAGCTGCAGGAGAGCGCTTCGGCAACCCGTATGTAATGTGGAAATTCTTAGTTTATGTAGCCAACCTCGAGGGAATCTTCTGCGCCATGATTTCGCATCACGTGACTCGCCTGTTTGGTACTGCGGTAGCTACGACATCGGGGCTGCTTGCCAGTGTCCTGCCTACCGCCGCCGTTCCTTCCGCATCTGCCCAGGGATGCCCCGATACCGAAGTGGTGTTCGCCCGCGGTACCGGTGAGGATCCGGGCATCGGCCCGACGGGACAAGCGTTCGTCGACACCCTGCGCGGGCGCCTCGGCGGAAAGTCGATGGACGTATATCCGGTCAACTACCCCGCCAGCGACCAGTGGTCGACCGGAATCGACGGAATCAGAGATGCCGGCACTCATGTCGTTTCCGAGGCCGCAGCCTGCCCCAACACCAAGATGGTGCTCGGCGGTTACTCGCAAGGCGCCGCCGTGATGGGCTTCGTCACCTCGCCTGCCGTCCCGGATTCCATCCCAGCTGACGTCGATCCGGCAACCCTCCCTAAACCTCTGGACCCTGCTGTAGCAAACCACGTCGCCGCGGTCGTGCTGTTCGGAACGCCCAACGTGCGGGCCATGGACTTCCTCGGCCAGCCGCAGATCGTCATCGGCCCGCTGTATCAGGCCAAGACCATCAAGGTGTGCGCCCCCGAGGACCCGATCTGCTCGGACGGGATGAATTTCGCCGCGCACGATGCCTACGACGGGAACGTGGTTGCCCAGGGGGTCGACTTCGCTGTTAGCCACCTTGGCGAAGGTCCCCCACCCGTGGCAGCGGCAACTCCACATCGAGGCTTCGGAGACTGAAGTCCACGCATAACCAGCGGCGGACCTTGCCCGCCACTGCTTCTCGGGACACCGTCACCGTGGTCGAGTTCCCGGCCCTGGACTAGCGTCTAGAAAAGTCTGCGCGCTCGCATCCAGGGACGGAGGACACTCATGGCGATCCGCGTCGCCCATGTCGGCACCGGAAACGTTGGTCGTCTGGCGTTGACCGAGCTGGTCACCAATGCACAATTCGAACTCACCGGGCTGTGCGTCTCGTCGCCGGAGAAAGTCGGCAAGGATGCCGGAGCGCTCGCCGGGGTGGAGGTGTCCACCGGCATCACTGCCGTCGACGACCTCGATGCGGTGCTCGCCACCGGACCCGAATGCGTCGTCTACTGCGCGATGGGTGACACCCGTCTGCCGGAAGCGATGAAGGACGTCATGCGCATCCTCGCTGCGGGCATCAACGTGGTCGGGTCGTCGCCGGGGATGCTGCAGTATCCGTGGGGGGTGATGCCCGAGAAGTACATCGCCCGCGTCGAAGACGCTGCACAGCAAGGGAATTCGAGTATTTTCATCAACGGCGTCGACCCCGGATTTATCGACGATCTCATCCCGTTCGTGCTCGCGAGCACCTGCCAGCGCATCGAGCAGGTGCGCTGCATGGAGATCGCCGACTACGCGACCTACGACGGCGCCGAGGTCATGCACTACATGGGGTTCGGCAGGCCCCTAGATGACGTGCCGATGCTGCTGCTACCGGGCGTGCTCAGCATCGCCTGGGGCGGGGCGATTCGTCAGCTGGCGGCGGGCCTGGGAATCGAGCTGGACGAGATCACTGAATCCCACGAACGCGAGCCGGCACCGGAGGACTTCGACATCGCGGTGGGACGCGTCGCCAAAGGGACCATCGCCGCACTGCAGTTCGAGATCCGCGGCATGGTCAACGGCCACCCCGCGATCGTTGTCGAGCACGTGACGCGGCTACGCGAAGACCTGCGACCCGATTGGCCGCAACCCGCCCAGCCCGGCGGCTCGTATCGCGTGGAGATCGTCGGCGAGCCGTCCCACACCGTGGACATCTGCCCGACTAGCCGCAAGGGCGATCACAACCACGCGGCGATCGTGGGCGCGGCGGGCCGCATCGTCAACGCCATCCCGGCCGTGGTTGCGGCGCCGCCCGGAATCAGAACGACGCTGGACTTGCCGCTGGTCACCGGAAGCGGCCTCTACGCACCAGCGGGAATCCCCGTCGTCTGACATGAGCCCTGAAACATCTTCGCCTACCGTGGTACTCGTCCACGGGGCGTGGGCCGACGGCTCCAGCTGGAGCCGAGTCATCACCGGCCTGGGCCAGGCCGGAATCGCGGTCACGGCCGCTCCTATCCCGCTCACCACTCTCGACGACGACGTGAACGCGCTCGACCGCGCCATCGACAGGACCGAGGGACCGGTCATCGTGGTTGGGCACGCCTACGCCGGCGGTGTCATCGGGGCCACCAAGCATCCGAGCGTGCGTGCGCTGGTCTACGTTGCCGCGTTGGCGCCCGACGAGGGCGAAACCGTCGCCGATGTCTTCTACCGCGATCCCCCGCACCCGGACGCGCCCGAGCTTAAGCCGGACGGTCAAGGCTGGATTTGGTTGCCTACCAATGCCTTTGCCAAGGCATTCGCCCAGCAGGGAACTGCCGAAGAGCATGCAATGCTGGCGGCGGTGCAACGGCCTATTGCCGTGCAATGCATCCAGCAGCCCGTGGGAAAACCGGGGTGGAAAGACCACCCGTCCTGGTATCTGGTCGCCGAGGAAGACCGGATGATCAACCCGATCACCCAGAAATTCATGGCCGATCGCATGCAGGCGAATGTTCATACTCACGATGCCGACCACGCTCCGTTGATCACCCGCCCGCAAGCTGTTGTCGACATCATCGCCGAGGCTGTCCGCAGCGTGCTTTGAGCGTTATTCGCGGGCAGGATATTTCGCGGGTTTGAGGATCTGGTGTGCTGACACCACCGAGAACCGCGACATCCGACCAGATAAATCCGCACTGGGTTACCGTTTCCCGATCAGCTTGATTGAAGGGAGCACGGCCCGATGAGGATTTCTCACCCGGTAATCGCCGGTGTAATCGTGGCGTCAACGCTTACGGGAGTTTCGGTCGCCGGCTGCGGCAGCCATTCGAAGTCCTCGACGCCGACATCGGGATCAACCACCTCGACGCACGCCGCACAGCCGGGCGACTACACCCAGCTGCTGATCAAGGCCAGTGACATCAACGCACCCGAACCTTTCACCGCCGGCCCATCGGTCAAGAACCCGAATGGCCAACAGGGCGCGCAAGCGACGTTCACCGACCAAGACCATAGCCACACGATCATCGACACCATCCAGATCATGTTGGACCCTGCGGCTGCTGCGAACGCGCTGGATTCGGCAAGGGGGGTTCAGCATGAAACGCTCCAGGCGAAACCCTTATCAGTCGACGTCGGGGTCGACGGAACGACGATCTCAGGACCTTCACCGGATCACTCCAAGGGGGTGACGGTGTTGCTGTTCACCGAGGGCAAGGCGTTCGTCACGATGGAGTTCGATGGCCCGTCCTACGCGCTGGCCCCGGCGGATTTCGTCAGCGACGTCGGCCACAAACAAGACGAGGCCATCAAGAAGGGACTCGGTGGCTAGTGCTATCTGCTGCCTTCAGTGTCCTGGGTCGAATTCGAGGGGTAGCGCGGTCGGGCCGCTGATACCGGTGAGTTGCTTCCAGTGGGCAAGTCCGCCGGAGCGCGGATTGGGCATGCGGCTGGTGATGATGCGCAGAGCTTCGACGAGTTCGAGTCGGGCGAGGTGCGACCCCAGGCAGTAGTGCGCGCCGCTGCCGAACGACAGGATGGGCGCTGACAGCTCGCGGCTGATGTCCAGGCGGTCGGGGTCGTCGTAGACGGCTGGGTCACGGTGGGCCGCAGCGATGTTGGCGACGACGAGAGAGCCAGCCGGAATGATCACACCACCCAAATCGACGTCTTCGGCCGCCATTCGTACGAGGGCGAAAACGATTGGGGAATAACGCATCAGCTCGTGGACAGCGTTGCCGGCCAACTCGGGATGCTCGCCCAACAGCACCCATTGGTCGGGGTGTTTATGCAAGAAATAAACCGCTGCCGCCAGTTGGTTGCGGGTGGTGTCGGTACCGGCGATAAGGAGAGTGGAGGCGAGCATGACTAGTTCGCGGTGGCTGAGGCGGTCACCTTCGTCCTCGGCGCGGATCAGGTCCGAGATCAGGTCGTCGGTGAGGTTGTCCCGGCGTTGCGCGAGCATCTCTTCGAGATAGGTGTCGAGGTCGGCCCACGCCGCCGTGATTGCGGGCTCGTCGTTGGCGACGTTCCATTCGAAGATTTTCTTGATGTCATCGGCCCATGCGGAGAACAGCTGCCAGTCCTGGCGCGGTACGCCGAGCAGCGCGCAGATGATCGGGGTGGGGTATCGGCGGGCGATATCGGCGACCACGTCGCAGCGTCCGGCGGCGGCGAGCGGGTCGATGAGTTCAGTCATGACGTCGACGATGAGCATCCGTAGCCGCTCGGCGCCGCGTGGGGTGAATGCTTTCGAGACAAGTCGGCGCAGCCGGTGGTGCGTCTCGCCCTCGAGTCCCAGGATGCTCTGGTTCGCTCTGTCCCACACCGGGCCTGACGTGATGCCCTGTGCGGCCATGACGGGCTTCACCGCAGGGGCGAAGCGGGGGTCGCGCAGCACCGCGCGGACCAGTTCGTAGCTCAACACCTCCACACCGTGTGGTCCGATCGCCAGCGGCCCCTGCCGGCGTGCGTGCCGGATGACGCGGTGCGCCTCGTCGGGGTCGGTGAGGTGGTCATAGGCAATCGATGGCAGGCCCGCTTCCCAAATGGTCGGGCAGATGCTGGTCGTCATGATGGCTCCTCGGATCGCGGTTGAATCGACCATCGCCCATCGCGAGTCTCAGACCATCCGCCGTAACTCGTAGATTTCGGCCATTGGGGTCGTAGATTGCACCGTTGCTGGGCGGCGATCTACGCGTTTGTGCTGATGTTTTGGGGTTTTGGTGGCCGCATGCTGGCTAGCATGAGCGAGATCGATCCACGCGCGGAGATGCCGCTGGTGGACTGGAGCGAGCTGGGCGTGAGCGGTCTTTTGCCGACGGGCACCGTGACGTTGCTGTTGGCTGACGTCGAGGGCTCCACGCGGCTGTGGGAAACCCAGCCCGAGCAGATGACCGCCGCGATCGCGCGGCTCAACCATGTCGTGTCCGATGTCATCGCCGCCCACGATGGCGTGCGCCCCGTCGAACAGGGCGAGGGCGATAGCTTCGTGGCGGCGTTTGCCCGCGCTTCGGATGCGGTGGCCGCTGCCGTGGAGTTACAGCGTGCTCCGCTGGCCCCGATTCGGTTGCGGATCGGGGTGCATACCGGCGAAATCCAGCTGCGCGACGAAGGCAACTACGCCGGCCCGACCATCAACCGCACGGCGCGGCTACGCGATCTAGGGCACGGCGGCCAGACGCTGCTGTCAGGCACCACCGAGAGCTTGGTGGCCGAGCGGCTGCCCGCCGATACCTGGTTGACCGATCTGGGCACCCATGCGTTGCGTGATCTGCCCCGCCCCGAGCGGGTTGTGCAGTTGTGCCATCCCGACCTGGTCAACGAGTTCCCGTCGCTGCGAGTGTCTAAAGCCGTTGTTTCCCAGCATCTTCCGGTGCAGCTGACCAGTTTCGTGGGCCGTGACGCGGAGCTGACCCAGCTGCGGGAGCTGCTCGCCCAGAACCGACTGGTGACCGTGAGCGGCGCCGGTGGAGCGGGTAAGACCCGGCTGGCAATACAGCTCGCGGCACAGCTGACCGGCGAATTCGGCGACGGCGTGTGGTATGTGGATCTGGCGCCCATCACCGATCCCGATGTCGTCCCGATCGCGGTGGCACGCGCACTCGGGCTGCCCGACCAACCGGGCCGCTCCACCATAGACACCCTGCTGCAGTTTGTTCGCGACCGTCAGATGCTGGTGGTGCTGGACAACTGCGAGCACCTGCTGGATGCCAGCGCCGATCTGGTCGTCGCCCTCCTGAGCGCCGCGCCGGGGCTGACCTTGCTCGCAACCAGCCGTGAGGCGATCGGCGTGGCCGGTGAGGTGAGCTGGCGGGTGCCGTCGCTGTCGCTGGCCGACGAAGCGATCGAACTGTTCACCGACCGGGCCCGCCATGCCCGCCCCGATTTCACCCTCACTGATGACAATGCCGCGACGGTGGGCGAGATCTGCGCGCGCCTGGATGGGGTGCCGCTGGCGATCGAGCTGGCGGCGGCGCGGGTGCGCGCTCTGTCGCTGGCCGAGATCCTCGACAGCCTGCATGACCGGTTCCGGTTGTTGACCGGTGGTGCGCGCACCGCGGTGCGCCGCCAGCAGACCCTGCGCGCCTCGGTGGACTGGTCGCATGCGCTGCTGACCGAGCCGGAGCGGGTGTTGTTTCGCCGGCTGGCGGTATTTCTGGGTGGCTTCGATCTCGACGCGGCCCAAGCGGTCGCCGGCGGCGGTGACGTGCAGCGCTTCCAGGTGCTCGATCAGCTCACCCTGCTGGTCGACAAGTCGCTGGTGGTCGCCGACGACAGCGGGGGCCGAACCCGCTATCGGCTGTTGGAGACGGTGCGCCAATACGCCCTGGAAAAGCTCGGCGAGTCTGGGGAGGCCGACGCCGTGCGTGCACGTCACCGCGACCACTACACGTCGATGGCCGCGCTGCTTGACGCGCCGGCAGGCAGCGATTATGAGCAGCGCGTCGAGCAGGCCGAGATCGAGATCGACAACCTGCGCGCCGCCTTCGGGTGGAGCCGCGAAAACTCCGATATCGAGCTGGCGTTGGCGCTCGCCTCGGCGCTGCAGCCGCTGTGGCAAGCGCGGGGACGCTTCCAGGAAGGGCTGGCCTGGTTCGACGCGGCCCTCGCCGACCTCGCCGCGCAGCATCCTGAGGAGGTGGCCGTGGTGAGGGCGCGGGCGCTGGCCGACAGGGCCGTGCTCGCCACCTTTGCCGGCGCCGCCGAGGGCCTGGATCAGGCCCAACAGGCCCTGGTAATCGCCCGCCAACTCGACGAGCCGGCCCTGCTGGCCCGCGCGCTAACCGCTTGCGGCTACATCGCCGGCTTCTTCGACGCAGAGGCGGCCCGGGGTTACTTGGCCGAGGCGCTCGGCCTGGCCCGCGCACTGGGCGACCCGTGGCGGCTCAGCCAGATCCTCGGCTGGCAGGCGCTCGCGGCGCTTATGGCGGGTGATCTGATCGCGGTGCGCTCCGCCGGTCAAGAAGGACGCGATCTCGCCGAGGCGATCGGTGACCGGTTCCACTCGTTCCAGTGCCGTTGGTGCCTCGGAGTCGCACAGTGCTGGCAGGGTGATCTGGCCGGTGCCGCCGCGCAATTCGCCGAGCTGGTGGCCGAGGCCCACGCAGCTCACGACGGGTTTCATGAGGCGATTAGCCTCGCGACGCAGGGCTTCGCATTCGCCTACCAGGGTGACACGGGTGCGGCCCGCGCCTCCGCCGACGCGGCCATCCAGGCCGCCGCCGAGCTGGGTGGGCTTGGCGCGGGCCTCGGCTACCGGGTGTTGGTTTTCGCGGCCCTGGCCGCTGGCGATGCTGCGACCGCCCAGGACGCGACCGAGGCCGCCTGGCAGTACGTGAGTGTTCTGCCTGCGATGGCGGCGGCGCAGCGACACCTCAATGCGGAGGCCGCGCTGGCGGGCGGGGATCTCGCCGCCGCGCGCCGCTGGGCCGACGACGCTGTGTCCACAACGATAGGGGTGTACCTGACGGAAGCGCTGGCGACGCGCGCCCGCGTGGCGATCGCGCAAGGAGAGCCGGAACAGGCCGAGCGTGACGCTCAGGATGCGCTCACGTGCGCCGCTGAAATCGGGGCGAACCTAAGCGCTCCCGACATCCTGGAATGCCTCGCCGCTCTGGCCGGCGAGTCCGGCAGTCACCGGGAAGCAGCGCGGCTCTTCGGCGCGGCAGAGGCCATCCGGCAACGTGTGGGCGCGGTGCGGTTTAAGGTCTGGGATGCGGGCTACGAAGCGTCGGTGGCGGCGCTACGAGATGCGATGGGCGAGAACGACTTTGAGTCCGCGTGGGCCGAGGGCGCGGCCCTGTCCACCGAGGAGGCGATCGCCTACGCGCAGCGCGGCCGCGGTGAACGCAAACGACCGGCCAGCGGCTGGGCGTCACTCACGCCGACCGAGCGCGACGTCGTACGGCTCGTTACCGAAGGACTGGCCAACAAAGACATCGCCACCCGGCTGTTCGTCTCACCGCGCACCGTGCAAACCCACCTCACCCACGTCTACACCAAACTCGGCTTGAGCTCCCGCGTCCAGCTCGTCCAAGAAGCGGCCCGCCACAACTGACTCAACGGATTTCGTCGGCGCGAGCCAGCAGCGCCCGCGCGCTCTCGACACACGGCAGTAATCGGTCGTAGGCGCTGACGCCGGCCTCGGCGCGGGAGAGCATCGGCACCTCCAACCCGACGACGCAATCACCTGGCAGGGCTGCGAGCATCTCGGCCAGCGGCAACTCGCCTTCACCGGGCGCCATCCGGTAATACATCGCCTCCTCGGCGTAGCTGTGCTCTTTAGTGGACCGCAACGGGACGTCACAGAGCTGCACATGCCCGATCCGCTCGGCGGGCAGCGATCGAAGATCTTCCGCCCTCGCGCCGGAGCGGGCCACGTGCATGGTGTCGATCAGCAGGCTGATCTCTTTTCGGCCTACGTGTTCCACGGCGGCCATGGCGGTCGGCAAGTCCGCGATAGCAAGGCCAGGAACGGGTTCGACGCTCGTCACGATGCCTCGATCTGCGGCCAACTCGGTGAGCACGGCAAGCTCATCGAACGTGCGGGCCCGGTCGGACTCCAAGCTGACGGTGTTGATCCGCGGGATACGAAGTTCGGCCATGATGTCCAAATCGCAGGCATAGGAACGAACGTCGACGCCCGGCGTTATGAGCAGGCCCTCCCCCAATGAGATCGATATGCCGCGGTCGTCCATCGCCGCAAGTAGCTCTCGACGCAATCCAGGATCGTTACGTAGCGAAAATGGTTGATAACCAAGCTGTTTAAGCACAAAGCCGTCTAAACCGGTGGTGATATAGCGGCAACCCAAATCGGCGACAAGGTGGACGTATTCGACTGGCGGCATGCCAAAGACGCAGAGCATCTCGATACCGAGGCGATCCATCGGGCCGGTCCGCTCAGCCGCCGACCATGGCGAGGCCGCCGTCCACGGGGATGAGCTGCCCGGTGATGAATCCGGCGCCCTCGCCGGCGAGAAAGACCAACACCGGCCCCAAGTCGCTCGCCGGGTCGCCGAGCTTGCCGCCGAGCGGAATTGACAACTTCATCTGCTGATCGATAAATGCCGCGGCATCGGGACCCAGGAATTCTCGCAGCCGATCTGCGCCTGCAGTTTGAACTGCCGGCGCCAGCGCATTGACGGTGACCCGGTCTGCTCCCCAGGCTTTGGCCGCCGACCGGGTCCAGGCTTGAACGGCACCCTTGGTGGCGGCGTACACCGCGGCGATCGGGCTGCCCATAACGGCCTCGGCGGACCCAAAATTGATGATCCGTCCCCCGCTGCCGCACATCACCGCATGTGCGGCTTGATTGGTGAGAATTGTTCCCCTGACGTTGGTTGCCAACAGGAAGTCGATTTCGTCGGTGCTGATTTGCCCGGGCACTCCCGCCTGCCACAAGCCGGCGGCGTTGACCAGCACATCCAGGCCGCCGAGTTCCTGCACCGCGCCACCAACCGCCGCGTCGACCGCCTCGGCATCGCGGACATCGCACTGCAGCCAAGTCACCGGGGCGATGTCGTCGGCGGGAGCGGTGCGATGGTAGGTCGCGACCACGCGCGCCCCTGCCTCGTGCAGCACCCGCACCGCGGCGGCGCCGATACCGGTGGCGCCGCCGGTGATCACGATGCGTCGACCCGCCAGCGATGAATGAGGTACGGTCATGGCCGCGGAGTCTATATGTTCGTAGAGAACCAAGTTAGGTAACGGCCCATGTATTCGATGCGATTCGACATGCGCGCACCCGATTTCGGAGCGGCACCGACCGAGCTCTACGAGGCCGCCGTCGACATGTGCGCGTGGGCCGAAACACGGGGCTGCCTGGCGGCAGTGCTGTGCGAGCACCACGGCTCGCCGGATGGCTATCTGCCGACGCCGTTGATCCTTGCCAGTGCGATCGCCGCGCGCACCAAGCAGTTGATGCTGACGCTGATCGTCATCCTGCCGTTCTACGACCCCGTTCGGCTTGCCGAAGAGATCGCCGTCTTGGACATCCTCAGCAAGGGACGCGCCAGCTATGTGTTCGGGCTTGGGTATCGGCCCGAGGAATACCAGCATTTCGGTCTGGACCTGCGGGCGCGCGGACGAATGGCCGACGAAAAGCTCGGTCTACTGCGTCGCCTCCTTGCCGGCGAGGCGGTTGAACACGGGGGCCGGCGAATCAAGGTGACGCCCTCGCCGTCCTCGCCGCAGGGTCCGCTAATCATGTGGGGCGGAGGCAGTTTGGCCGCCGCGCGCCGCGCCGGCCGATACGGACTTGGCTACCTCGCCCAGGGAGACGTCCCCGGTTCGCAGGAGGCGTACGAAGCCGCATGTCGTGCCCACGGCCATCAGCCCGGTATGACGCTGCTGCCCAATCGCGATACGCCCAGCGTGTGTTTCGTCGCGCCCGACGTGGACCTCGCCTGGCACGAGATCGGACCGCACCTGCTGCACGACGCGCGCGCATACGCCGAGTGGAATCCCGGCGATCAGACGACGACGGGTATCGCCGATGTCAGCGACGTCGATGAGCTACGGGCGATGTCGCGCACTCATCGCATCTTCACTGCCGACGAAGCGATCGCGCATGTTCGCGCCGGTGGCATGCTCACACTTGCGCCGTTGTGCGGCGGCATCCCGCCCGACATCGCTTGGAAGTACCTGCGCTACGTCGACGAAGCGGTGATGCCCGCGCTGTCAGCGGTGTCACCGGCGGTGGACCACCAGTAGCTGACGAAGGGCTCCATGGCCCGGCTGACTAGCTCAATGCGCGGCCCACTGCCGCCCTTGGTGTACGCCCAGAGCAACGTTCCCGATCCATCGGGGTTGTACGACTTGACTTCCAGGTCCAATCCGCTGCTCTGCAAGGTCGCGAGATCGGACTCGACGTCATCCGACCAATAGCCGATGTGGTGCACACCGGAATTTGCGGGGGTCCAGATCGTTCCGGGCACGGTCTGCAGAAGCTCCAACCGTGGGTCGGCGCCCGAGTACACCATTTTCATCGGAATGGTCACCTCGCCTGCCGGCGTTTGCGCTACCTGTTCGACCTCGACGACGTCGGTCCAGGTGTAGCCAGCGACCTTGGTGAACCATTCCATGGTGGCGCCGAGATCGTCGACGACGATGCCGGTGTGGTACAGATTCTCGGCCTTCATCGATCCTCCTCGGGTCCTGTGCTCTTGATCTCCTGCTCCAGCCACTGCACTTCGCTGTGGTTTTCCCGGCCGCTGGCAGCCAGAAGCTGTTCGAGCGCCCCGCGTTTCACCCGCGAGGCATCGGCGTCTCCCGGCGAATGAGCCAAGACTATGTCGGTCAGGTGCAGTGCCTGAAGCGGGCGGCGCGCCTCCACGTGGGCGTGGGCCTTTTCAGTAAGCGGGACGGTTCCGCCGGCCAGGTCAACGATGTCGGGCCACACCGATGATGGCGGAACGTCGTACAGCTCGGTGGTCGACTCGTAGCGGAACCACCCGACATGCTCCTCCCAGATAGCCCGCACGATCCACGGCACCTTCCCGTGCATCTGTGGCAGTGCCAAGTTGGCCGGCAGCGTCACGTCACGCATCAAAGTCCACAGAGCAACACCGGAATTCATGCCATCGAGGGTGCGATCACGAAGGTAGATCGTGGCGTCACGCACCTTGGTCAAGGTCGCCTCGATCCGGTCGGCGCCGCGGAAGACGTCGTGACCGTTGAACAGCATGTCCGGCGCGAGGGCGATGACGCGATCCACCGAGCGGATGAAGGCCACGGCGCTGCGAATCTTGTCGCCTCGCAGGGTATATAGGTTGGGTACGTGCCCGAAGAAGGGCCCCATCAGGTTGCCGATGAACACGGTTCGCTCTTCGGGCAGCCAGACCACCAGGGCGTCGGTGGTCTCACCGCCAGGAGTTGCGTGCAACTCGAACCGGCGTCCGCCTAGCTCGAAGGCGTGAGTGTCGATGAATGAATCGGTGAGCACGGGTTCCGGTGGAAGCTGCGCAGCCGCCGTCTCGACATCCATGAATGCGCCCCACAACGTCATGATGCGTCGCACGTAAAACGGATGCAGATGGCGCCAGTACTCGCGCACGTCGCCGTGATTGGCTTGCGCGATGGTCCGGACGCCCTGGCCGTTGAACAGGCTCCACCCACCGACGTGGTCGGGATGGCCCTGGGTGAAAGTGATGACCCGCAGCGGACCGGAACTGACGCGGGCGAAACGCGCTTTGATCTCATCGGCTTCGAAGTCAGTGCCGGTGTTTATCAAGACGTCGCCGTCGGGCGTGGTCACCAGATAGCTATTGGCGATGTTCTTGGACATGAAGATTCCGTCGCCCATATCGACGGCATCCTGGCGGCCCTCCCCCTGTTTGACGAGTTCCTCCAGCGACGGCGGCATCAGTTGGCTCACCCCTCCAAGATCGGCGTCTTCGTAACCTAACATTTGTTCTCTACGGCCGTATAGTATCGGCGGCCATGACGACATCGCTTCCCTCGAACACCGCCGCACGGTTCGACGAACTCGTCACCCAGGCCTGCGAGCGCGCCGGACTAGACGACTTCGGCGAAGATTCATGGCAACAGGGCCTACGGCTGCTCATCGAGACCTGCGAATCCGCGCCGGGCGTCAACCCCGGTGGGCGTGATTACGTCTACGGCCAATTCGTGGACGCGTTGTGGAATCGGCTGCGCGTCATTGACTACGTCAAGCAACATCCCGAGATCGCCGACCAGCGGGTCGACCGCCCGCTGGTGGTACTCGGGCTGCCCCGAACCGGCACCTCCCTGGCGAGCTATCTGCTCGATCAAGATCCGCATCGCCGGTCCTTGCTGACATGGGAGGCCGAGGACTCCGTGCCGCCGTCCACACCAGAAACTTTGCGCAGCGATCCGCGCTGCCTCAAGAAGAAAGCTGAGCTCGATGTGCTGGCCGAGGGCCTCAAGGCGGCCAACATCCCGATGATCCACTGGGACGAGGCCGACGGGCCTACCGAGTGCATCTTCGTGCAGAACCAAGACTTCAAGGCCTACCTCTGGGAGGCCTTTATGCCGACCCCCGACTACGCGGACTGGCTTTTGACGACGGACATGACGAGTGCCTATGCCTATGAGCGCATCGTGTTGCAGATGCTGCAGTCGCGGGCGCCAGGCACCTGGTCGCTGAAGATGCCGTCACATGCGGTGCACATCGATGCGCTGCTGGCGACCTTTCCCGACGCGCGCATCGTGTGGGCGCACCGAGACCCCTTTCAGGCCGCGGCCTCCTTTCTGCGGTTGAACTATCTGTCGCGTGCGGTGATGGGTGCCAACCTAGACGTCGATGTCATCGTCGGAAACGTGCTGCGTCAGCTTCGCGCTCACGTCACCCGACCACTGCAGACCCGCAGGCGCATCGGCGACGAACGCTTCTTCGATCTGCACTACGCGGACCTGATGCGCAATCCCATCGCGGTGATGCGCTCACTATACGACTGGGCCGCAGATGATCTGACTTCCACCACCGAACGCGCGATGCTGCGCTGGCTGGAGCGACATCCGCAGGACCGCCATGGAGTGGCGCCCTATTCCCTAGATGGATCCGGCGTGACACGCGCCGACTTGGAGCCGCTGTTCGACGAATACTTGTCGGTCTTCGACGTCGAACTTGAGGAAGTGGCATGAAAGCCGCCGTCACGACCGAGAGTCGCGACTTCGAGATCGTTGACATGCCTGATCCGACGCCAGGTCCCGACGAGCTGGTTATCCGCGTCGCCGCGTGCGGGGTGTGCGGGTCTGACATCAAGGCACAGCCCTATGCACCCGCTGGCATGGTCATGGGTCACGAACTGGGCGGTGAGATCGTCGCTGTGGGGTCGAGCGCAGGCGAATGGCGCCAAGGCACCAACATCGCTGCGCTGCCTGTCTTTTCATGCGGCACCTGCCATTACTGCGCGGCGGGTGTGGTGTCGCACTGCCCGCAGACCCGCTACATCGGGATGGGGCCAGCAGGAGGTTTCGCCGAACTGGCCGTAGTACCGGCACGTCATGCCTTTGTCCTGCCCGTCGACATGCCGGCGACCTACTCGGCCCTGGTTGAGCCCTTCGCCGTCGGGCTGCACGGCGTGCATAGCGCCGAGATCAGCCCCGGCGATGATGTGCTGATCGTCGGTGCAGGCGGCGTCGGTCTTACGACGTTGGTATGGGCGTTGGAGAAGGGCGGGGTTCGCGTCACCGTCGCCGACCCGGACCCACACCGCCGCGAATTCGCACTCGCGATGGGCGCCAGCGACGTTCTGGTCTCGGTCTCCGACGCCGACGCCGCAGGGTATGACGTGGCCGTCGAATGTGTCGGCCGCGCCGAACTCGTGCAAGCGTGTCAGGCCGCTCTACGCCCGCTCGGGCGTCTAGTCATCTCAGGCGCATGCGCCGAACCCACACCCATTGAACCCGTTACGGCGCTACTCAAGGAACTCACGATCCGCTACTCGGTGTGCTATCGGCCTGACGAGTTTCGGGAAGTGATCGGCGCGTTCGCCAGCGGCGCCGTCGATCCCAGCGCCGTGATCGGACCCATATTGCAACTCAACCGAATTGCCGAGGCTTTTGATCTGGTCCGCGAAGCAGCGGTGGACGGCCGAGTATTGGTTAGCCCCAATTCAGTTGGGTAAGTGAGCACTGACCTAGCGGGAGGCGCTCCCCCGGGTGTGTTCCGCTGCGACACCCGCGATGACGGCATGCAGATAACTCTCGAGTTCCCGAGCGGTGTGCGAGCCGGCTATGCCGTTAGCCAATCGGAACAGGAATCCGCCCAGGAAGGTGATCACCGCGAACGCCTGCGCTTTAACTAATGTGGTGTCGAGCGGCGCGTTTCGGGGTTGGAGTTGGGCTACGGCCTCTTCGCCAATCGCGACGAAGCGGTCCATCAGATTTTGGAAAACTGCGGCCAGTTCGGGGTCGCGTTGCGACATCATCATCAGCTCGAATCGAGCGCGCGCACGCGATCGCTCCGGTTCCACCGCTGTCCGCATGGCCTGCTCGGCCAATCGCGACAACAGTGTCTCCTCCCGATCGCTATCGGCCGCCTTGGCCGCGGCCATCGCGGCGCCAAAATCAGCAACGTCTTGAGAGACCACGCGATTGGTCACCGCGCGCAGCAGATCCGCGCGAGTGTGAAAGTAGAAGGACGTCGATCCGTCAGCCACGCCGGCGCGTCGGTCGACCCGCAAATGAGTCAGACCACGCGCACCGTCCTGCGCCAGCAACTCGATCGCCGCGTCGCAAAGATCGCGCCGCCGCTGTTCGGCGCTGGGTCGCCTTCCGGTCACAATCCCCGAAGTGTAACCAGGGCAGACATCAGTCGTCCCGAACCACGACGCTTGCGGCGAGAGGTCACTCTTTTGGGTGTCTGCTGACCAGGACGATCATGCCCACTGCCGATGCCCATAAAAGGAGACAAGCGCTATCCCCCAGAGCAGCTTGCGAAACCCGCCTGCCAAAATTACTGTCCGACTCTGGCTACTGCAGAATCACCGGATCGCCGGTGTGAATGGTGCCTTCTACCAGTACCGTCAGGTAGACCCCGGCGCAGGGCACCGCGCCGGATCCCGGTGATTGCAACCGGTTTTCGGCCGCCGGTGTGCGAAGCGCATGAGGTGCCCGCGGTAGCTCGCCATGCTCAAGCGTGGGCAACACGCATCGTGATGTTGGCTTCAAAACATGCAACCGCGTCTCGCCGATGCTCAGATCTCTGCCAACCCAATCGTTTTCCGCATAGGGCGGGTAGCTGGGCGGAGTGGCGATCACCACGTTGGGTCGGTAACGCAGCGCCTCGGTGCCGATGTGCTGCACGGTGGTCGTGGTGATCGCATGCAGCGGTGCGAGGTCGGTGAACGAGTCTCCGGGCGTCGCATGGCCGATCTCGAGGAGCTGACCCGCGACTTCGGCATCTTCGCCCAGCTCTAGCACCGTCTCGGGGTCGGGCCGTTCCAGGGTGGCGCCCCGCGGCCGCTTGCTGACCAGGCTGACTGACCGTCCCACCAGCTCCGAGAGGACTTCATCGATGCCGGGGTCGTCTGCCGCGATGCTTCCTCCATCGGGCAACCGTATGGATACCCGGCCGGTGTCCCCGCTCGCGGTGAACTGTAAAAGCTTGCGCCACAACCGCGGCTGCTTGGCGCTGGCTACCCGGTTGGTCTCCGAGTCAACAAGGGCTAGCCGCCGGTCCCCCGACACGCCGCGCTCATCGACAAACATCGACGGCACGATCTCGCCGAGCATCGACTTCACCGGGTAGCGGCGCAGACTCTCCACGCGCATCTGCACTGGGTCTTCGTGATCGCGACCGCGGGGAGTCGCGGTTCTCGGCGTCACTAAAACACCTCTGGATCCTGCTGGACTTCGAGCGGCACCGGGTGGCGGTACAGCCGCGAAGCGTTCTCCCAGGTGATCTTTCGGATCAGATCCTGCCGAAGATCACCGATTTGTTCGTGGATCGTCTTTTGGGTGTGCGGCCAGGTCGAGTCACAGTGCGGGTAGTCGGCCTCCAACATGATGTTGTCTACACCAATGCGGTCGTGCTGTACGAAGGACGACTTGTCTTCCACCGCGCAGAACCAGAAGTTGCGTGTGAAAACCTCTGCAGGAGTCAAACTCTCACCCAACGACGCCCAGGTCCCATACATCGCGTGGTAGCTGAGCATGTGATCGAGGCGATCCAGCAGCCCCGCGACCCAGCCGATGCCACCTTCGGACAGACAAATCTTCAGATCGGGGAACTTGCTGGGCAGCCCGGAGTACAACCAGTCGACCGCTGCCGAAATGGCATAGGCGAAGAACAGCACTCCCTGCACATCCGGTGGCGCGTCTTCGGTGGTGGACGGCGACGAACCCGAAGATCCGATGTGAAGGTTCACCACGGTCTCGGTTTCGGCGCACGCCGCCATCATCGGATCCCAATGGCCGGAATGGATACTCGGCAATCCGAGCATCGCCGGGTTCTCGCTGAACGTGACGGCGTTAAAGCCGCGCTCGGCGTTCTCCCGGATCATCTTGGCGCCGAGCTCGGGATCCAGCAGCCAGGGCAACTGACAGGGAATGATCCGACCGGGGTATGAACCCGCCCAAACCTCGTGGTGCCAGTCATTCCATGCGCGCACGGAGGCCAACGCCAGATCGCGATCGTCGGTCACCTGCTGCAGCCGCTGGCCGGCGAACCCTGGCAGAAACGACGGAAAGTTGAGTGAGGCGTAGATGCCGTTCAGGTCCATGTCTTTGATGCGGTCGTGAATATCCCATGCGCCGCGCCGCATTTCATCGAACCGAACCGGCTCGAACCCGTACTCCGAGACCGGTCGGCCGACCACTGCGTTGAACCCGACATTGGGCAGTTCCTGATCGTCGTAAACCCAGGTCTGCCCGCCGTCTCCGGTGTCCACAACCTTAGGTGCTCGGTCGGCGAATCTGCGCGGCAGACGTCCGGTGAACGTGTCCGGAGGTTCGACAATGTGATCGTCGACCGAGATCACCGTGTAACGGCGATGCGCCCGTGGCGGGTCCGGCAAAAAGGTGACGGAGCGATCTTCCCCGGTCTTGGCGGTGGTGAAGTTCGGGTTGGCGGCCAGCTCATCGATCGATTTCATTTGCAGTCCAGTCAGCTCAGCACGGCGGGATCGGCTTTGATCGTCATTCGCGCTGCCCCTGCCCAGTAGACATCGGCGGCGCGTTCGATCAGCGACCGCTGCATGCCCGCCATGTCCGACCAGTTCATCGTCACCGGCTCCTTGCCGGTGAGCATGACGTCGTAGGCCAGCTTGCATACCCGCTCGATCGACGCGGCGCGGTAGACAGCCTCGGGAAGATTGCGACCGGTCGCGATAACGCCGTGGTTGGCCAAAATGGTCAGGCTGGCACCGCCGATGCGGGCCGCGAGATCGGCTGCACGGGAAGGGCTGTCGATTTCACCGTCGTAGGTGTCAACCAGGCATAGGTCGTCCAGGAACAGCGAACCGGTCTGGTGAACCAGCTCGGGCAGCCTGCCCAGTGCGGCAAGAACGCATACGTAGTAAGGATGATTGTGAATGACCACCCGTGCGTCCTCGCGGACGCGGTGCAGTTCGGTATGGATATGGATCGCCGGCGTGACATCCCAACGGCCGCGGACCACGCGGGCTTCGCTATCCACCAGGCAGATATCGGATGCGGTCAATTCCTGCCACCACAGTCCCCACGGGTTGACGAACATGTCGGTGTGTCCGTCAGGCTGCCAGGTGATGTGTCCGGCCATGTTCTCCGCGAAACCGATGGCGGCCAGGTGCCGAAAGGCCACGGCGAGCGCCTGCTCTTGCGATAGCTCAACGCCGATCGGGGGCACCACCGAGGGCGCCCACACCTCCAGTCCACCTCGCCGTGCATTACGAGCGTTCATGATTTGCCTCCATCCTGGCTCGAATATCTTCACGAAGCCGGCCTTTGGCGATTTTTCCGCCGGACGATCGGGGTAGGTCATCGACCACAATGAGTCGTTCGGGCAGCAGCTCCTTAGAAACGCCAAGAGCCAACAGATACTCGACGAGTTCGGGCAGATCGATGGTCGCCGAGTCAGCGAGTTCGACATAGAGGCAGACCTTCTCACCGAATACCGGGTCGGGCATAGCGACCGCCGCCGCTATCGCGATCGCGGGGTGCGTCATGGCGGCGTCCTCGACCTGCGCCGCGCTGATGTTCTTGCCGCCTCGCACGATGAAATCTGAGGTTCGGCCGGTGACCCTCAGATAGCCTTCCGGGTCGATCTCGCAGATGTCACCCATGCGCATCCACCCGTCGCGGGTGAACAACTGGTCATGGTCGGTGCCGCCGAGATAGCCGAGGCTGGTCGCCGGGCCTCGGCACGCCGGCTGGCCTCGACCTGTCTCGGTGACATCCTGATCGCCGTCGAACAGCCGGACCGACATCTCTGGCACGATTCGGCCGCCGGTACGAAGTCTGCGTTGCCGCGAATCATGCACAGTGGTCCCGCTGAGCAGGCCAGTTTCATTGGAACCGTAGAACTGCAGAATCTTTGCGCCGGTGAGTTCCTCGAACTCGGCAGCCGGCCGGTACGGCAATGCCTCCCCGCCGGTGAAAACGACACGCAACGAGCTCAGATCGTAATCGCGACAAGCGCGGTCGGCCATCATCATCGTCAATTGTGTACTGACACAGCACAATACGCTGACCTTGTGTCGGGCTATCGCCTCACACGTAGCCTTCGGGCTGAAACGCTCCAGGATCACCGCGGTGGCGCCCAGGTAGATCGGGGTGCTGTGGCTGGTCCATAGTCCGAAGCCGAAAGGTGTGGGAATGACGGGCAAGAAGATGTCATCCGATGTCAGTTGCCCGTTCGCGACCGCCTTCTGGTGAAAGTAGTACCAACGGTTCTGGGTGTGCACGACGCACTTGGGCAGCCCCGTGGTCCCCGACGTGGAGTTGATCAGGAAGACGTCGTCGGGACCGAGCTGGGATTCGACCTCAACCGCCTTACGATCCGCGTCGGTGTTGAGGCGCGGTAAGTCGGCATCGCGAGCCAAGACGAGTGACGGGACCGGAAATTCAGCGGCCACGCGGGTGGCGGCCTGCGTCGCGGCAGCACTGCGCTGCTGATCGCTGATCAGTAGCTTCGGTCGCGAACTGTGCAGTATCGCAGCGACCTCGCGGGTGCCGGCGCGTGCGCCGATGCCGACGACGACGGCGCCGCAACGTTCGATCGCAACAAACAACACGTGGATGGCGGCGGAGTCACCATGCCACACCGCAACACGATCGCCTCGTTCCACGCCGACACCGGCTAGCTGCCCAGCCAGAGCGTCTGCCGAACAGTCGAATTCACGCCAAGTGAGAGCTGTGCCGGGATCGTCGGCGTAGGCGCAACGGTCCGGTGAGTGTTCAGCGTTACGACGCACCGCGTCGGACAACGTCGAGTCCGACCACCAGCCGGCGGCGCGATACCGCGTCGACTCCTCGTCGGTGAATGCCGGCGAGCCCACGGTATCCAGCCCACCGGCGCCCATCACCCGATGATATGGCGAAGGGTGCTACGTGCCAGCAGCGGTTCCATCCTTTTGCTGCCCGAACCCCACGATCAGGCCATCGGCTAATTTGCCCCAGCTCAGATGATGCCCATGCCCTGAGCCACCAGCGCGAGGCCAGAAAAAGCCGACTAGCGCGCAACCGACCCAGTACATGAGCAAGTTCTGCGCGGGCCGTGGTCTAGAAACGAGGAGAAGATTGAGGCCGAGACGCACCGGGTCGAGCGCTATGGGAAGCGCCAGCACCAGCAGCGAGCTCCACATGGCCGCAAACCTACCTTCCCGCATGTCATGATCGGTATCGAACCTGGCTGCGCCAGAACTAGATCCGCAATGCTGCATTAATTACTTTGAATACGCCAAAAAAAATTGAGCGCACTCCCCACCCCGAGGAGCCGTGATATGAGGATCGACGACGCAGCGGTTGCTGGAGCACTGCTGGCCGACCGGGTTGCAGTGGTGACCGGCGGCGGTGGCGGTATCGGCGCGGCGACCGCGCTGTTGTTCGCACAACATGGCGCCCGAGTGGTCGTCGCCGATATCGACTCCGAACGTGCTCAGCAGACCGCTGACGAGATCACCGCATCGGGCGGGTCCGCTCTGGCAGTCGTCACCGACGTCCGTGACGCCGATCAGGTCGCCGTGCTGGCGCATTCAGTACTCGAGCGCTACGGCCGGGTGGATGTCCTGGTCAACAACGTGGGCCACTGGCTGCGCCACCCGGGCAACTTCGTCGACACCGACTCCCAGCTTTGGGACGAGCACTACCGAATCAACCTGCACCACGTTTTCCTCGTTACGCACGCCTTCCTGCCGACGATGATCGACCAACACGCCGGCGCGATCGTCAACGTCTCGTCCGTCGAAGGGCTGCGCGGCTACCCCGAAGACCCGGTCTACGCCGCCTTCAAAGCCGCCGTCATCCACTTCACCCGCAGCCTCGCGGTGCAGGTCGGCCCCGACGGCGTGCGCGTCAACGCGATCGGCCCCGACGTCACCGAATCACTCCAGGTGCCCTATTCGCAGTGGCTCTCCGCCGAAGAGCAGCTGCAGTGGCCGCAATGGGTTCCGGTCGGGCGGATGGGGCTGCCCGAGGACCAGGCCCGCGTGATCCTGTTTCTGGCCTCCGACCTGTCGGCGTTCGTCACCGGCCACACAATCCCGACCGACGGTGGCACCGGCGCGGCGGGTGGATGGTTTCGATCGTCACGCCGACCCGACCGGGAGTGGACCAACCGCCCCGTCGCACCGTGACCGATCAGCTCGGCTCGCGGAGGGGCAAGCCGGCAGCGCGATAAATCGCGTCGATGACGGTCATGTTTTCAACCGCGTCTGCTGGCGTGGTCTTCACCGGTTCGCCGCGCAGCACTGCCGCGGCGAAGGCGTCGAGCTGATACGCGTAGGAGGCGCGGCGCGGGAAACGCTCGACACGTTTACCGGCAGATGATCGAACTGAGAGCCGATGGTAAACCTGCGGCAGTACCGGATTTAGTGCGCGGAGCTCGCCCTGGTCGCCAACAACGTGAGCGCTGAACTCCAGCAGATGCGACGACCACATCGAGCAACGGATCCGGCCGGTGTGCCCCTCGGCGAATCGCACCTCGGCCGTCATGGCCCGGTCGACCTGCGGATCGCGCAATTTCGCTTGCGCTGAAACAACTTCCGGCGTTGATCCACCGAATGTGCGGACCATGTGGACCGCGTAACACCCAGCATCCATGGTCGCGCCACCGGCAAGCGAGAAGTTGTAGCGGATGTCGGAGAACTTCGGCAGCGGGAAGCACAGGGCGGCCTCCACCCGCTTGAGCTTGCCCAGTTCGCCCGAGGCGATGATCTCCTCGATTCGCAAAGCCATCGGATGGTAGCGGTAGTGAAACGCCTCCATCACGACTCGGTCCGACTGTGCGGCCAGCTCGGCGATCTCACGAGCTTCCGCGGCGTTGGCGGTGAACGGCTTTTCGCACAGCACATGCTTACCGGCGGCCAGTGCGGCTCGGGTCCACTTGCCGTGCAAGCCATTCGGTAGCGGGTTGTAGATAGCGTCGAGATTGGGGTCGGCGAGCAGAGCGTCATAGCTGTCGTGCACCCGGGCGATATCGTGTTTGGCGGCAAATGCCTGCGCACGCGAAACGTCGCGCGCCGCGACGGCGGCCACTACGACGTCGGCGTTTGCCTTGGCCGGTTTGATGAGCGCGGGCGGCGCGATACGAGCTGCACCCAGTACACCGATTTGCACGGGATCAGGCTACTTGGCGGCGCATAGCTTCGGGAGGAGATGGGGCCGCAGCGGTCAATGTCTCATAACGCTGCGTAATCTTCGACATCGTGGTCTCGCAGTATGAGCACCGGTTTCTCTTTTCACGGAGTCCCCGGTCGAACGTTAAGTCTGGCGATACTTCAATTACATCGAATTGAACAAACGCTGTCATTCATGTGGGCGGCAGGTCGGCTTCCTTCTTTCTCAGCAGGCTCACCCGAATTATTAATGTCGCGCGCAGGGTAGGCGCCTACCGTCGGCCCATGATTGCGGCCGGTGAGCTGGTTCGGTTCCCCTCGAGTCGGTCGGCGGCCCCGCCGCCCCTGCGCTGTCCCCGCGGTCATTTGATGCGGCCAGAGCGGATGCTCGTCGGTAGCACTGCATGCTCCTGCGGACGTCACTCAACATGGCGATGTCATTGCGGTGCCGTGACATATGGGCCCGAGTTGGGTGAGAACTGCAGTCTGCTTCGGCAGGCCGACGCCTGCGAGGCTAAGTCAACTTCTCGAGCTTGCTCGAGGACGTAAACGGCATGTCAAAGTCACGTAAAAATGGCCCGAGCTATCTCGCGGACCAGCCACTGGACTGCGTACATTTTTAAAGATTGACGGGCTTTTGGCCCGTCCTGCCTGAGGAAGAAGGTCATGCTCACCGTTGAGACGAGGCTCCGGGAAGAATTGCGCAAATGCTCTGTCGAGTTGCGGCAACTTGCGTACACGCTCCAGAACGGGATCGGCGAGCACGATCTGCTTCGATTGTCGGAGCGGATGCGCGCTTCCGCCGACGAGGTGGTCCGCAGCGGGGTTTAGCCGCTCGCCCTAGTTGCCTTGAGCACCGGGCGGTTTCGGGGGCCGCCCCTGGCCGGTCAGGTATTTCGGGCAGTACTCGCCGGCCGCGAGTGTGGTGAACTTGGCGGCGCCGTCGCCGGTGAATCCTGGATTGCGCAGCTGGAGGTTTTTCACAATCTCGGTGTCCGGCGTCCCCTTATCGACCAACGCGCATACGTCCTTGGCAACCGCGATCGCGGCCGCCGGATCCTGGTAGGTAAGCCCAGCCGCTCGGAGTTGGGAAAGGAAGTCGGCGTCGGCATCGGACTGGGGGGCGGCGTATGCCGGCGCGGCCACGGCGATCATGGCGGCGGCGCTGGTCAGCATCAGCAGACGTTTCATAGTTCCCGAGTGTTCCAAAGTCGGGTCCACGGCGCATCCCGCATCCAACGCATAGTCGACACACGCCAAGAGTTCAGACTGCGTTAACGATGACGTGGCCGGCGAGACGGTGATCCCGTCCTATCCCGCGGTGTCCCCCGCCTCTTCCTCGCATTCGGCGTCGGCCACCGTCAACGGCAACGCCAGTTCTTCCAGCGGCCGTTGCTCGGCCGCGACACCGAGCCACAATTCAACGAGGCCCGAAACGGCCATCACCGCCGCTCCGATCAGGAAGGACCAGACCACCAGGCCGCGCTCCCCCGAATTGATCAGCTGACCGAACAGCAGCGGACCGGTGATACCGCCGATCGCTGTGCCGACGGCGTAGAACAACGCGATCGCCAGCGCCCTAGTCTCCATCGGGAAGATCTCGCTGACGGTCAAATAGGCGGCGCTGGCACCGGCTGAGGCGAAGAAGAAGGTCACCGCGAGCACGATGATGAAAGCCCAGACACCGCCGGCCTGGGTGACGAACAGTCCCGCGAGGACGACGGCCACGACGGCCGAACCGATATAGGAGAAGGTGATCATCGGTTTGCGGCCGACGCTGTCGAACAGCGGCCCGAGGACCAGGGGTCCGACGAAATTGCTGAGCGCCCACAGGATGTAGAACAGCGGCACCTTGCCGGATGCGACGCCGTAGAACCCGCTCAACAGCGTGCCGAGATTGAAGGTCACGCCGTTGTAGAGGAACGCCTGCCCGATGAACAGCGCCAACCCCAGGACGGCGCGCCGCGGATAGAGCTTGAACGCCACCCTGGCGATCTCCCGGAACGAAATCGTCTCGCGCTGACGAACTTTGAGCGGACGCCCTTGCGGCTCCGGCAGTGGTTGGCCGGTGTCGTGCCGAATTTCTTGTTCTATCGCTGCGACAACCTGTTCGGCTTCCTGCTCGCGCCCGTGGATGAACAACCATCGTGGACTCTCGGGAACATTGCGCCGGACAAGAAGGACGAAGATGCCGAAGATGGCTCCGATGCCGAAGGCGAGCCGCCACCCGATGTTGGCCGGGAAGTTCGACGTGTTCAGAACCACCAGCGCGCCGGCCGCTCCCGCAGCCGAACCCAGCCAGTATGTCCCGTTGATCATCAGGTCCACGCGACCCCGCACCCGCGCGGGGATCAGCTCATCGATCGCCGAGTTGATGGCCGCGTATTCGCCCCCGATTCCGGAACCGGTGAAGAAGCGCGTGATGAAGAAATACCAAGGCGCAAAAGCGAATGCGGTGGCAACGGTCGCGATCAGATATACCGCGAGGGTCAGCATGAACAGATTGCGTCGTCCAAAGCGGTCCGTCAGGTGACCGAAGAACAATGCGCCTAAGCAGGCCCCAGCGATATAGATCGCCGCTGCCACGCCGATCTGGGCGGGGTTGAGTTCGATACCGCTGCCCCGCTCGGTGAGGCGGGACGACACGTTGCCGACCATCGTGACCTCGAGCCCGTCGAGAATCCATACACCGCCAAGCCCGATGACGACGCGCCAGTGAAACCGCGCCCAGGGCAGTCGGTCCAGCCGCGCCGGCACCTGCGTCGTGATGGTCCCGGTCCGCACACTTGCCCCCATGCTGCTCCGTTCTGTGTCGACCCGAGGGTTACCCGCTACCGCGTATAGCAAGCCTCGAGGAAGACATTTCCCGCTCGGCGCGGGCCAGGCCACGCCCTTGCCGCCAGTCTGGCGCCACTAGGCGTCGACCACGACATCATCGAGCAGAAGCCGGCGTCCCGGCCGGCGACGCCTCAACTATGAAGCCGGCATTAAAGCCAGAACCGTTCTGGCCCTGCTTATGGGACCCGCGTCCAGGGTTGACAGTTCTGCGACTCGAAGGCCTTGATCGTTGAGTTAACATTCGCGTACATCGGACCCATAGAGCTATTCGCCTGGACTACATGGTCCTTGCTCCCATCAGCTGTGCTGTACGTAAACCACGAGCACATTTCGTCCTGAGTCGGGATATTGTTTATCCAAACCCCCCAGGTCGACGCCGTCCCGCCCGTGCGATAAAGGCCCGGTGCGATGTCGGGTCCGACGCGGAAGACACCATTACCGGGGATTGGGTCGTTCGGGTCAGCGACGGTTGGTGGCGCGAGCGCGACCACCGCCACGCATGCAACGAATACGGCCGATGCGCGAATCGTTAGGGACATGTATCTCTCCATATTGCGGCCACACCCGATGGCAGCGTATGCACAGACGTCCGTCAGCGACAACAGATAGTGCCGGTGCCGAGCTCTTCGGTGGCGCACTCGACCTCGCCGGCACAGCCACCGTGAAGGGCGTCGAAGAAAGACGCCCGCGTGACAACACCCCCGCCCGTGATGGCCAGGCAAGCCTAAGACGGCGCAGTCAGTGTGTCGATGTGGTAGCGGCTGGCAGTCCAGGCCGGGGTGCCGGGGGTAGGTATGAGCCTGATCGTGACGAGGTTTTTGCCCGCGGTAAGACGGTCGGGTACGAGGTAGGTGTCATCGAGCCAGCGGTGTGCGTTGTTGCTGCGGGGCTCTAACCAGATCCCGGCAGGTGTGCCATCGATGGCAACCTCTGCTGATTGGTAGCCGGTCGCCTGGTCCGACGTGCGGCGCAGCAGGATGCCCCGATTGTCCGGACTGATCAGGACGTGGAATGTGATCGGCGCATTGGTGGCGTGAACTAACCCGGCGACGGGGCGAGCGTCGTCGGAGCCCTCATATTCGCTGACTACCAGCTGATCGCCTGCGTCGCCGTCGGAATAGCCGTGGAGGAGTCGACTGACCGGATCGGTCGGGATGACTTCGTCGCTGGGGGTGGCGGTGTCGTTTGGTTGTGTATAGAGGAATGCCGTTGAACTGTAGTCGGGTTGGACCATGTTGCGTTTACCGTGCTCGATGCCGAATCGGATTGCGGAGCGGTAGTCGATCGCTTCGGCGAGCATGAGCCGATAGACGGCCACACAGTAGTCTGCGCATCCACCGCTGGCCGTGCGCTGATCGGGTTGGCCGGTGAGCGGGTCGCTATAGGAAGTGCCGTTGTGGAAGTACCAGCCGCCCTCGTAGAAGTCCTCGGTGCCGGTGCCGTACCACTGCGGCGACGCAGAACCGTCGGTGTAGACCCGTTCGGCTCCTTCGAGGAAGTACGGAGAATCGTCACCAAACGATGTTTTGATCCGAGAACCGCGGATGGTGTGGCTGACGCCGACGAATTTTCCGTGGCCTTGTTCATCGGCGAACAACCAGTCCTGACCGAGAGTCGTTGGTCCGGCATGCGAACGTGCGGTGAAGTACCCCGCGCGGCCGCTGGCGAGCGCGGGTGCCCACTGGGGGTCGGGTGTGAACACGACATCGCTGTCGATTCCGGTGACCAAGCCACCGGTGGCGTTGACGAGGGTGACGTGGGCGGTGCGGGCGAAAGGCATTGGCCACCAAGCCGCCAACGACAAAGACCCGTCGGGTTGTGGGATCGTCGCGAACATCAACGATCGCACGTTGTCGGTGCCGAGTCCGGCTCCGAAGAATTCCCCAAGTGGCGAGTCGACCATCGTTCGGCCGTCGAACTCGATCTGCAGCCGCAAACCGGCCAGGAGTTGATCCGCTGGTTGGGGTAGCCGCAACCGGAGCGCCGAGATGCTGCCCGAGCCAGTCGATTCCGCGATCTGCAGCCCGCTGCTGTCGGGAATCTGGTTGACGCGATGGTTATGCATTGCCGTGGATGTTGTCGGTTTGGGGTCGACGGCGCCGGCGGCGCGGAAGGTAGCGAGCACGTCGAGTGCTGGGTCAGCGGGCGAGAAGGTGGTCACGCCGTCGGCTGTGGGAAACCGGCGATAGTCAACGTGGTAGTACTCCAAATGCGATGCGACGCTAATCCGCATCGACTGCCGGTACGGCATCGGCACCTTGACGTAGACGCCTCCCGGCGACTGGTCAGCATTGGCCACAAGCGGCCAGACGAAGGGCGCACCCAGCGCGCCGTCGACCAGCGACTGCAATGGTGCCTCTATCACCGTCTGCCCATCCAGCTCAATGCGGATCGTTCCGAGCGCGGTCACATTGCCGCCGTCGCGGGTGAACCAGATCGAATCGATCTCACCGGCACCGCGATCTTCCGCGATGACACAGCCGGCACCACCAGACGCCAGACAGCCACCGCTGCCGTTCTTATTGCCGGTGGAGATGTCGAAATTGCCGCCGCTCCGGTCGAAGCTCGACACCTGCAGACTTTGCGTGTCGGGGCTCAGATACGGCAACCGATCCAACCGACGGTACGTATCCCAGCCCACCGTCTTATCGCCGAGCTCGGCGATAACCGGCTCGGCCGGCGCTTCGGCTGCGGCACCAACACCGGCAATCCCCAGCAGCAGGGTTGCGAACATCGCCGACAACGCGCGAACGGCGACCGGCATGGGCGCGACCGAAGTATTCAACACACTGCAGTCCATCACCGCCGCTTCCTGTTCCGCGAGCGAAACCAAAATTATGTCGTGTGCCCGTTTGCTTTGAGCACTCAACCGACACGCCGATCGGGCAACCGCTGAGCGGGTTGCGCGGCTGTCAGAATTGCTCACGGTGCGAAAGTGCCGCCGTCAGGACAGTTTTGAGGTGTTCGCGTGCAGGACAACTACTCGTAACCGGTTGGAGGAACAGACTCGGTATGTGGTACTCGCACACAGATACTGGTTTGAGGGCCTACATCAGAGTGGTCACCTCGCGTAGTGCTAGTACGACCATCGTTTTGTGGATCCAACGGGTGATGCTAGCGACGATGCAGGCAGAGCTGGTGTCGTGGCGAAACATACCGGCGCACAAAGACACGCGCCGCTCCCGTCGTCAGTAACGCCCAAGCGATCGCCGGCGCCAATCTCAGCGGATTCGCACAGGAGCAACCGAGGATCCACCGGCGTCGATACCGGAGCCGGTGTGGTGCACCTCAATGACAGCGGCAGCAAGACAGGCGGCGACGAGAAAGTTCCTTTCGCCACCTTTAAGCAGGCTTGGGCCACCAGTAACAACGTTGCCGTCGTTACCAGGTGATACCAGGCCGGGCGGCCCGGGCATTCACCCGCACGCAAACTCGCGGATGCACGTCAGCGCTCTGACTTGGGCGACGCGGGTTCGACGGTGGCCAGTTCGGACAGGCCGCTGATGGCGAAGACGCGGACCAGTAACGGGTGGGCGATGACGTGGATGTGCTCGGCGTGCGGGAAAAGGGCGTTGATCGCTGCGCTGTCCAAATACTCCACAGCGCTGAGGTCGACAGTGAGCGTCTCGCCGCTGCCAGCAGTCTCGGTGATGGCCGCCGTGAGGGCTTGAGTGAATGTGTCGATGTTGCTTAGGTCGATTTCCCCCGCTGCGATCAGCACGAGCTTCCCGTCGTCGCTGCGCGCGGTGTCGAGGGTGAGCAATATTGGCATCAGGTTATCCTCGCGGACAAATGAACTGTCGTTCCGGCCGCTTCGGGGTGGATGGCGATGTCGTGCATGAGCGCTCGCATGAGGGTGATACCGCGGCCGCGATGGGCCATGTTAGCCGGTTGCGGAGGCTTCCATGAGCCGGTGTCGGCAATGGTCAACTGCACCTGATCGACCAGTGCGGTCGCGTGCAGGCTAATGATGCCCTCCGGCCTATCGCGGTGACCGTGCTCGACGGCGTTGGCGACGGCTTCGCCGGCAGCGACGAGCACGTCATGAGCTTGATCTGGATCCACCCGGGCTCGGGTTAACCAGCTGCGCAAGGCGGCGCGGGTGGGGGCAAGCTGGCTGACGTGGGCCGGGAAGTCGATCTCCAGCGGGGCGGGATGGCGGTAGAGCAGCAGCACAACGTCGTCTTGATAGCCGCCGCTAGGCGCGAGACGAGACATGATCTGGTTCGCCAAATCATCCAGATCTGAGTCGCGGCCGTCCTGTACGAGGGCTGAGGCGCGGGCGATGCCGTCGTCCAGTGCACTGCCGCGACGCTCGACCAGACCGTCGGTGTAGAGCAGCAGGGTCGCACGCCCTGGCACGGTCACGTGGGCTTCGGGGCGGGCCCAGTCGGGTCGTAGTCCCAACGGAATGGTGTGGCCACCGTCGAGTGTTCGGGTGGTGCCGTCGGCGTGGACCAGGATGGGCGGCGGGTGCCCGGCACTGGAGTACACCAGTTCACCGGTGTCGGGGTTGAGCACCGCGCAGACGGCGGTGGTGCATTGGGCGCCGGGTAGCCGCGCCGCGAAGCGGTCGAGCCCCGCGAGCGCGGCGCGTGGGCTTGGGTGGTCGAGCAGGAGCGCGCGGCAGGCGCTGCGCACCTGTCCCATCACGGTGGCCGCGGAGAGGCCATGGCCGACACAGTCGCCTACAATCAATGCGATGCGCCCGTCCTCCAGGTCGACGATGTCGTACCAGTCACCGCCCACCTGTAGGGGCCGGCTGGCGGCCTGATAACGCACAGCGAACCCGCCGGGTAGATGAGCGGGCCCAAGGATTGCGTGTTGCAGCGCCAGCGCGGTTTCGCGCTGCTGGTCAACCTGGTGCACCCGCTGCAGACCCTGGCCGAGCCGGCCCGCCAGCACCGTTAGCAAGGTCTGGTCCTCGAGAGTGAACGGCCGCTTTTCGGCCAACTGGATCCAGACGACGAGCACGCCGTCGGGGTGCTGCAACGCGATGCCCGCCGTCCCCGCACGCGTTGTGTTGGGAGCGAGCAGGTCGCCGTCGCGCAACGAGGTCAGCATCTGGCGTGTTTCGGATGACAGGTCGTCCCACTGCGAGGGCTCGCCGACCGAGATCAGGTCGGGTGCGCGGGAGACGGTTTCCGCGGCGGACCTGCTGGCAGGAAAGGTGACCGCCAAGACGCGGCGGGCCCGCCATAGTCGACGGAGTTCCTCAGCCGCGGCTCGCAGCGCGTCATCGACCGTGTCGGCTTGAGCGAGTTGCTGGTTGAGCGCATGTTCGCGACTTGCTGCCAGCGCCAAGGCAATAGCGGCGTGTCGGGCGAAGTCACTGACAAGCTCCAGGTAATCGCTGCCGAATGGCGGCTGCCGCCGGTTGCGTGCGACAGCGATAACGCCGAGTACCGCGTCGTCGGCAATGAGCGGCATGACGATCGCCGATCGTTCACCGACATCGGTGAACCCCTCGATCGGGTATTGGAAGGAATCAGTGATCAGCGGTATGCCACGACGCGCGACACCGCCCGTGGTGGAGCCGTCCATCGGAACCTGCTGACCGATCACCTCCAACGCGTACCGGCCCGCCGTAGCTGCCACGACAAGGGTGTCGACTTCGTGGGCAGGCAGATCCGACTCGCTCGGCACAAGCAAGATCGCCTGCTCAGCGTCGGCCAACTCCAGCGCCAGGTTCACGATGAGCTGCAACGGTCCCGTCTGTGGGTCGCCGGACAGTAACGCCGTCGTGATTTCACGACTGGCCTTCGTCCATTTCGCCGATTCGCGTTCTCGCTCGAAGAGTCGGGCGTTGTCGATGGCGGCCGCCGCCGCCGACGCCAGCGCCCGCACGGCGCTCTCTTGAGACGCAGAAAACACCCGGCCGGGCCGGTCATCGGCCAGGTAAAGGTTGCCGAAGTGAGCTGCCCGCACGGTGATCGGTAGTCCCAGGAATGCCCGTATCGGCGGGTCATGCTCGGGCAGCCGCGCGGCCTCCGGATGCGCACTCAGGTCCTCGACGCGAAGACCCTCACCTACCGGCAGATTACCGAGTCGCCGCGCTGTGTCGTCGTCGATCCCCGCGTGGACGAAAGAGACCAGGGTGGCGTCGGAGGCGCGGATACCCAGGGCTCCGTAGCGGGCGCCGGTCAGCTCCATCGCCGCATTGACGATTCGATGCAATGTCACCTCCAGGTCCAAATCGGAACCGATCCCGACGATGACCTGCACCAGTTTTTCCATCTGGTCGCGAGCTGCCACCAGCTCGTCAAGCTGTTCACTCATTCGGCTCATCGGCTCATGCCAGCCCTGCCCGGTGAGTACAGATCCACCCTCTTCGCTTCCCCATAAATACAAAATTTAATCTCTCAATAGCCGAGCGATTCGGCCAGTGTCATAGCGGCTGCTCCGGGATGCGGCTGCGAGCCGGCTTTGGGCAGGAGACGACTTAAGACTGTGTATCGAGCGTGAACAGGTTGAGTTTGTAGCTGTTGACGACGGAGAGAAGTAGCGGGATGCCGTAGCGGTAGCGCGCGGGCCAGCTGTTGGCGATCTCGGGCTGCGGAGTGGCGAATGTGCCGGTCTGCAGCAGCTTCAGTCCGCACTGCTCGAGCTCGCGGGGGTCCTCGCAAACCCACTGCATCCGAGCGGCCACTGCGTGCATCGATCCGTTGCGGTGCTGATTGCGCAGCATCACCGCGCCGGCGGTGTCGAACCAATCGGTGTCGAGCACCGAACCCGACAAGCATCGTGCAACGCGGTCGGTCGGCGAAGAAACGTCGGCGTAGCGCAATCGTGTCGGCAAGATCAAGATCGAACCACCGGACCATACCGTTGTCGAGCCGATCGAACCGGGTGTTCAGTCCGGTGCCGAGTTCGACGACCGTGGCGACGGGAGTTGTCTGCCAAATCCTCGAACACTTTGAAAAGTTCCTGGCCCGTCATTCGGTACCAGCGAACCGCTGATCGACGGGCCGTTGGTAACCACCTACACGGTGAGCAGCCTGCAGCCCAGCAACATCGCGATTCCCGGCTTCACCCCTAAAGGAACGCTCTACCAGGCAGACATCACCGCCAAGTCGGACGGCGGGGTCGTTACCCCCATGGTTAGAGACTTCAGCGCCCGTGGGCCCAACGGTCAGACCTACAAGGTCATCGACAAGGTTAGGTCCCGAATGGTCTTAACCCGGCGCCCATCCCTCAAGGCAACGAATCGACGGGCACCCTGTACTTCGACGTAACGGGCGCGCCGCCGAATGGCGTCGTCTATAACGACGGACTGCAAGACATTCTGATGTGGACGTCGAACGTGCCGCGGGCCGCTGGGCCTGGTGCACCGGCGACCTCAAGTCCGGCACCGGGTGCGCCTCCTGGTCCGGCCACCTAATCCGGTTGCAAATATCTCCCCGCGCCACGCCTAGTGGCGTGGGGAGGTTTGCGTATGCGGTAATTCTGCGCGGCTGAATGGGTGCCCGCGCCTAGCCAGCGTGCGCCAGCAACTCGCCAGTCGCTAAGGGCAACAACGAGATTGGCTAACCCCTTCGTCGCTCGAACCAGGGCCAAGGAGTTGTTTGACGACCTCAAAAGAGCTTTCTTCGATTTGCGGGTTGGCGTAGGGACCACAGTTACCAGGCCATAGGCAAACGAATAGTTGACAGGCTGCTTTAGGCTCAGGGCATGCGCGATCGGGACACGATCGACTCCGAGTTGCGGCGCCTGGCGGCGGTGCGCCGTTCAATCCGCGAGCACGGCGGCGAGCTGTCCAGTCGTCAGATCGACGAACTTCTTGATGAGCGCCTAGGGCACCGCCCGGAGACATCGAAACCGAGGTCGTTGCCGAGACCTGGCCGCAGGGCGACGGAACCGACGACATCACGCCTTGACGGGCGTAAGGGTGTGCGGCGCGGCTTCGGCCGCCTTGCGGCGTTGCCGCTATCTCTGGTGGCCGCCGCCGCCGTGTTAGTGGTGATGTTTACGGTTCACAACACACACCCAGCGGCGCAGCCGACGGTAGTCCCGCCGTCAAGTGCGCAACCCAACCCGGCTGTGCCGAAAACTCCCGCCCCGGCTGCGCCGAAAGCACCCGCTCCATCGGTTGACATCGTCGACACGGCGTTCATTGACGCGTTGAAACAGGAGGGCGTGCCAGTTCCCAGCCACGAGTACGTGACGATCCACGGGCACGCGGTCTGCGACTTCCTAGCGCACCAACCCAACTTCGAAGAGGCCGTCAGCCTCGTGCAGCGAACGTCGATATGGGACGCCAACCAAAGCGCCGACTTCGCTGCTGGTGCCATCGTCTCGTACTGCCCTCAGTACAAACCTGGAAGCCAGGACCAGACGCAGCAGGCATCCCAGAATGCGCTTTCTGATATGCAACGCATCGAAGGTGATCTGCAACGCATCCAAGGTGATTTGCAAGGCATCCGCGATGGTCTGCCGGCGATCCCAGGCCAGTAGTAACCGACGCTATCGAAAGCGGTTTAGTTGTCGGGCTGACAGGATTTGAACCTGCGACCACTTGACCCCCAGTCCGGGACAGGCGGTGTGGAGTCATCTCAAATCATCTCTGTAACCCCGTTCAGCTGGGAGAACGCTCCCCGCGCGTCCTACCAGGTGTCAGCGTGTTTCGTAGGTCTTGTGACAATGTGTGACAACGAAGTCCAAACGCTGTCACCTCGGCAGCGCGTGCGTTCCGTCGCTATCTTCGCGGAAAAACGTATTGCACTTTCTCGCTAAAGTGTATTACACTTTTCGAGTGTGCGGATCGGTATCAGGCCAAGCGCCCGTGCTCATCTGATCCTCGACAATGAGATCCGCACCCTGGTGACCTTTCCCGCGCTGCGCCTGTCGCTCGAAGCTCGCCGTCCCGGTGCGCAGCCGGTGCTGTTCATCGGGCCTGCAGTGACCAATCAGCCGTGGATCGAGGTCATTGCCGACCTCGCCAACCCACCGATGGCCGATGTGTTTCACGCAATGATGCTCCGCCGCAGCCTAGTCGAGTCACTGGGACTCGACGACCTGATCGACCCCGAATACGGTCCCCAGCGGGCCTGAAGACGGAAGGATAACAATGAGCCGCAAGCGCCGATTCAGTGACGAAGACTACGCCGAGATGGCCGCCGATTATGAGGCCCACCCGCCCACCGCGGACGAAGTTCTTTCCGTCGATGTCAATCCTGCGTTTCTACGCAAGGGTCGGCCACGCAAGGGTGTTGCTGCGCTCGGTGAGACACCGTTAACGACGGTGCGGTTACCTGATGCCATTCGTGAGGAGTTGGTGCGTCGTGCTAGGGCTGAGGGTTCGTCTGCGTCGGAGTTGATCCGACGGGCCGTGGTCGAGTACTTCGGTAGCCATCCTGTGGGATCCGACTAAGGGTTTGCAGCGGGACTTCTGGAGTGATCGATCATTTAGGAGAGTCTGACGGTCAGCAGCAGCGAACAGTACCCGGGCGAGCTCGACATGTTGCGCGCCGACAACGCGCGTCTTCGTCGCCTACTCCGGCTAAGTGAGGAGCAAGCCCGCGCTGCTGCTAGTGATCAAGCGACGCTGACGGGCGCGCCTCACGCTCCGGTGAGCATGACGTCGAGTCCCGCAGATAAGGTTCGCTTCTACTTCGACCTGTTCCGTTGCCGCACCGATATTTACGCGCTGCGCTGGGAGAACCGCCGCGACGGCCGCTCAGGATGGATGCCTGCCATCAAGGGCTACTGGCGCAAAGGAATGAGCCGAGCTGACGCGCCATATCTGCCTTTGACCACCGAGGTCGTGGACGAGCATTTGCGCGGCGATGTTCATATCGGTCTGTACCCGCTCAGCGACGACGACACGTGCTGGTGGGTCGCGGCAGATTTTGATAAAGAAGCCGCGATGCTCGACGCCCTCGCGTACATGAAAGCTGCCCGCTCACAACAAGTCCCGGCGGCATTGGAAGTCTCGCAATCCGGCCGGGGCGCTCACGTGTGGATCTTCTTTGTCCAGGCCATATCGGCCTCAGCTGCTCGCCGCCTCGCCACCAGCCTGCTGGGAGAAGCCTTCCGCCTGCGCGGCAGCATGCACCTCAGCAGCTACGACCGGCTGTTCCCCTCCCAGGACGTCCACACTGGCCGCGGAGTCGGCAACCTCATTGCCGCTCCTCTTAACGGCAAGCGCCGCCAGCACGGAACGACCGTATTTCTCGATCCAGCGACCCTAGAGCCATACGAAGACCAATGGGCCTACCTATCTAGCGTCGCGAGGCTATCGGCGAAGGAAGTGGAAACGCTGTCGCGCACGCTGCCAGAGCCACAGATCGGGCATAACGTGCGCCGACTGCAGTTGCCAACTTCATCGAGGATCGTTCCTCGGCCCGCAGCGATCATTCGCGCGGATTTCCGATCGCGAATCACCCTGACGGCCGACGACCTCGGCCCGGCGATGATCTCGGCCGTCAAGCATGCATCCTCGATCCGCAATCCCGAATTCGACGAACGCCAGCGTGCGCGGCGCAGCACCTGGGACACACCACGATTCCTTTACAGCTACGACGAAACCGTCGAAGGGGATCTCATTCTTCCCCGCGGTCTCTATTACCTACTGTCCGATCTTGTCGCTTCAGCCGGCAGCACTCTGCGGATCGAGGACAACCGCGTCAGCCGTGAACACCATGCCTTTGCCTGCTCCACGCAGTTGAGAACCGAACAATCCACCGCGGTGCGACAACTACTCAAGACCGGCACCGCAGTCCTTATCGCACCGCCCGGAACCGGGAAAACGGTGATCGCCTGTGCGGCAATCGAATCGCGCGCAACGTCCACGCTGGTTCTCGTGGACCGCAAAGCCCTCGCCGACCAATGGCGCGATCGAATACAGAAATACCTGGACTTCAAGTGCGGGCAGATCGGCGGGGGCCGGTCCAAAACCACTGGCGTCCTCGACATAGCACTGCTGCCGACACTGGCCCGCCGGGACAATATTGAAGAGATCGCCGCCAATTACGGCTTCGTGATCGTCGACGAATGCCACCACGTCGCGGCCAGCGCATTCTTTCAGGTACTCGGCCGGATACCCGCCCGCTACTGGCTTGGTCTGACCGCCACACCAGAACGCCGTGATGGGCTCGAGGATCTGATCTACCATCAGCTCGGCTCACACCAAGTCACGATCGACAGTCCCGGCGCCGGCCAACTTCCCTCCGACGGTTCAGAACTGCTCACCCCCCACCCCGTTCTTCACCTGCATCCCACCACTTTCCGCTACACGGGCGACGCAGATCCCAGCGTTCCGGGCGGAATGGCCGAGATCTACCGCGCCCTGATCGCCGATCAACACCGCCTCAACCAGGTCGTCGACGACGTCCTGTCTGCGGCCGAAGCCGGCGCCAACATCCTGGTCCTGACCACGTGGGTCGACCACCTCAACGCGATCGCCGAACGGCTACGCGGCAGCGGCAAAGCAGTTACCGTCCTGTCTGGGACGATGAAAGCGCGTGAACGCCGCCAGGTCACCGACGAACTCGCAAACCGCACTCCTGACTCCGAGCCACTGCTCATCGTCGGGACCAGCTCGTTCATCGGGGAGGGATTCGACTGCCCGGCCCTGGACACGCTGTTCCTCGCCGCGCCAATCACATTCAAGAACCGCCTCGTCCAATACATCGGACGGGTGAGCCGCCCTTACCCGTCAAAGACAACCGCCACGGTGCACGACTACCACGACGAACTCACCCCAGTCATCGCCTCATCACTCAAGAAGCGCACACCCGGCTACCTCAAGATGGGATTTCCCGACCCACGCGGACGAGGCCGATAACCGGTCCCACGGTTTGGGTCTAGGCGCTGTCGATGGGCCTGGATCGGCTCGCATTGTGACAACGGCGGAGCCTAGAAACGCCCCTTAGAGCAATCGCCGCATGACGGAAAGCCCAGCTCAGCGTGGTTCGAGCCATTGAAGTCAGAAGCGATGCGCTCGCCTAACACGCGCTGTCACAACTCATCAGAAACTTCAAGCGCCACACAGCAACTGCACCGGACCGCAACTGCACCGCTCAGAGCCAATTCCTGCTCGAAAAGCAATCGCAGCTATGCGGCCAAATTCGACAATGCAATCAAGTGACCAATGCAGCACACACGCGGTTGCACTTAGAAACTAGCATCTACCTGCGGAAACGTTGGTCGGGCTGACAGGATTTGAACCTGCGACCACTTGACCCCCAGTCAAGTGCGCTACCAAACTGCGCCACAGCCCGGTGCCGCCAAAGATCATCGGCAGCAGGTGGAAAGCCTACAGCAGGCGGCGAAGCCCAACCCAACCCAACGCGACGTGGGTAGTGGATCAGTTTGACTGATCTGGCGTTCGCGGAAGAGACCCCCATGATCAGTCAAGTCTGTCGGGGCGGTACCACCGCCCCATGGCCGCAACCCTACAACGCGCCCAGCGCCTCAAGTTCAATCTTCAGCGCCTCCGCCTGAGTGCGCCATTAGTGATGATTGGCACGGGAGTTCGCGTGACCAACTTGCGTGCGTCTTTGGCGGTCGCCATTGTGCGGCTGCGGACAAAGTCGACGACCGCGGGCAGACGTGCCCCGACTTCCTCGAGCACGATGTCGACGCGCTCGTCATCCGCGACCGTCACGTTACCGCTCCGTCGTTCGTGCTCAGCCCGGGAGATTAGCCGGGTCGGCTAGCGAAAGACTCTTCGATTACGGCGAGTGTGCTCGATTCAAACTGACCCGCTGCCCGCCTGGTGGTCGGTGGCCAGTTGAAATTGGCTGACGATGGTTCTAGCCGTGACCGCCTTCTAGAGGCCGCCGCACCGTGAGGGGGCCAAGATGGGGGACCACGGGGGGCAGTCCGCCGGTAGAGGCTGCGGCGGCGGCGGGGGACTGGGAGTTGGAAAGATGTTGGGTCCCTCCCAATAGCGGGCAGGAGTGCCAGGATCCCGAATGTCGTAGTCGAAGTAGTAGGTGTGGCAGATACTCATGTCCCAAATTAGGCTGCCATCCGGCCGTGGTGGATCATTCGGCAAGTCTTGCCCTGGGCACCATTGAAATGGGCCATATCTGTAGGCATGGGCGGTACCTGCGGCCAGCTCCAAACCGGCCAGCCCCAGACCGCCAGACACCAGCACAGTCGTTGCTAACCCCACGATTAGTCGCTTCATAAACCTGGGATTGTCCTCCGCGGCAGCTGCGCGTCTACAGGCAATGCCGGTAAACCGCGACGTTCGGTTCACGTTGGTCGCTTTGGTTGCTGCCGGGCCGTGGTGGCCTTGCAGCAAGTGGACACCGCCCATGCTGCTACCGATCCCAACATCTCGCGGCGACGCGATCACCACGATTCAAACTGACCCATTACCGCGTAGGACCATGATCCGCATCCAAGAACTGCGCTGAGGCCAGCTAGGCCGTCGTGGGCTCGCTCAACTTGACCAGCATCTTGCCGATGTTGGCCCCGGTGAACAGCCCGTTGAGGGCGTCGACGCACGACTCGATGCCCTCAAAGATGGTCTGGCGGGCCTTGATTCGGCCCTCGTGCTCCCACTGGCGAAGCGAGGCGAAGGCCTCGTCGAAGCGGCCCCATTGATCGAGCGCGTTGAATCCCTGCATAGTCGCGGTTTTGGACAGCAGGTTCACGTAATTGGCCGGCCCGGGGTGCTCGCCGGTCAGGTAGCTGGAGATGACGCCGCAGAGCACGACCCGTGCGTTCATGGCCAGCCGGCCCAGCACCGCGTTGAGGATCGGTCCACCGACATTGTCGAAGTAGACGTTGACCCGCTTGGGGCAGTGCGCTTTGAGCGCGGCTTCCAGGTTGTCGTTTTTGTAGTCGATGCACGCGTCGAACCCGAAGTCCTCGACCACCGCCCGGCACTTCTCCGGTCCGCCCGCGATGCCCACCACCCGGGCGCCGGCGATCTTGGCGATCTGCCCGGCCACCGACCCCGTGGCGCCCGCCGCGGCCGAAATCACCACGGTGTCCCCGGCCTGAGGCCGACCGACGTCGGTCATCCCGATATAGGCCGTCGCGCCGGTCGGCCCGTACACCGACATGATCGCCAGCTGATCGCTCTCCCCGGGAATGGGCGTGCTGAACACGTCGTCGCGGACGATCACGTACTCCTGAAAACCGGTCAAGGTGGTGATGACGTCGCCGACGGCGTAAGCGTCACAGCACGACGACACCACCTCGCCGATCCCGGCCGCCCGGATCACCTCGCCCAGCTGCACCGGCGGAAGGTAGCCCGGCTGATCGTTGAGCCACGTCCGGACCGCGGCGTCAAGGCCCACATAGGTGGTGCGGACCAGCGCTTCACCCTCGGCAGGCTCGGGCGCGGGCGCGGTGACCAACTCGGTATCACCGGGCTGTACTAGGCCGACAGGGCGACGGCGCAACACGATCTGGCGGTTCGTCAACTCGGGCACGATGGAGAAACTACCGAAAAGTCATCCCTATTCGGCGCGATCTTGGTGTGGGAGCATTCGTGGATGAAGCCGGAGGATGACCCGGAAGCCCGAATCCGGGAGCTTGAGCGCCCATTGGCCGAGACGGCCCAGGAGTCCGAAGCGGGAAGTACCCAGCCGCCTGGTGGCTACACTTACCCGCCCGGTCCAGCGGTCCCACCCCCACCGCCACCCGTGAATTACGGCACCTCATTCCCCCCGACGGCGCCACGATCGTTCTCGTTCAGCCGGATGTGGTGGGTCTTGATCGCGTCTTTCGTCCTATTCCCGATGGCCATCGCGGGATTCATCGCCTTCAACACCGCACGCCAGCTTCCGCACAACGGCCTGTCCACTCTCTTCCCCGCCCCGAGCGCCTCTCAGAGCCCTGCGCCAAATAGCCCGCCCAGCACCGTGACTCAGACACCTGGCGCCAGCGCATCAACGTCGGCTCCTGCGACGCCCCTTCCACCGGCGGGTGCCGATATCAACGTCTCCGGAATCAAAGAGACTCGGACGATCGCCTGCAACGCGAGCGTCGTCACCGTCAGCGGGATTTCCAACAAGGTCGTGATCACCGGCCACTGCGCAAGCCTCACGGTGTCCGGCGTCCAGAACTCGATCGCTGTCGACGCCGTCGACACCATCGAAGCCTCCGGCTTCAACAACCAGATCACCTACCATACCGGGTCGCCGACCATCGAGAATTCCGGCGAACAGAACGTCGTCCAACCGGGCTGAACTGCTAGACCGTCAACAGCCGGCAGACGCCGATGAGACCGACGACAACGATCGCGCTGCGCAGCACATTCGGCGAGAGTCGACGGCCGTAGTGTGCACCCAACCAGCCGCCGATCAGTGAGCCAACAGCGATAAGGCCCGCGACCGGCCAGCTGATCCGGTCAAACGCCACCAATGTGTAAGCCAGTGCCGCAACGACATTCACGAGCAGAGTCATCAGATTCTTCGTCGCATTCATCCGCTGCACGGATTCCGGCAGCAGGGTGCCCATAGCGCCAACCAACAGGATGCCCTGCGCCGCAGTGAAATAGCCGCCGTAGACGCCAACCGCAAAAGTACTCGCCACCAATGCGGTCATCCGGCGTGGCGATACGTCGTCGGTGGAGCGGCCTGCCCTTTCGGCTCGGTCGCGCGCCCAGGCTTGGATCCGCGGCCCGACGACCACCAGGATCAGCGCGATGATCAGCAGCACCGGAACGACTTCGATGAACACCTTCTCCGGCAGGTGCAGCAGCAGCCAGGCACCCAGGATGGCGCCAACCACCGAGGCCGGAAATTGCCAGCGCAGCCGATTCCACTGACCATGCAGCTCGCGCCGGTAGCCCCAGGTTCCCGAGACGCTGCCCGCAACCAGCCCGACCGCATTGGACATCGTCGATGTCACCGGCGGAAAACCCATCGCCACAAGTGTGGGAAAGGTGATCAACGTGCCCGACCCGACAACGGCGTTGATCGCGCCCGCAGCCAAACCGGCCAAGACAACCAAGATTGCGTGTGAAAGCGGCACTGAAAAGACCCTATCGGGCGTCATTTCGGCGCCGCATTCAGCGCTTGGCTTTCCGCTTCTCGCGCACCCGCACGTTGATCCGGATCGGGCTGCCCTCGAAGCCGAATGTCTCCCGCAGCCGTCGCTCCAGGAACCGCCGGTAACCCGCCTCCAAAAAGCCGCTGGCAAAAAGCACGAACGTCGGTGGACGGGCGGTGGCCTGGGTGGCGAACAGGATTCGCGGCTGCTTGCCGCCGCGCACCGGCGGCGGTGTCGCGGCTACCACTTCCTTGATCCAGGTGTTGAGCCGGCCGGTGCTGATTCGGGCGTCCCACGATGCCAGCGCACTTTCCAGCGCCGGCACCAGCTTCTGCACGGCCCGGCCGGTTTTCGCGGAGATGTTGACCCGCTGCGCCCAACGCACCTGCACTAGTTCGCGGTCGATCTCGTTGTCCAGCTGGTAGCGCCGCTCTTCGTCGACCTGGTCCCACTTGTTGAACGCCAACACCAGTGCTCGTCCGGCCTCGATCACCATCGACAGCACCCGCTGGTCTTGTTCGGTCAGCGGTACCGAGCCGTCGATCAGCACGATGACGACTTCGGCGGCATCGATCGCGCCGTGGGTGCGCACTGAGGCGTAGTACTCGTGCCCGCTGGCCTGCCCGACCTTGCGGCGCAGTCCGGCGGTGTCGACGAAACGCCAGACCTTGCCGTCCATCTCAATCAGCGAGTCCACCGGATCGACCGTGGTTCCCGCGACTTCGTGAACCACCGAGCGCTGATCACCGGCCAGCCGGTTCAGCAGTGAGCTCTTTCCGACATTCGGCTTGCCGACCAACGCGACGCGCCGCGGCCCGCCCTCGGTCGACACCGCCTCGGCCACCTCCGGCAGCGCGCCGACCACCGCGTCGAGCAGATCGCCCACGCCGCGACCGTGCATCGCGCTGATCGCATATGGCTCACCGAGTCCCAACGACCACAGCGCAGCCGCATCGGATTCATTCTTCTCGCTGTCAACTTTGTTGGCGGCCAGAAACACTGGCTTGCCCGAGCGACGCAGGATGCGCGCGGCGGCCTCGTCACCGGCGGTCGCGCCGACCACCGCGTCGACCATCAGGATCACCGCGTCGGCGGTGCGCATCGCCACCGCCGCCTGCTCGGCCACCAGCTGCTGCAGACCCTTGGCGTCGGGTTCCCATCCCCCGGTGTCCTGCACGATGAACCGGCGTCCGGTCCACAGGGCGTCGTAGGACACCCGGTCGCGGGTCACACCGGGCACATCCTGCACCACCGCCTCGCGCCGCCCTAGGATCCGGTTGACCAGCGTCGACTTGCCGACATTCGGCCGGCCCACCACCGCCACCACCGGCGGCGGCCCCGCGGCCTCGCCTTCCAAATGCTCAGCGAATTCAACTGATTCCCAGTCGCTTTCGTTGACCCAGGTCCCGTCTTGGCTCACCGGGCGGCCTCGCTCCGTAGACGCACCAACCCCAACAGGTGAGCGATTGCCTCGGATTCGGTCATCGCGCTGGTGTCGACGACCACCGCATCCGAAGCTGCCCGCAGCGGCGACACGGCTCGCGTCGAGTCCAGGTGATCGCGGCGGCGCACATCTGCCAATACACCCTCGTAGTCGTCGGGCAACCCGGCGGCGACATTTTGGTCGTTGCGGCGCCGCGCCCGGGTCTCGGGCGACGCTGTCAGGAAAACCTTGACGTTGGCGTCGGGCAATACCACGGTCCCGATATCGCGGCCTTCGACCACGACGCTGCCCGGGCCCTGCGCCAGGGTGCGCTGCAATTCGACAAGCCGGGTACGGACGGCAGGAACCGACGACACCGCTGACACTGCCTGAGTGACTCCGCCACCGCGGATCTCGGTTGAGACATCCTCTTCGTCAAGGTAACTGCGATCTTCATCGGGGTCGAAGCCCACCGATAACTTGACGGTCGCCGCAGCGGCTCCGACGGCCGCCTGATCGGCCGGGTCGATGCCGGCGCGCAGCACCGCCAGCGTCACGATGCGGTACATGGCACCGGTGTCCAGATAGCGAGCCTGCAGCGCGCGCGCCAATCCCCTGGATACCGAGGACTTTCCGGTGCCAGCCGGGCCGTCGACGGCGACGATGACACCGCTCACAATCTGACCGCTTTGTACAGGTCCCCGATCTCATCGCGGCGCAATGCGCGGATGCTGCCCGGACGCTGTTCCCCCAGTGACACCGTGCCGATGTCGGTACGAACCAACGCCTGCACCGGAAACCCGGCAGCCGCGAACAGTCGGCGCACAAGGCGCTTGCGTCCCTCGTGCAGAGTGACGCGGACCATTGTCTTGCCGGGAATGGCGTCCACCACGGCGAAATCGTCGACCATTGCGGGCCCGTCGTCCAACTCGATTCCGGCCCGCAGCTTCTTGCCGAGCCCTCGCGGCACCGACCCGCCGACCGTTGCCACATACGTCTTGGGCACTTCGTAGGAGGGATGCATCAGGCGATGCGCGAGCTCGCCGTCGTTGGTCAACAGGATTAGCCCCTCGGTGTCGGCGTCCAGCCGTCCGACGTGAAAGAGCTTCTGGTTGCCGCGAACCCGGCGCTCGACCAGGTCGCCGATGCAGGGCCGACCACGGTCGTCCGACATCGTCGAGTGCATGCCGCGCGGTTTGTTCAACGCCAAGTAGACCAGCGAGTCGTCCAGGATCACTCGCGCCCCGTCGACGCGGATCACCGACACGTCAGGGTCGACGCGCGTGCCGAGCTCGGTCACCAGCTGCCCGTCGACCTCGACACGTCCGTCGATGATCATCTTCTCGGCCAGCCGTCGGGATGCAATTCCGGCCTGCGACAAGACTTTCTGCAGGCGTACCCCCCGCGGCTCGCCAGTCTCAACCATCATTCCTGGTCCACGTCGAACGACAACGGCTGATCGTCGGACACCGGGCCGCCGGACAGTTTGACGAAACGCGGCTCAGCATCGAGGGATTCGCTCAGGTCGTCGATCATGTCGATATCGGGAAGCAGCGGCGCGATGTCAGGAAGGTCGGTCAGCGACGACAACCCCAGCCGCTCCAAGAACAGCTCGGTGGTAGCGAACGTCACTGCGCCGGTATCAGGGTCGGTGCCGGCTTCGGTGATCAGCCCACGCGCCAGCAGCGTGCGCATGACCGCGTCGACGTTGACTCCCCGGACCGCGCTTACCCGCGCTCGCGTCACCGGCTGGCGGTAGGCCACCACGGCCAACGTCTCCAACGCGGCTCGGGTGAGCTTCGAGCGCGACCCGTCCAGCAGCAGCCGCTCGACGTAAGGCGCGAACTGCGCGCGGGTGTACATCCGCCATCCGCCGCCGGCCTCCCGCAGGTCGATGCCGCTGTCGCGTTCGGTCAGCGCATCCGCAATCACCCGCAGCTTGGCGGCGACCCGATAGGCCGGCTGCTCGGTAGCCGCGGCCAGCGCCTCGACCGTCACCGGGGTGTCGACGACCAGCAGCAGCGCCTCGAGCACCGCGCCCAGCTCGTCGTCGTCGAGCTCGGGCGCTGTTGCGACGTCGATACCCAAGTCGGGATCGTCGAGCTCCTGAGCCATCGCTACATCGATCGTGCGCCGCTCCTCCTCATCGCTCCGCTCTGCATCGTCGCCGGCGCGGACGCCCAAGTCCGGTTCGGGCGGCTGGTCAGTCATGAGTATTGGTCTCGCAATTCTTGAGCTTCGAGCGACTCTGCCCTCAGCAACGCTTCGCTGGTCGGCCGTTCTCCGGTCCACGAAACCTGGAGCACACCAAGCGGTTCTGACTGGTCGAATGCTACCGCCCGCGACCGATACAGTTCGAGCAGCGCCAGGAAGCGGCCGACGATCTCGATCGGCGCCCGGCAGTCGGCGACCAACTCCGAGAACGACGCCCATTGCCCGGTGCCACGCTTTTCCAGCAGCGACAGCAGCTGTTCGGCCTGTTCGGGCACCGACACCATCAGCTCATGCAGGTGTTCGGTGGCCACCGTCGGCACCGGCCGCGGAGTGAACGCGATCGCGGCGATCTGGGCGAACCGCACGGCGTCGACGCCCAGCATCACCTCCGGCAGCAGGTTCTCGTACCGCTCCTCCAGCGACACCGCACGTGGATAGCTGCGCAGCGCGGCGGCCTCCAGCTCGGCAAACATCTGCGCGACGTGCTTGAACGCCCGATACTGCAGCAGCCGGGCGAACAGCAGATCGCGGACCTCCAGTAGCGCCAGATCCTCCGCGTCGTCGACCTGCCCCGACGGCAGCAGCCGAGCCGCCTTGAGATCGAGCAGCGTCGCGGCGACGACCAGGAACGCGGTGGTCTCCTCGAGCTCCAGCGCGGGACCGATCGCGCGGGTGTAGGTGATGAATTCATCGGTGACCTGATGCAACGCCACCTCGGTGACGTCGAGCCGGTGGGCGAAAATCAGCTGCAGCAGCAGATCGAACGGCCCTTCGAAATTGGTCAGCCTGACCTGGAAGCCGTTCTGGGGAGACGCCTCGCAGCTCACTCCGCCGTTCACGCGCCGAACCGGTCGATCACCTCGCGGGCCAACGAGCGGTAGGCGGCCGCGCCGCCCGATCTCGGTGCCCACGTGGTGATCGGTTCACCGGCGACGCTGGTCTCCGGGAAGCGGACAGTACGGGTGATGACGGTGTCGAACACCAGGTCGCCGAAGCGCTCCAGAACGCGGGCCATGACCTCGCGGGAGTTCACGGTTCTCGGATCGTAGCGGGTGATCAAAATGCCGCTGATCTCCAGCTTCGGGTTGAGCCGGTCGCGCACCTTACCAACCGTGTCGGTGAGCAGCGCCAGACCGCGCAGCGAGAAATACTCGCACTCGGTCGGGATGATGACCCCGTCGGCGCCGGCCAGACCGTTGACGGTGAGCAGACCCAGCGACGGCTGGCAGTCGATCAGCACATAGTCGTAGCGGTCCAGCACCGGGTGCAACGCACGGGCCAGCGTCTGCTCACGGCCGACTTCGTTGACCAGCTGGATCTCAGCGGCCGACAGATCGATATTGCTGGGCACCAGGTCCATGTGCTTGACGCGGGTGTTCATCAGCACGTCGTCCATCGACACCCGCGGCTCAATCAGCAAGTTGTGGATGGTGTGGTCCAGCTCGTAGTGCGGCACACCCAGGCCGGCGGACAGCGCTCCCTGCGGATCCAGATCGACCAGCAACACGCGACGGCCGTATTCGGCGAGTGCGGCGCCCAGATTGATCGTCGACGTGGTTTTGCCGACGCCACCTTTCTGATTGCACATCGCGATGACCTTGGCCGGGCCGTGCGACGTGCGCGGCTTTGGTTCAGGGATCGTCCGCGGTGGCCGTCCGGTCAGGCCGACTCCGGCGCCGCTGTCGGCGTCGTCAGTCACGAGCGCCACGGCTGCGCACAGACCGACCCGGTATGCGCGGCGTTCGGGAAATGGCGGACATCGCAGGAGAGTCTAACGGGTATACGCGCTGCCGCCGCGAGACCCGCAACAACGTAACCAGCCAATTTGGGGCGGCCCGGCTTCAACGCCGGGCTTGCCCGCCGCCCGGGCCCGAATCATCGCGAGGCTATCGTGGCGGTCATGAGTTTGAAGCAGCGCATTCCCTTCCTGCGGTGGTCGATGTGGCGAGTGGCGACCGGGGCCCACAACATCAGCACGACGGGTCAGATCGGCGACGGACGTGAAGCCGCCGCAGTCGAATACGTGCTCAAGAACGCTCGTGCGGGTGACATCGACGACGTCTTGGCAACCATCGACCGGTTCGCCTACGAGAAGTCGATGCTGATCAACGTCGGCGACGAGAAGGGCGCGCTGCTCGACGCCGCGGTCCGGCGCGCCGACCCCAAACTGGCGCTCGAGTTGGGCACCTATTGCGGCTACGGCGCGCTACGCATCGCCCGCGCCGCCCCCGCCGCCAAGGTGTACTCCGTCGAGCTCGCCGAAGCCAACGCGGTCAACGCCCGCCAGATCTGGGAGCACGCCGGCGTCGCAGACCGGGTCACGTGTGTGGTCGGAACCGTTGGCGACGGCGGGCACACGCTGGATGAGCTGGCCGGTGAGCACGGCTTTACCGCCGGCGCACTCGACTTCCTGTTCCTCGACCACGACAAGGACGCCTATCTGGCGGACCTGCAGAGCATCGTCGACCGGGGCTGGCTGCATACCGGATCGATCGTCGTCGCCGACAACGTCAAGGTGCCCGGCGCGCCCAAGTACCGCGAATACATGCGTCGGCAGCAGGGCCAGCAATGGAGCACCACCGAGCACAAGGCGCACCTGGAGTATCAGAGCCTGATCTCCGATCTGGTGCTGGAATCGGAGTATCTCGGCGGCTAGCCCGCCGCCGAAGCGCTTAGCGCGCCCGCGGATGGGCCTCGGCCCAGACCTCGCGCAGCGCGTGCACGGTGACCATCGTGTAGATCTGCGTCGTGGTCACCGAGGCGTGTCCCAGCAGCTCCTGAACGACACGCACATCAGCGCCGCCATCCAGCAGGTGGGTGGCAAACGAATGCCGCAGCGTATGCGGGGACACCCCGGCGGTGATCCCGGCGCGCTCGGCGGCATCCTGCAGCACTTGCCACGCGCTTTGTCGCGATAACCGGCCACCGCGCGAATTTAGAAAGATGGCTGGCGTCCCGCGTCCGCGACGCGCCAACTCTGAACGTCCGCGCACCATATAGGCGTCGAGTGCTTGCACCGCAGGCCGTCCGATCGGGACCAACCGCTGTTTGCCGCCTTTGCCGCGCAGCAGCACCGACCGGGCGTGCGTGTCGATGTCGTCGACATCGAGCCCGACCGCTTCTGAGATCCGCGCGCCGGTGGAATAGAGCAGTTCGAGCAGCGCGCGGTTGCGCAACGTCAACGGGCCATCGGCCGGGCTGTCGCCGCCGGCGCCGGCCAGCAGCCCGAGCACCTGGTCGAGGCTCAGGCTTTTGGGCAGCCGCCGCCCCGGTGTGGGTGGCTTGATGGCCTGCGCCACATCGAATTCGGCCAGACCTTCGGCGGCGGCGAACCGGTGCAGGCCGCGCACCGCAATCAGCGTCCGTGCCGCCGACACCGCCGATAGCGGCACGACCCCGGAGTCTGGATCACCGCGCCGCAGTGCCACCAGGAATTCGCTGACATCGTCCTCGCTGACCTTGGCCAGGTCGTCGATGCCCCGCAGCGTGAGGTGCTCGAAGTAGCGGCGCAGGTCGCGGCGATAGGAGCTCAAGGTATTGGCCGCCACGCCTCGTTCGATCGCCAGATGATCGAGGTAGCCCTGTAGCTGGGTCTCCAGCGGCGCCGCCAGCGTGGTCAATGGTTCGCCTGCCGCGCGGCGAACGCCGTCGACTTGTCCACCCACGGCGTGTCCACCGGCCGCGGTTGTGCGACACCTTCCCTGACTGCGTATGCGGCCAAAATCCCAGCTACCGCAAGGGAGTTGACGATCTCGCCACTGAATACCAGGCGGATCGCCTTGGCGATGGGGTACCACTGCAAGGTCATATCGGCTTCTTCGTCATGCGCCTCGGGTCGGTCTACCTGCGTCAAACCGGTTGCCAGATAAACCCGCACGGATTCGTCGCTGAAACCGGGTGTGGAGTCCAGATCGACCAATACTCGCCAAGTCTGCGCCTGCAGGCCGGCCTCCTCGCGAAGTTCCCGGGCGGCGGTCAGATGCGGGGCTTCGCCATTGACGTCGAGCAGTCCGGCGGGCAACTCCCATAGTCGTCGACCGAAGGGATGGCGATACTGGTAGACCATCGGAATGCGGCCTTCGTCGTCCATCGCGACGACAGCCACCGCCCCGTAATGCTCGACGACCTCCCGCGTGACCAGCTTGCCGCCGGGCATCCGGACTCGGTCCTTGCGCAGGGCGAAAATCTTTCCGGTATGCAGGGTTTCGGACGATGTCGTCTCGAAGACGTGTTCAGCCACGGGCAACAGGTTCGCGCTCGGACAGCGACGAGTCGACGCCGTCGCGTTGTTCACTTCCGTTCGACGGCTGTTCGGTAATCTCCATCGGCAGACGCTCGGCTGCTTTGTAGTCGATCGCCGCCCCGACGAAGCCGACGAATAGCGGGTGCGGACGAGTCGGCCGACTCTTCAACTCGGGATGGGCTTGGGTGCCGACGACGAATGAATGCATCTCCGGCGGGTACTCGACGAACTCCACCAGATGGCCGTCGGGGGATGTCCCGGAGAATCTCAGGCCGCTTTCGGCGATCCGATCCCGGTACGCGTTGTTGACCTCGTAGCGATGCCGATGCCGTTCCGACACCTGCGTTGACTGATACGCCTGGGCCACAATGGAACCCGGCTCGAGCACCGCAGGATAAGATCCCAGCCGCATAGTGCCGCCGAGATCGGCCTCGCCGGCGACGATCTCCTTCTGATCGGCCATGGTAGAGATCACCGGGTCCGGCGTCGCCGGATCGAACTCCGCGGAATTGGCTTGGGTCAGGCCGACGGAACGAGCCGCCTCGATCACGATGCACTGCAAGCCAAGACACAGCCCCAACACCGGCACACCCCTGGACCGTGCGTATCGGATAGCACCGATCTTGCCCTCGATTCCGCGGATGCCGAACCCGCCAGGAATCAGCACGCCGTGGACATCGTCGAGCAGCGCAGCGGCACCGCTTGCCGTTTCGCAGTCGTCGGAACCGACCCAGCGGATTTCCACCTTTGCCCGGTGTTTGAACCCGGCCGCCCGCAGCGCCTCGACCACCGATAGATAGGCATCCGACAGGTCGACGTATTTGCCGACTAACGCGATTCGGACCGTTTCTTGTGGATCGTGCACCCGCCGCAGCAAGTCGTCCCACTCGGTCCAGTCGACGTCGCGGAACGGAAGGTTGAGCCGGCGCACCACATACGCGTCAAGCTCCTCGCGGTGCAGCACCTTCGGGATGTCATAGATCGACGGCGCGTCAGGGGTGGAGATGACGCCGTCGATGTCGACGTCACACATCAGCGCGATCTTGTTCTTCAGCGGCTCGGGTACATCACGGTCGCAGCGCAGGATCAGCGCATCCGGGGTGATACCGATGCTGCGCAGCGCTGCTACCGAGTGCTGGGTCGGCTTGGTTTTCAATTCGCCCGACGGCGCCAGGTACGGGACCAGCGACACGTGCAGGAAGAAGACATTCTCGCGGCCGAGATCATGACGAACTTGCCGAGCCGCCTCGAGAAAGGGCTGCGACTCGATATCGCCCACCGTGCCGCCGATTTCGGTGATGACGACATCCGGGCGGTTCCCGTCGGCGTCCGGCTTGGCCATCGCCAAGATGCGGCTCTTGATCTCGTCGGTGATATGCGGGATCACCTGGACGGTGTCACCGAGGTACTCGCCACGGCGTTCCTTGGCGATCACTGTCGAATACACCTGTCCGGTAGTGACATTCGCCGAACCGGACAGGTCGCGGTCAAGGAAGCGCTCGTAGTGGCCCACATCCAGGTCGGTCTCGGCGCCGTCCTCGGTGACGAACACCTCGCCGTGCTGAAATGGGTTCATGGTGCCGGGGTCGACGTTGAGGTAGGGGTCGAGCTTTTGCATCGTCACCTGCAACCCGCGTGCGGTCAGCAACTGCCCCAGGCTGCTGGCGGTCAATCCCTTGCCCAGCGAAGAAACGACGCCACCGCTGACGAAGAGGTGCTTGGTGGCGCTCTGCGGATGCTTGCGCAATGTAGCGACCTCCGTGAAGACGGCGCAGGGTTTGGGCCTGCCGACCCACGGAAACCCACCCTAACATCAGCGCCGCCGCCTCGTTGCTGACACGCCCGGTGGGCGGCTACTGCGCGACGGTGAGGCCGGTAGCGCCGTGACCGGTGCCGTACTGACCGGTGCGGCCACCGTTGACCAGGTCGGCCATCCCCAGGACCGTGGTGATCCGCCCGGACTCGCCGTTCACGTCGTCGATGGTGCTGATTGCCGACGTCACCGTTGCATCGGCGCGGGCCACGGCGACGGCCGCCGTTCCACCCGATGAGCCGTCGCGCCCGGCGAGCAGCACACCCGAGCCGTGCGGCGCGAGCGCAGCGGCGAACCGGGCCACGCTGACGCCCTGATTGCCGGCGTCGTCGCCGAGGCCACCGCCGGTGATGACCGCCGCGGCATTCGCGGCGCCGATGTGCTGGTTCCCGTAGCCGATAAAGCCGGTGTCACGCAGCGCCGCCAGCACGGTATCGCGCTGCGCGTCGTCGACGGTCGGGACGGCCGGGTCCCGGTTGATCAGCAGCGCGATTCCCAGCAGGTCGCCGGCCTGCGAGCCTTGGTCGACGAGTTTGGTGCTCAGCTGGGCGCCGGCCGGCAGAATCGATGAGTTGACGACTGACCGCAGCTTCTCCGCAGAGTTGGCGTCGACGAACTCCTGGGTCAACGACACCGTGCCGGTCACAGCCCCGCCGGATTGTCCGATGATCCTCGACACCGCATCGACGTCGTCCTTGTTCGCATCCGGGGCGCGGAAAATAACCACCGACTTGCCGTTCAGCGCGTCATGCACCATCCGGCCTGCCATCTGGGTATCGAAAGCGTCTGCAGCGCTGACCTTTTCGTTCAACGCCTTGTTCTGGTCGTTGAGCGTGTTGATCTCGCCGTGCAAATCTTTGGATTCGTCACGCAATCCGGACAGCAGGGCGTTTGACAGGAAACCGGAGCCCAGCACGACACCGACCGCCAGCGCCAGAAACACGGCGGCCAGTGAAATAGCATGCTGGCGTAGCGAAATCACATCTATACCTGTCCTAGTGGACCCAGTGCTGCACCCACGCAGAGAACTGGTTCCAGTACTCGACGACCCAATGCAGCACCAGGGCGTCAGTGCGCGACACCCACAGCGCAACGACCATCGTGATCAACATCGTCAAGATCAACAGTGCGATCGCGCCGCTGGAAATTCGATTGTGGTACAAGGTGGCAACCGCCTTGGCATCCACCACCTTCTCCCCCACGCGCAGCCTGGTGAGGAAGGTCGACGGGTTGCTGTGCTGACGCGATCGGTCGAAGAACGTCTCGATGTTGGCGCTGTGGCCGGCGGTTACCAGCAAGGCGGCGCCGTGGTGGTCGGCAAGTAGCAGCGCCAGGTCGGCGGGCGAACCCGCGGCGGGGAACGTCATCGCGCCGACACCGAGATCCTGGATGCGCTCCAGGCCCGGCGCATGACCGTCGGCGTCGGCGGGCAACACCACCTGAGCGCCGCACTTGAGCACTTCGGTGCTCAGCTCAGTGGGATCGCCGACGATGAGCTGCGGGCGATATCCCGCCTTGCGCAACACTTCGGCGCCGGCGCCGACTCCGATCAGAACAGGTTGGTACTCCTTGATGAACGGTTTGAGGCGCCTGAGGTCATCGGCGGCGTGGTCCTCGTCGGCGACCACCACGACATGCCGGCGACGTAGGTCGACGTCGACGTCGGGGATGCCGATCCCGTCGATCAGCAGCGGGCTTTCACTTCGGATGAACTCGATGGTGTTGCCCGCGAACGCCTCCAGGTGGGCGACCAGTCCACTCTTGGCCTCTTGCATCAGTTCGGCGATTTCCTGGTCGGTGCGCTCGGTGCCGCGGATCAACCGGCGGTCGCCGGAGTACACCCCGCCGTTGAATAACCGGACTTTGGCGCCGTCCTTGATCTTCTTGAAGACCTCGGGCCCCGTTTCGTCGATGAGGGTGACGCCGTTGGCCACCAGCACTTCTGGACCCAGGTTGGGATACCGACCCGACACCGAAGGGGATGCGTTGACCACGGCGGCGATCTCGGCGTCGACGAGCGCATCGGCGGTGATCCGGTCGAGGTCGAGCACGTCGAGGACGACGATGTCGCCGGGGCATACCCGACGCAGCAGTCTGTCGATGTCGCGGTCGACCCGGGCGGTGCCGATGACACCGGGGCGCGAGGTATTGCGGGACAGAAGTCCTGAGATTGTGGTGGTCACGCTCATGGAGGCGATTCTGTCGGTGAACGTGAGCCCGAGCGGGGAGGCGCGCCGTAACAACAGCCTCAGAAGTTATATCGTGTCACACCTGTCACACATTTGGATGTCATCAGGACGTCGCAATCCGATCACAGTCGGCGGCCTCGAGCAGTTCCCGCGCATGGGCGCGGGCCGTGTCAGACTCACCGAGCCCGGCCAGCATCCTGGCCAACTCGGCAACCCGGTCGTCGCCGTCGAGGCGCCGCACTCCGCTGGCGCCGTTTTTCCCCGCGCTATCGACCACGAGGTGGACATCGGCGTACGCCGCGACCTGCGGCAGATGTGTGACCACAATGACCTGGCGGTTGCGCGCCAACCGGGCCAGTCGCCGCCCGATCTGCACCGCCGCCCGGCCGCCGACGCCAGCGTCCACCTCGTCGAACACCATCGTGGTGCCCGCCATCCGTGAAGGAGAAGTCGCCAGTACCACTTCCAGAGCCAGCATCACGCGCGACAGCTCGCCGCCGGACGCGCTCTTCGACAGCGGCAGCACCGCGATGCCGCGATGCGCGGCGAAGCCGAACTCAACCTGGTCGACACCGTCCCCGCCGGCATGGGCCCGCGCGCCCGAGGGCAGCATGAGCGCGGCGGGTTCGTCGTCACCGGCCGGCATGATGGTGACGGCGATGGTGAATTCGGCATCAGACATTGCCAGGCCCGATAGTTCGCTAGTGACTTCTTTGGCCAGCCGCTTGGCCGCTTGGCTACGCGCCTTGCTGAGTTCAGTTGCAGCGGAGGCCAATTCGGCCGTCAGATCGTCGACGCGACGTTGCAGTCCGGCCAGTGCCTCTTCGGAGACGTCCAAGTGAGCCAGCCGCTCTCGCGATTCGCGGGCCCACTGCAGTACACCGTCGATGTCGGCGGCGTATTTGCGGGTGAGCGTGCGCAATTCGGCTTGCCGGGCCAACTTAGTGTCCAAAGTGCTTGCATCGGCGGGTAGTTCATTCAGGTAGTTGCCGAGCTCACGCGCGGCGTCGCCGACCACTGTCAGCGCCTCGCTGAGCTGATCCGCCAACCCACGCAGCGTGGCGTCGTCGGTCGACTCCAGCGCCGCCTTCGCTCTTGCCAAGCTGTCGGCCGCTGAAGCGGGTTGGCCGATCACGTCGTCGGGGGCGTCCTCCACAGCGCCGGACAGGGCGGCACGTGCGCTGGCCGCAGCCTCGCGCAACGCGTCAAGTTCCGAGAGCCGACGGATGTCGTCGATTAGCGCGTCGTCCTCACCGGGTGCGGGGTCGACGGCGTCGATCTCATGCAAGGCGAATTTCAGCCGGTCGGCCTCCTGAGCCAATTCACGGGTCCGGTTGCTTCGGTCGACGAGGTCACGCCGCGCCGACTGCCACGCGTCGCGCAGTTTGCGATAACGCTCCAGCCGGACACCGACGGCCGCGAACCGGTCCAGCGCGCCGCGTTGCTCGTCGGGTCGCATCAGCCGCAGCTGATCGTTTTGTCCGTGCAAAGTGAGCAGCTCGGTGGTGAAACCGCTCAGCGATTTGGCGGGCACACTGCGCCCGCCCAGATACGCGCGCGAAGGACCGTCGCGGCTGACCGAGCGCAACGCGATGATGCTGCCGTCCTCGTCACGCTCGGCTCCGGAGGCGTCCAGCATCTCGTCGATCTGCGCAGCGGCCTTCTGGTCGAGATCGGCAGTGCTGAAGCGGCCTTCGACGACGGCCCGCTCGGCGCCCGAGCGCACCCGGTTGGCGTCGGCGCGGGCCCCGCCCAGCAGGTGCAGGCCGGTGACCACCATCGTCTTACCGGTGCCGGTTTCCCCGGTCAGGACCGTCAGCCCCCGGTCGAACTCGGCCGTGGCGACGCTGATGGCGCCCAGCGCCTCGATGCGGATCTCACTGAGCACCAGGCAGCACCGTTACCGTCCGCGCCAGCCGGTGACCGGCAGGCGGAACTTACGGACCAGGCGGTCGGTGAACGGCGCGCTGTCCAGCCGCGCCCATTTCACCGATACCTCGCAGCGCCGCACCTCCAGCCGTCCACCGGCCGGTACCAGCATCTCCCGTCGGCCGTCGCAGAACACGATCGCGTCGTGTCCGTCTGCCTCGATTTCGATGGCGATGCGGCGTCCGGGCTGGTCACCATCGGCCGGGCGAACAGCGCGTGAGCGTTGTTGGGCACCACCAGGAGCGCCTCGAGGTCCGGCCACAGGACCGGCCCGCCGGCGGAGAATGCGTACGCCGTGGATCCGGTGGGGGTCGACACCAACACGCCGTCGCAGCCGAAGGTCGATACCGGCCGGCCGTCGACTTCGAGGACCACCCCGAGCACTCCCAGTCGCGGCCCCTTTTCCAGGCTGGCGTCGTTGAGCGCCCATCCGCGGCTGATGACCTCCCCCTTCACCCGCACCGCGATGTCGAGCGTCAAGCGCTCTTCGATGCGGTAGGTCCGGGCCACGACATGCTCAAGCACGGTGTCGATGGCGTCGGCCTCGGCTTCGGCCAGGAAACCGATCCGACCAAGGTTGACGCCCAGCACCGGAATATCGGCGTTACGAGCGAGCTCCGCGGCACGCAAGAAGGTGCCGTCGCCGCCGAGTCCCACCACCAGCTCGCATCCGTCGGCAGCGTTCGGGTCGGCGTCGATGAGCTCGATGTCGACACCCAATGCGCGCATATCGTCCGGCGACCAGATGCAGCGGACCTCGGTCGACCGCCTCGGCGGACAACATCCGAAGACCAATACCGTTGTCGCTCAGCACTTTCTCGCACCCGACGCGCGGTCTCGGTGGCTTCCTCACGTCCGGTGTGAACCACCAGCAGGACGGTGCGCTCACGCGTCATTGCGGACCGCGCTTCAACGGCCGCGTGGACCGCGCGTTCCAATTCATCAGCAGTCAAGCGCCGATCGGTGTCGGCGCGCAGCCACAGGAAGTACTCGACGTTGCCCGACGGACCCGGTAGCGGGCTAGCGGTGACCCCGACGGTGTGCCATCCCAGCTCTTCGGCGCGACGCGCGACGGCGAGCACCGAGCCCGCCCGCAGCTCGGGATCGTGCACTACCCCGCCGGCTCCCACCTGACCTTTGCCCACCTCGAACTGCGGCTTCACCATGGGAACGATATCCGCGTTGTGCGACGCGCATCCAGTCAGCGCGGGCAACACCGTGGTCAGCGAGATGAACGACAGGTCAGCGACGACGACTTCAACCGGGTCGCCGATCAGCGCCGGTGTGAGCTCCCGCACGTTGGTCCGCTCGACGACGACCACCCGAGGATCCGACCGCAGCGACCAGGCCAGCTGGCCATAGCCCACATCAACGGCGACCACTTCGCGTGCGCCGCGATCCAGCAAGACTTCGGTGAACCCACCGGTCGACGCGCCGGCATCCAGACAGCGCCGACCCGCGACGCTGATCCCGAACGTGTCGAGCGCACCGCTGAGTTTGTGGGCGCCACGCGACACCCAGCCGCGCTCGGCGTCGTCGGCGACACGCAGCGCCGCAGTCGCCGCGACGGCGGTGCCTGGCTTGACCGCCGGCATGCCGTCAATGCTGACCTTTCCGGCGCCGATCAACTCCGCGGCCTGCTGGCGAGATCGAGCTAGCCCGCGCCGGACCAGCTCGGCGTCAACACGGCTACGCCGCGGCACGGCGCACTCAGCCCTTCTCCGCCGACTCCAGCGCCTGCACCAGCATGTCGTGTGCTTCAGACAGGCGGCGCGCTATCTCTTCGAGATCGGCTTCCGCGGGCACGTTCTCGACGTCGGCAAGATCAGGTAGCTCGGCGAGCACGGCGTCGATCCGAGCGCGAATCTCATCAGGATGGGTACTCATTACGGTCCTAACGCTATCGGATTCACACCAGGGACCACCGCTTCAGGGCGTCGTGTGCGGTGTCGTCGCCGGCTTTGACGGTGACGGCTTGTGCGTCGCAGTTGCTCGCCCAGACGGCGTTGGCGACGGCACGAACTATCGACAGGTCATCGCTCGCCCCATCGTCGCGTCCGGCGCTGACCGTCACCGACATGTCCCCGGCCTCGACGTGCCATGCCGGTTGCGGAGCAACCGCGAGCACATCCGCGTCCTGGTGCAGCGAGCGTAGGTCGCAGCCGATGTAGGTGGCGCGTTGTTCACGCACGGCGTGTACCGCGTCCCGCGCGGAATTGACGCCGCTGAGAACCATCAAGCTGGGCAGCCCGGCGGCGTTGGCACCGGCAATATCGGTGTTTAGCCGGTCACCGACTACCAGCGGCGCGCGAAAGTCGCCGCGCGCCAATGCATCTGTCATCAAAGTCGGTGAAGGCTTGCCCGCGACCTGGGGCTCGGCATTGGTTGCTGCTTTCAGTGCAGCCACCATGGAGCCGTTGCCAGGCAGCAGACCGCGTTCGCTGGGCAGGGTGGCGTCGACGTTGGCCGCCACCCACAGCGCTCCGGCGCGGATGGCCAACGACGCCTCGGCGAGGTTGATCCAGCCGGTTTCCGTGGAGTGACCCTGGACTACCGCGTGCGGTTTGTCTTGGAATAGGCGTACCGGCCGTAGTCCGACAGCCGCGATTTCGTCGGCCAGCGAATCGGTGCCGACCACCAGCACCCGGGACTCGGGCGCCAGCTGAGCGGCCAGCACGTGGGCGGCGCTTTGCGCGCTGGTGACGACATCGTCGGCCGTCGCCTTCAGACCAATGTCGCGCAGGTGGTCGGCAACCTCGTCGGCACTGCGCGAGGCGTTGTTGGTGACGAAGAGCTTGCGGCCGGGAGCCTTATCCAACGAGTCCGCCGCGCCCTCAGTCAGCTCATGGCCGCGGAACACCGTCCCGTCCAGATCCAGAAGTAGGCAATCGTATTGCTGCGCAAGCGTTCCCACGTCAGCCGAGCTCGCTCACTCGGTCTTCGGCATCGGTGACACCTTCGACGTCGGCGGCCGCGGCGCGCAGGAACCATTGCAGCGCCTCGTCGCGCCGGTCCAGCGCTAGCAGCGTCTCCGCATAGGCGTAGAACAGCCGGGCCGCGGTCGTCCCTCTCCGCGCCGGGTCCAGCTGCGGTGTGGACAAGACGGTGAGGGCTTGTTCGAGCTGACCGAGGTCCGCACGGGCGCCGGCGGCGACGATGCGCAACTCGTCGGCTTCGTCGCCGCTGAGCTGGGCCGCCTCGGGCCCGCGCGCCAGCTCAAGCGCCCGTTCTGGTCGGCCCAGGCCGCGTTCGCAGTCGATGATCAGCGGAAGCAACGGGGATTTGCTGCCCATCCTGCGTGCCGCGCGCAGTTCGGCGAGCGCCTGCGCCCAGTCGCCACAGTGGTAGGCCGCGATCCCGACGGCTTCCCGGACGGCGGCGATACGGCCAGAGCGGGCCCGGGCGGCCCGCGCGTGGCTCAGCGCGGCTTCGGGGTCGTCGTCGATCAGCTCGCCGGCGGCGACCAGGTGGCGGGCCACTGCGTCGGCGGTGGCCCGATCCAAAGTGCTGAGGTCGCGGCGGATCTCGGGTGCCAGTTGCTTTGCTTCGATATCAGACGGGATCGGTGGGGCCGCGCTGTCATCGTTGGTGGACGGACGCTGGGGCTGCGGTCTGCGCGCGCGTCCCGGGCCCGAAGTTGGTCCTTGGGACCGCGGCGCCCGCCTCGGTCGCGGTTTACCGTTGCCACCCCGCGTGTCCTCGACCACTCGTACCCTTCATCCCGAACCACTTTGGCATCGTCGTATCAAAGGATACGGGCTGCGCATTCCCCGGCTAACTCGTAGTTCCCGTCGCTGAGTTGCTCTCAGTGGCCTTGTCGTTAAAGGGCTTCCGCTGCGGCTCGTCCGGCGGCGCGGCCGGAGAAGATGCAGCCGCCGAGGAAGGTGCCTTCGAGCGCGTTGTAGCCGTGAACGCCGCCGCCGCCGAACCCGGCGGCTTCGCCGACCGCATAAAGTCCGGGGATAGGTTGGCCGTTGCTTCCGAACGCGCGCGAGGACAAGTCGGTCTGGATGCCGCCCAACGTTTTTCGCGTCAGGATGTGCAGTTTGACGCCGATGAGCGGACCGGCGGCGGGGTCGAGGATGCGATGTGGTGCCGCGACGCGCCCGATCCGGTCGCCGAGGTAGCGGCGGGCATTGCGGATGCCTTGCACTTGAGCGTCTTTGGCGTACGGGTTGGCCATCTGCAAGTCCCGGGCCTCGATCTGACCACGGATGCTTGTGGGATCCAGCAGCGGTTCATCGGTGAGGGAGTTCATCTTCGCCACCAGCGATTCGAGGTCGTCGGCGACGACGAAGTCGGCGCCGTGGCGTTTGAATGCCTCGACCGGGCCTGGGGCCGAGCGGTTCAGCAGCCGCTCACGCAGGAACGCTGTGCGGCTCTTGCTGGTGATGTCGGGGTTCTGCTCGGAACCGGACAGCGCGAACTCTTTTTCGATGATCTTCTGGGTGAGGATGAACCAGGAGTGGTCGTAGCCGGCGATGGCGGGGTCGGTTCGCAGGTAGCGCAGTGTGCCCAGGGTGTCGTACCCGGGCAAGTACGGTTCAGGCAGACGCCGGCCGATCGCGTCGAACCACATGGAGGACGGGCCGGGCAGGATCCGGATCGCATGGCTGGGCCAAATGGGGTTCCAGTTCTGAATGCCCTCGGTGTAGTGCCACATCCGGTCCCGGTTGACCAGCCGCACCCCGGCGTCGGCGGCGATGTCGAGCATGCGGCCGTCGACGTAGGCCGGCACGCCGGTGATCGTTGACTGCGGTGGGGTGCCCATGCGGTGCGGCCAATAACGGCGCACCATTTCGTGGTTGGCCCCGATACCGCCGGAGGCGATGATGACGGCCTGGGCGCTCAGTTCGAACTCACCGACCACGTCGCGGTTGGACGGTGCCCCACGGGGAGCATCGTCGGGGGCGAGCACCACGCCACGGACTCCGGTTACTGCGCCGTCGGTGAACACCAGCTCGTCGACGCGGTGGCGGTGGTGAAAGCTCACCAGCCCGCGCCCGGCGGCGGCCAGCGCGGCGTTGACGAACGGTTCGACGACGCCGGTGCCGGTGCCCCAGGTGACGTGGAAACGGGGCACGGAATTGCCGTGACCGGTGGCGCGTAGATCGCCGCGTTCGGCCCACCCGACGGTCGGCAAAAACGTCATGCCGTGCTCGGTGAGGTACGCGCGTTTGTCGCCGGCGGCGAACTCGACGTAGGCCCGGGCCCATTTGGCCGCCCAGCTGTCTTCGTCGTCGAGGCGGTCGAAGGCTGCGCTGCCCGACCAGTCGCTCCAGGCGAGGTCAAACGAGTCCTTGACGCGCATGCGGCGCTGCTCGGGGCTGTCGACGAGGAAGATCCCGCCGAACGACCAAAAGGCCTGACCGCCCAGGTTGGCGGCGTTCTCCTGATCGACGACCGCGACTTTCTTGCAGCGGCGGGTCAACTCGCGGGTGGCGACCAGTCCGGCCAACCCACCGCCGATCACAATGACATCAGCGTTCACCGGTCGCTCCCTTCCTGCATCCGTTTACGTATCTGATACTTTACTGCATCGGATACTTTAATGTATCGTAAGGTGATGCAGATGACATCGGCCAAGCCGCCGCGGGTGACCAAGCGTCGCGCCGAGACCCGGGCGCGGCTTCTCGACGCCGCCTTCCGGGTATTCGCCGACAAGGGATTCGGGCACGCCCGCATCGAGGATGTCTGCGCCGAAGCCGGCTACACGCGGGGCGCGTTTTACTCGCAATTCGCCAGCCTCGAAGAGCTGTTCTTCACCCTCTATGACGAGCGCGCCACGCTGATCGCCGACCAACTCACCACCGCCATGACAGCTCCGGCCGAACCCGCAGACTGGACCGGCACCCTCGATCGGATCTCGCAAACGCTGCTGCTCGATCGTGACTGGTTATTGGTCAAGACCGACTTCTTGATGCACGCCGCGCGTCACCCCGAAGTCGCCGAACGCCTGGCTACCCACCGCGATCAACTCCGCGCCGCGGTCGAGCAACGCCTCGCCGCCTCCGACGACACTCACCCGGCACTGGGCAGCACCGCGGACACCGCCCGGGCCGTCGTCGCCGCCTACGACGGAGTCGCCACCCAGCTGATCCTCGACGGGAATCTGCCCGGCGCCCGCGCCTGGCTGCGCCAATTGCTCATGGTCATTCTCGGCCGCTGACGGTCCGACCAATGCCCGTCAGAATTCGACCGGAATTCTGGTTTCCCAATTTGGGGTTTGGGTGTTTGAACTGTGCGCGCTCGGCCAGGACATCGGTTTCTCGCGAGTACTGCACAGCCATCACGGCCCTTGCATCGCAACGGGTTTGACGACCGCCGTTGGATACCGGGTTCTCGCACATGACACGACTGGGCCAGTGAACGTGGGAGGCGCCGTACACGGTGTCAGTTCCCCGCGGCCGGGTCGCTGGGATGGGACGACAGTTCAGTGGTCGTGACAGCCATCCAAGGGTAGAGCGGCAGCGACTTTAAGATGTTGTCGAGTTCGTCGCCGTCGCGGGCACTCCATAAGCCAAGAGTTCGTCGGACGGGGTCTTCTGCGGGTAACGCCCAGAGCCGTCGCAGGTGGCCTCGGCTGGAAAGTTCGCGAGCACGCTGCGCTTCGCGGTTCTGTGTCTCCACGACGACGCTGGATGGCGTCCCGTCCGGGACGGCAATGGTCATGGCGATGAGGAATTCATGACCTTGTCCCACGCCGGGCAGTGCGGGGTCGTTCGGGTGCGGCGAGAGAGGCAGGACTTCGTCAGTGCGCCATATCCGCAGCGGCATCGAGGCGAGAACCTCCTCGAGTGCGCGGGCGTCGTCGGCCGTGAAGAGACCCAGCGTGCGCCACTCGCCGGGATTCAACGGGGGTCGCCACAAACGGTGCAGGCTTCCGCGTTGGGCCAGCTGATCAGAATGGGCGGCCTCTCGCTGGCGCACCTCGGACACAGTGTCCTCGGACGTGCCCGTGGGGACGTGCGTTGTCATGGTGACAAGGAACTCCACGACGCCTCCTTGACGAATCATCGGTGGTTCAACAGATTCGAATCGATTGGTCGCTCACGCCGTGCCACGTTCGGCTTGCGCCCGGATCGCCGGGATGAGCTCGTCCTTCAACGCGCCCATGCGCAGGCGAGTATCTGTCTGCGGCGATGGCGAAGTGACGAGAGATTGCATGAACGCCAGTATGGGGGCTCTTCGATTTTGACCGGGCAATCAGCATGATGTCTGGGTTGCGGCCCGCTGTTTGCGGGTGCAGTGGAATCGTATCCGGCGGGCTGAGTTGTCTCGATTTCGGAATCCGCAGGCGACGCGTTTGATCTGCTTGACCAGCCGGTTGTAGCCCTCGGTGCGGGCGTTGGTGATCCCGGTGGCGATGAAGGCGTTGATCTCGGGCCACCAGGTGTCGACGGTGGTAGCCAGGGTGAGCAGCTCGGGGATCTGGGAGTCGATGCACCAGGTCAGGAAGCGGTGCAGCCGATGCCGCGTCAGGTGTGGGTCGCCGCCGGTGCGGACGGAAGACAGCAGGGTGCGTAGTTCTTCCTTGGCGATCCACGCCGACAGGATCTGGCCGGTGTCGTCCTCAGCCACAATGGCGGTCCACATCTTGGCAAAGCTTTTGTCCGACAACCGTTCCCGCGCACATAGCAGTCGGCGGCGGTTGGCCCATTCCGGGTCGGTTTTGCGGCCGCGACGATCGCGCAGATCCCAGGTGACCCGGCGGCGCACCTTGGTCAGGGCGTCGTTGGCTAACTTCACCAGGTGGAAGTGATCGACCACAATCGTGGCATTCGGCAACAACCCCGGCGTGCGGATCGCGGTGGCGTAGACCGCGGCCGGGTCGATCGCCACGAACTCGATGCCCGCGCGGAAGGCTGGGGTTCGCTCGGATAGCCAGTCGATCACCGCCGCACCGGTGCGGCCCTCACGTTGCCCCAGCAGGCCCTGATCGCCGGTCAAATCGACGAACCCGGTGTCCCACGGGTCGACCCGTACCCACCGCAGCGTCACCGGGCAGCATTCCCATCGCGGCTTGCCGCGGCGGGTCTCGTCGATGCCGAGTACTGCCACCGGCTCGGGTTCGGCCAGCAGCACCTCGGCGTGGGCGACGAAGGCGCGGTGCGCGGTCGGCCACGACACGCGGTGGGTGGCGGCGACCTCAGACACCGCACGGCCGGCATCGCCGATCGCCGCGCCGATCTGGGTGCGCAACCGCCCGGTGGTGCGCGCCCGCGCCGGCAGCTGCGCAATGGCCTCGGTGAACGAGGACTTCTCGCAGTAGTCCTCCCGGCAGCGCCAGCGGGTCTTGTGCCAGTACACCTCGATGTCGTCGTGACCGTAAGGGATATCTTTCGGCGAGGTCCTCACGTGCTCCTTCACCGAGGTGGAGACCACCCCGCACCCCGGGCATGCCGCCGCGGCTTCGTCGGCGGTGACCACGTGCACCACCCGGGTCCGGCCACTGCGCCGCTCGACACGCTCAACCCTTACTCCTGGCAACCCGAACAACAATGTCGTACCGTCAGACACGGCCCTTGGTTCCTTCCCTCCGCCTGAAATCCGCAAACTTCAGACTTCGGAAGACCAAGGGCCTCCCCATGCAACGACACGCCCTATGAGAGCGAAATCACAACTGCCCGTTTAAAATTGAAGAGCCAGTATGGGCCTGGGCGGGTTCACGGACCGCGCCCAACGGGAGCTACAGGCGACGGGAGAGAAGGTCCGGTCGCACACCAGCCAACCCAGCACCGAGCTCACGACCAAAGAAGACCAGATCGCTCAGCAAGCCAGCCGTGATTTGGACGCGGCGCTCGGACGCCGTGGCACGATCACACTGTCGTCGACCGGGCAGCTGCCATGGCATTGATCGCCGTTCTGGCGGGCGCGTGCGGCCGGTGATCAAAATCCTGTGGCGCTCAATCGCGTAACAGCATTAGCGCGAACGAAGTAGAATTCGACCGAAATTCTGATTGTTCGATTAGTGCGTGTTGGTGTAAAAAAGGGCACCTTTGTGGGGTGCCCTTTTGTGTGTGTTCGGCGGTGTCCTACTTTTCCACCCGGGTTGGGTAGTATCATCGGCGCTGGCAGGCTTAGCTTCCGGGTTCGGGATGGGTCCGGGCGTTTCCCTGTCGCTGTGGCCGCCGTAACTCTATTTAATTTATGTTGTTATTCAGGTGTGTTTTGGTGGTGGGGTGGGGTTGTGGCTGTGGATTTGTGGTTGCGGTGTGTGTGTAAGTTTTCGGCCGGTTAGTGCCAGTTCCCTGCGCCCCTTGCGGGGTGTGTAGGTCTGGTCTATTGATCCCGTGGTCTGCGGGGGGCCTTATCCCACTTGATGGGTGAGAAGCCTGGTCTTGGAGGGGGTTTCCCGCTTAGATGCTTTCAGCGGTTATCCTGTCCGAACGTGGCTATCCAGCGGTGCCCCTGGTGGGACAACTGGTGGACCAGAGGTTCGTCCGTCCCGGTCCTCTCGTACTAGGGACAGGTTTCCTCAAGCTTCTGACGCGCGCGGCGGATAGAGACCGAACTGTCTCACGACGTTCTAAACCCAGCTCGCGTGCCGCTTTAATGGGCGAACAGCCCAACCCTTGGGACCTGCTCCAGCCCCAGGATGCGACGAGCCGACATCGAGGTGCCAAACCATCCCGTCGATATGGACTCTTGGGGAAGATCAGCCTGTTATCCCCGGGGTACCTTTTATCCGTTGAGCGACACCCCTTCCACTCGGGGGTGCCGGATCACTAGTCCCGACTTTCGTCCCTGCTTGACGTGTAGGTCTTGCAGTCAAGCTCCCTTGTGCACTTGCACTCGCCACCTGATTGCCGTCCAGGTTGAGGGAACCTTTGGGCGCCTCCGTTACATTTTAGGAGGCAACCGCCCCAGTTAAACTACCCGCCAGGCACTGTTCCTGAACCGGATATACGGTTCGAGGTTAGAGGTCCAATACGATCAGAGTGGTATTTCAACAATGACTCCGCAATAACTGGCGTTATTGTTTCACAGTCTCCCACCTATCCTACACAAACCGTACCGAACATCAATACCAAGTTGTAGTGAAGGTCCCGGGGTCTTTTCGTCCTGCCGCGCGTAACGAGCATCTTTACTCGTAGTGCAATTTCGCCGAGTCTATGGTTGAGACAGTTGAGAAGTCGTTACGCCATTCGTGCAGGTCGGAACTTACCCGACAAGGAATTTCGCTACCTTAGGATGGTTATAGTTACCACCGCCGTTTACTGGGGCTTAAATTCTCCGCTTCACCCCCGAAAGGGTTAACGGGTCCTCTTAACCTTCCAGCACCGGGCAGGCGTCAGTCCGTATACCTCGTCTTGCGACTTCGCACGGACCTGTGTTTTTAGTAAACAGTCGCTTCTCACTGGTTTCTGCGACCCCCTCCCGCTGCCGGCCGCGAAGGCCATGACGGTGTGGGGGCCCCCCTTCTCCCGAAGTTACGGGGGCATTTTGCCGAGTTCCTTAACCATAGTTCTCTCGTACGCCTCGGTATTCTCTACCTGACCACCTGTGTCGGTTTGGGGTACGGGCCGTGTGTGTGCTCGCTAGAGGCTTTTCTTGGCAGCATAGGATCACCGAATTCACCTCATCCGGCTATGCATCACCCCTTAGACATATGAGACCCGGATTTGCCTAGATCTCGTCCTACGGGCTTGCCCCAGTATTACCACTGACTGGTACGGCTACCTTCCTGCGTCACCCCATCGCTTGACTACTACCAATCCGGGTCCCACGCAGCCGGTGATCGTCGCACCCCCGAAGGGGATTGATCAACCACCATTTGGGCGGTTAGCAGAATTGATTCATCACGGGCGCGCACACACGGGTACGGGAATATCAACCCGTTGTCCATCGACTACGCCTGTCGGCCTCGCCTTAGGTCCCGACTCACCCTGGGCGGACTGGCCTGGCCCAGGAACCCTTGGTCTTTCGGCGGGCAAGGTTCTCACTTGCCTTATCGCTACTCATGCCTGCATTCTCACTCCCCACACCTCCACCACACCATCACTAGGTGGCTTCACCGGTGAGAGGACGCTCCCCTACCCAACACTTACGTGTTGCCGCGGCTTCGGCGGTGTGCTTGAGCCCCGCTACATTATCGGCGCACAATCACTTGACCAGTGAGCTATTACGCACTCTTTCAAGGGTGGCTGCTTCTAAGCCAACCTCCTGGTTGTCTATGCGACTGCACATCCTTTCCCACTTAGCACACGCTTAGGGGCCTTAGCCGGCGATCTGGGCTGTTTCCCTTTCGACGCACGGAGCTTATCCCCCGCCGTCTCACTGCCACACTGTTGACTTACCGGCATTCGGAGTTTGGCTGACGTCAGTAACCTAGTAGGGCCCATCGGCCATCCAGTAGCTCTACCTCCGGCAAGAACCATGCAACGCTGCACCTAAATGCATTTCGGGGAGAACCAGCTATCACGGAGTTTGATTGGCCTTTCACCCCTACCCACAACTCATCCCCTCAGTCTTCAACCTAAGTGGGTTCGGGCCTCCACGCGGTCTTACCCGCGCTTCACCCTGGCCATGGGTAGATCACTCCGCTTCGGGTCCAGAACACACCACTACACCCCCGCACGGGGGATACGCCCTATTCAGACTCGCTTTCGCTGCGGCTACCCCACCCGGGTTAACCTCGCGACATGTCCCTGACTCGCAGGCTCATTCTTCAAAAGGCACGCCATCACCCCACCCACAAGGAGAGGACTCTGACGGCTTGTAGGCACACGGTTTCAGGTACTCTTTCACTCCCCTCCCGGGGTACTTTTCACCATTCCCTCACGGTACTAATCCGCTATCGGTCATCGAGAAGTATTCAGGCTTACCGGGTGGTCCCGGCAGATTCACAGCAGATTCCACGGGCCCGCTGCTACTCGGGGACACTGCGCACAACAGACAGCATGTTTTCACCTACCGGGCTCTCACCGTCTACGGCAGACCATCCCAGGCCACTTCGACTAACACACTGCTTTCTCACTGCTGCCCTGGCCGGCGGACCAGGAAACACAGACCCCACAACACCGCACACACAACCCCCGCCGGGTATCACATGCCTGCGGTTTAGCCATCCTCCGCGTTCGCTCGCCACTACTAGCGGAATCACTTTTGTTTTCTTCTCCTACGGGTACTGAGATGTTTCACTTCCCCGCGTTCCCTCCCACCGGCTATACATTCACCAATGGGTGACACGACATCACTCGTGCCGGGTTTCCCCATTCGGACATCCTCGGATCCACGCTCGGTTGACAGCTCCCCGAGGCATATCGCAGCCTCCCACGTCCTTCATCGGCTCTCGATGCCAAGGCATCCACCATGCGCCCTTAAACACTTACAAACACAAAAACCAAAGAACAAAAATTACACATTTTCGAATGGACACACCACCACCAACGGCGGCACATCCACCTAGATGCTCGCAACCACTATCCACAAATCAAACACCACACCCCACCACCAAGATGGAGCGACAACGCCGGTCAACAAACCCAGGTGTTGCCTCAGGGCCCAATAGTGTGCCGGCGATTCCGCTCTTCACCAAAGAAGACATTCGTTGTTGTGCACCCAGCCCGCGCCCACTACAGACGACAGGCTCCTCACGGCTCACACCCCACCCGATGCGGGGCGTTTTTCGTGGTGCTCCTTAGAAAGGAGGTGATCCAGCCGCACCTTCCGGTACGGCTACCTTGTTACGACTTCGTCCCAATCGCCGATCCCACCTTCGACAGCTCCCCCCACAAGGGTTAGGCCACTGGCTTCGGGTGTTACCGACTTTCATGACGTGACGGGCGGTGTGTACAAGGCCCGGGAACGTATTCACCGCAGCGTTGCTGATCTGCGATTACTAGCGACTCCGACTTCACGGGGTCGAGTTGCAGACCCCGATCCGAACTGAGACCGGCTTTAAAGGATTCGCTTAACCTCACGGCATCGCAGCCCTTTGTACCGGCCATTGTAGCATGTGTGAAGCCCTGGACATAAGGGGCATGATGACTTGACGTCATCCCCACCTTCCTCCGAGTTGACCCCGGCAGTCTCTCACGAGTCCCCGCCATAACGCGCTGGCAACATGAGACAAGGGTTGCGCTCGTTGCGGGACTTAACCCAACATCTCACGACACGAGCTGACGACAGCCATGCACCACCTGCACACAGACCACAAGGGAAGCCGTATCTCTACGACCGTCCTGTGCATGTCAAACCCAGGTAAGGTTCTTCGCGTTGCATCGAATTA